>NZ_CP065193.1 GCF_018831625.1 Spiroplasma endosymbiont of 'Nebria riversi'
TTATAATTCTAATTAACATAAGAAGTCATTTTATCATTAAATAAGAATATATTATCCATTTTAAAATTAATGTGTGATTTGTTTCAATTTCGAAATTATATTTTCCTTTTCCAAAATAGCAGAAAATTCAAATCGCTTAAAATTACTTATTTCTTTTTCTAAAAAAATTTACATTGCTTAGTAATCTCAAGTTTATTTATTTCTTCAAATCACCTAAAAGTACTTAATAACGTCTCTAATCCTTTTCCATAGATGCTCATAACACTATTTAATTTTGTTTTTTCAACAATGCAATTTAACAAAATTTTTACCGTAATTTCCATCTGCTAATTTTATATCTTTTGGCAGTAAACTAGGGGTGTCGTTTGGTTCTAATTATTAATTAATGGTAGTCAATTAAACTGGTTACTATTCAATTTAAATAATTTGATTTGCGATATATCGTTATTAACTAATTGAATATTATTATTATCAAAATTAAAGTACTCTGATTTTAAAACAACTTCTACATCTTTGAATTTATAATATCCATCATCAAGCAACGGAACTGAAATAAGCTCAAAATAATAAGGTATAATAGTTTGTAATCATCATTTAAGCCCATATTATTGACAATTCAGAAAGATATATTCAGAAAGCATCAAATAATTTGTTTAAATATTTGTGCCGATGGGTGCTTTATAATTTTGGATTTTCAAATTTTCAGTACTCAAAAAGATTAGTAATAAAAATTCGGGTTTTTGACCAACAAATTTATTTTCTTTCAATTTGCAATATCATTATAGGTTGATTAGTATCTTTTAATATATGTTGCATGTTCAAAATTAGTGCGATAGTTATAAGTATAATCTAACATGTCTAATAATACTTTTTGTAAGCTATCAATTTTAAAAAATTTCTTTAAATTCTAATTCCACTCTATCATAATCTTTAGTTAAATTTATGAGGTAGAATCTAGACAACTTGGCTCAAGCCCGCCAATAGCACCGGGTAAAGTGATTGTTTCATTTAAAATAATATTTTCTTTTAATAAATCTACCGGTAGACAACCAAGAGGTACACTCTGATATTTTTGTGTATTCTAGTAATATTCATTGATGTTACTCTTGCATCAATAAAACTTTTTTTCTTGATTCTGTTCCGCCACCAACCGTAATCAAATCTAAAGCACTTTTCTCATTAAAAACATTTTGCTTTTTTCTCATGCTAAAACTTGGCTAGACTTCATTGTTGTAATATTCTAACTTTTGTTCAGTTTCAATCGGCATTGATAGCATTGGTAACATAACCTTGTCATTTTCTATAAATAATCGCGGATAACCTTCCACACCGTTTACTTCACCAATTAATTTAATATTTCCAAATAAAGCTTGCCGTGGAAATTTAATAGTAATTGCTTTAACCTTTGTATCTTCAGGCAATTGTTTTTGAATACGCACGATAACGGGATTAGAACCACGAACTTTAAAATCTTGCGCCCGTACCAAAACCGTTTCCTTGGTTACTTAATTGATTTTGGGGCATAGCGTTCGGTGTAAGAATTTATAATATACAATTCATCCAAATTATTTTCGTTTGCCGTTCACCAATAGAAACAACATGAAGATTAAATTTGCCGTATAAACTTTCATCTGAAAAATTATAGTCTTAGCATCGACCATAGTATATTCAACACTGTTATCTTGAATATTAGTAGCGTTGCAAACATCTAATTCTAAATTAAAGTCACTAACTTCATAAGCAATCGTTTTTTTTAACTTCTATATGGTCAATATATAAAATTTTAACAACATTTGGAGAAAAGTGTATAAATTAGGTTTATTTGCGTTTTTAATAAGGTTGTTTAAAGGATAAATATATAATTCGCGTTTTCTTGTTTCGTTATAAATTGTATGTAAGTCAGGGTCTGATTGTTCGGTGTAATTTGCAAAGTCCAGTGGAGTATTATCAATTGCATAATCACGATATTTTGTTTCATTTTCTTGATTTGGTTTAGTCTTTCAATCCGCAATTTTATTGTCCTTTCATATCAATATTATTAATTTCTTTACCAATTGTGGTTGTTACATTCAAATTGACTTTGATTGTCATTTTTTCAAGTTCTTTCGAAATAAAACCGTTACCATTCAAGTCGCGGTCAAATTTAATTAGAAAGTAAATAAAATTTGAATGGTCTTCTTCTCTTAATAATATTTTTGCTCAAGCATATTGTTAGTTTGAATATTAACCGCCGAACTTTCTTGGCGAGTTTTGTTGGGCCCCTTTATGATTGCGGGTACATGCATCCCGATCCGTTTATTAATCTCGGTCACATTTCAATCATATAAATAAGTTAATTCTTTCCCTCTAAATTGACCGTTAATAGTAGAAAAGGGTATTGGATTTTGGGCTTGATCATAATTCATGACTAAAACATGATTTTTAATAAAATCATCAATAATCTTATTTACATTTTTTTGAACATTACCAACAAGTGAATTCGTATTAATAAGAAACCTTGTGGCGTTTAAAATCGCATCTAGAATACTTTGTTCATAAAAAATATCTAAAGCTTTCAATTTATCTTCAACACCAGCGATGTCAGCACGCTCACTTGGTAAGTTAGAAAAATTGCAATTGGTATGTAGTTAATTTCTAAAACTTGTTTAATATTTAATTTTTCATTATTGCGTTGTTTTTTCAAAATCATTAACTTTTATTATTGTTTGTTCCAATTTGGATGTGCCATTATTGTCAACAGTTTTTTTAGTGCTTAGTTCATAAATTTCACGCGTAATTTTTATTTTGCTGTTTTCTAATTGGTAAGTTTCGTACATGCGTAAATTAAGATTATTTTTCTTATAGTCGTCGTAAAAAATTGTACATTGAATTAAATTTCCCAACACATCATATTCCCGCTCTGCTACTCGTATGGTTTGAAAGTTCATAATTCCTTGATTTAAAAAAATTAGAAATGCTGAAACACCAATATCACTAGCTCGTTTCTCATTAATCCAGTTTTTACTTTGAAAATCGTTTTTATAAAGTCATGCTATTATTTTTGGTGATAAATCTTGTTGACTAATATTAATTCCCAATTTCTTAGGAGTTAATGCATTAGCTATAGTGTCGGACACATACGATTTATAATAATCTTCATGACCAAAAGGGGCAAAACCATACATTCGTAAAATTGATTTTTCCATTTCGCGTTTTTTAACTAAAACATTATCATCTTTGTCACTAAATCATTTTTTAGTAACCGTAATGGCATTATTTATTTTCCAATTCTTTAACTTGTTTTTTTAAAATTTCAATTTTTTCAGAAATTAATTTTCCCAAGGTACAAGTCCTAAAGTAATAAAGTTTAAAAAGTAAATTAACATTTTTAATCAAAATAATTTTTTAGGCATTATTTTTAACTCCTCGTTTTGGTTTATTAATATTAATTTCTTTTTTATTAGCGTTATTATTTTTGATAGCAATAACCATATCAATCTTATTATTTATAATCATTAATTTGGTATCAATTTTATTTAACGCTTCTTTATTTTCTTGCTCCATTTTTTTCGCCTCCTTTTTTGTTTTTAAAGCTGAGATTATTCCTGTAATGCCGGCCGTTCCACCCAAACCACCAATAATTGCTGTAAAAATACTTGCTACTGTTTCTGAATTCATATAATACTTTCTCCTTTTTTAATATCTAATTTATTTAACTCTTGCACCTAACCCAACATAAATATGTGCCATTAAACTAGTATTTCGTGGGCGAGTTTCATTTTCGCCATATTCTTGTGTTTTGGCGTCAAAATTAAAATTAAAAGAATAACCAGGAACTCAATCTCCATCTTCCGCAAAATATCTTCGAACTTTAAAAGCTGCATATCCGAGATTATTATTATTTAAATTGGCAGGTTCATTACGGGTTGTCACATTAATCCATTGTAAATCAAGAATAGCTGTCATCTCTTTTGCAGCTTTAAATTTGATATTGTGATAAAAGTTAGAATTTTTAATGTTCGCCATATAACTATCTACTCAAATTTTATGGTTATGGCTCTCAACAGAGGCTTTTTGTTGTTGAAGTAATTTATTGGGATTATGTCTAATAAAATCTCCTTCACCTAAAGATGGAGTTACAAGTTCATCCCCACCAGCAAGAATGATTGTATATGCTTTATCTTGAAGAGCAAATCAACCGTTTTCAATTTTCTTTTTACTGCTAAATCAAACAATTGTACCAATAAAAGAATTTTGCAATAATTTAAAATTATTTGTTAGTATATTAATTTGTTTTTGTAATTTTGCCGAAAAATCAGCAGTTGTAGCATGCGTATAATCGCCCTCTTGAGGATTAGGTTGTAAAACATTTGGTGGTAAAGTACCAATCTGCTTTGGGAAAGACACCGTTAAAGTTTCTGTTTCATGTTCATAATCAGAATTTGCATATTCTTCAATAACTAAATTAGTTACAGGACCTCTAAGATTAGGATTTTGGGGGCATGTGTAATCCTGGCAGCGACTTTGAAAAAATTTTAATTGTTTTTGTAAAGTAAAACGATTATTACTTTCTTGAACAAGTAGGAGGTGATTTAGCAGTTTATTATCAGCATCATTTCGTTCATTTTTTTCTTTATTATCAGCATCAATTCGTTCATTTTTTTCTTTTTCTAATAACTTATCAACAACAAATTTACTGTAATACAAACCTAAATCAATCATATTAGCATCAACTGTATTTTCATCATTATAAGGAATTAAGAAATTTTTTAATTCTGTAAAATTAGCTAATGCTTTAACTCTTTGTGGGATCATATCTTGAGTGTTATTTGCTAGAGTAGAGGCAATATAACTTGTATTAGAAGTATTCAAATTATTTGTTGCATCAACAAATAATTCAACTGGTACTCCGTTAAACACTCAATGCTCAATCAAAATATAAATCATGTCCATTACGGTTTCTTTAATTTCATCAGGAAAAGTAGTAAATTCTCACTTGTTAAAGATAAAGTCAAGATACATGTTGCAATCATTTTGAGATCTTAAAGCGAAAGTTTTAAATCAATCATCAAAATTAGCAAAATTTAAATCTTTATATTTAGAAGGTATAGCATCTAAGGTTCCGGTAAGTGGTTTGATAGTATGATAACCATTAATGGTTATATTTGGTCAAAGTTCTTTTAAGAGCATTTTTTATCACTTCCGATTTAGTTTTTTATTGATAGTAGTAATTTTTTTAGTTATTTGTTTTTGGATTATATTTTTAGCATTAATTTTCAAATTAATATTTTTGTTTTTAACAAGTGGTCTAACAATGCGGTTTTTAACATTTCGTCCAACAATTCCCTTACCCAAAACACTATCAATGGCTCAATTAACATAGTTGTCTTTATTAAAAACTTGATTAAAATTTTCTTTAATTTTAAATAAATTTCCTTCTTTATAACGGTCATAAGTTATTTTTAAAAGCGGAGTTAAAACTCGATATAACTTTATGCTATTGATGTAAAATTCTTGAACATTTGCTGGTAAAAATGGCATTAAAGATAATATATTACCTTTAGTTTTACCTCAACCAATTGATCAACCACTTTCATACATATAAAATTTAAAAGGACTAGATGCAGTTATTAATTGTTGTAATTTTAAAGGGGTAGTAATTATTGGTCCTATTGGTCGATATTCAGGATTTTGGTAGTAAATTGTAATTGCAATATCTGTTAGTATTCCTGTTGGTTTAACTTTGACTGCAAAAAAGACATCAGATATTAATGGCAATAAAGTGCCATCGGCAATTATTTTCTTTTGCACTCTTGAAACAATGTTCTTAAAATTTGTATATTCTTGAATTTTGGTTGTAGTCTTTAATTCTATCTCTTTAATCGTTTTTCTTACAGGCTCAAACAGTTTATTTAAACCTTTTTAAATTTGATGTGTTGGCGACAATTTTTGTAATTTTTTTGATTTTTCCATAATTTTATTAAATCTTTTAAGAAATTGAGAACGAAAAAAATTTTCTGCTCGTAAAGTTTAGTGATAATAATGTACCTTGACGCATTCCTGATTTTTGCATTTGGGTAATTAAATTAAATCAGTTTTCCGTTGGCATTTTTGAAATTTCATTAATGTTTGTTCCATAACGATTTAAAAATTGATTACCTCATTTTTCTTTAAATATCCTTGTTTTAGTTACAAGATTAGGATTAATTTTTCTTAGTAATGTTTCCATTTCCAAAAGTTGACCTAATGTTGTTACATTTGCACTTTTATAATTCTTAACAAATTGTTTTCGTGCCAAAAATCCTAAATGATTAAGCATAGTTTCTTTAGTTGGTTTTTTAGTATAGTCAAATCAAGTTTTATATTTGTCAAGAATAATTTTTTTATTATAAACCTGCGAAATAACCTGCTCTAAATTATTAGTCGTTGTTATTCCTAAGTGATTAATAATTTTATTTTCTTTCGCTAGATTAAAAAACTTTGTTGTTTTATAAGCTCTTGACATCTTACTAATTTCACCAATAGCTGGCGTTAAATTAAGTAAAGTGCTTATTGTATTACTTTGTTCTTTATAAATATCATATACTTGATTAATTGTAAAATCAGTTACAACACGCACACTTGAAGCAATTAATTGGGATGTTAAATTTGATAATCCAGCACTTAGAGAGAATTTTAGCGACAAACCGGCAGTAAATTTTGCTAATAAAATACCAATGACTTGCATACCTACAAATTTTAATAATTCCAGTAAAAAATCATTTTCTTGTTTTCGGGGCATTCGCGTAGTTTTAATAACTCTCAACTGCAAAGCAGTTATATTAGTTCCAATGGGCAAAATTTAAAAAAGGCTACCTATCTATAGCCTAATTTCCTTTTTAATCATCTTTTTGACCTTGGTCTCCATCTGGGTCTGGTGTTGATTTATGATAATGAACCATTTTGGCTAAAGCAACTTTACCAGTAAAAAATTCTCGTTCAGCGATATAAACTTGCCCCATATATTTTTCATCTGTATACATACCTACATCCATAGGCAAATTAATACCTGTAAATGTCGCATATGCCAAAGTATTAACTCATATCATATTAACATTCTCGGGCAAGCGAGATTTGGGTACTTCAATAGTTATACAACCATTAACAACAACGACAACTCCGTTAACCATGCCTAGCACGCCATCAGGAGAAGCGGTTACCAATTTCGCATAAGTAGCTTCGGTCACTACATCAGCCGTCGCGAGCAAGAAGCCACTTGTCCACTCATTTTCAGAATTGACAACAGCAATTCGCATTTTTGCCATTTCTTCAAGAATTGTGTTTTTAGTAATCGGTTTTGCGGTTGCAATTGCTGTACCACCAGCCACTAATTGTTCAGCATCGTATTTGTCATAAATTTCAGCCATTTGTTGGCGAAGACGAATAATCTTACTTTCAATGAATTTGGGACCTACTGCTTTACTCCCTAAACGTCCTATGCGTTCTTGAATATCAATTACCTTGTCCAAAGTAGCTTCTATTTTTTTTCTCGTTGCATAGTTAGATTTGGAACCAGTATTTGGGTCTCATGTTCTATTAATAACTCCGTCCGTTGCAAGCGGAATAACTACTTTCTCACCATATTCAAATTCGGTAAAAGCTATTTCATTTGCAAAAAGTTGGTGAATTAAACTTCCTGTTCGTGGAAATTCGGGTCTTCATTTGCTTGAAACCAATGTTCTTAATTGGTCAACATTAATAAAAAATGCCATTATTATTTATCTTCCTTTCTTTTAAACATTAACTCCTGAGGGGTTAAAGCATCTGATGAAAAAATTATTTCTTCTGAGTTAGAAGGGTTAGTATTTTTATCATCAGCCTTATTTGGAGCGCCTCCTGTGTCTAATGTGTGTTTAATTTTTGGCATCGTGGCCACAAAATTATTAATATCATTTTTAATTACTTCAATATCATTTTCAAAATTAATTGAGTTTTTCACAAAATTAATAAATTGATTATCAATATTAGCATCTTGAATTAATTTATTAATTTCTTGTTCTTTTTTAAAAGTTAAATATTCTTTTTCTTTGTCGGCAAGTTTTTTTAGTGCATCCGTTTCTCTTTGTAACAGATTTTTTGCTTTTTCCTGAAAATTAGCAGTATAGTCATTTTGCTCAGTGAAGCCACGATATAAATTTTTCACCTTAAAAGTTCCATCAGCATTTTTTTCGGGTTGTCCGTCTTCACCAATAAAGACGATTTTTTTATCTCTAATTTTCATTTGGTGTGTACTCCTTTTTCAAATAAAAAACTCATTTGATATTCTAATTATTGAGTTTTTCTAATTATTGAGTTTTTAGCTATTTATTTTTTCTTTTTTTTCCAATTTTTTTAAATTTTTCAACCTCAATGCTAAAAAATGTTTTGTGGGTGGTCTTATTTGGATAATAACGATTGTGTAATTTTCCCTCAATTAAAATAATATCGTGTTCTTTTAATTTTAAGAATTCTTTTTGCAACTTTTCTTCATAAATAGAGAGCGTTGTGTAGTTAAGACTCTCCCAACTAACTTGAACATTAACAACTTTAATAACAACACTACTAATAGCTATTTTTTGCTTAAATTCTGTGATTTTGGGAATATCTTTTAAAATAACTGTCAAATTTACAAAATTAACATAATTAATTACTTCATTTTCTTTTTTAATTTTTAGTGCTTTTAACATTTTGTTTTACCTCATTACCCAAAAAGTATTGAATATGCTTTCACGCATCGTGCTCGTGTTTGGTAAGTTTTAAGTTTCCTTTGTAAAAAAATCCTTTCTTTTTAGAAGGCTCTTGTCTAAGAAAGTGCCAATGATATTTAAACCTTAAAAGACTGATTATTGCTCCGATAAGCTCTGAGGTTGCTAAAGGATTGGTAATCGTTCTACCTTTAGTTAAGAAAAAATTTTCAATAATAAACACTGGCTTAAAATTTTCTATTCTTTTAAAATTATCAAATAATTTTTTAATTTTAAAAATTGCTTGTTCAACGCTTTCAGAAATTATTGTTTCGTTAAATTCAATGCATGAATTTTCAAAATTCCAAACAACAATACCAGTAGAACCGATTCCTGCGGGATCAATACCAATTATATAATTCATAAACTAAATAATTACCCTATGACAACTACATTTTTTGTTCTAATTCAGTTTTTTTATTAATAGAATATATAAACTTTTGACAATAATCTTTATCTGATTCATCCACATTAAATCATGTTTTCATTTTTTAATTCCTTTAATTTTCTATAAACAATTTGTTTAGGCAAAACATTATGACAAATATAAGCAGTTTCACTTGGTGGATTTTTGCAAACTATACCATTATAAGCAATAAACTTTATTCTTTTATTAAAAACTAATAACTCACACTGATCTATTTTTTCTCTAATTGGTTTTAATGCAATACTTACTAATGGTATTAACATCGCAAACGGTTTACCTAAATTAAATAAATGTTCTATTACTTGCTTTCTTTTACTAAATGGAGGGTTAGAAATAATATAATCATATCTATCCACATCACTTTTAATGTAATTAAAGAAGTCAATTCCATCTTCAATATGACTATTTCAAACTTTATGCCCATTTTTTTCTAAAACACATACAAATTCACTATCAATTTTATCAAAAGGGCATAAAATAGTACTATTAGGTTTTAAAAATTCTAAAATTGATTTAATCACATATTTCTGTGTGTATCATTTATCATTAACATTAATTTTATTTAATAAATTAGAATTTAACATAATTAACTATCAATTCCTTTCTTAATTATTTTTAATTTGTCATTCTCTATTTTTAATTCTTGTTTTTTAGTTCATTTTGCTTGTGGCACAAAGCAATTTTGATAATCATAAGTTTTTTTTAGTTTTCCGCTTACAATAATTTTCTATTCTTTTAAACTAACATTGCAATGATTTTTCTTTCAATTGACAATTAATTGCTTTTAACGCTGTAATTAATTCTTTATAAGAACATTTTTGGCGTAATGCTTTAAGTCAATAAAAATGTTTATTTTCCATTAATTAATCTTCCTCAATTATTTCTTTATAAATAATTCATTTCCGCGGACGAACGGCTTTTTTCTTGTAATAAATTACAGTTTCTAATGAGTGTACTTTTCTTTTAAAATTAGGGTCATTACGCGAAAACCCATAATAGCGTTCTACAATTTCAGCAACATTATCATAAACACCGACTAACTCATTAGTTTCGCAAGAATATATAACATAACAATATTTTTTAGACATCTCGTACTTGTGCAAGATTTAATCTAATTTAAATCAGTTTCTTTTAGTCATTCGGGAATAATATAATTAAAATTAATATCTTTATCAAGTTCAGATTTTTTAATATTTTCTAAAAATTTTTGTCGATTTTTAATTTTCACTTCTTCATACAAATTAATAATTTCTTGCCCCTTAATGGTTGTAATTTTGTGTGCACCGTTGGCATCATACTTAATAACTTAATAATCATTTTCTGTAAAAATACCGATCACCATCTGATTTGCATATTTAATTGATGGGTATACTAGTTTTCGAGGAACTCAAGAAACACCACCACTATTGGTAATTGATAGTAAAATCACATTTGTTGTTTCAGCAACAATATATTTTTTATTCAAAAATAAATTTTTTAAGTTAGTCATTATTTATTAACTCCTCATATCAATAATTTTTTATTTTTTGTAAAAAGATAATATACATCCTTCCTTATATGCAATTTCCTAGTTAGCTAACATAGTTAACTATCTAAATAAATCTATGTTATCTCTTTTATGTTAACTAAGTTATGTTAGCTAACTAGGTGCGAGAAATGCTGGAAATTACCAAAAAGCATTTTTTGGCACACCTAAAAAGTGTTCTCATATTTACAACACAACTTTTTAAATAGAATTTAGTTTTTGTTCGAACAAGTTAATAAATTAATAAAGTTAGTTTAATTTTATTAATTAAAATACCTACCTCCTTTAAAAAATTATTGTTAAGAGGAGCATTCTTACTGGTCTAAAATGTCTGTGTTACCTTACATATAATTTTTTTAATTTTGTAGAAACCATATACATATGACAAGATTTTGGTTTCTACAAACTTGCTTTTAATTAATAAATAAATACGAGCTCATTTATTTATTACAAGAAATATAAGGTTAAATTAATATTTATTATTTTTAGTTATGCCTTGTATTTTTTTGTGCCTTGATAGTAATAAACTAAGTTAATTAGTAAACGAAGTTTACTAACAAATTTTGTTAAACATAAATGTTTAAAAAAATAAATATTTAACTTAGTTAGATAACTAAGTTAAATATAACTTAGTTTAATATAACTAAATATATTTGTACGGAAGGTGTGTATGTGAGAAATATTGAAAATATTTTTTTAAATACTAAAAAATATCTTTTAAAAGAAACACAAAACGCAATTCTTATTAAAGCACCAGAAATTCCGTGATTTAGTAATCCTATTGGTATTTGATTTTCAAAGCGATTTGTTTATCGAGTCTAATTTGATTATAGGACAGGAATTGTTAAATTTTTTTATTGTTGAAAAAGAGAACTATAAAAAGGATGTAAGTTTTAATTATTTTAAAAATTAATTTTAAAGGTGTTTTAAGGTGCCTTAAGAATAGAGGTAAAAACACAAAAAACACACAACACCATCTTGGTTGATGTTTATAGTGGTGAAGCAGTGCGGAAAGCGTATGCTCCGCCTGCTATAGTTATGGATGAGTTGAGTTATTTAACTAAGTTATTGCAATTTATTTTATTTGGTGTAGTAAAAAATAGTTTTGGAGTTTTAGAAATGAAAATGTGAGTTAGTGTGGATGATCCTGGCAAAGATTATTGTCAAGAGTTTATATATTCTATTAATAAAAAAACCGGATTAGAACAAAAAAATTGAGCGTCTAAATTTGCAGTTGATTCTGTTAGAACTGATTTAGTTGGTGATAATTGACTTTGTGTTGATTTTGTTGAACATAATTGTTTAAAAAAATAAATTAATTAGAAAATTAAGGAGAAAAGAAAGATGAGTATATTTGGATTAGTATTTTTTACTATTTTAACATTATTACTAGCATATTATATTGCAGTTAATATTTATCGGTTTTTTAAAGATAACAAGAAATATGGTAGTTAAGCAAAACAGTTGCCAAAAGATTTTACTTATTCACAACGAATATTTATTGCAAAGTTTAAGCGAAATTTATTAGAACAAGATGAAAAAGAAATTAAAAAGTAGGTTTAGAAAATGTTTAAAAAAATAATTATTGAGTTAATTGAATTAATTTATCCAACTGCCGATTTACCACCCCAAGTTGTATTTTTGTTTTCAATTTTAATAATTGTAATGCTCTTCTCAGCAATTATTTTTCTACTCTTTTGACCTTTTAAGCGGTAATTATTATGTTTTTAGTTGCTTGAAAAGATTTAGATTGAGAAATGACAAAATTGTATTTTTGAGATTTATTTATCCAAATTACAACTATTCCGGCGTGAGTTTCTGGTAAAGAAATTGATTTAACCAAAGAACTACCTTGACTTTTAATAGCAAATATTGCGTTTTGAATGGTATTAGTATTCATCGTCTTATTTATGGTTATTTTGTTTTATAAAGTTAAATCATATTTTGTTTAGAAAGGGGGTGATTATATGTTTAAAACTTTTCTTGATGTAACAACACCGCCAGTAGCAATTACTGGTGAGCAAGCGGTTACTAACTTATGAAAAGCATTAATTAAAGCATTTGGTAATATTTGAACCGATATTATTGGCGGTAATATGCCAAATGTTGTTAATTTCTTTGCTACATATTGATTTTTCTTGCTTAGTGTGATTATTGGTTTATTTTTAATTGCTTTCAAAATTTTTGAAAAATTAATGCCCGGCAGATAGCAATAAAAATAAAGAAAGTGTGATTTAAGTGATGCTATTTTTTAAAAAAATAAATTTAAGATTATATGATTTTGTTGCTTTAAATCGCACTTTATTTATTATTGCGTGATTTTATGGTGCGATTTTGCATTATTATAATCCCCAAAGTTGAAGAATGTTATTTGATATTATTTATTTATTAATTGCTTTGTATATTTTATATACTAAAATTTCTCATTTTTTTGCTCGTCGTAGTTTTATTAATTTCTTATTAAATTCGCCTTTAAATTTAGTAATTGGTGCCTTAGGGACTGGAAAAACTGCTTTAATGGTTTTAGCTTCTTACTTATTGAGCGGTTGAAAAACGATTTCTACTTTTCCGATTACGGATAAACAAATGCTTTCATTAGGGCATATGTCTTTATTAGATTATAATTATCCGATATTAGAAGAAAAGCATTTGCTGTTATGAGATGAAACCAACTTATTTTTAGAAGGAACTGACTATAAAGAAAATGATAGGGCGGCCCAAGGTTTACAAGAATATTTCGCTTCAGCACGGCAGTTTACTCATATCGTATTAGCAAGCGGACAACGAGCCGAACATATATGAGTTAAAGTTCGTGATATTGCGAATTCAATAATTGTTGGCATTAGAAAAAAACCAGTTAGCATCTTTCGTCCTTATTTACAAGTTATTTATGGTACTTTTAAATCGGTAAGCGAATACGAACAATGACGTTTAACTCTAATTAATGCAAAAAATGATAAAAAAGGTCGCAAAATCAAGTATCGTAGCATTCCGGAATTAGACATTTATTTCTTTAAATTGAAAATTCCGATGTCAATTTTAAATCTTTACGATAATAAATATTTATCATTCTTGCGTGAATTAAGTAATCGTGCTTTGAATGATAATTATCAACATAAATTTTGAAATGATAATGTAATGGATATTGAAGCATTAGAATACTTAAAAATGGAAAAATTTAGTAAGATACTTACTAAGTTAAAAAATAATCTGAAGAAGAAAAATAAATAAAGGATTTTAAAAAATGGAAAACTTAGAAAAAATGGCTAGTTTAATTGGCGATATGTTTTATAAAGTTTTTGATTTAATTTGAACTTTAACTATTCCCGGAACAGATATTCGCATTATTATTTTTCCGCTAATTATGCTTGTAATAAATCTTGTAATTGGTGGTATTTTAGGTATTCATATTGAACGACCAAAAGTTGGTTTTCGTAAAAAATATCAAAAATCAGTTGCTAATTGAGGAGCTAAGAAAAAATTATCTAGTGGTCCAATTAAGAAATTTAGTGGTAATAGCCCTAAAAACAGACCGTGAGTCGACCAACATGGACGGCGAATAAAAAGGTAGGTTTTTAAAATGTTTAAATTGATAATATTATTTATTCTTGTTGCTGTTTTTTCTATTTTTGCTTTAAACGACTTTTTAGGTTTATGAGCCTATGTGCGTGAGGGTTTAGAATATTTTAATAAAGTTCTATCAAATAATATTAAAATTTTAGATTTTTTTAAACCAATGATAAGGTTATTTTCTCAACATCCGATTTTCCAAATTTTAGGAACGATTTGTATTTTATCAACAATATATTTAATTTTAAGGAGTTAAAAAATGAAAAAGTTAAAGAAAATATTAAGTATTAAATGATTTAAAAGTGTTTTAGGTTTTATACATTTTTTTATTATACTTCATAGATTTATTACTCTAATTTAAATATTTTTAACAAAAATTCGAACTAACACAGATGAGTTTTTTAAAGATTTTATATTGTTTGATTTCCAAAATGTAGTTCTCAAGGTGTATTTTTGATTATTAATCGTTTATTTGTTAATAACTGGTATTAAGTTAATTATTAGGGGTTATTATTTTAATAAAGTTTTTAGAGAGCATCAAATGCAAGTTGTTAATTTCAAATGCCCACTACATAATTATTATATATTTTCTGACGCTTTTAAAGCGATAAAAAAGAGTTTTAAGGTGTAGATGAGATGCACAAGATTGTTTCTTGATTTATTATAATGTTTATTAGTTTGGTACCGCTAGGAGCGTTCTTTGATACAAAACAACCACCAAAACCTAATATAGAACAATTTTTTATGAAACGAGAAAAACGAGCTACAAACCCCAGTCAATGTGGCAATAATTGTGAATTAGAGTTTGTTAGCATTAAAAATACTTTTTTTAATGTAGAGAGTTTTGGCTCTGCTGGAAGAATAACTTTTTATGATGAAAGTGTTCGTTTTCCAGATGATATGTCTGAAAAAAGCTTTTTAATCGAAAATCAAAGTATTAATAATCCTATAAAGGATTTTTTTAAACGAGAAGGTGTTTATAAACCAAAACCATCTGAAGATATATTGACTACTTATGGCTGAGAAATTCCTAAACTTGAAAGTATTAAAGTGTCATTTGTTTATTTAGATAGATATCAATTAAATAAACCACAATATTTTATAAGTTCATTTTCAGCTAAAGTGCCACTACAACCAGAGAAAGATAACGAGCAACCGTTACCTACGGAAATAAATAAAAATGATGGTGAGTATGATTATACTCAGTTTCAAGATAAATTAGATTATTTAATGATACAACGTCGAGATTTTGATAAATTTAATTATAGCTATTTATATTGAGTCCCAATTTTTAATTTCTTTGATGATAATTTTAAATATATGAGTGAAATGTCAATTAAATTAAATGGTTTTAAACAAAATAGTAAATTTACTTTAATTCGCAAATCTCATTGAAATGAGTCATTAACAGAGAACATTATTTTTACAGAACTTTCCTTTTCTAGTTTTGGTGATGTTATTACTATAAAAACTGACGGTACTGACCTTATGGGTTATAATGAGTTTTTAGAGAATGGTAAATCAATTTTAAAATTTGGGTCACGAGCAAGATTTGGAAAAAATTTTATCAATACCTTTTTTGGACAAGTTAAGTATTAGGGTAATACTTTCGATATTTAACGCTATGATGACAAATTAAAATTTGATTTTAAAGATTTTATGCTTTATTACCAAAAAGATTTAACTGTTGATTTTATTAATGGTTTATTTAATAAAATTTATAAAGTTTTAGGTGGTTTTTTCGTACAATTCTTTTATGCAAGTTTTGATATGGATACTTCTACTTATGTAGAATTAGATTACAAAGGAATGCAACAAATTCCTAAAAATGTTTTACAAATGGGCTTTTTCTATCGCTCCTTAATTACTTTTTATCCTAAACAATATTTAATTAATTTTGATTCAACAATAGAAAATAGTAAGAATATGATTTTTCGTTCGTATTTTTTTGTGAAAGATAAACAAATTGCTAATGATTTTAAAACTGGTAAAAGTTCTTATCAAATAGATTTTAATTTGTTAAAAGCATATGATAACCAATTATGGAATGTTACTAGCAATAAACTGCATTTTTACAAGGCCAAAGTTGATGTGATGTATGGAATTAATATTTTTACGCTAACTTTTCCGCTATATAAAAAGAAAAATGAAAGTACTGAATATCATTATTCTTTATACGATTTTAACATTTTGAATTCAACGGCTTTTATTGGTGGCGGCATAAGCGGTAATATGGATGACTTAATTCCAACACCCAACTGTTCTTATTGAGGTTTATTTAGTGCCATATCTTGTGGTATTCAGCACGCTTCTGTTAGTGTCTTAAATTGATTACTTGGTCTTTCTGGGATTAATCTTTTAATTCGCCCCATTGCTGATATTGCTAAAACAACGATTAATTTTACCAAAACCGCTTTTCCAGTGTTTGAAGTTATTCCAGCATTTCAGATGTTATTTGAATTTGTAGTGTCATTAGCAATCTTATTAATGATATTAAAAAAGTTCTCTTAAATATTGCCAATATTTTTTATAATATAATTCCTTTGAAAGGAGGATTTTTCTTTATGCGAAAATTTTTATCAGCTTTAAATTTAGTATGTGTAATGTTTATTTTTGGATGTAGAAGTAATGTTTCTGAAAAAAAATTACAATTTTCTAGTTTAAATAATACATTTTTTAATGTAGAGAGTTTTGGCTCTGCTGGAAGAATAACTTTTTATGATGAAAGTGTTCGTTTTCCAGATGATATGTCTGAAAAAAGCTTTTTAATCGAAAATCAAAGTATTAATAATCCTATAAAGGATTTTTTTAAACGAGAAGGTGTTTATAAACCAAAACCATCTGAAGATATATTGACTACTTATGGCTGAGAAATTCCTAAACTTGAAAGTATTAAAGTGTCATTTGTTTATTTAGATAGATATCAATTAAATAAACCACAATATTTTATAAGTTCATTTTTAGCAAAAATACCTAATTAATTAGCAATTTTAATAAATATGTTTGAAAATCGTATTTTTTGTAATACGGTTTTCTTAATTTAAGGAGTTTAAAAAATGAAATATATTATTTCCCAAGCTGATTTAGCAGATTTAAAAGCAAAAGCACAAAGTTGATTAAGTGCCAGTTGTCGTAATCCTTATTACTATAAAACTAAAAAACGCAATATTGAAGAAACTACTTTAACAAAACTTATTAAAAAATATTTTAAGGGTGCAACAAAAACTTTTTATCGTTGGGCACAAAAAATTATGACTGCTTATTATTCTGACAATTTAAATTTGTTATTGTTTAAAACTACAAAGCCACAAAATCTTAATTATCAATATAGTTTAAATTCTCGTGAAAAAGTATGTGATTTATATTTTGATTACAAAAATCTTCAAGCCGGCGGAATGTAGTCTTTATTTAACAATTTAAAAATTGGTTTTCACGATGTTAAAAATTCAGAAGTTCCTAAAAATATCAAAACTTTTTATCGTTGAATTAAATCTGACCCTCGTTGAAAAGAATTAAAACAACAAATCAAACAAACTAAACGCCATTTTAAGCGTTATGAAGTTTCCGGAATTGGTCTTTTACAAATGGGTGCCAAAATTATTACTACATCAAATTTTCCGGTTGATAAAAAATATTACATTTATGATTTCATTGACGAAATGACACGCATAGTATTTGGTTATGTTTATGATAGTTTAGGAACCAATAATGCCATTAACGCTGTACAAAGATCAATGAAAGATTTTAGCGAACTTGGCATAACAATTAAACGCCTTCGTACTGATAATGCTCCGGAATTTACCACTACTAATTGAAGCAATAAAAAAGCATATAAAGTAAAAGAAAGGCCTTTTACAACCTTTCTTTCAAAAAGCGGAATCGTTCACGAAACGACACCAATTCGTTCGCCTCAATCCAATGGGAAGATTGAACGATTCCACCAACATTATAACAAATTATTTTATTCCAAGGATAAAAAATTAAATCAAGATGAACTTCAACATTATCTAAACAAATATTATTACTTTTATAACTTTGAACGCTGTCATTCATCATTAAACACTAAAACACCATTTCAAACATTACAAAAATTTTTAACAAAGTAATTTTTATAATTTTGAATAATTATTTTTTATATAATTATGTTTATTAAATTTTAAAAGATTTATTTTTTGCTCCTACATAGGTAAACCAAAATTAACTTGAATTGCATACTGATTTCTAAATCAACAATTGTTGGTGGCACATTCCGCTTCCCGCTATTGTTATTGTCCCTAAAATTCCTAATAATTTTTTCATATTAATTAAATTCCTTTCGTTAATTTTTACTAACTAATAAAATTTACCAAATAATCAACAGCCTTTCTCCAAATTTTACAGTCTATTTAATACAATTTAATTATACCATATTAGTAGATTTTTACTGAATTTTTTTAATTAGTAAAAAACCCTCTTGTGTTTGTCATAAGTCTGTGGTATATTATATAATTTTTTTAATTTTGTAGAAACCATATACATATGACAAGATTTTGTTTTCTACAAACTTTTAGGGGATGTATTCTTTTGGCAGTAATATTTTGTATCGAATGCGATAGCGAAAGTTATGTTGTTGGTAATAAAAATGCAGTTGTAATCTGTAATTCTTGTGACAAAAATGGCTTTTAAATTTTGAAAGAAGTTATAAATTTAAAACATTTAAACGAAAAGCAAAGATTAGCTGTTTTAAGTAGTGAAGGCACTAATAGAATTATAGCTGGTGCAGGAAGTGGCAAAACAAGAGTTATTATTTATAAAATTGCTCATTTAATTCATAATTTGGCCATTAATAGTAGTCAAATTTTAGCGGTAACTTTTACTAATAAGGCAACTAATGAAATGAAAAGTCGATTAAATGAATTGGTTGATAATGATGAATCTAAACATATATGAATCCATACATATCATGCTTTTTGTGTTAGGGTTTAAGAAGAAATATTATGGTTTTAGGATATACAAAAAATTTTATTATCATTGATACTGTTGATAAAATTAATATTTTAAAAAATATTAGTAAAAATAAGCAATATAATTTTGATAATAATGAAATTAAAAAAGTTAGTAGTATGATTTCTTATTTAAAGAATAACCAATTATCTTATTCTGTTGTTATTAACAACGCCTTTTATTATGAATATAAGCAGCAATGATTAGAAATTTATAAGATTTATTTACAATATTTGTCTAAAAATAATATGGTTGATTTTGATGATTTATTAATATTAACTTTGAAATTATTTTCTCAGCATTCAGAAGTACTACAAAAGTGACAGAAACGATTTTCTTATGTTTTGGTTGATGAATTTCAAGACACTAATGAATTATAGTTTCAATTAATTAATTATTTAGTAAAAATACATCAAAATATTACTGTTGTTGGCGACCCTGACCAAACAATTTATTCTTTTCGAGGGGCAAAAGCAAGATTAATTTTAGATTTTAATAACTATTTTCCTAATGCGAAAACTTTTATTTTTAATCAAAATTATCGTTCAATACAAAATATTTTAGATGTTGCAAATATTCTTATTAGTTATAATCATTCACGAATTACTAAAGATTTATTTACAATGAATAACCTAGGTAACAAGATAAAACTATATTGTGGTAATACTAGTATTTGCGAGGCTAATTGGGTAATTAAAGAAATTAAAAAGTTAGTTGAAAAAAATATTTTATTAAAAAATATTTTAATTCTTTATCGTGCTAATCATCTTTCTCATCATTTAGAATAGGCATTAATTAATAATTATATTAATTATCGTATTTATGGTACTTTTAAGTTTTTTGAAAGAAAAGAAATTAAGGATGTTTTAGCTTACTTAAAAACTTTAGTTTATGGTGATGAATTATCAATAATACGAATTTTGAATTTAATTAAAGGCGTGGGAATAACAACAATTAACAATTTAATTGAACAATCACAAAATAGCGGGCAATCGCTTTTAAAATATTTAATGATAAATGTTTCTAGTTTAAAACCATCAATAGTTAAATTAGTTACATATTTAAAAGTTTGAAAAGAAAAACTAAAGTCATATAAAAAAATAACTTATTTAGCACAAGATTTTTTAAAAAATGGTACTTACTTACAACAATTAACAGATGGTTTTGAAGAATAACGCTTAGAAAATGTTAAACAATTATTTAATCATATGGAAAATTATGATTTGCAAAATTCTGATTCATTACAAGGGGTGGAATTATTACAACATTATTTACAAGAAGTTAGTTTATATGTTGATCAAGATGAAAATTCTGTTGTTCAAGATAGAGTTAGTTTGATAACAATTCATAATGCTAAAGGGTTAGAATATGATTTTGTATTTATTATTGGTTTAAACGAAGGTATTTTTCCTAATACTTTAAGTATTGAAGATGGAATTACTGCTATTGAAGAAGAACGAAGAGTTTTATATGTTGCGATTACAAGAGCAAAAAAAAGGATTATTTTTAAGCTATAGTAAAGGATTTTCTTATATAGCTAATAATTATTGTTTACCTTCAAGATTTATTGCAGAAATTGATACTAGTTTATTAGAAATTAAATTTAATTAACAGGACTTTTAAATTTTGTGAAAAGCTATTAAAAGCTTAATATTTATAAATATATTAGATGTGGGAAATTTATATGAATAACTAAATCCAAACAAGTTTTAAAAATGAAAGAAAAAAATTAAAGGAGTTAAAAAATAATGTTTAAGATTAAATTAGTTAGTATAAAAAGAAAAGTATTTAAAAACAAAGATTGTTCTGTGATGTCAGGTTACTCTGACGAATTTTTGAGGTATGAAAATGATTTATTTGAGCCTACTGGTGAACAAAAAGCTTTATGAATTGATGATAACAATCTAGAACAACAAGAAATTTATAAGTTGTTAAAAGAAAATGTTAAATCATTTTTTAGTTGTGAATTAACTTTTGATAAAAATCCTAAAATAGTTAATTTGCAAAAAATTGAATTATCAAAAAATTAAAAAAACTTGTTCAATTAATTGGTAATCATTTTTGGTCTGCGAAGCGGTGCGGAAGGCGTATGCCCCCGCCCGCTAGCTGTTTAGTCGGCGAAGCCGACTATTACTTGATTTAAATAACATAACTGAACGAAAATCTAAAATAGGGTCATAAAATATGAATTTACAAGCTCAAAATCCGACTGATTTTTATATGAAAACTATTTATTACGGTCAATACATTCGTAATGTTGTTATGACCTTAGAACGGATCAAAGCAAATACTCGTAATGTTAGTGGTTTAAAGAACAAAGGAGAACGAGAAACCAAAATGTTAAATAGTAATGTGCGTGCTAAATGTAGTGATGTCAGAAAGGCATATCATAATTTTTCAGTTAAAGAACTTACATTTTTAACTTTAACTTATAAGTTAAATGAAACAGATGTTAAAAAATGTAAAAAAGAATTAAAAAAATTTTTTAGAAATATAAAATATTATTTCAAAAAAAAGAATAAAGAAATTAAATATTTTTATACATATGAATGTCATTAAACCAGTATGACTTAAATATCAAGGCTTATCAATTATCATATAACTGTCAAAATCCCATTACTAGAAAACAAGTATTTACCGATACTTTGAATAATATTGTTAATCGAACTGTAAATTCTGAATTTGTAAAATACTTAAAATCAACAGTTAACAAATTTAAAACTAAAATGTGCGGAGTAATCTATGAATTTAAAAATATCAATTATGTAGAATTTGAAAGTGAAAATTATGCTTCGTTAGAAAGTTTAAGGTTTAGAAATCAATTAAGGAAAATGAAACACTAGGAGTTAATAAGTATGTCTCGTAGTTATATCGTTATGCATTCACTATAAAACTTGGGAGTTTAAAAATGAAAATATGAGTTAATTTAAAAGATAAAAATTAGAAACTTAAGGAGAAAAGAAAGATGAGTATATTTTGATTAGTGTTTTTTACGATTTTAACATTATTAATAGCATATTATATTGCTGTTAATATTTATCGGTTTTTTAAAGATAAAAAGAAATATGGTAGCAAAGCAAAGCGGTTGCCAAAAGATTTTACTTATTCACAACGAATATTTATTGCAAAGTTTAAAGGAAATTTATTAGAACAAGATGAAAAAGAAATTAAAAAGTAGGTTTAGAAAATGTTTAAAAAAATAATTATTGAGTTAATTGAATTAATTTATCAAACTGCCGATTTACCACCGCAAGTTGTATTTTTGTTTTCAATTTTAATAATTGTAATGCTCTTCTCGGCCATTATTTATCTACTCTTTTGACCTTTTAAGCTGTAATTATTATGTTTTTAGTTGCTTGAAAAGATTTATATTGAGAAATGACAAAATTGTATTTTTGAGATTTATTTATTCAAATTAAAGTTATTCCGGCATGAGTTTCCGGCAAAGAAATTGATTTAACCAAAGAACTACTTTGACTTTTAATAGCAAATATTGCCTTTTGAATGGTATTAGTGTTCATCGTCTTATTTATGGTTATTTTATTTTATAAGGTTAAATCATATTTTGTTTAGAAAGGGGGTGATTATATGTTAATAAATTTCTTAGTAGAAACAATAACTACACCAGTAACAATTACTGGTGAACAAGCGGTTACTAACTTATGAAAAGCATTAATTAAAGCATTTGGTAATATTTGGACTGATATTATTGGTGGTAATATGCCAAATGTCGTTAATTTTTTTGCTACATATTGAGTTTTCTTGCTTGGCGTGATTATTGGTTTATTTTTAATCGCTTTCAAAATGTTTGAAAAATTAATGCCTGGCAGATAGTAATAAAAATAAAGAAAGTGTGATTTAAGTGATGCTATTGTTTAAGAAAATAAATTTAAGATTATATGATTTTGTCGGTTTAAATCGCACTTTATTTATTATTGCGTGATTCTATGGTGCGATTTTGCATTATTATAATCCTCAAAGTTGAAGAATGTTATTTGATATTATTTATTTATTAATTGCTTTGTATATTTTATATACTAAAATTTCTCATTTTTTTGCTCGTCGTAGTTTTATTAATTTCTTATTAAATTCACCCTTAAATTTAGTAATTGGTGCCTTAGGGACTGGAAAAACTGCTTTAATGGTTTTGGCTTCTTACTTATTAAGTGGTTGAAAAACGATTTCTACTTTTCCGATTACGGATAAACAAATGCTTTCATTAGGGCATATGTCTTTATTAGATTATAATTATCCGATATTAGAAGAAAAGCATTTGCTGTTATGAGATGAAACCAACTTATTTTTAGAAGGAACTGACTATAAAGAAAATGATAGGGCGGCCCAAGGTTTACAAGAATATTTCGCTTCAGCACGGCAGTTTACTCATATCGTATTAGCAAGCGGACAACGAGCCGAACATATATGAGCTAAAGTTCGCGATATTGCTAATTCAATAATTGTTGGTATTAGAAAAAAACCAGTTAGCATCTTTCGTCCTTATTTACAAGTTATTTACGGCACTTTTAAATCGGTAAGCGAATACGAACAATGACGATTAACTCTAATTAATGCAAAAAATGATAAAAAAGGTCGCAAAATCAAGTATCGTAGCATTCCAGAATTAGACATTTATTTCTTTAAATTGAAAATTCCGATGTCAATTTTAAACTTTTATGATAATAAATATTTATCATTCTTGCGTGAATTAAGTAATCGTGCTTTGAACGATAATTATCAACATAAATTTTGAAATGATAATGTAATGGATATTGAAGCATTAGAATATTTAAAAATGGAAAAATTCAGTAAGATACTTACTAAGTTAAAAAATAATCTGAAGAAGAAAAACAAGTAAAGGAGTTTAAAAAATGGAAAACTTAGAAAAAACGGCTAGTTTAGTTGGCGATATGTTTTATAAAGTTTTTGATTTAATTTGAACTTTAACCATTCCCGAAACAGATATTCGCATTATTATT
Organism: Spiroplasma endosymbiont of 'Nebria riversi'; assembly: GCF_018831625.1. Classification (GTDB taxonomy): domain Bacteria; phylum Bacillota_I; class Bacilli_A; order Mycoplasmatales; family Nriv7; genus Nriv7. The sequence continues at coordinate 24,223 of NZ_CP065193.1, forward strand.
TTTCCGCTAATTATGCTTGTGATAAATCTTGTAATTGGCGGCATTTTAGGTATTCATATTGAACGACCAAAAGTTGGTTTTCGTAAAAAATATCGAAAATCAGTTGCTAATTGAGGAGCTAAGAAAAAACCATCTAGTGGTTCAATTAAGAAATTCAGTGGTAATAGTCCTAAAAATAGACCGTGAGTTAATCAACATGGACGGCAAATAAAAAGGTAGGTTTAGAAAATGTTTAAATTAATAATGTTATTTATTCTTGTTTCTGTTTTTTCTATTTTTGCTTTAAATGACTTTTTAGGTTTATGATCCTATGTGCGTGAGGGTTTAGAATATTTAATTTTCAAAGTGTATTTTTTAATGTTTATCTTTGATTATTAATCATTTATTTCTTAATAACTGGTATTAAGTTAATTATTATGGGTTATTACTTTAATAAAATTTTTAAAAAGCATCAAATGCAAGTTGCTAATTGTGAATGTTCACAACATAGTCAATATAAATTTTCTGATGCTATTAAAACAATGAAAAAGAATTTTAAAGCGTAATGAGATGGATAAGATTATTTCTTGATTTATTATAATGTTTATTAGTTTGGTGCCATCAGGGCGTTCTTTGATACAAAACAACCACTAAAACCTAATATGTGGAACAATCCTTTATAAAGCGAGAAAAACGAGCTTCAAACCCTAGCCAATGTGGCGAAAGTTGTGAGTTGGAGTTTGTTAGTTTAGATAATACATTACTTATATATCCATATGCAGTTGAAAATATAGGAAATTTAATTTTTTACGGTGGTATTAGCCCTTTACCTAGTGATATAGAAGAACGATTTAGTAATTATATAAGTTTTGAAATTCAGAAAGGTGTTGTTCTTGATAAAATTGTAAAATTTTATAAAAATAATCGAGTTTATGGCACTTATAAGAGGTTTAATTTTGACACAGGATATCTAATTAATAATATTGTTAATGTTAAATTTTCTATTAGTTTTAAAAGTACTGATTATTATATAACTTCCTTCTCCGCCGAAATGCCCCCTTTACCCGAAAAAGATAAAGAACAACCATTACCTACGGAAATAACTAAAATTGATGGCGAATATTAGTATAATCAGTTTCAAGATAAGCTAGATTATTTAATGATATAACGGCGAGATTTTGATAAATTTAATTACTCTTATCTATATTGAGTCCCAATTTTTAATTTCTTTGATGATAATTTTAAATATATGAGTGAAATGTCAATTGAATTAAATGGTTTTAAACAAAATAGTAAATTTAATTTAAGTCGCAAAAATTTATATCCACCCGGTTTCATTGAAAAAGTTATTTTTAGAGAACTTTCCTTTTCTAGTTTTGGTGATGTTATTACTATAAAAACTGAGCATGGTAGTATTGTGGGTAATAATGAGTTTTTAGAAAATGGTAAATCGCTTTGAAAATCTGGTTCAAAAACAAGTTTTGGAGGAGATTTTATTAATACCTTTTTTGGACAAGTTAATTATTATGGTAATACTTTCCATTTTTTACGCTATGATGATAAATTAAAAACTGATTTTAAAGATTTTATGCTTTATTACCAAAAAGATTTAACCATTGACTTTATTAATGGGTTATTTAATAAACTTTATAAAGTTTTAGGTGAGTTTTTTGTACAATTCTTTTATGCCAGTTTTGATATGGATGCCTCTACTTATGTAGAATTAGATTACAAAGGGACGAACGATTTAGTAATTATATAAGTTTTGAAATTCAGAAAGGTGTTGTTCTTGATAAAATTGTAAAATTTTATAAAAATAATCGAGTTTATGGCACTTATAAGAGGTTTAATTTTGACACAGGATATCTAATTAATAATATTGTTAATGTTAAATTTTCTATTAGTTTTAAAAGTACTGATTATTATATAACTTCCTTCTCCGCCGAAATGCCCCCTTTACCCGAAAAAGATAAAGAACAACCATTACCTACGGAAATAACTAAAATTGATGGCGAATATTAGTATAATCAGTTTCAAGATAAGCTAGATTATTTAATGATATAACGGCGAGATTTTGATAAATTTAATTACTCTTATCTATATTGAGTCCCAATTTTTAATTTCTTTGATGATAATTTTAAATATATGAGTGAAATATCAATTAAATTAAATGGTTTTAAACAAAATAGTAAACTTAGTTTAAGTCGCAAAAATTCATATCCACCCGGTTTCATTGAAGAAGTTATTTTTGGAGAACTTTCCTTTTCTAGTTTTGGTGATGTTATTACTATAAAAACTGAGCATGGTAGTATTGTGGGTAATAATGAGTTTTTAGAAAATGGTAAATCGCTTTGAAAATCTGGTTCAAAAACAAGTTTTGGAGGAGATTTTATTAATACCTTTTTTGGACAAGTTAATTATTATGGTAATACTTTCCATTTTTTACGCTATGATGACAAATTAAAGACTGATTTTAAAGATTTTATGCTCCATTATTAAAAAGATTTAACTATTGATTTTATTAATGGGTTATTTAATAAACTTTATAAAGTTTTAGGTGAGTTTTTTGTACAATTCTTTTATGCGAGTTTTGATACAGACGCCTCTACTTATGTAGAATTAGATTACAAAGGAATGCAACAAATTCCTAAAAATGTTTTACAAATGGGTTTTTTCTATCGTTCCTTAATTACCTTTTATCCCAAACAATATTTAATTAATTTTGGTTCAACAATCGAAAATAGTAAGAATATGATTTTTCGTTCTTATTTCTTTGTTAAAGATAAACAAATTGCAAATGGTTTTAATAGTGGTAAAAGTTCTTATCAAATAGATTTTAATGTGTTAAAAGCATATGATAACCAATTATGAAATGCTACTAGTAATAAACTGCATTTTTACAACGCCAAAGTTGATGTGATGTATGGAATTAATATTTTTACACTGACTTTCCCACTATATAAAAAGAAAAATGAAAGCACTGAATATCATTATTCTTTATACGATTTTAATATTTTGAATTCAACATCTTTTATTGGTGGCGGAATAAGCGGTAATACGGATGATTTAATTCCTACACCCAACTGTTTTTATTGAGGTTTATTTAGTGCCGTATCTTGTGGTATTCAGCACGCTTCTGTTAGTGTCTTAAATTGATTACTTGGTCTTTCTGGGATTAATCTTTTAATTCGCCCCATTGCTGATATTGCTAAAACAACGATTAATTTTACCAAAACTGCCTTTCCGGTATTTGAAGTTATTCCGGCGTTTCAGATATTATTTGAATTTGTAGTACCATTAGCAATTTTGTTAATGATATTAAAACAGTTTTCTTAAATATTTATAATATTTTTATATAATATAATTCCTTTGAAAGGAGGATTTTTCGTATGTGAAAAAAGAGTTTAACCATATTAAATTTAGTAAATGTAATGTTAGTTTCTGCTTGTAATCATGCTAATAGCAAAATTGAAAAAAAATATAATTTGGAGTTTGTTAGTTTAGATAATACATTACTTATATATCCATATGCAGTTGAAAATATAGGAAATTTAATTTTTTACGGTGGTATTAGCCCTTTACATAGTAATATAGAAGAACGATTTAGTAATTATATAAATTTTGAAATTGAGAAAGGTGTTGTTCTTGATAAAATTGTAAAATTTTATAAAGATAATGGAATTTATGGCACTTATAAGAGGTTTAATTTTGACACAGGATATCTAATTAATAAGATTGTTAATGTTAAATTTTCTATTAGTTTTAAAAGTACTGATTATTATATAACTTCATTCTCAGCGGAAATACCTAATAAAAAATTAGTAATTTAATAAATATTTTTGAAAATCGTATCTTTTGTAATGCGATTTTCTTAATTTAAGGAGTAAAAAATGAAATATATTATTTCCCAAGCTGACTTAGCAGATTTAAAAGCAAAAGCACAAAGTTGACTAAGTGCTAATTGCCGTAATCCTTATTACTATAAAAATAAAAAACGCATTACTGCCTATTTAAATTTATGTACTTATTTTTATATTGAAGAAACTACTTTAACAAAACTTATTAAAAAATATTTTAAGGGTGCAACAAAAACTTTTTATCGTTGGGCACAAAAAATTATGACCGCTTATTATTCTGACAATTTAGATTTGTTATTGTTTAAAACCACAAAACCACAAAATCTTAATTATCAATATAGTTTAAATTCTCGCAAAAAAGTATGTGATTTATATTTTGATTACAAAAATCTTCAAGCCGGCGGAATGTGGTCTTTATTTAATAATTTAAAAATTGGTTTTCACGATGTCAAAAATTCAGAAGTTCCGAAAAACATCAAAACTTTTTATCGTTGAATTAAATCCGGCCCTCGTTGAAAAGAATTAAAACAGCAAATTAAACAAACAAAATGCCATTTTAAGCGTTATGAAGTCTCCGAGATTGGTCTTTTACAAATGGATGCTAAAATTATTACCACATCAAATTTTCCGGTTGATAACAAATATTACATTTATGATTTCATTGACGAAATGACACGCATAGTATTTGGCTATGTTTATGATAGTTTAGGAACCAATAACGCAATTAATGCCCTGCAAAGAGCAATGAAAGATTTTAGCGCGCTTGGCATAACAATTAAACGCCTTCGTACTGATAATGCTCCGGAATTTACTACTACTAACTGAAGTAATAAAAAATCGTACAAAGTAAAAGAAAGGCATTTTACAACCTTTCTTTCGAGGAACGGAATTGTCCACGAAACCACACCGATTCGTTCGCCACAGAGCAACGGTAAAATCGAGCGTTTTCATCAAAATTATACCAAATTATTTTATTCTAAGGATAAAAAATTAAACCAAAACGAACTTCAACATTATTTAAAAAAATATTATTACTTTTATAACTTTGAACGCTGTCATTCATCATTACAAAATAAATCGCCTTTTCAAACATTTCAAAAATTTTTAACAAAGTAGTTTCTAGAAGTTTGAATAATTATTTTTTATAAAATATTTAACTTATTGTTACAATCGCTATTAAATTAAATATTTCTAGAATTAAAAGTATTTTTTTAATTTTAATTATTTACAATTTTAGCAAAATCTATTTCTAAAACAGTTGTTAAGTTTCTATTATTAGTTCCGGCACTATAAAGATAACTATAAACATAAATATTTAATTTTAATTCTTTATTATTTTCAATTCATAACCCTATTTCAATATCACAATCAACATCATATGAAGCAAATCAATATTGATTTGCTTTAACTAAAGTTCTTCAATATGCTTTATCACTATTATTGTTATGATTTATATCAACATTATTTAAATTAATTTTAATATCTCCAAATTTATCTTTCCCTACATCACCAAAAGTTTCTGGTGAATTTTCTTCTCCATAAGTGTTAATTATAATGTAAGGATATTTTTCTATAAATGAATTTCAATCAGAAGCATATTTAGTAAAATCTAATATATTTAATGTTTTCTTATCATTAAAACTTAAAGTATAACTTTAACTAGCGTCTCCAGTTCTACCATAATAATAATCATATCTGGTCGTGTTTAGTTTTTTTAGGTATTGCTTTGAAGAAATAAAATAATCAGCTAATTATATTATTTAATTACTAAACTAACCCTGCCTTTCTTGTTATTGTCATTTTTATTCTTTTTCATTTTATCATATTATTGAATTTTTACACAACAAAAATTATTAATTTTATTAAATTTTAACTAATATTTTTACTTACTTAAATTTATTATATTTATTTGTTACAGCATTACCTTTATAATTAATTCAACTATCATCATTTTTATTATTATATTTATTTCATAATGAATTTTTATATATTTCTTTTCTGATTTCTATTTCTGAATTAATATTTTCATTAATGTAATGTAGTACATTTAATTTGTTTAAATTTGCCATTCTTAAATGTAATAGGTTATTTAAATTCTTATGATTATATATTTTTGTCCCATACCCTAATTGTTGTTTTACTAAATGAGATACATCACTTTCAATGCTACAACCGATATTTCATTCTAAATTTTGATGATGATTGCCATGCTTATTTTTACTGAAATAATTACTCGCTTTCCTTAAATTTGTTTTAATATCTTTATTTAATTCATTTTTAGCAACATTACGAATGGTTTTGATTAATTCTTGATGAATGCCATCATTATATAATTTAATTCAACTATTTAGTGTTACTTTGCGATTTTCAAAAATAATATTAAATGCAGTTTGTTTTAATTTTTTAATAGCATGATAACCATCTACGTCTAATGTTGCTAAAAATGTCTCATCTAGTTGAATATATAAATCCTTATTTTTAACATCAATTCTAGTTTTAGTTTCTTTTTCTGCGAGTTGAAAATATTCAGCAATATCGTATTTATTTAAAATACTTGAAATACTAGCTTTTGAAATATAACAATGATTTAGAGCATCTAAAATATCACGATAGCGTTTACCATCACCTAAAAGACTTAAAACTTTAAATTGGACATCAAAATAAATGCGTTGTTTAGGTAACATACCAATTTCTTTATCTAATAAACATACATATTCAAATTTACCTGATTTTTGATTTCAATATTTATATCGGCGTCGTTTAAAAGTAACATCACCAAAAATTGTAATAATTGTTCTTGATGCAAAATGAACTACTTTATAACCTTGTTTTAACCTATAATGATATTTATATAAGTATTCATCTAATTTTTCATATTCATTAGCTAATTGTTTACATTTATTAGTGTACATATTTTTATGGGTTGTAAATAAACTAAATCAATGCTTGTTTTCTAAGGTTTTTACATTATTATTAATTTATAACATAAAAAATCGCCTTTCTAGATAGTAATTTTAACAAAGTTAAATTTCGTTATTTTATTGTTCTGTTTTAATGATAATTTTTTTTCTAGAATTATTATTCAATAACCTGAAAAAATGATAAAAATTCTTATTTAATAAGTTATAATCAATTTGTATTAATTAGACTTTAAAAATTTAAGGAAGGATGTTAATTGTTCAACAAATTTATTAATTAGTAAAAATTAATAAAAAGGATTTAATAAATGAAAAAATTACTTAGTTTATTAAGCACAATAACAATGGCCGGAAGCGGAATGTTAGGAATTGTTGCCAATAGTCCTTATCCAACACAAGAACAACAAATTAAATTAGAAAACATAAATTATAAAAGACAAAAACGAAGCAATAATGAAAATAATAAAATAAATATAACAAAGATTGTAATTACAACAAATGGAATAGTTCGATCTGATGGGATAATATTAAATAATAAAGTATATTTCGGTTCAGGAGACAACAAAGTTTATGAATATGATCCAGTCACAGGACAACAAAAAATTGTCATTAAAAAAAATGGTTTTATTTGATCTTCTGGTGTAATTTTTAACAATAAATTATATATTGGTTCAGATGATGGTAATGTTTATGAATATGATCCAGCCACAGGACAACAAAAAATTGTTATTAAAACAAATAATTCTCAAAGTATAAGATCCTCGGGTGTAATTTTCAACAATAAAATATATTTTGGTTCAGGAGATAAAAATGTTTATGAATATGATCCATCCACAGAACAACAAAGAGTTATCCTTACAACAAAATGAAGGTTAGTTTCTTCTGGTGTGGTGTTAAATAACAAATTATATTTTGGATCGGCAGATGGTAATATTTATGAATATAGTGAGCACTATTTAGATTCAAATTTAGGGCAAATTAATTCTGATACTACAATTTTAAATGAATTAAATTATTTAAATCCTGATTTAGATATTTCACAATTAGAAATTATTAGTAAAACAAATAATTCCGCTATAGTAAAGATAAAAGATAATTTAAATGATGATATTATAAATATATATTATTTAATTAAAAATGAACAAAATAAAATTATTAATTTAAATGAATTAATTAAAAATGCAATATTTTTTAAGTTTAGAGATGAAAATCCTAATTTAAAATTTAAGGAAATAAATTATATTGATACTAATAATTTAAATTTTTCAAATACTGAAATAACAAAACAAGAAAATTCATTTTTATGATCTAATGTTCCTAAAAATGTATGTTCCGATAGAGAAATTATCAATAAAACCCCAAATACAAGATCATTTAATGTACCTGCTTGTGAATATAATTCAAAATCAAAATTAGTATTTCAAATTACAACAGGATTAACTAAAACAAAACAAGAAAATAAATTAAATGGTTGAAACATAAATTCTGATGATGAAATGAAATTAACAGATTTTACAAATATAAATAATAAAAATTCTGGAATCATTAATGTATTATCAAATGAATTTGATTTATCAAACACAAATAAACAAGAACAAGAAATGATTTTAAGTATTTTTAAGGAACCCGCTGATAAATTTGAACTCAATCCTAATGAAAAATTAAAAATTACTTATCCAGTAAGAATAATTGAATCTGAAATTATATTAAATTTAAAACAAAAAATTACAGGAAATATTACTGCCAAAATAATTGATGACAACAATAAAGAACAAATAGTTACATTATCAATTACAGAAGTAATGCAAATTTTAAAAAAATATATTTTATTACCCAATGAAATTACTATAGATAAAAACAATGATAAAATAACATTTAACGGTGAAGCATTTTTTTCACCAGAAAGAGAAGGGCCGGTAAGAACAAATACAGTTACTACTATAGTATAAGGTTTTATAAAAACGATATTAGCTATTTAGAACAATAACTTTAATTGAAACAAAACACAATAAATTTATTGTGAAAAATAAGCAAACTATTCAAACCAGTAATTTTAATTACTGGTTTTTATTTTGCCAAAATATAAAAAATGAAAAAGTTGTTTAGTTGTTTAGTTGTTTAGTTGTTTAGTTGTTTAAAGGTGTTGTTATCGTAAAAAGCCATCTTTCTTGGAAAGAAAGAAATGAGGCTGTCCAATTAACTTGTGTCTCTAAGTAATTAACTTAAATTCACTTTGTCCTCAAATTTTATCATTAAATGTGAGATCGTGCTATCCCAATTTTGAATTTAGTTATTACGGATTTTCAATTTCAATTTCAAAATTATTTGTTTTATTTAATCTATAATTGTTAGTATTACCATGTTCAAAAGTTAGTAATTCTGTTCCTTATGCTTTAATTTTTATTGTTTTATTGGGTATTTTAATCATTCAGGTATAAAAATTTAAACCTGAAGTATCTATTTTTGTTCCATAAGTATTTGTTATTTTTTGAAAGTCTTTTTGTTTAATTCTGTTATTTACAAGCTCTGCATTAAACTCTAAACTAAAAATTTTTACATTTTTTAAATTTGATAATTGTTTATCTATATTTGCTTTTATATTATCTTCTGTTGTTATCTCAACTTTTAAAAGGTCGTGGTCTCGTCTTTCCGTTAAAAATCTTATTTTTTCTAGATTTCTGATTTCAAAATCATAAATTTTGTTTTCGTTATTTTTATTTTTTTTGTTCTACTGATTTGTTTTATTTTTCAGAGCATCCAACTATTGGTAATATTGTTAATGTCGAAAGAGCTATTATATTTAAAATTTTCATTATTTTAACTCCTTTATTACTTTATTTTTTCAATTATATATATATATATATTACACAAAAATCCTTAATTTCATTAGAAAAACGGCAAAACCAATTAAAAATTGAAAGGTATAGTAAAAAGCTGGTACCGTTTTAAAAACTGGAAAAATGGCGGTTGAAAAGTTAACTGTTGCTTTCGCAATAATTGCTAACTGGCGTAAAATTGTAATGATTTGTGATGCCGTCAGCATTCAGTTTAGCATTTTAATACCAGCATTTTGAATGGCACAACCAATATCATTAAATGTTGGTATTCATCGTCCGGAATATTTGCAATTTGGTGGCGGAATTAGGTCATCCCATTCTGAATTGGTGGAACCATCAGGAATAAATGCCGTTGAATTAAGCACATTAAAGTCATAAATTTTAAAATTATATTTAGAAGTATTATCTTTGTGATAAAGCGGAAAAGTTAAGGTAAAAATATTAATACCATAACGAATATCAATGTCGGTGTTAAGATAATTAATATTATTATCAGTGTTGCTGGCTGACAATTTAATCAGTTTATTGTCATAAGATTTAAGAACATTAAAATCAATTTGATAAATGCTATTGTTGTTTTTAATGGCATTATAATTATCTTGGTGCGTTTTTTTGTCAAAAGTAAAAAAATAACTTCTTAGTAGTAATTCTGAATTACCAGTAACATTGATTAAATATTTTTTTGGATAAAAGGTAATTAACGAGCGGTAAAAGAAACCAATTTGAATAAAGTGGTTCTTTTTATGGTTATCTACGCCTTTAAAATCGATTTCGGTATGAGTTTTTTCATCCATATCAAAAGTAGCATAAAATAAACTGGCAAAGAAGTTACCAAGGATTTCATAGATTTCGTCAAAAACATTTTTGTAATCGCTGTTGTTAATACTAGGAATGTTGTTTTTAAAATAAAGGTAAATGTTGTTTTTTAATTTAGGGTCGTATCTTAAAAAACTAAATTTAACATTAAGATAATTTAAGGTACCAAAAAGGTACTTAATTAGGTAATAATCGTTACTATTTGCTGCAGTATCATATTTTCAGATTTCACTTTCACCATGTAATAATTGTAAATAATTATTTCCAGCAATTAGAGTTTTGTTAAATTCTTTAATTTTAAGGACATTATCCTTGGTATCCTCTTGTTTCGGAATGACCATTTTAATCGTATTTGTTCCTTGCAATTGTGTATTTGTTTCAATTGCAATAAATTTAACGGCAAATGTTCTGTCGGCGACATTGTCTGTTGTTAAATTAAAAGTAGCCCTATCATCTAAGTAATTGTTGTCATTATCTTTAATTTCTGTATTATAGTCGATGCCTTCAATTGCATTATTTACGCCAGCAAGATTGTTAATTGTTTCATTAAGTCTTTTTTTAATTTTTTTTATAACTTCAATTTTGGTTGCATTTGTAGGGTTGATTATTTCTGAATTTGGTAAAATAGTTGAAGTCTTATGATAAAAATAACTCTCATTTTTAAAACCATAATTTTTAATCGTAAATTCTTTGTAATAACCTTTTTCTAAAGTATCAATGAAATTAAATATTGGTGTTCAATAGAGATACGAGTAATTAAATTTGTCAAAATCACCACTGTGAATCATTAAATAGTCAAGATTATCAATAACATCGTCGTATTTATGGTTACCGTCAAAATTAGTGGTTGTTGCTGGTAAGTTAATGTCGGTACTATCTTTTTCAATTTCAATTTCAAAATTATTTGTTTTATTTAATCTATAATTGTTAGTATTACCATGTTCAAAAGTTAGTAATTCTGTTCCTTGTGCTTTAATTCTTATTGTTTTATTGGGTATTTTAATCATTCAGGTATAAAAATTTAAACCCGAAGTATCTATTTTTGTTCCATAAGTATTTGTTATTTTTTGAAAGTCTTTTTGTTTAATTCTGTTATTTACAAGCTCTGCATTAAACTCTAAACTAAAAATTTTTACATTTTTTAAATTTGATAATTGTTTATCTATATTTGCTTTTATATTATCTTCTGTTGTTATCTCAACTTTTAAAAGGTCATGGTCTTGCCTTCCCGTTAAAAATCTTATTTTTTCTAAGTTTCTGATTTCAAAATCATAAACTTTATTGTTTTGTCTTTTATTTATAATTAGTGATTGGACTGTTGTTTTGTCATTGTTAATGTTTTGGGGAATGGTAAAAATGTTATTGAAACCAATAATTAACACGGTAAATATTTTCATAAACATTTTTACCACTCCTTTTTAAAATATTTTATTTTTCGTTGTTCTTTTAGTTTTGATTTTTTTAATAAGTCACTCAATGCTACAGCTTATAACTACCGCTATTGTAATGCATATATCTAAATATCCTAGTATCATAAGTGAAATTAATGCTTAAAATTTTTCATATAATAATTTCAAATCATTAATTTCCAATTTTAAAAATGGGATGAAAAAAATAGTAATCATAAAAATGTAAGGTAAAATTTTCCATCAATATTTTTTTAAAGAATTAATGAGTTTTTTTGATTTCATTTTTTAAGGCTCTTTTTGCTTTAATTTTCTGAATAATAAAGCGGACTAATTTTTCAAATTTAATTGCAAAATATATTGCTCCGCCTCATCAAAAAACAAATATTCCTGCCAGCATAATATCGCTATTGAACTTGCCGAAGAAATCAACCATCTGTTTATTCATAAAATTATTAAATTCGTTACTTGTTCCAGTTATTCATTTAGTATCGATTGCTGTTAATGCACAAATTAATAAGCTTATAAAGATGAAAATGATACTTAATGATAATTTTAACCACTGCTTTTTAAAAGAATTTTTAATTTTTAATCTTAATGGTGTTTTTTCTTTTGAATTATCTTTTTTGAATAATTTTCCTAAAAGTTTTTTCATTTTAATTTTCCTTTCGTGTTTAAAAATTTTTAATTTTTCATTTTTAATTATTAATTCTGATATTTGATTAACATGAATAATATTTCACTTTTCTAGTTTTAAAATTTCTTTATTTTTTTCCATTATTATGTATTTAAGATTATTAACACTATTTTCTAATATGACATTAGCAGTTTTTAATTTGTCATTTTCTATTTCTAATTCTTGGTTTTTAGTTCGTTTTTCCATTTTTTACCTACCTTTAATCACAATAAATAAAGCAATAAGTACACAAGTTAAACCAAGAATGTTAAAAATTGGGTGTTGTGAAAATGTTCGGGCCATTGGTTTAAAAAGTTCTAAAATTGTTAAATTGCTAGTAATAAACTTTTGGAAATTGGCAAGCCCTTCGCTAATATAGTTTGTTAAAGTTTCAAAATGACTACCAGCTAATAATCCAAGAACAGTTATTAAGATAAAAATAATAATTAATTTAAACATTTTTAGTTACCTTGTTTTGTTTTTATTGGTTTTATTTGTTTTTTAGCTTTTCCTCATACACTTAAACGACCCTTATTTTTAAAGGCATATTGGCGTTGTTTTTCTAAATTAACTTGTTGACTACCAAATCCAAGAATAATTGCCATAAGAAATTCTGCAGCAAGCGTTAAGAATAAAGGAAATATTAATTGAATATTCGTTCCTGGCACCTCAAGACTTCAAATTAAATCAAAAACCTTATAAAGCATTTGAGCCAGAAAGTCGGCCATTTTTGCGAGATTTTCCATTTTTTATTGTTCCTTTTCTTTCATTTTTCTTAAAAATTTGCTAAATTTATCCATTTTTAAGTATTCCAAGTCTTCTAAATCAATTGCGGTGTCAGTATAGTATTTGTCTTCATAGTCAGGATTTACTTTTGAATTTAAGTAATCTCTTAAAAATGCTAGGTAAAAAGAATTGTAAGTGTTTAATATTGGTAGAGGAATTTTTAGTTTAAAAAAATAAATATCAAGTTCAGGAATATCACGGTATTTAATGCGACGACCCTTTTTACTATTTTTAGCGTCAATTAAAGTGTTTCGTCAGCGTTCATATTATTCAATGCTCGTAAAGGTACCATAGATGACTTTTAAGTAAGGGCGAAAAATATTAACTGGTTTTTTGCGAATCCCCACAATCACATTATTAGCAATATCACGAACTTTAACTCATATATGTTTATCTCTTTGCCCGCTAGCGAGAATAATATGACCAAAATGGCGTGCCAGAGAGAAATATTCTTGGATACCGGTTTCCTCGTTTTTGGTATTATTTTTTTCTCAATCAGTTCCTTCTAAAAATAAATTGGTTTCATATCATAAAAGTAAGGTTTTTTCTGGCAATACCGGATAATAAAAGTCTAATAGACTCCCATATGACCTAAACTTAATTTTTGGGTTTCTAGTAATGGAAATGTTGATGCGATATGATATTTTTTCTTTTTTAGTAATTTTGATGCGTATACCAGAAAGGCGGTTTTTCCAGTTCCTAATGAACCAATAACGATGTTTAATGGTGAATTTTTTAAAAAATTAATAACTTTGTTAATTTGTGTTAAATTACTGATTTTAAAAAGGAAAATTAAAATACAACCTGCTAAAAATAAATAGCTTACAATGTTTTTAAAATAACCGTTGTAAATATATCAAATTGCTCCGCAATGTCATAAAATTAAAAATGAGGTGCGATTCAATTCAATAAAATGGTTATTTTTTTCTATTATTCATTTGCAAAATTTCATCTTGCACCTCACTTTATTTTTTTGTTAGCGTACCGCTCCAAGTAATTTTTCAAACATTTTAAAGCAAATAAATAATATTGCTAAAATAAATGGAAAAATGAAGATTCAGTAGTCAGCAAAGAAGTTACCGACTTGCGGCATATTAACAGCAATAATTTCTCACATTTTAGTAAAAGCCGTTATAATTGCATTTCATAATTTAGTCATCGCACCACTAGCTGTTATTTTTTCTACTGTTGCTGGTGCTTCTCCCACTAAGAAAGTTCCAAACATATAATCTCGCCTCCTTCTCTTTAAAACATTAATCATTTATATTCAAAGTTTTTCTTAAATTTGTTAAAACCACGATTAACCTTAACACGATTATATTTTTTCCTAATTAATTTTGAATTTCTTTGGGAATGCATCACAACGTAACTTCTTGACATTAATTTTTCCCCTATCTAAATACTGATATGGTTTTCCCAAGTAGCATTAGAATAAATCACACCATAATCGCTGTTAAGAATCAAAAAGCAATGTTTGCTATTAAAAGTCAAAGCGTTTCTTGAGTTAAATCAATTTCTTTATCACCAGTAATGTGAGCCGGAATAGTTGTAATTTGAATAAATAAATCTCAGAAATTTTGTTTAATTTGTTCTCAATTAAATTCTTTTAAATTTACTGTCATTTTTTATCTACCAAAAATTATTTTTATTGGTAAATACATAATTGAAATTAATGCGAAAAGAAACGTGATGATAATAATTAATCCGGCAATAAAAGCAACTTGTGCAGGCATTTTCTCTATCGGAATAAACAATTCTAAGAATTCCATGATAATTTTTCAAAACATTATTTTTTATCCGCGTTATTTTCTTTTGAATTAGGAGCTTTAACTCATTCCTCAAAGCGGGCAATAAATACTTTTTCGTCTTTCGTGAAATTACCAGTATTATTTTTAATGGCATTTTTATATTTAATTCTAATTTTTATTTTGGCATAAATTTTATAAGCAAAATATGCCAATAGCATGATGCTGATAATAATAAATATTAATCCAATCGCAATATTCATCTTTAAACTCCTTTAAAATAGTTATAATTTATATCTTTTTTGTTGTTTTCTTTTTCGGCAATGAAGAAGCTTAATAATTCTTGTCCCTTAATTAATTTGGTTTCATTTTCTTTTTGATTAATTGAAATTATTTGATATTTACTATCTTTTATTATTCCGATGCAAATAGAATTTTCATATTTTCCTTTATAAACAAATCGTTTTGGAAACCAAATGCCGATTTGTTCATTAAATCACGGAATTTTTGGTGCTTTAATAAACATTGCGTTTTGTGTTTCTTTTAAAAGATATTTCTTAGTATTTAAGAAAATGTTTTCAATGTTTTTCATAATAAATTACCTTTCTTATGAATAAACTAAGTTATATTAACTAATTTTTAGTTAACTTAGTTTTTTAAACACTTATATATCGCAGATTTAAGTGTTTAACAAGCTTTGTTAGTAAATTTTATTTTTTTATTATTATTAGATAAAGATTTTAATAATTTTAAATTTAGCGCACCCCTATATATAGAAATTTCTACACTTTAACATCCGCATACCTGCCCTTGGAACTAATTTAATAGCGTGTATATTTTTAGGAAATCCACCCATTCATTTTTTTATTGCAAAACGAAACAAATTGCTATAGCTAATAGGGTATTGTCTATTAACTGGTAAACTTCTTTTGGTTATGGCGACCACCCACAATTTATCGTGCTTTAATACATACCAACATTATTAATTCACTTGTATTTCATTTTCAAAGAACAAATTTTTAACACCTTATAAAATAAAAAGACAATCATTGCTGACTGCCTTAATACTTATTCAAATCTTTTCCCGCCTAACAAAACTTTATGCGTCCTTCCGGCATTTCAGATGTTATTTGAATTTGTAGTGCCTTTAGCAATTTTGCTAATGATATTAAAAAAGTTTTCTTAAATGTTTCCAATATTTTTATATAAAATATAATTCCTTTGAAAGGAGGATTTTTATTTATGTGAAAATTTTTATCAGCTTTAAATTTAGTATGTATAATGTTTATTTCGGGATGTAGTAAAAATAGTAATATTTTAAATAAATATGATTTAAAGTTTGCTAGTATTCAAAATAGTTATGTTTTTAAATGGCCGGCTCTTGGTTTTGTTTGAAATACTGATGATAAATTAGATGATCTGCCTCAAGATGTTTCTGCTATTACAATTCCTGAAGGCGGTAGTATGTCTGGTTATTTTTTTAATTTTTATAAAAAAAATATGACTAAAATTGTCAATGTTAATGGTGAATACGATAAATATTATATTGATAAAATTGTTAATGTAAAAATTACAATTTTAAAAGCTTCATCTTTGGAAAGACATGATAGGCGTGCTGGTTATATAATTACCTCATTTTCTGCCGAAATACCTAATAAAAAAAATTAGTAATTTAATAAATATTTTTGAAAATCGTATTTTTTGTAATGCAATTTTCTTAATTTAAGGAGTTTAAAAATGAAATATATTATTTCTCAAGTCGATTTAGCAGATTTAAAAGCAAAAGCACAAAGTTGATTAAGTGCTAATTGTCGTAATCCTTATTACTATAAAACTAAAAAACGCATTACCGCCTATTTAAATTTATGTACTTATTTCTATATTGAAGAAATTACTTTAACAAAACTTATTAAAAAATATTTTAAGAATGCAACGAAAACCTTTTATCGTTGAGCACAAAAAATTATGACGGCTTATTATTATGATAATTTAGATTTGTTATTGTTTAAAACTAAAAAACCACAAAATCTTAATTATCAATATGGTTTAAATTCTCGCAAAAAAGTATGTGATTTATATTTTGATTACAAAAATATCAAAGCCGGTGGAATGTGGTCTTTATTTAACAATTTAAAAATCGGTTTTCATGATGTTAAAAATTAAGAAGTTCCTAAAAATATCAAGACTTTTTATCGTTGAATTAAATCTGACCCTCGTTGAAAAGAATTAAAACAGCAAATCAAACAAACAAAACGCTATTTTAAGCGTTATGAAGTATCCGATATCGGTCTTTTACAAATGGATACTAAAATCATTACCACATCAAATTTTCCGGTTGATAAAAAATATTATATTTATGATTTCATTGGCGAAATAACACGCATAGTATTTGGCTATGTTTATGATAGTTTAGGGACTAACAATGCTATTAATGCTGTGCAAAGAGCAATAAAAGATTTTAGTGAACTTGTCATAACAATTAAACGCCTTCGCACTGATAATGCTCCAGAATTTACTACTACTAATTGAAGTAACAAGAAAGCATACAAAGTAAAAGAAAGACCTTTTACAACCTTTCTTTCAAGGAACAGAATTGTCCATGAAACCACACCAATCCGTTCGCCTCAATCCAATGGGAAGATTGAACGATTCCACCAACATTATACCAAATTATTTTATGCTTAGGATAAAAAATTAAATCAGAACGAACTCCAACATTATTTAAATGAATATTATTACTTTTATAATTTTAAACGCTCTCATTCATCTTTAAACACTAAAACCCCATTTCAAACATTACAAAAACTTTTAATAAAATAATTTGTCTATATTTTGAATTGTTATTTTTTACAAGTAATTAAATTGGTTGTGCTTGTTCCAATTAAAGTGATTGATTGTCCCCAAAAGACTTAATATTTTTTTCATATTTTGTTTATAATTTTTCTACTATTATACTTGTTGTGTTATCTTTAAATTTTTGGTTTTGTTCTTATGAACTTAAAGGAATAGAATTTCCAATTTCAGTTTGATGCATAATTATTTGTTTTACACTTTTAATATCATAAGAAAAATTTATACTATTATCATTATTTATTTCAATTTTTGAAGGTAAAATATCATTTTCTAGTAAACTACGCATAGCGTCTTTAATTGAAATATTAACTACTTTTTCATCGTTATTTTTATCAATAAAATTTGCGCTAACCATACCTTCAACTTTTTAATAATAATTTAAAATAAGTTCTATATTATTTTTTCAAGAAATAACAGAAATTGAAATTTTACTATGCGTTGGCACCTTTACTGGTTGAAATGGAACATTTATTGTTACAGTATTTGTCGTTGTTTTAATTTCTGTGTCAGAAGAATTTGAAGTATCTGCCACAGTATAAGTTTTTACTCCCCCTCATGTATATCCGGCACCAACTTCAATTGCAACTTCAACTTTTCCTTCTGCAACAAATGGTATACCGGCCAAACCACTGGCTTTTGCTGTAACTTTAGCATTTACATTTGCACTTCAATTGTCAGTATTTGATTTTGTTTCTGATTTATAAAATCCATTCATTTTTTGAAATGTATTTGTTTCTGTTAGTTGTCTAGAACAAGAAATTGTATTTTGAGTTTGCTCTATACTACTATTATTTATAAATGTTGAGCTAGAATATTGACAAACACTATCAAGAGCTTGTTCTAAATTAGATGATTTATATTTTTGTTTTTCGTTTATTACAACATTAGAAACTTTATGCGTACTGAAATTTCCTTTATAAATTTCTTTAATAAATGTTTCATCGATTTGTATTTTACCAGATAATTTTTTAAATTTTAATTGGGTACTTTCTAATTGTTTTGATTTCATTAATTTTTGACGATTATATCAAGCAGTTTTTAATGTAGTTTTAATAAAACGAGAAATTGTTTTACTAGATTGCCCCAGCAATGAAATTTGAATCAATAAATTTCATTGTTCATAATTTAAATGACTTCAATAAATAAAATGATTACGAAAAGCGTCAAAACTTGCACGGCAATTTTTACATAAATATTTTTGTTTTCTTTCTGAATTATGGTATGGCAACCCTTTTTTCGACACTTTTTATGTAGACTGTCATTTTCTAAATTCAACAGGCGTTAAATAATTTAAACTGCCATGTATTCTACGATTATTGTATCAATTAACAAAATCAAATAATTCGCATTTTAATTGTGTTAAATTTTCAAATTTTTTACCCTTGATAAATTCCGTTTTAAAAGTTTTGTAAGTTGTTTCAACCACAGCATTGTCATAAGGACGACCCTTCGCACTCAATGATCTTTTAAATATTAAAGGTTATTAAAATTTCATCAATGATTTTATTTTTAAACTCATTACCTCGATCAGTATGAAATAAAGTTATTTTATTTAATGGTCGTGTTATTTTATGAAAAGCTTGTTGAACTAGTTCAGCGGTTTTGTTTGGTCCGGCACTATAGCCAATTATTTCTCGATTAAACAAGTCAATTAATAAACAAATATAATGTCATTTTCCTCCAACTTGCACATATGTTAAATCACTAACAACAACTTCATTAGGTTTTTTGTTATTAAATTGACGATTTAAAACATTACTAATTTGGTCATTATTAACCATTGTTTTATGATTATGATATTTTAATTCGGTGTATTTTAGAAACCAAATTATTTTTTATCATAAGGAATCTGATTTTTTGACGTGATAAGATCATATCTTTTCTCATTAAAAAAGCTTTAATTTTACGAACACCATAAATTTTACGACTTTTATTAAATGTACTGATAACTTCTTCTTCATAATTATTAACATCATACTTAAAACAATTATTGGTTTGATAATAATATTGTGACGTTGCTATTTTTAATATTTGACACATTTTTAGCACGGAATATTTTTCTTTATTATTGTTAATAATTCCTATTTTTTGCCAATTATCAGTGCTGCTTGCTTTAAAATGTCATTTTCCATTCGTAATTGTTGGTTTTCTTTTCGCAAGTAAATTAATTCATTTTCTTCGACAGTGCGATTATCTTGCACTTTAAATGATCCAAAATTATTAAAATTTTCAATTCACTGATATACGGCTGATTTTGAAATTCCGTATTCTTTAATAATTTCAACAATGCTTTTTCCGTTTTGATAAAGCATGACAATTTGTTTTTTAAATTCATTTGAATATGAGTTTTTCCCCATTTTTATCTTCCTACTTTCTTAATAATTTTATTTTATTTGAAATTCCACATAAATATGGTCCAACTTATTGTAACCTATCCAAAAAATGATCAAGAATATGAACACATTAGAAAAATTACTCTTATAAAAACTATAATTGCGGGTAGTGATTCATTGTTTATATTTACATTTTAAAGAAAGTCCCTTATTAAAAAAAGAAGGTACTTTTTTGTGAAGGAATTAATTTCTAATATGATAAATATTGAAATAAAATGAAAATAAAATATAATTAAGAATATAATATATAGAATTAGAGAATATTATAAATTAATAAAAGAGTAGAAAGGTGGTAAGATGAGAAATATCTTAAAATATTTGATAACAATGTTGTCAACTGCTATTCCTGTTTTAAGTGTAGTTACTTGTAGTAAAAATAATGATGATACATCTGAAAGTTCTGAAGAAAAAGTTATAGTAGATCCCATTGTTCAGGCCAAAAATTTAATTAATGAAGAAATATTGGATAAACATCGAGAAAAAATTTATACTGCTAATAGTTTAGGGTTAAATGATTCCCAAATTAGAAGTACTATGACTCCATTAGTTAGTCAAGCACAAGATGGAAATTCCGCTGTGCATTTGGAAAATAACGAGAAAATTAGTGAACAGATTTTGCGAATATTGCAAAATGATTTAATTGGTTCTATTAACAGGAAACTTAGAGACAAGATGATTTATTTTGCAAATATAAGTAATCCGACAAGTTTTACTAGAGATAAGTCTAGATTTATAGTAACAAAAGTATCTTTTGACCAAATGATTAGAGTTCTTGGCGATTTAAAAAATAGGCAATCAGATAATTTAAATAGTCAATCTGATGATAGTAATAATTATTATGTTTATAAACTACAATTATCAATTGAACTTGATTTGGTTTTAAAGCAAGGTCAAACCACCCATAATATTTATCTTGATATTTATTTAACACAGGATAAAACTGCTTTTGCGAATAAGATTTCTGAGTTAACGGCGTTAGTACGAGAACATATCAAAGCGAATGTTACCTTTGACTTAGAAAAGTTGAAATTTCAAGCTTTAAGTGAAACAAATATAAAAAAGCAAATCTTAAACCAAATTAATAGTAATAATGAAGAAAAATTAAGTATTTCTAATACGGGTTTAAAAAGAAATCTATTAATAAATTCTTTAAATTCAACAACAAATTCTAAGGAATATTTGGAATTTTTGAAAATTTCTGATGGTGTAGGAATAAATACTAAAATAAGTGATTTTATTACTAAAGATAAAGAATTTCAGAAATATAATTCTGATTTTGTTAGCGCACCGGATAATAAAGAAATTTTCTTGGGAAGTTTTGATTTTACTTTTTGAAATTCTACTTATTTTGAATTACCATTGCAGAGAATTGAATTAAAAGATAATAGAATTACAGTTTCTAAAGGAGCATTTGCGACACAATTATTGAATATTAGTGAGGTTCTGAGGTATTATTTTTCAAAAGTTTTTTCTGAAAAGAGTAAATTTCGAGGTAATAATCGCGATTCTGTATATCTGATAGTTCCTTTACCTGTATGAAAAAAATATATGAGCTTAACTAATGGTGCTGATGAGATTAAGGTTTTTAATATAGGCAAAAAAATGTATAAGATTTTTCAAGATACAATTGAAGAGCATAATAAAAAATTATTGCAAGAAAGGGGCTTTGAGGGTTCTATCTTTATATCTTTGACTGATAAAACTAAAATACTTGTTACTTGGAATGCCAAGCAAGCAATAGGTGCTTATCGAGGATATTCGGGGTTAAGTAGTGTTTCTGCTCAATTAGAAGTTGGTTTTTTTACTTTAAATATTATCAAAAATGCTGATTTTTGATATGGTTTAGCAATTTAATGTACAGACAATAATAATATAATATAAAAAAATTTACTTAAGTAAACCTTAAGTAAATTTTTTTATATTTTGTTTAAAATTACAGGAATTATTAAAGGGTTTCTTCGTTTTATTTTTGAAATATAAGGACTTAGGGTTTCTTTAATTTCTTTTTTGATTGCTCCAAAAGTAGGGTGTTTACTAGCTAATACCTTTTTGATTGCCTTTGTTACAATGTTAATTGATTCAGCAATAAGACCACTGGAATCTTTAACATAAAATGAGCCACGAGAGATAATTGTTGGATTACATAGTAATTCATTAGTCTGACTATTAATGGAAACAACAACAGCAATTAAACCATCATTAGCAAGAATTTGGCGATCACGAGTTATTCTTGTTGTTAAACCAGAAGTATCTTTACCGTCAACATAAATTGCACTAGCTTCAATTCTTTTTCCAAGAATAGCTTTACCTTTGTAAAGATTAATTTGGTCACCATTGGCACAAATAAAGATATTTTCTTTAGCAACCCCAACGCTTTCTGCAGTTTGTCCGTGCGCTTTTAACATACGATAATCACCGTGCATTGGCATAAAGTATGTTGGTTTAATTAAGGTTAGCATTAGTTTTTGTTCTTCTTGTGAAGCGTGTCCTGATGTATGTAAAGAATTAAATGAGGAATTTTCTAAGACATTAGCCCCTAACCGTGATAAGCGATTAACAACCATTTCAACATTAGCTTGATTTCCGGGGATAGGACTAGAAGAAAAGATAACGGTATCACCAGGAATAATAGAAATTGCTTTATGAGTTCCAGTTGAAATCCGTGAAAGTGCTGCCATTGGTTCTCCTTGGGAACCTGTACAAATAATTAAAATTTCATCTTTATGATATTGATCAGTTTCGTGAGGTTTAATAAATTGTTTGTCAGAAATCTTTAAATGCCCCATTTCACGAATAATTTTAATAATTCGTTCTAAACTGCGACCAAAAATTAAAATTTTACGATTATATTTTTGTGCTACTTCAATAATTTGTTGAATCCGGTGGACATTAGAAGCAAAAGTAGAAATTAAGATTCGTCCTTTAGCTTTTAAAAAGTAATCACTAATATTTTTAATAATTTTTGTTTCGGTCATTGTATAACCTTCAATTTCAGAATTAGTTGAGTCTGATAAAAATAAGGTAACACCCGTTTGCCCCATTTTTGTCATTTCTTCTAAATCTGCTTTATGACCTAATGGTGTTCAATCAAATTTATAATCACCAGTGGTAACGACTTTACCATTAGGAGTATTAATAGCAATGCCGAAAGCATCAGGAATTGAATGATTAACAGCAAAATATTTCAGTTGAAAGTTTTTTAGCAGACCTTTCATTTTATTTTGATCTTCATTGCTACCATCAATTTCAATAATTTTGGTTTTTTGACCAATATTAAACTCTTTTAATCGTTCACGAATTAAGGCAGCTGCTAGTCTTGGTGCATAAATAAAAGGAATATCAATTTCTTTTAAAAGATAAGGAATACCACCAATATGGTCCTCATGGCCGTGAGTAATAAATATTACTTTTACTTTTTTAGCATTTTCTTTTAAATATGTATAGTCAGGAATAATCGCATCAATTCCTAATAATATTCCTTCGGGAAATTTAACACCAGCGTCAATGATAATGATTTCATCATCATGTTCAATACAATAAGTATTTTTACCAACTTCTTCTAAGCCGCCAAGGGCAAATACTTTAGTATTTCTAATATCATCAATAATAATTTCATTATTTTTGTTAGATGTTTGATTTTCATTGAAGATTTCAATTTTGGTATTTGTTTTATTTTTTTGATTTGTTGTCATGAATTTTTACACCTCACTCATTATTAAATGAAAGGTTTACTTAAAATTTTAAAAAATCATTTTTGCAAAATTTTTTTGTAAACATTCTATTTGTGGTTGCCTTTAAATTTAGGCAATTTTAGTTTATTTATTTCTCAGTTGAAATATTTAGTACTTCGCTTATAAGTATAACCAATTGTCATTATTTTTTCAAGGTTCATTTTTATCAATTAGGTCATAGTATAAAATACCTTCTAAATGTTTTTGTTCGTGTTGAAGAACAATTGCTTCATAGCCACGAGCAGTAATCGTAATATTTTTTTTCTTTAAATAATCATAACCAGTAACAATAATTTTAAAATAACGCGGAACAAACCCTTCATGGTAATTATCAACGCTTAAACAACCTTCGCCACTTTTTAAAGCAATAATTTGTTCACTATGAGCTGTAATTTTAGAATTAATTAAGGCATGTTGAATGATAGTTTTTTTATTATTTTTATCAATTTGTTCAATATGAATGTAATACATTTGATTATTACAACCAATTTGGGGGGCCGCTAATCCCACAGCAGGAATTAGTTTTAGTGATGCGTTTAATATTTCATTTTGGGAAGTAATAACAAAATCAATTAGTTTTTGCATTATTAATTCATCGTTTTTTGATATTGGAAATAATACAGGTTGACATTTTTCGCGTAATTTAATGTTATTATCTTTAACTAATCATTCATTACTAGGATTGTTGTCTTGGTACATAATTTACTCCTTATTTTGCTTATTTTTATAGATTATAGCATAAGTTTTTAGTATAATTAATATATTATTTATAGGTGAGAAAATGAAAATTATTGCAGGAAAGTATTATAAAAAAAATCTTATTAGTCAACAAAGTACAACAACAAGACCAATTTTAAGTAGAGTTAGAGAGAATCTTTTTAATGTTTTAAATAATTATTTTTATTATGAAAATAAAGTGGCATTAGATCTTTTTGCCGGTAGTGGTAGTATTGGTCTTGAAGCATTATCAAGAAACATTAGTTATTGTTATTTTAATGATTATGATTCGCAGGCATTAGAATATTTAAAAAAAAATATTGTTAATTTAAAAGTTGCCGATCATAATTATATGATTACTAACTTATCATATTTGGTATGTTTAAAGTTTTTAGTTAATAAAAATATTAAAATTGATTTAGTTTTTATTAATCCACCGTATAAAGAAATTAGTTATTATTATGAAACAATAAAGTATTTATTGACACAAAATATTGTTAATAACTATGGTATTATTATCTTTGAATCTAATGTGGCATTAGATATTAATTATGAGCATTTAGAATTATTAACAATGAAGAAATATGGTATAACATTCTTATATTTTTATCGCTACACTATGGAACGGAAGTAATATGTTAAAATGGATAAAAAAATGGGATTATTAATTATTCTTTCTGGACCTAGCGGGGTTGGTAAAGGAACAATTAGAGAAGAATTATTTAAAGACCAGAATTTAAATTTAGTTTATTCTATTTCAATGACAACAAGAAAACCAAGAAGTAATGAATTAAATGAAAAGGATTATTTTTTTGTTAATGAAAATGTTTTTCAAGAGAAAATTGCTAATAATGAGTTATTAGAATATGCTAAATTTGTTGATAATTATTATGGGACACCAGAAAAATATGTTGATAAATTATTATCACAAGGTAAAAATGTTGTTTTGGAAATTGAGGTTCAAGGAGCGTTACAAGTATTAGCAAAAAGACCAGATGCGATATCGTTTTTTGTTTTACCTCCTAGTTTTGAAGAATTAACTAGAAGAATTATTGCACGTCGAAGTGAGCCAGAAGATATTGTTCAGAAGCGATTATTAAAAGCTAAAGGGGAAATGAATATTACTAGTAAATATAAATATGTTATTGTTAATGATAATTTACAACAAACTGTTTCAGAAATTAAAACTATTATTATGAATGAAATTAATGCTAATAAAAATTAAAAATCTAAGGAAAAATCCTTCCTTAGATTTTTCCTTACTAATTTACGATATAATTATATTATTAGGAAAGTAACGGGTGACTTGATATGAAAGTTAGCTTCCATTTTAATAGCGATATTGGTCAGTTTCGTGCTAATAATCAAGATGCAGTTCAATTTGTAAAAAATGAATATGGCCAATATTTTGGTATTGTTTGTGATGGTTTAGGGGGACATAATGGCGGTGAAACTGCTAGTTGAATGGCTGTTAATTTATATGTTAGCTTATTTGTTAAAACTGACTTTAGTAATTTTGGTGATTATGAAGTTAATAACTGACTTCGGCAGGCAACAATGTTTGTGCAAGAATCAATGATTAATTATGTTAAAGAATATCCGCAGTTAACTGATATGGGAACTACTGTTTCTTTAATATTAATAACCAATAACAAAGCTTATTTATTAAATATTGGTGATTCGCGGATTTATGAGTATTATCAAGAGAATTTTCGGCAATTAACAACTGACCATAATGTTCTTAATATGTTACATAATAATAAAACTAATGCTAATATTGAAAAAACATTTTGGAAAGCACTAACTAGTGCTTTAGGACCAGATAAGAAATTGCAAATTGATACTTTCTTAGTTAGTAATATTAAAGGCATAACTTTTATGCTAACTACTGATGGATTGCATGATTATTTAGAAAATTATGAAATAATTGATATTTTACAGAGTAATAATAAGTTGTCACAAAAAGCTAAGAGTCTAGTTTATTTAGCATTGGATAATGTTTCAACTGATAATTTAACAATTCTTATTGTTGAGATTAAATAAGGAGTTATGACGGATGCAAATAGAAAATGGTATTATTTTACAACAACGATATCAAATAATTAATAAAATTGCTAGTGGTGGGATGGCAGATGTTTATCGGGCTAATGATAGTTTTTTAAATCGGATTGTAGCGATTAAGATTTTAAATCAACAAGCAGCTAATAATTCACAAGTTTTAAAGAAATTTTATAAAGAAGTGGAAGCAACAACGAGAATTCGCCACGATAATGTTGTTGAAGTTTATGATGTTTTTGAACAAGATAACCGCTGATGTATTGTTTTAGAATTAGTTGAAGGTTATACATTAAAAGATCAATTACTACGAACCGGACCATTATCAATTAAAGAATGTTTACAGATTTTTCAAAGCATTTTAGATGGTGTCGCTGTTGCCCATCAAGGAAATATTGTTCATCGTGATTTAAAACCAGAAAATATTTTAATATCTTTTGATGGTAAAATTAAAGTATCTGATTTTGGAATTGCAATTATTACTGATGATGATAAGACAACAACAACTAAAATTGTGGGAACAGCAAAATATATATCGCCAGAAACTGTCCAGTCATTACAAATTGATCATCGTAGTGATATTTACTCATTAGGAATTGTGTTATTTGAATTATTAACTGGTTCTTGTCCTTTCAATGGTCAAAATCCAACATTAGTAGCGGTAAAGCAAGTTAGAGAACCATTGCCGAGCGCAAGAAGGATTAATCCAAATATTTCACAAGCATTGGAGAACATTATTATTAAATCAACGGCTAAAAATTGTGAGGAAAGATATCAAAGTATTAAGGCGGTAAGTCAAGATATTAAAGCATTACAAGATATTAGTAATGCTAAAATAAAACCTTTAAAATTGAAAAATTGCATTGTTTTAACACGCGATAACCGAAAGCAAAAGATATTTATTAAAAATCGTGAGCAATTAATGTCATATTTTTTAACTCCTAAGTTTCTAATGATGATCGCTATTATTACTAGTTTTATTTTTCTTGTTTTCTTATTATTGGTATTTTATAGTATATGATTGGTTTAGTCATTCGCGTTATTAGTGAGTTTTGTAATGTTATTATCAATAATGAAATTTATCATTGTCAAGCAAGAGGAGTTTTAAGATTATCTAATCAAAAAATTCTTGTTGGTGATGTTGTAACTATTGAAGTTATTAATGAACAAAAAAAGCAAGCAACAATTATTGAAATTCACCCCCGAAAAAATCAATTAATGCGACCAGCAGTAAGCAACATTGATCAAGTTATTATTGTTAGTGCTTTAAAACAACCTAATTTTAGTAATTTTTTACTTAATAAGTACTTAATATGAGTTGAAGCCCACAGTTTGGCAGTAGTTTTAGTTTTTACTAAAGCCGACTTGTTATTATCTGGTGATAAGGTTTATGATTATATTTATAGTTATAAAAAATTAGGTTATGAATGTTTAACTTTATCGATTAATCAGCCAAGTAATCAATGAGAAAAGTTAAAGGAAGTTACAACTGATAAGATTTCAATTTTAAGTGGCCAAACGGGGGTCGGGAAGTCTTCAATTTTAAATATGTTAGATCCACAACTTAAAATTAGAACGCAAGAAATATCTAAGGCTTTAAATCGTGGTAAACATACGACAACTTATAATGAATTAATAATTATGGCAAATAATATTAGAATTATTGATTCACCAGGATTTTCATCATTTTCGTTGAATGATATATCATTATCAGAAATAGCGGGTTCATTCCGGTTCTTTAAAAAATTTCTTGTTAATTGTCATTATCGGCGATGCCGACATTGAAAAGAACCAAAATGTGGTGTTAAACAAGCATTAATTAATAAAGATATTCCTCAATTTATTTATGATGATTATATTAAAGTTTTAGAACAAAAACAATTACAAGAAAAAGGAAGGTACTAAATAATGAAAAAACTTATTATTGCTGCTAGTATTTTAAATGCTAATTATTTGTGTTTAAAAAAGCAATTACAACAGTTACAAGAAGCAAATATTGATTGAATCCATTATGATGTTATGGATGGTAATTTTGTTAATAATTTAAGTTTTGGAGCTAAAATATTACAAGATATTACTAAATATTTTGATATTTTTATTGATTGTCATTTGATGGTAAAAGTTAATTGTAATATGACAACATATTTAATTCCATATATTGAAGCTAAAGCTAGTAGTATTACGATGCATTATGAAGCATTAACACCAGAGCAAATAAAAGAATTCATTAGTTTTTGTCAAGATAATAAAATTAAAAAGGTTTTAGCTTTAAATCCAACAACACCAATTGAAGTATTAGAGCCATATTTAGAACAATTAGATGCCGTTCTTTTAATGAGCGTGGTCCCTGGTAAAGGCGGACAAAAATTTATAATGGCATCGTTAGATAAGATTAAAAATTTAAAAACCAAAATTGTTATTAATAACTATCATTGTTTAATTCAAGTTGATGGGGGTATTAATACTGATATTGCTAAATTATGTCAAAAGCAAGGGGCTGATATTGTTGTTGTTGGGAGTTATTTAATGCAACATTCACATATGAAACAGGCAGTTAAGGAATTAAAAAATGATTAAGCAAAATTGTTTTGTTATTGTTTGTCAAAATATTAATATTGATTTATCAAAGTGAAAAGATTGTCAATTTATTGCTGTTGAACAAGGAGCCATAAAGCTAATTAACGAGAATTATCCGATTGTTTTAGCTTGTGCTGATTTTGACCACACTAGTAAGGAACAGTTAGAAATAATAAAAAAGCATGTTAAAAATATTGAAATATTACCGCAAGATAAAGATATTTTAGATAGCGAATATGCTATTAAAAAAGCGATTGCAATGCAGGCTACTAGCATTAAACTAATAGTTAGTGGTTATCGTTGAGGAATGATTTATGCTTTAATTAATTTATTAATTAAATATCAAAAATATGATTTAAGAATTTATAATACTAATAATATTTTACAATTAGTTAATAAAACAATGACATTTGCAACTAATGAGTATGAAGATTGTTATTTTGACTTTTTACCTTTAGTTGATACAACATTATCATTAATTAATTTTAAATATCCTTTAAAAGATAATTATCTTTTAAAAGCCTATGATAATTATTTTATTAGTAATGAATTGTTAACTAA
Source organism: Spiroplasma endosymbiont of 'Nebria riversi' (assembly GCF_018831625.1). Classification (GTDB taxonomy): domain Bacteria; phylum Bacillota_I; class Bacilli_A; order Mycoplasmatales; family Nriv7; genus Nriv7. The sequence goes on from NZ_CP065193.1 coordinate 54,130, forward strand.
TGGTGAAGCTAAAATTAAAGTCATAGGTGGTTATGGAATATTAACAATTAGTAAGAAAGTGTAATAAATACTTCTATTTATTAAGTAATAACTAATGCTTTTGTATTGTTTAAAACATTTATAAATTATTAAAATCATAGTTTAAAACCCAGTTAAAAACTGGTTTTTTTAATGTGTTTTATTTTGTATAAAGAATTATTTATACATTAAAAATCGCAATATATTTTTTAAAAAATTAAAAATCGACTTCTTTTTTATGTTATTTTATTAGTGTTTGTTTTTATAAAGAATGGTATGGCAACCCTTTTTTGGACACTTTTTATGTAGACTGTCATTTTCTAAATTCAATAGGCGTTAAATAATTTAAACTGCCATGTATTCTAAGATTATTGTATCAATTAACAAAATCAAATAATTCGCATTTTAATTGTGTTAAATTTTCAAATTTTTTACCCTTGATAAATTCCGTTTTAAAAGTTTTGTAAGTTGTTTCGGCCACCACAGCATTGTCATAAGGACAACCCTTCGCACTCAATGATCTTTTAATATTAAAGGTTATTAAAATTTCATCAATGATTTTATTTTTGAACTCATTACCACGATCATTATGAAATAAAGTTATTTTATTTAATGGTCGTGTTATTTTATGAAAAGCTTGTTGAACTAGTTCAGCGGTTTTGTTTGGTCTGGCACGGCAGTATAGCAAATTATTTCTCGATTAAACAAGTCAATTAATAAACAAATATAATGTCATTCTCCTCCAACTTGCAAATATGTTAAATCACTAATAACAACTTCATTAGGTTTTTTGTTATTAAATTGACGATTTAAAACATTACTAATTTGGTCATTATTAACCATTGTTTTATGATTACGATATTTTAATTTGGTGTATTTAGAAACCAAATTATTTTTGATCATAAGGAATCTGATTTTTCGACGTGATAAGATAATATCTTTTCTCATTAAAACAGCTTTAATTTTACGACTTTTATTAAATGCACTGATAACTTCTTCTTCATAATTATTAACATCATACTTAACACAATTATTAGTTTGATAATAATATGTTGATTTTGCTATTTTTAATATTTGACACATTTTTAGCACGGAATATTTTTCTTTATTATTGTTAATAATTATTGTTAATAATTCCTATTTTTTGCCAATTATTAGTGCTGCTTGCTTTAAAATGTCATTTTTCATTCGTAATTGTTGGTTTTCTTTTCGCAAGTAAATTAATTCATTTTTTTCGACAGTGCAATTATCTTGCACTTTAAATGACCCAAAATTATTAAAATTTTCAATTCACTAATATACGGCTGATTTTGAAATTCAGTATTATTTAATAATTTCAACAATGCTTTTTCCGTTTTGATAAAGCATGACAATTTGTTTTTTAAATTCATTTGAATATGAGTTTTTCCCCATTATTATCTTCCTACTTTCTTAATAATTTTATTTTATTTGAAAGTCCACATAAATATGGTCCAACTTATTGTAACCCATCCAATAATAAAAAAATATAAATAGAACTTAAATATTCAAAGGATAAAAAACGGAAAAATATATTAATTTTTTTAAAAGAAATAATTATTCAACAAATAAAATCAAAACATATAGATCAATATTAAATTTATATAAAAATGAAATTGATGACATTAGAAATATAAAAAAAAAGATAAAAACTTATTTTGATTCGCCAAATACTGCTTGAACGCATTATAATGTTTTATGTTCATATTTTATGTTTGCTAATGATAAAAGATTAAAATCTTTACGAGATTTGAAGTTGCCATACCATTAACTCATTCTTCAAAGCGAGCAATAAATACTTTTTCGTCTTTTGTGAAATTACCAGTATTATTTTTAATGACATTTTTATATTTAATTCGCATTTTTATTTTGGCATAAATTTTATAAGCAAAATATGCCAATAGCATTATGCAAATGATAATAAATATTATTCCAATCGCAATATTCATTTTTAAACTCCTTTAAAATAGTTATAATTTATATCTTTTTTATTGTTTTCTTTTTCGGCAATGAAAAAACCTAATAATTCTTGTCCCTTAATTAATTTTGTTTCTTGCTCTTGTTGATTAATTGAAATTACTTGATATTTACTATCTTTTATTATTCCAATGCAAATTGAATTTTCGTATTTTCCTTTATAAAAAAATCGCTTTGGAAACCAAATACCGATTTGTTCATTAAATCAAGGAATTTTTGGCGCTTTAATAAGCATTGCGTTTTGTGTTTCTTTTAAAAGATATTTTTTAGTATTTAAGAAAATGTTTTCAATGTTTTTCATAATAAATTACCTTTCTTATAGATAAACTAAGTTATATTAACTAAGTTATATTAACTAAGTTATATTAACTAAGTTAACTAACTTAGTTTTTTAAACACTTATATATCGCAGATTTAAGTGTTTAAAAAGCTTTGTTAGTAAATTTTGTTTTTTTAATTAGATAAAGATTTTAATAATTTTAAACTTAGAATACCTCTATATAGAAATTTCTACACTTTAATGTCTGCATCATACCCTTGGAACTAATTTAATAGCGTATATATTTTTAGGAAGTCCACCCATTCATTTTTTTATTGCAAAATGAAACAAATTGCTATAGCTAATAGGGTGTTATCTATTAACTGGTAAACTTCTTTTGGTTGTGGCGACCACCCACAATTTATCGTGCTTTAATACATACCAACATTATTAATTCACTTATATTTAATTTTCAAAGAACAAACTTTTAACACCTTATAAAATAAAAAGACAATCATTGTTGACTGTCTTAATACTTATTCAAACCTTTATCCGCCTAACAAAACTTTATGCGTTCTTTTAATTGTTGAAAAGCTCAATAAGTATGATATTATTATTGTTGTGATATTTATTTTATAAAGGAGAACTAAAATGTCAAGAAAATGTGAAATAACTGGTAAAAGTGTTCTGTCTGGTAATAAGCGTTCTCATGCCATGAATGCATCAAGAAGAAAATGAAATGTTAATTTACAAACTGTAAAAGTGGAAATTGATGGCCAAGTAAAAAAAGTTAAAATGTCAACTCGTGCTTTAAGAACATTAAAACGCAAAAGAATTTAATTCTATATAAAGTATAAAAAAAAGATAACTAAGTTATCTTTTTTTTTTAATTTTGTCGAAAACTCTTGATAAAATAAAAAAAAATCATCAACTTGATAATTTTAAAAGGCTTTTATGTAAAATTACTATTTTTACTTTAATTTTTTATACATTAAAATATAATACCGCTGTTTGTTGATTTGGAGTTAAACCCTTATGTTGGTATTTTCATTTTCAGAGATTTAAATAGTTTTGAATATTAGTAAAACCTAAACCATGATAATGAATTAAGTCTTCTTTAAGACTAGATTGTAATTTACTGATTTTATTTAAGTTACAATAACTAGCTTCAGGATTAATTGTTGTTTTAGTTACACATAAAGTAGAATTTGTTTGTTTTGCTACTAAAAAATATAATTTTTGCATATCAGAAGTAATAATTGAATTTTGGTTAATTAATTCTTTGTTCATATTTTCAATAACTCATTGTTTTTGTAAACGTTTGGTGTTTGTGGATTTAACATAAATATTGTTATTATTATCAACTGTCATTTGAATACAGCATTTATTATTAGTTGCGAATGGGTCAAGGTGAATTCTTCGTGGATCAGTTTTATGTTTGAAATTTCCTTTATGAATTTCTTTAATAAATGTTTCATCGATTTGGATTTTACCAGATAATTTTTTAAATTTTAATTGGGTATTTTCTAATTGTTTTGATTTCATTAATTTTTGACGATTATATCAAGCAGTTTTTAATGTAGTTTTAATAAAACGAGAAATTGTTTTACTAGATTGCCTCAGCAATGAAATTTGAATCAATAAATTTCATTGTTCATAATTTAAATGACTTCAATAAATAAAATGATTACGAGAAGCATCAAAGCTTGCACGGCAATTTTTACATAAATATTTTTGTTTTCCTTCTGAATTATGTCCATTTTTAACACAATGGTAAGATTCACATTTAGGGCATTTAATACCTTGTGCTCTAAATTTTTGATCAATTTCATTTAAACGTTTTTGTTTTTTTATTAATTCTGCTTGTTGTTTGACTTTTTCATAAAATTATAAAAATTGATCATCTGTTAAAGTATTTACTAGTTCTTGAATTATTTTTTCCATAATTATTATCCACCTCTATCATATTAAAAATATACCTAAAATTAAGTATATTCAATAAATATCAAGAGTTTTCTACAAAATTAAAAAAATAAATCAACATTTCAAAAATTACAAGAGTTTTTAAAAAATTAAAACCGCATAAAACTTTATTAAGTATATAAAAATTTAAATTTATAATAATAGCAAAATATTTTTATCAGAATTTAATTTTTTAATTCAATCGTTGAAACTAGTGCATAAGTATTATTTTCATGCACAGCACCATAATAATCCGCATTAACCCAAATTTTTAAATTTAAATCAGCAAAACCATCATTTATTTTTAAAATATTAAATTCTAATGTTATTGTTCCATTTTGATGAGCTCAACCTGTTTTTGAACCATGAGGTTCATATTTTCAATAAGTAATCACTTGATCATTTTCTTCTTTTTTATCCAAAAATATTTCTACTGATCGATAGGTGGATGAATAATCATTCCATTCAAAAGAACCTTTTAATAAGATAAAATTTAAATTTTTTTTAATATCTTGTCATTTAAAATTATAGTCTTCTGTACTTCCTAAATTGGAAAAAACATGTTCAGTTTTATCTCCATTTATCCCAACTGAAGCACGAATATTAATATTTGTATCTATAACTATCATATTTTGATTAATTTCATTTGTATCAATATTATAAGTTTGTTGTTTTTGTTTATTTATTGGAACATTGCCAACAATACCCAACATTCCGCTTCCCTGCTCTGCTATTGTTATTGTTCCTAAGATTCCTAATAATGGTATGGCAGCCCTTTTTTGGACACTTTTTATGTAGACTGTCATTTTATAAATTCAACAGGCGTTAAATAATTTAAACTGCCCTGTATTCTAAGATTATTGTATCAATTAACAAAATCAAATAATTCGCATTTTAATTGTGTTAAATTTTCAAATTTTTTACCCTTGATAAATTCCGTTTTAAAAGTTTTGTAAGTTGTTTCAGCCACAGCGTTGTTATAAGGACACCCCCTATTGCTTAATGATCTTTTAATTTTAAAAGTGCTTAAAATTTCATCAATAATTTTATTTTATTTGAAAATCCACATAAATATGGTCCAACTTATTGCAACCTATCCATATTTTCATATTAATTAAATTCCTTTCGTTAATTTTTACTAACTAATAAAATTTACCAAATAATCAACAGCCTTTCTCCAAAAAATTAATCTGTAATCTTTTTACCTCGGAATTTAATTATAAATTATTTTTAAAAATTTCTTGCGTCATTTTATAACTTATCATCCCTTTTTTAAAAAACTGCTTGTGCTTGTCATAAGTCTGTGGTTTTTTACATAAAACAGGAAAATCTTATTTTATTAGTAATACACCTGGTGATTATGGTGCTAGAAAAATTATTAAAATATCAGGATTTATTAATTCTATATCTGTTTATCAAAATGATATTTCTGATAGCGTAAAAGCTAATAGTCTTTATTTTGCAACAGATGATGGCCTTTATTTTATGCATGATGATAATTCATGAAAACCACATAAAATAAATGGTATAAATGAAGCAGTTAGTTCTATTATAATTGAACAAAAAAGTGGTGATGCATTTGCAATAACTAAAACTAAAATGCTTTTAAATATTATTATTCAAATAAATAATTTAAGATTTAATAACATTATTAATGATGAAATTATTTTAAATGAATTAAATTATTTAAATCCTGATTTAGATATATCACAATTAGAAATTATTAATAAAACAGATACATCAGCTACAATTAAAGCAAAGGACAATGGTAAATATTTTGGTGAAGTTACTGTTAATTATAAAATTAAAAATAAAGATTAAATAAAAGATATTAATTTAAATGAATTAATTAAAAGAGCAGTATTTTTTTAAGTTTCGTGATGAAAGCCCTAATTTAAAATTTAAAGAAATAAAATATATTGATATTAATAATTTAAATTTTTCAAATACTGAAATAACAAAACAAGAAAATTAATTTTCATGATCTAATGTTCATAAACATGTTTGTTCTGATTGAGAAATTATGAATTAATCTTCAAATACAAGATCATTTAATGTACCTGCTTATGAATATAATTCGAAATCAAAATTAGTATTTCAAATTACAACAGGATTAACTAAAACAAAACAAGAAAATAAATTAAATGGTTGAAACATAAATTCTGATGATGAAATGAAATTAACAGATTTTACAAATATAAATAATAAAAATTCTGAAATCATTAATGTATTATCAAATGAATTTGATTTATCAAACAAAAATAAACAAGAACAAGAAATAATTTTAAGTATTTTTAAGGAACCCGCTGATAAATTTGAACTTAATCCTAATGAAAAATTAAAAATTACTTATCCAGTAAGAATAATTGAATCTGAAATTATATTAAATTTAAAACAAAAAATTACAGGAAATATTACTGCCAAAATAATTGATGACAACAATAAAGAACAAATAGTTACATTATCAATTACAGAAGTAATGCAAATTTTAAAAAAATATAGTTTATTACCCAATGAAATTACTATAGATAAAAACAATGATAAAATAACATTTAACGGTGAAGCATTTTTTTCATCAGAAAGAGAAGGGCCGGTAAGAACAAATACAGTTACTACTATAGTATAAGATTTTATAAAAACGATATTAGCTATTTAGAAAAATAACTTTAATTGAAACAAGCACAACAAGTTTAAATTTCTTGTAAAAATAAAAAATATTCAAACCAGTAATTTTAATTAATTACTGGTTTTTATTTTATTAAAATATAAAAAATGAAAAAGTTGCTTAGTTGTTTAAAGGTGTTGTTATCGTAAAAAGCCATCTTTCTTGGAAAGAAAGAAATGAGGCTGTCCAATTAACTGTGTCTCTAAGTAATTAACTTAAATTCACTCTGACTCTGCTCTGTCCTCAAATTTTATCATTAAATGTGAGATTGTGCTTGTGCTATCCCAATTTTGAATTTAGTTATTACGGATTTTCAATTTCAATTTCAAAATTATTTGTTTTATTTAATCTATAATTGTTAGTATTACCATGTTCAAAAGTTAGTAATTCTGTTCCTTATGCTTTAATTTTTATTGTTTTATTGGGTATTTTAATCATTCAGGTATAAAAATTTAAACCCGAAGTATCTATTTTTGTTCCATAAGTATTTGTTATTTTTTGAAAGTATTTTTGTTTAATTCTGTTATTTACAAGCTCTGCATTAAACTCTAAACTAAAAATTTTTACATTTTTTAAATTTGATAATTGTTTATCTATATTTGCTTTTATATTATCTTCTGTTGTTATCTCAACTTTTAAAAGGTCATGGTCTTGCCTTTCCGTTAAAAATCTTATTTTTTCTAAGTTTCTGATTTCAAAATCATAAACTTTGTTTTCGTTATCTTTATTTTTTTGTTCTACTACTGATTTATTTTCTTTTTTAGAACAGCCAACTATTGGTAATATTGTTAATGTTGAAAGAGCTATTATATTTAAAATTTTCATTATTTTAACTCCTTTATTACTTTATTTTTTCAATTATATATATATTATACGAAAATCCTTAATATCATTAGAAAAATGGCAAAACCGATTAAAAATTGAAAGGTATAGTAAAAAGCTGGTACCGTTTTAAAAATTGGAAAAATGGCGGTTGAAAAGTTAACTGTTGCTTTTGCAATGATTGCTAACGGGCGTAAAATTGTAATGATTTGTGACGCTGTAAGCATTCAGTTTAGCATTTTAATACCAGCATTTTGAATGGTAGGACCAGTATCATTAAATGTTGGTATTCATCGTCCGGAATATTTGCAATTTGGCGGTGGAATTAGGTCATCCCATTCTGAATTGGTGGAACCATCAGGGATAAATGCCGTTGAATTAAGCACATTAAAGTCATAAATTTTAAAATTATATTTAGAAGTATTATCTTTGTGATAAAGTGGAAAAGTTAAGGTAAAAATATTAATACCATAACAAATATCAATGTCGGTGTTAAGATAATTAATATTATTATCAGTGTTGCTGGCTGACAATTTAATCATTTTATTGTCATAAGATTTAAGAACATTAAAATCAATTTGATAAATGCTATTGTTGTTTTTAATGGCATTATAATTATCTTGGTGCGTTTTTTTGTCAAAAGTAAAAAAATAACTTCTTAGTAGTAATTCTGAATTACCAGTAACATTGATTAAATATTTTTTTGGATAAAAGGTAATTAACGAGCGGTAAAAGAAACCAATTTGAATAAAGTGGTTCTTTTTATAGTTATCTACGCCTTTAAAATCGATTTTGGTATGAGTTTTTTCATCCATATCAAAAGTAGCATAAAATAAACTGGCAAAGAAGTTACCAAGGATTTCATAGATTTCGTCAAAAACATTTTTGTAATCGCTGTTGTTAATGCTAGGAATGTTGTTTTTAAAATAAAGGTAAATGTCATTTCGTAATTCAGGGTCGTATCTCAAAAAACTAAATTTAACATTAAGATAATTTAAGGTACCAAAAAGATACTTAATTAGGTAATAATCGTTAGCATTTGCAGTGTCATATTTTCAGATTTCACTTTCACCGTGTAGTAATTTGTAAATAATTATTTCCAGCAATTAGGGTTTTGTTAAAAGCTTTAATTTTAAGGACATTATCCTTGGTATCCTCTTGTTTCGGAATGACCATTTTAATCGTATTTGTTCCTTGCAATTGTGTACTTTGTTTCAATTGCAATAAATTTAACGGTAAATGTTCTGTCGGCGACATTGTCTGTTGTTAAATTAAAAGTAGCCCTATCATCTAAGTAATTGTTGTCGTTATCTTTAATTTCTGTATTATAGTCGATGCCTTCAATTGCATTATTTACACCAGCAAGATTGTTGATTGTTTCATTAAGTCTTTTTTTAATTTTTTTATAACTTCAATTTTGGTTGCATTTGTAGGGTCGATTATTTCTGAGTTTGGTAAAATAGTTGAATTTTTTTGATAAAAATAGCTTTCATTTTTAAAACCATAATTTTTAATCGTAAATTCTTTGTAATAACCTTTTTCTAAAGTATCAATGAAATTAAATATTGCTGTTCAATAGAGATAAGAGTAATTAAATTTATCAAAATCACCACGATGAATCATTAAATAGTCAAGATTATCAATAACATCGTCGTATTTATGGTTACCGTCAAAATTAGTGGTTGTTGCTGGTAAGTTAATGTCGGTACTATCTTTTTTAATTTCAATTTCAAAATTATTTGTTTTATTTAATCTATAATTGTTAGTATTACCATGTTCAAAAGTTAGTAATTCTGTTCCTTGTGCTTTAATTCTTATTGTTTTATTGGGTATTTTAATCATTCAGGTATAAAAATTTAAACCCGAAGTATCTATTTTTGTTCCATAAGTATTTGTTATTTTTTGAAAGTCTTTTTGTTTAATTCTGTTATTTACAAGCTCTGCATTAAACTCTAAACTAAAAATTTTTACATTTTTTAAATTTGATAATTGTTTATCTATATTTGCTTTTATATTATCTTCTGTTGTTATCTCAACTTTTAAAAGGTCGTGGTCTTGCCTTTCCGTTAAAAATCTTATTTTTTCTAAGTTTCTGATTTCAAAATCATAAACTTTATTGTTTTGTCTTTTATTTCTAATTAGTGATTGTACTATTGTTTTGTCATTGTTAATGTTTTGGGGAATGGTAAAAATGTTATTGAAACCAATAATTAAAACGGTAAATATTTTCATAAACATTTTTACCACTCCTTTTTAAAATATTTTATTTTTCGTTGTTCTTTTAGTTTTGATTTTTTTAATAAGTCACTCAATGCTACAGTTTATAACTACCGATATTGTAATGCATATATCTAAATATACTAGTATCATAAGTGAAATTAATGCTTCAAATTTTTCATATAATAATTTCAAATCATTAATTTCCAATTTTAAAAATGGGATGAAAAAGATAGTAATCATAAAAATGTAAGGTAAAATTTTCCATCAATATTTTTTTAAAGAATTAATGAGTTTTTTTGATTTCATTTTTTAAGGCTCTTTTTGCTTTAATTTTCTGAATAATAAAGCGGACTAATTTTTCAAATTTAATTGCAAAATATATTGCTCCGCCTCATCAAAAAACAAATATTCCTGCCAGCATAATATCGCTATTGAACTTGCCGAAGAAATCAACCATCTGTTTATTCATAAAATTATTAAATTCGTTACTTGTTCCAGTTATTCATTTAGTATCGATTGCTGTTAATGCACAAATTAATAAGCTTATAAAGATGAAAATGATACTTAATGATACTTTTAACCACTGCTTTTTAAAAGAATTTTTAATTTTTAATCTTAATGGTGTTTTTTCTTTTGAATTATCTTTTTTGAATAATTTTCCTAAAAGTTTTTTCATTTTAATTTTCCTTTCGTGTTTAAAAATTTTTAATTTTTCATTTTTAATTATTAATTCTGATATTTGATTAACATGAATAATATTTTACTTTTCTAGTTTTAAAATTTCTTTATTTTTTTCCATTATTATGTATTTAAGATTATTAACACTATCTTCTAATATGACATTAGCAATTTTTAATTTGTTATTTTCTATTTCTAATTCTTGGTTTTTAGTTCGTTTTTCCATTTTTTACCTATCTTTAATCACAATAAATAAAGCAATAAGTACACAAGTTAAACCAAGAATGTTAAAAATTGGGTGTTGTGAAAATGTTCGGGCCATTGGTTTAAAAAGTTCTAAAATTGTTAAATTGCTAGTAATAAAATTTTTAAAATTGGCAAGACCCTCGCTAATATAGTTCGTTAAAGTTTCAAAATGACTACTAGCTAAAAGTCCAAGAACAGCTATTAAGATAAAAATAATAATTAGTTTAAACATTTTTATTTACCTTGTTTTGTTTTTATTGGTTTTATTTGTTTTTTAGCTTTTCCTCACGCACTTAACCGCCCTTTATTTTTAACCGCATATTGGCGTTGTTTTTCTAAATTAACTTGTTGACTACCAAATCCAAGAATAATTGCCATAAGAAATTCTACAGCCAGCGTTAAGAATAAAGGAAATATTAATTGAATATTCGTTCCCGGCACTTCTAAACTTCAAATTAAGTCAAAAACCTTATAAAGCATTTGACCCAGAAAGTCGGCCATTTTTGCGAGATTTTCCATTTTTTATTATTCCTTTTCTTTCATTTTTCTTAAAAATTTGCTAAATTTATCCATTTTTAAATATTCTAAGTCTTCTAAATCAATTGCGGTGTCATTATAGTATTTGTCTTCATAGTCAGGATTTACTTTTGAATTTAAGTAATCTCTTAAAAATGCTAGGTAAAAAGAATTGTAAGTGTTTAATATTGGTAGAGGGATTTTTAGTTTAAAAAAATAAATATCAAGTTCAGGAATATCAAGGTATTTAATGCGACGACCCTTTTTACTATTTTTAGCATCAATTAAAGTGTTTCGTAAGCGTTCATATTCTTCAATGCCCGTAAAGGTACCATAGATGACTTTTAAGTAAGGGCGGAAAATATTAACTGGTTTTTTGCGAATCCCCACAATCACATTATTAGCAATATCACGAACTTTAACTCATATATGTTTATCTCTTTGCCCACTAGCGAAAACAATATGACCAAAATGGCGTGCCAGAGAGAAATATTCTTGGATACCGGTTTCCTCGTTTTTGGTATTATTTTTTTCTCAATCAGTTCCTTCTAAAAATAAATTGGTTTCATCTCATAAAAGTAAGGTTTTGTCTGGCAATACCGGATAATCAAAGTCTAATAATCCCATATGCCCTAAACTTAATTTTTGGGTTTCTAGTAATGGGAAAGTTGATGCGATATGATATTTCTTCTTTTTTAGTAATTTTGATGCGTATACTAGAAAAGCGGTTTTTCCAGTTCCTAATGAACCAATAACGATGTTTAATGGTGAATTTTTTAAAAAATTAATAACTTTGTTAATTTGTGTTAAATTACTGATTTTAAAAAGGAAAATTAAAATACGACCCGCTAAAAATAAATAACTTACAATGTTTTTAAAATAACCGTTGTAAATATATCAAATTCCGCTCCAAGTAATTTTTCAAACATTTTAAAGCAAATAAAGAATATTGCCAAAATAAATGGAAAAATGAAGATTCAGTAATCAGCAAAGAAGTTACCGACTTATGGCATATTAACAGCAATAATTTCTCACATTTTAGTAAAAGCCGTTATAATTGCATTTCATAATTTAGTCATCGCGTCACTAGCTGTTATTTTTTCTACTGTTGCTGGTGCTTCTCCTGCTAAGAAAGTTCCAAACCATATAATCACCCCCTTTCTTTTTAAAACATTCATCATTTATATTCAAAGTTTTTCTTAAATTTGTTAAAACCACGATTAACCTTAACACGATTATATTTTTTCCTAATTAATTTTGAATTTCTTTGGGAATGCATCACAATGTAACTTCTTGACATTAATTTTTTCCCTATCTAAATACTGATATGGTTTTTCAAAGTAGCATTAGAATAAATCACACCATAATCGCTGTTAAGAATCAAAAAGCAATGTTTGCTATTAAAAGTCAAAGTGTTTCTTGAGTTAAATCAATTTCTTTACCACCACTAATATGAGCCGGAATAGTTGTAATTTGAATAAATAAATCCCAAAAATACACTTTTATTTGTTCTCAATTAATTTATTTTAAATTTACTTTCATTTTTTATCTACCAAAAATAATTTTTATTGTTAAATACATAATTGAAATTAATGCGAAAAGAAACGTGATGATAATAATTAATCCGGCAATAAAAGCAACTTGTGCAGGCATTTTTTCTATCGGAATAAACAGTTCTAAGAATTCCATGATAATTTTTCAAAACATTATTTTTTATCCGCGTTATTTTCTTTTGAATTAGGAGCTTTAACTCATTCCTCAAAGCGGGCAATAAATACTTTTTCGTCTTTCGTGAAATTACCAGTATTATTTTTAATGGCGTTTTTATATTTAATTCTAATTTTTATTTTGACATAAATTTTATAAGCAAAATATGCCAATAGCATGATGCTGATAATAATAAATATTAATCCAGTCGCAATATTCATTTTTAAACTCCTTTAAAATAGTTATAATTTATATCTTTTTTGTTTTCTTCTTTTTTGGCAATGAAGAAGCTTAATAATTCTTGTTCTTTAATTAATTTGGTTTCATTTTCTTTTTGATTAATTGAAATTATTTGATATTTACTATCCTTGATTATTCCGACACAAATAGAATTTTCATATTTTCCTTTATAAACAAATCGTTTTGGAAACCAAATACCGATTTGTTCATTAAATCATGGAATTTTTGGCGCTTTAATAAGCATTGCGTTTTGTGTTTCTTTTAAAAGATATTTCTTAGTATTTAAGAAAATGTTTTCAATGTTTTTCATAATAAATTACCTTTCTTATAGATAAACTAAGTTATATTAACTAAGTTAGTTAACTTAGTTTTTTAAACACTTAAATCTGCGATATATAAGTGTTTAACAAGCTTTGTTATTAAATTTTGTTTTTTTATTATTATTAGATAAAGATTTTAATAATTTTAAACTTAGCGTACCCCTATATATAGAAATTTCTTTTAATTTTGTCGAAAACTCTTGATAAAATAAAAAAAATCATCAACTTGATAATTTTAAAAGGCTTTTATGTAAAATTACTATTTTTACTTTAATTTTTTATACATTAAAATATAATACCGCTGTTTGTTGGTTTGGAGCTAAACCCTTATGTTGGTATTTTCATTTTCAGAGATTTAAATAATTTTGAATATTAGTAAAACCTAAACCGTGATAATGAGTTAAGGCTTCTTTAAGGCTAGATTGTAATTTACTGATTTTATTTAAGTTACGATAACTAGCTTCAGGATTAATTGTTGTTTTAGTTGCACATAAAGTAGAATTTGTTTGTTTTGCTACTAAAAAATATAATTTTTGCATATCAGAAGTAATAATTGAATTTTGGTTAATTAATTCTTTGTTCATATTTTCAATAACTCATTGTTTTTGTAAACGTTTGGTGTTTGTGTATTTAACATAAATATTGTTATTATTATCAACTGCCATTTGAATACAGCATTTAGTATTAGTTGCGAATGGGTCAAGGTGAATTCTTCGTGGATCAGTTTTATGTTTGAAATTTCCTTTATGAATTTCTTTAATAAATGTTTCATCGATTTGGATTTTACCAGATAATTTTTTAAATTTTAATTGGGTATTTTCTAATTGTTTTGATTTCATTAATTTTTGACGATTATATCAAGCAGTTTTTAATTTAGTTTTAATAAAACGAGAAATTGTTTTACTAGATTGCCCCAGCAATGAAATTTGAATCAATAAATTTCATTGTTCATAATTTAAATGACTTCAATAAATAAAATGATTACGAAAATCGTCAAAACTTGCACGGCAATTTTTACATAAATATTTTTGTTTTCCTTCTGAATTATGTCCATTTTTAACGCAATGGTAAGATTCACATTTATGGCATTTAATACCTTGTGCTCTAAATTTTTGATCAATTTCATTTAAACGTTTTTGTTTTTTTTTATTAATTCTGCTTGTTGTTTGACTTTTTCATAAAATTCTAAAAATTGATCATCTGTTAAAGTATTTACTAGTTATTGAATTATTTTTTCCATAATTATTATCCACCTCTATCATATTAAAAATATACCTAAAATTAAGTATATTCAATAAATATCAAGAGTTTTCGACAAAATTAAAAGAAATTTCTACACTTTAATGTCCGCATCCTACCCTTGGAACTAATTTAATAGCGTGTATATTTTTAGGAAATCCACCCATTCATTTTTTTATTGCAAAACGAAACAAATTGCTATAGCTAATAGGGTATTGTCTATTAACTGGTAAACTTCTTTTGGTTATGGCGACCACCCACAATTTATCGTGCTTTAATACATACCAACATTATTAATTCACTTGTATTTCATTTTCAAAGAACAAATTTTTAACAACTTATAAAATAAAAAGACAATCATTGCTGACTGCCTTAATACTTATTCAAATATTTTCCTACCTAACAAAACTTTATGCGTCCAAATTGTTGCTTTTTTATTTTGTTAAAATAGAAAGGAGAAAAAATGAAAAGTTGTTTAGTTATTAAGAATAAAAAGGGTTGCCATACCAAAGCATTGTTGAAATTATTAAAAAATACGGGGTTTCAAAATCAGCCATATATCAGTGAATTGAAAATTTTAATAATTTTGGATCATTTAAAGTGCAAGATAATCGCACTGTCGAAGAAAATGAATTAATTTACTTGCGAAAAGAAAACCAACAATTACGAATGGAAAATGACATTTTAAAGCAAGCAGCACTGATAATTGGCAAAAAATAGGAATTATATTAACAATAATAAAGAAAAATATCCCGCGCTAAAAATGTGTCAAATATTAAAAATAGCAAAATCAACATATTATTATCAAACTAATAATTGTGTTAAGTATGATGTTAATAATTATGAAGAAGAAGTTATCAGTGCATTTAATAAAAGTCGTAAAATTTATGGTGCTCGTAAAATTAAAGCTGTTTTAATGAGAAAAGATATTATCTTATCACGTCTAAAAATCAGATTCCTTATGATCAAAAATAATTTGGTTTCTAAATACACCAAATTAAAATATCGTAATCATAAAACAATGGTTAATAATGACCAAATTAGTAATGTTTTAAATCGTCAATTTAATAACAAAAAACCTAATTAAGTTGTTGTTAGTGATTTAACATATGTGCAAGTTGGAGGAAAATGACATTATATTTGTTTATTAATTGACTTGTTTAATCGAGAAATAATTGGCTATAGTGCCGGACCAAACAAAACCGCTGAACTAGTTCAACAAGCTTTTCATAAAATAACACGACCATTAAATAAAATAACTTTATTTCATACTGATCGTGGTAATGAGTTCAAAAATAAAATCATTGATGAAATTTTAATAACCTTTAATATTAAAAGATCATTGAGTGCGAAGGGTTGTCCTTATGACAATGCTGTGGCTGAAACAACTTACAAAACTTTTAAAACGGAATTTATCAAGGGTAAAAAATTTGAAAATTTAACACAATTAAAATGCGAATTATTTGATTTTGTTAATTGATACAATAATCTTATAATACATGGCAGTTTAAATTATTTAACGCCTGTTGAATTTAGAAAATGACAGTCTACATAAAAAGCTGTCCAAAAATGGGTTGCCATACCATTATTAGGAATCTTAGGAACAATAACAATAGCAGGGGAGCGGAATGCGGGGTATTGTTGGCAATGCTCCAATAAATAAACAAAAACAACAAACTTATAATATTGATACAAATGAAATTAATCAAAATATGATAGTTATAGATACAAATATTAATATTCGTGCTTCAGTTGGGATAACTGGAGATAAAACTGAACATGTTTTTTCCAATTTAGGAAGTACAGAAGACTATAATTTTAAATGACAAGATATTAAAAAAAATTTAAATTTTATCTTATTAAAAGGTTCTTTTGAATGGAATGATTATTCATCCTCCTATCGATCAGTAGAAATATTTTTGGATAAAAAAGAAGAAACTGATCAAGTGATTACTTATTGAAAATCTGAACCTCATGGTTCAAAAACAGGTTGAGATCATCAAAATGGAACAATAATATTAGAATTTAATATTTTAAAAAGAAATGATGGTTTTGCTGATTTAAATTTAAAAATTTTGGTTAGTGCGGATTCTTATGGTGCTGTGCATGAAAATAATACTTATGCACTATTTTCAACGATTGAATTAAAAAATTAAATTCTGATAAAAATATTTTGCTATTATTATAAATTTAAATTTTTATATACTTAATAAATTTTTATGCGGTTTTAATTTTTTAAAAACTCTTGTAATTTTTGAAATGGTGATTTTTTTTTTTAATTTTGTATAAAACTCTTGATATTTATTGAATATACTTAATTTTAGGTATATTTTTAATATGATAGGGGTGGGTAATAATTATGGAAAAAATAATTCAAGAACTAGTAAATACTTTAACAGATGATCAATTTTTAGAATTTTATGAAAAAGTCAAACAACAAGCAGAATTAATAAAAAAAAACAAAAACGTTTAAATGAAATTGATCAAAAATTTAGAGCACAAGGTATTAAATGCCCTAAATGTGAATCTTACCATTGCGTTAAAAATGGACATAATTCAGAAGGAAAACAAAAATATTTATGTAAAAATTGCCGTGCAAGTTTTGACGCTTTTCGTAATCATTTTATTTATTGAAGTCATTTAAATTATTAACAATGAAATTTATTGATTCAAATTTCATTGTTGGGGCAATCTAGTAAAACAATTTCTCGTTTTATTAAAACTATATTAAAAACCGCTTGATATAATCGTCAAAAATTAATGAAATCAAAACAATTAGAAAATACCCAATTAAAATTTAAAAAATTATCTGGTAAAATCCAAATCGATGAAACATTTATTAAAGAAATTCATAAAGGAAATTTCAAACATAAAACTGATCCACGAAGAATTCACCTTGACCCATTCGCAACTAATACTAAATGCTGTATTCAAATGGCGGTTGATAATAATAACAATATTTATGTTAAATCCACAAACACCAAACGTTTACAAAAACAATGAGTTATTGAAAATATGAACAAAGAATTAATTAACCAAAATTCAATTATTACTTCTGATATGCAAAAATTATATTTTTTATTAGCAAAACAAAAACAAATTCTACTTTATGTGTAACTAAAACAACAATTAATCCTGAAGCTATTTATCGTAACTTAAATAAAATCAGTAAATTACAATCTAGTCTTGAAGAAGCCTTAATTCATTATCAAGGCTTAGGTTTTACTAATATTCAAAATTATTTAAATCTCTGAAAATTAAAATACCAACATAAGGGTTTAACTCCAAACCAACAAACAGTGGTATTATATTTTAATGTATAAAAAATTAAAGTAAAAATAGTAATTTTACATAAAAGCCTTTTAAAATTATCAAGTTGATGATTTTTTTTATTTTATCAAGAGTTTTCGACAAAATTAAAATATAATAATGCAAAAATAAACATAAAATTTGCTAGATGAATAAAAAATACATAGCTTTTACCATTTTTTTTCATTTTATTTTTGCAACATAAGTTAAACAATTATAAATATGAAAAATACTATCGTTATAATAATCACTAGTTTTAATATTAACTTCTTGTTTATAATATTTAAAATTAAAATAACGCGTCGTTACTTTAGTTATTTTAATTTTAAAATGATATTTTTCTTGACGAAAAATAGCTTCTAAATATTCACCACCATCACGATTTTTACTATTACCTTTTTTAATAAAAGAAAATATCAATCACAATAAAGATAAAGTCAGATAAGCAACAAAAATAATCCCTAATAAAAAACTAATAAGAATAAATAAATCTTGATTAACAATTTCTAAATGATTTCACATAAATTACTACTCCACAATTAAAGTTTTATTATTCATATTAACAACATTCAAATTTTTCTTATTCATATTAATAACATACAAGTCATAAACATTAGTTACTAACATTGCAATTGTCATTGGCCCAATACCACCAGGAACCGGAGTAATATAACTAACTTTTTCTTTAACCATATCAAACTTAATATCACCACAAATCCGATTTGTTTCCAAATTACGAACAATAGCCGCATCAACTACAATCGTATTAGCTTTAACCATTGTTTCATCAATTAAATTAGCAACACCAACAGCACTAATAACAATATCGCTACCAATCGTATGCTTTTTTAAATCAACAGTATTTTCATTACATAATGTAACTGTTGCTCCTAAATGGTGCAACATAATAGCCAAAGGTTTACCAACAAGATTACTTGTCCCCACCATTGTAACCGTTTTTTTAAAAACATCAATATTATATGCTTCTAACAGTTTAATTACTCCTAATGGGGTACAAGGAGCAATCGTTTTTAACCCTTGAAATAACTTACCTGCATTAATATAATGTAAACCATCAGCATCTTTACGAGCATTAATATGATCTAAAATCCGATTTTTATTAAGATGTTTAGGTAATGGTAACTGCACCAAAATCGCATCAACCGTATCATCATTATTTACTTTATTAATTACTGTTAATAAATCCTGCTCACTAACATTTTCATTAAACGTTTTTAAACTAACTTGAATTTCTAACTTTTCACAAACTTTTATTTTGTGATTAACATATACTTTTGATGCTTCTTCTGTTCCCACCAAAAATACTACTAAATGCGGTTTTCGTAAATTTTTTTCTAAATAATTACTAATATTGTTTTTCAAATTATTTTGAATATCATTAGCAATCACTTTTCCATCCATTATAACTGCCATTATATTTTCTCCTAACCAATAGGCACATCTTGTTCTAAATATGCAAATCGTTCAATTTCATTTTTTCTTGCTGCTAATAATAAAGTATTTGATACTCCTAATTGACCAATAAACATTAAACTAATTAAAAATAATTTACTTATAACACTATAATCAGAAAAACTTAGGCCAAAATCAGGAATCATTGTTAAACCTGCCGTTCCAAATGCCGATGAAGATATAAACAAAGCCTCAACAATCGGCACCTGCACATTTTCGCTAATAATAATTAAAGACGCCAAAAAGACAATTAAAATCGCCATAATAAAAACTGCTGTTGCGCGTTTTGCTGTCTCATTAGGAACTTTAGCCTTAAACATATTAATATTATTTTTTCGTGTCGCACTAGCAATAATACTCACCATAACTAATGCTAGCGTTGTCGTTCTAATTCCACCACCAGTAGAACTAGGTGACGCTCCAATTCACATCAAAATCGAAAAAATAAACTTTGAGGGCGATTTAAAATAACTAATATCAATCGTGCTATATCCAGCACTTCTTGTTGAAAAAGTATTAAAAATAATCGCCATTAAAGTTTCAGCATTAGTATTAGTAACATTTCTAATACCACCATTAATAAAAGTATTACTAAGCTTTGTTGGCACAAAATATTCAACCAAAATTACTGCTAAAATACCAATAAAAGAAATTGAAAAATAGTATATCACACTTATTTTAGTAAATAATGAAAAATTAACTTTAATACCACGATAACGCGCCACTGATTTTTGCTTTAAATCATAAAAAACAGGATAACCAATACCACCAATAATCAGTTGAACTAAAAAAACTACTTGAACAAAATATTGTGTCCGATAGGGACTTAAAGAATTAGGACCAATAATATCAAAACCAGCATTATTAGTAGCTGAAACCGAATGAAAAATTCCTGATCAAAAACTACTACCAAAATTTCGATAGGTAACATTAAAATTCTTAGTAATTAATTGTTGCAAATAATCATTATCAATTATTTGTAAAAATCCTACAACATTATTATTATATTTATTAGTAACACCATTAATAATTCGTGCTAATTCATTAGGAAATTCCTTGCCCGCAGTAACAAAATTTTCTCAATCAGAAACCTTAGTAATTAACATTTCTTTAAATTTATCTGGCGTGTTAAACGATTTTCCTAATAGTTCAATAATCGAATTAATTGATTGTGATTTTAAAGAATCTAAATAATCAATCGGTGTAAAATAAAAATAAAAAAATAACATCACGCCACCAGTAATTTCCACAATTGCTAAAACATAAAAAGCATTTTTAATTAACTGGACAGTGCCACCAAGTTTAGTATTACCTCTTTCTGATTGCAAAAGCATTCTTTCTTCAATACTAATGTTTTTTCCAATTACAATAAACAAAATAATCTTTAAAGTCATAATTCCAATACCACCAATTTGAATTAGCAACAATAAAACAATTTGACCAAAAAAAGTTAAGTCTTTAGCTGGCGATATTAAACTTAATCCAGTATCAGAAAATGCACTTGAAGCAGTAAACAATGCTGTTAAAAAATTTCATTGATAAGTCTTACTAACAGCTCAAGGTGTCATTAATAAAATTGTTCCCACCAAAACAGCATATAAATAATTTCGCAAAATTTTCTTATTAACAGTATTACCAATAAAAATATTTTTAAAAACTTGACCAAGTTTTTTAAATCAAGTAAGATATTTTTTATTATTAGAAAATTTATCAATATCTTTCATTCTGACCCTCGCGATGCCGATTACTTGTTTATTACCCAATTATACTATACTTAGATTTTAATTTTGTAGAAAACTCTTTTAATTTTGTAGAAAACTCTTTTAATTTTGTAAAAAACTCTTGATATTTATTGAATATACCTAATTTTAGGTATATTTTTAATATGATAGAGGTGGATAATAATTATGGAAAAAATAATTCAAGAACTAGTAAATACTTTAACAGATGATCAATTTTTAGAATTTTATGAAAAAGTAAAACAACAAGCAGAATTAATAAAAAAACAAAAACGTTTAAATGAAATTGATCAAAAATTTAGAGCGCGAGGTATTAAATGCCCTAAATGTGAATCTTACCATTGCGTTAAAAATGGACATAATTCAGAAGGAAAACAAAAATATTTATGTAAAAATTGCCATGCAAGTTTTGACGCTTTTCGTAATCATTTTATTTATTGAAGTCATTTAAATTATGAACAATGAAATTTATTGATTCAAATTTCATTGTTGGGGCAATCTAGTAAAACAATTTCTCGTTTTATTAAAACTACATTAAAAACTGCTTGATATAATCGTCAAAAATTAATGAAATCAAAACAATTAGAAAATACCCAATTAAAATTTAAAAAATTATCTGGTAAAATCCAAATCGATGAAACATTTATTAAAGAAATTCATAAAGGAAATTTCAAACATAAAACTGATCCACGAAGAATTCACCTTGACCCATTTGCGAATAATACTAAATGCTGTATTCAAATAGCAGTTGATAATAATAACAATATTTATGTTAAATCCACAAACACCAAACGTTTACAAAAACAATGAGTTATTGAAAATATGAACAAAGAATTAATTAACCAAAATTCAATTATTACTTCTGATATGCAAAAATTATATTTTTTAGTAGCAAAACAAACAAATTCTACTTTATGTGTAACTAAAACAACAATTAATCCTGAAGCTAGTTATCGTAACTTAAATAAAATCAGTAAATTACAATCTAGTCTTAAAGAAGCCTTAATTCATTATCATGGTTTAGGTTTTACTAATATTCAAAATTATTTAAATCTCTGAAAATGAAAATACCAACATAAGGGTTTAACTCCAAACCAACAAACAGCGGTATTATATTTTAATGTATAAAAAATTAAAGTAAAAACAGTAATTTTACATAAAAGCCTTTTAAAATTATCAAGTTGATGATTTTTTTTATTTTATCAAGAGTTTTCTACAAAATTAAAAATTTTTCATTGTGTAAAAATTCAATAATATGATAACGAATAAAAATGACAATAACAAGAAAGGCAGGGTTAGTTTAGTAATTAAATAATATAATTAGCTGATTGTTTTATTTCTTCAAAGCAATACCTAAGAAAACTAAACACAACCATTAAAATACTTAGATTATTATTTTAAGATAAAATATAGTATAATTTTGTGGTAATAGTTTCAAATATATAAGAGGTGTTAAATAATGGCGGCAAAAGAATTTTGTATAATTGGTTTAGGTAATTTCGGCACAGCAGTTGCAGAAACATTAGCATCAATGAACCACAATGTCATTGTTATTGATCAAGATAATAGTAAAATCAGAAAAATTACGGGAAATTTTGCTAACATTAACGGCTACGAATTAGATGCCACTGACTTAGAAGCATTAGAAAGTATTGGAATTAAAAATATTAATGACATTATTATTGCTATCGGTAGCAATATTCAATCATCAGTTCTAGTAGCTGTTAACCTAAAAGAATTAGAAACCACCAATATCATTGCTAAAGCTATTAACAATCCTCATGAAAAGATTTTACGAGCAATTGGGATTAATCAAATTGTCAAACCCGATATTTCATCAGGAAGACAAACTGCTCTAAAAGCCCTATGAGGTCTAGAGGTTGACATTAAAGATGTTGATGGTGAATTTAGCATTAGTTTAGTTGAAGCCACAAATAAAATTATCTTAGGGAAACCCCTTGAAGAAATCAAACTAATTAACAACAAAAGAGTTAACATTATTCACATTAAACACAACAAAAAAATTATCTTGCCCGATGCTGATACCATTCTTAGATATGGCGACGAAGTTCTATTCATTGCTAAAAACAAATACATCCAAGAAATTCACGAATACATTACGGGAACAAAAGAAACCGAAGATATTTAAAAAAACAGCACATTGTGCTGTTTTTTTGTAAACTTAATTATTTACTAATATTTTCAGAAATAATTTCTTCAATAATCCTTTGTCCTATTTCAGGATTAACTTGTCCCTTAGTAACTTTCATTAAGTATCCCATATAAAACTTTAACACTCTCTCAGGACGAGAAGGATAATCTTTCAATATTTGTAAGTTTTCCAAAATAAACGGTTTAATTAAACTCCTAATTATCTTTTCATCATTTATTTGTTGTAAGTTAAGTTGCTTACTACTCTGCTCAACACTCACATTATTTTCTAGTAAATGTAATAACAATGTCTTGGCTTGTCTTTGCGATATTTCCTTTCGTTGTAAAATATTAACCATCTGGGCCAAATTAATCGGTGTTAACTGAGTATCTAATAAAGAAGCATCTTTTTGTTTCAAATAAGCACTAATATCACCAATAAGCATATTTAACACCAAACGATAATATTTAGTATGTTCAATTGTCTTTTCAAAAAAATTAGTTAATTCAATATCTTGTAACAAAACATTAACTTCATTAATATGCAAACCATATGTTTCTACATAACGAATTTGTTTTTGGGGATACGATTCTGGACTAGTATTAATAACCTCTTCAATTCAATGCTGTTCTAAAATAATCGGAACTATATTTGATTCGGGAAAATACTTATAATCAACCGTTGACTCTTTAGAACGCATTAAAATTGTTGTTTTTGTTTTTTCATCAAATCTGCGTGTTTCATTACTCTTTAAAGGCGTTCCTTGATTAATTAAATTAGTTTGTCGTTTAATTTCAAATTCAATCGCTCTTTTAACATTATTTAAAGAATTTAAATTTTTAACTTCCACGCGTTTAAAAAAATCCTTACTTTCTATCGGTCGTAAAGAAATATTAATATCACAACGAAATGAACCTTCACTCATTTTAGCATTACTAACCCCTAAATGTAATAATGTCTTACGCAATGTTTCAATATAATTAATTGCCGTCTCAACATCATAAATAACAGGTTCACTAACAATCTCAATTAAACCAATTCCCGCCCGATTATAATCTAACAAAGTAATATTATCTAAATGAATTTGTTTAGCGGTATCTTCTTCTAAATGCAACCGCGTAATCAAAATATCTTGTTGCACATTGTTAGTAGTAATCGTTAATTTACCATTACTACCAATCGGATTATTTTGTTGGGTTATTTGATATCCTTTAGGTAAATCCGGATAAAAATAATTCTTACGATCAAATGATAATACTGGATTAATTGTCATATTTAACGCTTGACACGCTCTAATAGCTAATACTACTGCTTGTTTATTAATAGAAGGTAAGCTTCCCGGATAGCCCAAATCAATTTCATTTACTTGACTATTAGGAATACTAGCAAACGTCACCGGACTATTAGAAAACATTTTTGTTTTTGTTTTTAACTCAATATGAATTTCAATTCCAATAACAGGTTGTAATTTCATTATTTATTTTTCCTTTCGATGATGACAAGAATTTTCAAAGTTAATAATTTTTTCAATTCCATAAGCAATATTTAATGCCTTTTGATCAGCAAATGGTAAACAATTAATTGTCATTCCAAATGGCAATTCATTTACTAAACCAATAGGAATTGTGATTGAAGGCGCACCCGAAAAATTAGCTAATAACAATGCATCATTTGTTAAGTTATTAACATCACTTAACTCTAATTTATGATTAATAGTTTTCTCAATTGTCGGAGCATCACCACCAGATGCTGACAATAACAGTCCATCATAATCAGTAAAAATTTTTTCAAAGTGATCAACAATTTTTCGTCGCACCTTTTTTGCTTGCAAAAATAATTCCTGTTGATTTGCTTGTGCCAAAGCATATGCCCCAATAACATATCTTCTTTTAACTGTCTTTCCCAATACACTACGACTTTTAATCATAATATTTTGATAAGAATCATCATCTTTACTAATTCGTTTCCCAAAATTAATTGCTGTTAAATTACTTTGCGAACTAGTAGCTTCCGCAAACGAAATAACCATATAAACTGGTAATAATGACTTTAATAAATCAAGGGGAAAATCAATATCCTCAATAAGTAAACCTTGCTCTTTTAATTTACTAATTACCGAAGACCACAAAACTCCCGTTAACGGTCGCAAACCATCATTAACCGACTTAATAGTCGCCAAACGATATTTTTTAATATCAGGACTAAGATTTTGCAAATAATCTTTTTCCTTTGCTTGCTGACTAGTCAAATCATTCGCATCAAACTTAACTGTCGCATCCATAACAATTGCACAATCACGAACAGTATTAGCGAGCACACCAACAGTATCTAAAGACGGTGCATAGGGGAATAACCCATAGCGAGAAATAAGTCCATAAGTCGGTTTAATACCAACAATCCCTGTATACGATGCTGGTTTTCTAATCGAATCACCCGTATCACTTGCCAAGGCAAACGGAACAACACCCAAAGCAACCAACGCCGCGCTTCCTGATGAACTACCTCCCGTAATATGATTTTTATTTCACGGATTATAAACAAAACCCGTAAAACTATCCAAACCAGTACCACCCATTCCTAATTCAT
The DNA here is from genome assembly GCF_018831625.1 of Spiroplasma endosymbiont of 'Nebria riversi'. Lineage (GTDB taxonomy): Bacteria > Bacillota_I > Bacilli_A > Mycoplasmatales > Nriv7 > Nriv7. The sequence continues at coordinate 80,276 of NZ_CP065193.1, forward strand.
CAAGCGTTGCTTTAGCAATATTAACAGCTTGATAATCATTAATATCTTTAACTACTTTACTATCAAATGTTGGCACAAAATTTTCTAAAATTTTTGTTCCTCCACTAGTTACAATGTTCTTAGTTGCTAAATTATCTTTAACGGCATAAGGTATAGCAAATAAATAATTATCTTCAGGAATTGGCATTGATTCCAAACGCTTAGCAATGACCATCGCTTCTTCTTCTAATAATTTAACAACACCGTTATAATGTTCATATTTTTTTGCCTTAGCAATCGCATCACGAACAATTTTAATCGGTGATGTTTTCTTCTGTAATAATTGCTGATGCAATAATTCAATTGTCATTTTCATCATTATTCAACCACCCTATTAATAACAATATAATCATCTTTTACTTCTCACGCATTTTGTAAAACAAGTGATTGTTCATTAATCATTATATTATCATCTTCGCGTAATAAATGTTGCGAATTTAAAAATGGATAATGCATTGGTTCATAACCCTCCACATCAATTGTCTGTACTAACTTCATTTGTTCTAAAACAATATAAAACTCTTCTGCTAATAACTTATACTCTTCTTCTTCCAACTCTAGCATTAAATTATTAGTAATTTCTCGTAATAATCCCGAAGTAATATTTTCCACTACTACTTACACTCCTTCTTTTAATTGCTCATACTCTGCTAATGTTAAAATTTTAATATTAAATTTTTTAGCACTTTCTAATTTACTGCCAGCATTACTACCAACTAATAAATAATCAGTATTTTTACTAACTGTATTAGTACTACTAGCATTTAATCCTTGTAATTCTTCAACATAATAACTTCTTGGTTTTGTGAATGTTCCCGTAATCACAACCGTTTTATTAAAAAAAGGATTATTTTTATTATCATCTGCTATTGGAAAATATTTCATATTAATACCATAAATTTTTAAATCATTAATTAATTGTAAATTTTCTTGATGTGAAAATCAATCAATCACACTTTCAATAATGACCGCGCCAATATCATAGATCATTTCTAACTGCTCACTTTTAGCTTTAAGTAAATTATCAATATCTTCATAATGTTTTGCTAACTGTAAAGCAGTTTTCTCACCAATATGACGAATTCCTAAACCAAATAACAAATGTTGCAATGACTTCATTTTTGAACGATTAATTGCCTTAATCATATTATTAAATGATTTTTCACCAAAATTATCTAAAGAAATAATATCTTGTTTCCGATTTTCCAATAAATATAAATCACTAACTTTTTTTAATCAACCTAATTGATACAACCGAATAATTATTTTCTCACTAACACCACTAATATCCATTGCTCTTCTTGAACAATAATGTATTAATGACTGAACAATTCTTTGCGAACAATTAATATTAATACAATACTGATCAACTTCTAAAACAGCATTTTCTAATTTACTATTACAATTTGGACAATATTCAATTAATTTTCAAGGTTTATTTCCTTCTTTTCTTAACTTTAAAACGGGATTAATAACTTCAGGAATAATATCACCAGCTTTTTTAATTAATACAACATCACCAATCCGAATATCACGATTAATAATATAATCAGCATTATGCAATGTCGCCGCCTTAACAACTGTTCCTTGTAAATTTACTGGTTCTAGTTTAGCATTATATGTTACTTTACCCGTTCTTCCAATTGATGCAAAGATATCTAGTAATTTAGTCGTTACCACAATACCAGCATATTTGTATGCTATTGCTCATTTAGGGCTTTTACTTGTTTGTCCAATAATATTATATAATGATAAATCATTAATTTTAATTACAATGCCATCAGTATCATAATCTAATTGTTTTCTTTTAAGGTCATATTCTTTTATATATTCTCATACTTCAGTAATACTATTGCATAAACGATATTCATTATTAATTGGAAAACCTAAATTTTTTAATGTCAATAAAACTTCCTCTTGGGTTTTCATCCCATTTTCTTGACCATTAACATAATAATATAAAAAAACTTTTAAATTACGACTTGCCGTAATGTTTGCATCTAATTGGCGTAAACTACCAGCAGCAGCATTACGGGGATTAGCAAATACTGGCATTTTTTCTTTAGAACGCAATTCATTTAAATCATTAAAATCACTTTTAGCTAAAAATACTTCACCCCGCACTAAAAACTTATTTACTAATTTAATCTTTTGCGGGATATTAGCAATTGTTTTAACATTATCAGTAACATTTTCGCCAGTAATACCATCACCTCTAGTAGCTGCTGATATTAAAAAACCATTATCATACTGCAACGAAACCGACAAACCATCAATTTTTAATTCACAAAGATATTCAATACTTTCTTGACCAGTTAAAGATTTTATATGATTATCAAAATTAATTAAATCTTCTTCGGTAAAAGCATTATTTAAACTTAACATTGGATAATTATGCTGAACTTTATTAAAACCATAAGCTACTTTGCCACCAACAGATTGTGTTGGTGAATTTTTGCTTAAAAACTGCGGAAAATCATTTTCTAATTGTTGTAAATTCCTCATCTTCGCATCATAGTATTCATCACTAACTGATGGTTTATTTTCTAAATAATACTCATTATTTCACTGCTCAATTAATTTTCTTAACCGCAAAATTTCCTTTTTTGCTAATTTTTCATTCATTCGAGCCACCCCATAATATTTCACCATTAAATTATAACATATATTAATTATGACTAATTACTTCATAATTTTTTAAGGTCGCGTTTAGTTTTCTTAGGTATTGCTTTAAAGAAGTAAAACAATCAGCTAATTATATTATTTAATTACTAAACTAACCATACCTTTCTTGTTATTGTCATTTACTACTATTTTATCATATTATTGAATTTTTACACAATGAAAAATTATTAATTTTATTAAATTTTAACTAATATTTTTACTTACTTAAATCTATTATATTTATTTGTTACAGCATTACCTTTAGGGCACATAAAGTTTTGTTAGGTGGGGGAAGATTTGAATAAGTATTAAGACAGTCAGCAATGATTGTCTTTTTATTTTATAAGGTGTTAAAAATTTGTTCTTTGAAAATTAAATACAAGTGAATTAATAATGTTGGTATGTATTAAAGCACGATAAATTGTGGGTGGTCGCCATAACCAAAAGAAGTTTACCAGTTAATAGATAACACCCTATTAGCTATAGCAATTTGTTTCGTTTTGCAATAAAAAAATGAATGGGTGGATTTCCTAAAAATATACACGCTATTAAATTAGTTCCAAGGGTAGGATGCGGATGTTAAAGTGTAGAAATTTCTATATAGGGGTATTTTAAGTTTAAAATTATTAAAATCTTTATTCTTAATAATAAAAAAATAAAATTTACTAGCAAAGCTTGTTAAACACTTATATATCGCAGATTTAAGTGTTTAAAAAACTAAGTTAACTAACTTAGTTAATATAACTTAGTTTATCTATAAGAAAGGTAATTTATTATGAAAAACATTGAAAACATTTTCTTAAATACTAAGAAATATCTTTTAAAAGAAACACAAAACGCAATGCTTATTAAAGCGCCAAAAATTCCATGATTTAATGAACAAATCGGTATTTGGTTTCCAAAGCGATTTGTTCATAAAGGAAAATATGAAAATTAGATTTGTGTCAGAATAATCAAGGATAGTAAATATCAAGTAATTTCAATTAATCAAAAAGAAAATGAAACCAAATTAATTAAGGGACAAGAATTATTAAGCTTCTTCATTGCCGAAAAAGAAAACAACAAAAAAGATATAAATTATAACTATTTTAAAGGAGTTTAAAAATGAATATTGCGATTGGAATAATATTTATTATCATTTGCATAATGCTATTGGCATATTTTGCTTATAAAATTTATGCCAAAATAAAAATTAGAATTAAATATAAAAATGCCATTAAAAATAATACTGGTAATTTCAAGAAAGACGAAAAAGTATTTATTGCTCGCTTTGAGGAATGAGTTAAAGCTCCTGATTCAAAAGAAAATAACGCGGATAAAAAATAATGTTTTGAAAAATTATCACGGAATTCTTAGAACTGTTTATTCCGATAGAGAAAATGCCTGCACAAGTTGCGTTTATTGCCGGATTAATTATTATCATTACTTTTCTTTTCGCATTAATTTCAATTATGTATTTACCAATAAAAATGATTTTTGGGAGATAAAAAATGACGGTAAATTTAAAAGAATTTAATTGAGAACAAATTAAACAAACTTTCTGAGATTTATTTATTCAAATTACAACTATTCCGGTTCATATTAGTGGTGGAAAAGAAATTGATTTAACTCAAGAAACACTTTGACTTTTAATGGCAAACATTGCTTTTTGATTTTTAACAGCAATTATGGTGTGATTTATTCTAATGCTCCTTTGAAAAACCATATCAGTATTTAGATAGGGGAAAAATTAATGTCAAGAAGTTACATTGTGATGCATTCCCAAAGAAATTCAAAATTAATTAGGAAAAAATATAATCGTGGTTTTAACAAATTTAAGAAAAAATTTGAATATAAATGATGAATGTTTTAAAAAGAAAGGGGGTGATTATATGTTTGGAACTTTCTTGGCCGATGCATCTGCAACAGTAGAAAAAATAACAGCTAGTGACGCGATGACTAAATTATGAAATGCAATTATAACGGCTTTTACTAAAATGTGAGAAATTATTGCTGTTAATATGCCGCAAGTCGGTAACTTCTTTGCTGACTACTGAATCTTCATTTTTCCATTTATTTTGGCAATATTCTTTATTTGCTTTAAAATGTTTGAAAAATTACTTGGAGCGGTACGCTAACAAAAAAATGAAGTGAGGTGCAAGATGAAATTTTGCAAATGAATAATAGAAAAAAATAACCATTTTATTGAATTGAATCGCACCTCATTTTTAATTTTATGACATTGCGGAGCAATTTGATATATTTACAACGGTTATTTTAAAAACATTGTAAGCTATTTATTTTTAGCAGGTTGTATTTTAATTTTTCTTTTTAAAATCGGTAATTTAACACAAATTAACAAAGTTATTAATTTCTTAAAAAATTCACCATTAAATATTGTGATTGGTTCATTAGGAACTGGAAAAACTGCTTTTCTAGCATACGCATCAAAATTACTAAAAAAGAAAAAATATCATATAGCATCAACATTCCCATTACTAGAAACTCAAAAATTAAGTTTAGGACATATGGGATTATTAGATTTTGATTATCCGGTATTGTCAGACAAAACCTTACTTTTATGAGATGAAACCAATTTATTTCTTGAAGGTACTGATTGAGAAAAAAATAATACCAAAAACGAAGAAACCGGTATCCAAGAATATTTCGCTCTGGCACGCCATTTTGGTCATATTGTGTTAGCTAGCGGTCAAAGAGATAAACATATTTGAGTTAAAGTTCGCGATATTGCTAATAATGTGATTGTGGGCATTCGCAAAAAACCTGTTAATATTTTTCGCCCCTACTTAAAAGTCATCTATGGTACCTTTAATAGTATTGAAGAATATGAACGCTGACGAAACACCTTAATTGATGCTAAAAATAGCAAAAAGGGTCGTCGCATTAAATATCGTGATATTCCTGAACTTGATATTTATTTTTTTAAACTAAAAATTCCTTTACCAATACTTAACACTTACAATTCTTTTTACCTAGCATTTTTAAGAGATTACTTAAATTCAAAAGTTAATCCTGACTATGAAGACAAATACTATAATGACACAGCAATTGATTTAGAAGACTTAGAATACTTAAAAATGGATAAATTTAGCAAATTTTTAAGAAAAATGAAAGAAAAGGAACAATAAAAAATGGAAAATCTCGCAAAAATGGCCGACTTTCTCGCCCAAATGCTTTATAAAGTTTTTGATTTAATTTGAAGTCTTGAAGTACCGGGAACAAAAATTAAACTAATATTTCCTTTATTCTTAACGCTTGCTGTAGAATTTCTTATGGCAATTATTCTTGGATTTGGTAGTCAACAAGTTAATTTAGAAAAACAACGCCAATATGCCGTTAAAAATAAGGGTCGTTTAAGTGTATGAGGAAAAGCTAAAAAACAAATAAAACCAATAAAAACAAAACAAGGTAACTAAAAATGTTTAAATTAATTATTATTTTTATCTTAATAACTGTTCTTGGATTATTAGCTGGTAGTCATTTTGAAACTTTAACAAACTATATTAGTGAAGGGCTTGCCAATTTCCAAAAGTTTATTACTAGCAATTTAACAATTTTAGAACTATTTAAACCAATGGCTCGGACATTTTCTCAACATCCAATCTTTACCATTCTTGGCGTCGCTTGTGTACTTATTGCTTTATTTATTGTGATTAAAGGACGATAAAAAAACATGAAAGGAGAGTTAAAATGAAAAAACTTTTAGGCAAATTATTTAAAAAAGATAATTCAAAAGAAAAAATGCCATTAAAATTAAGAATTAAAAATTCTTTTAAAAAGCAGTGGTTAAAAATAGTGTTAAGTATCATTTTCATTTTTATAAGCTTATTAATTCGTGCATTAACAGTAATCGATACTAAATAAATAACTGGAACAAGCGACGAATTTAATAATTTTATGAATAAACAGATGGTTGATTTCTTTGGTAAGTTCAATAGCAGTATTATGCTCGCAGGAATATTTGTTTTTTGATGAGGCGGAGCAATATATTTTACAATTAAATTTGAAAAATTAATCCGCTTGATTATTCAGAAAATTAAAGCAAAAAGAGCCTTGAAAAATGAAATCAAACAAACTCATTAATTCTTTAAAAAAATATTGATGAATAATACTTAATTACATTATATTCATATCTTTAAGTATAGTTTTATTATTACATACAGATATTGAAAATTTGCAACAATTTATTAAAAATTTTGGAGCAATTGGTAGGTTAATGATTATAGGTTACTCGTTAGTGTGAGTAACCATAATAGAAATAGTAAACTTCTTAATTCGTTTTATATTAAAAAAGATTAAAACTAAAAAGAACAATGAAAAATAAAATATTTTAAAAAGGAGTGATAAAAATGTTTATGAAAATATTTACCGTGTTAATTATTAGTTTCAATAACATTTTTACTATTCCCCAAAACATTAACAATGATGAACTAACAACACAATCACTAATTAGAAATAAAAGAGAAAGTGAAGAAACTTATGAATTAAACTTAAAAAAAGGATTTGTTTACTTAGTAAAAAATAGATGAAAAAAACCTAATACTGATATAAAATGAGATTTATATATACATACACAACAATGACCAATAAATATGCCAAACTGAATAAAAATTGATAAGGTATCTCCAATTAACGAAAAGACAATACATAGCATAATAGATAATTACCACGCAAAAAACGAAAATATTCTTGATGAACTTACAAAACTCAACTTTAATATCAAGTATGAAGAAATTGAAAACGGTAATATTCAAAAAAAGGAAATCGTTAATCTAAAAGTGACAATATTAAAAAACCCTACTTGAACACAAATAATAACAAAAATTGAAGGTCAAATAAGACCATCAACTGATATTGAATTACCCACAACAATAACTAATTTTGACGGTAACCATAACTATAGTGATGTTATCGATAACCTTGATTATTTAATGATTCGCCGTGGTGATTTTGATAAATTTAATTACTCGTATCTCTATTGAACACCCGTATTTAATTTCATTGACACCTTAGAAAAAGGTTACTATAAAGAATTTATGATTAAAAATAACGGATTTAAAAATGACAGCTATTTTTATCACAAGACTTCTAGTGATAAAAATGTAGTAAATGAGAATATTTTGAAAATTAAGGCATTTAACAAGACCTTAATTGTGGGTAATAACTATTTACAATTATTACATGGTGAAAGTGAGATCTGAAAATATGACACCACGAGCGCTAACGATTATCACCTAATTAAGTATCTTTTTGGGACCTTAAATTATCTTAATGTTAGATTTAGTTTTCTACGCTATGACCCCGATTTAAAAAATGATATTTACCTATATTTTAAAAATAACATTCCTAGTATTAACAACAATGATTATAAAAATGTTTTTGATGAAATCTACGAAATCCTTGGCAATTTCTTTGCTAGTTTATTTTATGCGACTTTTGACATGGACGAAAAAACTCATACCGAAATTGATTTTAAGAGCGTAAAAAACTATAACAAGGGCTACTTTATTCAAATTGGATTTTTTTATCGCTCGTTAATTACTTTTTATCCCAAAAAATACTTAATAAATGTTATAGGAAATTCAGAATTATTACTAAGAAGTTATTTTTTTAATTTTGATAAAAAAACGCACCAAGAAAATTTTAATGCCATTAAAAACAACAATAGCATTTATCAAATTGATTTTAATGTCCTTAAATCCTATGACAATAAACTGATCACATTGCCAACCAGCAAGACTACTAACAGTATTAATTATCTCAATACCGATATTGATATTCGTTATGGTATTAATATTTTTACCTTAACTTTTCCCTTGTATCATAAGGCAAATACTTCTAACTACAATTTTAAACTCTATGACTTTAATGTCTTAAGTTCCGTGGCGTTTATCCCTGATGGTTCCACCAATTCAGAATGGGATGACCTAATTCCGCCACCAAATTGCAAATATTCCGGACGCTGAATACCAACATTTAATGATATTGGTTGTGCCATTCAAAATGCTGGTATTAAAATGCTAAACTGAATGCTGACAGCTTCACAAATCATTACAATTTACGCCCGTTAGCAACTATTGCAAAAGCGACAGTTAACTTTTCAACCGCCATTTTTCCAGTTTTTAAAACGGTACCAGATTTTTACTATACCTTTCAATTTTTAATCGGTTTTGCCATTTTTCTAATGATATTAAGGATTTTCGTATAATATATATATATATATATATCGAAAAAATAAAGTAATAAAGGAATTAAAATAATGAAAATTTTAAATGCAATAGTTCTTCGAGGGCTAATAACATTGCCAGTAGTTGGATGTTCTAAAAAAGAAAATAAAATAATATTATCTAATAAAAATGAAACTCATGAATTAAACTTAAAAAAAGGATTTGTTTGCTTAGTAAAAAATAGATGAAAAAAACCTAATACTGATATAAAATGAGATTTATATATACATATACAACAATGACCAATAAATATGCCAAACTGAATAAAAATTGATAAGGTATCTCCAATTAACGAAAAGGCAATACATAGCATAATAGATAATTACCACGCAAAAAACGAAAGTATTCTTGATGAACTTACAAAACTCAACTTTAATATCAAGTATGAAGAAATTGAAAACGGTAATATTCAAAAAAAGGAAATCGTTAATCTAAAATTAACAATATTAAAAAATTCTACTTGAACACAAATAATAACAAAGATTGAAGGTCGAGACCTTTAATAACCAAATTTAAAAACTGTTATAATTATTACCCAAGGAAGGTGGTTGTCTATGATGACAAGCCCCTTAAATAACTAAACAACTTTTTCATTTTTTCTATTTTAACAAAATAAGAAACCAGTAATTAATTAAAATTACTGGTTTGAATATTTTTTTATTTTTCACAAGAAATTTAAACTTGTTGTGCTTTTTTCAATTAAAGTTATTGTTCTAAATAGCTAATATCGTTTTTATAAAACCTTATACTATAGTAGTAACTGTATTTGTTCTTACCGGCCATTCTCTTTCTGATTAAAAAAATGTTTCGCCGTTAAATGTTATTTTATCATTGTTTTTATCTATAGTAATTTCATTGGGTAATAAACTATATTTTTTTAAAATTTGCATTACTTCTGTAATTGATAATGTAACTATTTGTTCTTTATTGTTGTCATCAATTATTTTGGCAGTAATATTTCCTGTAATTTTTTGTTTTAAATTTAATATAATTTCAGATTCAATTATTCTTACTGGATAAGTAATTTTTAATTTTTCATTAGGATTGAGTTCAAATTTATAAGTGGGTTCCTTAAAAATACTTAAAATCATTTCTTGTTCTTGTTTATTTGTGTTTGATAAATCAAATTCATTTGATAATACATTAATGATTCCAGAATTTTTATTATTTATATTTGTAAAATCTGTTAATTTCATTTCATCATCAGAATTTATGTTTCAACCATTTAATTTATTTTCTTGTTTTGTTTTAGTTAATCCTGTTGTAATTTGAAATACTAATTTTGATTTTGAATTATATTCACAAGCAGGTACATTAAATGATCTTGTATTTGGGGTTTTATTGATAATTTCTCTATCGGAACATACATTTTTAGGAACATTAGATCATAAAAATGAATTTTCTTGTTTTGTTATTTCAGTATTTGAAAAATTTAAATTATTAGTATCAATATAATTTATTTCCTTAAATTTTAAATTAGGATTTTCATCTCTAAACTTAAAAAATATTGCATTTTTAATTAATTCATTTAAATTAATAATTTTATTTTGTTCATTTTTAATTAAATAATATATATTTATAATATCATCATTTAAATTATCTTTTATCTTTACTATAGCGGAATTATTTGTTTTACTAATAATTTCTAATTGTGAAATATCTAAATCAGGATTTAAATAATTTAATTCATTTAAAATTGCATTATCAGAATTATCATTAATTTGCCCTAAATTTGAATCTAAATAGTACTTCACTATATTCATAAATATTACCATCTGCCGACCCAAAATATAATTTGTTATTTAACACCACACCAGAAGATTCATTTCATGAACCTGTTGTGGGGATAACTCTTTGTTGTTCTGTGGATGGATCATATTCATAAACATTTTTATCTCCTGAACCAAAATATATTTTATTGTTGAAAATTACACCCGAGGATCTTATACTTTGAGAATTATTTGTTTTAATAACAATTTTTTGTTGTCCTGTAGCGGGATCATATTCATAGACTTTATTATCATCAGAACCAAAATATAATTTGTTGTTTAAAACCAATCCAGAAGATTTTATAGGATTATTACTATTTGTTGTTCTTAGAACAATTTTTTGTTGTCCTGTGGCTGGATCATATTCATAAATATTACCATCATCTGAACCAATATATAATTTATTGTTAAAAATTACACCAGAAGATCAAATAAAACCATTTGTTTTAATGACAATTTTTTGTTGTCCTGTGACTGGATCATATTCATAAACTTTGTAGTCTCATGAACCGAAATATACTTTGTGGTTTAAAACCACGCCCGAAGACCAAACATTACCATTTGTTCTTAGAACAATTTTTTGTTGTCCTGTGGCTGGATCATATTCGTATACTTTGTTGTCTGCTGAACCAAAATATACTTTATTATTTAATATTATCCCATCAGATCGAACTATTCCATTTGTTGTAATTACAATCTTTGTTATATTTATTTTATTATTTTCATTATTGCTTCGTTTTTGTCTTTTATAATTTATATTTTCTAATTGCTCTTGTTTTTGATAAGGACTATTGGCAACAATTCCTGACATTCCGCTTCCCGCTATTGTTATTGCACTTAATAAACTAAGCAACTTTTTCATGTTAATCAAATCATTTTCGTGAATTTTTAATAAATTAATAAAATTTACCAAACAATCAACATCCTTTCTCAAATTTTTACAGTCTAATTAATACAAATTAATTATAAACTATCAAATAATAATTTCTATTATTTTTTCAAAATATTGAATACTAATTTTAGAAAAACATTTATCTTTAAAAAAGAAAAAATAAGCATGACTAAATTTAACTTTGTTAAAATTATTCTACCAAGAAAGGTGATTTTTTATGTTAAAAATTAATAATAATGTAAAAACTTTAGAAAACAAGCATTGATTAAGTCTATTTACAACCCATAAAAATATGTACACCAATAAATGTGAACAATTAGCTAATGAATATGAAAAATTAGATGAATACTTATATAAATATCATTATCGATTAAAACAAGGTTATAAAGTAGTTCATTTTGCAACAAGAACAATTATTACAATTTTTGGTGAAGTTATTTTTAAACGACGCCGATATAAATATTGAAATCAAAAATCAGGTAAATTTGAATATGTATGTTTGTTAGATAAAGAAATTGGTTTATTGCCCAAACAACGCATTTATTTTGATGTCCAATTTAAAGTTTTAAGTCTTCTAGGTGATGGCAAACGGTATCGTGATGTTTTAGATGCTCTAAATCATTGTTATATTTCAAAAGCTAGTATTTCAAGTATTTTAAATAAATACGATATTGCTGAATATTTTCAACTAGCAGAAAAAGAAACTAAAACTAGAATTGATGTCAAAAATAAGAATTTATATATTCAACTAGATGAGACATTTTTAGCGACATTAGATAATAAAATTAAACAAGACCAAAGAATTCGTTTAGTTACTTTTCATACCGGACATAAAGAAAAAAATTACAAAAATGCTCGTAGAGAATTAGAAAACAAACGGGGTCATTTTCTAATGTTAAAAGTTGGTAAACGAATAAATACGATGGATTATCGTGATTTATTAATTAGAGAATTACAAAAACATTATGTAAATATTAATTATGACAAAATAATTGTTTGTGGTGATGGTGATACTTGAATTAGAGAAATTGCCAATAGTTTTGGTAATGTTAGATATATTTTAGATGGTTATCATGCTATTAAAAAATTAAAACAAACTGCATTTAATATTATTTTTGAAAATCGCAAAGTAACATTAAATAGTTGAATTAAATTATATAAGGATGGCAATCATCAAGAATTAATCAAAACCATTCGTAATATTGCTAAAAATGAATTAAATAAAGATATTAAAACAAATTTAAGGAAGGCGAGTAATTATTTCAGTAATAATAAGCATGGCATTCATCATTAAAATTTAGAATGAAATATTGATTGTAACATTGAAATTGATGTATCTCATTTAGTAAAACAACAATTAGGATATGGGGCAAAAATATATAATCATAAGAATTTAAATAACCTATTACATTTAAGAATGGCAAATTTAAACAAATTAAATGTATTACATTACATTAATGAAAATATTAATTCAGAAATAGAAATCAGAAAAGAAATATATAAAAATTCATTATGAAATAAATATAATAGTAAAAATGATGATAGTTGAATTAATTATAAAGGTAATGCTGTAACAAATAAATATAATAAATTTAAGTAAGTAAAAATATTAGTTAAAATTTAATAAAATTAATAATTTTTGTTGTGTAAAAATTCAATAATATAATAAAATTAAAAATAATAAAAATGACAATAACAAGAAAGGCAGGGTTAGTTTAGTAATTAAATAATATAATTAGCTGATTGTTTTACTTCTTCAAAGCAATACCTAAGAAAACTAAACGCGACCATGTAAAATTACTATTTTTACTTTAATTTTTTATACATTAAAATATAATACCGCTGTTTGTTGGTTTGGAGTTAAACCCTTATGTTGGTATTTTCATTTTCAGAGATTTAAATAATTTTTAATATTAGTAAAACCTAAACCATGATAATGAATTAAGGCTTCTTTAAGAATAGATTGTAATTTACTGATTTTATTTAAGTTACGATAACTAGCTTCAGGATTAATTGTTGTTTTAGTTACACATAAAGTAGAATTTGTTTGTTTTGCTACTAAAAAATATAATTTTTGCATATCAGAAGTAATAATTGAATTTTGGTTAATTAATTCTTTGTTCATATTTTCAATAACTCATTGTTTTTGTAAACGTTTGGTGTTTGTGGATTTAACATAAATATTGTTATTATTATCAACTGCCATTTGAATACAGCATTTAGTATTAGTTGCGAATGGGTCAAGGTGAATTCTTCGTGGATCAGTTTTATGTTTGAAATTTCCTTTATGAATTTCTTTAATAAATGTTTCATCGATTTGGATTTTACCAGATAATTTTTTAAATTTTAATTGGTTATTTTCTAATTGTTTTGATTTCATTAATTTTTGACGATTATATCAAGCAGTTTTTAATGTAGTTTTAATAAAACGAGAAATTGTTTTACTAGATTGCCCCAGCAATGAAATTTGAATCAATAAATTTCATTGTTCATAATTTAAATGACTTCAATAAATAAAATGATTACGAGAAGCGTCAAAACTTGCACGGCAATTTTTACATAAATATTTTTGTTTTCCTTCTGAATTATGTCCATTTTTAACGCAATGGTAAGATTCACATTTAGGGCATTTAATACCATGCGCTCTAAATTTTTGATCAATTTCATTTAAACGTTTTTGTTTTTTTATTAATTCTGCTTGTTTTTTGACTTTTTCATAAAATTCTAAAAATTGATCATCTGTTAAACTATTTACTAGTTCTTGAATTATTTTTTCCATAATTATTATCCACCTCTATCATATTAAAAATATACCTAAAATTAAGTATATTCAATAAATATCAAGAGTTTTCGACAAAATTAAAAACAAAATTTAACTTTGTTAAAATTGCTACCAAGAAAAGCGATTTTTATGTTAGAAATTAATAATAATTTAAAAACCCCAGAAAATAAGCATTGATTCATTTTATTTACAACCCATAAAAATATGTACGCCAGTAAATGTAAACAATTAGCTAACGAATATGAGAAATTAGATGAATACTTATATAAATATCATTATCGGTTAAAACAAGGTTATAAAGTAGTTCATTTTGCTTTAAGAACAATTATTGCAATTTTTGGTAATGTTACTTTTAAACGACGCCAATATAAATATTGAAATCAAAAATCAGGTAAATTTGAATATGTATGTTTATTAGATAAAGAAATGAGCTATCGTGATGTTTTAGATGCTCTAAATCATTGTTATATTTCAAAAGCTAGTATTTCAAGTATTTTAAATAAATATGATATTGCTGAATATTTTCAACTCGCAGAAAAAGAAACTAAAACTAGAATTGATGTTAAAAATAAGGATTTATATATTCAACTAGATGAGACCTTTTTAGCGACATTAGATCATAAAGTTAAACAAGACCAAAGAATTCGTTTAGTTACTTTTCATACCGGACATAAAGAAAAAAATTATAAAAATGCTCGTAGAGAGTTAGAAAACAAACGAGGTCATTTTCTAATGTTAAAAGTTGGCAAACGAATAAATACGATGGATTATCGTGATTTATTAATTAAGGAATTACAAAAACATTATGTAAATATTAATTATGATAAAATAATTGTTTGTGGCGAAGGCGCTACTTGAATTAGAGAAATTGCCAATAGTTTTGGTAATGTTAGATATATTTTAGATGGTTATCATGCTATTAAAAAATTAAAACAAACGGAATTTAATATTATTTTTGAAAATCGCAAAGTAACACTAAATAGTTGAATTAAATTATATAAGGGTGGCAAAATCATCAAGAATTAATCAAAACCATTCGTAATGTTGCTAAAAATGAATTAAATAAAGATATTAAAACAAATTTAAGGAAAGCGAGTAATTATTTCAGTAATAATAAGCATGGCATTCATCATCAAAATTTAGAATGAAATATCGGTTGTAGCATTGAAAGTGATGTATCTCATTTAGTAAAACAACAATTAAGATATGGGGCAAAAATATATAATCATAATAATTTAAATAACCTATTACATTTAAGAATGGCAAATTTAAACAAATTAAATGTACTACATTACATTAATGAAAATATTAATTCAGAAATAGAAATCAGAAAAGAAATATATAAAAATTCATTATGAAATAAATATAATAATAAAAATGATGATAGTTGAATTAATTATAAAGGTAATGCTGTAACAAATAAATATAATAAATTTAAGTAAGTAAAAATATTAGTTAAAATTTAATAAAATTAATAATTTTTTTTGTGTAAAAATTCAATAATATGATAAAATGAAAAAGAATAAAAATGACAATAACAAGAAAGGCAGGGTTAGTTTAGTAATTAAATAATATAATTAGCTGATTGTTTTACTTCTTCAAAGCAATACCCAATAAAACTAAACGCGACCTTTTTTAAAAAACTGATTGTGCTTGTCATAAGTCTGTGGTTATACTACATAGAAAACTAAGCGCGACCCACTTTATGTTAAAGATAGCAATTATCGCCTAAATTAGGTAAAATATACTAGTGGTTAATTAAATAATAATTTCTTAAAGTTATTAAAAATTCTTATATCTAATATTTGTAGATAGATAATAATTAAATAAATTATTAAAATAGTTAAAGATAGAAAGGAAGAAATTAATTAATGACAGATATAAAAAATATTAAGAAAGATTTTCCCTTTTTTCATAAAAATAAAAATATTGTTTATTTAGATAATAGTGCTACTAGTTTAAAGCCACAATGTGTTATTGATAATATTATTAATTATTATTTAAAATATTCTACTAATCCTCATAATAATGATTTTTTACTAGCCCATGATTGTAATGAGAACATTCAAAAAATTCGTAAACTAGTTGCTGAATTTATTAATGGTAAGGATAGTGAGATTATCTTTATTCCTTCAACTACTTTTGGATTAAATCAATTGGCTTTAGGGTTAGAAGCATTAATTTCTAAGGATGATGAGATTTTATTAACAATGGCTGAACATAGTTCTAATTTATTACCTTGGTATCGTTTAGCAAAGACTAAACAAGCAAAGATTAAATATATTGGTTTGGAAGATTTAACGATTACTATTACTAATATTAAAAAATTATTAACACCGAAAACTAAAATTGTTAGTTTTGCAAATATAAGTAATGTTTTAGGAACTGTTAATGACACTAAAGCGATTTGTCAAGCAATTAAACAATATAATCCTAACATTATTGTTATTATTGATGGTGCTCAATCAGTTGGTCATATTAAAACTGATGTTCAAGATTGAGATATTGATTTTTTAGTATTTTCTGGTCATAAGATGTTAGGGCCAACGGGTATTGGTATTTTATGAGGAAAAAATATGATGTTATCTAAATTAGCACCAATGTTATTAGGCGGCGGTAATAATGCTATTATTAATGATAACGGAACATATTCTTTACTACAAGGATATATGAGTTTTGAATCAGGGACGCAAAATATTGCTGGTATTTTTGGTTTACAAGAAGCGATTAAGTATTTACAGAATATTGGTTTAGAAACAATTCATAATCATATTACTAGTTTAAAAGATTATGCTGTTAATGAAATACGAAGGGAAAATTTAAATGTAACAATTTATAATCCTAATGCTAAAAGTGGCATTTTAGTTTTTAATGTTAATAATGTTGCCGCCCACGATGTATCAGTTAATTTAGCTAATAACTACAATATTTGTCTTCGTAGTGGTAGCCATTGTGCTAGTTTAATTGATCAAGTACTTGGTGTTAAAAGTTCATTACGAGCTAGTTTTTATATTTATAATACTAAAGAAGATGTTGATAAATTAATTATCGCATTAAAAACAGGAGGCAATTTTATTGATGATTTCTTATAATGAATGAAGAAAGATAATTATTAATCATTATCAAAATCCTCAGTATCAAGGTTTTATTAAACATAACCAAGCAATTGAGCGATTGCAATCTAATTTAAGTTGCGCTGATCAGTTAAATTTACAGTTAGTAGTTATCAATGATGTTATTGTTTCAGCTCGGTTTATGGGTTATGCTTGTGCAATTGCAACTTCTAGTGCTGACTTGATTTGTCAAACCATTACTAATAAATCAAAATATCAAGCACTAGCAATTTTAAATAATTATTCATTAATGATTAATGTTAAAGATTATGATAGTGATATTTTAGAAGACTTAATTGTATTTACTCATACTAAAAAGCAACCAAATCGTAAGCAATGTTCATTATTAGCAAGTAGTGGGTTTTTAATGATGTTATAATAAGTTATAAGGATGTGCTTAGATGTTTGATAAACATTTATTACGAAAATCAGCTTTAAAAGTAAGATTAGCAATGGTAAAAGATGATAAAGAACAATATGATCAAAAAATTATTAATTTTATTACTAATAACGACGATTTTCAAAAAGCAAAAATAATTGGTTTATTTTCACCCATTAGGGGAGAAGTTAATGTTAATCTTTTAATTAGTTTTTGTTTTAATAATGACAAGATTGTTGCGTTACCAAGAATGCAAGATGATAATTCTTTATTATTTTATCAAATTACTAGTTTTGATGATTTAGTAATTGATAATAATTACAATATTTTACAACCTAATTTGCAATGTAAAATGTTAATGACTTCGGAAATTAATATTTGTTTCTTACCGTTTTTAGCGTATGATAGTAACGGCACTAGAGTTGGATATGGGAAAGGATATTATGACCGAACTTTAGTAGATTTTAAAAATCCAATTATTGGAATTGGTTATAGTTGACAAAAAACTATAGAAGAAATAACAGTTGATAAAAATGATATTTTAATGCATCAAGTAATAACGAAAATTGGAATTGAAAAATTTTAATTTTTAAAGATATTTATATTTTTTATAAAAAGTAAATTTTTTGCAAATAAAAATGAATATTTATTTTTCTCAATGTTATAATTAAGTATCATGTGAATATATGAAAATATTTACTGAAATCAAAGGAGAGATTTTATGTATAAAAAAGGTGACATTGTTGAAGCAAAGTGTACTGCTGTTTTACCCTGAGGTGTATTTTATGTTATTGAAAACATCGTTGATAACGCTAATGAAAACAGTACTTCTTCACAGTCAAAGCCAGAGCGAATAACTGGGATGTGTCATATTAGTCAGTTTTCTGATGGATATGTTAAAGATATTAATGAATTTGCAGAAGTTGAAAAAGTCTATCGCTTAGAAGTGTTAAATTTTGATGTTGATAAAAAGCAACTAAGTTTAAGTCATAAAGCACTTCATAAAGAAGAACAAAATCGTGGGTCCGTACATATTAAAGAATCAGGATCAGGATTTGAAGATTTATCTAATAACTTATCGCAATGAATTGATAATAGCGGGCATATCAGTGAAAGTGACGAATAATAGATGATTAAAACAAATATTAGTTATACACACTTAACAAATCAAGAACTTAATAAATATCAAAATAAAATTCATTCAATTCATAAAACAATGATTACTGAAAGGAAAGGTCTTGGCAGTAATTTTTTAGGTTGAGTTGATTTGCCAAAAAATTATAATAAAACTGAATGAGAAGCGATGAAAATCATTGCTAAACGATTAATTCCTGAAATTCAAGTTTTAATTGTTATTGGTATTGGTGGTTCTTATTTAGGCGCTAAAGCAGCTATTGATATGATTAAAGGATTATATTCCCAAGATTCATTAGAAATAATATTTGTTGGTAATACATTATCATCAACATATACTAATCAAGTTTTAGAATATGTTAAGGATAAAGAATTTGCTATTAATGTTATTTCTAAATCAGGAAGTACAACCGAACCAGCGATTGCTTTTCGTCTTTTTAGAGATTTATTAGAGCAACAAAAAGGTAAAGCAATTTCTAAAACAAGGATTATTGCTACTACTGATGCTAAAAATGGGATTTTAAAAAACTTAGCAGATCAAGAAGGTTATGAAACTTTAGTTATTCCTGATGATATTGGTGGTAGATTTTCAGTATTAACGCCTGTTGGTATTTTTGTAATGGCAATGGCCGGAATTGATATTGATAGGGTTATTCTGGGAGCTAATCAAGCATATACAGATTTAAGTAATGATACTTTAGAAAATCAAGCATATAAATATGCTGTTGTGCGAACAATATTACATCAAGAAAAGCAATATCCTGTAGAGATGTTAGTTAGTTATGAAATTCAGATGTCTAGTTTGGCTGAATGATGAAAACAGTTATTTGGTGAATCAGAAGGAAAAGATAGTAAAGGAATTTTGCCTGCTAGTGTTAATTTTTCTACTGATTTACATTCCTTAGGACAATTTATTCAAGAGGGAAGCAAAGTTTTATTTGAAACAGTTTTACAAGTTAAAAAGCCCTCTTTGGATGTTAAAATTGCTACTAATAGTGATGATGTAGATCAATTGAATTATTTAACTAATTATTCTTTACATCAAATTAATGCTTTAGCTTTAGAAGGAACAATTGATGCGCATAGTAATGAGGGGAAAGTTCCTAATATTATTTTAGAGTTAGAAACAATGGATGAAATAATGTTTGGTTACTTAGTGTACTTTTTCTTTAAAGCTTGCGCAATGAGTGCTTATTTACTAGAAGTTAATCCTTTTAATCAACCGGGTGTTGAAGTATATAAGAAAAAAATGTTTAAGGTTATTAGGTAAGAGTTAATAATTAATACTTTAAAATTATTATTATATTTAGGATTTTTAAAGATAAAATAATTTTTTAATTTTGTCGAAAACTATTGATAAAATAAAAAAAATCATCAACTTGATAATTTTAAAAGGCTTTTATGTAAAATTACTATTTTTACTTTAATTTTTTATACATTAAAATATAATACCGCTGTTTGTTGGTTTGGAGTTAAACCCTTATGTTGGTATTTTCATTTTCGGAGATTTAAATAATTTTGAATATTAGTAAAACCTAAAACATGATAATGAATTAAGACTTCTTTAAGACTAGATTGTAATTTACTGATTTTATTTAAGTTACGATAACTAGCTTCAGGATTAATTGTTGTTTTAGTTACACATAAAGTAGAATTTGTTTTTTTTTGCTACTAAAAAATATAATTTTTGCATATCAGAAGTAATAATTGAATTTTGGTTAATTAATTCTTTGTTCATATTTTCAATAACTCATTGTTTTTGTAAACGTTTGGTGTTTGTGGATTTAACATAAATATTGTTATTATTATCAACTGCCATTTGAATACAGCATTTAGTATTAGTTGCGAATGGGTCAAGGTGAATTCTTTGTGGATCAGTTTTATGTTTGAAATTTCCTTTATGAATTTCTTTAATAAATGTTTCATCGATTTGGATTTTACCAGATAATTTTTTAAATTTTAATTGGGTATTTTCTAATTGTTTTGATTTCATTAATTTTTGACGATTATGTCAAGCGGTTTTTAATGTAGTTTTAATAAAACGAGAAATTTTTTTACTAGATTGCCCCAGCAATGAAATTTGAATCAATAAATTTCATTGTTCATAATTTAAATGACTTCAATAAATAAAATGATTACGAAAAGCGTCAAAACTTGCACGGCAATTTTTACATAAATATTTTTGTTTTCCTTCTGAATTATGTCCATTTTTAACGCGATGGTAAGATTCACATTTAGGGCATTTAATACCTTGTGCTCTAAATTTTTGATCAATTTCATTTAAACGTTTTTGTTTTTTTATTAATTCTGCTTGTTGTTTGACTTTTTCATAAAATTCTAAAAATTGATCATCTGTTAAATTATTTACTAGTTCTTGAATTATTTTTTCCATAATTATTATCCGCCTCTATCATATTAAAAATATACCTAAAATTAAGTATATTCAATAAATATCAAGAGTTTTCTACAAAATTAAAACAATTTTTATATTTTAACAATAAAAATGTATCGTTTAAATAAACGATACATCATTAATAACATTAACTATTTATCTTGAATAACTTCAATAGCGGGTAGCGGTTTGCCTTCTAATAATTCCAAACTAGCGCCGCCACCAGTTGAAATATAACTAAACTTATCTTTAAAACCTGACTGAATGGCTGCTGCTGCTGAATCACCACCACCAACAATACTAAAAACATTATTTAAATGAGCAATTGTTTCACAAATTGCTAGTGTTCCCTTATTAAAATTTTTCATCTCAAAAACGCCAACCGGACCATTTCAAATAATAGTTTTAGCTTCTTTAATATAGTTATTAAATAATGTTATTGTTTTCGCACCAATATCCATTCCTATATAATCATCAGCAATATTAGCATCGGTACTATTAATTCCAGACTGATCAACAAACTCTTTACTCATCAAATGATCAATTGGTAAAATTATTTTACCAATTGCTTTTTGTAAATACTGTTTAGCTAATTCTATTTTATCTTCTTCAATTAAAGACTTGCCAATATTAAATTCTTGCGCTTTTAAAAAAGTAAAACTCATTGCTCCACCAATAATTATTTTATCAGCTACCTTTAAAAGATGATCAATAACACCAATCTTATCAGATACTTTTGCTCCTCCTAAAATCACAACAACAGGTCGCTCAGGATTAATAATCGCTTTATTTAACATTGCTAACTCTTTTTCCACTAACAAGCCAATACACGATTCATTAATATTAGTTGCGATACCAACATTAGAAGCATGCTCACGATGGGCTGTGCCAAAAGCATCATTAACAAAAACATCACCTAAACTTGCTCAATATTTACCTAAAATAGCATCATTATTAGATTCCCTTTTATTTTCTAAATCAGCAAAACGCGTATTTTCCATTAATAAAACTTGTTTATTTTCTAAACTATTAATTGCTGTTTGCAATGTTACCCTACTAATTTCATCAACAAAGTTTACTTCAGTACCTAATAACTCTGCTAACCGCTTTGCTACTGGTTTTAATGAATATTTTTTTAAATCTTCTGACCGTTTTATTCTTCCCAAATGTGATAATAAAATAACTTTAGCGTCGTGGTCTAATAAATATTGAATTGTTGGGATGGCACTAATAATACGATTATCATCACTAATAACATCATCAACTAATGGCACATTAAAATCGGCTCGGACTAATACTTTTTTATCTTTAAAATTAATATCTGCCAATGTTTTTTTCATATGAATTTAATTTTCCTTTCCAATAATAAAAACTAAGGTGGACGCCTTAGCCATTATTTATTCCATTAAGTTTGCAATATGATTAACTGTTCGGCATAGTTGATTAACATATGACATTTCATTATCATATCAAGCAAAAACTTGGATTAATTGATCCTCTCCTAAAGTCATTACTTTAGTTTGCGTACCATCAAATAATGAACCATAACTAATACCAATAACATCACTAGAAACAATTGGATCTTCAGTATAACCAAAAGATTCATTAGCAGCATTTTTCATTGCTTCATTAATATCAGCAACTGTTACCTTTTTATTTAAAAGTACAGTTAACTCAGTAATTGAACCAGTAACTACTGGTACTCTTTGAGCTGCACCATCTAATTTTCCTTTTAAATTTGGTAATACTAACCCAATCGCTTTAGCAGCTCCCGTAGTATTTGGAATAATATTAACTGCCGCTGCTCTTGCTCTTCTAAAATCACCTTTACGATGTGGACCATCCAAAATATTTTGATCATTAGTATAAGCATGAATTGTTGTCATCACCCCAGTTTTAATACCAAATTTTTCATCTAATACTTGTGCCATTGGCGCTAAACAATTAGTTGTACAAGATGCTGCTGAGATAATAGTATCACTAGCAACAATTTCATGATGATTAACATTAAACACAACGGTTTTTAAATCAGCTCCCGCAGGTGCTGAAATGACAACTTTTTTAGCTCCCGCAGCTATATGAGCTGCTGCACTTTCCTTAGTAACAAATAACCCTGTTGATTCAACAACAACATCAATATTTAAATCTTTTCACGGTAAATTTTTAGGATCCTTTTCAGATACAATTTTAATTTCATGACCATCAATAACTAAACTTGATTCCTTAGTAGTAACTCCCTTATCAAATCGCTTTTGTGCTGAATCATATTTTAATAAATGACCTAGCATCTTAACATCACCTAAATCATTAATTGCTACAATCTCAATATTTTCATAATTCATTAATATTCTTAAAGTTAAACGACCAATGCGTCCAAACCCATTAATTGCAATTCTTTTCTTTATCATTCTGTTTTCCTCCTATATGCACTGCAATAATTATACAAATAACTCATTTATTTTACAATTAAATTTTTAATTTTGTAGAAAACTCTTGATATTTATTGAATATACTTAATTTTAGGTATATTTTTAATATGATAGAGGTGGATAATAATTATGGAAAGAATAATTCAAGAACTAGTAAACACTTTAACAGATGATCAATTTTTAGAATTTTATGAAAAAGTCAAACAACAAGCAGAATTAATAAAAAAACAAACACGTTAAAATGAAATTAATCAAAAATTTAGAGCACAAGGTATTAAATGCCCTAAATGTGAATCTTACCATTGCGTTAAAAATGGACATAATTCAGAAGGAAAACAAAAATATTTATGTAAAAATTACCGTGCAAGTTTTGACGCTTTTTGTAATCATTTTATTTATTGAAGTCATTTAAATTATGAACAATGAAATTTATTGATTCAAATTTCATTGCCGGGGCAATCTAGTAAAACAATTTCTCGTTTTATTAAAACTACATTAAAAACTGCTTGATATAATCGTCAAAAATTAATGAAATCAAAACAATTAGAAAATACCCAATTAAAATTTAAAAAATTATCTGGTAAAATCCAAATCGATGAAACATTTATTAAAGAAATTCATAAAGGAAATTTCAAACATAAAACTGATCCACGAAGAATTCGCCTTGACCCATTCGCAACTAATACTAAATGCTGTATTCAAATGGCAGTTGATAATAATAACAATATTTATGTTAAATCCACAAGCACCAAAAGTTTACAAAAACAATGAGTTATTGAAAATATGAACAAAGAATTAATTAACCAAAATTCAATTATTACTTCTGATATGCAAAAATTATATTTTTTAGTAGCAAAACAAACAAATTCTACTTTATGTGTAACTAAAACAACAATTAATCCTGAAGCTAGTTATCGTAACTTAAAATAAAATCAGTAAATTACAATCTAGCCTTAATTCATTATCATGGTTTAGGTTTTACTAATATTCAAAATTATTTAAATCTCTGAAAATGAAAATACCAACATAAGGGTTTAACTCCAAACCAACAAACAGCGATATTATATTTTAATGTATAAAAAATTAAAGTAAAAATAGTAATTTTACATAAAAGCCTTTTAAAATTATCAAGTTGATGATTTTTTTTATTTTATCAAGAGTTTTCGACAAAATTAAAAAATTAAATTAGTAATTTTCTTCTAAAACACTATCTAGAAATTACCAAAGACATTGCAAATCATTGCCAATTTATTGGGCATATTTCCGAAGCACATCGCCTTCTAATAATACTGGTTTTGCCAAGTATCTAATTCTTTCTACTAACCGAATTGATTTCACAATATCAATATTTTTATATTTAGCATTACGACTATAATATTCTTGTAAGTTTCCCATATCATAATTAGAATTAAAAAATGTTGATAAATTATGTTGCATCCGATAATTTAAAATACTAAATAAAATCTCATCACGAGTTCACTCCGATACGGGTTCACCAGCTAAATCATCTAAGAATAGCACATCACAAGTTTGGAGCTTATAAATATCACTAGATAATGAATTAGTTGCTTTCGAAATCGCTTGTTTTAATTGACTCATTAATTGGGGAACAAAAACAAAACATACTTTATAATCATTCCGAACTAAACTATTAGCTAATAAAATAGAAATATAAGTTTTACCAATACCAGGAGCACCATAAATATATAATCCTGTTGTTTGCTCTTTTTTAAGGAAATTAATAAAATATTCTTTTAATTTTATGCGAATAAAATCATTTTCTGGTAAATGAAAATCAGTTTCTAATGATAAATTAATCATTGATAAAGGAAAATGACAAATTAAATAATTATTACGAATTTTATCATTAGCTCGCAAATATTGACGATGTAAACAATCTTGCATTTCTAAATAAATGCGTTGATTTTCATAAACTAATTCTAACCGATATCCAGGAATTAATTGTTGACATTCATTTCAATTCAAACCATCCAAACATTCAACAAAATTATTTAAATATTTTTCTAAAATATCATTATTTCGTAATAAATCTTTTTTTAGTAATTGATGTTCAGCAATAAATTTCTGCAAAGCAACAATCTTATTTTTTTGAATCCGATGATAAATATCCATAACAATCACTTCCTTCCATAATTATGTTTGACAAAGGGGGTCTTCTTGTAACCATTTTGGAATAATACCCATATTTCATTTAATTTCATAATCAAATTTTGATTTTTTTACAATTTTATTAGATTTTATTTTTTCCTTATTAAAACTTTGAACATATGCAGTTCTTAAATATATCATTGCTTGTTCAACAGTAGTAATCTGCTTTTGTTGTAATGTGCTCGCAATTTTTTCTAAATAAGCCACAACTAAAAGTTTATTATTTTTATATCACACATATTCAATTAAACAATTAGTAACTTCTGGTGACAAAGTGTAAGTAACTAATAACTTAGCCAATAACTGTAAATCTTTCGCTTGTAAAGGAAAATTTTGTAATAATGTTAAATATTTATATGGTGATATTGTTTGCATCTCATAAATTTTTTTTTGTAAAGGATTTTTCATATCTTCATTAGCAACTTCTAATGATTGTTTATTAGTTTCTGACAAATGATTGGTTTGGAAAATAAAATCAGCACTAGAAGCATCTGCTTTTACTATTGATAAAGAAAATACTTCATTAAAGCATTTCGTAATTTTTTTATAACTTGATAGATCTTCTTGATATTGCATAAATAAAAACTTTGTTCGTTCATAATCATTAAGAGAAAGATTATCAATTAGCAATTGATTAAATTGTTGATGATTAAAAAAGTCTTGTGGTGCCATCGGAGCAAATAATTCATAGTAATAAGTAACACCAATATTAGTATTATTACGATAAACATCAAATAAATTTATTGCTTCTAACCGATTTCTCGCAACTTCAATTTCCAGTAATGATAATTGTAATAAATTTTGCAAGCGTAAATGCGAATTATCTAAATTTAAAACTTTCATTGATAATTGTTCATTTAATAAAGCAAAATATAGCGAAACAGCATTAACACCAATAATTGGTTGATATAAATGTTGAACTATCTTTTGCGTTTCACTACAAATATGAGAATTAATAATTATTTGAAATTTTTCTTCTGATTGTAACATTTTTATCTCCACCTTATTGTCTTATTTATTCTATGACAGAATAATAGCGATGTAAATAATAAACAATAAAAAAATAATTACCCACTAAGTTATCCACAACTTAGTCCTAAAAATATCTTATAAATAAGATGCTTTAATTTACTTATCCACATAATTCACAACTTATAATTTATTCTGACATTGACAGCAAAAATATGTACCACGACCATTAAGCTTAATTTTTTCAATTATTGAAGAACAAACATAACACGCTAATGCTTCTCTTGTATGCACTTTCAATAATTGCTGATATGTCCCTTTAACACCAACATTAGAAGTATAACTAGCAATTGTTGTTCCTTTTAAGTTAATCGCTTGTGTTAAAATTTGTTTCGCATTATTTAAAATTGCTTTTAAATGCTCGGTTTGTAATTTATTACATCTAGTAACAGGATGAATTTTACTAGCAAATAATACCTCATCAACATAAATATTTCCTAAACCACTAATAATACTTTGATCTAACAGCATTGTTTTAATAGCTCGGTTCTTATTTTTAAATTTCTTTTGTAAATAATCAACAGTAGCCCTTGATTCAAAAGGTTCTGGGCCTACTTTGATTAATGGTGCTAATTGTTCATATTCATCCTTTTTTTGCAAATGAAAAGAACCAAATCTTCTTGTATCATGATATCTTAATTCACAACCATTACTTAATTCTAAAACTAATAAAACATGTTTTCATTCAATATCATCATTAAGATTTTGATAATAATATTTACCTTCCATTCGTAAATGACTAATTAACACAAAATCTTCTAATTCAAAAATTAAATGTTTTGCTTTTCTTTTTAAATCAAGAATTTTTTGACCAACAATCAATTTTCGAAATGATACTAAGTCGGGTTGTTTAATTACTGAACTTCAATAAATTCTAATTCCTGTAATAACTTGATTGCAAACAAAAGGTTGTAAACTGGCACGAACAGTTTCTACTTCTGGTAATTCTGGCATTAACTTAATCTCCTTTATACTTCATATCAATTATTTCCTGTATTAATATCAACCGTTAAGGGCACCTGCAATTTTGTTGCTAAATTCATTGCTGAATTAACAATTTTTTTAACAATTTCTAATTCATTTTCATATACTTCAACAATCAACTCATCATGAACTTGAGCAACAAGATACGATTTTAAATTATTTTGTTCTAATTGCTGATCAATTTTAATTAGAGCTAATTTAATTATATCAGCTGCTGTTCCTTGAATCGGAGCATTAATTGCTACGCGTTCTGCTACTTGTTTAGCTACTCAATTCCGATCATTAATTGTTGGAATGTATCGGATCCGATTGAATAAAGTTTTAACAAATTTATGTTCTTGACAAAATTTAATTGTATTATCCATATAATGACGAATTTCAGGAAAAACAGCAAAATATTGTTCAATAAATTTTTTTGCTTCGCTAATAGAAATCATTAATTGTTTACTTAAACCAAAATCAGAAATACCATATACAATCCCAAAATTAACAGTTTTCGCAACTCTTCGTTGCTGTTCACTAACTTCAGCTTGATTAATAGAAAATATTTTACTAGCAGTTAATGAATGAATATCTTCATTATTTTTAAATGCTTTAATTAATTCTTTAACATTAGCCATATGTGCTAAAACTTTTAATTCAATTTGCGAGTAATCACTAGATAACACTACTTGTGTGCCAGAATCATTAGGAACAAACACCTTACGAACTAATTTTTGATGAACATCATGAATACTAATATTTTGCATATTAGGTTCTTGTGAAGATAACCTTCCTGTTGTTGTATTAGTTTGATTATAAATCGTATGCACCTTACCATCTGCAAAAATATATTTTTCTAAACCTTTTAAATAAGTTGAATAAGTTTTTTGATATTTACGATATTCCAAAATTTTATCAATAATTGGATGTAATTGTTGCATTTGTAATTGGATTAATACTTCTTGTGCCGTACTACCTTTTTGTAAATCAGGTAATTTTAACACATCAAATAATAATTCTTTTAATTGTTTAGGAGAATTAGGATTAACATCTTGTTGCGCTAAACTATTAATTTCTTCATTTAATTGGGTGACAATTTTTAATACTTCTTTTGTTAACTGTTCTAATTGTTTAATATTAACACGAATACCGTGAAACTCCATTTTTGCCAATACAAAAGCACAAGGAAACTCAATATTTTTATACAACTCTAATTGTTGTTGTTGTTCTAATTTCTTACTAAGAAGCGGTTTTAAATGTAAAATTCATCAAGCTTTTCTAGTAATAAAACCAGCAACTTCTTGTAATTCTCGTACAACTTTTTTTTGATTTTTACCATAAAACATTTCATCATTCATAAAAGTTTGTTCAGCAAAATAATTAATAACATTATCAATCGTTACTTTCATATTCGCATTTAAAATATAACCTGCTAATTGTAAATCAAAAGCAATACCTTTAACTTCAATATGATGTCATTTACAACCATTAATAACTTTCTTCAAATCAAAAACATCTTTTAGACATTTTTCATCTTTTAAAAATGCTAAAAATAATTCATCAGTACTAGCAACAAGATAATCTAAATAAAATGTTCCTTTATCGTTAACAACACCAAAGCCAATAATGTCTGAAGTATAATAATTATCACCACTCATTTCAACAAATAACGCATTTTCAACACAATTATAATTAGCATCTCACTTACTTAAAATTTTACCTTGATCTTTATTATTATCTTGTGAAGGATTATTTGTCTCTAAACGATTAACTAATGACTTCAAATTATATTTTAAATAAAATTCTTTTAAGCGATTTAAATCTCTATTAATTGTTAACGAAGATAAATCCTTAGGAAAAGGAACATCATATCTTAAAGATGCCATTTCTTTACATAATAAGCCGATATTAGCATTATTCACAATTTTTTCTTTAACCGCTGTTTTTAATTCCTCTTGGTGCGTAATAATATTTTCTAATGTTCCAAATTGATGTAACAATGATAAAGCAGTTTTCTCGCCAATGCCTTTAATACCTGGAAGATTATCACTGGCATCACCTTTTAATCCTTTTAAATCAGGTATTTGGTTTGGAGTTATATCTCATCTTGCTTTTAATGAATCAACATTAATAATTTCTACTTGTGATAATCCCTGCTTCGGTTTAACAATTACCGTATTAGCAGATAATAACTGTTCTAAATCACCATCCGATGACAAAATTTCAATTTCTCAATTTAAATCAATTGCCTTTTTATTAATCGTAGCAATAATATCATCAGCTTCAAAATCAGGATGTTCATATCATTGAATTCCATAAGCATCTAAAAACTCACGAACTAATGGTAATTGCTGTAATAATTCTTGTGGGGTTTTAACGCGTTTTTCTTTATAACTAGGT
The DNA here is from genome assembly GCF_018831625.1 of Spiroplasma endosymbiont of 'Nebria riversi'. GTDB lineage: Bacteria > Bacillota_I > Bacilli_A > Mycoplasmatales > Nriv7 > Nriv7. The sequence continues at coordinate 110,660 of NZ_CP065193.1, forward strand.
AATATTCCATAACGAAAATTTTTAGGTCCCTCATCAAAAGCAACCAAAACTAAATCATAATTTTGTTTTAAAATCTTTTCTAACATTGTAATAAAACCTAACAAAGCATTAGTTGGTGTCCCATTATTTGCTCGTAAAGTTATGGAATTACTATATGCGGTTGCGTAATATGCCCGAAAAACTAAACCATTACCATCAACTAATAATATTTTCTTCATTAAAAAATTTTCACCTAATCCTATTTCATTTCTTAAATTATTATAACAAATAAACTTGTTAAAAATAAAAACAGCAAAATCCTTGCTGTTTTTTTAACTATACAGTACTGGCAGACTTATTTTTCTCTCAAAATTTTCAATTATTAGCAACAATCTCTTTATTTTTCATTCGATAGGCGACTAGTAATAAAAATCCCGCCCCAATCATTAATAGTAAAGAAATAACTAATCCAATTGCCATTCTCTCGCCATTATCAGTATTATCAATAATTGTAAAGATAAATGTTAAAAAAGCAATAATTATATAAATACTACCAATTATTCAAAAGAAAATCCTTCTTTTTAAACCTCAAATATTTGTAATAACAAATGTAAAAAAAGCAATAATAATTAATATATTTCATAATGTTTGAGCAAAATTACTAGTTCAAAAATTTAGTTTTAAAACAACAGTATCATAAATAACAAATTTAGACTTAACTAACTCTACAAAACCATAAACAATCATTAAAAAAAATGCTAATAAAATTACTATTCGTCCAATTAATGCCCATTTTGTATTTTTCATTTTATTTAATCTCCTTATTTCTAAATGCTATAATTTTAAAATTATTGCTAGCAAGACTATTGTAATAGTTTTTTGTTTTTCATTTAATTGAATAAACATTATTCATCTTACCTTGGGAAAAACTAATATCATATGATACTTCTAATGAATTATCAATATCATTATACTGCATTTTCGTATTAGTAATCCTTCAATAATTACTATCTTGATAAAATCTCCGATATTTCATATTAATAGTGCCATTATTATCATTAATAATGCGATCTAAAATTCCGTTTTCGCTTGTTAACAATGTTAACAACTTAGCAACCTCGGTTATACAATTGGGATCATCATCTTCTTTACAAGAGCTAATAGTCGTAATAAGAGTGTCCAATACTCCATTCGGTATTAATTCACCTTTTTGAACATTATATCCAAGGATTTCTAATAATGCCACTTTTGCATGCTCGTTGTCAATTTCAATGGCAGCAAGAATCTTGTTAATCTTTGCTTCTGTTAACACCTCATCTTGAATTACGCCGACTAACTTATTAATTGCGGTTAAAACATCATTTAAATTAATATTTGTATCATTAGGAAGGAAATTTAAATATTTTTTAACAGTTCCAAAAATGGGATCTAATATTTCTTTAATTTTAGGAAATGCTTTTGGGAAAAAATCAATATTTTTACAAAGAAAACTATTAAATCCCACACAAACACCACCGGCTGAAACCACATCAATTAATGGGTAATCAAAAGACCTTAAGAGAGTTATGAAATTTATGTTAATTTTCTTAACTAATTCATTTAATTGTGGGGTTAATCTAATAATTAATAATAACTTTCGTAAACTTAATCCGCCATCATTTAAAGAAAATACTTTTGTTAACTTATTTTTTAAATTACTAATTACTGATTGATCAAAACCAACATATATCGCACTTAACTGATCATTAATAGCTTGTTGAATTTCTTCAGGAATTTTACTAACTTCGTACCAAATCTTATTGGGATCACCAAAAGGAAGACTAGCATAAATTTTCATTACATAAGAAATAACTGATAAAATTGGTACTAATAATGAAATAATATTTTTTAAATCTTTAAATCCATTTTGAAAATTTTCTAATATATATTTATTAGTTTTTATTGAAAAATTATTATCATTAATATTATCTACTTCAATACCAAATGTTGCCATCATTGTATCATAAGCAGCTTCTACTTCGGCATCATCTTTACTATCATATCCTTTACAAGAACTTTCAGCTTTTTCTTTCTCTTCATCATTTTCTTTCTTACAACCAATTTGAACAATTATTTTTTTAATTCTTTTTTGTGACCACTGTAGTGCTTCAGCATATGTTACTTTGCCAACAAAATTATCATTATGTTCAGTAAGATTATTTCGTAATTCAGTAATAATATAAGCATTATAATCATTTCAAAAACTTTCAATATTACTTTTAGTTAAAAAATTCATAATGGGATCTAAAACGGACCCACTATTAAAAATTTCTTTTAATGTATCAACAGTTAAAGTGTTAAAAATTGAACCATATGTTCGAATTTTACCTAAAATATTATTTTGACTAATTAAATTAGCATAGGGTTTTACATATTTATCATTAGAGTTAATAACTTTATTAGCTAGATCTTGCGAAGAAAAAAACTCTTGATGACGAGGGAATCAATTATTATTATTGGTTTGTCCAAAATACGAATAAGAAATATTTTTAAAAATTAAATTATCAACTTTATTTTCTAAAATATCATTAATAACTTTCGAAGCATCTCATTTTTTTTCTCTACTTAATATTAGTGCTTTAGTAATTTCGCCAGTAACTGCCGAAAAATCATTTAATTTAGCAGCGATGCCTTCATCAATCTTAGTTTGATAACGGAAAGTACAAGCAGCTAAGGTTAAAATTTGAGAAACTGATAATAATAACACTACTCAATATTTCATTATTTTTCTTTTCATAAATTAAACCTCAACTTTTATAAAACAATGCAAGACAATTTTAAACTTTTTTTAAAAAAAAAAGCAAATTCAAATTATGAAAAGGTCGCGTTTAGTTTTCTTAGGTATTGTTTTGAAAAAGTAAAACAATCAGCTAATTATATTATTTAATTACTAAACTAACCCCGCCTTTCTTGTTGTTGTCATTTTTATTCATTACCATTTTATCATATTATTGAATTTTTACACAATAAAAATTATTAATTATTATTAAATTTTCACTAATATTTTTACTTACTTAAATCTATTATATTTATTTGTTACAGCATTACCTTTATAATTAATTCAACTATCATCATTTTTATTATTATATTTATTTCATAATGAATTTTTATATATTTCTTTTCTGATTTCTATTTCTGAATTAATATTTTCATTAATGTAATGTAATACATTTAATTTGTTTAAATTTGCCATTCTTAAATGTAATAAGTTATTTAAATTCTTATGATTATATATTTTCGCCCCATATCCTAATTGTTGTTTTACCAAATGTGACACATCACTTTCAATGCTACAACCAATATTTCATTCTAAATTTTGATTATGAATACCTTGCTTATTATTACTGAAATAATTACTAGCCTTTCTTAAATTTGTTTTAATATCTTTATTTAATTCATTTTTCGCAACATTACGAATGTTTTTGATTAATTCTTGAGGATTTCCATCCTTATATAATTTAATTCAAATATTTATTGCTACTTTGCGATTTTCAAAAATAATATTAAATGCGGTTTGTTTTAATTTTTTAATAGCGTGATAACCATCTAAAATATATCTAACATTACCGAAACTATTGGCAATTTCTCTAATTCAAGTAACCCCGTCGCCACAAACAATTATTTTGTCATAATTAACATTCACATAATGTTTTTGTAATTCTCTAATTAATAAATCACGATAATCCGTCGTATTTATTCGTTTACCAACTTTTAACATTAGAAAATGACCTCGTTTATTTTCTAATTCTCTACGAGCATTTTTATAATTTTTTTCTTTATTTCCGGTATGAAAAGTAACCAAACGAATTCTCTGGTCTTGTTTAACTTTCTGATCTAATGTCGCTAAAAATGTCTCATCTAGTTAAATATATAAATCCTTATTTTTAACATCAATTCTAGTTTTAGTTTCTTTTTCTGCTAGTTGAAAATATTCAGCAATATCGTATTTATTTAAAATATTTGAAATACTACCTTTTGAAATATAACAATGATTTAGAGCATCTAAAACATCACGATAGCGTTTACCATCACCCAAAAGACTTAAAACTTTAAATTGAACATCAAAATAAATGCGTTGTTTAGGTAATAAACCAATTTCTTTATCTAATAAACATACATATTCAAATTTACCTGATTTTTGATTTCAATATTTATATTGGCGTCGTTTAAAAGTAACATCACCAAAAATTGTAATAATTGTTCTTGATGCAAAATGAACTACTTTATAACCTTGTTTTAAGCGATAATGATATTTATATAAGTATTCATCTAATTTTTCATATTCATTAGCTAATTGTTCACATTTGTTGGTGTACATATTTTTATGGGTTATAAATAAACTGAATCAATGCTTGTTTTCTAAGGTTTTTACATTATTATTAATTTCTAACATAAAAAATAACCTTTCTTGGTAGAGTAATTTTAACAAAGTTAAATTTAGTTAACTTATTTTTCTTTTTTAAAGATAAATGTTTTTCTAGAATTAGTATTCAATATTCTGAAAAAATGATAAAAATTCTTATTTGATGATTTATAATCAATTTGTAATAATTAGACTCTAAAAATTTAAGGAAGGGTGTTTATTGTTCAACAAATTTATTAATTAGTAAAAATTCATAAAAAGGATTTAATAAATGAAAAAATTACTTAGTTTATTAAGTACAATAACAACAGCAAGTAGTGGAGTAGCGGTTTTTGTTGCCAATAGTCCTTATCCAACAAAAGAACAACAAATTAAATTAGAAAAAATAAATTATAAAAGACAAAAACGAAGCAATGATGAAAATAATAAAATAAATAGAACAAAAATTATTATTAAAACAAATGGAATAATTTATTCTTCAGGTCTTTTTTTTAATGATAAACTTTAATTTGGTTCAGAAGATTATAATGTTTATGAATACAACCCAGCGACAGGCCAACAAAAAACTGTTATTAAAACAAATGTTTGAATTGAATCTTCTGGAGTTGTTTTAAATAATAAATTGTATTTTGGTTCAGATGATAATAATGTTTATGAATATAATCCGGTAACAGGAAAACAAAAAATTGTTATGACAACAAATGCGCGAACCGCTTCTTCGGGGGCTATTTTAAATAATAAATTATATATTGGTTCATCAGATAAAAATGTTTATGAATACAGTAATTATGATTTAAATTCTAATTTAGGAAAAATTAGTAATAATTTTGATAATATAATTTTAAGTGAATTAAATTATTTAAATCCTGATTTAGATATTTCACAATTAGAAATTATTAGCAAAACAAATAATTTAGCTATAGTAAAGATAAAAGATAATTTAAATAATGATAATAATATAAAAATACATTATTCAATTGATAATCAACAAAATAAAATTATTAATTTAAATGAATTTCTTAAAAAAGCATTATTTTTTAAATTTCAAGATGAAAATCCAAATTTAAAATTTAAAGAAATAAAATATATTGATACTAATAATTTAAATTTTTCAAATACTGAAATAACAAAACAAGAAAATTCATTTTTATGATCTAATGTTCCTAAAAATGTATGTTCTGATAGAGAAATCATAAATAAAACTCCAAATACAAGATCATTTAATGTATCTGCTTGTGAATATAATTCAAAATCAAAATTAGTATTTCAAATTACAACAGGATTAACTAAAACAAAACAAGAAAATAAATTAAATGGTTGAAACATAAATTCTGATGATGAAATGAAATTAACAGATTTTACAAATATAAATAATAAAAATTCTGAAATCATTAATACATTATCAAATTAATTTGATTTATCAAACACAAATAAACAAGAACAAGAAATAATTTTAAGTATTTTTAAGGAACACGCTGATAAATTTGAACTTAATCCCAATGAAAAATTAAAAATTACTTATCCAGCAAGAATAATTACATCTAAAGTTATATTAAATTTAAAACAAAAAATTACAGGAAATATTACTGCCAAAATAATTGATGATAACAATAAAGAACAAATAGTTATATTATCAATTACAGAAGTAATGCAAATTTTACAAAAATATAGTTTATTATCCAATGAAATTATTATAGATAAAAACAATGATAACATAACATTTAATGGGAAAGCATTTTTTCATCAGAAAGAGAAGGGCCAGTAAGAACAAATACAGTTACTACTATAGTATAAGGTTTTATAAAAACGATATTAGCTATTTAAAATAATAACTTTAATTGGAACAAGTACAACTATTTTAGTTGCTTGTGAAAATAAAAATTAAGGAAGTGTAATATAAATAAATTTTAGAAGCAACAATTTAATATTGTTGCTTTTTTATTTTGTTAAAATAGAAAGGAGAAAAAATGAAAAGTTGCTTAGTTGTTCAAAGGTGTTGTTATCGTAAAAAGCCATCTTTCTTTGGGTAGTTACAGTTTTTAAAATATGCTATTTAGCATTTCAAAATATGGTTAAGAAATGAACGATGCCAATTCAAAATTGTGGTAGTGCGATTTCACATTAATTTTTTTTAGGGGGGCCACAGAGTGAATTTAAGTTAATTACTTGGAGACACAGTTAATTGTACTACAGTCCCATTATTTTTTTAATTCGGCTTTAAATTCTAGTTTTTTTCACCAGTTTCATATTACGCCGGCAAAAGTATCTTTTTAATATTCAAATTTTATTTTAATCTTTTTTATTTTGATATTTTGTTTTTATTCTTTTCCAACTTCTGTTCATTTTGTATTTATTTGTAATTCGTTAAGTTTTTTAATAATATTAATTTGATTTTGATTAATATAACTTTGAATTCGTCCTTTATTGTCTCATAACTCTTCTACAGGATTTATTGGGTTTATTCCTGATTGCTTCTCTATATCATTTAATGAAAATTGCACTTCGGTTTTTCACGCTGGTGCAGGCTTATAAGGGGTTTCATTTTTTCATATTGTAAATTCCGCTTCTGTTAAGTTAATTTCAGATACTTGATTACTTTTTTTTAATTTAGGTATTATTATTTCATTTGTTTTTTTGGAACATCCAACTATTGGCAATATTGTTAATTCTCAAAGAGCAATTATATTTAAAATTTTCATTATTTTAATTCCCTTATTACTTTATTTTTCAATATATATTATATATATAATACACGAAAATCCTTAAAATCATTAGAAAGATGGCAAAACCAATTAAAAATTGAAAAGTATAGTAAAAGGCCGGTACTGTTTTAAAAACCGGAAAAATCGCAGTTGAAAAATTAACTGTTGCTTTTGCAATAATTGCTAATGGTCGTAAAATCGTAATGATTTGTGATGCCGTCAGCAGTTTAACATTTTGATACTAGCATTCTGAATGGCACAACCAATATCGTTAAAAGTAGGTATTCATCGTCCAGAATATTTGCAATTTGCTGGCGGAATTAAATCATCTCATTCTGAATTGGCGGAACCATCAGGGGTAAAGGTCGTGGAATTTAATACATTAAAGTCATAGATTTTAAAATTGTAGTTAGAGTTGTTTCCTTTATGATAAAGCGGAAATGTTAAGGCAAAAATGTTACTACCATAACGAATATCAATGTCCATATTAAGGTAATTGATGCTGTTAGCAGTCTTGCTGGTTGGCAAGGTAATCAGTTTATTATCATAGGATTTTAAAACATTAAAATCAATTTGGTAGATACTATTGTTGTTGTTAATGGCATTATAATTTTCTTGGTGCGTTTTTTTATCAAAAGTAAAAAAATGACTTCTTAGTAATAATTCTGAATTACCAGTAACATTAATTAAGTATTTTTTTGGATAAAAAGTAATTACCAAGCGATAAAAGAAACCAATTTGAATAAAATAATCTTTGTTATAGTTGTCTACTCCTTTAAAATAGTTATAATTTATATCTTTTTTGTTGTTTTCTTTTTCGGCAATGAAGAAGCTTAATAATTCTTGTCCCTTAATTAATTTGGTTTCATTTTCTTTTTGATTAATTGAAATTACTTGATATTTATTATCTTTTATTTTTCCAATGCAAATTGAATTTTCATATTTTCCTTTATAAACAAATCGCCTTGGAAACCAAATACCGATTTGTTTATTAAATCACGGAATTTTTGGCGCTTTAATAAGCATTGCGTTTTGTGTTTCTTTTAAAAGATATTTCTTAGTATTTAAGAAAATGTTTTCAATGTTTTTCATAGTAAGTTACCTTTCTTATAGATAAACTAAGTTATATTAACTAAGTTAGTTAACTTAGTTTTTTAAACACTTATATATCGCAGATTTAAGTGTTTAATAAGCTTTGTTATTAAATTTTGTTTTTTAATTAGATAAATATTTGAATAATTTTAAACTTAAAATACCCCTATATAGGAATTTCTACACTTTAATATCCGCGCCCTACCCTTGGAACTAATTTAATAGCGTGTATATTTTTAGGAAATCCACCCATTCATTTTTTTATTGCAAAATGAAACAAATTGCTATAGCTAATAGGGCATTATCTATCAACTGGTAAACTTCTTTTGGTTATGGCGACCACCCACAATTTATCGTGCTTTAATACATACCAACATTATTAATTCACTTGTATTTAATTTTCAAAGAACAAAATTTTAACACCTCATAAAATAAAAAGACAATCATTGCTGACTGCCTTAATACTTATTCAAATCTTTACCTACCTAACAAAAATTTATGCGTCCTTTAAAATTATCTGGTAAAATCCAAATCGATGAAACATTTATTAAAGAAATTCATAAAGGAAATTTCAAACATAAAACTGATCCACGAAGAATTCACCTTGATCCATTCGCAACTAATACTAAATGCTGTATTCAAATGGCAGTTGATAATAATAACAATATTTATGTTAAATCCACAAACACCAAACGTTTACAAAAACAATGAGTTATTGAAAATATGAACAAAGAATTAATTAACCAAAATTCAATTATTACTTCTGATATGCAAAAATTATATTTTTTAGTAGCAAAACAAAAAAATTCTACTTTATGTGTAACTAAAACAACAATTAATCCTGAAGCTAGTTATCGTAACTTAAATAAAATCAGTAAATTACAATCTAGTCTTAAAGAAGCCTTAATTCATTATCATGTTTTAGGTTTTACTAATATTAAAAATTATTTAAATCTCTGAAAATGAAAATACCAACATAAGGGTTTAACTCCAAACCAACAAACAGCGGTATTATATTTTAATGTATAAAAAATTAAAGTAAAAATAGTAATTTTACATAAAAGCCTTTTAAAATTATCAAGTTGATGATTTTTTTTATTTTATCAAGAGTTTTCGACAAAATTAAAACTTTTTTTGCTGTTTAAAAATACTTTTTAGGTTATAATTATTTTGTGAAAAGAAAAGTCTGATGAGTTCCGTACTCATAGTTGCAATTAATTCTTATATTTAAGAATTAATTTTCAAAACATAATCTAATAACCCCAATAAACTTTACTCCATCTTTTATTTAAAATAATTGCAGTTTAAAGCTAATAATGTTATTATTTTTTATGTAGTATAAAATGTGCCCATGTAGCTCAGTTGGATAGAGCATGCGCCTTCTAAGCGCAGGGTCAAGAGTTCAAGTCTCTTCATGGGCGCCATTTAAAATAAAAATGTTGGTGAATAAGTTTAATGAATAATAAATATTATACTTTTTTTATTAAAAAAATTGAACAGTTAATTGCTAATGAAAACTATGAACAAGCGAAAGTTAAGTTAAAATTTGAATTAGATTTACCTTATATACCAAAAAAATATGAACAACAAATTATTAAACTTTATGATGAAATTCAACAGTTAACAAAAGAAAAACCAAATATTAAGCAATGAGATTTAGAGACAATTAAAGAAATTATTAATAATCCGTTTGATGAAGAAATTCATTTAGTAGCGTTTAATTTTTTAGAAGAGCAAAATGCTAGAAAAATATTATCAACATTACGAGATTATCTAAAAAATTCATTGTTTAGAAATGAAAATAAAACGCATTTGTTAATAGTTTTAAAAAGACAAGATATTGATGAGGTGTTTATTGTTCAAAAAACACATGGTCAGTATTTTGTTAATCCGATATTGATTTCTGAATTTCATCTTGATGAATGTACTAAAAAAGTTAAAACTATTTTAAGTAATTTTGTTTATAATGATAATCCTAGTTTAGAACAGGTTTGTTGATACTTATGAGAAAATTATTGATATAGTCAATATCCTAATTTGCCATTAATGGCGGATCTTCCTGCGGTAGTTAGTGCTATTTTTTATAAAGCACAAATTATGCAAGGTGATGATGAATGTAAGCTAAAACAGATTTGTCAAAATTTAAAAACTGATGTTGTTCTTACTGAAAGATTTTTATTACAAATTGAGAAAGAACAAATTTTTTAAGATTTATTATTGGATATTTGTTAAAGTTTAATTGCATTTAGTAATTAATCAAGGGTATAATTAAATCATTGAAATATAGGAGGATATTTGATGAAATTTACAAGTAAAAAAAATATTGAAGAAAATAAAGGAAAGTATATTATTGAATTTGAAAAAGAAGAATGAGAAGATACTATTGAAAAGGTAACAAATAAGTTGAAAGGCCGTTTACAAATACCAGGTTTTCGTAAAGGCAAAGCGCCAGAAGCGATGGTACAAAAATATTTAAGTGAAGCACAAATTTTGAATGAAGCTCATGATATTGCAGCTGATAAAGCGTGAAAATTTGCTTTATTAAAAGATGATCCATTGAAACCTTTTAATCAGCCAAGTTGAAATATTGATGTTTTGTCAATGGAAAAATATACTATTTCTTTTGAATTTGATTTAAAGCCGGAAGTTAAAGTTGAAAAATATACAAATATAAAAATTGAGAAAATGGCAAATATTGTTAATAATGAGGATATTAATCAGGCACTTAGTCAGTTACAAGAAAAATCAGTTATTTTAGAAATTAAAGAAGATAAGATTACTAATGGTGATGTTGTTATTTTTGATTTTGAAGGGTTTAAAGATGGTAAGTCTTTTGCTGGTGGAAAAGCAGAAAATTTTAGTTTAGAAATTGGTTCAAAAAAGTTTATTCCTGGTTTTGAAGAACAAATGATTGGATTGATGGCTGGTGAAGAAAAGGATTTACTTGTATCGTTTCCTAAAGATTATTTACAACCAGATTTAGCAGGGAAAGAAGTAACTTTTAAAGTTAAGATTAAAGAAATTAAAAATAAGATTGTTCCAGAAATTAATGATGAGTTAGCAAAAGATGCTAATATTGATGGTATTGAAGATTTAGCACAATTAAAAAATTTTATTAAAGAAAATTTGATCAGGAAAAATGAAGAAGAAATTAAAGATGAGTTTATTAATAATTTATTATTAGAAATTTCTAAAACAGCAACGATTCATATTCCTCAATCAATTATTGATAAAGAAGTATTAAATCTTCAAGGTGAATTTGAGCAGAAGTTAAAAGAACAAAATATTGATTTAAAAGAATATTTGAAGTTAACTAAATTAACTGAATTAGATATTAAAAAGGAGTTACGCGGCGACGCTAAAACAAAAATTAGTAATTATTTAATTTTACAAGAAATTATGAAGCAAGAAAAAATTCAAGTTAGTAACGATGAGGTAGAACAAGAAATTATTGAGTTTGCTAAGTTTTATAAGATGACACCAGAAGAAGCTAAAGAAAAAATTATGGATACTAGTATTGTTGAAGAAGGTTTAAAACATCGTAGGTTATTAAATTTTCTTTATGAGAATAATGGATAAAATAGATTTAGCACTTTAATATTGCAAGTGCTAAATTTTTATTATATAATTAAGTAAATCTGTTTTATGGAGGTATCATAATGATAGATAAAGAACAAATAAAGTCTTTGGAAAATATTCCTGTTTTGGTTACACGAGGTAGTTATATTTATCCCGGATTTGAGCAGGTTTTAGAAATTGGTCGTAATAAATCATTAAAGACTATTGAAGTGGCTAAGGGTAATTTTAATAATCAAGTTATTTTAGTGTCACAAAAAAAACCTTTAGATGATGAACCAACAATTGATGAAATATTTGATGTTGGAGTTATTGCTAAGTTAAAAATAAAAAAAGTTTGAGAAGAAGGTTCGTTTACGGTTAATTTTAAGTCACTCAATCGGGTTAAATTGCTGAATTTAAAAGATAATGGCGCTTATTATGAAAGTGATATTGAGGTTTTAGAATCAAATCATGAAGGTAGTGTTGAAGAATTAGTCCAAAAAATTACTAATAATTTAACAGGATTATTGGAAATGCAAGAAGGTCTTCCTGAAGATATCTTACAAGAGATTAAGGTAAATATTAATAGTAGTCCTGGAGAAGTAATTGATACATTAGCACAGTTTTTACCTTTTTTACCGTTAAATAAAAAACAAGCTATTTTAGAAGAGTTAAATGTTGAGCAACGCTTGAATCTTTTAGTTGATAATGTTAATAGTCACAAGCAAACTGGTGAAATTGATCAAAATATTTCTGAAAGAATTAAAGTTAGAATTGATGAACAGCAAAAGAAATTTTATTTACGAGAAAAACTTGAAGCAATTAAAGAAGAATTAGGTGAAATTGATGACGATAGTAACGAGATGAAGAAATATTTAGATCGTCTTCAAAAAGAACCATTTCCTGAGAATATTAAAGTTCGTGTTAAGGAAGAAATTAATCGTTATGAAATGATGCCGCAAGCATCAAGTGAAGCTAATATTATTAGAACATACATTGATTGGGTAATGGCAATTCCTTGACATGAAGAAAAGGAAGAAATTGAGGATTTACCATTTGCTTTACAAACTTTAGATAAATATCATTATGGTTTGGAAAAAGTTAAAGAACGAATTATTGAACATTTAGCTGTTAAACAAATGACTAAATCATTAAAAGGACAAATTATTTGTTTAGTAGGTCCTCCCGGAGTAGGAAAAACATCACTTGCTAAGTCAATTGCTGAAGCAACAGGAAGAAATTTTGTGAAGTTATCATTAGGTGGTGTTCGTGATGAATCAGAAATTCGTGGTCATCGAAAAACATATATTGGTTCAATGCCAGGAAGAATAATCCAATCAATGAAACGAGCTAAAAGTATTAATCCTTTATTTTTGCTTGATGAGATTGATAAGATGGCTAATGATTATCGCGGTGACCCCGCTAGTGCAATGTTGGAAGTATTAGACCCAGAACAAAATTTTGAGTTTTCTGATCATTACTTAGAAGAAAATTATGATTTATCAAAAGTAATGTTTATTGCTACGGCTAATTATATGGAAGATATTCCCGAACCATTATTAGACCGAATGGAACTTATTCAATTATCATCTTACACAGAAATTGAAAAAATGGAAATTGCTAAAAATCATTTAATTGCTAAAGTATTGCAAGGTAATGGTTTAAATCAGCAGTTATTAAAATTTGAAGATGGTGCAATTAAAAAAATTATTAAATATTATACTCGTGAAGCTGGTGTACGACAGTTAGAGCGATGTTTGCATCAAATTGCGAGAAAGTTTATTGTTCGTTATTTAGCTAAACATTTAAGTGATGAATTAGTGAATATTGAAAAGGTTAAACAATATCTAGGTAAACATAAGTTTGAATATACTGAAAAAGAAGGAACAGCCCAAATTGGTGTTGCTACTGGTTTAGCATATACTGCTTTTGGTGGCGATATTCTCTCAATGGAAGTAAATTTCTTTTCAGGTAAAGGACAGTTGGTTTTAACAGGAACTTTAGGTGACGTTATGAAGGAATCAGCAAATATTGCTTTGGATTATTTAAAAGCTAATAGTAAGAAGTTTAATATTGATTCCAAGTTTTTTAGTAATAATGATATTCATATTCATGTTCCTGAAGGGGCAGTACCTAAAGACGGACCTTCAGCGGGGATTACAATAACAACAGCAATAATTTCTGCTTTAACTAAAAGACCTGTATCTAGTGATGTTGGAATGACCGGGGAAATAACTTTACGAGGGAATGTTTTACCAATTGGTGGTTTAAAAGAAAAATCAATTTCTGCTCATCGCAGTGGGATTAGTACAATTTTAATACCTGATAAAAATATGAAAGATTTAGATGATATTCCTAACGAGGTGTTAAATGAATTAAAAATTATTCCGATTAAACATTATGAAGAAGTATATGACTTTATTTTTAATTCTAATTCAACAATAACATCCACTGATGTTATTACTGATGCTGTAGCAGTTGCTGCTTAATTACGAAGATAATTAATACTATGAAGAAATTCTTTATAGTATTTTTTATATTCTGATTATTTTATTTTTAAAAAATATTTTAAAAATAAATGTGAGTTAGTTATTTTTATTGTAAGGTTATTTTATAAATAAATAAAAATATTTTTTATAAGGTTAATTGCATTTAATGTAATTATTAAAAGGGAATTTAGTGTGATTCTAAAACTGTACCAGCAACTGTAATATTGACATTAATTATATAAGTAATTGAAAAGTTATTTTTGAGAAGGCATAATTAGTGGTTGAAATTAAGTCAGGAGACCTACCTTAGAAAAAATTATTTAATTCTCCTGGGGGTGTGTGTTATTAAAAAATGATTTTAATTGGTCGCGTTTAGTTTTCTTAGGTATTGCTTTGAAGAAGCAAAACAATCAACTAATTATATTATTTAATTACTAAACTAACCATACCTTTCTTGTTATTTTCATTTTTATTCATTACCATTTTATCATATTATTGAATTTTTAAACAATAAAAAATTATTAATTTTATTAAATTTTAACTAATATTTTTACTTACTTAAATCTATTATATTTATTTGTTACAGCATTACCTTTATAATTAATTCAACTATCATCATTTTTATTATTATATTTATTTCATAATGAATTTTTATATATTTCTTTTCTGATTTCTATTTCTGAATTAATATTTTCATTAATATAATGTAATACATTTAATTTGTTTAAATTTGCCATTCTTAAATGTAATAGATTATTTAAATTCTTATGATTATATATTTTCGCTCCATATCCTAATTGTTGTTTTACCAAATGTGATACATCACTTTCAATGCTACAACCGATATTTCACTCTAAATTTTGATGATGAATACCTTGCTTATTATTACTGAAATAATTACTCGCTTCCCTTAAATTTGTTTCTTATATAATTTAATTCAACTATTTAGTGTTACTTTACGATTTTCAAAAATAATATTAAATGCAGTTTGTTTTAATTTTTTAATATCATGATAACCATCTAAAATATATCTAACATTACCAAAACTATTGGAAATTTCTCTAATTCAAGTAGCGCCTTCGCCGCAAACAATTATTCTGTCATAATTAATATTCACATAATGTTTTTGTAATTCCTTAATTAATAAATCATGATAATCCGTTGTATTTATTCGTTTACCAACTTTTAACATTAGAAAACGACCTCGTTTGTTTTCTAATTCTCTACGGGCATTTTTGTATTTTTTTTCTTTATGTCCGGTATGAAAAGTAACTAAACGAATTCTTTGGTCTTGTTTAACTTTCTGATCTAATGTCGATAAAAATGTCTCATCTAGTTGAATATATAAATCCTTATTTTTGACATCAATTCTAGTTTTAGTTTCTTTTTCTGCTAGTTGGAAATATTCAGCAATATCATATTTATTTAAAATATTTGAAATACTAGCTTTTGAAATATAACAATGATTTAGAACATCTACAACATCACGATAGCGTTTACCATCGCCCAAAAGACTTAAAACTTTAAATTGGACATCAAAATAAATGCGTTGTTTGGATAATAGACCAATTTCTTTATCTACCAAACATACGTATTCAAATTTACCTGATTTTTGATTTCAATATTTATATCGGCGTCGTTTAAAAGTAACTTCACCAAAAATTGTAATAATTGTTCTTGAAGAAAAATGAACTACTTTATAACTTTGTTTTAAACGATAATGATATAAATATAGGTATTCATCTAATTTTTCATATTTATTAGCTAATTGTTTGCATTTATTGGTGTACATGTTTTTATGGGTTGCAAATAAGCTGAATCAATGCTTGTTTTCTAAGTTTTTTACATTATTATTAATTTTTAACATAATAAATTACCTTTCTTGATAGCAACTTTAACAAATTTTAGTATTCAATAAACTGAAAAAATGATAAAAATTCTTATTGATGATTTATAATTAATTTATATTAATTAAATTTTATAAATTTAAGGGTGGCACGGATCGTTACTATAAAAATTTATTAGTTAGCAAAAATTCAATAAAAGAATTTAGTTAGTATGAAAAAACTTTTAGAATTACTAGGAATAATTTTGATAACCAGCAATGCAGCAGGACCATCAGCCACCAATAAGCCTAATAACAATAAAGATAAAATTAAAAACAGTCTAGAAACATTAACGCGCCAAAAAAGACAAGCACCACCAGCTCAAACTGATATTATTGAAAAAGAAATTACTTTAGATAAAAATTATTCTGAAAATATTCAAAAAATGTTAAAAGACTTTATGAAAAATAACCAAATTGATCCGTTAAGAATAATAAATAACGAAGAAATTGTTACGACAGATAAATTTGAAACACTAGCAAAAATAAAAGAACGCGGCGCTAATATTAAAATTATAGAAAAATTAGATGAAATTCTACAATTAAGAGAATTTGGTGCAAATAAAATAAGAATCTTAATCTTAAAAAATAGTGATAAAAGCAAGGAGATAAAACTAGTAATTAATTTAGATAATTTTTACCTACAAGGATTTATCAATAATCAAAATCATTATTTTTACTTTAAAGAAGAAAAAAGTCTTAATTAATGATAAAAGGAAAAACAGAAATTTGAAAAGCAATTAGATGAATGAGAAAAAATAGAGGATGGTGTTAAATCATTAGATTTAGAAAAAATTAAAAATAATAAAGATATAATCAAAGAAATTGATAAACGTAAAAAACAACTAAAAAGTGAATTGAGTAAAAATTATGAAGAAAATAAAAAAACTATAAGTCTTATAAATGATAATAAGTTTGATGAAATTGCCAATAGTTGTAAAGATGATGAGATAAAACAAAAAATATTAAAATATGTGACATTGTGTAATAATAATTATCAGAAAATTCAAGAAATAAAAAAAGAAACTATAAGTTTTTTAAAAAAAGTATGAATTTTATAGAGAGCTATGAATGAGATAGTATATTTAATGAAATAAATTCAATTATTCAAAGTAATATTCATACAATTCAACATAAAAAAATCAAATAAAATAAAATAAATGAAGAAATAATAAAAAATATTCAATAAATAAAAATCAATTAAATTATAATGGGTCATATCAAAATAAAGGCCTAAATGCCGTGAATCAAAATATTAATATTAATAAAGAAAATTTAAATAAAATAATTGCAAATTTATCAAATTATACTCATGATTCAACAAGAACAGAAGAAGAAATTCAAACAATAAAAGATAAGTTAGCGCGATTAATTTTTATCATTAGCAAAGCAATGCGTTTTGGTCCTTATCTTAAATGTTTTAATTATGAAAAAAATGGTCAAAAAGTTGAATTTAAAAATATTCCAACAAATGTTCAAAAAATATTTGATGGTAAAATTAATTCACTTAAGTGAAAAGATTATGAACCACAATTAATAGGTGGTTGAATAGCGGCTAGTAAAAATTTAGAACAAAAAAGAAAAGAAATTTTTAAAAAATTAAATGAACGAATTATTGTTTCAAATTTTTTAAGTGAAAATTATAAAGAACTAAACGAAATTTTTGAAGCATCATTGAAAACAAATCAAAATTGAGAAACAAAGGTTAAACCTAAAATTGAGATTATAATTGAAAATTATAAAAATAAAGAATATATAAATGTAATTTTACAATTTCTTGAAAATTTATTCGAAGCAAGTAAAGATGAAATTAAATTTCTAAAAACAGGATATAAAAACATATTAAAATTTATAAATACAGATCATAATTATAATTTAATAAGGTCAGTAATTTCAGAAGGCAATTTAGACTTACTTGAATTAATAATTACAAAAAAATCAGAACTTATTAATGTAAATAATAATGAATGGTGCTGAGGTTAATACACAAGATATTGGACACGCTATTCCTTCTCCTTTACATCGTGCCGCACATGACGGTCACTTAGAAATTGTTAAAGAGTTGCTTGCTCATGGTGTGCTGATGTAGACGCAGAAAATATGGATAAAAACACCCCTTTACATTATGCGGCACAAAATGGTTGTACAGAAATTGTAAAATTATTACTTGCTCATGATGCTGATGTTAATGCTAAAAATAACAATAATGACACAGCTTTAAATATTGCAGAAAAAACAAATAATACAGAAGTGGAATATTTTTTAAGAAAATTTCAGAATTTAAAGACAAAAATACAATTATGTAATAAATTACTAAAAAATTAACAAAATTTAACACAAGAACAAAAAATAAAAATTAAAAACAATTTAAAAGAAACTCAAAAAGAATTAAAAACATTATTACAGCCAACATATGATGTTCCTAAGTACGATAGTTGTTTGTTTTGATCGGTATCAACATCTTACTTATTGTCGGAGAGAAATAATAATGAAGAATTTGGAAATCGATTTATCCAATTATTTGGTGAAGAAAATTTAAAATATTTATTACATATTCAAAAATTACTACAACAATATGATTTAGAAGATAATAGAGATTTAAATCAATTATGATACAAAGATCAGGCAGCAAATAATTTAGTAAGAGTTGCCTTTCGCAATCGTGTTATCGATTATATCAGAGACAATTTAGATAGACAAAAAAATTTATTATTAGAAAACCAAAATCAAACATTTCGAAATCTTATTAATATTATTGAAAATAATGAAGTTAATATCGATAATTACTTAATAAGAATGAGACAACCTTCAACACGAGGGGGGACACCAGAAATAATAGCAATGAATAATCTTATCAATGATAATATTAGTGTAGATAATGATGGTCCTTATCAACCCGTGCATCAAAATGCAAATAATAATATAGCAGTATCTCATGTTAGTGGTGGAACTCATTATAATTTTGCTTTAACACCAGAAGAAGAACGAACAAATCACCCTATTGCTATTAATGGCAATCAGGGAAATATCCCGGTAGTTGATACAACAAAAAGACCAAATAATTTACCACCAACAACCCCATTACAAAAAGATGAATATCATTTTGTAGATAAAAAAACAGAAGAAAAAAGTTTAAAAAATGATGAAAATTTAGAAATTAACTTAATTAAAAACAATAATAAAATCAAGCAAAATGTACCTGTAGTAAATAAACCAATAAACAAAAATATTATCAATGCACAAATAACAGCTACCAAGGCAATAAATAAATACAACGCTCTTTCAAAAGAAGAAAAATTAAAAAAATTAAATGAAATTAATCGTTATTATCAAACATTATCTGAAAATGATAAAAAAACTTTTAAAGAAAAATTAACAAATACTGGATTAGCAGCTTTAAGTGGAGGGGCATTAACAGCTTATGGAACCAAAATGACTATTAGCGGCCCTGCTGCCACTAGTGTCACAAATGCAGAAGCAATGGAAATGACTCCGCTCTTATCAACAAGCGCAAGAGAAAGCTTAGCCGCTGCAGAAACAATTACTGTTGCCGAAACAGCAGCAGTTGAAGGCGGGGTTATAGCCGGGGAAGTCGGTAATGCGGTACTGCGACCGCTTTAGCTCCAGAAACTCTAGGGTTATCCTTAGTAATTGGAGGATTAGCAATTGCAGGAACATGAATGTATTTTGCTTTTCATCATCATGCAACATCTGATATTGCGTTGCCAACTTCAATTCATCATAATGTTTATGATAACATTGAAAAATGATATAAATTTCTAGCCCATGATAAATTAAAAATTAAAATTAACAAAAACACATGAAATGAAATCAAACAAAATAAAAATTCACAAGCCAACATTATAAAAATTATTAAAAATAAATTTGTTATAAATGACCATTCTGGTTGAGGCGGAAGTGTCACAAATGAAGATTTCAACACTTTTTTAAAAATAATAGTACTTCATTTCGAAGAAATAAATGGTTATTTTGAAATATTAGATAATGAAAATGATGGTTTTGTCATTATAACCAACACCGAAGGCGATTGACTAGGAATAGAGTAAATTTAATTAAAAGAGAAAAATATTTCTTATATGTGTTATGTAGAATAATCTGAGTTCAAATTTTAATTTAAGGCAGTATTTAAATTTAAATACTGCCTTTTTATTTTGCCAAAATATAAAAAATGAAAAAGTTGTTTAAGAGCATTATCGTCATAGAAAACTATTTTTTGGAAGTAGTAATTTTAACAGTTTTTGAATTTAGTTATTAAGGATTTTCAATTTCAATTTTAAAATTATTTGTACTTCTTAATATGTAATCTATTTTATTATCATCATAAGTAGGACCAATATTTCCTAAACTATCATATTTGAAGTCATCTAAATTTGTACCTTGTGCTTTAATTGTTATTTTTTTATTAATTACTCATGTATTTCGCATGGCGGTTTCTTGGCTGTCTGTATTTATTAGTTGCCTAATTTTATCTTGTTTGCTCTGATTATTTTGTAATTTTTGTGTAAATAAGAAAATAAGGTTTTCTAAATTTCTTAATTCTGGTAATTTTTCATTTAGATTGTTATTATCTATTTTATTTATTTGAACTTATGTAATATTATTTGTTGAATTCGAAATTCAAAACCTCAATTTTTCTAGATTTCTGATTTCAAAATCATGAACTTTATTTTTTTGTTCTACTGATTTATTTTCTTTTTTAGAACAGCCAATTATTGGTAATATTGTTAATGTTGAAAGAGCTATTATATTTAAAATTTTCATTATTTTAACTCCTTTATTACTTTATTTTTTCAATTATATATATATATATATTACACGAAAATCCTTAATATTATTAGAAAAATGTTTTAATTTTGTCGAAAACTATTGATAAAATAAAAAAAATCATCAACTTGATAATTTTAAAAGGCTTTTATGTAAAATTACTATTTTTACTTTAATTTTTTATACATTAAAATATAATACCGCTGTTTGTTGGTTTGGAGTTAAACCCTTATGTTGGTATTTTCATTTTCAGAGATTTAAATAATTTTGAATATTAGTAAAACCTAAACCATGATAATGAATTAAGGTTTCTTTAAGACTAGATTGTAATTTACTGATTTTATTTAAGTTACGATAACTAGCTTCAGGATTAATTGTTGTTTTAGTTAAACATAAAGTAGAATTTTTTTGTTTTGCTACTAAAAAATATAATTTTTGCATATCAGAAGTAATAATTGAATTTTTGTTAATTAATTCTTTGTTCATATTTTCAATAACTCATTGTTTTTGTAAACGTTTGGCGCTTATGGATTTAACATAAATATTGTTATTATTATCAACTGCCATTTGAATACAGCATTTAGTGTTAGTTGCGAATGGGTCAAGGTGAATTCTTCGTGGATCAGTTTTATGTTTGAAATTTCTTTTATGAATTTCTTTAATAAATGTTTCATCGATTTGGATTTTACCAGATAATTTTTTAAATTTTAATTGGGTATTTTCTAATTGTTTTGATTTCATTAATTTTTGACGATTATATCAAGCGGTTTTTAATGTAGTTTTAATAAAACAAGAAATTGTTTTACTAGATTGCCCCAGCAATGAAATTTGAATCAATAAATTTCATTGTTCATAATTTAAATGACTTCAATAAATAAAATGATTACGAAAAGCGTCAAAACTTGCACGGCAATTTTTACATAAATATTTTTGTTTTCCTTCTGAATTATGTCCATTTTTAAAGCAATGGTAAGATTCACATTTAGGGCATTTAATACCTTGTGCTCTAAATTTTTGATCAATTTAATTTAAACGTTTTTGTTTTTTTATTAATTCTGCTTGTTGTTTGACTTTTTCATAAAATTCTAAAAATTGATCATCTGTTAAAGTATTTACTAGTTCTTGAATTATTTTTTCCATAATTATTATCCACCTCTATCATATTAAAAATATACCTAAAATTAAGTATATTCAATAAATATCAAGAGTTTTCTACAAAATTAAAAAATTATTTTTGATCATAAGAAATCTGATTTTTCGACGTGATAAGATAATATCTTTTCTCATTAAAACAGCTTTAATTTTACGAGCACCATAAATTTTACGACTTTTATTAAATGCACTGATAACTTCTTCTTCATAATTATTAACATCATACTTAACACAATTATTAGTTTGATAATAATATGTTGATTTTGCTATTTTTAATATTTGACACATTTTTAGCACGGGATATTTTTCTTTATTATTGTTAATAATTCCTATTTTTTGCCAATTATCAGTGCTGCTTGCTTTAAAATATCATTTTCCATTCGTAATTGTTGGTTTTCTTTTCGCAAGTAAATTAATTCATTTTCTTCGACAGTGCGATTATCTTGCACTTTAAATGACCCAAAATTATTAAAATTTTCAATTCACTGATATACGGCTGATTTTGAAATTCCGTATTCTTTAATAATTTCAACAATGCTTTTTCCGTTTTGATAAAGCATGACAATTTTTTTTAAATTCATTTGAATATGAGTTTTCCCCATTTTTATCTTCCTACTTTCTTAATAATTTTATTTTATTTGAAAGTCCACATAAATATGGTCCAACTTATTGTAACCTATCCAATCCAATCCATTAAAAATATACCTAAAATTAAGTATATTCAATAAATATCAAGAGTTTTCTGCAAAATTAAAAAAATTACTTATTCTAATGTTGTTTTTTCTGTTTCATCTTTGGACTGTTCATAAGATTCGACAAAATCACATTCAGGATAATTCCTACAAGCAATAAATTTTTGATTACGACGATTAACTTTAATAACTTTTTCACCTTCAATACATTGTGGACAAAATCCTAAATTAAATGGATTTAATGATGAAATATAACGACATTTCGGAAATGTTGAACAACCAATAAATTTACCATACTTTCCAAAACGATAAACTAAATCATTATCACACCTTGGACATTTAGTACCCATCTTTTCAATCGCGACTTCCACCATTTTTTCAAAAGCTTCTTCAACACGAGGTTCAAATTTTTCTCAAAAAGAACCAAATAACTCTTGATAATCTTTTTCACCGTGACTAATTAAATCTAATTGTGACTCTACTTGTGAAGTATATGATTCACTAATAATATCTTGAAAAAACTCTTGCAGTTTATCACTAGTTAAAATTCCCTTTTCACTAGCTTTTAAAGCCTTATTCTCAAATAAAACATATCCCTCATTCGCGCAAAGTTCTCATAATTGGAGCATAAGTACTAGGTCGCCCTACTCCTAATTCTTCCAATGTTTTAATTAATCGTGCCTCACTATATCGTGTTTTTGGTTTGGTTCAATGTTGCAATGCCTTAATATCTTTAATATTTACCACATCACCAATTTTTCAAGCTGGTAATTTAATACTAATATTATCTTCTTCATCAATTTGATAATATTTTAAAAATCCTAAAAATAAAATTGTTTGTCCTGTCAACCGAAATTCATAATCATTATTATCCAAAATACTAGTTTTTCCCGTAATTTTTGCTGGAGCCATTAATGATGCCATCGCCCGATTGTAAATTAGTTTATAAAGTCGTAATTGATCTTTACCTAAATAATTTTTTGCCTTCTCAGGAGTCATTAAAATATCTGTTGGCCGAATTGATTCATGCGCATCTTGAACATTGTTTTTCTTTTTAGTAATTTTTACTTGTCCTAAATAATCTTTACCTAATGATTCCGTAATAAAAGCAAAAGTATCACTAACAAATTTATCACTTAAACGAATTGAATCAGTTCTTGGATAAGTAATAAATCCTGTTAACAATCCATCAATATCAATTCCTTCATATAATTGTTGTGCTAATAAAGATGTTTTATTATCAGCAAAATTTAATCGTGATGACCCGCCCTATAACATTGTTGAAGTAGTATAAGGATTATTCGCTTGTCTAATTCGAGGTTTTTCTTGAATATCAATAACTTTATATTTACTACTTAAATTTTTAATAATATTTTGAGAATCTGCTTCAGTTTTAATCTCAATATTTTTATTTAAATATTTTGTTAATTTTAAAATATGTTGCTTTCAATAAGCTTCAATTGTTCAATATTGTTCGGGAATAAAAATTTGATGTTCTTTTTCTCGCAACACAAGAAGTTTTAAAGCTACTGACTGAACTCTTCCTGCTGATTTTGAACGAATTTTATTTTGCAATAACTTAATTAACCGAAAACCAATCATCCGATCAATCATTCTTCTTGCTTCTTGTGAATGAACTAAATTCATATCTAACTCTCTTGGTACTTTAAATGCTTCAATAACAATATCTTTAGTAATTTCATTAAAACTCACCCGAACGGATTTACTTTAAATTTTTAAAACTTCATTTAAATGATATGAAATTACTTCTCCTTCACGATCGGGATCAGTTGCCAGAAAAATTTTATCGGCATCTTTTACTCAACCTTGTAATTTCTTAACAAGTGGCTTTTTCTTACTTTCAATTCGAAAATATGGAGTAAATGTTTGTAAGTCAATCCCTAAATAATATTTACCTTTATTCGCTAAATTGGTAATATGTCCCTCGGAAGAAACAACAGTATAATCATCTCCGAGATACTTTTGTACCGCTTTAGTTTTCGTTGGCGACTCCATAATAACAACATTTTTACTCATAACACTTTACTCCTTAAAAGAATCTTTTGATTCTCAATATTTTTATAAATACGGCAATATTTTAGTACATTTTAAAGACTTTATCAAGTTTATAAAATATCATCAATAGTTTGCACTAATTTAGCACTATTTTTAATAAGATTATTAGTAGCAAAGTTCTCATAAATTTGATTAGGAACTGCAAAAACATCTTTATTTTCATTAAAAGCAGTATCTACTAATGAGTGAACAATTTTTTTCATCAGCAAACGGTAATACCAATAATGCTTTTGATAATCCTAATAAGATTTTTTGAACATTACTATCAATTGGACTAATATTTTCTCTTGTCATATGAAGCGGATATTCACTAATTACTAAATGATATCTTTTAAGATACAAAAGCAATTCTTGTTGGTTTGCATCATAATTATTACTATCATTAATAATAAACACACTATTTCCAGAAATACTATTTTCTTTAATTAATTGATGAACTAATATTTCAACCCCAGCATTAAATGAAGTCATTAAAATTTTTTGATGATTAACTAATTGCTGAACCATATCGTTAGCAACTTTTTTAATATAAACATTAGGATAATGTGAACCTGTAATAGCAATAATTTTTTGAGAATATTTTTTTAATTTTGTCGAAAACTCTTGATATTTATTGAATATACTTAATTTTAGGTATATTTTTAATATGATAGAGGTGGATAATAATTATGGGAAAAATAATTCAATAACTAGTAAATAGTTTAACAGATGATCAATTTTTAGAATTTTATGAAAAAGTCAAACAACAAGCAGAATTAATAAAAAAACAAAAACGTTTAAATGAAATTGATCAAAAATTTAAAGCACAAGGTATTAAATGACCTAAACGGGAATCTTGCCATTGCGTTAAAAATGGACATAATTCAGAAGGAAAACAAAAATATTTATGTAAAAATTGCCGTGCAAGTTTTGACGCTTTTCGTAATCATTTTATTTATTGAAGTCATTTAAATTATGAACAATGAAATTTATTGATTCAAATTTCATTGCTGGGGCAATCTAGTAAAACAATTTCTCGTTTTATTAAAAATACATTAAAAACTGCTTGATATAATCGTCAAAAATTAATGAAATCAAAACAATTAGAAAATACCCAATTAAAATTTAAAAAATTATCTGGTAAAATTCAAATCGATGAAACATTTATTAAAGAAATTCATAAAGGAAATTTCAAACATAAAACTGATCCACGAAGAATTCGCCTTGACCCATTCGCAACTAATACTAAATGCTGTATTTAAATGGCTGTTGATAACAACAACAGTATTTATGTTAAATCCACAAACACCAAACGTTTACAAAAACAATGAGTTATTGAAAATATGAACAAAGAATTAATTAACCAAAATTCAATTATTACTTCTGATATGCAAAAATTATATTTTTTAGTAGCAAAACAAACAAATTCTACTTTATGTGTAACTAAAACAACAATTAATCCTGAAGCTAGTTATCGTAACTTAAATAAAATCAGTAAATTATAATCTAGCCTTAAAGAAGCCTTAATTCATTATCATGGTTTAGGTTTTACTAATATTCAAAATTATTTAAATCTCTGAAAATGAAAATACCAACATAAGGGTTTAACTCGAAACCAACAAACAGCGGTATTATATTTTAATGTATAAAAAATTAAAGTAAAAATAGTAATTTTACATAAAAGCCTTTTAAAATTATCAAGTTGATGATTTTTTTTATTTTATCAAGATTTTTCTACAAAATTAAAAGAAAAATGGCAAAACCGATTAAAAATTGAAAGGTATAATAAAAAGCTGGTACCGTTTTAAAAACTGGAAAAATGGCGGTTGAAAAGTTAACTGTTGCTTTTGCAATAATTGCTAACGGGCGTAAAATTGTAATGATTTGTGACGCTGTCAGCATTCAGTTTAGCATTTTAATACCAGCATTTTGAATGGCACAACCAATATCATTAAATGTTGGTATTCATCGTCCGGAATATTTGCAATTTGGTGGCGGAATTAGGTCATCCAATTCTGAATTGGCGGAACCATCAGGGATAAATGCCGTTGAATTAAGCACATTAAAGTCATAAATTTTAAAATTATATTTAGAAGTATTATCTTTGTGATAAAGTGGAAAAGTTAAGGTAAAAATATTAATACCGTAACGAATATCAATATCGGTATTGAGATAATTAATACTGTTAACAGTTTTGTTGGTTGATAAGGCGATGAGTTTATTATCATAAGATTTAAGGACATTAAAATCAATTTGATAGATACAGTTATTATCTTTAATAGCTGGTATGGCAACCCTTTTTTGGACACTTTTTATGTAGACTGTCATTTTCTAAATTCAACAGGCGTTAAATAATTTAAACTGCCATGTATTCTAAGATTATTGTATCAATTAACAAAATCAAATAATTTGCATTTTAATTGTGTTAAATTTTCAAATTTTTTACCCTTGATAAATTCCGTTTTAAAAGTTTTGTAAGTTGTTTCAGCCACAGCATTGTCATAAGGACAACCCTTCGCACTCAATGATCTTTTAATATTAAAGGTTATTAAAATTTCATCAATGATTTTATTTTTGAACTCATTACGACGATCAGTATGAAATAAAGTTATTTTATTTAATGGTCGTGTTATTTTATGAAAAGCTTGTTGAACTAGTTTAGCGGTTTTGTTTGGTCTGGCGCTATAGCCAATTATTTCTCGATGAAACATGGTATGGCAACCCTTTTTTGGACACTTTTTATGTAGACTGTCATTTTCTAAATTCAACAGGCGTTAAATAATTTAAACTGCCATGTGCTCTAAGATTATTGTATCAATTAACAAAATCAAATAATTTGCATTTTAATTGTGTTAAATTTTCAAATTTTTTACCCTTGATAAATTCCGTTTTAAAAGTTTTGTAAGTTGTTTCAGCCACAGCATTGTCATAAGGACAACCCTTCGCACTCAATGATCTTTTAATATTAAAGGTTATTAAAATTTCATCAATGATTTTATTTTTGAACTCATTACCACGATCAGTATGAAATAAAGTTATTTTATTTAATGGTCGTGTTATTTTATGAAAAGCTTGTTGAACCAGTTCAGCGGTTTTGTTTGGTCCGGAACTATAGCCAATTGTTTCTCGATTAAACAAGTCAATTAATAAACAAATATAATGTCATTTTCCTCCAACTTGCACATATGTTAAATCACTAACAACAACTTCATTAGGTTTTTTGTTATTAAATTGACGATTTAAAACATTACTAATTTGGTCATTATTAACCATTGTTTTATGATTACGATATTTTAATTTGTTGTATTTAGAAACCAAATTATTTTTAATCATAAGGAATCTGATTTTTCGACATGATAAGATAATATCTTTCCTCATTAAAACAGCTTTAATTTTACGAGCACCATAAATTTTACGACTTTTATTAAATGCACTGATAACTTCTTCTTCATAATTATTAACATCATACTTAACACAATTATTAGTTTGATAACAATATGTTGATTTTGCTATTTTTAATATTTGACACATTTTTAGCACGGAATATTTTTCTTTATTATTGTTAATAATTCCTATTTTTTTCCAATTATCAGT
The DNA here is from genome assembly GCF_018831625.1 of Spiroplasma endosymbiont of 'Nebria riversi'. GTDB lineage: Bacteria > Bacillota_I > Bacilli_A > Mycoplasmatales > Nriv7 > Nriv7. Next base: position 139,045 of record NZ_CP065193.1, read on the forward strand.
GCTACTTGCTTTAAAATGTCATTTTCCATTCGTAATTGTTGGTTTTCTTTTCGCAAGTAAATTAATTCATTTTCTTCGACAGTGTGATTATCTTGCAGTTTAAATTATTTAACGCCTGTTGAATTTAGAAAATGATAGTCTACATAAAAATTGCCCAAAGAAGGGTTGCCATACCACTTTTTAATCTTTAAAAATTAAAATAGCGGATACAAACCAAAAACAAAATTATAATGTCAATATTTATTTAATACGCCCCCATTATTATTTCGGTCTTTCTCAGGAAATATTTTTAATTGTTCCTTTTGTAAAAGCAAAATAAAAATTTTTCATCATTTGAATAATTTGTTGTTCAGAAGAACCTAATACATTTTTTGCTTTCGCCATTTGTAAAAAATAACAATCCATTTCTTTAGTTTGCATATCTTGTTTTCATTGAATAATAAGTGCATAATGTTCCTTTAAAATATGAGGATAATGTTTTGCTAAAAAATTAAACGCATAGTAACTAATATCAATAAATGGTAATAATTGCTCTTTAATAGCTCCAATTAATGACAAATGCACTGCCACTAGTGGATCATCAAGTTTAGGTCATAAAATTCCCGGCGTATCTAGTAAATGAATATTTCGCGCTAACTTGACTCATTGAATCCCTCTCGTAACTCCTGGTTGATTAGCAACATTACTTACTTTTCTTTTAACTAAGTTATTAATTAACCGTGATTTGCCGACATTAGGAATCCCAATAATCATCACCTTAATTTGTCAATTTGGAATGCCGCGAGATTTTTGATGATTAATTTTATCTTTCAATAATTGATTAATTAATAAAATAATTTCATTTTTGGGTTGATCAACTAATAAATTAGTTAATACTACTTTAACTAATGGGTCTTTTTTTAAAAATGCCATTCATTCTTGATTTACTTTCATATCACTTAAATCTTTTTTATTCAAAATAATAATTCGTGGTTTATTTTTAAATAATTCTTGAATAATTGGATTAATACTAGAATTAATGGCTCGCGCATCGCGAAGTTCAATTACTAAATCAACTAATGCTAATTTTTCTTTCATCAAGCGAATAGCTTTTGCCATATGACCTGGAAATCAATTAATATTTAACTTTTCCATTAATATGTCTCCTTAATTGAAAAATAAAGGCAAATTCTACTACCTTTACCTTTATTAATTATTATGCCTTATTTCTCTTATTAGAACTAACTACTTCTTTAATTCTTGCAGCTTTACCAATAAGATCACACATATAGTATAACTTCGCTCTTCTAACACGACCAATTTTTAAAACTTCAATTTTATTTATTAGCGGTGAATGTAAGGGGAAAGTTCTTTCAATACTAGTACTACCAGTAAGTTTTCTTACGGTAAAACTAGAACTAATACCTGACCCTTGACGCTTTAAAACTAAACCAGTAAAAACTTGTGTTCTTTTTTTGTTACCTTCATTAATTTCAACAGCAACACTTACTGTATCGCCAGATTTAAATTTTGGAATATCAGTACGAAGTTGTTGTTCAGTAATTTGTCGATCTAATTGCATATTCATAGCAATTGTTCCCTCCATTATTATTTATTTTTTATCTTTTTCTAATTCAGTAATTCAAATTTGCTCTTGTGGTGTTGATTGATTTAAATCAATCAAATCTGGTCGCTTTTTATATGTATTATAAAACGCTTGTTGTTTTCTTCAAATATCAATATTTTTATGATGACCTGATAATAAGACATCAGGAACTTGCTGATTATTAAAAACTAATGGTTTAGTAAATACAGGATAATCTAAATACTTACTAGTAAATGAATCATTTTGATGTGATGCTTCTTGAATAACACCTGGTAATAAGCGAATAACAGCATCACTTATAACCATGCTGGCAATTTCACCAGCACTAAGAACATAATCACCAATAGATATTTCCATATCAACAAAATCTCTAATTCTTTCATCAAAACCTTCGTAATGACCACAAACTAAAATTAATGAATTATTACTACTAGCCATTTCACTAGCAATATCCTGTTTAAATGTTTTTCCTTGTGGCGATAATAAAATCACTTGACTATTAGGGATTTGCTCACGAGCATAATTTATCGCCGCAACTACAATTGGCGCCATTAATACCATCCCATTACCACCACCATATTGATAATCATCAACTTGTTGATGCTTATCAATAGCAAAATCACGAAGATTAATGATATTAAACTTTACTTTTTCTTTCTTAACAGCATTCTTAATAATTGATGTATTAATAAAACTAACAAAGAGTTCGGGAAATAAAGTGATAATTTGAATTGTTGTCATTAATTTCTTGCCTCCTCTATAATTTATCAATTATTAATTAACTTAACATAAACAGTATTTTGTTCTCAAAGAATATTCATAATAAACTGTGAAACATCGGCCAACATTTTTTGTTCACCAATAACTGTTTGAATAACAAAAACACCGTGCGCTTTAGTAATAAAGTAATCAATCACTTCACCAATAAGTGAATTATCATCAACATTGATAACTTGTAATCCAATATAGTTTTCAACTTCATCATCATTTACTAAATGAGGATTATTACTAAGTTGAAATAAATCTTGAGTCTTTAAAAATAAAATGTCATTAATATAATCATAATTTTTAAATTTAACTAAAAGATCACCTTTATGACTTCTAGAACTAACAACCGTTAATATTTCATAAGTATAATTATTAGAATCATAAAAATATATATCATGATTAGCATCAAAGAATCGCTCATATTTAGGCATTAAACATCTAATATTTACTTCGCCCTTTAAAGCATGAGTATTAATAACCTTACCAATTTTAACAAACTTCATTATTCGTTAAAAGCCTCTAAAGATACTTTAATTCTTTTTTGCTCTCTTGATGCCTTAACATTAACTAAACGACAAATCGAATCAATAATTAATCCTTTTTTACCGATTAATCTTGCCAAATCACTATCACTAGTCATAATAAGAATTTCTAATTCATTGTCATTTTCATTTAACATTCTAATTTGAATATTATTAATATCTTTAACAATTGGACTAATTAATATTTTAACAGTATTAATGTAATTCATCATTAGCTAACTCCATTTATTCTCTCGAATTTTTTTTATCAATACCCTTTGCTTCTTTTGAAACTTTAACTGTTGATTTAGAATTACTACTTTTATCATCATTTACTTTGTTTTTAACTTCCTTAGCTAAATGTTCTTTTTTAATCACTTTTTTCTCTGCTGTTGATTTCTTTGCTTTATTTTTTTGTCGTAATTCATGAAATGCCTGCATAATTTTTTCTTTTGCAAATAAACTACGAACTGTTTCAGTTGGTTGAGCACCAAAGGTTAATCACTTTAAAGCTAATTCTTTATTAATTTTTAACGAATCATTTAAAGAATCATATGTTCCAATTAATTCAATATATTCACCATCTCTTTTAATACGAGAATCAATAGCAACAACACGATAAAAAGGTTGTTTAGTTCTTCCCGTCCTTTTTAGTCTTAATTTAACCATAAAATATAAGTACTCCTCTCAATATTATTGGTTTAGTTATCTTTTTAAACCATAATTAATAATATCGTTAATCTATATATATGTCAAGCAAGTTTACTTAACAGGTCGCGTTTAGTTTTCTTAGGTATTGCTTTGAAGAAGTAAAACAATCAGCTAATTATATTATTTAATTACTAAACTAACCCCGCCTTTCTTGTTATTGTCATTTTTATTCTTTTTCATTTTATCATATTATTGAATTTTTACACAACAAAAATTATTAATTTTATTAAATTTTAACTAATATTTTTACTTACTTAAATTTATTATATTTATTTGTTACAGCATTACCTTTATAATTAATTCAACTATCATCATTTTTATTATTATATTTATTTCATAATGAATTTTTATATATTTCTTTTCTGATTTCTATTTCTGAATTAATATTTTCATTAATGTAATGTAGTACATTTAATTTGTTTAAATTTGCCATTCTTAAATTTAATAGGTTATTTAAATTTTTATGATTATATATTTTTGCCCCATATCCTAATTGTTGTTTTACTAAATGAGATACATCACTTTCAATGCTACAACCAATATTTCATTCTAAATTTTGATGATGAATGCCATGCTTATTATTACTGAAATAATTACTCGCTTTCCTTAAATTTGTTTTAATATCTTTATTTAATTCATTTTTAGCAACATTACGAATGTTTTTGATTAATTCTTGATGATTGCCATCCTTATATAATTTAATTCAACTATTTAGTGTTACTTTGCGATTTTAAAAAATAATATTAAATGCAGTTTGTTTTAATTTTTTAATAGTATGATAACCATCTAAAATATATCTAACATTACCAAAACTATTGGCAATTTCTCTAATTCAAGTATCACCATCACCACAAACAATTATTCTGTCGTAATTAATATTTACATAATGTTTTTGTAATTCCTTAATTAATAAATCACGATAATCCATTGTATTTATTCGTTTACCAACTTTTAACATTAGAAAATGACCTCGTTTGTTTTCTAATTCTCTACGTGCATTTTTATAATTTTTTTCTTTATGTCCGGTATGAAAAGTAACCAAACGAATTCTCTGGTCTTGTTTAACTTTCTGATCTAATGTCGCTAAAAATGTCTCATCTAGTTGAATATATAAATCCTTATTTTTAACATCAATTCTAGTTTTAGTTTCTTTTTCTGCGAGTTGAAAATATTCAGCAATATCGTATTTATTTAAAATACTTGAAATACTAGCTTTTGAAATATAACAATGATTTAGAGCATTTAAAACATCACGATAGCGTTTACCATCACCTAAAAGAATTAAAACTTTAAATTGGACATCAAAATAAATGCGTTGTTTAGATAATAAAACAATTTCTTTATCTAATAAACATACATATTCAAATTTACCTGATTTTTGATTTCAATATTTATATCGGCGTCGTTTAAAAGTAACATCACCAAAAATTGTAATAATTGTTCTTGATGCAAAATGAACTACTTTATAACCTTGTTTTAACCGATAATGATATTTATATAAGTATTCATCTAATTTTTCATATTCATTAGCTAATTGTTCACATTTATTAGTGTACATATTTTTATGGGTTGTAAATAAACTAAATCAATGCTTGTTTTCTAAGGTTTTTACATTATTATTAATTTCTAACATAAAAAAAATCGCCTTTCTAGATAGTAATTTTAACAAAATTAAATTTCGTTAGTTTATTTTTCTGTTTTAATGATAATTTTTTTTCTATAATTATTATTCAATAACCTGAAAAAATGATAAAAATTCTTATTTAATAAGTTATAATCAATTTGTATTAATTAGAATCTAAAAATTTAAGGAAAGATGTTAATTGTTCAACAAATTTATTAATTAGTAAAAATTCATAAAAAGGATTTAATAAATGAAAAAATTACTTAGTTTATTAAGTACAATAACAATAGCAAGTAGTGGAGTAGCGGGAATTGTTGCCAATAGTCCTTATCCAACACAAGAACAACAAATTAAATTAGAAAACATAAATTATAAAAGACAAAAACGAAGCAATAATGAAAATAATAAAATAAATGCAACAAAAATTGTTATTAAAGCAAAAAAACAGATCTGATCTTCTGGTATTGTTTTCAACAATAAAGTATTTTTTAGTTCATTTGATCATAATGTTTATGAATATGATCCTGCTACAGGACAACAAAAAATTATTATTATAACAAATGGTGAAACTTGATCTTCTGGTGTAGTTTTAAACAATAAATTATATTTTGGTTCATTTGATCATAATGTTTATGAATATGATCCTGCTACAGAACAACAAAAAACTATTATTAGAACAAAAGGGCGAGTTCAAACTTCTGGTGTAGTATTTAATAATAAAATATATTTTGGTTCATTTGATCATAATGTTTATGAATATGATCCTGCTACAGGACAACAAAAAGTTGCCATCACCACAAATAATGAAATTAAATCTTCTGGTGTAGTTTTAAACAGTAAACTATATTTTGGTTCACTAGATCATAATGTTTATGAATATGACCCTGTCGCCGAGCAACAAAAAATTATTATTAGAGCAACTGAATCTATAAGATCTTCTGGTGTAGTTTTCAACAATAAATTGTACTTTGGTTCAACAGATAATAATGTTTATGAATATGATCCTGCTACAGAACAACAAAAAATTATTATTAAAACAAATTGATGAATTGATTCATCTGGTGTAATTTTCAACAATAAATTATATATTGGTTCAGGAGATGGCAATGTTTATGAATATAGTGAATACTATTTAAATTCAAATTTAGGAAAAATTAGTAATAATTCTGATAATGTAATTTTAAGTGAATTAAATTATTTGAATCCAGATTTAGATATTTCACAATTAGAAATTATTAACAAGACAAAAAATTCAGCTATATTAAAAATAAAAAATAATTTAAATAATAATAATATAAAAATACATTATTCAATTGATAATGGGCAAAATAAAATTATTAATTTAAATGAATTGATTAAAAAAGCATTATTTTTTAAATTTCGAGATGAAAATTCTAATTTAAAATTTAAGGAAATAAATTATATTGATACTAATAATTTAAATTTTTCAAATACTGAAATAACAAAACAAGAAAATTCATTTTTATGATCTAATGTTCCTAAAAATGTGTGTTCTGATAGAGAAATTACCAATAAAACTCCAAATATAAAATCATTTAATGTACCTGCTTGTGAATATAACTCAAAATCAAAATTAATATTTCAAATTACAACAGGATTAACTAAAACAAAACAAGAAAATAAATTAAATGGTTGAAACATAAATTCTGATGATGAAATGAAATTAACAGATTTTACAAATATAAATAATAAAAATTCTGAAATTATTAATGTATTATCAAATGAATTTGATTTATCAAACACAAATAAACGAGAACAAGAAATGATTTTAAGTATTTTTAAGGGACCCGCTGATAAATTTGAACTTAATCCCGATAAAAAATTAAAAATTACTTATCCAGTAAGAATAATTACATCTAAAGTTATATTAAATTTAAAACAAAAAATTACAAGAAATATTACTGCCGAAATAATTGATGATAACAATAAAGAACAAATAGTTATATTATCAATTACAGAAGTAATGCAAATTTTACAAAATCATAGTTTTATTACACAATGAAATTACTATATATAAAAACAATTATAACATAACATTTATTTGGGAATAATTTTTCTCATCAGAAATAGAAGGGTCAGTAAGAACAAATACAGTTACTACTATAGTATAAGGTTTTATAAAAACGATATTAGCTATTTAGAACAATAACTTTAATTGAAACAAGCACAACAAGTTTAAATTTCTTGTAAAAATAAAAAATATTCAAACCAGTAATTTTAATTAATTACTGGTTCCTTATTTTATTAAAATATAAAAAATGAAAAGTTGCTTAGTTGTTTAAGAGTATTATCATCATAAAAAACCACCTTTTAAGGGGATGATTTTAACAGTTTTTAAATTTAATTATTAAGGATTTTCAATTTCAATTTCAAAATCATTTGTACTATTTAATGTGTAATCTATTTTATTATCATCATAAGCAGGACTAATATTTCCTATGCTATCATATTTGCAGTCATCTAAATTTGTACCTTGTGCTTTAATTGTTATTTTTTTATTAATTACTCATGTATTTCGCATGGCGGTTTCTTGGCCGTCTGTATTTATTAGTTGTCTAATCTTATCTTGTTTGCTCTGATTATTTTGTAATTTTTGTGTAAATAAGAAACTAAGGTTTTCTAAATTTCTTAATTCTGGTAATTTTTCATTTAGATTGTTATTATCTATTTTATTTATTTGAACTTGTTTAATATTATTTGTTGAATTCGAAATTCAAAACCTCACTTTTTCTAGATTTTTGATTTCAAAATCATAAACTTTATTTTTTTGTTCTATTAATTCATTTGGTTTTTTAGAACATCCAATCGTTGGTAATATTGTTAATTCTCAAAGAGCAATTATATTTAAAATTTTCATTATTTTAATTCCCTTATTACTTTATTTTTCAATATATATATAGCATTTTACATGAAAATACTTAAAATCATTAGGAGAATGGCAAAACCGATTAAAAATTGAAAGGTGTAGTAAAAGGCGGGTACTGTTTTAAAAACCGGAAAAATGGCGGTTGAAAAGTTAACTGTTGCTTTTGCAATAATTGCTAATGGTCGTAAAATGGTAATAATTTGTGAGGCTGTCAACATTCAGTTTAGCATTTTAATACCAGCATTTTGAATGGCACAGCCAATATCGTTAAAAGTAGGTATTCATCGTCCGGAATATTTACAATTTGCTGGCGGAATTAGGTCGTCTCATTCTGAATTTGTTGAACCGTCAGGAATAAAGGCCGTGGAATTTAATACATTAAAGTCATAGATTTTAAAATTGTAGTTAGAGTTGTTTCCATTATGATAAAGTGGAAAAGTTAAGGTAAAAATATTAATACCATATCGAATATCAATGTCGGTGTTAAGATAATTAATACTATTAGCAGTGTTGCTTGCTGACAATTTAATCAGTTTATTGTCGTAAGATTTAAGAACATTAAAATCAATTTGATAAATGTTATTGGTGTTGTTAATAGCATTGTAATTTTCTTGGTGCATTTTTTTGTCAAAAGTAAAGAAATAACTTCTTAGTAATAATTCTGAATTACCAGTAACATTGATTAAATATTTTTTAGGATAAAAGGTAATTAATGAGCGATAAAAGAAACCGATTTGAATAAAATAATCTTTGTTGTAATTATACACACCCTTAAAATCAATTTCGGTATGAGTTTTTTCGTCCATGTCAAAAGTAGCATAAAATAAACTGGCAAAGAAGTTACCAAGTATTTCATAGATTTCCTCAAAAATATTTTTATAATTGTTATTGTTAATATTAGGGATGTTGTTTTTAAAATATAGGTAAATATCATTTCGTAAATCGGGGTCATATCGTAGAAAACTAAATTTAACATTGAGGTAATTTAAGGTTCCAAAAAGGTACTTAATTAGGTAATAATCGTTAGCTCTTGTGGTGTCATATTTTCATATTTCATTTTCACCGTGTAATAATTGTAAATAGTTATTTCCAGCAATTAGGGTTTTATTAAATGCCTTAATTTTAAGGACATTATCGTTGTTATCATCTTGTTTCGGAATGACCATTTTAATCGTATTTGTTCCTTGCAATTGTGTACTCGTTTCAATTGCGGTGAATTTAACGGTAAATGTTCTATCGGCGACATTGTCTGTTGTTAAATCAAAAGTAGTGCTATCGTCTAAGTAATTGTTGTCATTATCTTTAATTTCTGTATTATAGTCGATGCCTTCAATTGCATTATTTACGCCAGCAAGATTGTTAATTGTTTCATTAAGTCTTTTTTTAATTTTTTTTATAATTTCAATTTTGGTTGCATTTGTCGGATCGATTATTTCTGAATTTGGTAAAATAGTTGAAGTCTTATGATAAAAATAGCTCTCGTCTTTAAAACCGTGATTTTTAATTGTAAATTCTTTGTAATAACCTTTTTCTAAAGTGTCAATGAAATTAAACACTGGTGTTCAGTAGAGATACGAGTAATTAAATTTATCAAAATCACCACGGTGAATCATTAAATAATCAAGATTATCAACAACATCGTTATAGTTATGGTTGCCGTCAAATTTGGTGGTTGTTTCTGGTAAATCAATATCAGTGCTTTCTTTTTTAGTTTCAATTTCAAAATCATTTGTACTATTTAATGTGTAATCTATTTTATTATCATCATATGCGGGACTAATATTTCCTAAGCTATCATATTTGCAGTCATCTAAATTTGTACCTTGTGCTTTAATTGTTATTTTTTTATTAATTACTCATGTATTTCGCATGGCGGTTTCTTGGCCGTCTGTATTTATTAGTTGTCTAATCTTATCTTGTTTGCTCTGATTATTTTGTAATTTTTGTGTAAATAAGAAACTAAGGTTTTCTAAATTTCTTAATTCTGGTAATTTTTCATTTAGATTGTTATTATCTATTTTATTTATTTGAACTTGTGTAATATTATTTGTTGAATTCGAAATTCAAAACCTCACTTTTTCTAGATTTCTGATTTCAAAATCATAAACTTTATTACTTTGTCTTTTGTTTCTAATTAGTGATTGTGTTTTGTCATTATTAATGTTTTGCGGAATGGTAAAAATGTTATTAAAACTAATAATTAACACTGTAAATATTTTCATAAACATTTTTATCACTCCTTTTTAAAATATTTTATTTTTCATTATTTTTTTGCTTTTGATTTTTTTAATAAGTCACTCAATGCTACAGTTTATAACTACCGCTATTGTAATGCATATATCTAAATATCCTAGTATCATAAGTGAAATTAATGCTTCAAATTTTTCATATAATAATTTCAAATCATTAATTTCCAATTTTAAAAATGGAATGAAAAAGATAGTAATCATAAAAATTTAAGGTAAAATTCTCCATCAATATTTTTTTAAAGAACTAATTAATTTGTTTCATTTCATTTTTCAAGGCTCTTTTTGCTTTAATTTTTTGAATAATAAAGCGGATTAATTTTTCAAATTTAATTGCAAAATATATTGCTCCGCCTCATCAAAAAACAAATATTCCTGCGAGCATAACACCACTATTGAACTTGCCAAAGAAATCAACCATCTGTTTATTCATAAAATCATTAAATTCAGCACTTGTTATGGTTATTCATTTAGTATCGATTACTGTTAATGCACAAATTAATAAGCTTATAAATATGAAAATGATACTTAATGATACTTTTAACCACTGCTTTTTAAAAGAATTTTTAATTATTAATTTTAATGGCATTTTTTCTTTTGAATTATCTTTTTTGAATAATTTTGCTAAAAGTTTTTTCATTTTTATTTTCCTTTCGTGTTTAAAAATTTTTAATTTTTGGTTTTCAATTATTAAGTCTGATTTTTGATTAATATGAATAGTATTTCACTTTTCTAGTTCTAAAATTTCGTTATTTTTTTTCATTATTATGTATTTAAGAGTATTAACACTATTTTCTAATATGACATTAGCAATTTTTAATTTGTCATTCTCTATTTCTAATTCTTGTTTTTTAGTTCATTTTTCCATTTTTTACCTACCTTTAATTACAATAAATAAGGCAACAAGTACACAAGTAACACCAACAATGGTAAAGATTGGATGTTGAGAAAATGTCCGAGCCATTGGTTTAAATAGTTCTAAAATTGTTAAATTGCTAGTAATAAATTTTTGGAAATTGGCAAGACCCTCGCTAATATAGTTCGTTAAAGTTTCAAAATGACTACCAGCCAATAATCCAAGAACAGTTATTAAGATAAAAATAATAATTAGTTTAAACATTGTTAGTTACCTTGTTTTATTTTTTTGTTTTCAATTAATTTTATTTGGATTTATTGGTTGTATTTGTTTTTTAGCTTTTCCTCACGCACTTAAGCGACCTTTATTTTTAACAGCATATTGGCGTTGTTTTTCTAAATTAACTTGTTGACTACCAAAACCGAGGATAATTGCCATAAGAAATTCTACAGCCGGCGTTAAGAATAAAGGAAATATTAGTTGAATATTCGTTCCCGGTACTTCAAGACTTCAAATTAAATCAAAAACTTTATAAAGCATTTGGGCGAGAAAGTCGGCCATTTTTGCGAGATTTTCCATTTTTTATATTATTCCTTTTCTTTCATTTTTCTTAAAAATTTGCTAAATTTATCCATTTTTAAGTATTCTAAGTCTTCTAAATCAATTGCTGTGTCAGTATAGTATTTGTCTTCATAGTCAAGATTTACTTTTGAATTTAAGTAATCTCTTAAAAACGCTAGGTAAAAATAATTGTAAGTGTTAAGTATTGGTAAAGGAATTTTTAATTTAAAAAAATAAATATCAAGTTCAGGGATATCACGGTATTTAATGTGGCGAACCTTTTTACTATTTTTAGCATCAATTAAGGTGTTTCGTCAGCGTTCATATTCTTCAATACTAGTAAAGGTACCATAGATGACTTTTAAGTAGGGATGAAGAATATTAATTGGTTTTTTGCGAATTCCCACAATCACATTATTGGCAATATCACAAACTTTAACTCAAATATGTTTATCTCTTTGACTGCTAGCGAGGACAATATGACCAAAATGGCGTGCGAGAGCGAAATATTCTTGTATACCGGTTTCTTCGTTTTTGGTATTATTTTTTTTCAATCCGTTCCTTCTAAAAATAAATTGGTTTCATCTCATAAAAGTAAGGTTTTGTCTGGTAATACCGGATAATCAAAGTCTAATAATCCCATATGACCTAAACTTAATTTTTGGGTTTCTAGTAATGGAAATGTTGATGCGATATGATATTTTTTCTTTTTTAGTAATTTTGATGCGTATACTAGAAAAGCAGTTTTTCCAGTTCCTAATGAACCAATAACAATATTTAATGGTGAATTTTTTAAGAAATTAATAACTTTGTTAATTTATGTTAAATTACTGATTTTAAAAAGAAAAATTAAAATACAACCTGCTAAAAATAAATAGCTTACAATGTTTTTAAAATAACCGTTGTAAATATATCAAATTGCTCCGCAATGTCATAAAATTAAAAATGAGGTGCGATTCAATTCAATAAAATGGTTATTTTTTTCTATTACTCATTTGCAAAATTTCATCTTGCACCTCACTTTATTTTTTTGTTAGCATACTGCTCCAAGTAATTTTTCAAACATTTTAAAGCAAATAAAGAATATTGCCAAAATAAATGGAAAAATGAAGATTCAGTAGTCAGCAAAGAAGTTACCGACTTGTGGCATATTAACAGCAATAATATCTCACATTTTAGTAAAAGCCGTTATAATTGCATTTCATAATTTAGTCATCGCGTCACTAGCTGTTATTTTTTCTACTGTTGCAGGTGCCTCGGTCAAGAAAGTTCCAAACATATAATCACCCCCTTTCTTTTTGAAACATTAATCATTTATATTCAAAGTTTTTCTTAAATTTGTTACAACCACGATTAACCTTAACACGATTATATTTTTTCCTAATTAATTTTGAATTTCTTTGGGAATGCATCACAATGTAACTTCTTGACATTAACTTTTTCCCTATCTAAATACTGATATGGTTTTCCAAAGGAGCATTAGAATAAATCACACCATAATCGCTGTTAAGAATCAAAAAGCAATGTTTGCCATTAAAAGTCAAAGCGTTTCTTGAGTTAAATCAATTTCTTTATCACCACTAATATGAGACGGAATAGTTGTAATTTGAATAAATAAATCTCAGAAAGTTTGTTTAATTTGTTCTCAATTAAATTCTTTTAAGTTTATTGTCATTTTTTATCTCCCAAAAATCATTTTTATTGGTAAATACATAATTGAAATTAATGCGAAAAGAAAAGTAATGATAATAATTAATCCGGCAATAAACGCAACCTGTGCAGGCATTTTTTCTATCGGAGCAAACAGTTTTTTTTTAATTTTGTAGAAAACTCTTGATATTTATTGAATATACTTAATTTTAGGTATATTTTTATATGACAGAGGTGGATAATAATTATGGAAAAAATAATTCAAGAACTAGTAAATACTTTAACAGATGATCAATTTTTAGAATTTTATGAAAAAGTCAAACAACAAGCAGAATTAATAAAAAAAAAAACGTTTAAATGAAATTGATCAAAAATTTAGAGCACAAGTTATTAAATTCCCTAAACGGGAATCTTACCATTGCGTTAAAAATGGACATAATTCAGAAGGAAAACAAAAATATTTATGTAAAAATTGCCGTGCAAGTTTTGACGCTTTTCGTAATCATTTTATTTATTGAAGTCATTTAAATTATGAACAATGAAATTTATTGATTAAAATTTCATTGCTGGGGCAATCTAGTAAAACAATTTCTCGTTTTATTAAAAATACATTAAAAACTGCTTTATATAATCGTCAAAAATTAATGAAATCAAAACAATTAGAAAATACCCAATTAAAATTTAAAAAATTATCTGGTAAAATCCAAATCGATGAAACATTTATTAAAGAAATTCATAAAGGAAATTTCAAACATAAAACTGATCCACGAAGAATTCACCTTGACCCATTTGTAAATAATACTAAATGTTGTATTCAAATAGCAGTTGATAATAATAACAATATTTATTTTAAATCCACAAAAACCAAACGTTTACAAAAACAATGATTTATTGAAAATATGAACAAAGAATTAATTAACCAAAATTCAATTATTACTTCTGATATGCAAAAATTATATTTTTTAGTAGCAAAACAAACAAATTCTACTTTATGTGTAACTAAAACAACAATTAATCCTGAATCTAGTTATCGTAACTTAAATAAAATCAGTAAATTACAATCTAGTCTTAAAGAAGCCTTAATTCATTATCATGGTTTAGGTTTTACTAATATTCAAAATTATTTAAATCTCTGAAAATGAAAATACCAACATAAGGGTTTAACTCCAAACCAACAAACAGCGGTATTATATTTTAATGTATAAAAAATTAAATTAAAAATAGTAATTTTACATAAAAGCCTTTTAAACTTATCAAGTTGATGATTTTTTTATTTTATCAAGAGTTTTCGACAAAATTAAAAAAAATGTTTGTTCCGATAGAAAAAATGCCTGCACAGGTTGCTTTTATTGCCGGATTAATTATTATCATTACTTTTCTTTTCGCGTTAATTTCAATTATGTATTTACCAATAAAAATGATTTTTGGGAGATAAAAAATGACGGTAAATTTAAAAGAATTTGATTGAGAACAAATTAAACAAACTTTCTGAGATTTATTTATTCAAATTACAACTATTCCGGCTCATATTAGTGGTGGCAAAGAAATTGATTTAACCCAAGAAACACTTTGGCTTTTAATAGCAAACATTGCTTTTTGATTATTGACAGCAATTATGGTGCGATTTATTCTAATGCTCCTTTGAAAAACCATATCGGTATTTAGATAGAAACAAAAGTAATGTCGCGAAGTTACATTTTGATGCATTCACAAAGAAATTCAAAATTAATTAAGAAAAAATACAATCGTGTTAAGGTTAATCGTGGTTTTAACAAATTTAAGAAAAACTTTGAATATAAATGATGAATGTTTTAAAAAGAAAGGAGGTGATTATATGATTGGAACTTTCTTGGCCGATGCACCAGCAACAGCAGAAAAAATAACAGCTTGTGATGCGATGACTAAATTATGAAATGCAATTATGACAGCGTTTACTAAAATGTGAGATTATTATTGCTGTTAATATGCCATAAGTTGGTAACTTCTTTGCTGATTACTGAATCTTCATTTTTCCATTTATTTTGGCAATATTCTTTATTTGCTTTAAAATGTTTGAAAAATTACTTGGAGCGGTATGCTAACAAAAAAATAAAGTGGGGTGCAAGATGAAATTTTGCAAATGAGTAATAGAAAAAAATAACCATTTTATTGAATTGAATCGCGCCTCATTTTTAATTTTATGACATTGCGGAGCAATTTGATACATTTACAACGGTTATTTTAAAAACATTGTAAGCTATTTATTTTTAGCAGGTTGTATTTTAATTTTCCTTTTTAAAATCGGCAATTTAACACAAATTAACAAAGTTATTAACTTCTTAAAAAACTCACCATTAAATATTGTTATTGGTTCATTAGGAACTGGAAAAACTGCTTTTCTATTTTAATTTTATAGAGAACTCTTGATATTTATTGAATATACTTAATTTTAGGTATATTTTTAATATGGTAGAGGTGGGTAATAATTATGGAAAAAATAATTCAAGAACTAGTAAATACTTTAACAGATGATCAATTTTTAGAATTTTATGAAAAAGTCAAACAACAAGCAGAATTAATAAAAAAACAAAAACGTTTAAATGAAATTGATCAAAAATTTAGATCACAAGGTATTGAACGCCCTAAATGTGAATCTTGCCATTGCGTTAAAAATGGACATAATTCAGAAGGAAAACAAAAATATTTATGTAAAAATTGCCGTGCAAGTTTTGACGCTTTTCGTAATCATTTTATTTATTGAAGTCATTTAAATTATGAACAATGAAATTTGAATCAATAAATTTCATTGCTGGGGCAATCTAGTAAAACAATTTCTCGTTTTATTAAAACTACATTAAAAACTGCTTGATATAATCGTCAAAAATTAATGAAATCAAAACAATTAGAAAATACTCAATTAAAATTTAAAAAATTATCTGGTAAAATCCAAATCGATGAAACATTTATTAAAGAAATTCATAAAGGAAATTTCAAACATAAAACTGATCCACGAAGAATTCACCTTGATCCATTCGCAACTAATACTAAATGCTGTATTCAAATGGCAGTTGATAATAATAACAATATTTATGTTAAATCCACAAACACCAAACGTTTACAAAAACAATGAGTTATTGAAAATATGAACAAAGAATTAATTAACCAAAATTCAATTATTACTTCTGATATGCAAAAATTATATTTTTTAGTAGCAAAACAAACAAATTCTACTTTATGTTTAACTAAAACAACAATTAATACTGAATCTAGTTATCGTAACTTAAATAAAATCAGTAAATTACAATCTAGTCTTAAAGAAGCCTTAATTCATTATCATGGTTTAGGTTTTACTAATATTCAAAATTATTTAAATCTCTGAAAATGAAAATACCAACATAAGGGTTTAACTCCAAACCAACAAACAGTGGTATTATATTTTAATGTATAAAAAATTAAAGTAAAAATAGTAATTTTACATAAAAGCCTTTTAAAATTATCAACTTGATGATTTTTTTTTATTTTATCAAGAGTTTTCGACAAAATTAAAGCTTTTCTAGTATACGCATCAAAATTATTAAAAAAGAAGAAATATCACATCGCATCAACCTTTCCATTACTAGAAACCCAAAAATTAAGTTTAGGACATATGGGATTTTTAGACTTTGATTATCCGGTATTACCAGACAAAACCTTACTGTTATGAGATGAAACGAACTTATTTTTAGAAGGAACGGATTGAGAAAAAAATAATACCAAAAACGAAGAAACCGGTATCCAAGAGTATTTTGCCTTAGCACGCCATTTCGGTCATATTGTGTTAGCTAGTGGCCAAAGAGATAAACATATTTGAGTTAAAGTTCGTGATATTGCCAATAATGTGATTGTGGGAATTCGTAAAAAACCCGTTAATATTTTTCGTCCCTACTTAAAAGTCATCTATGGCACATTTACGAGCATTGAAGAATATGAACGCTGACGAAACACCTTAATTGATGCTAAAAATAGTAAAAAGGGCCGCCGCATTAAATATCGTGATATTCCTGAACTTGATATTTATTTTTTTAAACTAAAAATTCCTTTATCAATACTTAATACTTATAATTCTTTTTACCTAGCGTTTTTAAGAGATTACTTAAATTCAAAAGTAAATCCTAACTATGAAGACAAATACTATAATGACACAGCAATTGATTTAGAAGACTTAGAATACTTAAAAATGGATAAATTTAGCAAATTTTTAAGAAAAATGAAAGAAAAGGAACAATAAAAAATGGAAAATCTCGCAAAAATGGCCGACTTTCTTGCCCAAATGCTTTATAAAGTTTTTGATTTAATTTGAAGTTTAGAAGTACCAGGAACGAATATTCAACTAATATTTCCTTTATTCTTAAAGCTTGCTGTATAATTAATTATGGCAATTATTCTTGGATATGGTAGTCAACGAGTTAATTTAGAAAAACAACGCCAATATGCTGTTAAAAATAAGGGCCGTTTAAGTGCGTGAGGAAAAGCTAAAAAACAAATAAAACCAATAAAAACAAAAAAAGGTAACTAACAATGTTTAAATTAATTATTATTTTTATCTTAATAACTGTTCTTGGGCTTTTAGCTGGTAGTCATTTTGAAACTTTAACGAACTATGTCAGTGAAGGTCTTGCCAATTTCCAAAAATTTATTACTAGCAATTTAACAATTTTAGAACTATTTAAACCAATGGCGCGAACATTTTCGCAACATCCAATTTTTACCATTCTTGGTGTCGCTTGTGTACTTATTGCTTTATTTATTGTAATTAAAGGACGATAAAAAATATGAAAATGGTATGGTAACCATTTTTTGGACACTTTTTATGTAGGCTGTCATTTTCTAAATTCAACAGGCGTTAAATAATTTTGAATATTAGTAAAACCTAAACCATGATAATGAATTAAGGCTTCTTTAAGACTAGATTGTAATTTACTGATTTTATTTAAGTTACGATAACTAGCTTCAGGATTAATTGTTGTTTTAGTTACACATAAAGTATAATTTGTTTGTTTTGCTACTAAAAAATATAATTTTTGCATATCAGAAGTAATAATTGAATTTTGGTTAATTAATTCTTTGTTCATATTTTCAATAAATGTTTTAATTTTTTCGAAAAATCTTGATAAAATAAAAAAAATCATCAACTTGATAATTTTAAAAGGCTTTTATGTAAAATTACTATTTTTACTTTAATTTTTTATACATTAAAATATAATACCGCTGTTTGTTGGTTTGGAGTTAAACCCTTATGTTGGCATTTTCATTTTTAGAGATTTAAATAATTTTGAATATTAGTAAAACCTAAACCATGATAATGAATTAAGGCTTCTTTAAGAATAGATTGTAATTTACTGATTTTATTTAAGTTACGATAACTAGCTTCAGGATTAATTTTTGTTTTAGTTACACATAAAGTAGAATTTGTTTGTTTTGCTACTAAAAAATATAATTTTTGCATATCAGAAGTAATAATTGAATTTTGGTTAATTAATTCTTTGTTCATATTTTCAATAACTCATTGTTTTTGTAAACGTTTGTTTTAATTTTGTTGAAAACTCTTGATAAAATAAAAAAAATCATCAACTTGATAATTTTAAAAGGCTTTTATGTAAAATTACTATTTTTACTTTAATTTTTTATACATTAAAATATAATACCGCTTTTTGTTGGTTTGGAGTTAAACCCTTATGTTGGTATTTTCATTTTCAGAGATTTAAATAATTTTGAATATTAGTAAAACCTAAACCATGATAATGAATTAAGGCTTCTTTAAGACTAGATTGTAATTTACTGATTTTATTTAAGTTACGATAACTAGCTTCAGGATTAATTGTTGTTTTAGTTACACATAAAGTAGAATTTGTTTGTTTTGCTACTAAAAAATATAATTTTTGCATATCAGAAGTAATAATTGAATTTTGGTTAATTAATTCTTTGTTCATATTTTCAATAACTCATTGTTTTTGTAAACGTTTGGTGTTTGTGGATTTAACATAAATATTGTTATTATTATCAACTGCCATTTGAATACAGCATTTATTATTAGTTGCGAATGGGTCAAGGTGAATTCTTCGTGGATCAGTTTTATGTTTGAAATTTCCTTTATGAATTTCTTTAATAAATGTTTCATCGATTTGGATTTTACCAGATAATTTTTTAAATTTTAATTGGGTATTTTCTAATTGTTTTGATTTCATTAATTTTTGACGATTATATCAAGCAGTTTTTAATGTAGTTTTAATAAAACGAGAAATTGTTTTACTAGATTGCCTCAGCAATGAAATTTGAATAAATAAATTTCATTGTTCATAATTTAAATGACTTCAATAAATAAAATGATTACGAAAAGCGTCAAAAATTGCATGGCAATTTTTACATAAATATTTTTGTTTTCCTTCTGAATTATGTCCATTTTTAACGCAATGGTAAGATTCACATTTAGGAAATTTAATACCCTGTGCTCTAAATTTTTGATCAATTTCATTTAAACGTTTTTGTTTTTTTTTTATTAATTCTGCTTGTTGTTTGACTTTTTCATAAAATTCTAAAAATTGATCATCTGTTAAAGTATTTACTAGTTCTTGAATTATTTTTTCCATAATTATTATCCACCTCTATCATATTAAAAATATACCTAAAATTAAGTATATTCAATAAATATCAAGATTTTTCTACAAAATTAAAAAATATATTTATCAAATATAAAAGTGATTGTTGTAATATTAAACATTAACATAAATGTTGATTTGAAAAATAAAAATATTATTAAGATAACAATTAAAGTTAACACGATTAAAAATAAACTTACATCTCATCACCGAATTTTATATTGATAATATCTTGTTCTTTTAATAGAATTTTTATACCCACGCGTATACATTGCTGTTCCTAAATTATCAGCACGGATAAAACTACTATTAAACATTGGAATAATAAAAGCTTTAATTATGGTTAACTTTTGTCATCAAGAACCGCTAATATCACTACCCCAACAAGCTTGGGCTAATAAATTAGTTTTAGCTCCTCTCATTAGCAATGATAAGGCATTAAGCGTAATAGTCAAGCCAATAGCGGCAGCATTAACTTTAATTTTACAATATTTTAACCGTTTTAAAAGGTTTTCTAAGCTATTAAGTAATACTTCTAATTTAGTCGTTCTTATTAACAATAATGACCGATTCATAACTAAATAAAGTTTACTAACAATATATAGTGATTTAAAAATTGTCTGATAAGAAAAATCAAAAATATTTCAACGAAATATTACACCTAATCGCATATCATTTACTGTTTCTAACATTCCACTATGAATTCGTTCTCTTCGTAATATTGCTTGAATTCATTGTAATTGTTCTTCTTTATTTCATTTTGTTAAAAAATCATATTCACTAATATTTAAGAACTTTATTGAAAAATAATTATTTTGATAACCTCACTTTAATAAATTAAACTGCTCATTAGCATCCGATAAAGAAATTTGAATAACAAAACTAGAAACGATTAATACTAATAAAAAAAGTAAACCCATTTTTCATAATGGTTTAATTAAGAAAAATAATGGTAATTGCGAACTAATAAATAATATTAAAAACATTATCATTAATACTAGTAACCCACTAAACTTAATTTTAAATAACGAATAATCATTAAAAGTAAAATAGCAATTAATTTAACTCGGGGATCTCAGTTATGAATTAAAGAATTTTTTGAATAATAATTAATGTTATTAATCATTAGTAATAACATTTCCCTTCCAAAAACTTTTCTTCGTTATTATAGTTATATGATAATTGATAAATTTCCTTATTTTTAAGTTCAGTGTCCATAACTCCATATGCACTTTTAATATTCTTAGTAAAAATAAACGGGCAAAGTATTTCCAGAATTAATTTTTTGTCATTTTCCAGCTTTTAAAGCTCATAAATCACCAATAAAGCGGCCATAATGTTTCTTGAATTTAGAACTAACATCATTAAAATAAAACTGATCTGGTGTTGTTATTATATTTTTATCAAAAATAATATTTTGTAATGTCTTATAATTTTCACCACAATTATTGATTCGTGCCTTAAAAATATTATTTTCATCATAAATAGCAACAATCCTACATTCATTAGGTGCTAAACTGTGATAAAAAGTAAAATAATCTTCACTAGTTAATATTCCTTGCTTAAACGCATAGTCATAACTATTATTTAACGATTTATCATTAGTTAAAATATTCTTAACATTTTGTGATCATTTTATAAATTGATGATTATTAAGCATTATTAACGATTTGATTACAAAAATACTTACTGAAAATGTTACTGTTAGAAAAGCACTAATAACATTAATATTATCTTTAATGTTAACTGATAAATAGTTTTGCGACATTAAACGCATATTAGCATTAAATAACTTATTTAAAGGATTAAACAGTCATAATGCCACTAAGAAATTAGTAACAAATCCCATTAATGCCATCGGTAATGCTGATATTAAACAACCAACGGCATATGTTAAATCAAAAAATAACAAATCACTAATAAAATATCAGAACATAATTAAAAAACTTAATGTTCCAAGAACAACACGGACGCATAAAGTTTTGTTAGGTAGGGGGGGGTTTGAATAAGTATTAAGACAGTCAGCAATGATTGTCTTTTTATTTTATAAGATGTTAAAATTTGTTTTTTGAAAATTAAATACAAGTGAGTTAATAATGTTGGTATGTATTAAAGCGCGATAAATTGCGGGTGGTCGCCATAACCAAAAGAAGTTTACCAGTTAATAGATAACACCCTATTAGCTATAGCAATTTGTTTCGTTTTGCAATAAAAAAATGAATGGGCGGATTTCCTAAAAATATACACGCTATTAAATTAGTTCCAAGGGCAGGATTGCGGACATTAAAGTGTAAAAATTTCTATATAGGGATGTATTAAGTTTAAAATTATTAAAATATTTATCTAATTAAAAAAACAAAATTTACTAACAAAGCTTGTTAAACACTTAAATCTGCGATATATAAGTGTTTAAAAAACTAAGTTAACTAAAACTTAGTTAATATAACTTATTTTATTTATAAGAAAGGTAATTTATTATGAAAAACATTGAAAACATTTTCTTAAATACTAAAAAATATCTCTTAAAAGAAACACAAAATGCAATTTTAATTAAAGCACCAAAAATTCCGTGATTTTATAAACAAATCGGTATTTGGTTTCCAAAACGATTTGTTTATAAAGGAAAATACGAAAATTCAATTTGCATTGGAATAATAAAAGATAGTAAATATCAAATAATTTCGATTAATCAAAAAGAAAAAGAAACCAAATTAATTAAGGGACAAGAATTATTAGGTTTTTTCATTGCCGAAAAATAAAACAATAAAAAAGATATAAATTATAACTATTTTAAAGGAGTTTAAAAATGAATATTGCGATTGGAATAATATTTATTATCATTTGCATAATGCTATTGGCATATTTTGCTTATAAAATTTATGCCAAAATAAAAATTAGAATTAAATATAAAAATGCCATTAAAAATAATACTGGTAATTTTACAAAAGACGAAAAAGTATTTATTGCTCGCTTTAAAGAATGAGTTAAAGCTCCTAATTCAAAAGAAAATAATGAGAATAAAAAATAATGTTTTGAGAAATTATTATGGAATTTTTAAAACTATTTGTTCCGATAGAAAAAATGCCTGCACAGGTTGCGTTTATTGCCGGATTAATTATTATCATTACTTTTCTTTTCGCATTAATTTCAATTATGTATTTACCAATAAAAATGATTTTTGGGAGATAAAAAATGACAATAAACTTAAAAGAATTTAATTGAGAACAAATTAAACAAACTTTCTGAGATTTATTTATTCAAATTACAACTATTCCGTCTCATATTAGTGGTGATAAAGAAATTGATTTAACTCAAGAAACGATTTGACTTTTAATGGCAAACATTGCTTTTTGATTCTTAACAGCTACTATGGTGTGATTTATTTTAATGCTACTTTGAAAAACCATATCAGTATTTAGATAGAGGCAAAATTAATGTCAAGAAGTTACATTGTGATGCATTCCCAAAGAAATTCAAAATTAATTAGGAAAAAATATAATTGTGTTAAGGTTAATTATGGTTTTAACAAATTTAAGAAAAACTTTGAATATAAATGATTAATGTTTCAAAAAGAAATGGGGTGATTATATGTTTGGAACTTTCTTGACCGAGGCACCTGCAACAGTAGAAAAAATAACAGCTAGTGACGCGATGACTAAATTATGAAATGCAATTATAACGGCTTTTACTAAAATGTGAGAAATTATTGCTGTTAACATGCCACAAGTCGGTAACTTCTTTGCTGACTACTGAATCTTCATTTTTCCATTTATTTTGGCAATATTCTTTATTTGCTTTAAAATGTTTGAAAAATTACTTGGAGCAGTACGCTAACAAAAAAATAAAGTGAGGTGCAAGATGAAATTTTGCAAATGAGTAATAGAAAAAAATAACCATTTTATTGAATTGAATCGCACCTCATTTTTAATTTTATGACATTGAGGAGCAATTTGATACGTTTACAACGGTTATTTAAAAAACATTGTGAGCTATTTATTTTTATCAGGTTGTATTTTAATTTTACTTTTTAAAATCAGTAATTTAACACAAATTAACAAAGTTATTAATTTTTTAAAAAATTCACCATTAAATATTGTTATTGGTTCATTAGGAACTGGAAAAACGGCTTTTCTAGCCTACGCATCAGAATTACTAAAAAAGAAAAAATATCATATCGCATCAACATTTCCATTACTAGAAACCCAAAAATTAAGCTTAGGGTATATGGGATTTTTAGACTTTGATTATCCGGTATTACCAGACAAAACCTTACTGTTATGAGATGAAACGAACTTATTTTTAGAAGGAACGGATTGAAAAAAAATAATACCAAAAACGAAGAAACCGGTATACAAGAATATTTTGCTCTGGCACGGCATTTTGGTCATATTGTGCTGGCCAGCGGTCAAAGAGATAAACATATTTGAGTTAAAGTTCGTGATATTGCCAATAATGTAATTGTGGAAATTCGCAAAAAACCCGTTAATATTTTTCGCCCCTACTTAAAAGTTGTCTATGGTACCTTTACGAGCATTGAACAATATGAACGCTGACGAAACACCTTAATTGATGCTAAAAATAGTAAAAAGGTTCGCCACATTAAATACCGTGATATTCCTGAACTTGATATTTATTTTTTTAAACTAAAAATTCCTTTACCAATACTTAACACTTACAATTCTTTTTACCTAGCATTTTTAAGAGATTACTTAAATTCAAAAGTAAATCCGGATTATGAAGACAAATACTATACTGACACAGCAATTGATTTAGAAGACTTAGAATATTTAAAAATGGATAAATTTAGCAAATTTTTAAGAAAAATGAAAGAAAAGGAATAATAAAAAATGGAAAATCTCGCAAAAATGGCCGATTTTCTCGCCCAAATGCTTTATAAAGTTTTTAATTTAATTTGAAGTCTTGAAGTGCCGGGAACAAATATTCAACTAATATTTCCTTTATTCTTAACGCGGGCTGTAGAATTTCTTATGGCAATTATTCTTGGAATTGGTAGTCAACAATTTAATTTAGAAAAACAACGCCAATATGCGGTTAAAAATAAAGGTCGTTTAAGTGCCTGAGGAAAAGCTAAAAAACAAATAAAACCAATAAAAACAAAACAAGGTAACTAAAAATGTTTAAACTAATTATTATTTTTATCTTAATAACTGTTCTTGGATTATTGGCTGGTAGTCATTTTGAAACTTTAACGAACTATATTAGCGGGGGGCTTGCCAATTTCCAAAAGTTTATTACTAGCAATTTAACAATTTTAGAACTATTTAAACCAATGGCGCGAACATTTTCGCAACATCCAATCTTCAACCATTCTCGGTGTTACTTTTGTACTTATTGCTTTATTTATTGTGATTAAAGGACGATAAAAAATATGAAAGGAGAGTTAAAATGAAAAAACTTTTAGTAAAATTATTTAAAAAAGATAATTCAAAAGAAAAAATGCCATTAAAATTAAAAATTAAAAATTCTTTTAAAAATCAGTGGTTAAAAATATTATTAAGTATCATTTTCATTTTTATAAGCTTATTACTTTGCGCATTAACAACAATCGATACTAAATGAATAACTGGAACAAGTAACGAATTTAATAATTTTATGAATAAACAGATGGTTGATTTCTTCGGCAAGTTCAATAGCGGTATTGTGATGGCAGGAATATTTGTTTTTTGATGAGGTGGAGCAATATATTTTGCAATTAAATTTGAAAAATTAATTCGCTTTATTATTCAAAAATTTAAAGCAAAAAGAGCCTTGAAAAATGAAATGAAACAAACTCATTAATTCTTTAAAAAAATATTGATGGATAATTTTGCCTTACATTTTTATGATTACTATCTTTTTCATTTCATTTTTAAAATTGGAAATTAATGATTTGAAATTATTATATGAAAAATTTGAAGCATTAATTTCACTTATGATACTAGGTTATTTAGATATGTGCATTACAATAGCAGTAGTTATAAACTGTATCATTGAGTGACTTATTAAAAAAATCAAAACTAAAAGAGCCTCAAAAAAAGAAATTATCTAATTTTTTAGACATTTTATTAAAAAAACCTTTTTTTAATATAAATAACCTAATAATAGCTAATTGGTATAGCAATTAAAACTTGTATAAAAATTCACAACTCATTGCCCAATAATATATTTCATTTTAAATCTGAAATTTTCATTACTAAATCTAGTAATAACGCAAAATTGTATAAAATATATATTACTTTATTTTCAATTGCAGGAATTTCAGTTAATAACATTATTCTTTTAATTTTGTAGAAAACTCTTGATATTTATTGAATATACTTAATTTTAGGTATATTTTTAATATGATAGAGGTGGATAATAATTATGGAGAAAATAATTCAAGAACTAGTAAATACTTTAACAGATGATCAATTTTTAGAATTTTATGAAAAAGTCAAACAACAAGCAGAATTAATAAAAAAACAAAAACGTTTAAATGAAATTGATCAAAAATTTAGAGCACAAGGTATTAAACGCCCTAAATGTGAATCTTGCCATTGCTTTAAAAATGGACATAATTCAGAAGGAAAACAAAAATATTTATGTAAAAATTGCCGTGCAAGTTTTGACGCTTTTCATAATCATTTTATTTATTGAAGTCATTTAAATTATGAACAATGAAATTTATTGATTCAAATTTCATTGCTGGGGCAATCTAGTAAAACAATTTCTCGTTTTATTAAAACTACATTAAAAACTGCTTGATATAATCGTCAAAAATTAATGAAATCAAAACAATTAGAAAATACCCAATTAAAATTTAAAAAATTATCTGGTAAAATCAAAATCGATGAAACATTTATTAAAGAAATTCATAAAGGAAATTTCAAACATAAAACTGATTCACAAAGAATTCGCCTTGACCCATTCGCAACTAATACTAAATGCTGTATTCAAATGGCAGTTGATAATAATAACAATATTTATGTTAAATCCACAAACACCAAACGTTTACAAAAACAATGAGTTATTGAAAATATGAACAAAAAATTAATTAACCAAAATTCAATTATTACTTCTGATATGCAAAAATTATATTTTTTAGTAGCAAAACAAACAAATTCTACTTTATGTGTAACTAAAACAATAATTAATCCTGAAGCTAGTTATCGTAACTTAAATAAAATCAGTAAATTACAATCTAGCCTTAAAGAAGCCTTAATTCATTATCATGGTTTAGGTTTTACTAATATTCAAAATTATTTAAATCTCTGAAAATGAAAATACCAACATAAGGGTTTAACTCCAAACCAACAAACAGCGGTATTATATTTTAATGTATAAAAAATTAAAGTAAAAATAGTAATTTTACATAAAAGCCTTTTAAAATTATCAAGTTGATGATTTTTTTTATTTTATCAAGAGTTTTCTGCAAAATTAAAACAATATTTTGATGATAAAAGCCAAAATAGTACATTCACTTTCTATTAATTTATTTAATAAGTCTTGACATCTAAAAATATTATAACCACAAAAAATAATAAAAAAAGGAGTGATAAAAATGTTTATGAAAATATTTACCGTGCTAACTATTATTTTCAATAACATTTTTACTATTCCCCAAAACATTAACAACGACAAAGCAACATCACAATCACTAATTAGAAATAAAATACAAAGTAATAAAGTTTATGATTTTGAAATCAGAAATCTAGAAAAAGTGAGGTTTTGAATTTCGAATTCAACAAATAATATTACACAAGTTCAAATAAATAAAATAGATAATAACAATCTAAATGAAAAATTACCAGAATTAATAAATTTAGAAAACCTTAGTTTCTTATTTACACAAAAATTACAAAATAATCAGAGCAAACAAGATAAGATTAGACAACTAATAAATACAGACGGCCAAGAAACCGCCATGCGAAATACATGAGTAATTAATAAAAAAATAACAATTAAAGCACAAGGTACAAATTTAGATGACTTCAAATATGATAGTTCAGGAAATATTAGTCCTGCTTATGATGATAATAAAATAGATTACATATTAAGAAGTACAAATAATTTTAAAATTGAAATTGAAAAAGATAGTACTGACATTGACTTGCCAACAACAACCATTAAATTTGATGGAAATCATAACTATAGCGATGTCATTGACAATCTTGATTATTTAATGATTCACCGCGGTGATTTTGACAAATTCAATTATTCTTATTTATATTGAACACCAGTGTTTAATTTCATTGACACCTTAGAAAAAGGTTATTACAAAGAATTTACCATTAAAAATCACGGTTTTAAAAACGAAAGTTATTTTTATCACAAAACTTCTAATAGTAAAGATGAAATTAATAATAATGTTTTAAAAATTAAAGCTTTTAACAAAACCTTAATCGCGGGTAATAACTATTTACAATTACTACACGGTAAAACCGAAATCTGAAAATATAACACTAAAAGAGCTAATGATTATTACCTAATTAAGTACCTTTTTGGAACACTAAATTATCTCAATGTTAAATTTAGTTTTTTACGCTACGACCCCGAATTAAGGAATGACATTTACCTTTATTTTAAAAACAACATTTCTAGTATTAACAATAACGATTACAAAAATGTTTTTAACGAAATCCATGAAATTCTCGGAAATTTCTTTGCTAGTTTATTTTACGCTACTTTTGACATGGACGAAAAAACTCATACCGAAATTGATTTTAAAGGAGTGGACAACTATAACAAAGATTACTTTATTCAAATTGGTTTCTTTTATCGCTCGTTAATTACTTTTTATCCCAAAAAATACTTAATCAATGTTACTGGTAATTCGGAATTACTACTAAGAAGCTATTTCTTTACTTTTGATAAAAAAACGCATCAAGAAAATTATAATGCTTGGATAGGTTACAATAAGTTGGACCATATTTATCTGGACTTTCAAATAAAATAAAATTATTGATGAAATTTTAAGCACTTTTAAAATTAAAATATCATTAAGCAATAAGGGGTATCCTTATGATAATGCTGTTGCTGAAGCAACTTACAAAACCTTTAAAACGGAATTTATTGAGGGTAAAAAATTTGAAAATTTAACATAATTAAAATACGAATTATTTGATTTTGTTAATTGATATAACAACATTCGAATTCACGGCAGCCTAAATTATTTAACGCCTGTTGAATTTAGAAAACAACGGTCTACATAAAAAGTGTCCAAAAAAGGGTTGCCATACCATCCTGTAATTATTCCAAAAACCACACCAATCAAAAAATTAATTTTTTTCAACAATCATATTGCAGGTTTTCAAAAAATAAACGCAAGAATAATAACGGCAAAAAAGATTGTTCAGTTCATGTTATTTGTTTTTTTCTTGCTCTTCTTTTTCGTCGGCTTTCATTTGGACGATGTCTTTTTCCGTTTGATTTTGGAACGCTTCGACTTTTTTCTTGCGGATTGGTTCTAAAATAAACGGCGTAACCACAAACTTTTTAAATAATCAGCCAAGAAGAAGTAAACCTGATAAGGCACCTATGATTACACCGATGATATTTCATCCAGTTAGTCCACTTTTGTTATTGTTGGATGGCTTATTATTTTCAATTTGTAAGGTAAAGTTGTCTGATTTTTCAGAACCATATTTAACAGCAATGTTTACTTTTTCATTTGGTTTAATTTCATTTTGGTTAAGTTCAAACGAAACTTTTTTAAAATCATAATTGCTGGTGTCAACCTTATCAATTGTGATGGTCTTTTGCATTTGGGTTTGTAATTGCGCTATTACTTGCTCTTTTGTCAGTGCTTCTTCGGCAGCAAGTTTACCATTGGTTTTAAATCATTTTGCAAGAGAATCGGCAAGTTGACTATCACTAGCTTGGTGGTGTCAATTTTTGCTTTCTTCAAACAATTTATTTAGTTGCCGAACAGAATAACCGCAAATGTCATCGCGTCCATTGGCTTTGGCTCATATTTCAAATTGTTTGCCATTATCAGTATCAAAATATTTTGGGATTGCTTGTTTTGACGAGATTTGTAAATATAAGTTGTTTGTATGACCTAGATTGTCTGATAATTCAACAACATATTTTCCGTTGCTTCTTGCTAACTGTGAGCCATCTAACACAACGCCATTTGTTGAATCAATTGAATTATGTTGTGATGTTTTATTTCATTGTTCATCACAACCATACACAACCCCATTTATTACACTATTTGGAGTTGGTTTAAGCATTGTAATTTTACTTTCACTATTTGCATAGTAGAATATATTAACTGGGTTTGTAATGGTGTCGGTATCAATTTGTCCAACATAATCTTTAACAACTTGTGTTGTTTGCACTGTTGGTTGGAGGTCAATTTTTAAATCAACGATTGTTGCTAGTACAATATTGTATTTAACCACAACTGAACCTTGATAACTTTTACTGTCTGGTTTCGCGGTTAAGATTGTCGAATGATTATCTTTTTTGTCAAATTCAATTTGTGAAAAATCAACTTGAAGCGAATTTTTTTGGCTAATTGCCGAGATGATAGTTTTGTTATTGTTATCTAACATATTCCCTAAATTATTGTCATCGCTAAATTTAATCACCTTATCTAAGTTTTCTTTGACAATTGGTTTAGGCGGGTTAATTTTAGCCTGCATTGAGACCATAATTTCACTCGTGTATTGTTTACCATTCAAAGTAAAAAACACTTGTAAATTATGGTCTTTTGTACTTATTTCGGGTTTAACATTGATGTTTCATTGTTTATTTGTTTGAATTTGTTGGACATTATCAAATAAAACTTTATCAATGGTTGGGTTAGTAATTTCAATGTTTAACTCCCCATCAACGGCAATTAAGTCAGGGCGAATTCAAGTCTTTGGCTTGTTGTTATCAACCAAATTAAACCGACTTTGCTGTTTTACTCAATCTAAAATAGTAGTAATATAATTTAATCTATTATCTCCGCCAAAATAAACATTGTTGTTGTTATCGATCGCAATTGATGAAACATGTTTACTACTACCTTTTATCGGTGTTGCAGTTTTTGAACCCTGCTTTAAAACAAACACACCTTCATAAGTTCCAAAATAAACATTATCTTTACTATCAACTGAAACGGAATTAATTCAAGGAAAGATACCATTAATTTTGGTTAGACCTGTTGAACCCTGCTTTAAAACATAAGCACCATAATCACTACCAAAATAAACATTGTCTTGTTTATCAATCATAATTGATGAAATATTATCACTACTACCTTTTATTGGTGTTGCAGTTTTTGAACCCCGCTTTAAAACATAAGCACCATAATCACTACCAAAATAAACATTGTCTTGTTTATCAATCATAATTGATGAAACATGCTCAGTTATACCATTAATTTTGGTTTTGGTATTTGAGTCAGCAGACAACTTATATGCTCCATTGCTTACACCAAAATAAACATTGTCTTGTTTATCTATAAAAATAGATTTAATATCATCATTTATTTTATCAATTTTTTTGGCATTTACTTCTCCGTTTTTTTTAAAAAAAACACCTTTATCAGCACCAAAATAAACATTATTATTACTATCGATAGCAACTGAATAAACGCGACTATTTATTCCATTAATTTTGGTTAGCCTTGTTGAACCCCACTTTAAAAAAAAAGCACCTTTATCAGCACCAAAATAAACATTATTTTGTTTATCAATCATAATTGATGAAACATTATCGACATCACCGAAATAAGACATATCAATTTTCGTTGGTGGTAGATAGTCGTTATTTGAATTAGATGTTAATGTATTGACATCGCGTTTGAAACGAGTTAGAGGTGCGTTGGCACGCAATGGAGCGGGCAAGCTTGCTATTAAGGTGGATATTGATAATAAACTAAGTAATTTTTTCATTTCATTATTTCCTTTCTGATAAATAAAGAGAATATCACACTGCTGATATTCCCATAGGTAATTATGTTAAAAAACCAAATAAATCATTATTTTTAAGTTAGGTTTTTGATATAATTGTCTATGGAAACACAGAACTTTTGCGGGATTTTGTTTCCTTTTATTTATTTAATTATAAGATAATTATATACTTTTTATTTACATTTTGTATATATTTTTTATAGAAAAATAATTTTTGGATAGGTTACAACAGGTTAGACCATATTTATGTGGACTTTCAAATAAAATAAAATTATTAAGAAAGTAGGAAGATAAACATGGGGAAAAACTCATATTCAAATGAATTTAAAAAACAAATTGTCATGCTTTATCAAAACGGAAAAAGCATTGATGAAATTATTAAAGAATATGGAATTTCAAAATCAGCCGTATATCAGTGAATTGAAAATTTTAATAATTTTGGGTCATTTAAAGTGCAAGATAATCGCACTATCGAAGAAAATGAATTAATTTACTTGCGAAAAGAAAACCAACAATTACGAATGGAAAATGACATTTTAAAGCAAGCAGCACTGATAATTGGCAAAAAATAGGAATTATTAACAATAATAAAGAAAAATATTCCGTGCTAAAAATGTGGCAAATATTAAAAATAGCAAGATCAACATATTATTATCAAACTAATAATTGTGTTAAGTATGATGTTAATAATTATGAAGAAGAAGTTATCAGTGCATTTAATAAAAGTCGTAAAATTTATGGTGCTCGTAAAATTAAAGCTGTTTTAATGAGAAAAGATATGATCTTATCACGTCGAAAAATCAGATTCCTTATGATCAAAAATAATTTGGTTTCTAAATACACCAAATTAAAATATCGTAATCACAAAACAATGGTTAATAATGACCAGATTAGTAATGTTTTAAATCGTCAATTTAATAACAAAAAACCTAATGAAGTTGTTGTTAGTGATTTAACATATGTTCAAGTTGGAGGAAAATGACATTATATTTGTTTATTAATTGACTTGTTTAATCGAGAAATAATTGGCTATAGTGCCGGACCAAACAAAACCGCTGAACTAGTTCAACAAGCTTTTCATAAAATAACACGACCATTAAATAAAATAACTTTATTTCATACTGATCGTGGTAATGAGTTCAAAAATAAAATCATTGATGAAATTTTAATAACCTTTAATATTAAAAGATCATTGAGTGCGAAGGGTTGTCCTTATGACAATGCTGTGGCTGAAACAACTTACAAAACTTTTAAAACGGAATTTATCAAGGGTAAAAAATATGAAAATTTAACACAATTAAAATGCGAATTATTTGATTTTGTTAATTGATACAATAATCTTAGAATACATGGCTGTTTAAATTATTTAACGCCTGTTGAATTTAGGAAAATGGAAGTCTACATAAAAAGTGTCCAAAAAAGGGTTGCCATACCATTTTATAGTTTTATAAACATTTAATATATACAAAATGTAAATATATTTATAAATTATTTACTGTTTCTTCAATTTTCATAAATTGTATTTATAGCATTGCGATATATTGTTGATTTATCTATTTTAAAACCACTTTTTTTCATTTCTTTATACTTATCTTCTATGCTTTCATAACTAGATATTGTTATAATAGTTCTTTTCTCTTTTTCTTTTACTAATTCTTTGTTTAAAAAATAATTTATTTCTTTGTCTTGTTTTTTTATTTCACTATTTTTACTTAAAACTTGTTGAGTTTTTTTGCTTTTTTCGCTATTTAAACCCAAATCTAAAGAATTCATTAATTTTTCATTTAATTTTTTAGCCATTATAATATCTCCTTTTGTAATAGTTCCTTAGTAAGCAAAAAGAAGGGACTTTTATCTGTTAATGTAGGATTTGACATCATAGTATGTTTTTCTAAATTTATTGAAGATGGAATAATTGTATTTAAAATTATAGTTGAAAATCCTGATTGTAAAATTTGTTCTTTAATAAAATTATGATTTTTATTTTTTTTAAAGTTATTTAAAACAATAGAATTCATATTATTACTTAAATTTAATCCAATTTTTTTTCATTTTTCTAAATAATTTTTATAATCATTTAGAAATGTTTCTATACCTTCAAAACTAAATTTGTGTGGAACTATTGTAACTACAATTTCGTCTACACTTAAAAAAACATTTTCTGTTATCAAAGTATTTGTAGGATTTATATCAAAAAAATATAATCATATTTATCTTTTAAATAGTCTTTTATTTCTTTTAAATTGTTTTTTAAAATAAAGTCTGAAGCGGTTTCTGAATTTAAAACTTGCAGAGTTTTTTTAATTAAATTTTTATACGCAGGAATTATATCAATATTTTTATAATTTGATTTTTCAATTGAATTTTTAAAATTTTCAGCTTTATTTTTTTGTAAACTATCAGGCATAAATCAATAATTCATTAAACTTTATTTTTCTTTGTCTTGCTCATTTCTAAAAACTCCAGTTAAATTACTTTAGGGGTCAATATCAAACAATAATATTCTCTTCCCTGGTTTTGCTAGGGCGCGCACCACACCTACCGTTAATGTTATTTTTCCAACCCCACCTTTTGAATTGGCAAAAGTAATCATTTTCATATTAAAAATCTCCTTATTTTTATATTTATATTTTGTATATAAATACAACAAAATAAATATTATTTCATCATAATTATATCATTAATATATACAAAATGTAAATATTTTAATTAAACTAATAGTTTACCTTTTTTCTCTTTTAAAATGGGTAGGTCACAATAAGTTGGACTATATTTATGTGGACTTTCAAATAAAATAAAATTATTAAGAAAGTAGGAGGATGAAAATGGGGAAAAACTCATATTTAAATGAATTTAAAAAACAAATTGTCATGCTTTATCAAAACGGAAAAAGCATTGTTGAAATTATTAAAGAATACAGAATTTCAAAATCAGACGTATATCAGTGAATTGAAAATTTTAATAATTTTGGGTCATTTAAAGTGCAAGATAATTGCACTATCGAAGAAAATGAATTAATTTACTTGCGAAAAGAAAACCAACAATTACGAATGGAAAATGACATTTTAAAGCAAGCAGCACTGATAATTGGCAAAAAATAGGAATTATATTAACAATAATAAAGAAAAATATTCCGTGCTAAAAATGTGGCAAATATTAAAAATAGCAAAATCAACATATTTTTATCAAACTAATAATTGTGTTAATTATGATGTTAATAATTATGAAGAAGAAGTTATCAATGCATTTAATAAAAGTCGTAAAATTTATGGTGCTCGTAAAATTAAAGCTGTTTTAATGAGAAAAGATATTATCTTATCACGTCGAAAAATCAGATTCCTTATGATCAAAAATAATTTGGTTTCTAAATACACCAAATTAAAATATCGTAATCATAAAACAATGGTTAATAATGACCAAATTAGTAATGTTTTAAATCGTCAATTTAATAATAAAAAACCTAATGAAGTTGTTGTTAGTGATTTAACATATGTGCAAGTTGGAGGAAAATGACATTATATTTGTTTATTAATTGACTTGTTTAATCGAGAAATAATTGGCTATAGTGCCAGACCAAACAAAACCGCTGAACTAGTTCAACAAGCTTTTCATAAAATAACACGACCATTAAATAAAATAACTTTATTTCATACTGATCGTGGTAATGAGTTCAAAAATAAAATCATTGATGAAATTTTAATAACCTTTAATATTAAAAGATCATTGAGTACGAATGGTTATCCTTATGACAATGCTGTGGCTGAAACAACTTATAAAACTTTTAAAACGGAATTTATGAAGGGTAAAAAATTTGAAAATTTAACACAATTAAAATGCGAATTATTTGATTTTGTTAATTGATACAATAATATTAGAATACATGGCAGTTTAAATTATTTAACGCCTGTTGAATTTAGAAAATGACAGTCTACATAAAAAGTGTCCAAAAAAGGGTTGCCATACCAATTCAAATCGGTTTCTTTTATCGTTCGTTAATTACCTTTTATCCCAAAAAATATTTAATCAATGTTACTGGTAATTTGGAATTATTACTAAGAAGTTATTTCTTTACTTTTGATAAAAAACGCATCAAGAAAATTATAATGCTATTAAAAATAATAACAGCATCTATCAAATTGAATTTAATGTCCTTAAATCTTATGACAATAAACTCATCACCTTGCCAACCAACAAGACTGTTAATAGTATTAATTATCTCAATACTGATATTGATATTCGTTATGGTATTAATATTTTTACCTTAACTTTTCCGCTTTATCACAAAGGTAATGCCTATAACTACAATTTTAAAATTTATGACTTTAATGTCTTAAATTCCACAGCGTTTATTCCTGACGGTTCAACCAACTCAGAATGAGATGACTTAATTCCGCCGGCAAATTGCAAATATTCAGGGCGATGAATACCAACATTTAACGATATTGGTTGTGCGATTCAAAATGCTAGTATCAAAATGCTAAATTGAATGCTGACAGCGTCACAAATCATTACGATTTTACGCCCGTTAGCAGTTATTGCGAAAGCAACAGTTAACTTTTCAACTGCCATTTTTCCAGTTTTTAAAACGGTGCCAGCTTTTTACTATACCTTTCAATTTTTAATTGGTTTTGCCATTTTTCTAATGATATTAAGAATTTTTGTATAATTATATATATATATATATATATATATTGAAAAAATAAAATAAAGGAGTTAAATTGGTCGCGTTTAGTTTTCTTAGGTATTTTTTTGAAGAAGTAAAACAATCAGCTAATTATATTATTTAATTACTAAACTAACCCCGCCTTTCTTGTTATTGTCATTTTTATTCACTACCATTTTATCATATTATTGAATTTTTACACAATAAAAAATTTTTAATTTTGTCGAAAACTCTTGATAAAATAAAAACAATCATCAACTTGATAAGTTTAAAAGGCTTTTATGTAAAATTACTATTTTTACTTTAATTTTTTATACATTAAAATATAATACCGCTGTTTGTTGGTTTGGAGTTAAACCCTTATGTTGGTATTTTCATTTTCAGAGATTTAAATAATTTTGAATATTAGTAAAACCTAAACCATGATAATAAATTACGGCTTCTTTAAGACTGGATTGTAATTTACTGATTTTATTTAAGTTACGATAACTAGCTTCAGGATTAATTGTTGTTTTAGTTACACATAAAGTAGAATTTGTTTGTTTTGCTACTAAAAAATATAATTTTTGCATATCAGAAGTAATAATTGAATTTTGGTTAATTAATTCTTTGTTCATATTTTCAATAACTCATTGTTTTTGTAAACGTTTGGTGTTTGTGGATTTAACATAAATATTGTTATTATTATCAACTGCCATTTGAATACAGCATTTAGTATTAGTTGCGAATGGGTCAAGGTAAATTCTTCGTGGATCAGTTTTATGTTTGAAATTTCCTTTATAAATTTCTTTAATAAATGTTTCATTGATTTGGATTTTACCAGATAATTTTTTAAATTTTAATTGGGTATTTTCTAATTGTTTTGATTTCATTAATTTTTGACGATTATATCAAGCAGTTTTTAATGTAGTTTTAATAAAACGAGAAATTGTTTTACTAGATTGCCCCAACAATGAAATTTGAATCAATAAATTTCATTGTTCATAATTTAAATGACTTCAATAAATAAAATGATTACAAAAAGCGTCAAAGCTTGCGCGGCAATTTTTACATAAATATTTTTGTTTTCCTTCTGAATTATGTCCATTTTTAACGCAATGGTAAGATTCACATTTAGGGCATTTAATACCTTGTGCTCTAAATTTTTGATCAATTTCATTTAAACGTTTTTGTTTTTTTATTAATTCTTCTTGTTGTTTGACTTTTTAATAAAATTCTAAAAATTGATCATCTGTTAAAGTATTTACTAGTTCTTGAATTATTTTTTCCATAATTATTATCCACCTCTATCATATTAAAAATATACCTAGAATTAAGTATATTCAATAAATATCAAGATTTTTCTACAAAATTAAAAGAATAGTTTGGTATGGCAACCCTTTTTTGGACACTTTTTATGT
Organism: Spiroplasma endosymbiont of 'Nebria riversi'; assembly: GCF_018831625.1. GTDB lineage: Bacteria > Bacillota_I > Bacilli_A > Mycoplasmatales > Nriv7 > Nriv7. The sequence goes on from NZ_CP065193.1 coordinate 177,016, forward strand.
AGACTGTCATTTTCTAAATTCAACAGGCGTTAAATAATTTAAACTGCCATGTATTCTAATATTATTGTATCAATTAACAAAATCAAATAATTCGCATTTTAATTGTGTTAAATTTTCAAATTTTTTACCCTTCATAAATTCCGTTTTAAAAGTTTTATAAGTTGTTTCAGCCACAGCATTGTCATAAGGATAACCATTCGTACTCAATGATCTTTTAATATTAAAGGTTATTAAAATTTCATCAATGATTTTATTTTTGAACTCATTACCACGATCAGTATGAAATAAAGTTATTTTATTTAATGGTCGTGTTATTTTATGAAAAGCTTGTTGAACTAGTTCAGCGGTTTTGTTTGGTCTGGCACTATAGCCAATTATTTCTCGATTAAACAAGTCAATTAATAAACAAATATAATGTCATTTTCCTCCAACTTGCACATATGTTAAATCACTAACAACAACTTCATTAGGTTTTTTATTATTAAATTGACGATTTAAAACATTACTAATTTGGTCATTATTAACCATTGTTTTATGATTACGATATTTTAATTTGGTGTATTTAGAAACCAAATTATTTTTGATCATAAGGAATCTGATTTTTCGACGTGATAAGATAATATCTTTTCTCATTAAAAAAGCTTTAATTTTACGAGCACCATAAATTTTACGACTTTTATTAAATGCACTGATAACTTCTTCTTCATAATTATTAACATCGTACTTAACACAATTATTAGTTTGATAATAATATGTTGATTTTGCTATTTTTAATATTTGAAACATTTTTAGCACGGAATATTTTTCTTTATTATTGTTAATATAATTCCTATTTTTTGCCAATTATCAGTGCTGCTTGCTTTAAAATGTCATTTTCCATTCGTAATTGTTGGTTTTCTTTTCGCAAGTAAATTAATTCATTTTCTTCGACAGTGAGATTATCTTGCACTTTAAATGACCCAAAATTATTAAAATTTTCAATTCACTGAATATACGGCTGATTTTGAAATTCCGTATTCTTTAATAATTTCAACAATGCTTTTTCCGTTTTGATAAAGCATGACAATTTGTTTTTTAAATTCATTTGAATATGAGTTTTTCCCCATTTTTATCTTCCTACACTTTCTTAATAATTTTATTTTATTTGAAAGTCCACATAAATATGGTTCAACTTATTGTAACCTATCCAGATTGTTAATTGATGCAATCATCTTAGAATACATGGCAGTTTAAATTATTTAACGCCTGTTGAATTTAGAAAATGACAATCTACATAAAAATTGTCCAAAAAAGGGGCGCCATACCAAAACTCACAATTAAAAGCACTAGTAATAACTGCCATTAATGAACCTTCAACAGTAATTTTATTATTTTGACGGGCCCAACCCCAATATTTGCTACCATCATAACTAATGGATAATAAATAAGAAACCATTATTTTTAATATTCTATTAAGCGTCAAACAAACTGATCAACATAACGCATCGGTTTTCAAACATCACAATGATTTAATCAATCACTACCAATATTAGTAGATAATACCACCACTGATGCTAAAAAACAAAGAATTAAAATTAAAATGAATACATCTAAAAATCCAATCCGATATTGACAAAATCGCGTTCTTTTTTGATGTGGGTCATAACCCCGAGCATCCATTGCATAAGCCATATCCTCAGCTTTTTGAAATGATGATACTAGTAAAGGAATAATTAAAGAAACAATGGACTTAATTTTATCTTTAAATTTACCATTTTTAGAATCCATCCCTCTTGATGCTTGTGCTTTTTTAATTCGCATTGCTTCTTCAAATAAAGTTGGTAACATTCTTAATGCCATTGAAATGATAATTGAAATAATATGAGCAGGAATTTTAATTAACTTCAAAGGTCACATTAAATCTTCCAAAGCTAATATTAAATCCAATGGTTTTGTTGTTGATGTCAAAATCGTTGTTACTAAGACCATCAAATAAATTCTTAAAGGAATATATAATGCCGTTAAAATCGCTTTTCAAGACACAATAAGAATCTTAAACTTAGCTGGTTGATATATGAGACCCACTGTCTCTCAACGTGGTTGTTTATCCGCATCAAATTCTGGTTTAATAAGAAAGAAATTTAATACTAATAATACTAAAGTTACAAAAATAACAAACTTAAATAAAGAAAATAATAATCGCAATGGTAATTTAGAAATAAAGAAAATACTAATAATTACTGTTCCGGTTAAAATATAACCGGTAAAACCAGTATTAATAAAAACCGCTGCAATTAAAGCAATTATTGATAGCATTTTAATTCTGGGGTCAAGGCGATGAACAAGAGAATTATATGGTAAATACCGTCCAAATGATATATTCATAAATTAACTCCTTCTACTTACTATTAATTCTTTGTGCTAATTGGGTTACTAAATCTTCAACAGTCCGAGCATTGATACTAGTAGTATCAAAACCATTATCTTTTAACTTTTGTAAAAAATGAAAAATTTTTGGTGGTTCAATATTAATTTCTTTAATTAATTGAGAATTAGCAAAAAGACTAACCGGATCACTTTGATGATACAATTGACCATTTTTTAAAACAACAACTTCACCGGCATATTGCAAAACATGATCCATATTATGAGTAACAAGAATAATGCGTTTTTTATCTTGTTTATTAAACTTAAAAAATAACTTCATTAACTCTTCTTCACCATCAGGATCTAAGCCAGCTGTTGGTTCATCTAAAATTAAAGTATGACCTTCAATCGCTAAAATTCCAGCAATTGCTACTCTTCTTTTTTGACCACCAGATAAATCAAAAGGCGAACGGGTTAAATATTCTTGACCTAATCCCACAAGTTCTAAATACTTAGCAGCTTTAAGTCGGGCTTCATCCTTTTTAATCCCAAAGTTTAAAGGACCAAACATAATATCCTTTTCAATTGTTTCTTCAAATAATTGATATTCCGGAAATTGAAAAACTAATCCTACTGATTTTCGTAATAATTTTTGCTTTTTAATTTTTCTTTGCTTTGCTTTAATCAGAAAATCACCAACAATAATTTGCCCAGCTGTTGGAATTAATAATCCATTCATATGTTGAATTAAAGTTGATTTTCCACTACCAGTTGAACCAACAACCGCGGTAATAATAGAATCCTTTATTCACAGATTAACATCTTTTAAGGCTTGAAATTGAAATGGACTTTTAGGGGCGTAAATATAACTAACATTATTAAATTTAATTAAATTCGATGGATTATCAATAATTATTTTTTTTGACATATTTGTTGTACCAATTCCTCTTCATATAATGTTTCATCAATGTTAACACCATACTTTTTTAATCCATAAGATACTTTTAAAATAAAAGGAATATCTAAATGAATACTTCTTAAAAAATCAACTTCTTTTAAAATTTCTTCTGGTTTACCAAAACGAACAACTTTTCCTTTATTCATTACTAATACCTTATCAGCATTAATAATTTCATCCATATCATGGGTAATTGAAATAATTGTTTTCTCACGCGATTCTTTTAATTGCACCATAATTTCTTTTACTTCTCTTTTTCCCTTAGGATCTAACATACTAGTAGCTTCATCAAAAATAATTAATTCTGGAGTTAATGCTAAAGCCGAAGCAATCGCTACGCGTTGTTTTTGACCACCTGATAATAATAATGGTTCGTGATCTAAATAACTTTCCATTCCCACCATTTGTGAATATTTCGTAATAATATCCGGCATCAATTTTGGGTCAACACATTTATTTTCTAAACCAAAAGCAATATCATCACGAACTGTTGAACCAATAAATTGATTATCCGGATTTTGAAAAACAATTCCTAATTTACACGAAATTAATTGACTATTTTCTTTAGTTACTAAATTACCAAATACTTCAATGCTACCTTTTTGCGCTTTTAAAACGCCAATAATAATTTTTGATAAAGTTGATTTCCCACTACCATTATGACCAATAATAGTTATATACTCACCGTGATTGATACTAAAACTAACACCATCTACCGCATTAGGATAACTCATACGATATTTAAATTCAATATCTTGTACTTTTAAAGCAACATTATTTTTTCTTGTTAATGTTTCCAATTTTTCGTGGGCTTTTTTTTTCTTTCTCATTAAATATACTCCCAAATATCTAAATAATTAATATTTAACTATTTAATTTTAACACACTAATAAAAGAATGTTAAATAGGAAGCATTAAGCAAACATTAATCGCTACTAATAATATTTATAATTGATTTTCAGCTTCGTTTTTTTGCTTTCTATTTTAACATGGATAGGTTACAATAAGTTGGACCATATTTATGTGGACTTTCGAATAAAATAAAATTATTAAGAAAGTAGGAAGATAAAAATGGGGAAAAACTCATATTCAAATGAATTTAAAAAACAAATTGTCATGCTTTATCAAAACGGAAAAATCATTGTTGAAATTATTAAAGAATACGGAATTTCAAAATCAGCCGTATATCAGTGAATTGAAAATTTTAATAATTTTGGGTCATTTAAAGTGCAAGATAATCGCACTGTCGAAGAAAATGAATTAATTTACTTGCGAAAAGAAAACCAACAATTGGTATTGTAACCCTTTTTTGGACGCTTTTTATGTAGACTGTCATTTTCCTAAATTCAACAGGCGTTAAATAATTTAAACTGCCATGTATTCCAAGATTATTGTATCAATTAAAAAAATCAAATAACTCGCATTTTAATTATGTTAAATTTTCAAATTTTTTACCCTTGATAAATTCCGTTTTAAAGGTTTTGTAAGTTGTTTCAGCCACAGCATTGTCATAAGGACAACCCTTCGCACTCAATGATCTTTTAATATTAAAGGTTATTAAAATTTCATCAATGATTTTATTTTTGAACTCATTACCACGATCAGTATGAAATAAAGTTATTTTATTTAATGGTCGTGTTATTTTATGAAAAGCTTGTTGAACTAATTCAGCGTTTTTGTTTGGTCCGACACTATAGCCAATTATTTCTCGATTAAACAAGTCAATTAATAAACAAATATAATGTCATTTTCCTCCAACTTGCACATATGTTAAATCACTAACAACAACTTCATTAGGTTTTTTGTTATTAAATTGACGATTTAAAACATTACTAATTTGGTCATTATTAACCATTGTTTTATGATTACGATATTTTAATTTGGTGTATTTAGAAACCAGATTATTTTTGATCACAAGGAATCTGATTTTTCGACGTTATAAGATCATATCTTTTCTCGTTAAAACAGCTTTAATTTTACGACTTTTATTAAATGCACTGATAACTTATTCTTCATAATTATTAACATCATACTTAACACAATTATTAGTTTGATAATAATATGTTGATTTTGCTATTTTTAATATTTGACACATTTTTAGCACGGGATATTTTTCTTTATTATTGTTAATAATTCCTATTTTTTGCCAATTATCAGTGCTGCTTGCTTTAAAATGTCATTTTCCATCCGTAATTTGGATAGGTTACAATAAGTTGGGCCATATTTATGTGGACTTTCAAATAAAATAAAATTATTAAGAAAGTAGGGGATAAAAATGAGGAAAAATTCGTATTCAAATGAATTTAAAAAACAAATTGTCATGCTTTATCAAAACGGAAAAAGCATTGTTGAAATTATTAAAGAATATGGGGTTTCAAAATCAGCCGTATATCATTGAATTGAAAATTTAACACAATTAAAATGCGAGTTATTTGATTTTTTTAATTGATACAATAATCTTAGAATACAGGGCAGTTTAAATTATTTAACGCCTGTTGAATTTATAAAAATGACAGTCTACATAAAAAGTGTCCAAAAAAGGGGTGCCATACCAAAATAGTTGAATTGAATTATATAAAAAAGGAAAATCATCAAGAATTAATCAAAACCATTCGTAATGTTGCTAAAAATGAATTAAATAAAGATATTAAAACAAATTTAAGGGAAGCGAGTAATTATTTCAGTAATAATAAGCAAGGTATTCATCATCAAAATTTAGAGTGAAATATCGGTTGTAGCATTGAAAGTGATGTATCACATTTGGTAAAACAACAATTAGGATATGGAGCGAAAATATATAATCATAAGAATTTAAATAATCTATTACATTTAAGAATGGCAAATTTAAACAAATTAAATGTATTACATTATATTAATGAAAATATTAATTCAGAAATAGAAATCAGAAAAGAAATATATAAAAATTCATTATGAAATAAATATAATAATAAAAATGATGATAGTTGAATTAATTATAAAGGTAATATTGTAACAAATAAATATAATAGATTTAAGTAAGTAAAAATATTAGTTAAAATTTAATAAAATTAATAATTTTTGTTGTGTAAAAATTCAATAATATGATAAAATTAAAAAGAATAAAAATGACAATAACAAGAAAGGTGGGGTTGGTTTAGTAATTAAATAATATAATTAGTTGATTGTTTTACTTTTTCAAGGCAATACCTAAGAAAACTAAACGCAACCTAGTTTACTATCTGATTTTAGAAAATATGACAAATATGTTAGAATTAAAGTATTATTATTTTTTAAAAGAAAGGATAAAGAAAAAATGGAATCAGATATTAATGAGCAGCGGTTTAATGCTTTGTTTCAAACTTCTTTGGGAAAAATTAAAGCAATAATTAAAGTACCTTCATTTAGTAATGGTGAGATTAATGAACAATATCCTTATGGAAAAAATGTTCATCAAGTATTAGAGGATGTTATTGATTTAGGTAAAAAACTTGGTTTTAAAACTAAATTAGGAACACAAAATCGTTATGGATATATTGAGTATGGTGCAGGTAAAGAATTAATTGGGATTTTATGTCATCTTGATGTTGTTCCCCCAGGTGATTTATCAAAATGAGAATTTCCTCCTTTTGAACCAACTATTAAAAATGATATTCTTTATGGTCGGGGAGTTATTGATGATAAAGGGCCGGCCATTATAAATTTATTTGCTTTAAAATATTTATTTGATGAAGGTTTTATTCCTCAGAAAAGAATTCGGTTAATTTTTGGCATTACCGAAGAAACAACATGAGATTCAATTAAGCATTATATGAATAATGAAGAAAAACCAAAATTTGCATATACTCCGGATGGTTATTTTCCGCTTGTCTATGCCGAAAAAACGATTTTAAATTTAAAAATTATTGAAAAAAATCCGCAACAAGATTTTACAATAAATGGTGGTGCAGCTTATAATGTTACTTGTGATCAAGCAGAATATCGTGGTTCACAATTAGAAACACTAATTATGGTATTAGAACAAAATAATTTTTTATATAAAAAACAAGATAATAAGGTTATTGTTTTAGGGAAAGCTGCTCACGGTTCAAAACCACAAGAGGGAATAAATGCGGGATTACAATTAGTAATGGCATTAGCAACAATTAATAATGATAGTAAATTAGTTATGTGAATTGCACAACAATTAAGGTTAGACCCCAATGCTATTAATATTTTTACTAATATTGAAGATGAATCAGGCAAGTTAACTCTTAATGTTGGTTTTATTGAAATGAATTCAAAAACTAATTTTATTGGTTGTGATTTTAGAATTCCCGTTCATACAGATGTTAATGTAATTTTAAAAAAATTAGAAGCTTCATTAGCACCATATAATTTAGTAATTGAGCAAGTTGATTTAAAAGAAAAATTATTTTTTGATAAAAACTCATTAATTGTTAAAAAATTATTAAATGTTTATCAGCAAGCAACTAATGATATGTCGCAACCGTTAGCAATTGGTGGCGGGACTTACGCTCGGAGTATGGAAAATTGTGTTGCTTTTGGGGCTATTTTTGATAGTAATACTTCAACTGAACATCAATATAATGAACAAGTTTTAATTTCAGATTTAAAAAAAGCAATGAAAATTTATATTCAAGCAATTATTGCTTTGGATAGTATATAGAAACGGAGATTTTATTTATGGAAGAAAATATTAATAGGCAGCAAAGGACTTGAAAAAAAGTTAGTAACGGTGTTAATAAAGGAATTAATAAATCATTAAATGGTATTGAATGATTAGGAAATAAATTACCAAAACCATTTTATTTATTTATTTATTTGATTATTATTTTAATGTTAGTATCATTAATATTAAGTTATGCTTTACCTGATGGCGTTGTTTTAGAAAAATTTTATGATCGTAATACCCGGCAAGTAGTTGATAAATATCAACTAAAGTTTTTTAATCTTATTGGTCGTGATGGTATTGTATGATGATTAAAAAACTTTATTAGTAATTTTATGGGTTTAGCGACAACAGGAATTGTATTGTTAACAACAGTATTTGTTGGTGTGGCTGATAAATCAGGCTTTATTGATGTTTCTTTAAGAAAAGTTGGTTCTAGTTTACCAAAAGTAATTTTAACTCCGGCTTGCATTTTTCTAGGATGTATTTCATCATTAGCGGCTGATGCTGGTTATTTAATTTTAATTCCCTTGGCAGGCACATTATATTATCGTGTCGGTAGACATCCTTTAACAGGAATGGCGGCAGTATTTGCTGGTGTTGCTGGCGGATTTGCAACATCACTTATTCCGGGAAGCGTTGAGTTTATAATGTCTTCATTAACAAATAATTTTTTAGGTAAGGATTCTACTTATCAAGTAAATCCATTATCAACTTATTATTTTACATTATTACTTTTATTTGTGTTTACATTAATTGGTTGATTTATTACTGAAAAAGTTGTTGATAAAAGAATTATTGCTCATTATCCGATTGCCAAAAGAGATGATTTACAAGTTAATAAAAATTTTCATTTAGATGATCAACAATGAAAAGCAATGTGATTTGTTTTAGGATTTGTGATTATTTATATTATTGGAATATTATTAATGACTTTTATTCCCCAAGCACCATTTAATGGTTTTATTACTAATATTACTCCTAATAAAAAATTAGAACCGAAAGACTATCAATTAACGACACACTTAGTATTAATTATTGGATTTTTATTTTTAGGTATTGGAATAACTTATGGTTTTGCTGCCAAGACATTTAAAACTAAAGATGATATTGTTAATGCTTTAGTTATTGGATTTAAAAAAACTGCTCCAAGTTTAATTTTATTTTTAGTTATGACACAGTTTATTGCTGGTTTTGCGCAATCAGGAATTGATATTGCTTTAGGCTATTATATTGGTTCGGCAATTAACTTTAATAATACAACATTAACTTTATTTGTCTTTATTTTAATCGTAACAATTATTAATTTATTTATTGGTTCAATGTCTGTTAAATGAGGGATTTTAGGGTCAATATTTGTAATGGTTTTATTAAAGTCGCAAATTCATCCAGCGGCCGCAATTGCTGCTTATCGTGTTGGTGATGCTTCAACAAATATGATTTCACCACTAATGCCATACTTTCCTTTAATAATTATTTGAGCAAAAGAATGAATTCAACCAAAACAAAAAGAGAAATTTGAAATTGGTTCAATGATGTCAATCATGTTTCCATATTCACTGTCTTTCTTATTAATAGGAACAATTATTTTTCTCCTTTGAAGTGTTACTGGACTTCCTGTTGGTGTTGATGGTCCAATTTATATTGATATTGTTAGTGGTGATAATATCGTTAAATCAATTATGTTACCAAGAAATTTAATTTATACTGTGCAGTCATCATTGTAATATGTTATTAAAATAAAAAATTGAAGCTAGTAATTAAACAGATATTAAAAGGAAAATAAATTAACCTTGCTATTTTTATTTTATTATTTCATAATATTCTTAGCGACATTAAGGATAGTTAGCTTTTTAAAAACATTTAAGAAGCTATAGCAGTTTGGGAATGTGTTCTGCAATAAAAAAATATCGTTTAAACGATTTATAAATATATTTAAAAATGTTACCACAACAATTACAAGATGAAGTATTAATCATAAAAAATGAGTTTAAAAACTATTTGCAATATTCGGTTATTGAATTAGAAGCTTTAAAAGAGGAATGTATTAAATTACAAAAAAAATTATATTTCTATTATGAAAAAACAGTCGCTTTGTTAACACAATGGAGTTCAAAATATAGTGAATCACCAATCTTTGTTCAAGAAATCCAATACATTAATAATGAAGTTCAAAAAATAACAATTAGCAGAGAACAACTAGATAGTATTATTAATATGATTAATTATCGGATTAAGGCATTAAATACTAATTATACTCAACAAAAGGAAAAGGAAAAGGAAAAGGAAAAGGAAAAGGAAATTTTTAATTTTTTACAACAATTAATTACTATTGAAAATATTTCAGCTATTAAAACATATTTACAAAATACACCGATAAATTTAAATATTGATTGATCAATATTTATTATGGCAATAAGGGTTTATCGCGATGAAAAATCTGATGTAACTTTAGCAATTTTACAATTATTAATTGATTATGGTATTAATATTAAGGCCGTGTATAAAGACCCATATACAGCATTACATTTTGCTATTGAATTTAATAATGCTGCGATTTTTCAATTATTAATTGAAAATGGTATTAATATTAACGCTCAAAATATTAATGTGAAAACAGGGCATCATTTAGCAGTGCAGAATAATAATATTGATATCACAAAGTTATTAATTGAACAAGGTGTTAACATTAATCTGCAAAATAGAGCTGGTGAAACCCCACTTCATTTTGCAATTTTAAAAGGTTATATTGAGACAGTGATGTTATTGATAGAAAATGGTGCTGATATTGAGATTAAAGATAATCAAGGTTATTCTCCTTTATATTTGGCAGTATATATGAATAATATAGAAATTTTTCAATTATTAATAGATTTTGGTGCAAATACTAATAATGAACATTCTGAGCATCAAGCAATGTTAAAAATTGCTCAACAAAATCAAAATAAGAAGATGGTTGCGCTGTTAAAAAGCAATGCTTCTCTTGCGTGTTGCAATTTATTGTAATATTAAGCATTATAATAATGTTTTTAGGATTACATAGAGAAATTTATTTTAAATCTCCGTTTTCTGTTTTAATTTTGTCGAAAAGAAAACCAATAATTACGAATGGAAAATGACATTTTAAAGCAAGCAGCACTGATAATTGGCAAAAAATAGGAATTATTAACAATAATAAAGAAGAATATTCCGTGCTAAAAATGTGTCAAATATTAAAAATAGCAAAATCAAAATATTATTATCAAACTAATAATTGTGTTAAGTATGATGTTAATAATTATGAAGAAGAAGTTATCAGTGCATTTAATAAAAGTCGTAAAATTTATGGTGCTCGTAAAATTAAAGCTGTTTTAATGAGAAAAGATATTATCTTATCACGTCGAAAAATCAGATTCCTTATGATCAAAAATAATTTGGTTTCTAAATACACCAAATTAAAATATCGTAATCATAAAACAATGGTTAATAATGACCAAATTAGTAATGTTTTAAATCGTCAATTTAATAACAAAAAACCTAATGAAGTTGTTGTTAGTGATTTAACATATGTGCAAGTTGGAGGCAAATGACATTATATTTGTTTATTAATTGACTTGTTTAATCGAGAAATAATTGGCTATAGTGCCTGAACAAACAAAACCGCTGAACTAGTTCAAAAAGATTTTCATAAAATAACACGAACATTAAATAAAATAACTTTATTTCATACTGATCGTGGTAATGAGTTCAAAAATAAAATCATTGATGAAATTTTAATAACCTTTAATATTAAAAGATCATTGAGTGCGAAGGGTTGTCCTTATGACAATGCTGTGGCTGAAACAACTTACAAAACTTTTAAAACGGAATTTATCAAGAGTAAAAAATTTGAAAATTTAACACAATTAAAATGCGAATTATTTGATTTTGTTAATTGATACAATAATCTTAGAATACGTGGCTGTTTAAATTATTTAACGCCTGTTGAATTTAGAAAATGACAGTCTACATAAAAAGTGTCCAAAAAAGAGTTGCCATAACAAACTATTCTTTTAATTTTGTAGAAAAATCTTGATATTTATTGAATATACTTAATTTTAGGTATATTTTTAATATGATAGAGGTGGATAATAATTATGGAAAAAATAATTCAAGAACTAGTAAATACTTTAACAGATGATCAATTTTTATAATTTTATGAAAAAGTCAAACAACAAGGAGAATTAATAAAAAAACAAAAACGTTTAAATGAAATTGATCAAAAATTTAGAGCACAAGGTATTAAACGCCCTAAATGTGAATCTTACCATTGCGTTAAAAATGGACATAATTCAGAAGGAAAACAAAAATATTTATGTAAAAATTGCCGTGCAAGTTTTGACGCTTTTCATAATCATTTTATTTATTGAAGTCATTTAAATTATGAACAATGAAATTTATTGATTCAAATTTCATTGCTGGGGCAATCTAGTAAAACAATTTCTCGTTTTATTAAAACTACATTAAAAACTGCTTGATATAATCGTCAAAAATTAATGAAATCAAAACAATTAGAAAATACCGAATTAAAATTTAAAAAATTATCTGGTAAAATCAAAATAGATGAAACATTTATTAAAGAAATTCATAAAGGAAATTTCAAACATAAAAATTATCAACGAATAATTCACCTGTACTCGTTCGCAACTAATACTAAATGCTGTATTCAAATGGCAGTTGATAATAATAACAATATTTATGTTAAATCCACAAACACCAAACGTTTACAAAAACAATGAGTTATTGAAAATATGAACAAAGAATTAATTAACCAAAATTCAATTATTACTTCTGATATGCAAAAATTATATTTTTTAGTAGCGAAACAAACAAATTCTACTTTATGTGTAACTAAAACAACAATTAATCCTGAAGCTATTTATCGTAACTTAAATAAAATCAGTAAATTACAATCTAGTCTTGAAGAAGCCTTAATTCATTATCATGGTTTATGTTTTACTAATATTAAAAATTATTTAAATCTATGAAAATGAAAATACCAACATAAGGGTTTAACTCCAAACCAACAAACAGCGGTATTATATTTTAATGTATAAAAAATTAAAGTAAAAATAGTAATTTTACATAAAAGCCTTTTAAAATTATCAAGTTGATGATTTTTTTTATTTTATCAAGAGTTTTCGACAAAATTAAAAAGAGTTTTCGACAAAATTAAAAAATTAATTTGATATAATTTAATTAGTGAGGTAAGATATGAAAAATAATTTTGATATCATTAATAATACTGAATTTTATGTCACATTTTATACTGACTCGTGACATAAAATTTTAAATACCCTAACCGATATGTTAAATATTGATGATGCTTTAGAATTATCGTTAAACATTATTAGTAAAGAAATGAGTTTGAAATTAAATCAAACTTATAGGCAAAAAAATTATGTTGCTGATGTGCTATCTTTTCCCGTTGAAGCAGATAATCAAAAGCTTTATGCGATGATTAATATGCGAATTTTAGGTGATATTTTTATTTGCTTTGAATCAGCACAAGAACAAGCCGATAAATATGAACATAGTTTATTGCGCGAGTTATCGTTCTTATTTTTACACGGTTTATTACATTTATTGGGATATGATCATCAAACTAAATCAGAAGAAGATATCATGTTTGCTTTGCAAGATGAAGTATTAACAAAACTAAAAATTCCTAGAAATAAATAGAGGAGAAATTATGGAAAAAGATTATTTAAAAATATTAAAATAGTTAAGTAAAAATTCTTATAGTCCATGTTCAAAGTTTCAAGTAGCAGCAATATTACAAATAAAGGATGATATAATAATTAAAGGTGTTAATATTGAAAATATCGCTTATGGTGAAACTATTTGTGCTGAAAGAGTAGCTTTGATGCAAGCCTATACGCAAGGTTTTACAAAAGGAGATTTAATTGCCATTCATCTTTATACAAAAACAGGAATAAATCCTTGTGGTAGTTGTCGGCAAGTAATGAGTGAATTATTAACGGCAAATTGTCAAGTTTATATTTATAATGAAACAGAAATAGTTGGTGTATATAAAAATGAACAATTATTGCCGAATCGTTTTAAATCAATTAACTAAATAACATTAGGATAAAGAAATATGTTTAAAATAAGTTATAGTAATGGAGCATAATTTTATGAAGGAAACAAATAGTAATTTATTATTAGTTGACATAAAAAATTTAAGTAAAAAATATCGTCAAAAATGAGCTTTACAAGATATTAATTTGCAAATTTATTGTGGCGAGCGAATTGGTTTAATTGGTGCTAATGATGGTGACAAGTCAATCATTTCAGAAATTATTGTGGGAATAAGAAAGACAAAAGCAGGAGTAGTTTGAAAAAAGTCAGAATTATTAGTTATTGGGATTCAGTTTCAAGATTCTAAATATCCGATGGGTATTACTATTTTAGATATGATTCAATATTACTTAGAAACTTTTAGTATTAAATATCATTATGATGATTTAGAAAATTTGTTAAAAACATATCAACTAGATGGTATTAAGAAAAAACAAATTAATTCTTTATCTGCGGGTCAACAACAAATATTAAATATTTTATTAGCAGTTATTCATAAACCGCAATTAATTATTTTAGATGAAGTATCAACAGGTTTAGATATTGAAGTACGTGAAGATATTTTTGAATTTTTAGAAGAAGATATTGTTAAGAGAAATGTAACGATGATTTTATTAACCCATATTATGAGTGAAATAGAAAAGTTTTGTGAAAAAATCATTTTTTTACATAATGTTTTAATTAAAGAACAAATTACTGTTAAAGAAGTTATTGAACAATATGGTACCATTGCTGAATATACAAAGGTAAAATTTAAATTTTATAAAGAACAAGATAAAAATAATAATTCTTCTTTAATGATATTAATAATTGATTTCATTGTTTTTTCCAGTGAATTACCTAATGTTGATGATGAATTTTTATTAAGCAAAATAAAAAATATGATTGTGGCGGCATTAATGATTCAAGTAATGATTACTGGGTTTCAAATTATTTCAGGAACAATTGTTGAATTTCGTAATTCAATAATTGTTAAACATTTTGGATCAATTAATATAAAACCCAAAACTTTTTTCTTAACTGTTATTTTATTTGGTTGTATTTTAAGTTTATTTACAATTTTAATAACATTATTTTGAACTACCATTATTTTTGGGCGTCAATTTAATATTAGTGAACTTTTAAGTTTTATTAATTTACCAGTTATTGGTTATTTAATATTTTCTATTATTATTAGTATTAGTTTTGGAGTTTTATTAGCAACATTTTTTAAAACTCAAAAAAAACATATGTTAATTTCTAATGCTTTATTTTTACCAATGATGCTTTTTAGTGGCATATTCTTATCAAAATTTAAATTTGATAAGAATTTAATTTTTAAGATTTTTAGTTATTTATCAATTTTTAAATATCCAAGTAGTTTATTAATGAATAATGTTGCTAACAATAGCATCTTATCCAACACAAATTTTATTATTAATATTTTAGTTTCTAGTGCTTTACCCTTAATATTTATTGGCGTTGCGATTAAATGGTGAAAATGATATGAATAATGATTTTCGTTCTGGTTTTATTGCCATTGTTGGTGAACCAAATGTTGGTAAATCTACTTTATTAAATACTTTAATGTTAAAAAAAATTGCTATTGTTAGTAATAAACCGCAAACAACAAGAAATCGAATTCAAGGAATTTTGACTACCGATGATTATCAAATAATTTTTATTGATAGTCCAGGAATTCATAAGTCTACCAATGAATTAGGAAAAAGTTTAAATTGGGTGGCAATGCAAAGTACTAAAGGTGTTGAAGGTATTTTATGATTAGTTAATAGTTATGAAAAAATTTCATTAACACATCATTATATATATAAGTCTTTGCAGGAACGAGAAGTACCAATTTTTTTAGGATTGACAAAAATTGATTTAATTACTTCTGAGCAATTAGAGCAGAAAATTAAATTATGAAATGAACGATTTAATGTTCAAGAAATTATTGGTATTAGTTGTTTAAAAAATATTAATATTAGTTTTTTATTAAATAAGCTGATGATGACATTACCGCTTGGACCGCAGTATTTTCCTAAAAATATGTTTCAAGATCAACAAGAAGATTTTTTTGTTAAAGAAATTATTCGTGAGAAAATTCTCTTATTAACTCATCAAGAAGTACCACACGGTATTGCAATTTTAATTGAGGAATTTAAAAAAGAAAGAACAAAAAAAATTATTCGTGTAATCGCTACTATTGTTGTTGAAAGAGATTCGCAAAAAGGAATTTTAATTGGTAATGGTGGTAAAATGATTAAAAATATTGGTTCGCAAGCAAGAATTGAATTAGAAGAAATTTTTGCAACCCAATTTTATTTAGAATTATTCGTTAAAGTAATAAAAAAATGAAGAGGTAGTCCTAACATATTAGCAAAATTAGGTTATGGTAAAAAATAAAGGAAATAAAGTGCATTGACAACAAAAATTTCGGGAATAATTGTTAATAAACAAGATTATCAATTGGTTGATGCCGTTGTTAATATTTATACTATTAATGGCATTATTGCTATTTATTGTCCGGGGGGGGTACGAAAAATCACTTCTAAAAATCAAGCATTTTTACAATTATTTAATTATTGTGAATTTGAATTATTTTTTGCTTATAGTAAAAATAAAATGCATCGATTAAAAACCGGAGTTATTCTTGAAACATTCTCTAATATTAATAGTAACTATGAACGCTTAATGGTCACTAATTATTTAGTTAAACTTTATAGTGAACTTAGTGAGGATACTAATATTATTTTTAATGAATTATTAGTTATTTTACAAAATATTAATAATGATAAAAATGAAGTTAAAAAACTTTTCTGTTTTTTAACTTTTAAAGTGTTAAAACTTTTAGGATTACAATTGCGACTAAACCATTGTAGCATTTGTAAAAGTAATAATAATATTAAAACAATAAATTGATCAGCTGGCGGGTTTGTTTGTCGTGGTTGTTTTAAAAACGAACAACAAATATTTCCAATTTCACTTTTACAAGGGCGCATAAAGTTTTGTTAGGTGGGAAAAGATTTGAATAAGTATTAAGACAGTCAGCAATGATTGTCTTTTTATTTTATAAGGTGTTAAAATTTGTTCTTTGAAAATTAAATACAAGTGAATTAATAATGTTGGTATGTATTAAAGCACAATAAATTGTGGGTGATCGCCATAACCAAAAGAAGTTTACCGGCTGATAGATGGTCGCGTTTAGTTTTCTTAGATATTTTTAAAAAAAGAAAAAATAATCATTTATTATAAATTATTTATAAATTATTTCAATATGCAAATTAAGTATATATATCCTATGTATGATTTTTGTTGTAAAAAATTATTTTAATGTTGTTTTTATAACCTTTTATTAAAATTATGTTTGTTAATATTAAATATTTTGTTTTATTACTTATTTTTAAAATAAAATGATAATTAAATTGTAATTACTTTTCTTTTAAAATTATTAAAATCTTTATCCATCTAACAAAAATTTATGCGTCCAGCAACTAGGTTTTATTTTAAAATTTTGAAAATAAAACCATATTGTAAATAAATAATCTCGGTGCGATTATTTTCAGCACAAATATAAAAAATATCGTTGATTAACGATATTTTTTAACTATTTAAATTTTTTAATAAATTCATTGTTAGGATTAAAATCTAATTCATCACTTAACTGTTGTAAAATCTTTTCTTGCTGTTTTGAAATATGCTTTGGAAAAGCAATTTCTATTTTAACAATAATATCACCGCGTTTTTTACTATTTAAAGGATGATAACTTCCCATTTTAGGAATCGTAAAAACAGCATTATTTTTAGTTTTAGGAGGGATTTTAAATTCTACTGTTTTCTCAAATGTTGGAACTTTAATGATTGTTCCTAACATTGCATCAATAAAAGATATCGGAATCATAATTAATAAATCTAAATCATCACGCTGAAAAAAAGCATGCTTTTGAACTTCAATTTCAATATAAACATCACCACGAGATTGTCCTTTAAGTCCATAATGACCCTTTTCATGAACACGCACTTTTTGTCCAGAAAAAATTCCTTTTGGGACATCAAGACTAATGGTTTCTTGTTTAGTAATAAACTTTTTACCTTTACATTGTAAACATTTATTTTTAATAATTTCACCAATTCCGTGACAAGAATGACAAGGTCTTTCTTGTCTAATAATTCCTAACATTGTTCTTTGCTCAGTAACTTCAATCCCTCGGCCATTACAATTTGAACATTTTACAACATCTCCTGATGTTTTAGCACCTGTTTGATGACATTCATCACAAAGAAAATTAACATTAACTTTAAACTGAATCGTTGTTCCCAAAATTGCATCTTTTAAACTAATAGTTTCGCGATAAAAGATATCTTCACCCTTATGTGCTTGTGAATGTCGTTTTCGCGTTCTTTGACCACCACCAAAAATATCACCAAAGAAATCACCAAAAACACTACCAATATCATCAAACATATCTTCAAAATTACCAAAACCTTGACCACCACTAAACATATTTGGGTCAGCACTGCCATATTGATCATACATTTGTCGTTTTTGAGAATCAGACAATACTTCATACGCTTCATTAATTTCTTGAATTTTAGATTCAGCATCACTTTGTTTATAAACATCAGGATGATATTGCTTAGCTAACTTACGATAAGCGCGTTTAATATCATCATTGCTCGCATTACGCGATAAACCTAATATTTCATAAAAGTCTCGCTTGTTTTTAATGCTCATTTTTTAACCCCTACCTTGCTAATAAAATGATTTTTACTACAATGTGTAGTAAAAATCATTCATAATTTACTTCTTCTCATCACTAGATTCAACACCAGAATCATTAGATTCAGCATCAATAACATCATCTTTTTTATCATTATTTTCTTGTTCATTAATTTCTGGAGCTTCAGAATTAGCTTGTTGTTGCATAAACTGTGCTACTTGCATCATCATTTGTTCCAAGTCAGACATTTTTTTCTCTAAACCAACATAATCTTCTTCTTTAATCAGTTTTTCAATTTCTGCTTTCATATCATTCATCGATGTTTTTTGTTCTTCAGTCACTTTTTCTTTGCCTTCTTCAATTCCTCGTTCAATATCATGTAAATAAGTTTGGGCTTTATTTACTAACTCAACATTTTTACGACGAGCTTCATCCGCTTCTTTATTAGCTTCTGCTTCTTTAACCATTCTTTTAATATCTGCTTCACTTAAACCTTCATCAGATTTAATTGTAATTGATTGTTCTTTATTATTTTTCAAGTCTTTAGCTTTAACCGCAACAATACCATTAACATCAATTGAAAATGTTACTTCAATTTGTGGTACTCCTCTTGGTGCCTTATCAATTCCTGATAATTGAAAACGACCTAAAGTCTTATTATCACTAGCCATTGGTCTTTCGCCTTGTAAAACATGAATATCCACAGCCGGTTGATTATCATCAGCAGTAGAAAATACTTGTGACTTTGATGTTGGAATTGTTGTATTTCTTGGAATCAAAGGTGTCATTACACCACCCAAAGTTTCAATCCCTAATGACAATGGGGTTACATCTAACAATAAAATATCTTTAACATCACCAGCAATAATTCCGCCTTGAATAGCGGCCCCCAAAGCAACAACTTCATCAGGGTTAATACTACGATTAGGTTCTTTCCCTAATATTTTTTTAATTGCTTCTTGAACAGCCGGAATTCTTGTTGAACCACCCACCAATAAAACTTGATCTAAATCACTAGCTTTTAATTTGGCATCATTTAATGCATTTTCAACAGGCTTTAAAGTTCGTTCAACTAATAATCTTGTCATTTTATCAAATGCCGCTCGCGTTAAGGTTTTTTGTAAATGTACTGGTCCTGATTCATTAGCTGAAATAAATGATAATGAAATTGTTGCTTGTAAACTACCAGATAATTCTTTTTTAGCTTGTTCTGAAGCTTCTTTTACTCGTTGCATTGCCAATTTATCTTTTGATAAATCAATACCAGTTTCTTTTTTAAAGTCAGCAACTAATCAGTCAGTAATTATTTGATCAAAATCATCACCACCTAATTTATTATCACCTGATGTTGCTAACACTTGAAAAACGCCATCAGCTAATTCCAAAATTGAAACATCAAAAGTTCCGCCTCCTAAATCATAAACTAATATTTTTTGCTCTTTATTAACTTTATCAATACCATATGCTAACGCCGCTGCTGTTGGTTCATTAATAATTCGTTCAACTTCAAAACCAGCAATTTTACCAGCATTTTCTGTTGCTTGTCTTTGCGCATTATTAAAATATGCTGGAACCGTAATTACTGCTTTAGTAATTTTTTCACCAAGTTTCTTTTCTGAAAAATCACGCACATAACTTAAAATTTTTGCCGAAATTTCTTCTGGTGTATATTCCTTACCATTAATATTAATTTTATCGTCAGTTCCCATTTTACTTTTAATTGAAAAAATAGTATTAATATTCGCTACTGCTTGGTGTTTTGCGCTATTTCCAACAAGAATTTCTTCATTTTTAAATGCTACTACCGATGGTGCCGTTCTGGCTCCATCTGGAGTTTCAATTACTCTTGGTTCAGCACCATCCATAAATGCCACACAAGTATTTGTTGTTCCTAAATCTATTCCAATAATTTTTGCCATTTTATTTTTCCTCTTTCATTTCAATATTTTCTTGATTTTCTTGATTTTCTTGATTTTCTTGATTTTCTTGATTATTATTAATCATCTTTTCCTTTGCTACCTGTACGGTGACAACTCGTAAAACCCGATTATATAAATGATATCCTTTTTGTAAAATTTTAGTAATTTCATTTGGTTGATATTTATCACTTTCAACTTGTTCAATTGCATAATGCAAATGACCATTAAACATATCACCAACTTTAACATCAATCTCAGTAACACCTTCATTAGTTAAAATTACTTTTAATTGATTAATCATTATTTCAAAACCTTGAAGAAAATTTTTAACATCAGCACCAACATTTTTTACATTTAATGCTCGTTCAAAACTATCCATAATTGGTAATAATTGCACAATCATTGCTTGCGAACGATACTTTCTAACTTCTTTGAGTTCATTATCATATTGTTTTCTTGCATTATCTCAATCAGCTAAAGCACGAATTTTATCATTCTCAGTTGTTTCTAATAACATCTTTAAATTTGTAATTTCTAATTGTAATTTGGTAATATCATCCGTTGTTCCACTAACATCAGTTAAATTTTGATTATCAAATTCTTTTTGTTTATCATTATTCATAATATCTCCTATCCCTTTCTCTTAAAAACTCTCTTCAATTTTGCGTGATATTCAATCTAATAATTCTGACATCTTATCATAATCAATCCGCTTAGGGCCAATTACCGCTAACTGTCCAATTTGCTTATTACCAGTATGATAATCAGTACTAATAACAGCAATATCATCTGTTTGTTTTCCTAGTTCATTGCCAATAAGAATATGAATATTTTCTTGATTATATTCTTGCTGTTCTTTTTCTGTTTTTATAAACTGTTTTCAAGGCGAATAATCTTCAATAAATCGGACAATTTCTTTAATTTTATTAACATCATTAAATTCAGGATTATCTAACATATATTGAAGACCATGTGTTGAATGTTCACGCTTTTTAAAACTAACTAAAGTATTAATAAATGACTGTAAAATATATTCATGTTTCAAAACTTGTTTTTCCAATATTGGTTGTAAAGCTTGCATTTTTTCTTTAATATCTTCTAATTTTGTACCAATTAAACGACTATTAAATAATTCAATCGCTAAAACTAAATCTTGCAAGGTGACATCTTTAATATTAAAAGTCTTATTAACAACATGTCCCTTTTCACTAATAAAAATTGCAACTGCATTTTCTTCACTAATAGGCACTAATTCAATTTTTTTCAAACAATCTTCTTGCGAATTAGAACCAATAACTACTGTAATCAAATTAGTCATCGCACTTAATATTTCAGCTGTTTGTTCAATAATATCTTCAATAGCTAATTGCCGATTAGCAAAAATATTTTCTAATTGTTGCTTAATATCATTATCACCATTACGAACATCCATTAAATTATCAACATAATAGCGATAACCAAGTGATGCTGGTATCCGACCACTAGAAACATGAGTTTTTTCTAATAATCCTGTCTCTTCTAAAAACGCACACTCACTACGAATTGTCGCTGAAGAATAAGGTAACTTATACTTTTCAATTAAGATTTTACTTGATACTGGTTGCGCACTTTGAATATATTCATCAATAATAAACTTCAATATTTCTTTTTGTCTTATCGTTAACATAATTTCATTCCTACTTTTAGCACTTAATCTTGTTTACTGCCAATAATAAAATTATATAACAATTACTAGAAAAATCAATCATTAATTTAACTTTTCCTTACTAGCAATGATAATTTTATCATTCTTAACAGTTAACGAATAAATGCAATTTTCTTTAATATGGTCTTCAATAATTGACTTAGCAAGTAAATTTTCAATATGCTTTTGAATATATCGCTTAATTGGTCGGGCACCAAATTGCTGATCATAACCCTCTTTAAGAATTTTTTCTTTAACCTTATTATCAAAAACTAATTTAATATCTTTAGTCATTTCTAAGCGATCATTCAATAATGCTAACTCTTTATCAATAATTTCTTTAATAATCTTTTCCGATAATGAATTAAAAATAACAATTTCGTCAATCCGATTAACTAATTCTGGACGAAATGTTATTTTTAATTTTTGCATTACCAACGCTTTACCGTCTTCTCTTGGTGATAATAAAAATTCCGAACCAAGATTGGAGGTCATAATAATAATTGTATTTTTAAAATCAATTATTTTACCATGCCGATCACTAACTATTCCTTCATCTAAAATTTGTAATAAGATATTAAAAATATCACTATGTGCCTTTTCAATCTCATCAAATAAAATAATACTATATGGATTTCTGCGAACTTTTTCTGTTAATTGTCCACCTTGCAAATAACCCACATAACCCGGGGGGGCCCCAAGTAAATTACTTACAGAATGTTTTTCCATATATTCTGACATATCTAGTCTAATAATATTTTTTTCTGAACCAAATAAATATTCTCCAAGGGCACGAGCTACTTCAGTTTTTCCAACTCCAGTAGGACCTAAAAAAATAAATGAACCAATTGGTCGATTTGGATCTTTAATCCCGCTTCTTGCTCTAATAATTGCATCACTTACTAAGTGTAAAACTTCATCTTGACCTTTAACTCTAATTCGTAAATGCTTAGTCAAATTAAGTAACTTATGTTTTTCACTTTCAACGAGGCGACTAACAGGAATTCCCGTTCATCTTTCAACAATATTAGCAACATCTTGTTCAGTAACATCTTCTTTTAATAATGCATTAATTTTTGTTTTATTAGTAATCTCATCCAATTTTTTTTCTAATTTTGGTAATAAACCATATTGAATTTCACCGGCACGGTTAAAGTTACCTTTTAATTGTGTTTGTTCCAATTCTGTTTTTAATTGTTCTACTTGTAATCTAGTATTTTTAATTTCATCTAATTGTGCTTTTTCTTCATTCCAAACTAATTCTAAAGAATTTTCCTTCACTTTCAATTTTTCTAATTCTGCAATTAATTCATCTAATCGTTGCTTTGACTTATGATCTTTTTCCTTTAATAAAGCCGCCTTTTCAATTTCCAATTGCATTACTTTTCGCTTCACATCATCAAGCGGAGCAGGAATTGAACCAATTTCTGTTTTAATGTTGGCACACGCTTCATCAATTAAATCAATTGCCTTATCAGGTAAAAATCGATCACTAATATATTTATTAGCTAAATTAGCAGCAACAACAATAGCATTATCATGAATTCGTACACCATGATATGATTCATAACGATCTTTTAAACCGCGTAAAATTGAAATTGTATCATCAACAGTTGGTTCTTTAATAAGAACTCTTTGAAATCTTCGTTCTAAAGCACCATCTTTTTCAATATATTCGCGATATTCATCCAATGTTGTTGCTCCCACACATCGCAGTTCACCACGAGCTAACATTGGTTTTAAAATATTTGAAGCATCAATTGCTCCCTGAGTTTTACCCATTCCCACAATTAAATGCAATTCATCAATAAACAAAATAATTTCTCCAGCTGAGGCTTTAACTTTGTTAATAACTGCCTTTAATCGCTCTTCAAATTCACCTTGAAATTTAGCACCGGCAATTATTGATGACATATCCAGTTCATAAATAATTTTATTTTTTAAATTACTAGGAACATCACCCTTAACAATTCTTTGTGCCAATCCTTCAATAATAGCTGTTTTACCAACTCCGGGTTCACCAATAAGTACTGGATTATTTTTTTGTTTTCGCGATAAAATTTCAATAATTCGTCGGGTTTCATCATCACGACCAATTATTGGATCAGTTTTGCCTTCAATATGCATCTCATTTAAATTACGAGCAAATTTTTCTAAAATCTTAGGATCATTGCTGTAATTAGGTATTTCATTAATTTGCATATTTATCAAACCTCCCCATTTATTTTAGCAGTCTACATACTAGAATGCTGATAAAATCATTATAGTATATTATTTTGGCAGTGTCAATAGTAGATTGCTAATTTTTTGTAGAAACCATATACATATGACAAGATTTTGGTTTATACAAACTTGCTGTTAATTAATAAATACGATCTCATTTATTTATTACAAGAAATATAAGGTTAAATTAATATTTATTATTTTTAGTTATGCCTTGTATTTTTTTGTGCCTTGATAGTAATAAACTAAGTTAATTAGTAAACGAAGTTTACTAACAAATTTTTTTAAACATAAATGTTTAAAAAAATAAATATTTAACTTAGTTTAATATAACTAAATATATTTGTAAGGAATTATGTGTATGTGAAACATTGAAAATATTTTTTTAAATACTGAAAAATATCTTTTAAAAGAAACGCAAATTGCAGTACTTATTAAAGCGCCGGCAATTCCGTGATTGTATGAATCTACTAGTATTTGGTTTTCGAAACGATTTGTTTATAAAGGGAAATATGAGAATTCTATTTGTATTGGAATAATTAAAGATGGTGAATATCAGTTGGTTTTTGTTAATAGCAAAGGCCAAGAATCTAGTTTGATTTTAAGTCATGAGTTGTTAGGTTTTTTTGTTGCTGAAAAAGAACATGATAAAAAGGTTGTAAGTTTTGATTATTTTAAAAATTCATTTTAAAAATGTTTTACGGTGTTTTAAGAATAGGGGTAAATAAAAAAAATATCTTAGTTGGTTTTTATGGTGTTTAAACGGTGCGGAAAGCGTATGCTCCGCCCGTTAATTATCGATGTTAGTTGAGTTATTTAACTAATTTATTGCAATTTTTTTTAATTTTGTATAAAACTCTTGATAAAATAAAAAAATCATCAACTTGATAATTTTAAAAGGCTTTTATGTAAAATTACTATTTTTACTTTAATTTTTTATACATTAAAATATAATACCGCTGTTTGTTGGTTTGGAGTTAAACCCTTATGTTGTTATTTTCATTTTCAGAGATTTAAATAATTTTGAATATTAGTAAAACCTAAACCATGATAATGAATTAAGGCTTCTTTAAGACTAGATTGTAATTTACTGATTTTATTTAAGTTACGATAACTAGCTCCAGGATTAATTGTTGTTTTAGTTACACATAAAGTAGAATTTGTTTGTTTTGCTACTAAAAAATATAATTTTTGCATATCAGAAGTAATAATTGAATTTTGGTTAATTAATTCTTTGTTCATATTTTCAATAACTCATTGTTTTTGTAAACGTTTGGTGTTTGTGGATTTAACATAAATATTGTTATTATTATCAACTGCCATTTGAATACAGCATTTAGTATTAGTTGCGAATGGGTCAAGGTGAATTCTTCGTGGATCAGTTTTATGTTTGAAATTTCTTTTATGAATTTCTTTAATAAATGTTTCATCGATTTGGATTTTACCAGATAATTTTTTAAATTTTAATTGGGTATTTTCTAATTGTTTTGATTTCATTAATTTTTGACGATTATATCAAGCAGTTTTTAATATAGTTTTAATAAAACGAGAAATTGTTTTACTAGATTGCCCCAGCAATGAAATTTGAATCAATAAATTTCATTGTTCATAATTTAAATGACTTCAATAAATAAAATGATTACAAAAAGCGTCAAAACTTGCACGGCAATTTTTACATAAATATTTTTGTTTTCCTTCTGAATTATGTCCATTTTTAACGCAATGGTAAGATTCACATTTAGGGCATTTAATACCTTGTGCTCTAAATTTTTGATCAATTTCATTTAAACGTTTTTGTTTTTTTATTAATTCTGCTTGTTGTTTGACTTTTTCATAAAATTCTAAAAATTGATCATCTGTTAAAGTATTTACTAGTTCTTGAATTATTTTTTCCATAATTATTATCCACCTCTATCATATTAAAAATATACCTAAAATTAAGTATATTCAATAAATATCAAGAGTTTTCTACAAAATTAAAACAATTTTTTGATTTGGTGTAGTAAAAAAATAGTTTTGGAGTTTTAGAAATGAAAATGTGAGTTAGTGGGGGTGAACCACCTAATAATTCTTGTCGAAAGTTTATATATTCTATTAATAAAAAAACTGGATTAGAACAAAAAATTTGAGCGTCTAAATCTGCAGTTGAATCTGTTAGAACTGATTTAGTCGGTGATAATTGACTTTGTGTTGATATTGCATATTAAAAGATTAGAAAATTAAGGAGAAAAGAAAGATGGGTATATTTGGATTAGTATTTTTTACAATTTTAACATTATTACTAGTGGTATGGCAACCCTTTTTTGGACACTTTTTATGTAGACTGTCATTTTATAAATTCAACAGGCGTTAAATAATTTAAACTGCCATGTATTATAAGATTATTGTATCAATTAACAAAATCAAATAATTCGCATTTTAATTGTGTTAAATTTTCAAATTTTTTACCCTTGATAAATTCCATTTTAAAAGTTTTGTAAGTTGTTTCAGCCAAATTATTGTCATAAGGACAACCCTTCGCACTCAATGATCTTTTAATATTAAAGGTTATTAAAATTTCATCAATGATTTTATTTTTGAACTCATTACCGCGATCAGTATGAAATAAAGTTATTTTATTTAATGGTCGTGTTATTTTATGAAAAGCTTGTTGAACTAGTTCAGCGGTTTTGTTTGGTCCGGCATTATAGCCAATTATTTCTCGATTAAACAAGTCAATTAATAAACAAATATAATGTCATTTGCCTCCGACTTGCACATATGTTAAATCACTAACAACAACTTCATTAGGTTTTTTGTTATTAAATTGACGATTTAAAACATTACTAATTTGGTCATTATTAACCATTGTTTTATGATTACGATATTTTAATTTGGTGTATTTAGAAACCAAATTATTTTTGATCACAAGGAATCTGATTTTTCGACGTTATAAGATCATATCTTTTCTCGTTAAAACAGCTTTAATTTTACGAGCACCATAAATTTTACGACTTTTATTAAATGCACTGATAACTTCTTATTCATAATTATTAATATCATACTTAACACAATTATTAGTTTGATAATAATATTTGATTTTGTTAATTGATACAATAATCTTAGAATACATGGCAGTTTAAATTATTTAACGCCTGTTGAATTTAGAAAATGACAGTCTACATAAAAAGTGTCCAAAAAAGCGTCGCCATACCAGTTAAAAGTTGGTAAACGAATAAATACAATGGATTATCGTGATTTATTAATTAAAGAATTACAAAAACATTATGTAAATATTAATTATGACAAAATAATTGTTTGTGGTGATGGTGATGCTTGAATTAGAGAAATTGCCAATATTTTTGGTAATGTTAGATATATTTTAGATGGTTATCATGCTATTAAAAAATTAAAACAAACGGCATTTAATATTATTTTTGAAAATCGCAAAGTATCATTAAATAGTTGAATTAAATTATATAAGGATGGCAATCATCAAGAATTAATCAAAACCATTCGTAATGTTGCTAAAAATGAATTAAATAAAGATATTAAAACAAATTTAAGGAAAGCGAGTAATTATTTCAGTAATAATAAGCATGGCATTCATCATCAAAATTTAGAATGAAATATCGGTTGTAGCATTGAAAGTGATGTATCTCATTTAGTAAAACAACAATTAGGGTATGGGGCAAAAATATATAATCATAAGAATTTAAATAACCTATTACATTTAAGAATGGCAAATTTAAACAAATTAAATGTATTACATTACATTAATGAAAGTATTAATTCAGAAATAAAAATCAGAAAAGAAATATATAAAAATTCATTATGAAATAAATATAATAATAAAAATGATGATAGTTGAATTAACTATAAAGGCAATGCTGTAACAAATAAATATAATAGATTTAAGTAAGTAAAAATATTAGTTAAAATTTAATAAAATTAATAATTTTTCATTGTGTAAAAATTAAATAATATGATAAAATGGTGACGAATAAAAATGACAATAATAAGAAAGGCAGGGTTAGTTTAGGAATCAAATAATATAATTAGCTGATTGTTTTACTTCTTCAAAACAATACCTAAGAAAACTAAACGCGACCCTAAACATATTTTGCTACCGAAAATATTTATTTTAGGTTATAATTATTAATGTTGTAAGTATTGCAATATTAATTTGTGATAACTTTAAACGGTTTCAACCGCACGAAATAGGTTATAAGTAGTTTAATCTCACCTAAATTGGCGAGTCTAAGCTGGAGGGTATATATATGTCTGCTATTATTTTAACTGGCGGCAAGCAACTAAGCGTTGAAAAGGAACAAGTAATTTGAATTGAAAAAATCGTTGGTGATGCTGGCGATGTTGTTGAGTTTGATAAGGTTTTAATGATTGATGGTAACATTGGTCGACCGCTTGTACCAAATGCCAAGGTTGTTGGTCAAATAATTAAACAAGGTAAAGAAAAAAAGATTGTGGTTTTTACTTATAAACCGAAAAAAAATAGTAAAACTAAGTATGGTCATCGTCAACCATATACACAAGTAAAAATTATTGATATTTTATTAGATGGAGCAAAAAAGGTTTCTAAAGTTGTTGAAACTAAGTCAAAAGCAGTGCCGACAGCAGAAATTAGTGATAGTAATAATGGTTCGGTTTCAAATTCAAAGACAGCAAAATAATTATTATCAAGTAATTGTTAGTGGTCATTCTGGTTTTAAAGCAAAGGGTCAAGATATTGTTTGTAGTGCGGTTAGTGCTGTTGTTTTTGGAACTTTAAATGCATTAGATCGGCAATGTCAAGATAGTATTAGTATTTCGGTTAAGGATGATATTATTATTAAGGTTCTAGAAGTGCAAGCTGTTAATCAAATTGTGTTGAATACAATGGTTTATCAGTTACAAACTATTGCTGAGCAATATCCACAAAATATAGAGATTAAGGAGATATAATTATTATGATGAGATTTAAGTTAGATATTCAATTTTTTGCCTCTAAAAAAGGTGTTGGTTCTAGTCGTAATGGTCGTGAATCACATTCTAAACGATTAGGTACTAAGTTAAGTGACGGACAATCAGCAAGGACGGGGATGATTATTTATCGGCAACGGGGAACTAAGATTCATCCTGGAAATAGTGTTGGTCGTGGTAGCGATGATACTTTGTTTTCTTTAATTAACGGTGTTGTTAAATATGAACGCTATGGTAAAAAGAGAGCGAAAGTTTCGGTTTATAAAAAATAGTCTTTTTCTTTGTTAAATTAAATATTATGAGAAGCAACAAGTTAATTCTTATCGTTTTTTGTGCTAAAATATATGCAAATATGTGAAATTAGAAAGCGATACAAATTATGAATGATAGTAAATATCAATTTATTTTTGAAGTGGGAAAATTCTTAGAAATTAATATTATTAAATGAGTTGTGCTAGTGGCGATGGTTAATTAGCGATATGACAAAGTGATTTAAATTTAAAATGCCAACGGCATTTACCATTTTATTTTTAATTGTTGTTATTTTATTTTTTTTATCTTGAATTCCGGCGGTTGCTAAAACGCCAGCAGGAATTATTGATATTTTTTGAGTTCCGATGGAAAGTTTTACTAATAAAGGTCGGACATCAATTATTATCTTTGTATTAATTTTAGGGGCTTTTGTTAATGTGATGATGAAAACTCAAGCTTTAGATGCTTTGATTGGTAAATTAATTTCTAATTTAAAAAATAAGGAGTTGTGGTTAATTCCTATTTTAATGATTTTCTTTTCCGTTTCAGGAACAACATATGGGATGGCAGAAGAGACATTAGGATTTTATGCTTTAATTTTACCAATTATTTTAGCTGCAGGACTTGATGCTTTTACGGGATTATTAGTTATTTTGTTAGGAGCCGGGATTGGTGTTTTAGGTTCAATTATTAATCCATTTTTAATTGGTACGGCTGTTCAGGCTGCAATAGATGGTGAAATTGTTGGCAAGTTAGCAAGTAACTACAGGAATAGTTTGAAGAGTTATAATTTGAATTGCGATGACAACGGTGGCGATTGGTTTTGTAATGCTTTATGCTTATCGTGTTAAAAAAGATAAACATAATTCAGTTGTTTTTTCAATGCATAGTGAGCATCAAAAAATTTTTAAAAAATCAATTTTAGAAGTGCCATATATAACCAAATTTATTCCGGGAGTTGGTGTAGGTGGTTTATTAGAAGTTTCTTCGTTCTTTTTAATTGCGACAATTATTATTGATTTTGTTAATTGAAAATCAGAACAAATGTTAGTTAAT
Organism: Spiroplasma endosymbiont of 'Nebria riversi'; assembly: GCF_018831625.1. Lineage (GTDB taxonomy): Bacteria > Bacillota_I > Bacilli_A > Mycoplasmatales > Nriv7 > Nriv7. Next base: position 207,860 of record NZ_CP065193.1, read on the forward strand.
GATATTTTACAAGGAAGCTCTGCTATTTTATCTGTTTGTTTAGTAATTTCATTAGCTGGTGTGGTATGGCAACAATTTTTTGGATACTTTTTATGTAGACTGTCATTTTCTAAATTCAACAGGCGTTAAATAATTTAAACTGCCCTGTATTCTAAGATTATTGTATCAATTAACAAAATCAAATAATTCGCATTTTAATTATGTTAAATTTTCAAATTTTTTACCCTTGATAAATTCCGTTTTAAAAGTTTTGTAAGTTGTTTCAGCCACAGCATTGTCACAAGGACAACCCTTCGCACTCAATGATCTTTTAAATATTAAAGGTTATTAAAATTTCATCAACGATTTTATTTTTGAACTCATTACCACGATCAGTATGAAATAAAGTTATTTTATTTAATGGTCGTGTTATTTTATGAAAAGCTTGTTGAACTAGTTCAGCGGTTTTTTTTTGTCCGGCATTATAGCCAATTATTTCTCGATTAAACAAGTCAATTAATAAACAAATATAATGTCATTTGCCTCCAACTTGCACATATGTTAAATCACTAACAACAACTTCATTAGGTTTTTTGTTATTAAATTGACGATTTAAAACATTACTAATTTGGTCATTATTAACCATTGTTTTATGATTACGATATTTTAATTTGGTGTATTTAGAAACCAAATTATTTTTGATCATAAGGAATCTGATTTTTCGACGTGATAAGATCATATCTTTTCTCATTAAAACAGCTTTAATTTTACGAGCACCATAAATTTTACGACTTTTATTAAATGCACTGATAACTTCTTATTCATAATTATTAATATCATACTTAACACAATTATTAGTTTGATAATAATATGTTGATTTTGCTATTTTTAATATTTGACACATTTTTAGCAAGGAATATTTTTCTTTATTATTGTTAATATAATTCCTATTTTTTGCCAATTATCAGTGCTGCTTGCTTTAAAATGTCATTTTCCATTCGTAATTGTTGGTTTTCTTTTCGCAAGTAAATTAATTCATTTTCTTCGACAGCGCGATTATCTTGCACTTTAAATGACCCAAAATTATTAAAATTTTCAATTCACTGATATACGGCTGATTTTGAAATTCCGTATTCTTTAATAATTTCAACAATGCTTTTTCCGTTTTGATAAAGCGCGACAATTTTTTTTTAAATTCATTTGAATATGAGTTTTCCCCATTTTCATCCTCCTACTTTCTTAATAATTTTATTTTATTTGAAAGTCCACATAAATATGGTCCAACTTAACGTAACCTATCCATTTCATACTGGACATAAAGAAAAAAATTATAAAAATACTCGTAGAGAATCAGAAAACAAACGAGGTCATTTTATAATGTTAAAAGTTGGTAAACAAATAAATACGATGGATTATCGTGATTTATTAATTAAAGAATTACAAAAACATTATGTAAATATTAATTATGACAAAATAATTGTTTGTGGCGAAGGCACTACTTGAATTAGAGAAATTGTCAATAGTTTCGGTAATGTTAGATATATTTTAGATGGTTATCACGCTATTAAAAAATTAAAACAAACTGCATTTAATATTATTTTTGAAAATCGTAAAGTAACACTAAATAGTTGAATTAAATTATATAAGGATGGAAATCATCAAGAATTAGTGAAGAAAATTCGTAATATTGCTAAAAATGAGTTAAATAAAGATATTAAAACAAATTTAAGAAAGGCAAGTAATTATTTCAAAAACAATAAGCAGGGTATTCATAATCAAAATTTAGAATGAGATATTGGCCGCAGCATTGAAAGTGATGTATCGCATTTATTAAAACAACAATTAGGATATGGAGCAAAAATATATAATCATAAGAATTTAAATAACCTATTACATTTAAGAATGGCAAATTTAAACAAATTAAATGTATTGCATTATATTAATGAAAATATTAATTCAGAAATAGCAATCAGAAAAGAAATATATAAAAATTCATTATGAAATAAATATAATAATAAAAATGATGATAGTTGAATTAATAAAGGTGTTGTGGTGTATACCAATAAATATAAAAAAAATAAATTTAGATAATTAGTGAAAATTTAATAATATTAATAATTTTTTGTTTTAATTTTGTATAAAACTCTTGATAAAATAAAAAAAATCATCAACTTGATAATTTTAAAAGGCTTTTATGTAAAATTAATGTTTTTACTTTAATTTTTTATACATTAAAATATAATACCGCTGTTTGTTGTTTTGGAGTTAAACCCTTATGTTGGTATTTTCATTTTCAGAGATTTAAATAATTTTGAATATTAGTAAAACCTAAACCATGATAATGAATTAAGGCTTCTTTAAGACTAGATTGTAATTTACTGATTTTATTTAAGTTACGATAACTAGCTTCAGGATTAATTGTTGTTTTATTTACACATAAAGTAGAATTTTTTTTGTTTTGCTACTAAAAAATATAATTTTTGCATATCAGAAGTAATAATTGAATTTTGGTTAATTAATTTTTTGTTCATATTTTCAATAACTCATTGTTTTTGTAAACGTTTGGTGTTTGTGGATTTAACATAAATATTGTTATTATTATCAACTGCCATTTGAATACAGCATTTAGTATTAGTTGCGAATGGGTCAAGGTGAATTCTTCGTGGATCAGTTTTATGTTCGAAATTTCCTTTATGAATTTCTTTAATAAATGTTTCATCGATTTGGATTTTACCAGATAATTTTTTAAATTTTAATTGGGTATTTTCTAATTGTTTTGATTTCATTAATTTTTGACGATTATATCAAGCAGTTTTTAATGTAGTTTTAATAAAACGAGAAATTTTTTTACTAGATTGCCCCAGCAATGAAATTTGAATCAATAAATTTCATTGTTCATAATTTAAATGACTTCAATAAATAAAATGATTACGAGAAGCATCAAAACTTGCACGGCAATTTTTACATAAATATTTTTGTTTTCCTTCTGAATTATGTCCATTTTTAACGCAATGGTAAGATTCACATTTAGGGCATTAAATACCTTGTGCTCTAAATTTTTTATCAATTTCATTTAAACGTTTTTGTTTTTTTATTAATTCTGCTTGTTGTTTGACTTTTTCATAAAATTCTAAAAATTGATCATCTGTTAAAGTATTTACTAGTTCTTGAATTATTTTTTCCATAATTATTATCCACCTCTATCATATTAAAAATATACCTAAAATTAAGTATATTCAATAAATATCAAGAGTTTTCTACAAAATTAAAATCATACTTTGTTAAATTACGAATTACAAAATTAGTTTCACCCTTTGCGCCTCGTTCTTGTTGAACAATTTTCAATTCTCGAAAAACATCAGAATTTAATAAAGAATTTTCTTTACGAGTTGAATCATTAACAATTTGTTCAGAAATTTCTAAACCTTTAATATTACAACTAACATTATCAGTTTTAATGTTACAAGTCATAGGATTAAAATTAACATAATTTAATAAAAGTCCCAAAGTAACTGAAAACATAACAAAGCCAATAATAATGACTATTAATGTATTAGATACTTTGCGACTCATTAATCTCAACAATTTATTAATTCACTTTTTTTATTAAAAATATTATTCAATTATTATTAACTATTGAATAATATTTTTAATAAAAAAAGTGAATTAATAAATTAAAAAATCTGGCACCGTCTTATTTTCCCTGTGAAGGTATCGTCAGCGCTGGCATGCTTAACTTCTGTGTTCGGAATGGGAACAGGTGTGGCCACGCCGCTATAGGCACCAGATAGAGAGATTGCTCTCTCAAAACTAGACATAAACATTATTTTAGACTTTCAACAATAGGAATTACTTTTAAAATAAAGTAAGTCCTCGACCTATTAGTATTGGTCAGCTAAATATGTCACCATACTTACACACCCAACCTATCAACCTCATAATCTTTAAGGGGTCTTATTCCATTTCTGGATGGGAAGTCTCATCTTGAAGTTTGCTTCGTGCTTAGATGCTTTCAGCACTTATCAATTCCCTACATAGCTACCCAGCTGTGCCATTGGCATGACAACTGGAGCACCAGAGGTAGGTCCATTCCGGTCCTCTCGTACTAAGAACAGATCTCCTCAAACTTCCTGCGCCCACAACAGATAGGGACCAAACTGTCTCACGACGTTCTAAACCCAGCTCACGTACCACTTTATTGGGCGAACAGCCCGACCCTTGGAACCAACTTCAGCTCCAGGATGTGATGAGCCGACATCGAGGTGCCAAACCTCCCCGTCGATGTGAACTCTTGGGGGAGATAAGCCTGTTATCCCCGAGGTAACTTTTATCCGTTGAGCGACGGCCTTTCCACTCAGGACCGCCGGATCACTAAACCCAACTTTCGTTCCTGTCCGACTTGTAAGTCTCCACAGTCAAGCACCCTTCTACTTTTGCGCTCTACGTATGATTTCCATACATACTGAGGGTACCTTTGGGCGCCTCCGTTACTCTTTAGGAGGCGACCGCCCCAGTCAAACTACCCACCTGACACTGTTCCTATTCAGGATAACTGAATAAGGTTAGATTTTCAAAATAATAAGGGTGGTATCCCAAGGTTAACTCCATAGATACTAGCGTATCTACTTCAAAGTCTCCCACCTATCCTGTACATATTAGATCAAAAATCAATATCAAGTTATAGTAAAGCTCTACGGGGTCTTTCCGTCTAGTTGCGGGTAACCTGCATCTTCACAGGTACTAAAATTTCACCGAGTCTATAGCCGAGACAGCGCCGGGATCGTTACGCCTTTCGTGCGGGTCAGAACTTACCTGACAAGGAATTTCGCTACCTTAGGACCGTTATAGTTACGGCCGCCGTTCACTGGGGCTTCAATTCTGAGCTTCATAATAAATTTTATTAACCCATCCTCTTAACCTTCCAGCACTGGGCAGGCGTCACCCCCTATACATCGTCTCACGACTTAGCAGAGAGCTGTGTTTTTGCTAAACAGTCGCCCCGGCCTCTTCACTGCGGCTCACATAATTACTTATATGAGCATCCCTTCTTGCTAACTTACGGGATGATTTTGCAGAGTTCCTTAGCTATAGTTATCTCGCTTGCCTTAGGATTTTCTCCTTGACCACGTGTGTTCGTTCTCGGTACGAGCACCATGATAGTTAATAGTAGAAGTTTTTCTTGGAAGCGTGGCGTCAGACTCTTCGCTACTTGCCGAAGCTTTCACTCCCCATAACGCTTCAAGGTTATGCCATAAAATTTACTAAATGACCCTCTTTGCGCTTAGCCCGGAATCCATTAACCGGGATATCCTAGCCTTCTCCGTCACTCCATTCCATACCATGGTGGTACAGGAATATCAACCTGTTGTCCATCGACTACGCCTTTCGGCCTCGCCTTAGGCCCCGACTAACCCTGGGTGGACGAACCTCGCCCAGGAAACCTTAGTCAAACGGCATGAAAGATTCTCGCTTTCAATCGTTACTCATGCCGGCATTCTCACTTCTAAACAGTCCAGTAGTCCTTACGATCTACCTTCGTCCCGTTTAGAACGCTCCCCTACCACTTTAAAATAATTTAAAATCCATAGTTTCGGTACAATGCTTAGCCCCGGTACATCTTCGGCGCAAAATAACTCGACTTGTGAGCTGTTACGCACTCTTTAAAGGATGGCTGCTTCTAAGCCAACCTACAAGCTGTTTAAGTCATTCCACATCCTTTTTACACTTAGCATTGATTTTGGGACCTTAACTGATGATCTGGGCTGTTTCCCTCTCGTCCATGGACCTTATCACCCACAGACTGACTGCCAAACATACAACAACGGCATTCAGAGTTTGATTGCAGTCAGTACCCCAAGGTGGGGCCATCATACATTCAGTGCTTTACCTCCGTTGCGCTAATTTTGACGCTAGTCCTAAAACTATTTCGGGGAGAACCAGCTATCTCCAGGCTCGATTGGAATTTCACCACTAGCCACAAGTCATCCACGGTCTTTTCACGAACGTTGGTTCGGTCCTCCATTAAGTATTACCTTAACTTCAACCTGCTCATGGCTAGATCGCCTGGTTTCGGGTCTACGACCACATACTAAACGCCCTATTAAGGCTCGCTTTCACTACGGCTCCATGTTTTCCACTTAACCTTGCATATAATCGTAACTCGCCGGCTCATTCTACAAAAGGCACGCCGTCACTCATTAACGAGCTCCGACTTCTTGTAAGCATATAGTTTCAGATACTATTTCACTCCCCTCTCGGGGTACTTTTCACCTTTCCCTCACGGTACTGGTTCACTATCGGTGATTAGGTAGTATTTAGGATTACGCAGTGGTCTGCGCGTCTTCCGACAAGATTTCTCGTGTCTCGCCGTACTCTGGATCCCATCAAGAGACTTTTCGATTTCGTATACGAGGCTTTCACTCTCTATGGCATCGCATCCCAGCGATTTCTACTATCAAAAAATTTTCTAAAACTCTATATAGATGGTCCAAACCCCACTCCGAAGAGTGGTTTGTCCTGTTCCCTGTTCGCTCGCCGCTACTAAGGGAATCGCATTCGCTTTCTTTTCCTCTAGGTACTAAGATGTTTCATTTCCCTAGGTATCCCATCAATATGACTATGTATTCATCATATGACACTATTCGATTAAGAATAGTAGGTTACCCCATTCAGAAATCCCTGGCTCAAAGCTTACTTCCGGCTCCCCAAGGATTATCGCAGGTAGTCACGTCTTTCATCGGCTCCTAATCCCAAGGCATCCACTATATGCTCTTATTAACTTACTAATTTTTCTTTGTCAAAAGAAAAACCTATTGCAATTATAAAAATAAATGTTTATATCCAGTTTTCAAAGAACAATGCTCATAGAAATTACAGTGTAATTTCTCATATTGCGTTTGAGAGATAAATAATCTCTCAAAACTAAACAGAACATCCTCAACCAAAGTTATTTGTTAAAATCTAATGTAATTAGTTTATAAATATAAACTCCATAGAAAGGAGGTGATCCATCCGCACCTTCCGGTACGGATACCTTGTTACGACTTCACCCCAATCATCAATCCTACCTTGGGTCGCTCTCTCAGTAAACTGTTAAGATACGAATTTCTGGCATTACCAACTCTCGTGGTGTGACGGGCGGTGTGTACAAGACCCGAGAACGTATTCACCGCGGCATTGATGATCCGCGATTACTAGCGATTTCAACTTCATGGAGTCGAGTTGCAGACTTCAATCCGAACTGAGATCGGCTTTTTGAGATTAGCTTGCCCTTGCGAGTTTGCGACTCTTTGTACCGACCATTGTATCACGTGTGTAGCCCCAGACATAAGGGGCATGATGATTTGACGTCATCCCCACCTTCCTCTAGCTTGCACTAGCAGTCTCATTAGAGTCCTCAACTAAATGTTAGCAACTAATAATAAGGGTTGCGCTCGTTGCGGGACTTAACCCAACATCTCACGACACGAGCTGACGACAACCATGCACCACCTGTCTCAGTGTTAACCTCCACTATATTTCTATAGCATTGCACTGGATGTCAAGTCTGGGTAAGGTTCTTCGCGTTGCTTCGAATTAAACCACATGATCCACCGCTTGTGCGGGTCCCCGTCAATTCCTTTGAGTTTCACTCTTGCGAGCATACTACTCAGGCGGAGTACTTAATGCGTTAGCTGCAGCACCGACATTAAAGCCGACACTTAGTACTCATCGTTTACGGCAGGAACTACTAGGGTATCTAATCCTATTTGATACTCCTGCTTTCGTGCCTCAGCGTCAGTTACAGGCCAGTTAGTTGCCTTCGCCGCTGGTGTTCCTCCATATATCTACGCATTTCACCGCTACACATGGAATTCCACTAACCTCTCCTGCACTCTAGTTATACAGTTTCCAAGGCGAATCGAAGTTGAGCTTCGATCTTTAACCTTAGACTTATATTACCGCCTACGCACCCTTTACGCCCAATAAATCCGGATAACGCTTGCCACCTATGTATTACCGCGGCTGCTGGCACATAGTTTGCCGTGGCTTTCTGGTAAGGTACCGTCAAATAAGAATCATTTCCTATTCTTACTATTCTTTCCTTACAACAGACTTTTACAACCCGAAGGCCTTCATCAGTCACGCGGCATTGCTCCATCAGGCTTTCGCCCATTGTGAAAAATTCCCTACTGCTGCCTCCCGTAGGAGTCTGGGCCGTGTCTCAGTCCCAGTGTGGCCGTTCACCCTCTCAGGTCGGCTATGCATCATCGTCTTGGTAAGCCATTACCTTACCAACTAACTAATGCAGCGCATCCTTATCTTTTTGTAGTGCAAATGCACCTTTAATTATCATTAGATGCCTAACGATAACCTATGCGGTATTAGCCGTCGTTTCCAACGGTTATTCCCCTCAAAAAGGCAAATTAGATACGTGTTTACTCACCCGTTCGCCACTAGAGTGCAAGCACTCTCGTTCGACTTGCATGTATTAGGCATGCCGCCAGCGTTAATCCTGAGCCAGGATCAAACTCTCATTAAAAAGTGAAAATAAAAAAACATTTTATAGTAATGTTTTCAATTTTTATTGTTTGTTTCATAACTCATCAGATTGACAGATTGTTCTGTTTAGTTTTCAAAGATCATTTTGTAATAGTAAGAAGTTTAACGACTTAATTACTAGTACATTTAAGATAGTACTGAATTTTGAAATAAATGTCAACATAAATTTAAACTTTTTTTAAAATAATTCTAATTATCTTTTAAACCAATATTTAATCAATTAAATTCAATATATATCCTCGGAGTATTTCAAAACCGTAAATATATATTACCACAAATTTTAACTATTTAACGATATAAATTTTTTAAATTTGTCGAAAACTATTGATAAAATAAAAAAAATCATCAACTTGATAATTTTAAAAGGCTTTTATGTAAAATTACTATTTTTACTTTAATTTTTTATACATTAAAATATAATACCGCTGTTTTTTGGTTTGGATTTAAACCCTTATGTTGATATTTTCATTTTCAGAGATTTAAATAATTTTGAATATTAGTAAAACCTAAACCATGATAATGAATTAAGGCTTCTTTAAGACTAGATTGTAATTTACTGATTTTATTTAAGTTACGATAACTAGCTTCAGGATTAATTGTTGTTTTAGTTACACATAAAGTAGAATTTGTTTGTTTTGCTACTAAAAAATATAATTTTTGCATATCAGAAGTAATAATTGAATTTTGGTTAATTAATTCTTTGTTCATATTTTCAATAACTCATTGTTTTTGTAAACGTTTGGTTTTTGTGGATTTAACATAAATATTGTTATTATTATCAACAGCCATTTAAATACAGCATTTAGTATTAGTTGCGAATGGGTCAAGGTGAATTCTTCGTGGATCAGTTTTATGTTTGAAATTTCCTTTATGAATTTCTTTAATAAATGTTTCATCGATTTGGATTTTACCAGATAATTTTTTAAATTTTAATTGGGTATTTTCTAATTGTTTTGATTTCATTAATTTTTGACGATTATATCAAGCAGTTTTTAATGTAGTTTTAATAAAACGAGAAATTATTTTACTAGATTGCCCCAGCAATGAAATTTGAATCAATAAATTTCATTGTTCATAATTTAAATGACTTCAATAAATAAAATGATTACGAAAAGCGTCAAAACTTGCATGACAATTTTTACATAAATATTTTTGTTTTCCTTCTGAATTATGTCCATTTTTAACGCAATGGCAAGATTCACATTTAGGGCGTTTAATACCTTGTGCTCTAAATTTTTGATCAATTTCATTTAAACGTTTTTGTTTTTTTATTAATTCTGCTTGTTGTTTGACTTTTTCATAAAATTCTAAAAATTGATCATCTGTTAAAGTATTTACTAGTTCTTGAATTATTTTTTCCATAATTATTATCTACATCTATCATATTAAAAATATACCTAAAATTAAGTATATTCAATAAATATCAAGAGTTTTCGACAAAATTAAAATATAAATTAAATATTTTTAAAAAACTAAACTACATATTTTATGTACCATTTTAATAAAAGAAAAGCAACAACAAAAATATTTGTTTAGCATCTTACAGAAAAAGTAAAACCTATTAAGGTTTTACTTAACTCTTAACTAATTGATTTTTTCACTTTTAACTATTCAAAAAAGTTCAAAGATATTTGATCAAATTTATCTAAACCTGATAGCATACCCATCTCCTCAAATTCCTTTAAATGCGTTTTAGTAATACTAGTTCTTTTTTGCAAATCTTCTAAAGAAGCAATCGCTCTTTCAGTTCTGGCTTCAACAATTGAATTAGCAACAGTACTACCCAAACCATCTAATGCTGATAATGGCGGAACAATCTTTTTAACACCAGCAAACTCTTGAACAACAAAATTTGTTGCTAGAGAATGTTCTAAATTAATACCAATAAATTCAATTTTGCGAGCATACATTTCTAATGCTACTTCCAACACTGGTACTAAATCCTTCTCCTTTTGAGTTAACTTATTAACAACATTATAACCATTATCCATTCGTGATAAGATATCGGTTAATTTTGTTAAAACAGCATTCCTTCCCTTAGCAATCGTCTTAATATCAAAAACATCACATCGTGTTGAAAAATAAGTCGCATAATATTCGTGCGGATAATTAATTTTATATCAAGCAATTCGCAACGCCATTAGAACATAAGCTGTCGCGTGCGCCTTAGGAAACATATACTTAATTTTTTGACACGATGCAATATATCATTGGGGAACATTATGACTAATCATAATTTTTTGTTGCTCATCAGTGACACCTTTTCCTTTACGAACGGTTTCCATAATGTTAAAAGCAGTATCTGACGGAATCTCACGATGAATTAAATAAGTCATAATATCATCACGACAACCAATAACATCTTTTAATTTTAAATCTTGATGGGTAATTAATGTTTGGGCATTATTTACTCACACATCAGTACCATGCGATAAACCAGAAATTTGCACTAAATCAGCAAAACTCGTCGGATTTGTTTCTTCTAACATTTTACGAACAAATTGAGTGCCAAACTCAGGTAAGCCCACGGCTCCAGTTTTTTCATTGTTAATATCACTACTAGTAATCTTCATAATTTCTGGGGAACTAAATAATGAAAGTACTTCGGCATCATTACACAAAATATTTTGCGGATCATATCCAGTAAGGTCATGTAGCATTTTTAATGCTGTGGGATCAACATGTCCCAAAATATCTAACTTTAACAAGTTATCATGAATAGCATGGAAATCAAAATGCGTTGTTTTTCACTGCGAAGTAATATCATCGGCCGGGAAATTTACTGGCGTAAAATCATTAACATCATAGTTCTTAGGAACAACAACAATTCCCCCCGGATGTTGTCCGGTTGTTCGTTTAACACCCTCACAACCTTGTGCTAATCATTCCAAATACGCCTTTTTAACAAAATGATTACCTTTCACATCTTCCAAATAACCACGAGCATAACCAAATGCTGTTTTTTGTGCCACGGTAGAAATTGTTCCCGCCCGAAACACATTATCCACACCAAACATCTCTTTAGTAAAATTATGAGCAACCATTTGATACTCACCAGAAAAATTCAAATCAATATCCGGTACTTTATCACCATCAAAACCTAAAAAGGTTTCAAACGGAATATCATGGCCGTCACCAGTTAAAAGATGACGACATTGTGGACAATTTTTTGATGGTAGATCATAACCACTACGAATATTTTCATCACTAATAAATTCACTATATTGACATTGCGAACACACATAATGTGGCACTAATGGATTTACCTCGGTAATCTTCGCCATTGTCGCAACTAATGACGACCCCACAGAACCACGAGAACCAACCAAATAACCATCATTTAATGACCTTGTAACTAACAAATGAGCAATTCAATAAACAACCCCAAAACCATGCTTTAAAATCGCATCTAACTCCCGAGATAACCTTTCTTCTACCATTATTGGCAATACTGCACCATAAATTTTTTTCGCGTTATCATAACATAATCTTTTCAAATTGCTATCAACATCACCATTATCAATTACTGGGGTATACAAATCATCTTTAATCGGTCGCAACCACGAAATTTGCTCATTTAAATAATTAGGACTAGTAACAACCAATTCCTTAATTAAAACTTCATCTTCTAAAAAACTAAACTCATTTAACATCTCAGCAGTCGTTCTTAAATGTTGCTCAGGATTATTTTTAACACGACCTTTACGGTCAAATAAAGGATGCATTCTTCCTCCTAAACCCTTAGTATTAATATATACATCACGAAAAATCTTATCTTGCGGATTTAAATAATGAACATCAGAAGAAGCAATAACCACTTTATTAAGTTTCTTTGCAGTATGAACAATATTTTTTACAATCCACATTAAATGTTCAACTGTCATCTCACCACTTTCAACTAAATGATTGTAAACACTTAGAGGTTGTACTTCAATATAATCATAAAATTGCATTATTGCTTCCAATTCTTGTTGACTCCGATTACGAGCAAACTCAAAAACCTGACCATTAACACAACCAGAACCAATAAAAACATTAGCACGCATTTCTTGCAATGCCGCAATCGTAATTTTAGGACTACTATAAAAGTACTTAGTATGCGATAACGAAACTAACAAGAATAAATCTTTCAATCCTTGCTCATTTTTAGCAATTACTGTCGTATGATTACCAAATAACTTGGCAAAAATTGGTTCATAATTAATTTTTTCAATATCTAATAATGTTTTTACTTGATAATTATCTTCTAAATCCGTTAACATCACAGCAAACACATCAGCTAATATTTCGGCATCATAATCAGCGCGATGAGCAATTTCTTCATTATACTTAATATTATACTTTCTAGCAACCATTCCTAAACGATGATAGCGTAACTGTTGCTGTAATAACCGTGATAATTGCAAGGTATCAATAATCGGATTAGTAAGTTTTCCATAACCCATTTTATTTCACAATTCTTGAATAAAACCAATATCAAATGATGCATTATGAGCCACAAGAACAGCATCTTGTAAAACTTCTTTAATCTCAGCAGCCACAATTTCAATTGGGGGCTTATCTTGTAACATTTCGTTACTAATCCCAGTTAATGATTCACTAAAAGCACTGACATTACTTTTGGGTTTAATTAAAAAATCATATCTTTTATCACTTAACCCCCGGCCCTCAATAACTACCGCTCCAAATTCAATAATTTCATCATAACGACTAGACAATCCTGTTGTTTCAATATCAAAAATAACAAACTTACAAGCATTAATCGCATCACTAGTAGCGTTAATAATCGCTTTAACACTACTATCAATCATTTGCATTTCCACACCATAAATAACCTTAACAGCAGGATATTTCTTTTGGGCCATTTGCGCATCAGGAAATGATTGAACATTTAAATGATCAGTAATCGCAATTGCTGAATGTTTTCAAAGACCTGCTTGTTTAATATATTCGCCAATACTTGTAACCCCATCCATCGCACTCATTTTTGTATGTAAATGGAATTCAATCCGCTTTTCTACCATATCATCAGTTCGTAAATGCGGATCAGCAATCTTTTGAATTTTATTTACTCACAAAACTTGTTCACGAGAAAAATTATCAAACCGCACATCACCTTTAACAACAACTCAATCCTTTTCTTGTAGTTCTTCCAAAAGCTTGTCTTTCATATCATCACTTGTAAAATATCGTAAAGCAATCGCATCACTAAAATCACTAATTAATATTGAATAAATTCATCGTTTAGTTTTTGTTAATTTACAATCTTTACGAAAAATTTGTCCTTGAATAGAAACCCCGCAAACATCTTCTTCCAATTCTGAAATTTTACACGATACTTGCGACAATAAATTGTCACTACTAGACAAATTGCCTTTAAACGCCCGTTTTTTTGCATTCAAAGCCTTTACTTGTTGTTGTTCTCTTTGTTGGACTTTCATTCGTTCTTCATCTTCAATTTGTATCATTGTTGGATCAACAAAAACATCATATTGTTCAATTTTTATTTTTAAAGACAAGTTTTGAAAACCATACCGACGCATTCGCTCCTGATAATATTTTAAATGCCGATTAGTCAATGCCACTTGTGATTCATTATGAACTTTAATAAGTAAATCATTATTTTCCAACACTAAATTATCACAAGAAATATTACTATTAATGTACTCTTTTTGTTTTGTCTTAGTTTGCTTAATATATTCTCAATAATCAACAATTTGTTCTATTACATAATTAGCATCAACACATAAAAAAGTTATTTTACTACGAAAATCAAGTTTCAATAAACATTGTTCAAGTTCTCTAATAATTTCAATTGGTAAAATTTTGTTGATTTGCAATGTAAAATACAGCGTATCATTCTTTTTCTTAAATTCTATTTTCAATAATTTTGCTTGTTGTAAAATGTCATTTTTTAAAGAAAACTTCATTATTTTTCACAATTGCTGTAAATTCTTTTCCATACGTTCGCCCCTGACTTAAATTGTTGAAAAACTCTGGATTAACATAAAAAATCCAGTAAATATTAATACCAAAGACAAACTATCAATCCGGTCCAAAAATCCTCCATGACCTGGTAAAACATTAGAAAAATCTTTTACATTATGATTCCGTTTAATAAATGAAAAAAGTAAATCACCCATATGACTTATTAACGACAAGAATAAAATTAACAAGAAATAAATTACATATTTATAATCATCTGTTTTCGTTGTAAAAAAGTTAGCAAATGGCTGATACTTCGTAAACTCCGTTAATAACACAATATATCCTAAAACAAGCACCAAGGTTACTAAAATACCAATAATCGCCCCTTCTCACGTTTTACTAGGACTAATTTTTGGAGCAAGAGCATTTTTGCCAACTAATGTTCCGCCAATATAAGCAAATATATCATTACTAATAGTAATTAATAAAACCACACTAACTGCCGGTCAACCAAATCCTGGTTGGAGCATAATATAATTCATTGCTTTAAAAGCAAATACTAAATAAAGTGTCATACAAAATATAAATAACGCATCATTAGCACTAAACTTCTTAAAAACTTTCACCATTAGTAAAATAACTAATAAAAATATCATATAAATTAACAATACCATTCATGATTGTCATCATTCAATATGACTTGAACCATTGTACTTATTTCAATACGGTTCATACTTAATATTCTCTGCTATGGGAAACCATAATAATATAATTGCAAAAACAAAAATAATAGCTTTAATAATTCAATTAAAACTTTCTCCTTTCCTTAAATTCATCACCTCAAAAATTGTAATCCCTAATAAAATACTATTAACTGTTAAAAATGCATATGGCATATATCAAACATCAAAACCTTTTCACTCTTGATATATCGCCCCAACAAATAAATATAAAATTGCAAAAGAAATTAAAAAGATACTAGTAATAATTCGCTTTTTCATTTAATCACTCCTTCTATCAATATTAACTAATTATAACTGATAATTAAATTGAAAGAATAAAATCACATCTAATTGTGAAAATATATTCAGACAATCAATGCTATAATAAAATTTAATAAGGGGTTTTTTGACCAAATTAAAAAATATTTTTGCTTTTTAAATAATAAAATAAGATCTTTTAAGAAAGGAATAAAAATAATGAATACAAAAGTACTAGCTAGATATTTTAGTGCCCTATGCATTATCAACAACGGATTAAATTGATGAAAACGATTTAGTTATGATTGAATTGGACTATTTTCATAAGATAAACTAGATAATGGTGATGAAATTAAATTTCACTATGTTAGTGATATTGATAGAATTAGATACCACACTTGAACAGATTGCTGAGGAGGGCCTTATCCAGATTGTGCCATTCACTTAAAAGACCGCTGAACAGAACTGATTGAGAAAAACATATGACAAATCGCAACATAGTTTTTACAGTCACAACAGTGTGGCTAATCATCAACATTATTTTTTGAATAACAATGATGTTTCTTTATCCTAATAGTTTAACTGGAAGTAATCGCGCTAGTGCCTATGATGAAATTAAAATTATTCTTGAAAAATTTCTTATCCCAAATAATGTTACTTTTTTTCCATTTCATTATTTTATAACCTTTGTTACTTTTAGTATTATTTTTATCAGTTTACAAATTTTTTCTTATTTCAGTCAAATAAAAGCAAAAATAGCAATTATGCTTTTTAGCATTTCATTGCTTGCCTTAATTCTCTTAACTTTAGTAGCAACGATGTCGCTTATTAGAATTGAAGATTTTGGTGGAACAATGTGATGCAGTTATCAAGAGATTGCTGTCTCCGCTCTAATTCTGATTTTCCTATTTTGTCCCGCATTATATTGAAATTTATATTACTGTAAAAAATATGCTTGGATAAGCTACAATAAGTTGGACCATATTTATGTGGACTTTCAAATAAAATAAAATTATTAAGAAAGTAGGAAGATAAAAATGGGGAAAAACTCATATTCAAATGAATTTAAAAAACAAATTGTCATGCTTTATCAAAACGGAAAAAGCATTGTTGAAATTATTAAAGAATACGGAATTTCAAAATCAGCCGTATATCAGTGAATTGAAAATTTTAATAATTTTGGATCATTTAAAGTGCAAGATAATCGCACTGTCGAAGAAAATGAATTAATTTACTTGCGAAAAGAAAACCAACAATTACGAATGGAAAATGACATTTTAAAGCAAGCAGCACTGATAATTGGCAAAAAATAGGGATTATTAACAATAATAAAGAAAGATACTCCTTGCTAAAAATGTGTCAAATATTAAAAATAGCAAAATCAACATATTATTATCAAACTAATAATTGTGTTAAGTATGATGTTAATAATTATGAAGAAGAAGTTATCATTGCATTTAATAAAAGTTGTAAAATTTATGGTGCTCGTAAAATTAAAGCTGTTTTAATGAGAAAAGATATTATCTTATCACGTCGAAAAATCAGATTCCTTATGATCAAAAATAATTTGGTTTCTAAATACACCAAATTAAAATATCGTAATCATAAAACAATGGTTAATAATGACCAAATTAGTAATGTTTTAAATCGTCAATTTAATAACAAAAAACCTAATGAAGTTGTTATTAGTGATTTAACATATGTGCAAGTTGGAGGAAAATGACATTATATTTGTTTATTAATTGACTTGTTTAATCGAGAAATAATTGGCTATAGTGCCTGACCAAACAAAACCGCCGAACTAGTTCAACAAGCTTTTCATAAAATAACACGACCATTAAATAAAATAACTTTATTTCATACTGATCGTGGTAATGAGTTCAAAAATAAAATCATTGATGAAATTTTAATAACCTTTAATATTAAAAGATCATTGAGTGCGCAGGGTTGTCCTTATGATAATGCTGTGGCTGAAACAACTTACAAAACTTTTAAAACGGAATTTATCAATGGTAAAAAATTTGAAAATTTAACACAATTAAAATGCGAATTATTTGATTTTGTTAATTGATACAATAATCTTATAATACATGGCAGTTTAAATTATTTAACGCCTGTTGAATTTAGAAAATGACAGTCTACATAAAAAGTGTCCAAAAAAGGATTACCATACCATGCTCGTAAATAACTTTAAAAAATAAAAACTCTCCTAGATAAAGGAGAGTTTTTATTCCGATTAAACCGTCATTAATTCTTTTTCTTTTTCTAACACGATAGCGTCAGCCTTAGCAATATATTCATCAGTTAATTTTTGAATATCTTCTTGATAAGATTTAACATCATCTAAAGGCAATTTAGATTTTTTAATAATTTCATTAATATCTCGTCTTAAATTACGAATCCGAACTCGCATTTCTTCAGTAATCTTTTTTACTTGCCGAACAAATTCTTTGCGTTTTTCTTCAGTTAACTGCGGGACATTCATTCTAATATAATCACCTTGGTCTTGCAATGAAACTTGCAAATTAGCTTTAGTAATTGCAGCAATAACTTGCTTAATAATACTTCGATCATAAGATTTAATAACAAGTTGTCGCCCTTCAACAACCGTAATTGCAGCAACTTGATTAACTGGCATTAAACTACCATAATAATCTACCAAAACAGAAGCAAGAATTAAAGGATTAGCTCTTCCTGTATGAATCTTACTTAATTCATATCGTAAGCTTTCTAAAACCTTTTCCATTTCTTCTTTTATTTGTTCAATTTCTAATTGTAATGCCTCAATTAACATTAATTATTCTCCTTACTTTTATTACTGTAATTTAATCTTATTTCTTAAAAACTTTAACTATTTATTGCTACTACTAATAATTGTAATTTTAGTATTTTCCTGTAAAGCTTTAACAATATTATCTGGTTCGTTAATATCAAACACAATAATCTTTAAATTAGCTTCCATACTCATTGTAATTGCTGTTAAATCCATTACGCGTAATTGCTTTTGCGTTATATCCTCATAAGTTAAAAACTTATAATGAGTAGCAGTATTATCTATTTTTGGATCAGCACTATAAACACCATCAACACCATTTTTAGCCATTAATAAGACATCTGCCTTAATTTCCGACGCTCGTAATGCCGCTGCAGTATCAGTTGTAAAATACGGATATCCCGTTCCAGCTGCTAAAATAACAACATAACCCTTAGATAATCGTGATAGACATTTTTTAAAATAATAAGGTTCACAAATTTTA
Organism: Spiroplasma endosymbiont of 'Nebria riversi'; assembly: GCF_018831625.1. Classification (GTDB taxonomy): domain Bacteria; phylum Bacillota_I; class Bacilli_A; order Mycoplasmatales; family Nriv7; genus Nriv7. Next base: position 226,545 of record NZ_CP065193.1, read on the forward strand.
TTCATTTCAATTGATGATTGAATAATTACTTTATCAAAGTTTTGATTTTTAAATTCAGCTTCTAAAGCTAAAGCGTTCATTACCGTAGCTAACATCCCCATATAATCAGCATTAACCTTATCCAAACCGGCGATTTTAGCATTAACTCCTCTTCAAATGTTGCCACCACCAACAACAACAGCAATTTCAATTCCTTCTTGCGATAAAGTAATAATTTGTTTAACAATATTTTTCATTCGTTGTGGATCATAAATGCTAACACCACCTAAAGCTTCACCACTAATTTTTAATAAACATCGCTTATATTTAAATTCCATTATTCACACCTACTTCTTTTTCCCATATATATTTTATACGACATTTTTTTAAATAAAAAGAAAAACTTTAATTAAAATTTTAAAGTTTTTCTTTTAAAATATTACTACTTTTCTTTTTTTGAACGCACCATTTTAAGTGGCTTTTTGTTAGTCAAATTATTTTCTTCTAAATTCATTACCTTATGAATATAATCTTGATAATTTTCCAAAATAAATTTTGTTGTTAAACTTTTTTTATTTCAACTAATTTTTCTTTTTGCTCTTGAACCTTCAATAAACCGAACTGTCAAATAATCATTTTCATTTTCATTTATTTCATAAATTTTTTCAATGCGAATCTTTCGTCCAAAAAGAAAAACAAATTGTTTTGTAAACTTAACAGCTAAATAATCAGAAACTAAAATACAATAAACAACAGTAAAAATAAGTAAAGCAAAATTTATTGTTAATAAACTAATAGCAAATTTATCATCAGAGGATAAAGTATCACTAATGGAAAAATTATATGTTTTACTAGTAATTGCTAATATTAATGTTGTTAACTGTAACGGTAAATTCATTACAATAATTGTTAATAAAATCAATGATTGTTTCTTATTTCAAAATCCTACTTTTGATGCAACTTTGTTAAACATTGTAAAACTACCAATAATTATTGCTATCAAACCAAAATAAAATGAAAATAAGAAATAAACTATTACTGATAAATACACTTAATTATGCCTCCTTTATTTTATCTTTATTTCAATGCTAATGTAGCGCTAATTAATAAAAATTAATCATTTTTAGTAATTCCTTCACCAACTTCATAGCGATACATTAATAAAACTTTTGTATTATGCATTATAAGAATTTCTTGAACTTTTTTCTTTTCATCAAACATAAAAGGTTGATCTAATAAAGAATATTCCGCTAACTGCTTATCTAAACGACCTTGCTTAATTTTTTCCAAAATTTCTGGTGGTTTATTTTCTGTTGCCATTTGACTATTAATAATATCCATTTCCTTATTAATAAAATCTTGAGGAATATCTTCACGACTAATAAAAGCAGGTTTTGAAGCCACAACATGCATCGCAAGTTTTTTAGCAATATCATTATCAACTTGACCTTGTAATTTAACTAAACTAGCAATACGATAATTACCATAATTATATCCCACTAATGTGTCTTGATCACTTTTAGTAATAATCGTAAAACGACGAATACTAATCTTTTCACCTAATTTATATGTTGCTTCATTTAATAAATCATTAACAACAATATTTTCTTCATTTTTTAACAAAAATCCTGCTTCTAAAGTAAGTGGTTGATGTTTCAAAAATAAAGTTAAAATATTGTCTAATAATTCAAGAAATAATTTATTTTTAGCAACAAAATCAGTTTCACAATTTAATTCTAAAATAATTGCTATATCATCAACAACTAAAACTTTTGATAATCCCTCAGTATTAATTCGCGCTTGTTTAGCTTGTGCCTTTGCAATACCATTGGTTCTTAACCATTGAATCGCTGCTTCAATATTGCCATTACTCGCCTCTAATGCTTTTTTGCAATCCATAAGGCCAACACTAGTACGATCACGCAAATTTTTAATCATTTCCATTGTTATTGGCATTATTCTTTAGTTCCTTTCTCACCGTCATTTTTTTCAATAATTTCTGCTTCCTTTTTACTTGGGGCAATAACTGCTGGTGCTGACTCAGCACCAGCATTAGTTTGTAGTTTTTCTTCTTTAACAATAGTTAAATCAGTAGCTTCAATAATAGCATCCGCAACTAATGTTGAAATTAAAGCAATTGTTTTAGCAGCATCATCATTTCCGGGAATGGGATAACTAATACCATCAGGATCACTATTAGTATCACAAATAGCAATAATAGGAATATTTAACTTCAATGCTTCTTTAATTGCGTTGTGTTCAACATTAGTATCGATAATAAATATTGCTTGTGGTACCGCCCTCATATGGCGAATTCCACTTAAAAACTTATCTAGTTTCTCTTTATCTTTTTGAATTAAAATTTGCTCTTTTTTTGGTAAAACAGATAATTCACCAGTTTTTTCTCGTCGTTCAATATTTCATAATTTTTTAACACTTTTTTGAATTGTTCTTAAATTAGTTAAAGTTCCTCCAAGTCATCGCTTATTAACATAAAAAGAATTACTTCTTACTGCTTGTTCTTTAACAATATTTTGAGCTTGTTTCTTAGTACCAACAAAAATAATTTTTCCACCAGTTTTAGTTATTGATTTAATATACTCTAAAGCTTCTTCCAACATAATCATTGTTTTATGTAAATCAATAATATAAACTCCACTTTTTTCAGTGAAAATATACTTTTTCATCTTGGGATTTCATCTTTTAGTTTGATGACCAAAATGAGTCCCCGCTTCTAATAACTGTTCCTTAGTAACACTTGCCATATTTATTTCCTTTCGTTTTTCTTCCATATCCTTCTAACATTAATCACTTAATTAATAAGCACTAGACTAATGAATCCACATATGTGTTACTTTTAAAATATTAGCAGATAAATTATAACACATTTACATTAAATCAATTACACCAGTTTTTTTAATTTTGTCGAAAAATCTTGATAAAATAAAAAAAATCATCAACTTGATAATTTTAAAAGGCTTTTATGTAAAATTACTATTTTTACTTTAATTTTTTATACATTAAAATATAATACCGCTGTTTGTTGGTTTGGAGTTAAACCCCTATGTTGGTATTTTCATTTTCAGAGATTTAAATAATTTTGAATATTAGTAAAACCTAACGCGTGATAATGAGTTAAGGATTCTTTAAGACTAGATTGTAATTTACTGATTTTATTTAAGTTACGATAACTAGCTTCAGGATTAATTGTTGTTTTAGTTACACATAAAGTAGAATTTGTTTTTTTTGCTACTAAAAAATATAATTTTTGCATATCAGAAGTAATAATTGAATTTTGGTTAATTAATTCTTTGTTCATATTTTAAATAACTCATTGTTTTTGTAAACGTTTGGTGTTTGTGGATTTAACATAAATATTGTTATTATTATCAACTGCCATTTGAATACAGCATTTAGTATTAGTTGCGAATGGGTCAAGGCGAATTCTTCGTGGATCAGTTTTATGTTTGAAATTTCCTTTATAAATTTCTTTAATAAATGTTTCATCGATTTGGATTTTACCAGATAATTTTTTAAATTTTAATTGGGTATTTTCTAATTGTTTTGATTTCATTAATTTTTGACGATTATATCAAGCAGTTTTTAATGTAGTTTTAATAAAACGAGAAATTGTTTTACTAGATTGCCCCAGCAATGAAATTTGAATCAATAAATTTCATTGTTCATAATTTAAATGACTTCAATAAATAAAATGATTACGGGAAGCGTCCAAACTTTCATGGCAATTTTTACATAAATATTTTTTTCCTTCTGAATTATGTCCATTTTTAACACAATGGTAAGATTCACATTTAGGGCGTTTAATACCTTGTGCTCTAAATTTTTGATCAATTTCATTTAAACGTTTTTGTTTTTTTATTAATTCTCCTTGTTGTTTGACTTTTTCATAAAATTATAAAAATTGATCATCTGTTAAAGTATTTACTAGTTCTTGAATTATTTTTTCCATAATTATTATCCACCTCTATCATATTAAAAATATACCTAAAATTAAGTATATTCAATAAATATCAAGAGTTTTCTACAAAATTAAAAGAATTATTTGATTTTATTACTTGATACAATAATCTTAGAATACATAGCAGTTTAAATTATTTAACGCCTGTTGAATTTAGAAAATGACAGTCTACATAAAAAGCGTCCAAAAAAGGGTTGCCATACCAGCTTTTTCCGTTTTGATAAAGCGTGGCAATTTGTTTTTTAAATTCATTTGAATATGAGTTTTTCCCCATTTTTATCTTCCTACTTTCTTAATAATTTTATTTTATTTGAAAGTCCACATAAATATGGTCCAACTTATTGTAACCTATCCATAACCAGGTTATAAAAAAAAGAAAAGAAGAAGTTAAAAAAGTTATTCAAAAATATCGTAAGAAAAGTTTTAAGGAGTAAGGTTATTTGCCTTACTTCTTATTTTATGTAAGATAAGAAAATAATTTATAGTATAATTTGCATATAACTTAAAATATAAAGGTGATTATGTTGATGAAAAATAAATTAATATTAGGTTGTCATGTATCAATGAAAAATCCTGATTATCTAGTAAGAGCATTAAATGAGGCTATTAGTTATGGAGCTAATGCCATGATGTTTTATACGGGAGACCCTCAAAATACAAGAAGAAAACCCTTAGACCAGTTAAAAATTGATGAATTTAAACGAGGATTAGAAAACCATAATTTAGATATTAATAATGTTATTATTCATGCACCCTATATTATTAATTTAGCTAATAGTATTAATCCTAATACTTATCTGCTAGCTAAGGAGTTTTTAAAAAAAGAAATCAATCGTTCTTTAGCAATTGGTGCTAAATATATCGTATTGCATCCCGGAAGTAGTTCTGATGCTAGTATTGGTTTACAATATATTATTGATGGGTTAAATGAAGTGTTGGAACCTAATCAAAATATTAAAATTGCTTTAGAAACAATGTCGGGTAAAGGTAGTGAATTAGGAATTAATTTTTTGCAATTACAAACAATTATTCGGGGTGTTAAATATTCACATTTAGTTGGTGTTTGTTGGGATACTTGTCATTTGAATGATGCGGGTTATGATTTAGTTAATAATTTAGAACAAGTTATTGAAGAATTTGATAAGATAATTGGTTTGGATAAATTATTTGTTATTCATCTTAATGATTCTAAAAATATTAAAGGTTCCCATAAAGACCGCCACGAGAATATTGGTTATGGTAATTTAGGGTTTGATAGTTTGTGTAGTATTCTTTATCATCCTAAATTTGCTAATATAATTAAAATTTTAGAAACTCCTTGAAATAATTCTGAACCACCATATAAGGAAGAAATTATAATGCTTAAAAATAAACAATTTAATAATTTTTTAAATCGTTAAAATGATCGCGATGATATGTTATGGGTGTGGTTCAGAATTACAATCTAATAATAATTTACAAGCTGGTTACATTGCAAAACTTCAAAATAATTCTCATTTTTATTGTTGGCGATGTTTTCGGATTAAACATTATAATGAATTAGTAAATGTTAATTATAATTATGATGATTTATTTATGAAGATTAAAACTAATGATGGGGTAGTTTTTTATGTTATTAACATAATGGACTTTTTTGGCAGTATCATTATCAATTAAAGAATTTAAGATTTTATCTAATAATTAATAAAATTGATACCATAATGCAATATATTGCTTTTAATAAAATTAAAGATTGAGTTAGAAAACAAATAACATTAATTGGACTAGAACCAATTGATATTATTCTTATTAGTAATACAAAAAATTATTTTATTGATGAATTTGTTGAATTTTTAAAAAAACAGCAAACTGATATTTATTGAATTGGAAAAACTAATGTTGGTAAAAGTTCATTAATTAATAAGATACTATCATTACAACAACAGTTTCCTCGTAAATTAGCATTAATAAGTTATTTTCCTAATACAACAATGAATCTAATTGCTATTGCTTATCGTGACTACTTATATTTTTGTGATAATCCAGGATTTGCCAATAGCAATGAATTAGATTATTATTTAAATAGTAATGCTTATCATAATTTAAATTTTGAACCAAAAATTAAAAGTAAAACTTATCAATTGGAATATGGACAAACAATAATTATTGTGGGATTATTTCAATTTTCGTTTATTGAAGGGTTAGCAACATCATTTCATTTTTATGGTTCTAATAAATTAGTTTTACATCATAGTAAGATTGAAAATTGTTCGCGAATTTGAAAGCAACAAATTTTACTTTTAAAACCAAATACTAAAATGGTTGAACATCAAATTAAAATTTCTAAAGACGATGAAGAAAAAATTGGCATTCAAATTTATGGTTATGGATGAATTTCATTTAAAGTTTGAAAGCAAATATTGAGGTTGCTATTACCAGAAAATTGTGATTATGAAATTATTAAACCAATAGTATAATCAGAAAGGAATAAGATGAAAATCATTATTTTTGGTGGGAGTTTTGATCCTATTCATAACCAACATAAAGAAATTATGCTTCAAGCTTATGAACAATTAAAAGCTGATATGCTTTTAATTGTTCCTGCATATTGTTCACCTTTAAAAAAACGACAATTAACTAATTCTCTTCATCGGATTAAAATGATTAATCTTGTCATTAGTAAATATCCTTGAATGAAGTTAGAAACTTGTGAGGTAGATCGTCAAGGCATTTCCTATACGATTGATACGGTAATATCTTTACAAGAAAAATATGGTTTTAATCATCAATATTATATTATTGTTGGTTCTGATCAAACTAATAATTTGCATCGCTGACATAAATATTGCGATTTTAAAAACTAAAGTTATTTTTGTTATTGCTCAAAGAGCAGAATATCTTTTAAATGAAAAGATATTTCATAGGACGCATAAAGTTTTTTTAGGTAGGAGAATATTTTAATAAGTATGACAGTCAGCAATGATTGTCTTTTTATTTTATAAGGTGTTAAAATTTGTTCTTTGAAAATTAAATACAAGCGAATTAATAATGTTGGTATGTATTAAAGCACGATAAATTGTGGGTGGTTGCCATAACCAAAAGAAGTTTACCAGTTAATAGATAACATCCTATTAGCTATAGCAATTTGTTTCGTTTTGCAATAAAAAAATGAATGGGTTATTTGATAAAATTTATAAAGTTTTAGGTGGTTTTTTCGTACAATTCTTTTATGCAAGTTTTGATATGGATGGTATGACAACCCTTCTTTGGACACTTTTTATGTAGACTGTCATTTTCTAAATTCAACAGGCGTTAAATAATTTAAACTGCCATGTATTCTAAGATTATTGTATCAATTAACAAAATCAAATAATTCGCATTTTAATTGTGTTAAATTTTCAAATTTTTTACCCTTGATAAATTCCGTTTTAAAAGTTTTGTAATTTGTTTCGGCCACAGCATTGTCATAATGACAACCCTTCGCACTCAATGATCTTTTAATATTAAAGGTTATTAAAATTTCATCAATGATTTTATTTTTGAACTCATTACCACGATCAGTATGAAATAAAGTTATTTTATTTAATGGTCGTGTTATTTTATGAAAAGCTTGTTGAACTAGTTCAGCGGTTTTGTTTGGTTCGGCACTATAGCCAATTATTTCTCGATTAAACAAGTCAATTAATAAATAAATATAATGTCATTTTCCTATAACTTGCACATATGTTAAATCACTAACAACAACTTCATTAGGTTTTTTGTTATTAAATTGACGATTTAAAACATTACTAATTCGGTCATTATTAACCATTGTTTTATGATTACGATATTTTAATTTGGTGTATTTAGAAACCAAATTATTTTTGATCATAAGGAATCTGATTTTTCGACGTGATAAGATAATATCTTTTCTCATTAAAACAGCTTTAATTTTACGAGCACAATAAATTTTACGAATTTTATTAAATGTACTTATAAATTCTTCTTCATAATTATTAACATCATACTTAACACAATTATTAGTTTGATAATAATATGTTGATTTTGCTATTTTTAATATTTGACACATTTTTAGCCCGGGGATATTTTTCTTTATTATTTTTAATAATTCCTATTTTTTGCCAATTATCAGTGCTGCTTGCTTTAAAATGTCATTTTCCATTCGTAATTGTTGGTTTTCTTTTCGCAAGTAAATTAATTCATTTTCTTCGACAGTGCGATTATCTTGCACTTTAAATGACCCAAAATTATTAAAATTTTCAATTCACTGATATACGGCTGATTTTGAAATTCCGTATTCTTTAATAATTTCAACAATGCTTTTTCCGTTTTGATAAAGCATGACAATTTGTTTTTTAAATTTATTTGAATATGAGTTTTTCCCCATTTTTATCTTCCTACTTTCTTAATAATTTTATTTTATTTGAAAGTCCACATAAATATGGTCCAACTTATTGTAACCTTTCCATAAAATTAAGTATATTCAATAAATATCAAGAGTTTTCTACAAAATTAAAAAACTTTTTCAATTTCTTGACCAATATTATCAATAACATTTTTATTAACTACTTCTAAATAATGATAATAAAAAATTTTTTTAAAAGCTTCATCAAGATTAGTAAATGTTAATTTTCGTAAATTATCAATATGAGGATAATTTCTTTATCATTAAAACCTAAATGATGTTCTAAACATAATGCTCCTGTTTTTGAATGTCAAGTTGGTACGGGTTCGTTTAAAAATTGTCGTAAATACTGTTGTAAATATTGCTGATGTTGAGCATCTTCTCATTGTTTAGTTATATCGTGATAAACGCCTGCTATTTCGGCTTTTAAACAATTAACTTGATAATAATTCGCTAATTGTTTTGCCATTGTTCCTACATTTAAACAATGAAGATAACGAGTTTTATCCATATGTAATAACAAACGATCAGCAATATAAAGTAAATTATCATTAATATATGCTAAAAATTTAGAATCAATTGTTGTTATCATTTCTTGGCGAATTTTAGTTGAACTAATATTAGCAGAAAGTGGTTGTAAAATAACTTTATTATGATTGGGTCGCGTTTAGTTTTCTTAGGTATTGCTTTGAAGAAATAAAACAATCAGCTAATTATATTATTTAATTACTAAACTAACCCCGCCTTTCTTGTTATTGTCATTTTTATTCGTTACCATTTTATCATATTATTGAATTTTTACACAATGAAAAATTTTTTTTAATTTTGTCGAAAACTCTTGATGTTTATTGAATATACTTAATTTTAGGTATATTTTTAATATGATAGGGGCTGATAATAATTATGGAGAAAATAATTCAAGAACTAGTAAACACTTTAACAGATGATCAATTTTTAGAATTTTATGAAAAAGTCAAATAACAAGCAGAATTAATAAAAAAACAAAAACGTTTAAATGAAATTGATTAAAAATTTAGAGCGCGAGGTATTAAATGCCCTAAATGTGAATCTTACCATTGCGTTAAAAATGGACATAATTCAGAAGGAAAACAAAAATATTTATGTAAAAATTGCCGTGCAAGTTTTGACGCTTTTCGTAATCATTTTATTTATTGAAGTCATTTAAATTATGAACAATGAAATTTATTGATTAAAATTTCATTGCTGGGGCAATCTAGTAAAACAATTTCTCGTTTTATTAAAACTACATTAAAAACTGCTTGATATAATCGTCAAAAATTAATGAAATCAAAACAATTAGAAAATACCCAATTAAAATTTAAAAAATTATCTGGTAAAATCCAAATCGATGAAACATTTATTAAAGAAATTCATAAAAGAAATTTCAAACATAAAACTGATCCACGAAGAATTCACCTTGACCCATTCGCAACTAATACTAAATGCTGTATTCAAATGGCAGTTGATAATAATAACAATATTTATGTTAAATCCACAAACACCAAACGTTTACAAAAACAATGAGTTATTGAAAATATGAACAAAGAATTAATTAACCAAAATTCAATTATTACTTCTGATATGCAAAAATTATATTTTTTAGTAGCAAAACAAACAAATTCTACTTTATGTGTAACTAAAACAACAATTAATCCTGAAGCTAGTTATCGTAACTTAAATAAAATCAGTAAATTACAATCTAGTCTTAAAGAAGCCTTAATTCATTATCATGGTTTAGGTTTTACTAATATTCAAAATTATTTAAATCTCTGAAAATGAAAATACCAACATAAGAGTTTAACTCCAAACCAACAAACAGCGGTATTATATTTTAATGTATAAAAAATTAAAGTAAAAATAGTAATTTTACATAAAAGCCTTTTAAAATTATCAAGTTGATGATTTTTTTTATTTTATCAAGAGTTTTCGACAAAATTAAAATAAAAAGTAATAAATTTTTGGGTTATATTTATACGCCAACAAAAATTATGATAATATTTAAGCGTGAAAGAAGGGAATATGATGGCAACTTACAGTTTACAACTGAGTGAAGAAAATAAAAACCGAGTAATAACCTATTATGATGCCTATAAAGTGCCTGTTAATAATCCTAACATTATTGCTAAATACAAATACCATAATATAACTATTTTATTATATCGTTCTTTAAAAATCATTTTCCAAGGTGGTGATGAAGATGAAGTTAAAACACAATGAAACAAATGAAAACCAGATATGATATTAAAAGAACAAATTAATATTATTGGCAGTGATGAATCAGGCGTTGGCGATTTTTTTGGCCCCTTAGTAGTAACAGCCTGTTATATTAAAGAAAAAGATTTAGCATTAATTAAATCATTAAAAATTCGTGATTCTAAGATCTTATCAACAATGCAAATTAATATTATCGCTAAACAATTAATCCAACAATTGGAATATAGTACTATCATCATTAATAACCACCAATACAATAAGTTATATGAAACATATCAAAACAGTCATATTTTAAAAACCATTGGACATCATCAAGTAATAAGAAAACTTGCCAATAAAGTTAACTGCAAAAAAGTAATTATTGACCAATTTGTTAACAAAAAAAAATATGAAGAATATTTAAAAATTCTTAATGTTGCTGATGATGATTTAAAGTTATCATTTACAACCCACGCCGAAGATAAATTTCTTGCTGTCGGATGTGCTGCCATTATTAGTCGTTACTTCTTTTTAAAAAGTATTAAACAATTAGAACAAGAATATAACCGGATTTTTCCTTTGGGTGCTAGTACAATTGTTGACAAAGTCATTGCGAAAATAAAACAAGACGGTCTTGAAGATAAGGCAATTTATTTTGGAAAATTACATTTTATAAATTGAAAAAAAGTAATAAAATAAATTAGTAATAATAAATCTACTCATCAAGGAGGAAAAAAATGAATCCCAATATTCATAGTCTATTAAATATATATGCTGATGACCATAACAAACTACAACTAGATTGCTATGTAATGTCTTCCGTTAGTAACACGCTTGGATTTCCCGGAGCAAGTACTTGATTTCAAATTCAAGCACAAGATGAAATCTTACATGCAAGAAAAATATATAATTATTTAATTGGTCGTGATGAAATACTTATTGTTAATCCAATCCAACCAGAAGCGCATCACGAAAAAAGTTTATTAGAATTAATGGAAAAATATCTGACTTACAAGTTGCAATTTATTGAAAAAACTAATACTCTAATTGCAACCTGTCAAGAAGCCAAAGATTTCCTAACAATCAAATTTCTTGACTGATTCCTAATTGATTTCTACGAAGAAGTTGAACTCGCAAAAACCTATATTGATAAGATTAAAATGTCTAATAATAACTATTATGGTATTGATAAGCACCTTGCTAAACGCAAAGAACCTGATACTCTAAAAGTTATCCTTCCATATATTGACAAATAAAAACTACGCTATAGCGTAGTTTTTTTACTAATTAAACCTTTTTGTAATTCCGCTAAACGCCAATTTCTTTTTCATCTTATTAGCATCACCTAACATTCTTTTAGCGGCGGTATTATTTTCGGTATTTTCATATTTATCTTCTTCATAAATAATGGTTTGAATTCCTGACTGAATAATTGCTTTTGCACATTCATTGCAAGGAAATAAACTAACATAAATAACACTATTTTCTAATTTAAATGTGGCACTTAAAATCGCATTCAATTCCGCATGAACAATATATGGATATTTTGTTTCTAAAAATTTTCCTGTCCGATCTCACGGATAATTGTGGTATGGCGACCCTTTTTTGGACACTTTTTATGTAGACTGTCATTTTCTAAATTCAAAAGGCGTTAAATAATTTAAACTGCCATGTATTCTAAGATGATTGTATCAATTAACAAAATCAAATAATTCGCATTTTAATTATGTTAAATTTTCAAATTTTTTACCCTTGATAAATTCCGTTTTAAAAGTTTTGTAAGTTGTTTCAGCCACAGCATTGTCATAAGGACAACCCTTCGCATTCAATGATCTTTTAATATTAAAGGTTATTAAAATTTTATCAATGATTTTATTTTTGAACTCATTACCACGATCATTATGAAATAAAGTTATTTTATTTAATGGTCGTGTTATTTTATGAAAAGCTTGTTGAACTAGTTCGGCGGTTTTGTTTGGTCCGACACTATAGCCAATTATTTCTCGATTAAACAAGTCAATTAATAAACAAATATAATGTCATTTTCCTCCAACTTGCACATATGTTAAATCACTAACAACAACTTCATTAGGTTTTTTGTTATTAAATTGACGATTTAAAACATTACTAATTTGGTCATTATTAACCATTGTTTTGTGATTACAATATTTTAATTTGGTGTATTTAGAAACCAAATTATTTTTGATCATAAGGAATATGATTTTTCGACGTGATAAGCTCATATCTTTTCTCATTAAAACAGCTTTAATTTTACGGGCATCATAAATTTACGACTTTTATTAAATGCACTGATAACTTCTTCTTCATAATTATTAACATCATAATTAACACAATTATTAGTTTGATAATAATATATTGATTTTGCTATTTTTAATATTTGACACATTTTTAGCCCGGGATATTTTTCTTTATTATTGTTAAATAATTCCTATTTTTTGCCAATTATCAGTGCTGCTTGCTTTAAAATGTCATTTTCCATTCGTAATTGTTGGTTTTCTTTTCGCAAGTAAATTAATTCATTTTCTTCGACAGCGCGATTATCTTGCACTTTAAATGACCCAAAATTATTAAAATTTTCAATTCACTGATATACGGCTGATTTTGAAATTCCGTATTCTTTAATGATTTCAACAATGCTTTTTCCGTTTTGATAAAGCATGACAATTTGTTTTTTAAATTCATTTGAATATGAGTTTTTCCCCATTTTTATCTTCCTACTTTCTTAATAATTTTATTTTATTTGAAAGTCCACATAAATATGGTCCAACTTATTGGAACCTATCCATTGATTATGTCCGATATGAAAAGTAACTAAACGGATTCTTTGGTCTTGTTTAATTTTATGGTCTAATGTCGCCAAAAATGTCTCATCTAGTTGAATATATAAATCCTTATTTTTGACATTAATTCTAGTTTTAGTTTCTTTTTCTGCTAGTTGAAAATATTCAGCAATATCATATTTATTTAAAATGCTCGAAATACTAGCTTTTGAAATATAACAATGATTTAGAGCATCTAAAACATCGCGATACCGCTTACCATTATCCAAAAGACTTAAAAATTTAAATTGGACATCAAAATAAATTCGTTGTTTAGACAACAAACCAATTTCTTTATCTAGTAAACATACATATTCAAATTTCCCTAATTTTTGATTTCAATATTTATATCGGCGTCGTTTAAAAACAACTTCACCAAAAATTGTAATAATTGTTCTTAAAGCAAAACGAACTACTTTATAACCTTGTTTTAAGCGATAATGATATTTATATAAATATTCATCTAATTTTTCATATTCATTAGCCAGTTGTTCACATTTATTAGTGTACATATTTTTATGGGTTGTAAATAAATTAAATCAATGCTTGTTTTCTAAGGTTTTTACACTATTAATTTCTAACATAGAAATCACCTTTCTCGGTAGTAATTTTAACAAAGTTAAATTTAGTTAGTTTATTTTTTTATGTTTTAATAATCTAAAAAGTAGAAATTTTTGTTTGTTGGTATTATAATTAGATTCCAAAGCAAGGAGATTCCAGAGAAGATTTGGAGAAAGGATGTTGAGTAAATTTATTAATTAGTAAAAATTAATATAAAGGTAAAGGGTTTAAAAAATGAAAAAACTTTTATAATTACTAGGAACAATTACTATTGCTAGTAGTACCTTGCTATATGTTAAATTTTCAAATTTTTTACCCTCAATAAATTCCGTTTTAAAGGTTTTGTAAGTTGTTTCAGCCACAGCATTGTCATAAGGACAACCCTTATTGCTTAATGATCTTTTAATTTTAAAAGTGTTTAAAATTTCATCAATAATTTTATTTTATTTGAAAGTCCACATAAATATGGTCCAAATCATTGTAACCTATCCATAAATTAGAAGAAACTAAAAACGCTTTAAAAGAATTAAAAGAACCAAAAAGAAATGAAAAATTAGATAAAGAAAAACAAAATGAATTGGTAAAAGAATTAGTAGAAATTAAATTATGATATTTTATTATTATAAATCGTAATTTAGGAGAAATAGCAGATAATTATGAGCAAACAATTTTAAAACATGTTAGAGAATTAAACCCTAAGTTAGATTTTTAAAAAAAAATTAAAGTTACAAATATTAATATAACAACTGCACTTATTACTTCTAATGATGAAAATTGTCCTGGTGGCGTAATAGTTACATTTACACTTGCTAAAAAAGCAAGCAAACCAAGTAAGACGCAAAAAACAATTACAAAAGATGAATCAGATTTTGGAGGACTTAAACGTGGTTTTTTAAACTCATCTCCTAAATCTAATAGCAACATTAATACAAATGCTGGCGGAAGTCAATCACAAGGTAGCAGTAGTAAAAGAGTGAGTGTTGGTGAACAAGCCGGAACTAGTGACACACAAAACCAAAATACTAAAACAACAAATTAAAATAATTTGTATGATATACCAGCGGATAATAGTTTTTTGTTTTGGTCGGTAGCAGCCTCTTACTTATTGCCAGCGAGAAATAATAATGAAGAATTTAGAAACCGATTTATCCAATTATTTGGCGAATTACAATTAAGTTATTTATCATATGTTCAAACTTTATTACAACAATTTGATTTATCAAATACCAACAATTTCTTGCAAGATTGATATCAAGATGCAACCGCACATAGATTAGTAAGAGTTGTTTTTCGTAATCGCGTTGTAAATTATATTGAAAGAAATTTAGATAATCCAACCCAAAGCAATGCTAATCAAGCAGAAAGCTTTCGCAGTGCAATTCAGATAAGTGAAAATGAAGTTGTTAATAATTACTTAGATAGAATGAGAAATATTAATGCGTGAGGGGGCGAAATTGAAATATTGGCCATGAATAATCTTTTAAATGCTAATATTAGTGTAGGTACTGATATTCCTTATCAACCAGTTAATCAAAATTCAAATAATAACAACATAGCAATATCTTATATTGAAATTGAAAAAAACTCTGGTATTCACAATCATTATAATTTTGCTTTAACATCAGAAGAAGAACGAACAAATCATCCTATTGCTATTGATGACAATCAGGGAAATATCCCTGTAGTAGTTGACAGAAAAAATAGACAAGATAATTTACCAACAACAACCCCAAAACCAGATACAAACACAATTAAATTACCAGTTGATGATCACGCTCAAAACCACGCAATTTTGTCTAACAACAATGATGATGATTCTAATCAAGGTAATAATATTACCAATTAACAAATATCACCAACTACAAAGGCGATAAATAAATACAACTCGCTTTCAAAAGCAGAAAAATTAAAAAGATTAAATGAAATTAATCGTTATTTATTAACTAGAAAGGTATAAAAATGAAAACAATAATTAATGATAATTTTAAAAATGATGATGAATTACAATTGACAAAAAGAGAAATAGTAATTCGTAATTATAATCCTTGAAAAGCAATATTTTTTATGTGCTTGCCAACGGTTATAATTATGATTATTATGTCAACATATAATTTGATTGATAAGTTTTTAGCATTACAATTTGCTGATAGTTATGTTATTAGTACATTTTTAGAAAATAATCCTTTAATTGAACAAAATAATTTACAAATGTTAGCTCGAAATATTATTAATGTTGCAACCCAATATTCTTCTTCAACAATTGGTTTATTGACAGCTTTTAGTTTATTTATTGCTATCGGAACATCAACAAGGTTTGGTATTGCTTATGGGGAAAGAAATAATCCATTAATATCACGAACTATTGGTAATGGAATTTCTTTAATGATTATTGTTGCTATTGCTTTAACACCAATTTTAGTATTTACCAATGAACCACTAATTGCTTTGCAATCAAAAAATTCGCAAATGACAAATCCCGAAGTATATAAAATTACTTTGCAGTTGGCAGTTGGTTATACGAAGTGGTTTATTTTCTTTTTATTTTTTGTATTATTAAGTAATTTTTTAATTAATTTATTAAGATCTGAAGGTCAAGGTTTTTGAGCAACAATTATTATTTTTACTTCAGTAATTGTTAATGTTGTTTTAGATATTGTATTAATGATTTATGGTAAATTGGGATTAGAAGGGGCGGCGATTGCGACAGTTATTTCGTGATTTTGAAATATTGTTTTTGCATTATTAGTTATCTATTTAGATCCGAAATCAAAGTTAAAAATTTATTGAGAAGATTTGAAAATTGAAAAAACGATTTTATATAATATTATTGCTATCGGAATGACACCATTATTTATTAATATTTCAGTTGCTGTGACATCAGCACTATCTAATTTTTTTGTTTCAATGTTAAGTAGTGAATTGCCTCGGCCGGGTTTTACTGTTCCATGAGTTATACAGTTATTTGCTGGGATTGCGCCATGAATTGCGTTAACTGATTCTCCTTTAATTGGTGTTAGTCAAGGCGGAAGGACATTATTATCTTATTCTTATGGCGCTAAAGATTATCAAAGGATTTGGGATATTCTTAAAAGGATAATTTTAGTGCAATTTTTAATATTAATAATCACCGAATTAATTATTGGTATTTTTGGTAATGAAATGTTAAGTCTATTTATTTCTAATGTTGATAAGACTTATCGGTGATATTTCTTGTTAAGTTATTTAGTTTATCCAACAGTTGTTGTGCCATATGTTGGGATTATTTTTTATCAATCAATTAGTCGTCCTAAGATGTCATTATTTTTTTCGGCGCTTCGTTCAATAATTGTTTTTATACCTTGTATTATTATTGGTTATTTCGTTGCTTTGGTAACTAAAAATGCTCATTATTATTTTTTATTTTTAGGTTTGGTAGCACCAATTTCAGCTTTGATATCAATCCCAATATTAATTATGACTTGAAAAAAATATCGTTCTTATTTAAAATTAAATAGTGCAAAAAAAAGTGAGGAAGAGTAGTGGGATATTCACAAAGTTATTTAAAAAGTAATCCAGTTATTAATTTGGATAATGTTATTACGATTAATCCCGAAGTGATAAGAGCTAGTAATAGTCATATTAAAGAAGTTAATTATGCACATCTTAAAGGGACAATAATTTATAACTCACAAGTTAATTCATTAATTATTGATGTGCAAGCGACAGTAACGATAACATTATTGTGTGCTTTAAGTTTACAACCTTTTAGTTGAACTAATGAATGAAATTGAAAGAATGAGTATGGTTTTGATTACTTTAATTGTAATTTAAACTATATTAATGAAAAAATATTTTATTTAGATAAGTATTTGTGAGATGAAATATTTGCAATAACCCCTATCAATTTAACAGTAAAAGATGTTAAAATATGTAAGAAAGGTAAGAAATGACAATTTATTACTGAAAAAGAAGTTTATAATTCTTTAGAACAAGATAGTCGTTGAATGCCCTTAAAAAAATTGAAATTAGAGAGTATTAAGGGGGATAAATAATGGCAGTTCCGTTTCGACGTATATCAAAAACAAGAAAAGCGAAAAGAAGAACACATTTTAAGTTATGACATACAACATTAGTTAGTTGTACTAATTGTGGTGCAAATATTAAGCCCCATCGTGTTTGTAAAGAATGTGGTTATTACAAAGGCAAAGAAGCAGTTAAAATTGGTGAGTAAAATTTGTATTTAATTTCAAATGATAAAAAAAAAGAGCAGTGCTATTATAAGCACTGCTCTTTTTAAAATTTTTAATAAATTGTGTTAAATTTTATTGAAAAACTTGTTAATTAGGAATATAATGTGTTTACTAGTGGGAGAAAGTGGGTTATAATATGCTGTTAGGACAATTTAAACATAGTCTTGATGATAAAGGTAGAATTATAGTTCCGACACGCTTTCGTAGTAAACTAGGTGAGCAAGTAGTCATTTCTAAAGGATTTGATGGTTTTTTAGTATTAAGAGCGTATGATGTGTTTATTAAATGACAAGAGCAAATTTTATTAAGTTCAGAAGGTTTAAAGGATAGTCGTATCTTACAACGACAAATTTTTGCTAATTCTTTAGAACTTAATATTGATAAAGTTGGAAGAATTAATCTTCCGGCAAATTTATTAATATTAGCTAATATTAAGAAGGAAGTTATGATTATTGGACTTGCCAATAAAATATAAATTTGAGACATTAAGGCCTGAGAAAATAATTTAGAACAATCTGCTCAAAATTTAATAATGAGTATTGAGGAGAAAAATTAATGTTAAAACATAAACCAGTTTTATTGTCAGAAACCCTAGAATTATTAAATATTAAATCTGATGGTATTTATGTGGATTGTACTTTAGGAGGGGCAGGACATAGTGAGAAAATTTTAGAAAAGTTAACAACTGGAAAATTATATTGTTTAGAGCAAGATAAACAAGCAATTATTTATGCTAAAGTGATATTAAATAAATTTCATAATTATGAAATTATTGCCACTAATTTTCGTCATTTAAAGAAAGAATTACAATTAAGAAATATTTTACAAGTTGATGGTATTATTTATGATTTAGGAGTATCATCACCACAATTAGATGAGGCAGAGCGAGGATTTAGTTATCATCAAGATGGTCCTTTAGATATGCGAATGGATCAAAAACAAACGCTATCGGCAGAAGTTATTGTTAATAATTGAAGTTTTGAAGATATTGTTAATATTTTATGAATTTATGGTGAAGAAAAGTTTGCAAGAACAATAGCTCGTGCTATTGTAAAATATCGTGAAAATAGTAAAATTATAACAACATTACAACTTGTTGATATTGTTAAGAGTGCCCTACCAATGAAAATTTTAAAAAAGGCTAAACATCCAGCCAGAAAGACATTTCAAGCATTAAGAATTGCCGTTAATGATGAATTAGATAGTTTGCGAGTTTCGTTAAAGCAATCTTTGCAACTATTAAAATCAAAAGGGGTGCTTGTGGTTATTAGTTTTCATTCTTTGGAAGATCGGATTGTTAAAACATTATTTAAAGAACAGGTAGTTTCCAAAATTGATCCATTATTATCTAAATTACCAATGTCAATCAAATGGGACCCTATTTTTGAATTATTAACTAAAAAAGTTGTTTCTCCTTGTGAGCAAGAAATTCAAGAAAATTCTCGTGCTCGTAGTGCTAAATTAAGAGCAATCATAAAATTTTAAGGAAGGTATTGTTAGTGATTAATCAAGAACTTTATGCAGTTATTGAAATAGATACTAAACGCATTAAATTTATGGTTTTTAGTTATCATAAATCACAGTTTAATGTTTTGTTTAATCATATGCAAAATGGTAATTTTTGTGATAATGGTGTTGTATTAGAACCTAAAATTATCGGTAAACTTATTAATATGATGGTTAAAAAGGCTAATTTGCAATTAGCAATTCAAATTAAACGCGTGGCTTTGAATTTAGTAAGTACTGGTTTAATTATTCGTCAAGGACAAGCAATAATTGAAATTAATCGTAAGCAACATCGGATTACTAATGAAGATATTAGTAATTTGATTGCAATGAGTAAAAATATTTCTCTTGCTAATGATGAAGTTATTTGTTTGACACGACCATATAAATTTATTGTTAATGGGCAGAAAAAGCTACCATACCCGCCAATTGATGAGTTAGCAACAAGTGTTGCGGTTAATTCGTTAGTTTATACAATTAAAAAAGAAGTTTATAATTCACATTTAGAAGCAATAAATTATAGTAAATTAGAGTTGTTATCTTTAGTTTTAATGCCTTTTTGTCATGCTTGAGCAACAGTTTCTCGAAAAGAATTACAAGATGGAGCAATTATTATTGATTGAAATTATGATAATACGCAGGTAAGTATTTTTGTTAAAGAGACACTGTATGATTTAAATATTATTGATTATGGGTTTAAAAATCTTATTGCTGATTTACAATATGCTTTGCAATGTCCATGAGATGTTGCTGAAGACTATTTACATAAAATTATTAATATTGATAATAATTTTTTGGATAATAAGATTATTTACTCTAAATATGATTATGAGAAAAAGAAATATTTGGAGTATAGTCATCAAACATTAAAAAATATTATTATTAGTCGTGTTGAGGCAGTTTTAATTAAAATTACGGAGCATTTGGCACATATTTTGAAAGCAAGAAATTTGCCAATTGTGTTTTTGGGTGAAGTAATGAATATTGCTGGTTTTGTTAATTATATTAATAAAAATAGTAATTTAGCATCATTACGGTTTTATAATTCTAATATTATTGGTGCTAATGATGAAATTTGGTCAGGACTTATTGGTAATGCTTATTATCAACACTTATTAAACAAAAATACTATTGAAAAAGTATTTTCAATTGATAGAATAAGTAGAGAACCACAATATCCGAACATACCTAAGGATCATAAGTTAGATTATGTTCATAAGTATTAGTAATATTTGCCGGTTTAATTCATAAAGAGGAGATGAAGAGAAATGAATAATGATACTCAACTAGAACAATATGATCAAGTAGCTCATATTAAAGTAATTGGTGTTGGTGGAGCTGGAAACAATGCTGTTAATCGCATGATTGAGGCAGGAGTTCAAGGTGTTGATTTCATTGTTGCAAATACTGATGCTCAAGTATTAAGCGTTTCTAAAGCTCGTGAAAAGATTATTTTAGGCAAACAATTAACTAAAGGTTTAGGAGCAGGTGCTAATCCAGAAATTGGTAAGCAAGCAGCAATTGAAACTGAACCGGAAATTAAAAAGATGTTAGAAAATTCTGATATGGTTTTTATTGCCGCCGGGATGGGTGGCGGAACTGGTACGGGGGCTGCACCAATTATTGCCCGAATCGCTAAAGATTTGGGTGCTTTAACAATTGCGATTGTTACAAGACCATTTACTTTTGAAGGTCGTTTAAGAAGTTCTTATGCTGTTCAAGGCATTGAAGAATTAAGAAAGCATGTTGATTCATTAATAATTATTTCTAATGATAAGTTATTGCAAGTAATTGGTGGTGTGCCTTTAACAGAATCATTTAATGAAACTGATAATATTTTACGACAAGGGGTACAAACAATTACTGATTTAATTGCTGTTCCAGCGTTAATTAATTTAGATTTTGCTGATGTTAAAACAGTTATTGAAAGTAAGGGTAGTGCTTTATTTGGTATCGGTATTGGCGCTGGTGAAAATAAAGCTATTGAGGCTGCTAATAAAGCGATTTCTTCACCATTATTGGAAGCATCAATTAAAGGGGCTCAAAATGCGATTGTGAATGTTACAGGTGGTAATACCATGTCATTATTTGATGCTAATGATGCTGTTGATATTGTTCGTCAAGCTGCTGGTAGTGAAGTAAATATTATTTTTGGTGTTGCTGTCAACGAACATTTAGATGATGAGATGATTGTTACGGTTATTGCTACTGGTTTTGATGAAAGACAAATTGAGAAAGCTAATCCTCAGGTTATTGAAGAAGCACGATTAAAAAGATTTCGCCCCGTAGGAGCAGAAAATTTGTCTAATTTTGGTTATGAAAATGATCAGTTGCAAGAACGAAATATTATTTATAAACCGCAACGAGTTGGTAATTTTAAACCATCACCAGATGGTTTACAAGAGGAATTAAGTAATGATGATGATTTACCACCATTTTTAAGAGGGTGATAATAATGTTCAAAAGAAGACAAAAAAAATCAGCAATATTAGTTCAAAATGATGACATTCAATCTAATCCAGTATTGTCAGAGTTACATTCAACAATGAGACTTCAAGATAATGATTTAAGTCCTACTGTGCAGTCATTAACAGTTGATGAGAATTTAACAAAACCATTATTAGAATATGAATTAGAAGCTTATTCTCAAGTTGTTGCTTTAGCAGACCGTTTAGTTGCTGGTGAAAATTTAATTGTTAATGTTGCAAATTTATCACCAATTGATCGCAAACGTACTTTAGAGTTTTTAGGTGGCGTTATTTATACTTTGCAAGGTAAAGCTCAAAAAATTGATGCTTGTGCTTATGTTTTTATTAGTAATGAAAAAATTTTTTAATTTTTTCGAAAACTCTTGATAAAATAAAAAAAATCATCAACTTGATAATTTTAAAAGGCTTTTATGTAAAATTACTATTTTTACTTTAATTTTTTATACATTAAAATATAATACCGCTGTTTGTT
The DNA here is from genome assembly GCF_018831625.1 of Spiroplasma endosymbiont of 'Nebria riversi'. GTDB lineage: Bacteria > Bacillota_I > Bacilli_A > Mycoplasmatales > Nriv7 > Nriv7. The sequence continues at coordinate 249,198 of NZ_CP065193.1, forward strand.
GGTTTGGAGTTAAACCCTTATGTTGGTATTTTCATTTTCAGAGATTTAAATAATTTTGAATATTAGTAAAAACTAAACCATGATAATGAATTAAGGCTTCTTTAAGACTAGATTGTAATTTACTGATTTTATTTAAGTTACGATAACTAGCTTCAGGATTAATTGTTGTTTTAGTTACACACAAAGTAGAATTTGTTTGTTTTGCTACTAAAAAATATAATTTTTGCATATCAGAAGTAATAATTGAATTTTGGTTAATTAATTCTTTGTTCATATTTTCAATAACTCATTGTTTTTGTAAACGTTTGGTGTTTGTGGATTTAACATAAATATTGTTATTATTATCAACTGCTATTTGAATACAGCATTTAGTATTATTTGCGAATGGGTCAAGGTGAATTCTTCGTGGATCAGTTTTATGTTTGAAATTTCCTTTATGAATTTCTTTAATAAATGTTTCATCGATTTGGATTTTACCAGATAATTTTTTAAATTTTAATTGGGTATTTTCTAATTGTTTTGATTTCATTAATTTTTGACGATTATATCAAGCAGTTTTTAATGTAGTTTTAATAAAACGAGAAATTGTTTTACTAGATTGCCCCAGCAATGAAATTTGAATCAATAAATTTCATTGTTCATAATTTAAATGACTTCAATAAATAAAATGATTACGAGAAGCGTCAAAACTTGCACGGCAATTTTTACATAAATATTTTTGTTTTCCTTCTGAATTATGTCCATTTTTAACGCAATGACAAGATTCACATTTAGGGCGTTTAATACCTTGTGCTCTAAATTTTTGATCAATTTCATTTAAACGTTTTTGTTTTTTTATTAATTCTCCTTGTTGTTTGACTTTTTCATAAAATTATAAAAATTGATCATCTGTTAAAGTATTTACTAGTTCTTGAATTATTTTTTCCATAATTATTATCCACCTCTATCATATTAAAAATATACCTAAAATTAAGTATATTCAATAAATATCAAGAGTTTTCTACAAAATTAAAAAAAAGATTTTGCTATTTTTAATATTTGACACATTTTTAGCGCGGGGTGTTTTTCTTTATTATTGTTAATCATTCCTATTTTTTGCCAATTATCAGTGCTGCTTGCTTTAAAATGTCATTTTCCATTCGTAATTGTTGGTTTTTTTTCGCAAGTAAATTAATTCATTTTCTTCGACAGTGCGATTATCTTGCACTTTAAATGACCCAAAATTATTAAAATTTTCAATTCACTGATATACGGCTGATTTTGAAATTCCGTATTCTGGTATGGCAGCCCTTTTTTGGACACTTTTTATGTAGACTGTCATTTTATAAATTCAACAGGCGTTAAATAATTTAAACTGCCCTGTATTCTAAGATTATTGTATCAATTAACAAAATCAAATAATTCGCATTTTAATTGTGTTAAATTTTCAAATTTTTTACTCTTGATAAATTCCGTTTTAAAAGTTTTGTAAGTTGTTTCAGCCACAGCATTGTCATAAGGACAACCTTTTGCACTCAATGATCTTTTAATATTAAAGGTTATTAAAATTTCATCAATGATTTTATTTTTGAACTCATTACCACGATCAGTATGAAATAAAGTTATTTTATTTAATGGTCGTGTTATTTTATGAAAAGCTTGTTGAACTAGTTCAGCGGTTTTGTTTGGTCCGGCACTATAGCCAATTATTTTTCGATTAAACAAGTCAATTAATAAACAAATATAATGTCATTTTCCTCCAACTTGCACATATGTTAAATCACTAACAACAACTTCATTAAGTTTTTTGTTATTAAATTGACGATTTAAAACATTATTAATTTGGTCATTATTAACCATTGTTTTATGATTACGATATTTTAATTTGGTGTATTTAGAAACCAAATTATTTTTGATCATAAGGAATCTGATTTTTCGACGTGATAAGATAATATCTTTTCTCATTAAAACAGCTTTAATTTTACGAGCACCATAAATTTTACGAGCACCATAAATTTTAGGACTTTTATTAAATGCACTGATAACTTCTTCTTCATAATTATTAACATCATAATTAACACAATTATTAGTTTGATAATAATATGTTGATTTTGCTATTTTTAATATTTGACACATTTTTAGCACGGAATATTTTTCTTTATTATTGTTAATAATTCCTATTTTTTGCCAATTATCAGTGTTGCTTGCTTTAAAACGTGGATAGGTTACAATAAGTTGAACCATATTTATGTGGACTTTCAAATAAAATAAAATTATTAAGAAAGTAGGAAGATAGAAATGGGGGAAAACTCATATTTAAAAAACAAATTGTCATGCTTTATCAAAACGGAAAAAGCATTGTTGAAATTATTAAAGAATACGGAATTTCAAAATCAGCCGTATATCAGTGAATTGAAAATCTTAATAATTTTATTTTATTTGAAAGTCCACATAAATATGGTCCAACTTATTGTAACCTATCCAAAAAGTCAAACAACAAGCAGAATTAATAAAAAAACAAAAACGTTTAAATAAAATTGATCAAAAATTTAGGGCAAAAGGCATTAAATGCCCTAAATGTGAATCTTACCATTGCGTTAAAAATGGACATAATTCAGAAGGAAAACAAAAATATTTATGTAAAAATTGCCGTGCAAGTTTTGATGGTTGCGTTTAGTTTTCTTAGGTATTTTTAAAAAAAGAAAAAATAATCATTTACTATAAATTATTTCAATATTCAAATTAAGTATATATTTATTATGTAGATTTTTGTTGTAAAAAATTATTTTAATATTGGTTTTATACGCTTTTATTAAGATTATGTTTATTAATATTAAATATTTTGTTTTATTACTTATTTTTCAAATAAAAAGGTAATCAATTTTTAGTTGTTTTTCTTTCAAAATTATTTAAACCTTTTCCTAAATAACAAAACTTTATGCGTCCTGTTTGACGCTTTTCGTAATCATTTTATTTATTGAAGTCATTTAAATTATGAACAATTAAATTTATTGATTCAAATTTCATTGCTGGGGCAATCTAGTAAAACAATTTCTCGTTTTATTAAAACTACATTAAAAACTGCTTGATATAATCGTCAAAAATTAATGAAATCAAAACAATTAGAAAATACCCAATTAAAATTTAAAAAATTATCTGGTAAAATCCAAATCGATGAAACATTTATTAAAGAAATTCATAAAGGAAATTTCAAACATAAAACTGATCCACGAAGAATTCACCTTGACCCATTCGCAACTAATACTAAATGCTGTATTCAAATGGCAGTTGATAATAATAACAATATTTATGTTAAATCCACAAACACCAAACGTTTACAAAAACAATGAGTTATTGAAAATATGAACAAAGAATTAATTAACCAAAATTCAATTATTACTTCTGATATGCAAAAATTATATTTTTTAGTAGTAAAACAAACAAATTCTACTTTATGTGTAACTAAAACAACAATTAATCCTGAAGCTAGTTATCGTAACTTAAATAAAATCAGTAAATTACAATCTAGTCTTAAAGAAGCCTTAATTCATTATCATGGTTTAGGTTTTACTAATATTCAAAATTATTTAAATCTCTGAAAATGAAAATACCAACATAAGGGTTTAACTCCAAACCAACAAACAGCGGTATTATATTTTAATGTATAAAAAATTAAAGTAAAAATAGTAATTTTACATAAAAGCCTTTTAAAATTATCAAGTTGATGATTTTTTTTTATTTTATCAAGAGTTTTCGACAAAATTAAAAAAACCTCTTGTGCTTGTCATAAGTATGTGGTATATTACAAATATTTTTTAAATCACTATCATTTTCATCAATTATTAATTTATTATTAGAAATATTATTTTTAATTCATCTTTCAACTGAATCTATACTCAAATTACTTTCTTCTACAAATTTATTAAAAGCTTCATCTGATTTGAAATAAGACATTATTTTTTCTTTTTCAATTCTATGAACAAAATTTGTTAAATCATTCAAAAGTAAACCTAGTTTTTTCAGATTATTATCTTTTTGATTTTTTAATTCTTTATCTATACTAACATCTGCTTTTATAAAATAGGCTTTAAATCCTTCTTCTTAAATTTTTTTAATTATATTTTGAAGAAAAGTTGTTTTACCAACACCATTTTTTCCAATAATTACTAATTTTGTAAAATTAGGATTAATTATTTTTTCAATTAATTCTTCTTCTTTTAATTTAAAACTGAGCATATTATCACCCATTTTATTAGTTATAATAAAATGGGAAAACAACAGAAACCCTCATGAATAGAAAGAAATCTGTTGCTTGTACAAATTAATTATACCATCTATTTTAAAACTAATTTTTTATTTTTTATTAATATTTCTTTTTAAACATTCAATACCCTTTTTTACGATGATATCCTAGATTCATGCGTTTAATTGCTCAATAGTAAAATTAAATTCTTGAATCGCAAAGTTTACACTGCTTAAGTCAATAACAGTTTTTGGATCATAATGATTATTATTAATAATTGTATTAGTGCTTTAGTTGAAGTTGCTAAAGCACTAATATTTAAATTAATAGTTGCGTTGCCTTCAACAACATAAATTAGAAGTTTCTTTAAAGTTGTTTTATCAAAGGTTTTAATTCATAATCAACATTGTAACCTACTAAATCATTAAAATTATTATCTGATGATTTGTTTAATCTACTTACTTTTTACTAATATGTTTTGTCTTCTTATAAATTACATTATTAATAACAATCAAAATAACATTTATCCCTACTAAAAATGATATTCCCAATCCTACTAACAAAATATTATTTCAAACTACTGGTAAAGGAAATATCGGATGATAAAAATCAACAAACTCATAAGGAAATAAAAAAATTCTAATACCATCATCATATAATAACTTAGCCCTTAAATTAATAAATATGAGATATCCAATCGGATATCCTAACATTCAAAATATTTGGCGAGTAAAATATTTTTTATATAAAATCTGATTTTTCCCTAACGATAATAATAAGTAAATTAATGTTAATAACGGCGTTATGGCATGCATTGTGATACCAATAACCCGATCAGCATTGGAAGCAAATTCATACGATATCCCTGTTCCCACACCATAAAATACTAACAACCAAAATAAAACCATTGTTACTGTAATATATATTGTAATACTAGTTTGGGTTGTCAAATTAGTAAACTTATTAGTTGCCGTTTTATTATGATAAAGTAAGACATAAAAGAAATATAAACAAGCTAATATATTAGTTTGCACCGACCAAAAACTAACTAAAACATTAAAATTATATAACCGTGGCATATCAAGCTGTGAATTTTTCGGGTTAATATATCAATATTCAATAAATACCCCATAAATGACACCAGATAAAAAGAAACTAAATAAAATTAAAAATGTCATTAACTTATAAACAAATTTTCAATCTTTTAACAAAACTAAAGCATTAGCAACACTAGTAAAAAACAATATTTTACTTTTACTAAAAAATCGTTTAAAAAAACTCTTCATTATATCCCTACTCTATATTTTCTTGATGAGAATTAAGTTCTTTTTGCAAAAAATATTTATCATAATAAATTTTTAAAACAATTTTAAAAATTATAAAATATATTGCAATTCGTAACGGCATTAATAATAATTCTTTAACTAATCGTGGTAATAAAGAAACTAAATAATCAATATCATAAAATACTAAAAAATGTAATGGCGATAAAATTCACGAATTAATTAATGTTAAAAATAATTGTAAAATAATAATAATAATAAAAATTAATGCATTATTAAATTTCTCAGTAACACTATTTTGTTTTTGGTTATTTCAAGTTATTCACAAAATTAAAATTAAAGCTAATTCCACAGCCATAAATAAAGTAGAAACAAAAATCCCGGAAATTACCATATAAAGTAAATCTCATTTAACACTAAAAACTTTATTATTTTTCAATGAAAAAGAGTAAACAAAATCAGAGAAAAATATTAAATAAAAACTTAAAATTAATAAAGCAACTAAGATAAATTGCATCACAGTAAAAAATAATAAATACTTCTTAAAATCAAATTGACAATTACGAATTTTACTATAAACAATTCCCGCAATTCCTGCAAGAACCCCAACAATTGGTTCTTGAATTGCCATAATTGGACTATAAAAGCTAGGTTTTAAGATAAACAATATTGTATCGGAAATAAAACCAAAAATAAAACCAAAAAATGGTCCATGTAAAAAGCTAAAAAGCACATTAGGGATAAAACCAAAACCAATTACCATTGTTCCTTTACCACCAACACCCAATTTTAAACTAAAACCTAAAAATTTAACAATAGTTATTGTTAATGCTAACATTACAGCTGCTAAGGCGATACTACGAGTATTGAAATTTTTATTAAAATCCAATTTTAAATATTTTAAAATTGAATAAAAATTTTTACGGAAATAATACTTTGTAATTTGTAACCAAACATTTAGCCTTTTCATCTAAATAACACTCCTTCCTTATAAGCGCTAACGATCTTCATTAATTAATGGTCTAATAGTTTTTCAAGTAACATAAATAATTACCATATTAAAAAATATTTTAATTGGTGCCATCGCCAATCGCGGAATCATTGCTAAACCATAATCCTCAGTACGATTAGTTAACAGACTGACATCCCCCCAAGATGCAATTAACACCGTGACGATATATTCATTTATAACTGCTAACAAAATAATCGGAACTAAATCATTAAAACCTTTTGTATCCTTTTTTATAAAACGAAAATACATTCAAGTTGCCCAAACAACAACTAAAATTAAAACTGTCCCAATACTAATAATTATCATCATAATTCATTTCTTAATCGGAACATTTTTTGTAAAAGGAACTTCATCAACAGAAAAATCAGCAAATTGTGGAGCATAATAAGTCATTACTAAAGCAGCGGCTCCAAAACCAATAATAAAAATATTAGTTATTAAAATTAAAATTCATGACTTTTGATGAAACATTCGCCGCAAATCACAAGCAATACCAGAAATAAAACCAAAACCAATAACCGTCACAATATACGCAGGATGAATATATGACGGAACAAACATCATTACTAAAATATCAGTAATCAAAGCACACAAAATACCAATTACGGGGCCAAAAATATAACCCGTAATCTTAATCATCAAACCTTCAATAGCTATTCTAATGGGCGGTAAAACCGCTGCTGGCATATACAATGCAATAACAACAGTTGTTACTACCGATACCGTTGATAACATCGCAATATAAGCAATATTTTTCGTTGTCAAACGAAGTCCACGATATCGTTCTTTTTTTATAAACATTGAAAGCCCTGTCATTAAAATATAAGACAATGCTGCTAAAACTAATGATCCCGCAACAATATACGCTGTTCTAATATCAAATAACGACAAACCATTTTTATTACTATTAAAGAAAATCATTAATCTAGTTTCCTTTCTAAAGAAAAACTATAACTGCCAATCAATCGGCTTCTTATTATGCTTTATCAAGTATTCATTAATCTTACTAAAATACTTCTGATTAAAAAACCCATAATGTGCTCCCAACGGTGAGGGATGTACCCCCATAAGAATAAGATGCTTTTGGTCATTAATTAAATTAATCTTTGCTTGTGCTTTTTTACCTCATAAAACAAAAATAACATTATTATGATAATTGTCAATATATTTTATGAGATTATCAGTAAATTCTTGCCAATTAAAATTAGCATGTGAAAATGGTTGATCTTTTTGTACTGTTAAAACAGTATTTAAAAGAAAAACACCACTTCGGACTCATTTAGTTAAATCACCATTTTGTAAAATAATTCCTAAATCATTTTCCAATTCTACAAAAATATTTTTTAAACTTGGTGGCAATTTAACGCCATGATTAACACTAAAAGACAAACCATTAGCTTGGTTTGGTTGATGATACGGATCTTGTCCTAAAATAACTACTTTAATATCATTAAAACTAACAATTTTTAATAACCTTAAAATATCTTGTGGCTGTGGATAACACTGATTATTTTTATATGCTAATGATACTTTGCTAACTAATTCAATAAAATAAGGTTGAGTAGTTTGACTAATAAGAAAATCTTTCCAACTAGGATGAATATTTTGAAACATATTTTTAATTAACCAATAAATAATTCTTTAATTTTATCACTAATACCACCAACATTTATTCCGACTAAAACTCCTAAAATACCAAAACCAACAATGACCAATGCCAAAATAATAAGCAAAAACCATACTCAAGTTTTAATCTTTTTATTATGTATAAAGTTTTTTTCTTCATTACCTTGTTGTAAAGCATCCATATTACTAATAGTAAAACCACTTTTCAATTTTTGTTCAACATCAGCTTTTTCTAAATCAACAGTACCCAATGAATTAATCTTTGACTGCTTAGCATTATTAAACACAAAACTACTTGGTTTACTATTTACCCCCAACTTGTTTTCGGTTCCATTACTATGTAATTGCTTTTTTTTAACGACATCGTCCAAATGTTGACGAAACTTATCAAGTTTAAGTTTTCGCTCATCAATTTTTTGTTCTGATTGTTGTAAACTATGACCATTCAATTGTGATCGATATTCTTGTTCATTAAATAAATGCTCATTTAACATACTATTAGTCATATTAATTGTTGGTTCAAATTTTTCTCTAACAACTAGATTAGGATTAGGCCCCTGCTGTGTCTGTAGGTGGGGGTCATTAACAACAAAATTGCTATTATTTGGATACATATTACCATTTACCATTGATGTTCCATATGGATATGGATATGGATATGGATATGGATATGGATATGGTCTGCCGATTGGTGTTTGATGATACGGATTTTGTAATATTGGTGCATTTTGATTTGGACAATAATTATTTATTATTGGTAAAGCAGGATAATGTTGTTTATGTAATATTGTTACTTGTTGTGGCATATGATATTGTCTTTTAATAAATGCAATAGCTTCGGGCATTAGCATAAAAATTGCTACTTCTTGATCATATAGATCATAAACTACATAGCCTCGTTGTTCCATTAAAATATACATTACAACGCTGTCCTTTCCGTAAAAAATTAATATAAATATATTTTGAATTATATCACAAATTTAAAAAAAGCAAAAGCACACCATTCTTAAATATAAGAATGGTGTAAAAATTACTTATAACAAATATTTAAATATATAATTAAGAAAATTTTTTTTTAATTTTGTAGAAAACTCTTGATATTTATTGAATATACTTAATTTTAGGTATATTTTTAATATGATAGGGGTGGACAATAATTATGGAAAAAATAATTCAAGAACTAGTAAATAATTTAACAGATGATCAATTTTTAGAATTTTATGAAAAAGTAAAACAACAAGCAGAATTAATAAAAAAACAAAAACGTTTAAATGAAATTGATCAAAAATTTAGAGCACAAGGTATTAAATGCCGTAAATGTGAATCTTACCATCGCGTTAAAAACGGACATAATTCAGAAGGAAAACAAAAATATTTATGTAAAAATTGCCGTGCAAGTTTTGACGCTTTTCGTAATCATTTTATTTATTGAAGTCATTTAAATTATGAACAATGAAATTTATTGATTCAAATTTCATTGCTGGGGCAATCTAGTAAAAAAATTTCTCGTTTTATTAAAACTACATTAAAAACTGCTTGATATAATCGTCAAAAATTAATGAAATAAAAACAATTAGAAAATACCCAATTAAAATTTAAAAAATTATCTGGTAAAATACAAACCGATGAAACATTTATTAAAGAAATTCATAAATGAAATTTCAAACATAAAACTGATCCACGAAGAATTCACCTTGACCCATTCGCAACTAATACTAAATGCTGTATTCAAATGGCGGTTGATAATAATAACAATATTTATGTTAAATCCACAAACACCAAACGTTTACAAAAACAATGAGTTATTGAAAATATGAACAAAGAATTAATTAACCAAAATTCAATTATTACTTCTGATATGCAAAAATTATATTTTTTAGTAGCAAAACAAAAAAAATTCTACTTTATGTGTAAATAAAACAACAATTAATCCTGAAGCTAGTTATCGTAACTTAAATAAAATCAGTAAATTACAATCTAGTCTTAAAGAAGCCTTAATTCATTATCATGGTTTAGGTTTTACTAATATTCAAAATTATTTAAATCTCTGAAAATTAAAATACCAACATAAGGGTTTAACTCCAAACCAACAAACAGCGGTATTATATTTTAATGTATAAAAAATTAAAGTAAAAATAGTAATTTTACATAAAAGCCTTTTAAAATTATCAAGTTGATGATTTTTTTTATTTTATCAAGAGTTTTCGACAAAATTAAAAAAAATTTTTGTCGATTTTTAATTTTAACTTCTTCATACAAATTAATAATTTCTTGCCCCTTAATGGTTGTAATTTTCTGTGCACCGTTGGCATCATACTTAATAACTTCATAATCATTTTCTGTAAAAATACCGACCACCATCTGATTTGCATATTTAATTGATGGGTATACTGATTTTCGAAGAACTCAAGAACCACCACCACTATTGGGAATTGATAGTAAAATCACATTTGTTATTTCAGCAACAATATATTTTTTATTCAAAAATAAATTTTTTAAGTTAGTCATTATTTATTAACTCCTCATATCAATAATTTTTTATTTTTTGTAAAAAGATAATATATATCCTTCCTTATATGCAATTTCCTAGTTAGCTAACATAGTTAACTATCTAAGAAATCTATGTTATCTCTCTTATGTTAACTAAGTTATGTTAGCTAACTAGGCGCGAGAAATGCTCGAAATTACCAAAAAGCATTTTTTGGCACACCTAAAAAGTGTTCTCATATTTACAACACAATTTTTAGATAGAATTTAGTTTTTTGTTCGAACAAGTTAATAAAGTTAGTTTAATTTTATTAATTAAAATACCTACCTTCTTTAAAAAATTATTGTTAAGAGGAGTATTCTTACTGGTCTAAAATGGTTACCTTACATACATAATATAAACCAATCTCCAATATTTATACGAAGTGCATATTTTGTTTTACAAAAGAAAAAAAAGACGACAATATTGTCTTTTTCTTATTTCCCTACCTCTTTGTTATACGCCCTTTATACTTTAAATATTAAATAGAAAATTATTTTTATTGTTAAAAGGCTAATAGCAATTAAAAAATATATGTTACTTATTTTTTGAAAATTAGTTTTTTGTCAATATAGTCATAAAAATCCCATAATTTGTGCTGTCAAACCGATAAAAGCTATCGTTATTATAATTCAAACATGTTTTTTCATATGGTAATCTTACCATAATATTTTAAGTATGTTATAATATTTTTGATTATATAGGTGAATTTAATGCAAATATGAGATAGTAAACAACAACAAAAAATTAAAATCAATGACTTTATAGTTACAATGTATGTTTGTGGGCCGACAGTTTATGGTGATATTCATATTGGGAATATGCGACCAATTGTTATTTTTGATATTTTGCAGCGATTATTTATGGTTACTAAACAGAAAGTTTTTTATGTGCAAAATATTACCGATATTGATGATAAAATTATTAATCAAGCTCATTTAGAAAAAATAACGGAAAAGGAATTAACAGAAAAGTATACTAAAAGTTATTTTGAGGTTTTAAAACAGTTAAATGTTTATGAACCAAATTTATTTGTCAAAGTAAGTGATAATATTGCTGATATTATTAAATTTATTGAACGGTTAGTTAAAATTGAATCTGCTTATGTTAAGAATGGTAATGTTTATTTAGCAATAGAAAAATATTTTCAATCTTATGGACAATTATCAAAGAAAAATTTAAAGGATTTGCAAGTAGGAATTAGAGTTGCAATTGATAGTAATAAAAATTATGTTAATGATTTTGTTTTATGGAAAAAAACCGATCAGGGACAAAAATGAACTTCGCCTTGAAGTGAAGGCAGACCGGGGTGACATACTGAATGTGCGTTATTTATTAATAAATATTTTAAACAGCCGATTAATATTCACGGTGGCGGTATTGATTTAATATTTCCTCATCATGAAAATGAAAGAATTCAATTGTTGGCATTAAATAAGCAAGAACCTGTTAAAATATGACTTCATAATGGCCATCTATTTTATGATGATGTCAAAATGTCAAAATCTCTTAAAAATACTATTGTTGTTAAAGAATTTTTGCACCATTATGATGCTAATGTTTTACGATATTTATTAACGCTAACCCATTATTCTAAACCATTAAATATTACTAAAAATTTTATTATGCAAGGAAAAGAAAAAGTTGCAAAAATTCATCAAATATTAAAAGAAAGTTTAGTAATCGCATTTTTAAATGGCGAGGTTAATACTAATGAAAAAAATGAACAACTTGTGATGCAAGTGGTAAATTATTTACAAGATGACCTTAACTTTGCTAATGCTTGAGTAATAATTGAACAAATTATTAAGGAAATTAATAATATTTCAAAAGGAAAATCAGGAGCAATTTTACCATTGTTTAATACCCTGCAACAATGTTTATTTCTTTTAGGTTTACAATTTTCATTAGTTTCGTTTGATGATGATGTGAAACAATTATTATTATCTTGACAAAATGCGTGTAAACAAAAAAAATATAATTTAGCAGATAAAATTAGAAAACAATTACAAGCGAAAAATATTTTATAAAATATGTTCAAAAATAATTTTCTTTATTAAGGAGTAACAAAAATGACAAATTATATTTATGGTAAAAACCCTTTAAAACAATTGTTAGCTGATGACCGTCAACGAATTAAAAAAGTTTTTGTTTTACCACAAGAAAAAGTTATTATTGAACAATTAAAGCAGGCGAATATTTCTTATGTTATTAGTAATAAAGAACAATTATTATTTTTAGTTAAACATTCAAAAAATCAAGGAATTGTCTGTTTAATTAAGGAATATGTGTATACATCTTTAGAAGAAGTTTTACAAAAAATAAAAACTAAAAAATACCCTTTAATTTTAATTTTAGATCAAATTGAAGATCCAAGAAATTTTGGAGCAATTTTGCGAAGTTGTGATGCGGTTAATGTTGATGCGGTTATTATTTTGAAGCAAAGACAAGTAGAATTAAATGCTACGGTTGCAAAAACTTCTGTTGGTGCGATTAACTATGTGCCGGTTGTGAAAGTAACTAATCTTAGTAATACTTTAACGACATTAAAAGAAAATGGTTTTTGGATTGTTGCTAGTGCTTTAAATACCGAAATTAATTATTATAATGTTGACTATAAAAAACCGATTGCTTTAATTGTTGGTAATGAGGGTCAAGGTGTTAGTCAGAAACTTTTAAATAATTCTGATTATATTGTTAAAGTACCAATGCAAGGTCATATTAATTCTTTAAATGTTGCTGTTGCTAGTGCTTTGCTATTATATCAAGTTCGGAATAATCAAAATAATTAAGGAGTTTAAATGGAAGATAATGAATTAATATATCAATACCAAATTGCCTATCAACAACCAGCGTTTATATTTTTATGAAAAAAATATTTTAATTTAATTGAAAAAATTACTTTTATAACTTTTCGAAAATTTTCAGCAATTCCTCTAGAGTTAAGTGATTTTAGTTCTTTACAATATTTTTCATTTTATAACAGTATGAAAACTTATCGGGAGACAGCAAATAAAAGTTTTTCTAATTATATGCAACAAAGATTAAAATGAGATTTATTGCAATATATTAGAAAATACATTAATAAGAAGCATTCCGTAATGAATTATGCCATTAGCTATGATACGCAATATGAAAGAACAACGGTTCAACAATCATATTTAGTAGCTGAACCTAAATGGATTAATTATGGTTTGTAATTTTTAACTAAATTAGAAAATGAAGTTATTTTATTAAAGTCACAAGATTATTCTAATGAAGAAATATCCCATAAATTAAATATTAGTTATAAAAGTGTTGATAATGCTTATCAACGAGCAAAAGTTAAATTACAAAAAAATCGTGATTGTATGTAAGGCAAGGTTAAAAATATGAAACAAGGATATTATCAAAGTCCGGTGGGATTATTAATGATTACTAGTCAAAATAATAAAATTATTAATATTAGTTTTATTTTAGCTTGTCCTTTGTTTTCATCATTATGGATAGTGGGTAGGTTACAATAAGTTGGACCATATTTATGTGGACTTTCAAATAAAATAAAATTATTAAGAAAGTAGGAAGATAAAAATGGGGAAAAACTCATATTTAAATGAATTTAAAAAACAAATTGTCATGCTTTATCAAAACGGAAAAAGCATTGTTGAAATTATTAAAGAATACGGAGTTTCAAAATCAGCCGTATATCAGTGAATTGAAAATTTTAATAATTTTGGGTCATTTAAATTGCAAGATAATCTCACTGTCGAAGAAAATGAATTAATTTACTTGCGAAAAGAAAACCAACAATTAGGAATGGAAAATGACATTTTAAAGCAAGCAGCAATGATAATTGGCAAAAAATAGGAATTATTAATAATAATAAAGAAAAATATTCCGTGCTAAAAATTTGTCAAATATTAAAAATAGCAAAATCAACATATTATTATCAAACTAATAATTGCGTTAATTATGATGTTAATAATTATGAAGAAGAAGTTATCAGTGCATTTAATAAAAGCCCTAAAATTTATGGTGCTCGTAAAATTAAAGCTGTTTTAATGAGAAAAGATATTATCTTATCATGTCGAAAAATCAGATTACTTATGATCAAAAATAATTTGGTTTCTAAATAGACCAAATTAAAATATCGTAATCATAAAACAATGGTTAATAATGACCAAATTAGTAATGTTTTAAATCGTCAATTTAATAACAAAAAACCTAATGAAGTTGTTGTTAGTGATTTAACATATGTGCAAGTTGGAGGAAAATGACATTATATTTGTTTATTAATTAACTTGTTTAATCGAGAAATAATTGGCTATAGTGTCGGACCAAACAAAACCGCTGAACTAGTTCAACAAGTTTTTCATAAAATAACTTTATTTCATACTGATCGTGGTAATGAGTTCAAAAATAAAATCATTGATGAAATTTTAAGCACTTTTAATATTAAAAGATCATTGAGTGCGAAGGGTTGTCATTATGACAATGCTGTGGCTGAAACAACTCACAAAACTTTTAAAACGGAATTTATCAAGGGTAAAGAATTTGAAAATTTAACACAATTAAAATGCGAATTATTTGATTTTGTTAATTGATACAATAACCTTAGAATACATGGCAGTTTAAATTATTTAACGCCTGTTGAGTTTAGAAAATGACAGTCTACATAAAAAGTGTCCAAAAAAGGGTTGCCATACCAAAGGTTTTTCATATCAATCAAATTCCTTTCGTAAATTTTTACTAATTAATAAAATTTA
Source organism: Spiroplasma endosymbiont of 'Nebria riversi' (assembly GCF_018831625.1). Taxonomy (GTDB): domain Bacteria; phylum Bacillota_I; class Bacilli_A; order Mycoplasmatales; family Nriv7; genus Nriv7. The sequence continues at coordinate 264,613 of NZ_CP065193.1, forward strand.
TAACACCTTTTCCTTTCTCCAAATGTTAGTCTGGAATCTACTTATTTTGGAATTTCATTATAAACTATTTTTAAGAAATTCCTGTACTATTTTATTTTATCAATAGTTTTCGACAAAATTAAAAATTTTTTACAACAAAAATCTACATAATAAATATATACTTAATTTGAATATTGAAATAATTTATAGTAAATGATTATTTTTTCTTTTTTTAAAAATACCTAAGAAAACTAAACGCGACCTTTTTTAAAAAACCGCTTGTACTCGTCATATGTCTGTGTGGTATATTACAAAATAACTTAAATATAATTTTATTACTTAAATTAATTAATAATTTAAAAAGTATATCCCTAATATTAAGTAGACAAGCAACCCTAAATTATGTGATACAATTAAGAGACATTACTCGAAAGGAGAAATAATGACTGATAATTGTAAATTACGCTGTGTTGCCTGCCAATGTACTTGTCGTACGCCGGGAGCAGAACATCAAAGTAATAATATAAATAACTGTAGTGACTGTCCAACTTGTAAATCAGAAGACAATCATGAAAGAAAGCCGCCCCGTAAATTTTAAAAAATGAACCTGCATTAGGTTCATTTTTTCATTAGACTATTTTTAGACTATTTAAGATAAAATATATTTTTAATTTTGTAGAAAACTCTTGATAAAATAAAAAAATCATCAACTTGATAATTTTAAAAGGCTTTTATGTAAAATTACTATTTTTACTTTAATTTTTTATACATTAAAATATAATACCGCTGTTTGTTGGTTTGAATTTAAACCCTTATGTTGGTATTTTCATTTTCAGAGATTTAAATAATTTTGAATATTAGTAAAACCTAAACCATGATAATGAATTAAGGCTTCTTTAAGACTAGATTGTAATTTACTGATTTTATTTAAGTTACGATAACTAGCTTCAGGATTAATTGTTGTTTTAGTTACATATAAAGTATAATTTGTTTGTTTTGCTACTAAAAAATATAATTTTTGCATATCAGAAGTAATAATTGAATTTTGGTTAATTAATTCTTTGTTCATATTTTCAATAACTCATTGTTTTTGTAAACGTTTGGTGTTTGTGGATTTAACATAAATATTGTTATTATTATCAACTGCCATTTGAATACAGCATTTAGTATTAGTTGCGAATGGGTCAAGGTGAATTCTTCGTGGATCAGTTTTATGTTTGAAATTTCCTTTATGAATTTCTTTAATAAATGTTTCATCGATTTGGATTTTGCCAGATAATTTTTTAAATTTTAATTGGGTATTTTCTAATTGTTTTGATTTCATTAATTTTTGACGATTATATCAAGCAGTTTTTAATGTAGTTTTAATAAAACGAGAAATTGTTTTACTAGATTGCCCCAGCAATGAAATTTGAATCAATAAATTTCATTGTTCATAATTTAAATGACTTCAATAAATAAAATGATTACAAGGAGCGTCAAAACTTGCATGACAATTTTTACATAAATATTTTTTTTCCTTCTGGATTATTGGTGTGGCCACCCTTTTTTGGACACTTTTTATGTAGATTATCATTTTCTAAATTCAACAGGCGTTAAATAATTTAAACTGCCATGTATTCTACGATTATTGTATCAATTAACAAAATCAAATAATTCGCATTTTAATTGTGTTAAATTTTCAAATTTTTTACCCTTGATAAATTCCGTTTTAAAAGTTTTGTAAGTTGTTTCAGCCACAGCATTGTCATAAGGACAACCCTTCACACTCAATGATCTTTTAATATTATAGGTTATTAAAATTTTATCAATGGTTTTATTTTTGAACTCATTACCACGATCAGTATGAAATAAAGTTATTTTATTTAATGGTCGTGTTATTTTATGAAAAGCTTGTTGAACTAGTTCGGCGGTTTTGTTTGGTCCGGCACTATAGCCAATTATTTCTCGATTAAACAAGTCAATTAATAAACAAATATAATGTCATTTTCCTCCAACTTGCACATATGTTAAATCACTAATAACAACTTCATTAGGTTTTTTGTTATTAAATTGACGATTTAAAACATTACTAATTTGGTCATTATTAACCATTGTTTTATGATTACGATATTTTAATTTGGTGTATTTAGAAACCAAATTATTTTTGATCATAAGGAATCTGATTTTTCGACATGATAAGATAATATCTTTTCTCATTAAAACAGCTTTAATTTTACGACTTTTATTAAATGCACTAATAACTTCTTATTCATAATTATTAACATCGTACTTAACACAATTATTAGTTTGATAATAATATGTTGATTTTGCTATTTTTAATATTTGACGCATTTTTAGCACGGAATATTTTTCTTTATTATTGTTAATAATTCCTATTTTTTTCCAATTATCAGCGCTGCTTGCTTTAAAATGTCATTTTCCATTCGTAATTGTTGGTTTTCTTTTCGCAAGTAAATTAATTCATTTTCTTCGACGGTGCAATTATCTTGCACTTTAAATGACGCAAAATTATTAAAATTTTCAATTCACTGAATATACGGCTGATTTTGAAATTCCGTATTCTTTAATAATTTCAACAATGCTTTTTCCGTTTTGATAAAGCATGACAATTTGTTTTTTAAATTCATTTGAATATGAGTTTTTCCCCATTTTTATCTTCCTACTTTCTTAATAATTTTATTTTATTTGAAAGTCCACATAAATATGGTCCAACTTATTGTAACCGGTAGCGTTTAGTTTTAATATCCACAAATTAAATACTGGTGGGCATATAACAAAGAGGTAGTGAAATAAGAAAAAGACGATAATTATCGTCTTTTTTGTTCTTTTGTAAAACAAAATATGCACTTCAATAAATATTGGAGATTGGTTTATATTATGTGTGTAAGGTAACCATTTTAGAACAGTAAGAATACTCCTCCCTCTTAACAATAATTTTTTAAAGGAGGTATTTTAATTAATAAAATTAAACTAACTTTATTAACTTGTTCGAACAAAAAACTAAATTCTATCTAAAAATTGTGTTGTAAATATGAGAACACTTTTTAGGTGTGCCTAAAAATGCTTTTTGATAATTTCGAGCATTTCTCGCACCTAGTTAGCTAACATAACTTAGTTAACATAAGTTAGCTAACATAACTTAGTTAACATAGGATAGATAACATAGATTTCTTAGATAGTTAACTATGTTAGCTAACTATGAAATTGCATATAAGGAAGGATATATATTATCTTTTTACAAAAAATAAAAAATTATTGGTATGAGGAGTTAATAAATAATAACTAACTTAAAAAATTTATTTTTAAATAAAAAATATATTGTTGTTGAAATAACAAATGCGATTTTACTATCAATTCCCAATAGTGGCGGTGGTTATTGAGTTCCTCGCAAACTAGTATACCCATCAATTAAATATGCAAATCAGATGGTGCTTGGTATTTTTACAGAAAATGATTATGAAATTATTAAGTATGATGCCAACGGTGCACAGAAAATCACAACCATTAAGGGGCGAGAAATTATTAATTTGTATGAAGAAGTTAAAATTAAAAATCGACAAAAATTTTTAGAAAATATTAAAAAATCTGAAGCTGATAAAGATATTAATTTTAATTATATTATTCCCGAATGGCTAAAAGAAACTGATTTAAATTAGATTAAATCTTGAACAAGTACGAAATGGCTAAAAAATATTTTTATGTTATATATTCTTGCGAAACCAATGAGTTAGTCGGTGTTTATGATAGTGTTGCCGAAATTGTAGAACGATATTATGGGCTTTCGCGTAATGATCTTAATTTTAAAAGAAAAGCCCACTCATTAGAAACTGTAATTTATTACAAGAAAAAAGCCATTCGTCCGCGGAAATGAATTATTTATAAAGAAATAATTGAGGAAGATTAATTAATGGAAAACAAACATTTTTATTGACTTAAAGCGTTACGCCAAAAATATTCTTATAAAGAATTAATTACAGCGTTAAAAGCAATTAATTGTCAATTGAAAGAAAAATCATTGCAATGTGAGTTTAAAAGAATAGAAAATTATTGTAAGCGAAAAACTAAAAAAACTTATGATTATCAAAATTGCTGTGTGCCACAAGAAAAATGTACTCATTTTCTTTGCTGACAACACATAAGGAGAAAAATATAATATGTCTAAATCTTTATTGAGGCGTGGTTCACCGCTTCCGATTACTCAACAAAAAATGTGGTTGTAATAAGGTAAGTATTTAGTTTATGAATTATATAATTGGTATCGACTACGCAGAAATCGGTTCTACCGGTATTGTTCTTTGGAATTTTTAAAATTCATGCATTGAATTTAACGAAACAATAATTTCCGAAAGCGTTGAACAAGCAATTTTTAAAATCAAAAAATTATTTGATAATTTTAAAAGAATAGAAAATTTTAAGCCATTGTTTATTATTGAAAATTTTTTCTTAACTAAAGGTAGAACGATTACCAATCCTTTAGCAACCTCAGAACTTATTGGAGCAATAAGCAGTCTTTTAAGGTTTAAATATCATTGACACTTTCTTAGACAAGAGCCTTCTAAAAAGAAAGGATTTTTTTGCAAAGGAAATTTAAAACTTACCAAACACGAGCACGATGCGTGAAAACATATTCAATACTTTTTGGGTAATGAGGTAAAACAAAATGTTAAAAGCAATAAAAACAAAAAAAAGAAAATAAAGTAATTGACTATGTTAATTTTATAAATTTGACAGTTATTTTAAAAGATATTCACAAAATCACAGAATTTAAAAAAAAATAGCTATTAGTAGTGCTGTTGTTAAAGTTGTTAATGTTCAAGTTAGTTGAGCGGGTCTTAACTACACAACGCTCTATATTTATGAAGAAAAGTTGCAAAAAGAATTCTTAAAATTAAAAGAACACAATATTATTTTAATTGAGGGAAAATTACACAATCGTTATTATCCAAATAAGACCACCCACAAAACATTTTTTAGCATTGAGGTTGAAAAATTTAAAAAAATTGTAAAAAAAAAGAAAGAATAAATAGCTAAAAACTCAATAATTAGAAAAACTCATTAGATAATTAGAATATCAAATGAGTTTTTTATTTGAAAAAGGAGTACACACCAAATGAAAATTAGAGATAAAAAAATCGTCTTTATTGGTGAAGATGGACAACCCGAAAAAAATTATGATGGAACTTTTAAGGTGAGAAATTTATATCATGGCTTTACTGAGCAAAATGACTATACTGCTAATTTTCAGGAAAAAGCAAAAAATCTGTTACAAAGAGAAACGGATGCACTAAAAAAACTTGCCGATAAAGAAAAAGAATATTTAACTTTTAAAAAAGAACAAGAAATTAATAAATTAATTCAAGATGCTAATATTGATAATCAATTTATTAATTTTGTGAAAAACTCAATTAATTTTGAAAATTATATTGAAGTAATTAAAAATGATATTAATAATTTTGTGGCCACGATGCCAAAAATTAAATACACATTAGATACAGGGGGCGTTCCAAATAAGGCTGATGATAAAAATACTAACCCTTCCGACTCAGAAGAAATAATTTTTTCATCATATGCTTTAACCCCTCAGGATTTAATGTTTAAAAGAAAGGAAGATAAATAATAATGGCGTTTTTTATTAATGTTGACCAATTAAGAACATTGGTTTCAATCAAATGAAGATCCGAATTTCCACGAACAGGAAGTTTAATTCACCAACTTTTTGCAAATGAAATAGCTTTTACCGAATTTGAATATGGTGAGAAAGTAGTTATTCCACTTGCAACGGACGGAGTTATTAATAGAACATGAGACCCAAATACTGGTTCCAAATCTAACTATGCAACGATAAAAAAAATAGAAGCTACCTTGGACAAGGTAATTGATATTCAAGAACGTATAGGGCGTTTAGAGAGTAAAGCAGTAGGTCCGCAATTCATTGAAAGTAAGATTATTCGTCTTCGCCAACAAATGGCTGAAATTTATGACAAATACGATGCTGAACAATTAGTGGCTGGTGGTACAACAATTGCAACCGCAAAACCGATTACTAAAAACACAATTCTTGAAGAAATGGCAAAAATGAGAATTGCTGTTGTCAATTCTGAAAATGAGTGGACAAGTGGTTTCTTGCTCGCGACGGCTGATGTAGTGACCGAAACTACTTATGCGAAATCGGTAACCACTTCTCCTGATGGCGTGCTAGGTATGGTTAACGGAGTTGTCGGTGTTGTTAATGGTTGTATAACTATTGAAGTGCCCAAATCTCGCTTGCCCGAAAATGTTAATATGATATGAGTTAATACTTTGGCATATGCGACATTTACAGGTATTGATTTACCTATGAATGTAGGTGTGCATACAGACGAAAAATATATGGGACAAGTTTATATCGATGAACGAGAATTTTTTACTGGTAAAGTTGCTGTAGCCAAAATGGTTCATTATCATAAATCAACACCAGACCCAGGTGGAGACCAAGGTCAAAAAGATGATTAAAAAGGAAATTAGGCTATATTAGATAGGTAGCCTTTTTTAGATTATGCCCATCGGAACTAATATAACTGCTTTGCAGTTGAGAGTTATTAAAACTATGCAAATGCCCCAAAAACAAGAAAATGATTTTTTACTGGAATTATTAAAATTTGTAGGTGTGCAAGTCATTGGTATTTTATTAGCAAAATTTACTGCTGGTCTGTCGCTAAAATTTTCTCTAAGTGCCGGATTATCAAATTTAACATCCCAATTAATTGCTTCAAGTGTTCGTGTTGTAACTGATTTTACAATTAATCAAGTATTATGATATTTATAAAGAACAAAGTAATACAATAAGCACTTTACTTAATTTAACGCCAGCTATTGGTGAAATTAGTAAGATATCAAGAGCTTATAAAACAACAAAGTTTTTTAATCTAGCGAAAGAAAATAAAATTATTAATCACTTAGGAATAACAACGGCTAATAATTTAGAGCAGATTATTTCGCAGGTTCATAATAAAAAAATTATTCTTGAAAAATATAAAACTTGATTTGACTATACCAAAAAACCAACTAAAGAAATTATGCTTAATCATTTAGGATTTTTGGCACGAAAACAATTTGTTAAGAATTATAAAAGTGCAAATGTAACAACATTAGGTCAACTTTTGGAAATGGAAACATTACTAAGAAAAATTAATCCTAATCTCATGACTAAAACAAGGATATTTAAAGAAAAATGAGGTAATCAATTTTTAAATCGTTACGGAACAAACATTAATGAAATTTCAAAAATGCTAACAGAAAACTGATTTAATTTAATTACCCAAATGCAAAAATCAGGAATGCGTCAAGGTACATTATTATCACTAAATACTTTACGAGCAGAAAATGTTTTTCGTTCTCAATTTCTTAAAAGATTTAATAAAATTATGGAAAACTCAAAAAAATTACAGAAATTGTCACCCACATATCAAATTCAAAAAGGTTTAAATAAAGTGTTTGAGCCTGTAAGAAAAACGATTAAAGAGATACAATTAAAGACTACAACCAAAATTCAAGAATATAAAAATTTTAAGAACATTATTTCAAGAGTGCAAAAGAAAATAATTACCGATGGTACTTTATTACCATTAATATCTGATGTCTTTTTTGCAGTCAAAGTTAAACCAACAGGAATAATAACAGATATTGCGATTACAATTTACTACCAAAATCCTGAATATCCACCAATAGGACCAATAATTACTACTCCCTTAAAATTACAACAATTAATAACTTCATCTAGTCCTTTTAAATTTTATATGTATGAAAGTGGTTGAGCAATTGGTTGAGGTAAAACTAAAGGTAACATATTATCTTTAATGCCATTTTTACCAGCAAATGTTCAAGAATTTTACATCAATAGCATAAAGTTATATCGAGTTTTAACTCCGTTTTTAAAAATAACTTATGACCGTTATAAAGAAGGAAATTTATTTAAAGTTAAAAAAAATTTTAATCAAGTTTTTAATAAAGACAACTATGTTAATTGAGCCGTTGATAGTGTTTTAGGTAAGGGAATTGTTGGACGAAATGTTAAAAAACGCATTGTTAGACCGCTTGTTAAAAACAAAAATATTAATTTGAAAATTAATGCCAAAAATATGATCCAAAAACAAATAACTAAAAAAATTACTACTATCAATAAAAAACTAAATCGGAAGTGATAAAAAATGCTCTTAAAAGAACTTTGACCAAATATAACCATTAATGGTTATCATACTATCAAACCACTTACTGGAATCTTAGATGGTATAGCATCTAAATATAAAGATTTAAATTTTACTAATTTTGATGATTGATTTAAAACTTTCGCTTTAAGGTCTCAAAATGATTGCAACATGTATCTTGACTTTATCTTTAACAAGTGATAATTTACTACTTTTCCTGATGAAATTAAAGAAACCGTTATGGACATGATTTATATTTTGATTGAGCATTGAGTGTTTAACAGAGTTCCGGTTGAATTTTTTGTTGATGCAACAAATAATTTGAATACTTCTAGTACAAGTTATATTGCCTCTACTCTAGCAAATAATACTCAAGATATGATTCCGCAAAGAGTTACAGCATTAGATAATTTTACAGAATTAAAAAATTTCTTAATTCCTTATAATGATGAAAATACAGTTGATGCTAATATGATTTATTTAGGTTTGTATTACAGTAAATTTGTTGTTGATAAGCTATTAGAAAATGAAAAAAATGAACGAATTGATGCTATTAATCAAGAATATGCTGAAAGGATTGAAACTGATATTAAATTAAGCAAAGCCGTTCATGATGAGAAAGTAGATAGAATTGTAGGGGGCAGACTTAATGATAATTTTACTTTAAAAAAACAATTAAAATTTTTTCAAAGTCGCTGTCAAGATTACACATGTCCACAAAATCCTAATCTTAGAGGCCTCATAACTAATTTAGTTATTGAAGAATATGCAAGTTCTGATTATGAACATGAAACAGAAACTTTAACGGTGTCTTTCCCAAAACAGATTGGTACTTTACCGCCAAACGCTTTACAACCTAATCCTCAAGAGGGAGATTATACGCATGCTACAACTGCTGATTTTTCGGCAAAATTACAAAAAAAAATTAATATATTAACAAATAATTTTAAATTATTGCAAAATTCTTTTATTGGTACAATTGCTTGATTTGGTAGGGTTAGGGATATTGAATACGGTTGATTTGTTCTTAGAACTGAAAGTTATACGGTTACTCTTTCTGATGGCAGTAAAATTCAAACGCCAGCATTAAAAGAAGGAGATTTTATTAGAAACAAAACAAATGATCCTTTAATTTCGGAAAATTCAAATGTTGTTCAACATACGCATCCCATTAACATAATTCCTGACTTTGAAAAACCAAATTCTTCTTTTGTTTTCCAAAATTCAGAAAATAATTTTAGAGCTTTAAATCGCCTTCATTTTGTAACTGTAGATAACGGAGATTCTTATGGTTGTATTTTTCGAAGTAAAAGCGGTTTTAATGATTGACCTACAGTTGTGTCTCAATATTTACATCTTTTTTTAAAGGCAAATACAGAAAAAAATGAAACTAATATTTTAGAAACTCGCCCACAAAATACTAGTTTAATAGCACATATTTATGTTGGATTAGGTGCGAAAATTGAATAAATTAGATATAGAGATTAAAAAAGTTAAGTCTAACTTTTTTAATCGTAATCTTAAATAAAAAAAGGAGAAAGTGTTATATGAATTCAGAAACAGTAGCGAGTGTTTTTACAGCAATTATTGGTGGTTTGGGTAGGACCGCTGGCATTATGGGAATAATCTCAGCTTTAAAAACAAAAAAGGAGGCGAAAAAAATGGAGCAAGAAAATAAATAAGCGTTAAATAAAATTGATACCAAATTAATGATTATAAATAATAAGATTGATATGGTTATTGCTATCAAAAATAATAATGCTAATAAAAACGATATTAATATTAATAAACCAAAACGAGGAGCTAAAAATAATGCCTAAAAAATTATTTTGATTAAAAATGTTAATTTACTTTTTAAGCTTTATTACTCTAGGGCTTGTGCCTTTGGGGAAATTAATTTCTGAAAAAATTGAAATTTTAAAAAAACAAGTTGAAGAATTGGAAAGTAAATAATGCCATTACTGTTTACTAAGAAATGATTTAGTGACAAAGATGATAATGTTTTAGTTAAAAAACGCGAAATGGAAAAATCAATTTTACGAATGTATGGTTTTGCCCCTTTCGGTCATGAAGATTATTATAAATCTTATGTCTCTGACACTATGGCTAATGCATTAACGCCTAAAAAATTGGAAATTAATATTAGTCAACAAGATTTATCAACAAAAATAATAACACGACTTTATAAAAATAATTTTCAAAGTAAAAACTGGATTAATGAGAAACGAGCTAGCAATATTGGTGTTTCTGCATTTCTAATTTTTTTAAATCAAGGAATTATGAACTTTCAACCCATACGAGTAGCAGAGCGAGAATATGATGTGTTGGGAAATTTAATTCAATGTACAATTTTTTACGACGACTATAAGAAAAATAATCTTAATTTACGCATGTACGAAACTTACCAATTAGAAAACAGCAAAGTAAAAATTACGCGTGAAATTTATGAACTAAGCACCAAAAAAATTATCGACAATAATGGCACTTCCGAATTGGAACAAACAATAATAAAAGTTAATGATTTTTAAAAACAACGCAATAATGAAAAATTAAATATTAACCAAGTTTTAGAAATTAACTACATACCAATTGCAATTTTTTCTAATTTACCAAGTGAGCGTGCTGACATCGCTGGTGTTGAAGATAAATTGAAAGCTTTAGATATTTTTTATGAACAAAGTATTCTAGATGCGATTTTAAATGCCACAAGGTTTCTTATTAATACAAATTCACTTGTTGGTAATGTTCAAAAAAATGTAAATAATATTATTGATGATTTTATTAAAAATCATGTTTTAGTCATGAATTATGATCAAGCCCAAAATCCAATACCCTTTTCTACTATTAATGGTTAATTTAGAGGAAAAGAATTAACTTATTTATATGATTGAAATGTGACCGAGATTAATAAACGGATTGGGGTGCATGTACCTGCAATTCATAAAGGGGCTCAAAAAACTCGTCAAGAAAGTTCGGCGGTTAATATTCAAAATAACAATATGCTTGAGCAAAAAATATTATTACGAAAAGAAGCCCGTGCAAACTTTATTTACTTACTACTTAAATTTGACCGCGACTTGAATGGTAACAATTTTATTTCAAAAGAACTTGAAAAAATGACAATCAAAGTCAATTTAAATGTAACCAACCACAATTGGTAAAAAAATTAATAATATTGATATGAAAGGACAAGAAAATGGCGGATTGAAAAACTAAACCAAGTCAAGAAAATGAAACAAAATATCGTGATTATGCAATTGATAATACTCCACTGGACTTTGCAAATTACACCGAACAAGCAGACCCTGACTTGCATACAATTTATAATGAAACAAGAAAACGCGAATTATATATTTACCCTTTAAATAACCTGATTAAAAACACAAATAAACCTAATTTATACTTTTTTCTCCCAATGTTGTTAAAATTGGCTTTATTGACCCTTTAGAAGTTAAAAAAACGATTGCTTATGAAGTTAGTGACTTTAATTTAGAATTAGATGCCCGCAATGCTACTAATATTCAAGATAACAGTGTGGAGTATACTATGGTTGATGCTAAGACTATAATTTTTCAAGATGAAATTTTATACGGAAAATTTAATCTTCATGTTGTTTCCGTTGGTGAACCGGCGAACGAAAATAATTTGGGTGAATTGTATATTATAAATTCTTACACCTAACGCTATGCTCAAAAATCAATTAAGGTAACCAGGGAAACGGTTTTGGTACGGGCGCAAGATTTTAAAGTTCGTGGTTCTAATCCCATTATCGTGCGTATTCAAAAACAATTGCCTGAAGATAAAAAGGTTAAAGCAATTACTATTAAATTTCCACGGCAAGTTTTATTTAGAAATATTAAATTAATTGGTGAAGTAAACGGTTTGGAAGGTTATCCGCGATTATTTATAGAAAATGACAAGGTTATGTTACCAATGCTATCAATGCCGATTGAAAATGAACCAAAAGTTAGAATATTGCAACAATGAATGTCTAGTCAAGTTTTATCTTGAGAAAAAGCGAAGCAATTTTTTAATGAGAAAAGTGTTTTGGGTTTAATCGCGATTGGCGGTGGTACCAAAACACGGAGGAAAGTTTTTATTGATGCAAGAGTAACATTAATGAAAGTTACTAAGAATACACAAAAGTATTTTCCAACAATTAGTGGTAATAGTTGTTCTTTAGGTTCATTATTGAAAGAAAATATTGATTTTAATGAAGCAACAACATTAGATGGTATTCCAGCCGGTAATTATCCGTGGTGTACTGATACTACTTCATACAATCTAACCAAGGATTATGATAGAGTGGAGTTAGAATTTAAGGAAATATTTAGAATTGATAGCTTACAAAAAGTATTATTAGACATGTTAGATTATACATATAATTATCGTACTAATTTTAAACACGCAAAATATTATGACAACAAAGATAATGGCATATTATATGGTCATCCGAAAAATGATGTTGCAAAGTTAAAAGAAGAAAAATTTGCTGGTCAAAAACCGGAAACGGTTATTACAAACTTATTTGAAGATTGAAAATTTGAAAATCCAAAATTAGTAAATCATCCATCGGTACAAATATTTAAGCAAATTGTGATGATGCTTTCTGAATATATTTTTTCGGAATTATGAATTAATACAGGATTTAATGATGATTACAAATTATTGTTACCTTACTATTTTAAATTGGCATCTCAACCAATTTTAGAAGATGGTTTATATAAATTTAAGGATGTTACAGTTGTCTTAAAATCTCAATATTTTGTTTTTGAAAATAACATAACTAAATTAGTTAATAACGATATCTCACAAAATCAGTTATTCAAATTGAATGATAATCAATATAACTGGCTATCATTAGTAAAAAGTTTAGAACCAAACGATATTCCAAGTTTACTGCCAAAAGATATAAAACTTGCAGATGGTAATTATGGTAAAAATTTTACAAGACTACTTATAAGTAAATCAAATCTGAACAATGTTATGAATATTTATGGAAAGGGATTAGAGGCGTTATTAAGTAATTTTAGGTGGTTTGAAGAAATAAATAAGCTTGACATTACTAAGCAATGTAAATTTTTTTTAGAAAAATAAATAATTAATTTTAAGCGATTGGAATTATCTTTTAATTTTGTAGAAAACTCTTGATAAAATAAAAAAAATCATCAACTTGATAATTTTAAAAGGCTTTTATGTAAAATTACTATTTTTACTTTAATTTTTTATATATTAAAATATAATACCGCTGTTTGTTGGTTTGGAATTAAACCCTTATGTTGGTATTTTCATTTTCAGAGATTTAAATAATTTTGAATATTAGTAAAACCTAAACCATGATAATGAATTAAGGCTTCTTTAAGACTAGATTGTAATTTACTGATTTTATTTAAGTTACGATAACTAGCTTCAGGATTAATTGTTGTTTTAGTTACACATAAAGTAGAATTTGTTTGTTTTGCTACTAAAAAATATAATTTTTGCATATCAGAAGTAATAATTGAATTTTGGTTAATTAATTCTTTGTTCATATTTTCAATAACTCATTGTTTTTGTAAACGTTTGGTGTTTGTGGATTTAACATAAATATTGTTATTATTATCAACTGCCATTTGAATACAACATTTAGTATTAGTTGCGAATGGGTCAAGGTGAATTCTTCGTGGATCAGTTTTATGTTTGAAATTTCTTTTATGAATTTCTTTAATAAATGTTTCATCGATTTGGATTTTACCAGATAATTTTTTAAATTTTAATTGGGTATTTTCTAATTGTTTTGATTTCATTAATTTTTGACGATTATATCAAGCAGTTTTTAATGTAGTTTTAATAAAACGAGAAATTGTTTTACTAGATTGCCCCGGCAATGAAATTTGAATCAATAAATTTCATTGTTCATAATTTAAATGACTTCAATAAATAAAATGATTACGAGAAGCGTCAAAACTTGCACAGCAATTTTTACATAAATATTTTTGTTTTCCTTCTGAATTATGTCCATTTTTAACACAATGGTAAGATTCACATTTAGGGCATTTAATGCCTTGTGCTCTAAATTTTTGATCAATTTCATTTAAACGTTTTTGTTTTTTTATTAATTCTGCTTGTTGTTTGACTTTTTCATAAAATTCTAAAAATTGATCATCTGTTAAAGTATTTACTAGTTCTTGAATTATTTTTTCCATAATTATTATCCACCTCTATCATATTAAAAATATACCTAAAATTAAGTATATTCAATAAATATCAAGAGTTTTCTACAAAATTAAAAAGAAATTTTAACTTTAGTTAAAAATTTTTAAAAAATTCGCTATAACTAAGGTTTGAAAGAACTTATAAACTCAAGGAGCGAAGCTATTGCTCTTTTAAAATAACAATTACAAAAATATTTGGGAAAATTAAACTATGATCAAGTAATTATTGAGGATGGAACACCAATTTCAAAAAATAATAAATTAACTTCTTTTTTTGGTGAAAAAGATCTTGATTTAACTGTTAAAGTTGGTAGTTTAGATGAAGTTTCATTAAGTTTATATTTAGAAGGACTTTTACATATATAAAACTTATATAAATTAATAATAAAATAAATAAAACACACTTTGTATAAAGTGTGTTTTTAACATATGTGATTATTTGTTTAAAAAGTCTCATAGTTTATCATAATTCGGTTCCACTGATGTTTCTTCGTTAATATCAATATAGATAACGATGTTATTTTCATCTAATACTAATAAGGTTCTTGCTAGAAGTTCTAGTTTTTGGATTACTAAACAAGTTTTAATGCCGAAATCACGGTATTTGTAATCAGATATAAGGATGTGATTATTGTCTTTAAAACTTTCACAAGCTTTATTTTGGGCGAAGGGTAGGTCTCTTGAAATTGTAATTAGTTGCATATTTTCTAGTTTACTAATATTTTCGTTAATATGTTTAGTTTGGGTTAAACAAGTGCTAGTATCAACACTGGGGACAACTGAGATTACTTTCTTTTTATTGACGATATCAGTTATTTTAAAGTCTGACATATTAAGATTAGTGGCGATAAAATCAAGAGTTTCACCAATTTTAATTGGTTCTTTAATTAATTGTAAAGGTTTTCCTTTCATTTTTACTTCCATATTAGTCCTCCTTAGGGTATGTATAATTTAATTATATAAAGAAATGATGTAATATAATATATAATATAAATAATTTGATAAAGGATGAAGTTATGCAACCAAAATATTTTTATGTTTCGACGCCAATATATTATCCGAATAATGAATTGCACTTAGGACATGCGTATACAACAGTTTTAAGTGATATTTTAGCGCGTTATAAGAAACAACAAGGTTATGAAGTATTTTTTACTACTGGTAGTGACGAACACGGACAAAAAATTGCTAAGGCGGCACAATTAGCAAATATTACCCCTCAAGAATTTGTTGATGGCATCGTTAATAAGTTTAAAGATCTATGAACAGCCTTACACATTGATTATTCTAAATTTATTAGAACTAGTAGTCAAGAACATACTATTGTTGTTGAAAAAATCTTTAATCAGTTATTAGCCCGGGGAGATATTTACTTAGATCAATATGAAGGCTGATATTGTATTGCTTGTGAAGAATTTGTTACTAAATCACAAATTTCTCGTGATAAGTTGCATTTATTATGTAATCAACAATTAAAATTTTTACAAGAAGAAAGTTATTTTTTTAAAGTTTCAAAGTATCAAGAACAATTGTTAGCTTATTATCATCAACATCCTGACTTTATTTATCCCGAATCACGAATGAATGAAATGATTAATAATTTTTTAAGTCCGGGACTTCAAGATTTAAGTGTTACAAGAACAAGTTTTAATTGAGGGGTTCCGGTTAAAGAAAATTCCAAACATATAATTTATGTTTGAATTGATGCTTTAAGCAATTATTTAAGTTCATTAGGTTATCTTTCATCAGATAATAGTGAATTTAATAAATATTGAGGCGAAAATAGTGAGGTTGTGCAATTTTTAGGTAAAGAAATTACTAGATTTCATGCTATTTATTGACCAATCCTATTAATGGCATTAAATATTCGTTTACCTAATAAATTAATTAGTCATTCGTGAATAACAATGAATGATGATAAAATGTCAAAATCAAAAGATAATAGTATTAATCCATTACAATTAATTAATGAGTATGGCAGTGATGCTTTACGATTTTTTCTTGTTAATGATTTACATATTACCAGAGATAGTAATTATAGCTTACAATTATTAATTGATTCTTATAATAGTAATTTAGTTAATAAT
Organism: Spiroplasma endosymbiont of 'Nebria riversi'; assembly: GCF_018831625.1. Classification (GTDB taxonomy): domain Bacteria; phylum Bacillota_I; class Bacilli_A; order Mycoplasmatales; family Nriv7; genus Nriv7. The sequence goes on from NZ_CP065193.1 coordinate 281,059, forward strand.
TTAGGTAATTTATTATCAAGAACAATGACAATGACCGAAAAATATTTTAATAATGTTATTCCGCAGTATGTTCCTAGTACTAATGATTTAGATAAGGTATTAGAACAACACATTCATTTAACGATTGAAAGTTATGAAGCAAAAATGGATCAATATTTAATTAATGATGCTGTTAAAGCAGTAATTGAATTATTACATTATGCTAATAAGCACATTGAAGAAAGAACTCCTTGAATATTATTTACTAATCATGATGTTAATTTAAATAAAGTTATTAATAATTTATTACAAGTTTTAAAAGTAAGTGCGTATTTATTACAACCTGTTTTAGTAACAAAAAGTATTGTTATTTTTCAACAATTAAATATTAATTACGAAAAGTTAAATTTTACAAATTTAACTAATTTTCAAGACTTAGATAATGTTAAAATTAATTTGAAACAAATATTATTTCCGCGAATAAATAATAGTTAATTATTTTTAATTTAAAGGGGGATATTTTATGAAAATTACTAAAGATTCTAATAAATGATGGTTCATTTATGAAATCGTAATTGCCATCTTTACATTATCAGTTTTAATTTTTGATTATGTTGAACATTTAATAACTAAAATTTGAGTGCGAAGTATTGATGAGCCTTTTTCTTATACGGGTTTTCAAGGTCAATATTTTATTTATTTTACAATTCAAAGTAATATTATTGTTTTTGTGTGATTTTTATTAGCAGCAATTTATCACTTTTAAAGTGATAAACCACTAATTTTAAGACAAGGGGGTTTAATTGTCATCTCATTATATATTTCTATTACTTTTATAACATATATGACAATGACGCTCCCTTTTGTGGCGACAGCAATGGCGCCGATTACTTGATTTAAAAATATGAGTCAGCATTTAATTTACTCATTAATGATTGTAAATCTTGCGAAATTTTTATTAATTTAATGCGCTCTTGTTTTCTAATTTGTTTTAATTCTTGTTTTGCCTCATAAACATCATTTCTTGTATCATACAATAACTGATACTTATATCATATTCCTTCTTTTTGTAAAAGATTAATTTTATTTTTTTCTTAGCGATTTTGCAAATCAATTTCTAATTTAGTAACTTTTCAATCACTTTTTCAAATATTTCTTAATTTCTTAACTTCTTTAAGATTATTTTTCTTTTCCGCAATCCGAATATTTTTAGTATAAAAACTATCAATTGGTATGGCAACCCTTTTTTGGACACTTTTTATGTAGACTGTCATTTTCTAAATTCAACAGGCGTTAAATAATTTAAACTGCCATGTATTCTACGATTATTATATCAATTAACAAAATCAAATAATTCGCATTTTAATTGTGTTAAATTTTCAAATTTTTTACCCTTTATAAATTCCATTTTAAAAGTTTTGTAAGTTGTTTCGGCCACAGCATTGTCATAAGGACAACCCTTCGCATTCAATGATCTTTTAATATTAAAGGTTATTAAAATTTTATCAATGATTTTATTTTTGAACTCATTACCACGATCATTATGAAATAAAGTTATTTTATTTAATGGTCGTGTTATTTTATGAAAAGCTTGTTGAACTAGTTCAGCGGTTTTGTTTGGTCCGGCACTATAGCCAATTATTTCTCGATTAAACAAGTCAATTAATAAAAAAATATAATGTCATTTTCCTCCAACTTGCACATATGTTAAATCACTAACAACAACTTCATTAGGTTTTTTGTTATTAAATTGACGATTTAAAACATTACTAATTTGGTCATTATTAACCATTGTTTTATGATTACGATATTTTAATTTGGTGTATTTAGAAACCAAATTATTTTTGATCATAAGGAATCTGATTTTTCGACATGATAAGATAATATCTTTTCTCATTAAAACAGCTTTAATTTTACGAGCACCATAAATTTTACGACTTTTATTAAATGTACTGATAACTTCTTCTTCATAATTATTAACATCATACTTAACACAGTTATTAGTTTGATAATAATATATTGATTTTGCTATTTTTAATATTTGACACATTTTTAGCACGGAGTATCTTTCTTTATTATTGTTAATAATCCCTATTTTTTGCCAATTATCAGTGCTGCTTGCTTTAAAATGTCATTTTCCATTCGTAATTGTTGGTTTTTTTTCGCAAGTAAATTAATTCATTTTCTTCGACAGTGCGATTATCTTGCACTTTAAATGACCCAAAATTATTAAAATTTTCAATTCACTGATATATGGCTGATTTTGAAATTCCGTATTCTTTAATAATTTCAACAATGCTTTTTCCGTTTTGATAAAGCGTGACAATTTGTTTTTTAAATTCATTTGAATATGAGTTTTTGCCCATTTTTATCTTCCTACTTTCTTAATAATTTTATTTTATTTGAAAGCCCACATAAATATGGCCCAACTTATTGTAACCTATCCAAAATTCTAAAAATTGATCATCTGTTAAAGTATTTACTATTTCTTGAATTATTTTTTCCACAATTATTATCCACCTCTATCATATTAAAAATATACCTAAAATTAAGTATATTCAATAAATATCAAGAGTTTTCTACAAAATTAAAAAAAATTATAATGGTCACCGTTTTATTTTAGCAAAATCTCGCGGATATAATTTATCAATCGCTTTTTGCTTAATAAAATATAAAATTGTTCTTTTACCTAAAAAATTTCAATTACTACTATAAGTAGATATTAACTTTGTATTTAAAACTTTTAAAGCATTTTGACTATTAAATAATTCTTGATTAGTTTCTGATTTTAAAGCAATAAACATTCCTTTAACTTTTACAATTGGCATACATAATTCTAATAACATATTCAACTGAGCAACAGCTCTGACAGTAACAATATCAAAAAAATCACGATATTGAATCGCAATATTTTCAACACGATTATTAATAATTGTTACATCTTTTAAAAATAAGTTTTCAACTACTGCTTGTAAAAATAAACACTTTTTAGTAATTGCTTCAACAAGAAATAATTTAACCTTCGGAAATAAAATCTTAATAACGATTCCTGGAAATCCGGCTCCCGTACCAACATCACATATGAGTTGTTGTTCTAAAACAACATTTTTTGTTAATAACAATGAATCAAGAAAATGTTTTTGATAAACCTCTTCTTTACTAATTATTGTTGTAAGATTCATTTTCTCATTTCATTGTTGCAATAATTCAAAATATTTTTCTAATTGTTTTATTTGTTCATTAGAACAAACAATATTTATTTTCTTTAATAAACTAACTAACATCTTAACTTTTTTTCTTCGTATACGGCATATTTAACATTTTTGGCATCCGATCATTTTTTTCATATAATGCAAATAGTGGCGCAATTAATAATTGTAAAACATAAGGTAATATTGTCCATCATCACTTATTACTATCTTGTCGTAAAAATCCACTAAATTCAAGTAAAACTGTTACTAAATAAGTAAAAAATACGCTGCGAAATAATGCTCATTGACTTAATGCCACAATCGCAAAAGCAATTAATCCGATATTATCAACACTAACATCGAAAGTGCCTTTTTGGTTTGTAAAAAATGCACCACCTAATGCTATTAAACCAAAGCCAACAATAACTGCTAAATAACGAATTTTAACAACATTTATTTGACTTAAAGTTAAAACAACAGCATTTTTTCCAGCTGCTTTAAAATATAACCCCATTCGCGTTAAAAAGAAAAAAGAAGAAACAACTAATATTAAAATAACATTAAAAATAAAAACTAAAGATAACGGATATCCGATAAATATTGGAGCAATAAAAATTTCATTAGCATCTAATGTTCTTTGTCCATAATTAAATATTAAAATTAGCGAACTCAAACCTAAAGCCAAATAATTTCAAATAAATGAAACAAGAAACTGATTAGTTTTTAAAGAAACCGTTAATACCGAGTGAATTAAACCTAATCCCATACCAATAACAAATGCTAAAAAAAAACCTAAAAAACAAATATTATCACCAAGAAATAAATATTGTTTAACCACAATTGCATACGATAACTGCCCTAAAATCATTACGCCATCAACACCAAAATTTAAAATCCCCGCTTTTTGCATTATTAAACATCCCATAGCTGCGAATAGTAATGGTGCCGATAATGATAAACTACTAATAAAAATATTAACAATATTCATAATTATCGTCGCCCCTTATTAATTATATTAGTTGCATCATTAACATCAGGTCGTTGGTTTACTAACGCCTCCCGCATTCTAAAATTAATTAAAAACTTTGGTTCTTGTTTTCATAAAATAATATAACTTACTAAAACAGAAATGGTAATACAAAATGAAAAAATAATATCAATGATTTCATAATCAAATGATGTCAAGGAAAGAAATTGAGTTTGCGAACGAATTAAACCAACTAAAATACTAAGCAACAAAACCCCAATGCGCGAATTAAATGCTCATAAAGGAATCAACAAATTATCAAATTCTTGTAACATTGTTGAACTTAATCTTCCCAATTTATTTAGATTAGCGACAAAATAAGTATAGCCCGCGATTCCAGCAATTGCTCCTGAAATTGTCATAATAATTAATTGCTTAGCGTTAGGATTTAATCTTGCATATTGCGCCGCCTCAGCATTAGCAACCGTTAATTCTAAACAAAAACCAAACACGCGACGATCTAATAAAATCGTTACAAAACCATAAATAAACAAAGCAATAAAAATTGTAATGGAGAGATAAACCGTCATACTTAATTTAATTATTAAAGAAGCATTATTATTAATAATACCATCATTATATTGACTTCATTCTGGTAAATGATAATAAATATTAAAAGCAATAATATTAAGCAACAAAGTTGATGCCATTTCATTAATCTTAAAATAAGTTTTAAAAAAACCAGCAATGAGAGCATACAATGCCCCCACAATAATTGATACTAAAATTAATAACATTGTTGTAAATTTATTAGTAATGCCAACAGCACTTAATAATCGTGAAGTAATAAATGTTATTGTTGCCCCAATAATCATTTGCCCAATAACTCCAAGATTATAAATTCGAAACCGAAATGCTACTAACGAAGCTAATGATGCTAATAGCAAATATGAAAATGAATTTACAAAATTATGAAAATGATTAATATCATTAAAAGGCATTAAAAATAATATATCATATGCTTTCAAAGAACTAACTTTAAAAAGCGTAAAGATTATTGCCGATAAGGCAAAAAGCAAAACTACTGTTAATGAAACCACCGTTGCTGCTTTTAATTTTTTGTTAGTTCAAAAATTTCTTATAATATTCATTTTTAACCACCAGTAATCCTTATTTTAATTGTCGCTATTACTTGCACAATTTTATCTTTAACTATTGTAATTTTATTAATAATTTTTTGCCACAATAAAAATTTTCGAGAAATACTTTTATATTTTAATTCACTTTTAGTAATTTGAATATGTTTATCAATCAAATCTTCGCGTTTTTTAGAAAGAATCAGCGGATTATTTAAAACATTACTTTTAATATCATCCCGTTCTAGGGTAGCAACCATTCTCCCATTTTGAATAACTGTCACCCGATTAGCTAATAATTCTAAAAGGTGCGAATCACAATCAATTAAAAGAAATGCTACGCCTTTTTTTTGTAAGGCGATAATACGATTAATAATCAATTTTGCTGAATCATTATCTAAATGCATTAACGGGTTAACTAAAATAACAACTTTCGGGTTCGTTTCTAGCGTCCTTGCTAAAACAAATTTTTGTAATTCGCCATTAGATAAAGTATTGGCAATACTATTACCATTAATAAAATCAGGCATTTGATAATTTTGTAAAATCTTTTTTAATTTAAATCAAATATCATCACGCCTTAAAACTCCAGCATTTAAATATTTAGGATTATTATGATGCCATAAAATAAAATTATCAATTAAAGAATAACTATCAATAGTTGCATCTTGTAAAAAATTTTCTGGTACTAAATCAATGCCTAATTTATAACGATAAGCCTGATTCTTTTTATTAATACTATTATTTTTAAAAAATATTCTTACTGTTGGTGATTTAGTTTTTCCTGAAATTATATCCCCAATTAAGGAACTACTAATATTTGTGCGATCATAAACTCCTAAAATTTCACCAACTTGTAAAATTAAATCAATGCCTTCTAATTTTGGATAATTGCGTTTATTAAAACTAATATCTTCAGCATATAACACTAATTCTCTTTTTTTTAAAGAAACTTTTTTATGGTCAATCATTGTTGTTCAATATTTATGTTGAATTTTCTTTACTTTTAAAACATTTTTATTATGCTTTGTCCACACAATCCGACCTTTATTTAATAATGAATAATGATTTGACACTGCTTTAGCAAATTCTTTACTTCGTGTTGAAAAAATTACTGTAATTTTATCTTTAATAAAAGATTTAAAAATTGGTAAAAACTCTTCTTCTTGTTCCAACGGTAAACCAACTGTTGGCTCATCTAAAACTAAAATTCGTGGTTTTTGGTACAAAGCTCTTAGTAATGACACCTTTCTTTGTTCTGATAATGAAAGAATCCCAAACTGTTTATTTAAATCAACATAAATTTTATACTTCCGCATTAATTTTTCAATTTTATCTTCAGTTTTTCCTCAATTAATAAATATTTTCAAAAATTGTGGTTCATTTCCCAAAACTATATTTTGACGAACACTAAAATCAGGAATAAAGTAAGTATCTTGTCCAGCATAACTAATTTGATAGTTAGGAGTAAAAAACTGTCCGATGCGTTTATTAGCAACTTTAATCACACCATTGGTGGGATTTTCCAAACCAGCTAATAAACGCACGCAAGTTGTTTTACCAGCCCCATTATCACCAACTAAGGCATAAATTTCACCAGAATTTACCTTTAAAGTAATATTATTTAAAACTAAATTATCTTGATATTGTTTATAAACATTATTAAATTCAATTAAAGGTGATGACATTAGCTAGTTCCTTCTTTACAAAAATGTTGTGATAATGGAGCATTAATAACATTACATTGCAAAGGCTTTCACACAAATTTATTATTATCAAATTGTTGATGAGAAAATTTAATATCTTGAATATCAACAATAATATCACTAACGAGATTTCAATCAGTTAATAACTGTGGTTTTATTTCCTCAGAATGATAAATTTTAGATAATATAACTGTAAAATTACGATTAATACTAGCAAGTAAATAATTTTTGGGTTTAATATGATATTTTTCTTTATTCATAATATCAACACTAACAAAATAATGTTTTTTTAAATTATCATTATTATCAATAAAAGCTTTTACTAAATTATTACTATATAATAACAACGGATCAAAAATTAAACTAACTTGATGATTTTCTAATAATGCTTTTGCAGTATTATACATATTATTACGATTCCAATCAGAGCTAATTAAAGGATCACGATTATCAATTGATGTTTGTCAATCAACAAAATTAAACTCATAACCACCATCTTGCTTACTATCAATTTGCGCTTGATATAGTCCTTGTAGAAAACCAAAAGTTAATCGTTGTGCTAATTGATCATTTAAATATTCAACAGCACTAACTTGAATTTTATTATCAATAATTGTAAAATCTTGACGATTTTTTAACATATAAATCCCTGATTGATATCCTAAATTATAACCCATTGTCAAAACATCAAATTTAATTTCAACTAAATTAACAATTTTATTACTAACAGAATTATGAACATAATCATAATCTAAGGTAATAATTTTATTACCCGTAGCAACCGACTTTTCTAACTCTTTTGTTAAATTAGGAATATTATTAGCAAAATTATGATTTAAAGCAATAAAATATTTTGTTTTATTTTTAGTATGCACATTCAATATATTTTGTCAAAATAACAATTGCGTCGTCTTATCAGAAAAATTATCAATAATCCAATAATTATCTAAAATATCAATTGATGAATTATAAAAGTTTTTTGTTGTTGTATTATCATAAATACTTAATGGGTGATTAGCAAAAATAACTGCTTGATCAGTAACAGGACGACTACAACCAAAAATGGGAAGAGCAAAGATACTGGCGATATTAATACTATTTATTAATTTAAAGATTTTATCCACTTTATTCCCACCTTAACAAACTAATTATTAACTAGTTTGTGGATATTTTTTTCGTAAATGAAATAACAATGATACAATATCGGCGGGATTAACTCCCGAAATTCGTGAAGCTTGAGCGACCGTTAGCGGTTGCACTAACTTTAATTTTTCTTTGGCTTCAATAGCAATATTAGCAACAAAATCATAGTTAATATCTTGCGGAATTTGTTTTTTTTCTAATTTAATTTTTCGCGTAATTTGCTTTTGATGACGAATTAAATAACCACTAAATTTATTTTTAATTTCACAATTAGTTTTTTGATTTTGATTTAATAAATTAATACTAGTGATATAAGGTACTAAGAAATTCAATGATATTTCTGGTCGTTTTAGTAAATCTCACGCACTAATACCAGCAGTTAACAATGAGAAATTACTTTCTTGTAATGCCTTTTGAATTGTTGAATTAGGTGTAAATCGTGTTACTCTTAATTCATTTTCAACAATATTTTGTAATTGACATTGCTTTTGATATTCATCTCACTCTACCCTACTTACTAAACCAATATCATAAGCATATTGTTTTAAACGATCTTCAGCATTATCATTTCTTAAAAAAATCCGATGTTCAGCTCGTGAAGTTAATAACCGATAAGGTTCCGATACTCCTTTAGTAACTAAGTCATCAATTAAAACGCCAATATACGCTTCATCTCTTCTTAAAATAAATGGTGCCTTATTCACTAATTGACAATGAACATTAATCGCTGCCATTAATCCTTGACAAGCAGCTTCTTCATAACCACTAGTACCATTAATTTGTCCAGCACTAAATAAATTTTTAATTATTTTGGTTTCTAAGGTCGGTTTTAGTTGTAAAGGATCAATAGCATCATATTCAATGGCATAAGCTCATTTAAGAACTTGAACATTTTCTAATCCCGGCAAAGTTCTTAACATCCGATCTTGAATATCAATCGGCATTGATGTAGAAAACCCTTGAACATAAATTGTTTCTAAAGCAACTGATTCTGGTTCTAAAAAAATTTGATGTCGTGATTTATCAACAAATCTAACAACCTTATCTTCAATACTTGGGCAATATCTTGGTCCAACACTAGTGGGGATAGCGCGATACATTGCTGATGCCTTTAAATTTTCATTAATAATTTGATGGGTATTTTCATTAGTATAAATAAGTCAACAAGGAACTTGTTTTTTTAAAGGAACAAACTCCTTTGTAGAAAAAGAAAATGCTAATGGTAAATCAGTTCCTAATTCTAATTGCATTTTACTGTAATCAATACTATCTTTATGAACTCGTGGTGGTGTTCCGGTTTTTAAGCGTATAACTTTAAATCCTAATTGTGATAATTGTTTTGATATTCCATAAGAACCTTTTTGTCCATCAGGACCTTCCTGTTTAACACTATACCCTTGTAAAACTTTAGCTTCCATATAAGTACCTGTTGTTAAAATAACTTTTTTAGCTTTAATTATTGTGCCGTCATTTAATATAATACCCTTAACAGTATGATTTTCTATTAATAACTCATTTACTATTGCTGATAGTACCGTTAAATTATCTTGTTGCCTAATGACATCATACATATATTTACTATATGCAATCTTATCCGATTGCGTTCTTAATGCTCACACTGCTGGTCCGCGTGAACTATTTAATAGTTTCATTTGTAATGCTGTTTTATCCGCAGCTTTAGCCATTTCACCACCTAAAGCATCAATTTCTCTAACAACAATTCCCTTAGCTGGACCACCAATTGATGGATTACAAGGCATACTCGCAATCTTTGTCGGATCAAGAGTAACCATCAGTGTCTTATGTTTCAACCGTGCACAAGCTAAAGCTGCTTCCGCCCCAGCGTGTCCCCCGCCAATAACAATTACATCATATGCCATTTAAATCACCTACTTTAATACCTTTTAATTTATTTCCCTTAAATTATATCTTATTTGTCTCCCAAATAAAAACAAGACTTTTTTACAGGTCGCGTTTAGTTTTCTTAGGTATTGTTTTGAATAAGTAAAACAATCAGCTAATTATATTATTTAATTACTAAACTAACCCTGCCTTTCTTGTTATTGTCATTTTTATTCTTTTTCATTTTATCATATTATTGAATTTTTACACAACAAAAATTATTAATTTTATTAAATTTTAACTAATATTTTTACTTACTTAAATTTATTATATTTATTTGTTACAGCATTACCTTTATAATTAATTCAACTATCATCATTTTTATTATTATATTTAATTCATAATGAATTTTTATATATTTCTTTTCTGATTTCTATTTCTGAATTAATATTTTAATTAATGTAATGTAGTACATTTAATTTGTTTAAATTTGCTATTCTTAGATGTAATAGGTTATTTAAATTCTTATGATTATATATTTTTGCCCCATATCCTAATTGTTGTTTTACTAAATGAGATACATCACTTTCAATGATACAACCGATATTTCATTCTAAATTTTAATGATGAATGCCATGCTTATTATTACTGAAATATTACTCGCTTTCCTTAAATTTTTTTTAATATATTTATTTAATTCATTTTTAGCAACATTACGAATGTTTTTGATTAATTCTTGATGATTGCCATCCTTATATAATTTAATTCAACTATTTAGTGTTACTTTGCGATTTTCAAAAATAATATTAAATGCAGTTTGTTTTAATTTTTTAATAGCATGATAACCATCTAAAATATATCTAACATTACCAAAACTATTGGCAATTTCTCTAATTCAAGTATCACCATCACCACAAACAATTATTCTGTCGTAATTAATATTTACATAATGTTTTTGTAATTCCTTAATTAATAAATCACGATAATCCATTGTATTTATTCGTTTACCAACTTTTAACATTAGAAAATGACCTCGTTTGTTTTCTAATTCTCTACGAGCATTTTTATAATTTTTTTCTTTATGTCCGGTATGAAAAGTAACCAAACGAATTCTCTGGTCTTGTTTAACTTTCTGATCTAATGTCGCTAAAAATGTCTCATCTAGTTGAATATATAAATCCTTATTTTTAACATCAATTCTAGTTTTAGTTTCTTTTTCTGCGAGTTGAAAATATTCAGCAATATCGTATTTATTTAAAATACTTGAAATACTAGCTTTTGAAATATAACAATGATTTAGAGCATCTAAAACATCACGATAGCGCTTACCATCACCTAAAAGACTTAAAACTTTAAATTGGACATCAAAATAAATGCGTTGTTTAGGTAAAATACCAATTTCTTTATCTAATAAACATACATATTCAAATTTACCTGATTTTTGATTTCAATATTTATATCGGCGTCGTTTAAAAGTAACATCACCAAAAATTGTAATAATTGTTCTTGATGCAAAACGAACTACTTTATAATCTTGTTTTAACCTATAATGATATTTATATAAGTATTCATCTAATTTTTCATATTCATTAGCTAATTGTTCACATTTATTAGTGTACATATTTTTATGGGTTGTAAATAAACTAAATCAATGCTTGTTTTCTAAGGTTTTTACATTATTATTAATTTCTAACATAAAAAATCGCCTTTCTAGATAGTAATTTTAACAAAGTTAAATTTCGTTAGTTTATTTTTCTGTTTTAATGATAATTTTTTTTCTAGAATTATTATTCAATAACCTGAAAAAATGATAAAAATTCTTATTTAATAAGTTATAATCAATTTGTATTAATTAGACTCTAAAAATTTAAGGAAAGATGTTAATTGTTCAACAAATTTATTAATTAGTAAAAATTCATAAAAAGGATTTAATAAATGAAAAAATTACTTAGTTTATTAAGTACAATAACAATAGCAAGTAGTGGAATAGCAGGAATTGTTGCCAATAGTCCTTATCCAACACAAGAACAACAAATTAAATTAGAAAACATAAATTATAAAAGACAAAAACGAAGCAATAATGAAGATAATAAAATAAATGCAACAAAAATTGTTATTAAAGCAAGAAAAACCGATCTGATCTTCTGGTATTGTTTTCAACAATAAAGTATTTTTTAGTTCATTTGATCATAATGTTTATGAATATGATCCTGCTACAGGACAACAAAAAGTTGCCATCACCACAAATAATGAAATTAAATCTTCTGGTGTAGTTTTCAACAATAAATTATATATTGGTTCAGGAGATGGCAATGTTTATGAATATAGTGAAGTTAATACTATTTAAATTCAAATTTAGGAAGAATTAGTAATAATTCTGATAATGTAATTTTAAGTAAATTAAATTATTTGAATCCAGATTTAGATATTTCACAATTAGAAATTATTATATTAACAAGACAAAAAATTCAGCTATATTAAAAATAAAAAATAATTTAAATAATAATAATAATATAAAAATACATTATTCAATTGATAATGGGCAAAATAAAATTATTAATTTAAATGAATTGATTAAAAAAGCATTATTTTTTAAATTTCGAGATGAAAATTCTAATTTAAAATTTAAGGAAACAAATTATATTGATACTAATAATTTAAATTTTTCAAATACTGAAATAACAAAACAAGAAAATTCATTTTTATGATCTAATGTTCCTAAAAATGTGTGTTCTGATAGATAAATTACCAATAAAACTCCAAATATAAAATCATTTAATGCACCTGCTTGTGAATATAACTCAAAATCAAAATTAATATTTCAAATTACAACAGGATTAACTAAAACAAAACAAGAAAATAAATTAAATGGTTGAAACATAAATTCTGATGACGAAATGAAATTAACAGATTTTACAAATATAAATAATAAAAATTATGAAATTATTAATGTATTATCAAATGAATTTGATTTATCAAACACAAATAAACAAGGACAAGAAATGATTTTAAGTATTTTTAAGGGGCCCACTGATAAATTTGAACTTAATCCCAATGAAAAATTAAAAATTACTTATCCAGTAAGAATAATTACATCTAAAGTTATATTAAATTTAAAACAAAAAATTACAGGAAACATTACTGCCAAAATAATTGATGATAACAATAGAGAACAAATAGTTATATTATCAATTACAGAAGTAATGCAAATTTTACAAAATCATGGTTTATTACCCAATGAAATTACTATAGATAAAAACAATGATAACATAACATTTAATGGGAAAGCATTTTTCTCATCAGAAAGAGAAGGGCCAGTAAGAACAAATACAGTTACTACTATAGTATAAGGTTTTATAAAAACGATATTAGCTATTTAGAACAATAACTTTAATTGAAACAAGCACAACAAGTTTAAATTTCTTGTAAAAATAAAAAAGTTGTTTAGTTGTTTTAAGGGTATTTTCATCGTAAAAAGCCACTTTTCTAGTGTAGTAAATTTTAACAGTTTTTAAATTTAATTATTAAGGATTTTCAATTTTAATTTCAAAGTTACTTGTATTTCTTAATGTATAATCTATTGTATTATCGCTATTGTCTCAAGTTTCTAACTTTGTACTTTGTACTTTGATTGTTATTTTTTTATTAATTATTCAAAGCTCATGTGGCTTTATATTAGGGCCATTCGGGTCAGTTATTTTTTGCCCATATGTAGTTATTAATTTTGTAATTTTATCTTGTTTATTGTAAAATTCTTTTGTAAATAGGAAAATAAGTTTGTTTAAATTTTTTAATTCTGGTAATTTTTTATTTAGATTGATATTGTCTTTTTGATACATGTTAATCTCTCCGACTCTATTTTTATCTATTAAAAGATGAAAATATACTTTTTCTAAGTTTTCGATTTCAAAATTATAAATTTTATCTTTTTTATTGTTATCTTCATTTTTTTGCTCTACTAGTTCATTTGCTTTTTTAGAACAGCTAACTATTGGTAATATTGTTAATGTGAAAAGAGCTATTGTATTTAAAATTTTCATTATTTTAACTCCTTTATTTTTTCAATATATATATATATTATACAAAAATTCGTAAAATCATTAGAAAAATGGCAAAACCGATTAAAAATTGAAAGGTATAGTAAAAGGCTGGCACTGTTTTAAAAACTGGAAAAATGGCAGTTGAAAAGTTAACTATTGCTTTGGCAATAATCGCTGGCGAGCGGGCGTAAAATGGTAATGATTTGTGAAGCTGTAAGCATTCATTTTAGCATTTTGATGCCAGCATTTTGAATAGCACAACCAATATCGTTAAATGTAGGTATTCATCACCCTGAATATTTGCAATTTGCTGGTGGAATTAAGTCGTCTCATTCACTGTTGTTTGAGCCATCAGGAATAAAGGTGGTGGAATTCAGGACACTAAAGTCATAAATTTTAAAATTGTAATTAGCGATATTTTTTTATGGTACAAAGGAAAAGTTAAGGTAAAAATATTAATACCATAACGAATGTCGATGTCGGCGTTAAGATAATTAATACTATTAGCAGTCTTGTTAGTTGGTAAAGTAATGAGTTTGTTATCATAAGATTTAAGGACATTAAATTCAATTTGGTAGATACTGTTATTATTTTTAATAGCATTAAAATTATCCTGGTGTGTTTTTTTATCAAAAGTAAAAAAATAACTTCTTAGTAATAATTCTGAATTACCAGTAACATTGATTAATTATTTTTTGGGATAAAAAGTAATTAACGAGCGATAAAAGAAACCGATTTGAATAAAGTAATCTTTGTTGTAATTATCTACTCCCTTAAAATCAATTTCGGTATAAGTTTTTTCGTCCATATCAAAAGTCGCATAAAATAAACTAGCAAAGAAATTGCCAAGAATTTCATAGATTTCATCAAAAACATTTTTGTAATCGTTATTGTTAATACTAGAAATGTTGTTTTTAAAATAAAAGTAAATGTCATTTCGTAAATCGGGGTCATATCTCAAAAAACTAAACTTAACATTAAGATAATTTAAGGTTACAAAAAGGTACTTAATTAGGTAATGGTCGTTAGCATTTGCAGTATCATATTTTCAGATTTCCTTTTCATCGTGTAATAATTGTAAATAATTATTACCTGCAATTAAAGTTTTATTAAAAGCTTTAATTTTTAAAACATTTTCATTTATTTTATCTTCACTAGCAGAAATTTTGTGATGAAAATATCTTTCGCTTTTAAAACCATGATTTTTAATCGTAAATTCTTTGTAATAACCTTTTTCTAGGGTGTCAACAAAATTAAATATTGGTGTTCAATAGAGATAAGAGTAATTAAATTTATCAAAATCACCACGATGAATCATTAAATAGTCAAGATTATCAATAACATCGTTATATTTATGATTACCGTCAAAGCTAATAGTTGCTGTTGGTAATTCAATGTCGGTACTATCTCTTTCAATTTCAATTTCAAAATTACTTGTATTTCTTAATGTATAATCTATTGTATTATCGCTATTGTCTCAAGTTTCTAACTTTGTACTTTGTAATTTGATTGTTATTTTTTTATTAATTATTCAAAGTTCATGTGGCTTTATATTAGGGCCGTTAGGGTCAGTTGTTTTTTTGCCCATATGTAGTTTATTAATTTTGTAATTTTATCTTGTTTATCTTGATTATTGTAAAATTCTTTTGTAAATAGGAAAATAAGTTTGTTTAAATTTTTTAATTCTGGTAATTTTTTATTTAGATTGATATTGTCTTTTTGATACATGTTAATCTCTCCGACTCTATTTTTATCTCTTAAAAGATGAAAATATACTTTTTTTAAGGTTTTTGATTTCAAAATTATAAATTTTATCATTTTGTCTTTTAGTTCTAATTAGTTGTGTTGTTGTTTCATCATTATTAATGTTTGGGGGAATAGTAAAAATGTTATTGAAACTAATAGTTAGCACGGTAAATATTTTCATAAACATTTTTATCACTCCTTTTTAAAATATTTTATTTTTCATTGTTCTTTTTTCTTTAATTTTTTTAATAAGTCACTTAATACCACAATTTATAATTACAGCTATTGTAATGCATATATCTAAATATCCTAGTATCATAAGGGAAATTAATGCTTAAAATTTTTCATATAATAATTTCAAATCATTAATTTCCAATTTTAAAAATGGAATGAAAAAGATAATAATCATAAAAATGTAAGGCAAAATTCTCCATTAATATTTTTTTAAAGAATTAATTAGTTTGTTTGATTTCGTTTTTCAAGGCTCTTTTTGCTTTAATTTTTTGAATAATAAAGCGGATTAATTTTTCAAATTTAAGTGCAAAATATATTGTTCCGCCTCATCAAAAAACAAATATTCCTGCCAGCATAATACCACTATTGAACTTGCCAAAGAAATTAACCATCTCTTCGTTCATAAAATCATTAAATTCTTTACTTGTTCCAGTTATTCATTTAGTACCGATTGCTGTTAATGCACAAATTAATAAGCTTATAAAGATGAAAATGATACTTAATAATATTTTTAACCACTGCTTTTTAAAAGAATTTTTAATTTTTAATTTTAATGGCAGTTTTTCTTTTGAATTATCTTTTTTAAATAATTTTCCTAAAAGTTTTTTCATTTTAACTCTCCTTTCATATTTTTTATCGTCCTTTAATCACAATAAATAAAGCAATAAGTACACAAGTGACACCAAGAATGGTAAAGATTGGATGTTGAGAAAATGTTCGGGCCATTGGTTTAAATAGTTCTAAAATTGTTAAATTGCTAGTAATAAACTTTTGGAAATTGGCAAGCCCTTCGCTAATATAGTTTGTTAAAGTTTCAAAATGACTACCAGCTAATAATCCAAGAACAGTTATTAAGATAAAAATAATAATTAATTTAAACATTTTTAGTTACCTTGTTTTGTTTTTATTGGTTTTATTTGTTTTTTAGCTTTTCCTCATGCGCTTAAACGACCCTTATTTTTAACGGCATATTGGCGTTGTTTTTCTAAATTAACTTGTTGACTACCAAATCCAAGAATAATTACCATAAGAAATTCTACGGCAAGCGTTAAGAATAAAGGAGATATTAATTGAATATTCTTTCCTGGTACTTCAAGACTTCAAATTAAATCAAAAACCTTATAAAGCGTTTGAGCCAGAAAGTCGGCCATTTTTGCAAGATTTTCCATTTTTTATTATTCCTTTTCTTTCATTTTTCTTAAAAATTTGCTAAATTTATCCATTTTTAAGTATTCTAAGTCTTCTAAATCAATTGCTGTGTCATTATAGTATTTGTCTTCATAGTCAGGATTTACTTTTGAATTTAAGTAATCTCTTAAAAATGCTAGGTAAAAAGAATTATAAGTATTAAGTATTGGTAGAGGGATTTTTAGTTTAAAAAAATAGATGTCAAGTTCAGGAATATCACGGTATTTAATGCGACGACCCTTTTTACTATTTTTAGCATCAATTAAGGTGTTTCGTCAGCGTTCATATTCTTCAATGCTCGTAAAGGTACCATAAATGACTTTTAAGTAAGGGCGAGAAATATTAACTGGTTTTTTACGAATTCCCACAATCACATTATTGGCAATGTCAAGAACTTTAACTCAAATATGTTTATCTCTTTGACCGCTAGCCAGCACAATATGACCGAAATGCCGTGCCAGAGCGAAATATTCTTGAATACCGGTTTCTTCGTTTTTGGTATTATTTTTTTCTCAATCAGTTCCTTCTAAAAATAAGTTGTTTTCATCTCATAACAGTAAGGTTTTGTCTGGCAATATCGGATAATCAAAATCTAATAATCCCATATGTCCTAAACTTAATTTTTGGGTTTCTAGTAATGGAAAGGTTGAGGCGATATGATATTTCTTCTTTTTTAGTAATTTTGATGCGTATACTAGAAAGGCAGTTTTTCCAGTTCCTAATGAACCAATCACAATATTTAACGGTGAATTTTTTAAGAAATTAATAACTTTGTTAATTTGTGTTAAATTACCGATTTTTAAAAGGAAAATTAAAATACAACCTGCTAAAAATAAATAGCTCACAATGTTTTTAAAATAACCGTTGTAAATGTATCAAATTGCTCCTCAATGTCATAAAATTAAAAATGAGGTGCGATTTAATTCAATAAAATGGTTATTTTTTTCTATTATTCATTTACAAAATTTCATCTTGCACCTCACTTTATTTTTTTAGCGTGCCGCTCCAAGTAATTTTTCAAACATTTTAAAGCAAATAAAGAATATTGCCAAAATAAATGGAAAAATAAAGATTCAGTAGTCAGCAAAGAAGTTACCGACTTGTGGCATATTAACAGCAATAATATCTCACATTTTAGTAAACGCTGTCATAATTGCATTTCATAATTTAGTCATCGCATCACTAGCTGTTATTTTTTCTGCTGTTGCTGGTGCATCGGCCAAGAAAGTTCCAATCATATAATCACCTCCTTTCTCTTTAAAACATTCATCATTTATATTCAAAGTTTTTCTTAAATTTGTTAAAACCACGGTTAACCTTAACACGATTGTATTTTTTCCTAATTAATTTTGAATTTCTTTGGGAATGCATCACAATGTAACTTCTTGACATTACTTTTGCCTCTATCTAAATACTGATATGGTTTTCCAAAATAGCATTAGAATAAATCACACCATAATCGCTGTTAAGAATCAAAAAGAAATGTTTGCTATTAAAAGTCAAAGTGGTGCTTCGATTAATTTAATTTCTTTACCACCAGTAATGTGGGCCGGAATAGTTGTAATTTGAATAAATAAATCTCAGAAAGTTTGTTTAATTTGTTCTCAATCAAATTCTTTTAAGTTTATTGTCATTTTTTATCTCCCAAAAATCATTTTTATTGGTAAATACATAATTGAAATTAGCGCGAAAAGAAAAGTAATGATAATAATTAATCCAGCAATAAACGCAACTTGTGCAGGCATTTTTTCTACTGGAACAAACAGTTTTAAGAATTCCATAATAATTTCTCAAAACATTATTTTTTATTCTCGTTATTTTCTTTTTAATTAGGAGCTTTAACTCATTCTTCAAAGCGAGCAATAAATACTTTTTCGTCTTTTGTAAAATTACCAGTATTATTTTTAATGGCATTTTTATATTTAATTCTAATTTTTATTTTGGCATAAATTTTATAAGCAAAATATGCCAATAGCATTATGCAAATGATAATAAATATTATTCCAATCGCAATATTCATTTTTAAACTCCTTTAAAATAGTTATAATTTGTATCTTTTTTGTTGTTTTCTTTTTCGACAATGAAAAAACCTAATAATTCTTGTCCCTTAATTAATTTGGTTTCTTTTTCTTTTTGATTAATCGAAATTACTTGATATTTACTATCTTTTATTATTCCGATGCAAATTGAATTTTCGTATTTTCCTTTATAAACAAATCGCTTTGGAAACCAAATACCGATTTGTTCATTAAATCACGGAATTTTTGGTGCTTTAATAAGCATTGCGTTTTGTGTTTCTTTTAAAAGATATTTTTTAGTATTTAAGAAAATGTTTTCAATGTTTTTCATAATAAATTACCTTTCTTATGAATAAACTAAGTTATATTAACTAAGTTAGTTAACTTAGTTTTTTAAACACTTATATATCGCAGATTTAAGTGTTTAACAAGCTTTGTTAGTAAATTTTGTTTTTTTATTAGATAAAGATTTTAACAATTTTAAACTTAACATACCCCTATATATAGAAATTTCTACACTTTAACATCCGCGCCCTACCCTTGGAACTAATTTAATAGCGTGTATATTTTTAGGAAATCCACCCATTCATTTTTTTATTGCAAAACGAAACAAATTGCTATAGCTAATAGGATGTTATCTATTAACTGGTAAACTTCTTTTGGTTATGGCAACCACCCACAATTTATCGTGCTTTAATACATACCAACATTATTAACTCACTTGTATTTAATTTTCAAAAAACAAATTTTAACATCTTATAAAATAAAAAGACAATCACTGCTGACTGTCTTAATACTTATTCAAATCTTTTCCCATCTAACAAAACTTTATGCGTCCTTTTTACAAGTCTTGTTTTAAATTTATATTTTTGGTATGGTAACCCTTTTTTGGACACTTTTTATGTAGACTGTTGTTTTCTAAATTCAACAGGCGTTAAATAATTTAGGCTGCCGTGAATTCGAATGTTGTTATATCAATTAACAAAATCAAATAATTCGTATTTTAATTATGTTAAATTTTCAAATTTTTTACCCTAAATAAATTCTGTTTTAAAGGTTTTGTAAGTTGTTTCAGCAACAGCGTTATCATAAAGACACCCCTTATTGCTTAATGATCTTTTAATTTTAAAAGTGCTTAAAATTTCATCAATAATTTTATTTTATTTGAAAGTCCACATAAATATGGTCCAACTTATTGTAACCTATCCAAATTCGGAATTTCAAAATCAGCCGTATACTTCAGTGAATTGAAAATTTTAATAATTTTGGGTCATTTAAAGTGCAAGATAATCGCGCTGTCGAAGAAAATGAATTAATTTAATTGCGAAAAGAAAACCAACAATTACGAATGGAAAATGACATTTTAAAGCAAACAACACTGATAATTGGCAAAAAACAGGAATTATTAACAATAATAAAGAAAAATATTCCGTGCTAAAAATGTGTCAAATATTAAAAATAGCAAAATCAACATATTATTATCAAACTAATAATTGTGTTAAGTATGATGTTAATAATTATGAAGAAGAAGTTATAAGTGCATTTAATAAAAGTCGTAAAATTTATGGTGCTCGTAAA
Organism: Spiroplasma endosymbiont of 'Nebria riversi'; assembly: GCF_018831625.1. Taxonomy (GTDB): domain Bacteria; phylum Bacillota_I; class Bacilli_A; order Mycoplasmatales; family Nriv7; genus Nriv7. Next base: position 301,827 of record NZ_CP065193.1, read on the forward strand.
ATTAAATCTGTTTTAATGAGAAAAGATATTATCTTATCACGTCGAAAAATCAGATTCCTTATGATCAAAAATAATTTGGTTTCTAAATACACCAAATTAAAATATCGTAATCATAAAACAATGGTTAATAATGACCTAATTAGTAATGTTTTAAATCGTCAATTTAATAACAAAAAACCTAATAAAGTTGTTATTAGTGATTTAACATATGTGCATGTTGGAGGAAAATGACATTATATTTCTTTATTAATTGACTTGTTTAATCGATAAATAATTGGCTATAGTGCCGAACCAAACAAAACCGCTGAACTAGTTCAACAAGCTTTTCATAAAATAACACGACCATTAAATAAAATAACTTTATTTCATACTGATCGTGGTAATGAGTTCAAAAATAAAATCATTGATGAAATTTTAAGCACTTTTAATATTAAAAGATCATTGAGTACGAAGGGTTGTCCTTATGACAATGCTGTGGCTGAAACAACTTACAAAACTTTTAAAACGGGATTTATCAAGGGTAAAAAATTTGAAAATTTAACACAATTAAAATGCGAATTATTTGATTTTGTTAATTGATACAATAATCTTAGAATACATGGCAGTTTAAATTATTTAACGCCTGTTGAATTTAGAAAATGACAGTCTACATAAAAAGTGTCCAAAAAAGGGTTGCCATACCATTTTATGAAAAAGTCAAACAACAAGCAGAATTAATAAAAAAACAAAAACGTTTAAATGAAATTGATCAAAAATTTAGAGCACGAGGTATTAAATGCCCTAAATGTGAATCTTACCATTGCGTTAAAAATGGACATAATTCAGAAGGAAAAAAAATATTTATGTAAAAATTGCCGCGCAAGTTTTGACGCTTTTCGTAATCATTTTATTTATTGAAGTTATTTAAATTATGAACAATGAAATTTATTGATTCAAATTTCATTGCTGGGACAATCTAGTAAAACAATTTCTCGTTTTATTAAAACTACATTAAAAACTGCTTGATATAATCGTCAAAAATTAATGAAATCAAAACAATTAGAAAATACCCAATTAAAATTTAAAAAATTATCTGGTAAAATCCAAATCGATGAAACATTTATTAAAGAAATTAATAAAGGAAATTTCAAACATAAAAATGATCCACGAAGAATTCACCTTGACCCATTCGCAACTAATACTAAATGCTGTATTCAAATGGCAGTTGATAATAATAACAATATTTATGTTAAATCCACAAACACCAAACGTTTACAAAAACAATGAGTTATTGAAAATATGAACAAAGAATTAATTAACCAAAATTCAATTATTACTTCTGATATGCAAAAATTATATTTTTTAGTAGCAAAACAAACAGATTCTACTTTATGTGTAACTAAAAAAACAATTAATGCTGAAGCTAGTTATCGTAACTTAAATAAAATCAGTAAATTACAATCTAGTCTTAAAGAAGACTTAATTCATTATCATGGTTTAGGTTTTACTAATATTCAAAATTATTTAAATCTCTGAAAATGAAAATACCAACATAAGGGTTTAACTCCAAACCAACAAACAGCGGTATTATATTTTAATGTATAAAAAATTAAAGTAAAAATAGTAATTTTACATAAAAGCCTTTTAAAATTATCAAGTTGATGATTTTTTTTATTTTATCAAGAGTTTTCGACAAAATTAAAATAATTTTTAATAAACTCTTGTTATAATGTTAATATAATTAGGTAAAATATTTGGGAATCTTAAAAAAGGGAGTTAAAATTTATGGCTAAAGTAATTGCAATTGCTAATCAAAAAGGTGGTGTTGGCAAAACGACAACATCAATAAATCTTGCTGCTGGTTTGGGCAGATATGGGCAAAAAGTTTTGCTGATTGATTTAGATCCACAAGGAAATAGCACAACAGGAATTGGTGCTGATAAAAGTAAAATTGAAAGGTGTATGTTTGATGTTTTAGTTAATGATATTGCTCTTAGTGAAATTATTCAAAAAAATGTTTGTCAAAATGTTGATTTAGCGCCAGCAACATTATCATTAGCAAGTGCTGATTTACATTTATTAGAACAATCTAAGGATAAGCACAATATTTTGTTGGATAAGTTAAAAGGTATTCTTAATAATTATCATTATATTATTATTGATTGTCCACCATCATTAGGATTATTAAATCGTAATGCGTTAAGTGCGTCTAATACGGTAATTATTCCGATTCAAGCTGAATATTATGCTTTAGAAGGATTAACGCAATTGTTAACTTCAATTAGATTTGTTCAACAAAGAAGTAATAAAAATTTAACTATTGAAGGTATTTTATTAACAATGTTTGATACTAGAACAAAGTTATCGTATGAAGTAATGCAAGAAGCACAAAAGTATTTTAAAGAGAAAGTATATAAAACTTATATTCCGCGAAATATTAAAATATCGGAAGCACCATCAAATGGGGATGATATTTTTAGTTATGCCGAAAATTCATCGGGGGCAATTGCTTATATGGAACTAGTTAAGGAGGTATTGCTAAATAATGGCGCAGAACAAGGAATTAATAACTAAAAGAAGATTATCGTTTAAAGGATTAGATAAGATTTTTGGTGAAGAAATTAATGATTTAATTAGTGAGATTGAAACTAATGATGAAATTAAGCAAAATGCGGTTGAAATTTCATTAAATGAAATTCGTAGTAATCCTTATCAACCACGAATTTTTTTTGATGATGCTGAGATTACACAATTAGGACAATCAATTGTTAAGCATGGTCTTATTCAACCAATTATTGTTAAGAAATCAATTAATGGTTATGAAGTTGTTGCGGGAGAAAGAAGAATGCGGGCTTGTAAAAAGGTCGGATTAACTCATATTCCAGCAATTACGATTAATTTATCTGATAAACAAATGATGGAAATTGCTTTAATTGAAAATATTCAACGAGTTGATTTAAATACCATTGAAGAGGCACAAGCATATCGTGATTTAATGAATAAATTAAACTTAACGCAAGGTGAAGTGGCAATGCAAGTCGGAAAGTCACGGTCACATATTGCTAATATTATGCGAATTTTAAATTTACCGCAAAAAATCCAAGATTATGTTTTAAATGGTCAATTAACGATGGGGCAGGTGAAGCCATTATTAGCTTTACAAGACGATATGGAATTAGTTTCTCGTTTAAGTGAACGCATTTTTAAAGAAAATTTAACATCTAGAAAGGTCGAAGATATTGTTCGGGCGTATCAATTACAAATTGGTAAGAAAGATAAAAATGAACAAAAATTTGGTGTTTTGTCAAAGTGAGAATATGCACCTGTCGCTGAAAAAATGATTATAATTTTAGGAACTAAGGTTGTCATTGATGATAATCGTATTATCATTAAGTTTTCTAATGATAAAGATTTGAATCGCATTTTGGAAGTTCTTAAAATTATTTAAATTATTAAATAATTTTCTGTAAAATAAATCAGATTTTAAATTTTTCTAAATAATAGAAAAATTGTTTTAATTTTGTCGAAAACTCTTGATAAAATAAAAAAAATCATCAACTTGATAATTTTAAAAGGCTTTTATGTAAAATTAATATTTTTACTTTAATTTTTTATACATTAAAATATAATACCGCTGTTTGTTGGTTTGGAGTTAAACCCTTATATTGGTATTTTCATTTTCAGAGATTTAAATAATTTTGAATATTAGTAAAACCTAAACCATGATAATGAATTAAGGCTTCTTTAAGACTAGATTGTAATTTACTGATTTTATTTAAGTTACGATAACTAGCTTCAGGATTAATTGTTGTTTTAGTTACACACAAAGTAGAATTTGTTTGTTTTGCTACTAAAAAATATAATTTTTGCATATCAGAAGTAATAATTGAATTTTGGTTAATTAATTCTTTGTTCATATTTTCAATAACTCATTGTTTTTGTAAACGTTTGGTGTTTGTGGATTTAACATAAATATTGTTATTATTATCAACTGCCATTTGAATATAGCATTTAGTATTAGTTGCGAATGGGTCAAGGTGAATTCTTCGTGGATCAGTTTTATGTTTGAAATTTCCTTTATGAATTTCTTTAATAAATGTTTCATCGATTTGGATTTTACCAGATAATTTTTTAAATTTTAATTGGGTATTTTCTAATTGTTTTGATTTCATTAATTTTTGACGATTATATCAAGCAGTTTTTAATGTAGTTTTAATAAAACGAGAAATTGTTTTACTAGATTGCCCCAACAATAAAATTTGAATCAATAAATTTCATTGTTCATAATTTAAATGACTTCAATAAATAAAATGATTACGAAAAGCGTCAAAACTTGCACGGCAATTTTTACATAAATATTTTTGTTTTCCTTCTGAATTATGTCCATTTTTAACGCAATGGTAAGATTCGCATTTAGGGCATTTAATACCTTGTGCTCTAAATTTTTGATCAATTTCATTTAAGTTTGGATAGGTTACAATAAGTTGGACCATATTTATTTGGACTTTCAAATAAAATAAAATTATTAAGAAAGTGTAGGAAGATAAAAATGGGGAAAAACTCATATTCAAATGAATTTAAAAAACAAATTGTCATGCTTTATCAAAACGGAAAAAGCATTGTTGAAATTATTAAAGAATACGGAGTTTCAAAATCAGCCGTATATTCAGTGAATTGAAAATTTTAATAATTTTGGGTCATTTAAAGTGCAAGATAATCGCACTATCGAAGAAAATGAATTAATTTACTTGCAAAAAGAAAACCAACAATTACGAATGGTAAATGACATTTTAAAGCAAGCAGCACCGATAATTGGCAAAAAATAGGAATTATCAACAATAATAAAGAAAAATATTCCGTGCTAAAAATGTGTCAAATATTAAAAATAGCAGAATCAACATATTATTATCAAACTAATAATTGTGTTAAGTATGATGTTAATAATTATGAAGAAGAAGTTATCAGTGCATTTAATAAAAGTCGTAAAATTTATGGTGCTCGTAAAATTAAAGCTGTTTTAATGAGAAAAGATATTATCTTATCACGTCGAAAAATCAGATTCCTTATGATCAAAAATAATTTGGTTTCTAAATACACCAAATTAAAATATCGTAATCATAAAACAATGGTTAATAACGACCAGATTAGTAATGTTTTAAATCGTCAATTTAATAACAAAAAACCTAATGAAGTTGTTGTTAGTGATTTAACATATGTGCAAGTTGAAGGAAAATGACATTATATTTGTTTATTAATTGACTTGTTTAATCGAGAAATAATTGGCTATAGTGTCGAACCAAACAAAACCGCTGAACTAGTTCAACAAGCTTTTCATAAAATAACATGACCATTAAATAAAATAACTTTATTTTATACTGATCGTGGTAATGAGTTCAAAAATAAAATCATTGATGAAATTTTAATAACCTTTAATATTAAAAGATCATTGAGTGCGAAGGGTTGTCCTTATGACAATGCTGTTGCTGAAACAACTTACAAAACTTTTAAAACGGAATTTATCAAGGGTAAAAAATTTGAAAATTTAACACAATTAAAATGCGAATTATTTGATTTTGTTAATTGATACAATAATCTTAGAATACATGGCAGTTTAAATTATTTAACGCCTGTTGAATTTAGAAAATGACAGTCTACATAAAAAGTGTCCAAAAAAGGGTTGCCATACCAATTTATCCTTTAACTGGATTATGATAAATAAAAAAAGAACGCCTTTAAAGGCGTTCTTTTAATACATCAATATTCTTTTTTAAATTAAGCTTTATTTAAACTACCAAACTCTGCTAATAATTGTTTCGCTTTATTCTCAACAGCAACAGTTCCCGGATTTAATAATTTTCGCGGATCATAACCTTTACCCACTTGATCTTTTTCAGCAATAATATACTGTCGGGTTGCTTGTTGAAATTCTAATTGTAATTCCGTATTAACATTAATTTTACTAATTCCTAAACTAATCGCTTGTTTAATTTGTTCCATATCAATTCCCGAACCACCGTGTAATACTAGTGGTAAAGAAATATTTTCAGAAATATTTTTTAACAAATCTAATTTTAAACCGTACCAATTTTTAGGATATGGACCATGAATATTGTTAATTCCGGCAGCTAAAAAATCAACCGCCAAGTTTTTCATTGCTTGACATTCATCAAGGGTTGCTAATTCCCCCGTACCAATAACACCATCTTCTTCACCACCAATAGTTCCAACTTCAGCCTCAACAGCAACATTTTTACGATGAGCGTAATCTACTACTTGGGCAGTTAATTTTAAATTTTCAGCAAGAGGATAATGACTACCATCAAACATTACTGAAGAAAAACCAGCATCAATCGCCGCAATACAAGATTCAACAGTTTGACCGTGGTCTAAATGTAATGCTACGGGGACATTCACCTTAATGAAATCCATTAGATTAGTAACTAATCCATAAACCGTTTTAACTCCCCCCATATATTTAATTGCCCCTTCGGATACTCCTAAAATTACTGGACTATTAGTTTCTTGTACTGCTTTTAAAATTGCTTTAATTCATTCTAAATTATTAATATTAAAATGCGCAATTGCATAATTTTCTTTTCTCGCTTTTTGCAACATTGCTGTTGGATTAACTAATTTTATCATTTCTATCCTCCAAGATTAAAATTTGTTAATATGCTTTAATTACTGCTTCAATAAATCCAATAAATAATGGATTTGGTTTGCTCGTTCGGGAAGTAAATTCAGGATGAAATTGACTACCAATAAAAAACGGATGGTTCTTTAATTCAATAATTTCCACTAAAGATTGTTCTTTATACATACCACTAAAAATAATTCCTTTTTCTTTAAATAAATCCAAATAATCATTATTTACTTCGTAACGATGCCGATGGCGTTCTTGGATAACCTTTTTCTTGTATAATTTCGAAACATGCGTTTTATCTTCAATAGTAATATCATAATTTCCTAGTCGCAATGTACCACCAATATGATCAGTTGAGTTTTTTCCTCTAATTAAATGTAATATCGGATTTTTACATTCAGGAAAAAATTCCTCAGAATGAGCATCTGGTAATTTACAAACATCTTGGGCAAATTCAATTAATGCCGTTTGCATGCCTAAACAAATGCCAAAATAAGGAATATGATGTCTTCTAGCATACTTAGCAGCTAATATTTTTCCTTCAATGCCCCGATAACCAAACCCGCCAGGTACAATAATACCTTTACAATGTTTAAAGATATCTTCATAATTATTTTCATCAATATCATTGGCACTAATTCATTGCACTTTAACTTCAACACCTTTTTCATAACCAGCTAACTTTAATGACTCTAAAACTGATAAATACGCATCCGGTAATTCAATATACTTACCAACTAAATAAATTGTAATAACTTTATTTTTAGCATCACTAGCTTTTTGTAAAAACAATTTTAATTTTTTTAAATTATTATGTTTAATTTTTAAATGTAGCAACAGGGCAAGCGTTGTTAAAATATCTTGTTCATAAAGAACAATTGGTACTTTATAAATATTATCCATATCATAAGCATTAAAAACAGCATTACGATTAACATTACAAAATAAAGAAATTTTATCAATTAATTGTGCTGATAATTCTTGTTCACTACGGGCAAGAACAATATCTGGTTGAATTCCTAATGACAATAATTCTTTAACTGAATGTTGAACTGGCTTTGTTTTAAATTCACCACTAGCAGCAATAAATGGTACTAAAGCAACATGAATAAATAACACATTTTCTTTCCCTTTTTCCATTCTTATTTGCCGAATCGTTTCAATAAATGGTAATGACTCAATATCACCAACTGTGCCCCCGATTTCACCAATAATAATATCGGCTTTACTAACAGTTGATGCTAAATAAATCTTATTCTTAATAATATCTGTTAAATGCGGTACTACTTGAACTGTTTTACCTTCATAATCACCATTCCGCTCTTTTTCAATTACTTCTAAATATGCTTTACCAGCAGTAATTGATGAATAGCAAGTCAAATTTTCATCAATAAAGCGTTCATAATGACCTAAATCTAAATCAGTCTCACTACCATCAGCAGTAACAAAAACCTCACCATGCTCATAGGGGTTCATTGTTCCTGGATCAACATTAATATATGGATCAAATTTTTGCATAAAAACCTTTAATCCACTATCTTTTAAAATATGACCAATTGAAGCGCCAGCAATTCCCTTACCTAAACTGGAAACTACACCACCCGTAATAAAAATATATTTTATCATTATAATTCACCTTCTTTAACTCTAACAACTAGTTATTTTCTTCCATTTCTTTTTCAATTTCATCTCAATCAACTTCATCATCGCTATCAATTTCTAATTCATCTTCTTCATCATCAATGCTTTCTTCAAAAGTATTATCAACTTCATCAATAATTTCAGTAACTTCTAATTTCTTAGGATCAATATCATCATTAATAGCAAATAAAAACTCTAATTGTTTCTTAATTTCATCAAACTTATAATCTTGTCGTAACCCCCATTCGTTATCCTGAATTAACAAAAAACGATTATCCAATACCATATCAGTATATAAATTAACCATTTCTTTTGTTTCAGATTCAATTGTTGTTTCCTTGGCAATCTTAACATAATCATAAATTTCTTTAAAACCAGCGTGTTTTCGCTTAATAAGAAATTCATATGCCAGATCAACTAAAGACTTATTCATATATTATCTCCTTCTAAATCTGTGTTTGTACCAAAACTTCTTTTGGTAATAATACATATTGTTGTTTTTCCACTTGTTTACTACTTTGTTTACTAGTATTAATCAATTTAGATTTTTTTTCTAAATTAAATACTACATCATTTTTATTAACTAATTTAATTGGTTGCTCCATTAAGTCCTGCTGATATAATGTTGGCTGATTAAATTCTTCAATAATTAAATAATAATCTAAATCATAATTTCCTGCAACTAACAATTTTTGATAGTTTTTTAAATCATTAGCATTGAAATTAGGAATTAATTTAAAAAATCTTCGATTAACAATGCGGTCTGTTAAATCTTGCAAAATATTATCTTCTTCTTTAGCTAATAAACTAAAAAGACTCATTAAACTATAATCATCAAGTTGTAAATAATGACTTACATTTAATTGTTCGGAATTATTTTCTTGTAATAAAGATACAACTAAAGCAATATCAGTTTTAAACTTAAAATTTTTTGTAAATAAATATTTTAAGCGTTTAAAAATATTTACTAATAAATAATCAAAACTAATGCCAACTTTATGATTATAAATTTGCCAATACATATGATAACGACCTAACAAATAATTTTCAATTGCAAATAATGCTTTTTCATCATAAACAATTTCATTATTAATAATTCGTAAATTTTCCATAATTCAATCAATATCAAAATTTCCATATTCAACACCTGTATGATAAGAATCTCTTAACAAATAATCCATCCGATCACAATCAAGTTGGGAACTTACTAATGATAAAAGAATTTTATTAGGATGGGTTTTAGCAATAATTTGACAAACAGCTTGCACATCAATATTAAATGCTTTTAAAACTTGATTAATTTGCGATTGTTCATTTTGAATAATGGCAATTGTTCATTGTTCATGATTAATTGGCGAAACTTTTTCAAAACTATGAGAAAAAGGACCATGCCCTAAATCATGTAATAAACCAGCAATTTTTGTTAAAGTTTTTTCTTCATTAGATACATTATCAAAACTAGAATTTCTAAAAATTTTATCAATTAAATAATAAACTCCTAATGAATGACTAAAACGATTATGAACAGCACTAGGGAAAGCAAATTGTCCACCACCTAATTGTAAAATTCTTCTTAAGCGTTGAAACTCTTTACTATTAATTAAAGCAATAATAACTGATTCTTGAACATTAATATTACCATAAATACTATCACGAACCATTCATTGACTCATCATCTTACCCCGCCCTATTAAATATTTCTAATATTTCATTAATATTATTCATTACTTTTTTTTGACCTAAAAGTTTAATTGTTTTTACTAATTGTGGTCCTGCCATTCTTTTTGAACTAGCAATTCTAATTGGCATCAATAAGTCTTTACCTTTAAGATTTTGTTCTTTTTTAATTGTAGTAATAATGTCATTAACACTATCATCATCTCATTGCTTTAAATTTTGAATTAATTGCTTAAAATTATTAATGACTAATAAAACATTATTAGTTTTTAAATATTCAATAACTTCCGTAGCCACAATATCGTCTTCAATAAACATCGCAACTAAACCACTTATTTTTTGCCCATAAATTAATTCTTGCTGATACAAAGCAACTACTTCCTGTCATCAAACTAACGGATATGCTTTTATTTCATAAACTTTACATAAAAATGACAAACATAATTCTCAGTAAGCAATCGCATCTAATTTTTGAATATACTTATTATTAATTCAATTGAGTTTATTAACATCAAACAAACTACTAGATTTACTAAAACGATTTTCATCAAAAATAGCAATTAATTGCGATATTGAATAAATTTCTTGCGTATCTGGTGGTGATCAACCTAATAAAACAAAAAAATTAAATAACGCTGCTGGTAAATATCCTAATTCGTGATACTGACTAATAAATTGTACAATTGTCCCATCGCGTTTTGACAATTTTTTTCGATTTTCATTAACAATTAATGGTAAATGACCAAAAATTGGTGGTGTTCAATTAAAAGCTTCATAGACTACTAATTGCTTTGGAGTATTAGATAAATGCTCCTCACCTCGTAAAACATGACTAATTTTCATTAAATAATCATCAATAACAACAGCAAAATTATATGTCGCCACGCCATTTGATTTAATAATAACAAAATCACTAATATCTTTACTAGCAAATATTACTTCTTTTCGTACCAAATCATTAAGAATATAAGATTTATTTTCTGGGATTCGGATTCTAATACTTGGTTTAATCCCTAAAACTTCTTTTGCTTTAATATCACTAATAGAAAGACTTCAACATTTACCATCATAACTTGGCGCTATTCCTTGCTCAATTTGCTTTTGCTTCACTTGGGTTAATTGTTCTGCTGAACAATAACAATAATATGCTAAATTATTAGTAACCAGCTCATTAGCATATTTAATATAAATTTGTAAGCGCTCAGTTTGTTGATATGGACCAAAATTACCTAATGTATCAATAGTTTCATCAATAACAATATTTAATCATCGCAAATTATCTAATTGTGACGCAATACCGCCACTAACATTTCGTTCTAAATCAGTATCTTCAATTCGCACAATAAATGTGCCATTATAATGTTTAGCAAATAGATAATTAAAAATTGCTGTTCTGGCACCACCAATATGTAAATATCCTGTTGGACTAGGTGCATAGCGTAATCGTATTTTCTTCATCCATTATCTCCATTTCTTTTAATATATAAAAAAATAAATTAGTTTTTAACTACTAATTTATTTTACACTATAATAATTACTTTATTGTACATAAAAATGTTCAATAACTTAAAGACTTTAAACATTAAAACGGAAATAACAAATATCACCATCAGAAACTAAATAATTTTTCCCTTCAAATAGCAACTTTCCTGATAATTTAACGGCATTCTCACTACCATATTTAACTAAATCATCATAACTATAAACTTCTAATTTAATAAAACCACGAGAAATATCAGTATGAATAATACTAGCACATTCAACAGCTTCCATACCACTTTTAAATGTTCAAGCACGAACTTCTTTCTTACCAGCTGTAAAAAATGTTGATAAACCTAATATGCGATATGTTTTTGAAATCATCTGATCTAAGCCTGATGTTTCTAAATTTAATGATTTTAAAAACTCTTCTTTATCATTATCTTCTAACGATGAAATTTCTAATTCTGTTTTTGCACAAATAACAATAACTTGTGATTTCTCAGCAATAGCATAATCCTTAACTTTTTCAACTCACTTATTAGTTTTATCCACTAAATCTTTTTCACTAATATTTGCAATATACAAAATTGGTTTACTAGTTAAAAAACTATAATGTTTAATCAAATTAACTTCTTCAACTGTTAATTCTAAACGCCGAATCGGTTTGCCATCAAATAACGCTTCTTTAATTTTCTTTAATAAATTAATTTCTTTCAGAAAAACTGGATTTTTATCATTTTTAACAAGTTTTTCTAATTTTTGTAATATTTTAATAACGATATCATAATCTGCTAAAATTAATTCTAAATTAATAATTTCAATATCTCTAATCGGATCAATCGTATTTTCAACATGATTAACATTACTATCATCAAAACAACGCACAACTTCACAAATCGCATCAACTTCACGAATATGACCTAAAAACTTATTACCTAAACCACGGCCTAATGATGCCCCTTTAACAAGTCCCGCGATATCTGTAAACTCAAAATTATTAGCAATAACTTTCTCAGGTTGAAAAATTTCTTCCAACTTATTAAGTCTACTATCGGGTACTTTAACAATACCAACATTAGGATTAATCGTTGTGAAAGGATAATTTGCAGCTTCAACTTTAGAATTGGTAATGGCATTAAATAATGTTGATTTTCCAACATTAGGTAATCCGACAATTCCTGCTTTTAAAGACATAACTTCTTTATTCCTCTTTCATATTTAATATTTAATATTTAATTAATAAAAATAAATAAAATGCTAATAACATAAAATATTAATTTCCTAAAACAAATATTTATCTATTAATTATACCAATAATCTTAATAAAATCGCAATTTTTTTTAATTTTGTAGAAAACTCTTGATATTTATTGAATATACTTAATTTTAGGTTGGATAGGTTACAATAAGTTGGACCATATTTATGTGGACTTTCAAATAAAATAAAATTATTAAGAAAGTAGGAAGATAAAAATGGGGAAAAACTCATATTCAAATGAATTTAAAAAACAAATTGTCATGCTTTATCAAAAAGGAAAAAGCATTGTTGAAATTATTAAAGAATACGGGGTTTCAAAATCAGCCGTATACTCAGTGAATTGAAAATTTTAATAATTTTGGGTCATTTAAAGTGCAAGATAATCGCACTGTCGAAGAAAATGAATTAATTTACTTGCGAAAAGAAAACCAACAATTACGAATGGAAAATGACATTTTAAAGCAAGCAGCACTGATAATTGGCAAAAAATAGGAATTATTAACAATAATAAAGAAAAATATTCCGGGCTAAAAATGTGTCAAATATTAAAAATAGCAAAATCAACATATTATTATCAAACTAATAATTGTGTTAAGTATGATGTTAATAATTATGAAGAAGAAGTTATCAGTGCATTTAATAAAAGTCGTAAAATTTATGGTGCTCGTAAAATTAAAGCTGTTTTAATGAAAAAAGATATTATCTTATCACGTCGAAAAATCAGATTCCTTATGATCAAAAATAATTTGGTTTCTAAATACAACAAATTAAAATATCGTAATCATAAAACAATGGTTAATAATGACCAAATTAGTAATGTTTTAAATCGTCAATTTAATAACAAAAAACCTAATGAAGTTGTTGTTAGTGATTTAACATATGTGCAAGTTGGAGGAAAATGACATTATATTTGTTTATTAATTGACTTGTTTAATCGAGAAATAATTGGCTATAGTGCCAGACCAAACAAAACCGCTGAACTAGTTCAACAAGCTTTTCATAAAATAACACGACCATTAAATAAAATAACTTTATTTCATACTGATCGTGGTAATGAGTTCAAAAATAAAATCATTGATGAAATTTTAATAACCTTTAATATTAAAAGATCATTGAGTGCGAAGGGTTGCCCGTATGACAATGCTGTGGCCGAAACAACTTACAAAACTTTTAAAACGGAATTTATCAAGGGTAAAAAATTTGAAAATTTAACATAATTAAAATGCGAATTATTTGATTTTGTTAATTGATACAATAATCGTAGAGTACGCGGCGGTTTAAATTATTTAACGCCTGTCGAATTTAGAAAATGACAGTCTACATAAAAAGTGTCCAAAAAAGGGTTGCCATACCATGGCATAAATTTTATAAGCAAAATATGCCAATAGCATGATGCTGATAATAATAAATATTAGTCCAATCGCAATATTCATTTTTAAACTCCTTTAAAATAGTTATAATTTATATCTTTTTTGTTGTTTTCTTTTTCGGCAATGAAGAAGCCTAATAATTCTTGTCCCTTAATTAATTTGGTTTCATTTTCTTTTTGATTAATTGAAATTATTTGATATTTACTATCTTTTATTATTCCGATGCAAATAGAATTTTCATATTTTCCTTTATAAACAAATCGCTTTGGAAACCAAATACCGATTTGTTCATTAAATCACGGAATTTTTGGTGCTTTAATAAGCATTGCGTTTTGCGTTTCTTTTAAAAGATATTTTTTAGTATTTAAGAAAATGTTTTCAATGTTTTTCATAATAAATTACCTTTCTTATAAATAAAATAAGTTATATTAACTAAGTTGTTAATTAACTTAGTTTTTTAAACACTTATATATCGCAGATTTAAGTGTTTAACAAGCTTTGTTATTAAATTTTGTTTTTTAATTAGATAAAGATTTTAATAATTTTAAACTTAACATACCCCTATATAGAAATTTCTACACTTTAACATCCGCATCCTACCCTTGGAACTAATTTAATAGCGTGTATATTTTTAGGAAATCCACCCATTCATTTTTTTATTGCAAAACGAAACAAATTGCTATAGCTAATAGGGTGTTATCTATTAACTGGTAAACTTCTTTTGGTTATGGCGACCACCCACAATTTATCGCGCTTTAATACATATCAACATTATTAACTCACTTGTATTTAATTTTCAAAAAACAAATTTTAACATCTTATAAAATAAAAAGACAATCATTGCTGACTGTCTTAATACTTATTCAAACCTTCTCCTACCTAACAAAACTTTATGCGCCCTTGCATTTTAAAAAAACAAAATAAAAATACGAAATTACTCGTATTTTTAAATTTTATATTAAACCAATTTATTATCTTTCATTGCTTTTTTAATGCCAGCAATTGCAACATCAGCATCTTTACCAATTGCTTCAATTTCTACTTCTGTTCCGGTTTTAATTCCTAAAGCCATAATATTCATAATTGACTTTAAATTTCCTTCACAACCATTAACTTTAATTTTAATAGTAGAACTGTATTTTGAAGCCTCTTTAACAATAATCGCAGCAGGTCGCGCATGTATCCCTATTGGATCAGTAATTTTAGCTTTAAATGATGACATTTTTATTTCTCCTTTAATTTTTTACATCAATAAATAATAATTAATAAGTGTAAGTTAATACTAACATAAACAGCAATTAAAAACTAGATATTTAATCTTCACTCAAAACCTTCTTTAATAACGGGTGATTAGATCGTAAAACTTTAATCCCACTATTAAAAGCAACTTCAACATTAGAATTTAAAATATTAGTTACAATCCCTTTACCAAAAGTAGAATGTTGGATAATATCACCAGTTTTTCATTGCGATTTTTTTGCTGGCGTTAAAGAAATATTTTTCAGTATTGTTCAACTTAATGACCGCTTAGTATCTTCTAATTGTTTATCACTTTTAAGTTCTAATAAACTAGGATTAATTTCAATAACAAATCTTGAAGGTAAGCGGTAATTATTAGTTACATAAGAAAACCCTTCACTATAACTTAAAAATAATCCTTTTCTTGCTCTTGTAATCGCAACATATAAAACTCTTCGTTCTTCTTCAATAGCAGAAATTCCTTCTTCAATACTTAAAGTATTAGGAAAAATGCCTTCATTTAAGCCAATAATAAATACAAAATCATATTCCAAACCTTTAGCATTATGAATCGTCATCAAACTAACTTTATCTTGATTAGCAGAATTTTTATCTTGCTCAACATATAAACTAACTTCTTGTAAATAATGTTGTAATAATTCCATTCCTTGTAATGAGTCCGCATTTTGCAAATCATAATTTTCCATATGATTAAATAATTCTTTAACATTTTCTAAGCGTTCTTCTTCAAAACCATCTGCTAATTGCTGTAAGTAATTATCGTTATTTAAAAAATCTTGACTGAATAAAGTCATCTTTTCATATGATTTTAGTTTCTCTTTTCAAACTTTTAAATATGTAACTAATTCAATTATTGATGGTTTTAAACTAGCAACATTTAGCATTAAATATTCTAAAAGCGATTGATGATTATTTTGTGATTGTTCAATTAAATTATTAATTGTTGTCATCCCCACACCTTTAATCAAATTTAAAACTCTTACTGTTGATAATTGATCACCATAAACTAAAGTTTTTAAGTAAGCTAAAACATCCTTAATTTCTTTTCTTTCAAAAAAATTAAAACCACCATAAATACGATAATTAATATAATTATTAATTAATGCTTCTTCTAAATCGCGAGAAAGATAATTAGCGTGATAAAGAATTAAAATATTATTTAATAAAATTTTTTTCTCAACTAACTTTTTAATTTCTTTTGCCACCCAGTTAGTTTCATGAATACTAGTATTGCCATGATATAATTTTGTCTTACTACCACGGTCATTCATCGTAAATAAATCTTTAGCAATTCGTGAATGATTATAACTAATAAGAATATTTGCCACATCTAAAATATTTTGTGTTGAACGATAATTTTGATTAAGAATAAAAGTCTTCCCATTAGGAAAATAATTATCAAAATCTAAAATTAATCTTGCTTTTGCCCCCCAAAAAGAATAAATTGTTTGATCCGGATCACCAACAACAGTAATATTTTGATGGATTTTTACTAAATAATTAATTAATTCAAACTGTAATTCATTAGTATCTTGAAATTCATCAACTAAAACATACGAAAATCGCTTTTGTCACTTTTGTAATACTTCTGTATGATGCGAAAATAATTCTAAAGTTAAAGTTAATAAATCATCAAAATCAACCATATTATTCTTAGGCAAATATTGTAAATAAATCTTATAAATTTCTAATCATTGTTGCTTATGTTCATGATAAAAATCACTATTAATAACATCGCGATACGATAATTGATGATTTTTTCAATAAGAAATCATACTACTAACTTTCTTAATTTCATTACTATCAAAATTATATTGCTTATTTTTAATAATATCTTTTAAAATATTAATTTTATCAACAGTATCAATAATAATAAAATCTTTTGTATATCCCAAAACCACAATATCATTTCTTAAAACCCGAACACAAAAGGCATGATATGTATGGACTCATGTATATTTAGATTGATCGCCAACCAATTCATTTAATCGACTTTTCATTTCATTAGCTGCTTTATTAGTAAAAGTTACGGCTAAAATTTGATTACTACTAATGGCCAAATTATGAATCAAATGAGCAATTTTATAAAAAATAACTCTTGTTTTACCACTTCCCGCACCAGCTATAATTCTATTAGCACCTTCACTACTTAAAACTGCTAACTTTTGTTCTTCATTTAAATGGTTTATATTCATCTTCTACTCCTTTTATAACTCTTCAATTGCTTTTAATTCTTTACTATCAATAGTTCCCGGTAAAGACTCTTGTAAATGAATATGAATTTTATTATCTTGTAATTTTTCTTTTTCTTGCTTTTTCTCTTGATGATAACGAACATTAACAATATAAATGTGTAAATAGCGGTCAAAAAATAATTGATTTTTAACATCAAACTTATAAAGTAACATTAATGAACCATATCATAATAAATAAAATAATCCCATTAATCTTAATGTAATTGTTACAGCTAACGGTAAAGAATGTTGTGGTTTAGTAATTACAAAAATGTTTTGATAATTAAAAATAAAAATTGGATATTTAAAAACTAAGCTAACAAATAAATTACTAATAATCAAAATTACTCACGGAATAATTGTAATAAACAATTCCCGATATAATAAATCTCAAATCCGAATCTTATTTTGACCTTCTTTGATTAATTTAAAACAAAAAATAAATTTTGCTATTGTTCTACCTTGACAAAAATATGGCATCATAACAAAATAAGATATTAATAATGACAATGCACTGAAATGATTAATAATTGCTTTTTGTCAGTCATTAAGATATTGATTTTGATAAATTCCCCAACTAATAATAAAAATGATCATACTGATAATTACATAATCAATCACTCTAGCAAAAATTACTTTTCAAAGTTTTACTAAAAAATATGGCATTTTTTTTCTTATAGTGTCACTATCACTACTAATAGTTTTAATTTTCATAATATCCATTAAACAAAATTCTTTAAATATTTTTTTCAATCTTTAGCAACATCTTTATTGAACAAATCCTCTGGTACTAAATTAAGATATTGATTTTTTTCTCAGTGAGGAAATCTTTTCGTAACTTTATTTGTAACTTCTTGAATAGCTTTTTTAACTAATACTTTATTTCCTGTTGGAGCAATAACTTTTAAAAATGTATAGTAATGAAAGCGAACAAATGCATATTCTAATTCTTCAATTAACTCTCGTGCTAAGTTTATTTGCTTATAATAGTTATAAATATGAACTCATTGCTTTAAAAAATCAAAACTATTAAAATTCAAGAACGGCTCAATTTCAATATCTACTAATATTTTAGTGCTTGTATATAAAGTTTCAATTCACGGTAATATTTTATAAATAAATAATAAATCAAAACGATTAGAGCAACGAAAAGTAATTTTATGACTAGTAATAATCTTTCTTTTAAATAATTTATTAAATAGTGAATGATGAATTAAAGCAAAGACTTCTCGATTTAAAAGAGGATGATACAAATTATTATTTTTTAATCTTCGTGAAGAAATATGATGATAAACATTAGAATATTGAACCATAAATTCAATTAAATCAGGTTCATCATTATTATTAATTTCTTGGATAATATTTTCCATAAAATTATTTATTAATTTATATCCTGGCTGTAAAAATAAAACATAACTTCCTTTAGCATTACTTAATGCTAAATTTCAAGCATTAGCGGTTTCAATTTCCTTTCAACTACTAATAACTTTAATAGTATCACTATGTTCTTGAAAGAATTTAGTACTATATTCTAGAGTATCATCTTTTGTTTTATCATCCACAATAATAATTTCATAATCTTTACCCTTTTGTTTTAAAATACTATTTAATGTTACTTCTAACTTATTATTGTCATTAGAACTAGTTAAAATAAAACTGATTGTCACCATTACCACTCCCTCAATATAGTAATTATAACATTTGCCTTTATATATTACCTAATTAATTTATTTTAATTTTGTCAAAAACTCTTGATAAAATAAAAAAAATCATCAACTCGATAATTTTAAAAGGCTTTTATGTAAAATTACTATTTTTACTTTAATTTTTTATACATTAAAATATAATACCGCTGTTTGTTGGTTTGGAGTTAAACCCTTATGTTGGTATTTTCATTTTCAGAGATTTAAATAATTTTGAATATTAGTAAAACCTAAACCACGATAATGAATTAAGGCTTCTTTAAGACTAGATTGTAATTTACTGATTTTATTTAAGTTACGATAACTAGCTCCAGGATTAATTGTTGTTTTAGTTACACATAAAGTATAATTTGTTTGTTTTGCTACTAAAAAATATAATTTTTTAATATCAGAAGTAATAATTGAATTTTGGTTAATTAATTCTTTGTTCATATTTTCAATAACTCATTGTTTTTGTAAACGTTTGGTGTTTGTGGATTTAACATAAATATTGTTATTATTATCAACTGCCATTTGAATACAGCATTTAGTATTAGTTGCGAATGGGTCAAGGTGAATTCTTTGTGGATCAGTTTTATGTTTGAAATTTCCTTTATGAATTTCTTTAATAAATATTTCATCGATTTGGATTTTACCAGATAATTTTTTAAATTTTAATTGGGTATTTTCTAATTGTTTTGATTTCATTAATTTTTGACGATTATATCAAGCAGTTTTTAATGTAGTTTTAATAAAACGAGAAATTGTTTTACTAGATTTAACCATCAAAATAATTTGAATCAATAAATTTCATTGTTAATAAATTAAATGATTTAAATAAATAAAATGATTACGGGAAGCATCAAAACTTGCACGGCAATTTTTACATAAATATTTTTGTTTTCCTTCTGAATTATGTCCATTTTTAACGCAATGGTAAGATTCACATTTAGGACATTTAATACCTTGTGCTCTAAATTTTTGATCAATTTCATTTAAACGTTTTTGTTTTTTTATTAATTCTGATTGTTGTTTGACTTTTTCATAAAATTCTAAAAATTGATCATCTGTTAAAGTATTTACTAGTTCTTGAATTATTTTTTCCATAATTATTATCCACCTCTATCATATTAAAAATATACCTAAAATTAAGTATATTCAATAAATATCAAGAGTTTTCTACAAAATTAAAAACATTTTATAGTTTAATTATCATTATTTTAACTTTACCTATTTTAATATGATATATATTATATATATGTTGTAAAAATTTTTATGTTACGCCTCGTTTCACCAATACATTTCATCGATTTGGTAAATATGACCCCTTATATCATGGTACTGAAAAATATAGTTTAGCTGTTTTAACTACTGATAGTATTATTAAAAACAATTCTTTAATTGCTTTCAGCACAAAAGAAAAAAATAATCTCAAATTTCAAGAACATGAAATTATTAATGGTAATGCTATTCTTAGCAGTTTAATTTTAATTAATCCTAATAATAAAAATAACAAATGAGTTATTGCTATGCACGGATGAACAGAAAACAAATTTTTAGCTTTAAGAATGACAAGACATTTTTTATAATGAAGGATACAATATTGTATCATTTGATGCACGCAACCACGGCAAATCTAGTGCTAAAACTATTGGATTTGGTTTTTTTGAAAAACATGATCTAGCAATGGTAATAAAATATTTACATAAGAACTTTATTGTCCAATCAATTGGTTTAATTGGTAATTCAATGGGTGGAAGTACCATTATTGAATTCATTAAAGAATACAGTGAAAAAATTAAAGAATTAAAAGTATCTTGAGCAATTAGTGATTGTGCTTATAGTAGTTTTATTGAGCAACTACGATGGATGATTATGAAAATTTTTAAAAAACATTGATTTTGAACAATATCAGTAATGCGATTATCATTACGATTAGTTAATGAACTAAAAGTTAAAAAATTAGTTCCTAAAAATAATTTAAAAAAATGTACTACTATCCCATTACTAATTATTCATGGTGAAAAAGATAATTTTGTTCCATTATATATGGCTTATGATATTTATCATCATAAAATTCGTGATGAAGAAAAACAAATTAGTGAACTACTAGTTATAAAAGATGCTGGGCATTTGCAATCAATTATAACTGATTATGACCTCTATACAAGTAAAACTTTATTTTAATTTTGTAGAAAACTCTTGATAAAATAAAAAAATCATCAACTTGATAATTTTAAAAGGATTTTATGTAAAATTACTATTTTTACTTTAATTTTTTATACATTAAAATATAATACCGCTGTTTGTTGGTTTGGAGTTAAACCCTTATGTTGGTATTTTCATTTTCAGAGATTTAAATAATTTTGAATATTAGTAAAACCTAAACCATGATAATGAATTAAGGCTAGATTGTAATTTACTGATTTTATTTTAAGTTACGATAACTAGCTTCAGGATTAATTGTTGTTTTAGTTACACATAAAGTATAATTTGTTTGTTTAGCTACTAAAAAATATAATTTTTGCATATCAGAAGTAATAATTGAATTTTGGTTAATTAATTCTTTGTTCATATTTTCAATAACTCATTGTTTTTGTAAACGTTTGGTGTTTGTGGATTTAACATAAATATTGTTATTATTATCAACTGCCATTTGAATACAGCATTTAGTATTAGTTGCGAATGGATCAAGGTGAATTCTTCGTGGATCAGTTTTATGTTTGAAATTTCCTTTATGAATTTCTTTAATAAATGTTTCATCGATTTGGATTTTACCAGATAATTTTTTAAATTTTAATTGGGTATTTTCTAATTGTTTTGATTTCATTAATTTTTGACGATTATATCAAGCAGTTTTTAATGTAGTTTTAATAAAACGAGAAATTGTTTTACTAGATTGCCCCAGCAATGAAATTTGAATCAATAAATTTCATTGTTCATAATTTAAATGACTTCAATAAATAAAATGATTACGAGAAGCGTCAAAACTTGCACGGCAATTTTTACATAAATATTTTTGTTTTCCTTCTGAATTATGTCCATTTTTAACGCGATGGCAAGATTCACATTTAGGGCATTTAATACCCTGTGCTCTAAATTTTTGATCAATTTCATTTAAACGTTTTTGTTTTTTTATTAATTCTGCTTGTTGTTTTACTTTTTCATAAAATTCTAAAAATTGATCATCTGTTAAAGTATTTACTAGTTCTTGAATTATTTTTTCCATAATTATTATCCACCTCTATCATATTAAAAATATACCTAAAATTAAGTATATTCAATAAATATTAAGAGTTTTCTACAAAATTAAAAAAACTTTATTATTTGCTAAAACACATGAAGAAATTACTAATTAAAAAGATAAAGTTTTAACAAAATTTATCTTTTTTTAAAATTCTAAACTATTAGGTACTCGTGGGAATGGTAAAACATCACGAATATTTGTCATCCCTGTCAAATACATAATTAATCGTTCTAATCCTAAACCAAAACCACCACTTGGAGCATACCCATACTGTCTTAAATTTAAATATCATTGAAAATCCTTAATATCTAAATTAGCCATTTGCATTTTTGCTAATAACTTTTCATAATTATCTTCTCTTTGACTACCACCAATTAATTCGCCAATTCCGGGGACTAATAAATCCATCGCTTGAACAGTTTTATTATCCTCATTAGTTTTCATATAAAATGCTTTAATAACTTGTGGATAATTAGTAATAAATGTTGGTTTATTAGTTAATTGTTCACATAAATATCTTTCATGTTCAGTTTGTAAATCCATTCCTCAATGAATATCTTTATTTTCAAAACGGTCTTTAACTTTAATTAATTCCATAATTGCATCATCATAAGTCATAACTACAAATTTAACAGTTACTATTGTCTTTAGTTTATCTAATAAATTATTATCAACATTGTCATTTAGAAACTTTAATTCTTTTTTATTTTTTTCTAAAATATAATTAATAATATATTTAATTAATTCTTCTCCTAATTTGATATTTTCTTCTAACGAACTATATGCCACCTCTGGTTCTACCATTCAAAATTCAGCTACATGCCGAGAAGTATGAGACTTCTCGGCTCGAAAAGTTGGTCCAAAAGTATAAACACGATTAAATGCTTGTGTATATGCTTCAGCATTTAACTGTCCAGAAACAGTTAAATTAGCCTTTTTAGAAAAGAAATCTTGTTGATAATTATTATCTTCACGAGTTGTCACAATAAATGCTTCGCCTGCACCTTCGGCATCATTACTAGTAATAATTGGTGAATGCAAATATAAAAAGTCATTTCTTTGAAAAAAGCAATGAATTGCATAACTAACACTACTTCTAATCTTAAAAATAGCTCAAAACTTATTAGTTCGAGCTCGTAAATGAGCAATTTCTCGCAAATATTCATTAGAATGTTCTTTTTTTTGTAATGGATATTGTTCCACAGCATTATTATATATTTTTATATTTGTTGCTTTAATTTCAAACAATTCTTTACCTTTATCTGGCAAAACTAATACTCCTGTTACTGCAATTGAAGAACCTGTTCGCAAACTTTTAATTTCATTAAAAGTTTTAATTTCTTGATTATAAACAACTTGAACACTATCCAAATAACTACCATCATTTAAACTAATAAAACCTACTTTACCGGAATCACGATTAGTTCGTACTCAACCTTTTAAAGTAATTTCTTGACCAACAATGGCTTTATATGTTTCATAAAGTTTTTTAATTAACATTAATATTTTCCCTCTTTTCAAAATGAATAAGATTTTTTTTTAATTATAACACATATAATTTTATATAATATATGTTGATAATTAAAACATAAAATCTATAAATAAACTATATATTTTTTCTTTTTTAATCAAATATTTTATTATTTTATGATAAAATCAAAATAATTTTTTAATTTTACGAGCACCATAAATTTTACGAATTTTATTAAATGCACTGATAACTTCTTCTTCATAATTATTAACATCATACTTAACACAATTATTAGTTTGATAATAATATGTTGATTTTGCTATTTTTAATATTTGACACATTTTTAGCCCGGAATATTTTTCTTTATTATTGTTAATAATTCCTATTTTTTGGCAATTATCAGTGCTACTTGCTTTAAAATATCATTTTCCATTCATAATTGTTGGTTTTCTTTTCGAAAATAAATTAATTCATTTTCTTCGACAGTGCGATTATCTTGCACTTTAAATGACCCAAAATTATTAAAATTTTCAATTCACTGATATACGGCTGATTTTGAAATTCCGTATTCTTTAATAATTTCAACAATGCTTTTTCCGTTTTGATAAAGCATGACAATTTGTTTTTTAAATTCATTTGAATATGAGTTTTCCCCATTTTTATCTTCCTACTTTCTTAATAATTTTATTTTATTTGAAAGTCCACATAAATATGGTCCAACTTATTGTAACCTATCCAATCCATTAAAAATATACCTAAAATTAGGTATATTCAATAAATATCAAGAGTTTTCTACAAAATTAAAAAAATTAATTATTCTAATGTTGTTTTTTCTGTTTCATCTTTGGACTGTTCATAAGATTCGACAAAATCACATTCAGGATAATTCCTACAAGCAATAAATTTTTGATTACGACGATTAACTTTAATAACTTTTTCACCTTCAATACATTGTGGACAAAATCCTAAATTAACTGGATTTAATGATGAAATATAACGACATTTTGGAAATGTTGAACAACCAATAAATTTGCCATACTTTCCAAAACGATAAACTAAATCATTATCACACCTTGGACATTTAGTACCCGTCTTTTCAATCGCAACTTCCACCATTTTTTCAAAAGCTTCTTCAACACGAGGTTCAAATTTTTCTCAAAAAGAACCAACTAACTCTTGATAATCTTTTTCACCGTGACTAATTAAATCTAATTGCGACTCTACTTGTGAAGTATATGATTCACTAATAATATCTTGAAAAAACTCTTGCAGTTTATCACTAGTTAAAATTCCCTTTTCACTAGCTTTTAAAGCCTTATTCTCAAATAAAACATATCCTCGTTCGCACAAAGTTCTCATAATTGGAGCATAAGTACTAGGTCGCCCTACTCCTAATTCTTCCAATGTTTTAATTAATCGTGCCTCACTATATCGTGGTTTTGGTTTGGTTCAATGTTGCAATGCCTTAATATCTTCAATATTTACCACATCACCAATTTTTCAAGCTGGTAATTTAATACTAATATTATCTTCTTCATCAATTTGATAATATTTTAAAAATCCTAAAAATAAAATTGTTTGTCCTGTCAACCGAAATTCATAATCATTATTATCCAAAATACTAGTTTTCCCCGTAATTTTTGCTGGAGCCATTAATGATGCCATCGCCCGATTATAAATTAGTTTATAAAGTCGTAATTGATCTTTACCTAAATAATTTTTTGCCTTCTCAGGAGTCATTAAAATATCTGTTGGCCGAATTGATTCATGCGCATCTTGAACATTGTTTTTCTTTTTAGTAATTTTTACTTGTCCTAAATAATCTTTACCTAATGATTCCGTAATAAAAGCAAAAGTATCACTAACAAATTTATCACTTAAACGAATTGAATCAGTTCTTGGATAAGTAATAAATCCTGTTAACAATCCATCAATATCAATTCCTTCATATAATTGTTGTGCTAATAAAGATGTTTTATTAGCAGCAAAATTTAATCGCGATGACCCATCCTGTAACATTGTTGAAGTAGTATAAGGATTATTCGCTTGTCTAATTCGAGGTTTTTCTTGAATATCAATAACTTTATATTTACTACTTAAATTTTTAATAATATTTTGAGAATCTGCTTCAGTTTTAATCTCAATATTTTTATTTAAATATTTTGTTAATTTTAAAATATGTTGCTTTCAATAAGCTTCAATTGTTCAATATTGTTCGGGAATAAAAATTTGATGTTCTTTTTCTCGCAACACAAGAAGTTTTAAAGCTACTGACTGAACTCTTCCTGCTGATTTTGAACGAATTTTCTTTTGCAATAACTTACTTAACCGAAAACCAATCATCCGATCAATCATTCTTCTTGCTTCTTGTGAATGAACTAAATTCATATCTAACTCTCTTGGTACTTTAAATGCTTCAATAACAATATCTTTAGTAATTTCATTAAAACTCACCCGAACGGATTTACTTTGAATTTTTAAAACTTCATTTAAATGATATGAAATTGCTTCTCCTTCACGATCGGGATCAGTTGCCAGAAAAATTTTATCGGCATCTTTTACTCAACCTTGTAATTTCTTAACAAGTGGCTTTTTCTTACTTTCAATTCGATAATATGGAGTAAATGTTTGTAAGTCAATCCCTAAATAATATTTACCTTTATTCGCTAAATTGGTAATATGTCCCTCGGAAGAAACAACAGTATAATCATCTCCAAGATACTTTTGTACCGCTTTAGTTTTCGTTGGCGACTCCATAATAACAACATTTTTACTCATAACACTTTACTCCTTAAAAGAATCTTTTGATTCTCAATATTTTTATAAATACGGCAATATTTTAGTACATTTTAAAGACTTTATCAAGTTTATAAAATATCATCAATAGTTTGCACTAATTTAGCACTATTTTTAATAAGATTATTAGTAGCAAAGTTCTCATAAATTTGATTAGGAACTGCAAAAACATCTTTATTTTCATTAAAAGCAGTATCTACTAATGAATGAACAATTTTTTTCATCAGCAAACGGTAATACCAATAATGCTTTTGATAATCCTAATAATATTTTTTGAACATTACTATCAATTGGACTAATATTTTCTCTTGTCATATGAAGCGGATATTCACTAATTACTAAACGATATCTTTTAAGATACAAAAGCAATTCTTGTTGGTTTGCATCATAATTATTACTATCATTAATAATAACCACACTATTTCCAGAAATACTATTTTCTTTAATTAATTGATGAACTAATATTTCAACCCCGGCATTAAATGAAGTCATTAAAATTTTTTGATGATTAACTAATTGCTGAACCATATCGTTAGCAACTTTTTTAATATAAACATTAGGGTAATGTGGACCTGTAATAGCAATAATTTTTTGAGAATATTTTTTTAATTTTGTCGAAAACTCTTGATATTTATTGAATATACTTAATTTTAGGTATATTTTTAATATGATAGAGGTGGATAATAATTATGGAAAAAATAATTCAAGAACTAGTAAATACTTTAACAGATGATCAATTTTTATAATTTTATGAAAAAGTCAAACAACAAGCAGAATTAATAAAAAAACAAAAACGTTTAAATGAAATTGATCAAAAATTTAGAGCACAAGGTATTTAAATGCCCTAAATGCGAATCTTACCATTGCTTTAAAAATGGACATAATTCAGAAGGAAAACAAAAATATTTATGTAAAAATTGCCGTGCAAGTTTTGACGCTTCTCGTAATCATTTTATTTATTGAAGTCATTTAAATTATGAACAATGAAATTTATTGATTCAAATTTCATTGCTGGGGCAATCTAGTAAAACAATTTCTCGTTTTATTAAAACTACATTAAAAACTGCTTGATATAATCGTCAAAAATTAATGAAATCAAAACAATTAGAAAATACCCAATTAAAATTTAAAAAATTATCTGGTAAAATCAAAATCGATGAAACATTTATTAAAGAAATTCATAAAGGAAATTTCAAACATAAAACTGATCCACGAAGAATTTACCTTGACCCATTCGCAACTAATACTAAATGCTGTATTCAAATGGCAGTTGATAATAATAACAATATTTATGTTAAATCCACAAACACCAAACGTTTACAAAAACAATGAGTTATTGAAAATATGAACAAAGAATTAATTAACCAAAATTCAATTATTACTTCTGATATGCAAAAATTATATTTTTTAGTAGCAAAACAAACAAACTCTATTTTATGTTTAACTAAAACAACAATTAATCCTGAAGCTAGTTATCGTAACTTAAATAAAATCAGTAAATTACAATCTAGTCTTAAAGAAGCCTTAATTCATTATCATGGTTTAGGTTTTACTAATATTAAAAATTATTTAAATCTCTGAAAATGAAAATACCAACATAAGGGTTTAACTCCAAACCAACAAACAGCGGTATTATATTTTAATGTATAAAAAATTAAAGTAAAAATAGTAATTTTACATAAAACCCTTTTAAAATTATCAAGTTGATGATTTTTTTTATTTTATCAAGAGTTTTCTACAAAATTAAAAGAATATTTTAATAAATCAATATTTCCTTCATAAAAAATTACAAACGGTGGTTTGTAAATTGTTTTTAAGCCAGCCGGATATTGTGAACTTAAAATTGTTAAATATTGGCAAGTAATTTTATCTTCAATATTTTGTAATTCTTCCAACGCAATTTTTTCCTTTTTATCCAATGCTTCATATACTTTATCTCAATTACCATCGTATTTGATAACAAAATATAATAATACTTTTTCCATAATTATTATGAACCTCCTGTTATTATGGTATGGCATCCCTTTTTTGGACACTTTTTATGTAGACTGTCATTTTCTAAATTCAACAACAGGCGTTAAATAATTTAAACTGCCGTGTATTCTAAGATTATTGTATCAATTAACAAAATCAAATAATTCGCATTTTAATTGTGTTAAATTTTCAAATTTTTTACTCTTGATAAATTCCGTTTTAAAAGTTTTGTAAGTTTTTTCAGCCACAGCATCGTCATAAGAACAACCCTTCGCAATCAATGATATTTTAGTATTAAAGGTTATTAAAATTTCATCAATGATTTTATTTTTGAACTCATTACCACGATCAGTATGAAATAAAGTTATTTTATTTAATGGTTGTGTTATTTTATGAAAAGATTGTTTAACTAGTTCAGCGGTTTTGTTTGGTCTGGCACTATAGCCAATTATTTTTCGATTAAACAAGTCAATTAATAAACAAATATAATGTCATTTTCCTCCAACTTGCACATATGTTAAATCACTAACAACAACTTCATTAGGTTTTTTGTTATTAAATTGACGATTTAAAACATTACTAATTTGGTCATTATTAACCATTGTTTTATGATTACGATATTTTAATTTGGTGTATTTAGAAACCAAATTATTTTTGATCATAAGGAATCTGATTTTTCGACATGATAAGATAATATCTTTTCTCATTAAAACAGCTTTAATTTTACGAGCACCATAAATTTTACGACGGACGCATAAAGTTTTGTTAGGTAGGGGGATGTTTGAATAAGTATTAAGGCGGTCAGCAATGATTGTCTTTTTATTTTATAAGGTGTTAAAAATTTGTTCTTTGAAAATTGAATACAAGTGAATTAATAATGTTGGTATGTATTAAAACACGATAAATTGTGGGTGGCCGCCATAACCAAAAGAAATTTACCAGTTAATAGATAACACCCTATTAGCTATAGCAATTTGTTTCGTTTTGCAATAAAAAAATTAATTGGTGGATTAGGGTAGGATGCGGATATTAAAGTGTAGAAATTTCTATATAGGGATATGTTAAGTTTAAAATTGTTAAAATCTTTATCTAATTAAAAAACAAAATTTAATAACAAAGCTTGTTAAACACTTAAATCTGCGATATATAAGTGTTTAAAAAACTAAGTTAACTAACAACTTAGTTAATATAACTTAGTTTATCTATAAGAAAGGTAATTTACTATGAAAAACATTGAAAATATTTTCTTAAATACTAAAAAATATCTCTTAAAAGAAACACAAAACGCAATGTTTATTAAAGCCCCAAAAATTCCGTGATTTAATGAACAAATCGGCATTTGGTTTGCAAAGCGATTTGTTTATAAAGGACAATATGAGAATTCAATTTGCATTGGAATAATTAAAGATAGTGAATATCAAGTAATCTCAATTAATCAAAAAGAAAATGAAATCAAATTAATTAAGGGGCAAGAATTATTCGGTTTCTTCATTGCCGAAAAAAACAACAAAAAAGATATAAATTATAACTATTTTAAAGGAGCTTAAAAATAAATATCACAATTGGACTAATATTTATTATTATCAGCATAATGCTATCGGCATATTTTGCTTATAAAATTTATGCCAAAATAAAAATGCGAATTAAATATAAAAATGCCATTAAAAATAATTCTGGTAATTTTACAAAAGACGAAAAAGTATTTATTGCCCGCTTTGAAGAATGAGTTAAAGCTCCTAATTCAAAAAACAATAACGCGGATAAAAAATAATGTTTTGAAAAATTATCATGGAATTATTAAAACTGTTTGTTCCGATAGAAAAAATGCCTGCACAAGTTGCGTTTATTGCCGGATTAATTATTATCGTTACTTTTCTTTTCACACTAATTTCAATTATGTATTTACCAATAAAAATGATTTTTGGGAGATAAAAAAATGACAATAAACTTAAAAGAATTTAATTGAGAACAAATTAAACAAACTTTCTGAGATTTATTTATTCAAATTACAACTATTCCGGCTCACATTACTGGTGGTAAGGAAATTAAATTAACCAAAGCACCACTTTGACTTTTAATAGCAAACATTGCTTTTTGATTTTTAACAGCGATTATGGTGTGATTTATTTTAATGCTACTTTGAAAAACCATATCAGTATTTAGATAGAGGCCAAAATTAATGTCAAGAAGTTACATTGTAATGCATTCCCAGAGAAATTAAAAATTAATTAGAAAAAAAGGTCGCGTTTAGTTTTCTTAAGTATTGCTTTGAAGAAATAAAATAATCAGCTAATTATATTATTTAATTACTAAACCAACCCTGCCCTTCTTGTTATTGTCATTTTTATTCTTTTTCATTTTATCATATTATTGAATTTTTACACAACAAAAATTATTAATTTTATTAAATTTTAACTAATATTTTTACTTACTTAAATTTATTATATTTATTTGTTACAGCATTACCTTTATAATTAATTCAACTATCATCATTTTTATTATTATATTTATTTCATAATGAATTTTTATATATTTCTTTTCTGATTTCTATTTCTGAATTAATATTTTCATTAATGTAATGTAGTACATTTAATTTGTTTAAATTTGCCATTCTTAAATGTAATAGGTTATTTAAATTCTTATGATTATATATTTTTGCCCCATATCCTAATTGTTGTTTTACTAAATGAGATACATCACTTTCAATGCTACAACCGATATTTCATTCTAAATTTTGATGATGAATGCCATGCTTATTATTACTGAAATAATTACTCGCTTTCCTTAAATTTGTTTTAATATCTTTATTTAATTCATTTTTAGCAACATTACGAGTGTTTTTGATTAATTCTTGATGATTAAACTATCCTTATATAATTTAATTCAACTATTTAGTGTTACTTTGCGATTTTCAAAAATAATATTAAATGCGGTTTGTTTTAATTTTTTAATAGTATGATAACCATCTAAAATATATCTAACATTACCAAAACTATTGGCAATTTCTCTAATTCAAGTATCACCATCACCACAAACAATTATTCTGTCGTAATTAATATTTACATAATGTTTTTGTAATTCCTTAATTAATAAATCACGATAATCCATTGTATTTATTCGTTTACCAACTTTTAACATTAGAAAACGACCTCGTTTGTTTTCTAATTATCTACGAGCATTTTTGTAATTTTTTTCTTTATGTCCGGTATGAAAAGTAACTAAACGAATTCTTTGGTCTTGTTTAACTTTATGATCTAATGTCGCTAAAAAGGTCTCATCTAGTTGAATATATAAATCCTTATTTTTGACATCAATTCTAGTTTTAGTTTCTTTTTCTGCTAGTTGAAAATATTCGGCAATATCGTATTTATTTAAAATATTTGAAATACTACCTTTTGAAATATAACAATGATTTAGAACATCTAAAACATCGCGATACCTTTTACCATCTCCTAGAAGACTTAAAACTTTAAATTGAACATCAAAATAAATGCTTTGTTTAGGCAATAAACCAATTTCTTTTTCTAACAAACATACATATTCAAATTTCCCTAATTTTTGATTTCAATATTTATATCGGCGTTGTTTAAAAACAACTTCGCCAAAAATTGTAATAATTGTTCTTCAAGCAAAATAAACTACTTTATAACCTTGTTTTAAGCGATAATGATATTTATATAAGTATTCATCTAATTTTTCATATTCATTATATAATTGTTCACATTTATTAGTGTACATATTTTTATGGGTTGTAACTAAACTAAATCAATGCTTATTTTCTAAGGTTTTTACATTATTATTAATTTCTAACATAAAAAAACCACCTTTCTTGGTAAATCATATTTATGGGCGTCATGTTCACCTCTTAGGAGATTGTTATATAATAATCAAAAACCACCAGCTTTAATGTTTTTGTATTTGTAAAACAAATCACATACTTTTTTACGACTTTCAATGTTAAATTGATAATGAAGATTTAATGGTTTTGTTGATTTAATTATTAAATTACTAAAATCATTTGCATAATAACCAGTAATAATTTTTTTAGCTCAACGATAAAAAGTTATATCAATATTGTGAAAGTGTTTTTTAATTAATGATTTTAAAGTATTTTTTTCGGTATGAAATTATTTGCATAGGTTTAAATAATTGTTAATTCATTTTTTAGTTTTATGATAGTTTTTATCTCGGTAAAAACTCTTTAATCAGCATTGTAAGCGTGCTTCTAGGTTTGATAACTGATTCTCGGCGATAATATATTTCATTGTTTATAAACCTGATTTCTATTTAATTGTTTTTATTAATTTAATTTTATTATAACTAGTTGTGTTGTTGCTTGTAAAATTATTAAATATGGAGAGGTTACAATAAGTTGGACCATATTTATGTGGACTTTCAAATAAAATAAAATTATTAAGAAAGTAGGAAGATAAAAACGGGGAAAAACTCATATTCAAATGAATTTAAAAAAAAAATTGTCATGCTTTATCAAAACGGAAAAAGCATTGTTGAAATTATTAAAGAATACGGGGTTTCAAAATCAGCCGTATATCAGTGAATTGAAAATTTTAATAATTTTGGGTCATTTAAAGTGCAAGATAATCGCACTGTCGAAGAAAATGAATTAATTTACTTGCAAAAAGAAAACCAACAATTACGAATTGTAAATTACATTTTAAAGCAAGCAGCACCTATAATTGGCAAAAAATAGGAATTATCAACAATAATATATTCCGTACTAAAAATGTATCAAATATTAAAAATAGCAAAATCAACATATTATTATCAAACTAATAATTGTGTTAAGTATGATGTTAATAATTATGAAGAAGAAGTTAAGTTATCAGTACATTTAATAAAAGTCGTAAAATTTATGGTGCTCGTAAAATTAAAGTTGTTTTAATGAGAAAAGACATTATCTTATCACGTCGAAAAATCAGATTCCTTATGATCAAAAATAATTTGGTTTCTAAATACACCAAATTAAAATATCGTAATCATAAAACAATGGTTAATAATGACCAAATTAGTAATGTTTTAAATCGTCAATTTAATAACAAAAAACCTAATGAAGTTGTTGTTAGTGATTTAAAATATGTGCAAGTTGGAGGAAAATGACATTATATTTGTTTATTAATTGACTTGTTTAATCGAGAAATAATTGGCTATAGTGCCGGACCAAACAAACCGCTGAACTAGTTCAACAAGCTTTTCATAAAATAACACGACCATTAAATAAAATAACTTTATTTCATAATGATCGTGGTAATGAGTTCAAAAATAAAATCATTGATAAAATTTTAATAACCTTTAATACTAAAATATCATTGATTGCGAAGGGTTGTTCTTATGACAATGCTGTGGCTGAAAAAACTTACAAAACTTTTAAAATGGAATTTATCAAGGGTAAAAAATTTGAAAATTTAACACAATTAAAATGCGAATTATTTGATTTTGTTAATTGATACAATAATCTTAGAATACACGGCAGTTTAAATTATTTAACGCCTGTTGAATTTAGAAAACAACAGTCTACATAAAAAGTGTCCAAAAAAGGATTGCCACACCAGATAGAGGTGGATAATAATTATGGAAAAAATAATTCAAGAACTAGTAAATACTTTAACAGATGATCAATTTTTAGAATTTTATGAAAAAGTCAAACAACAAGCAGAATTAATAAAAAAAAACAAAAACGTTTAAATGAAATTGATCAAAAATTTAGAGCACAAGGTATTAAATGCCCTAAATGTGAATCTTACCATTGCTTTAAAAATGGACATAATTCAGAAGGAAAACAAAAATATTTATGTAAAAATTGCCGTGCAAGTTTTGACGCTTTTCGTAATCATTTTATTTATTGAAGTCATTTAAATTATGAACAATGAAATTTATTGATTCAAATTTCATTGCTGGGGCAATCTAGTAAAACAATTTCTCGTTTTATTAAAACTACATTAAAAACTGCTTGATATAATCGTCAAAAATTAATGAAATCAAAACAATTAGAGAATACCCAATTAAAATTTAAAAAATTATCTGGTAAAATCCAAATCGATGAAACATTTATTAAAGAAATTCATAAAGGAAATTTCAAACATAAAACTGATTCACGAAGAATTCACCTTGATCCATTCGCAACTAATACTAAATGCTGTATTCAAATGGCAGTTGATAATAATAACAATATTTATGTTAAATCCACAAACACCAAACGTTTACAAAAACAATGATTTATTGAAAATATGAACAAAGAATTAATTAACCAAAATTCAATTATTACTTCTGATATGCAAAAATTATATTTTTTAGTAGCAAAACAAACAAATTCTACTTTATGTGTAACTAAAACAACAATTAATCCTGAAGCTATTTATCGTAACTTAAATAAAATCAGTAAATTACAATCTAGTCTTGAAGAAGCCTTAATTCATTATCAAGGCTTAGGTTTTACTAATATTCAAAATTATTTAAATCTCTGAAAATGAAAATACCAACATAATGGTTTAACTCCAAACCAACAAACAGCGGTATTATATTTTAATGTATAAAAAATTAAAGTAAAAATAGTAATTTTACATAAAAGCCTTTTAAAATTATCAAGTTGATGATTTTTTTTATTTTATCAATAGTTTTCGACAAAATTAAAAATTAATTTTTCTGTTTTTAAAATTAAAAACGATATAATTATATTTAGAGGTGATAAAATGGAAAAAGGTCAAGCATTAATTAATGGTAAGTTGCTTTCTTCTACAAATGTTATTGAAATTACGAGTCCAAACACATTAGAAGTAATTGGTAGTGTTCCTGCTCTTTCGTTAGAAAATATTAATGATGCGTTTTTGGCAGCTAAGAATGTCCAAAAGCAATGAGAGGGATTATTAATTAATGAAAGAATTAAGTTTATTGAACAATGAAAGCAGTTAATTATTGAAAATACTGATGCGCTTGCTAATTTGATGGTCTTAGAAATTGCTAAAGGTAAAAAAGCAGCTATTTCTGAAATTAATCGCACAATTGAATATATTGATTTTACTGTTAATGAAGCATATCATATTTATCCCGAATCATATACAGGTGATGCTTTTAATGTGAAAAATAAGTTGGCAATTTTTTCGCGAGTTGCTAAAGGAGTTGTTTTAGCAATTTCACCTTTTAATTATCCTGTTAATTTATCGTTAGCAAAAATAATTCCGGCATTAATTATGGGAAATACAGTGGTTTTTAAACCAGCTTCACAAAGTTCTTTAACAGGATTATTTTTAGCTAAGTTATCATTTGATGCTAATTTTCCTGCTGGTGTCATTAATGCGGTTACTGGTAAGAGCAGTGTTATTGGTGATAGTTTAGTAACCAATCCAGCAATTAATGTTATTTCTTTTACTGGTTCTGATGTTACAGGAAAACATATTACGAAGATTACCAACAAAGTGGATATTATTTTGGAATTAGGTGGTAAAGATCCGGCCATTGTTCTTAAAGACTGTGATCTCGCAATGACGGCTAAAAAAATTGTTAAAGGAGCATTTAGTTATTCAGGTCAAAGATGTACTGCTATTAAAAGAGTTTTAGTTGATAATACGATTGCTGATGAATTGGTATCATTAATTAAAGTTGAAACAGAAAAATTAACAGTTGGAAGTCCGAATGATAATGCTGATATTACGCCAATTATTGATATGAAAACCAGCGATATTCTTCAAAAATTAGTTGATGACGCGTTAGAAAAAAAGGCATCGTTAGTTTTAGGAAATACTAGAAAAAATAATTTGTGATATCCAACAATTATTGATAATGTTACTAAGGATATGGATATTGCTTGGATTGAACCATTTGGACCGGTGTTGCCGATTATCAGAGTAACATCAATTGGTGAAGCGATTACGCTTGCAAATGGTTCTAAATATGGTTTACAAGCATCAATTTTTACTAATGATATTGATATGGCGGTTAAAATTGCTAATCAATTAGATGTTGGCTCAATTAACATTAATGATACTCCTCAACGTGGACCAGATTATTTACCTTTTTTAGGAATTAAAGATTCAGGGATGGGCGTACAAGGGATTCGCGAAGCATTATTATCAATGACCCGACATAAAGGTATTGTTTTTAATTGAAAGGCAGACAGATAATAGCAAGAAATTTAATAATGATATTGTTTTTAAAGTTAAGTATTTACTTAACTTTTTTTTGGATTTTTAAATTATAAAAATTAAATAAAATTATTGCTTATTGATAGTAAAATATTTTATAATTTAATAACAGATAGTTACATTGTATTTTATTAACAGTTAACATCAGAAAGGATAATTTAAAAATATGAAAAATATTTATCAGTTATTAAAAGTTTTTACGCCGCTTTTGTTTTTAACCCTATCAATTTTAGTTATTTTTGGTTGTAATTCTGAATATAATATTGCCGAAAAAAAATAATAAAAAAATTGCTATGACCATTATTGAAGAAGATTTAAAAACAATGGAAAGCATTAACAGAACAGCTTATTATCAGTTAATGAATCATAAAGTCTTTGAATGTGAAACCAAAAAAAATCATAAAATTGAAAAATTATTAGTTATGGGAACTCAATTAAATGGTAGTAAACTTATTACTAATGAAGAAACCTCAGAGGCGCTTAATTTTATTGTTAGTGATTTTGAGAAAAAATTTAATAATATTAATGATAAAGTCGCTGTAACATATTCCAATTACTATCCTAATCCTGAAGATAAGCCCTTAGAACTTATTTAAGGAGACAATAAAGTTTTCTTTAAATGAAATTAATTTAAGTGATTTAACAAGTTTAACCAAAAAAGATCCAAAATTTAAGGTCGCGTTTAGTTTTCTTAGGTATTGTTTTGAAAAAGTAAAACAATCAGCTAATTATATTATTTAATTACTAAACTAACCCCACCTTTCTTGTTGTTGTCATTTTTATTCATTATCATTTTATCATATTATTGAATTTTTACACAATGAAAAATTATTAATTTTATTAAATTTTAACTAATATTTTTACTTACTTAAATCTATTATATTTATTTGTTGCAGCATTACCTTTATAATTAATTCAACTATCATCATTTTTATTATTATATTTATTTCATAATGAATTTTTATATATTTATTTTCTGATTTCTATTTCTGAATTAATATTTTGATTAATGTAATGTAATACATTTAATTTGTTTAAATTTGCCATTCTTAAATGTAATAAGTTATTTAAATTCTTATGATTATATATTTTTGCCCCATATCCTAATTGTTGTTTTACTAAATGCGATACATCACTCTCAATGCTACAACCAATATTTCATTCTAAATTTTGATTATGAATACCTTGCTTATTATTACTGAAATAATTACTAGCCTTTCTTAAATTTTTTTTAATATCTTTATTTAATTCATTTTTCGCAACATTACGAATGTTTTTGATTAATTCTTGAGGATTTCCATCCTTATATAATTTAATTCAACTATTTATTGCTACTTTGCGATTTTCAAAAATAATATTAAATGCGGTTTGTTTTAATTTTTTAATAGCGTGATAACCATCTAAAATATATCTAACATTACCGAGACTATTGACAATTTCTCTAATTCAAGTAGTGCCTTCGCCACAAACAATTATTTTGTCATAATTAATATTAACATAATGTTTTTGCAATTCTTTAATTAATAAATCACGATAATCCATCGTATTTATTCGTTTACCAACTTTTAACATTAGAAAATGACCTCGTTTGTTTTCTAATTCTCTACGAGCATTTTTGTAATTTTTTTCTTTATGTCCGGTATGAAAAGTAACTAAACGAATTCTTTGGTCTTGTTTAACTTTCTGATCTAATGTCGCTAAAAATGTCTCATCTAGTTGAATATATAAATCCTTATTTTTGACATCGGTTCTAGTTTTAGTTTCTTTTTCTGCTATTTGAAAATATTCAGCAATATCATATTTATTTAAAATATTTGAAATACTACCTTTTGAAATATAACAATGATTTAGAGCATCTAAAACATCGCGATACCGCTTACCATCGCCCAAAAGACTTAAAAATTTAAATTGAATATCAAAATAAATGCGTTGTTTGGGCAACAAACCAATTTCTTTATCTAACAAACATACATATTCAAATTTACCTGATTTTTGATTTCAATATTTATATCGGCGTCGTTTAAAAACAACTTCACCAAAAATTGTAATAATTGTTCTTGTAGCAAAATGAACTACTTTATAACCTTGTTTTAAGCGATAATGATATTTATATAAGTATTCATCTAATTTTTCATATTCATTAGCTAATTGTTCACATTTGTTGGTGTACATATTTTTATGGGTTATAAATAAACTGAATCAATGCTTGTTTTCTAAGGTTTTTACATTATTATTAATTTCTAACATAAAAAATCACCTTTCTTGGTAGAGTAATTTTAACAAAGTTAAATTTAGTTAACTTATTTTTCTTTTTTAAAGATAAATGTTTTTCTAGAATTAGTATTCAATATTCTGAAAAAATGATAAAAATTCTTATTTGATGATTTATAATCAATTTGTATTAATTAGACTCTAAAAATTTAAGGAAGGATGTTTATTGTTCAATAAATTTATTAATTAGTAAAAATTCATAAAAAGGATTTAATAAATGAAAAAATTACTTAGTTTATTAAGTACAATAACAACAGCGAGAAGTGGAATAGCGGAAATTGTTGCCAATAGTCCTTATCCAACACAAGAACAACATGGTATGGCAACCATTTTTTGGACGCTTTTTATGTAGACTGTCATTTTCTAAATTCAACAGGCGTTAAATAATTTAAACTGCCATGTATTCTACGATTATTGTATCAATTAACAAAATCAAATAATTCGCATTTTAATTGTGTTAAATTTTCAAATTTTTTACCCTTGATAAATTCCGTTTTAAAAGTTTTGTAAGTTGTTTCAGCCACAGCATTGTCATAAGGATAACCCTTCACACTCAATGATCTTTTAATATTAAAGGTTATTAAAATTTCATCAATGATTTTATTTTTGAACTCATTACCACGATCAGTATGAAATAAAGTTATTTTATTTAATGGTCGTGTTATTTTATGAAAAGCTTGTTGAACTAGTTCAGCGGTTTTGTTTGGTCCGGCACTATAGCCAATTGTTTCTCGATTAAAAAATTCAATTAATAAACAAATATAATGTCATTTTCCTCCAAATTGCACATATGTTAAATCACTAACAACGACTTCATTAGGTTTTTTGTTATTAAATTGACGATTTAAAACATTACTAATTTGGTCATTATTAACCATTGTTTTATTATTACGATATTTTAATTTGGTGTATTTAGAAACCAAATTATTTTTGATCATAAGGAATCTGATTTTTCGACGTGATAAGATAATATCTTTTCTCATTAAAACAGCTTTAATTTTACGAGCACCATAAATTTTACGACTTTTATTAAATGCACTGATAACTTCTTCTTCATAATTATTAACATCATACTTAACGCAATTATTAGTTTGATAACAATATGTTGATTTTGCTATTTTTAATATTTGACACATTTTTAGCACGGAATATTTTTCTTTATTATTGTTAATAATTCCTATTTTTTGCCAATTATCAGTTCTGCTTGCTTTAAAATGTCATTTTCCATTCGTAATTGTTGGTTTTCTTTTCGCAAGTAAATTAATTCGTTTTCTTCGATAGTGCAATTATCTTGCACTTTAAATGACGCAAAATTATTAAAATTTTCAATTC
The DNA here is from genome assembly GCF_018831625.1 of Spiroplasma endosymbiont of 'Nebria riversi'. Taxonomy (GTDB): domain Bacteria; phylum Bacillota_I; class Bacilli_A; order Mycoplasmatales; family Nriv7; genus Nriv7. The sequence continues at coordinate 342,299 of NZ_CP065193.1, forward strand.
ACTGATATACGGCTGATTTTGAAATCCCGTATTCTTTAATAATTTCAACAACGCTTTTTCCGTTTTGATAAAGCATGACAATTTGTTTTTTAAATTCATTTGAATATGAGTTTTTCCCCATTTTTATCTTCCTACTTTCTTAATAATTTTATTTTATTTGAAAGTCCACATAAATATGGTCCAACTTATTGTAACCTATCCAACAAATTAAATTAGAAAACATAAATTATAAAAAACAAAGACGAAGCAATGATGAAAATAATAAAATAAATAGAATAAAAATTATTATTAAAACAAATGGAATAATTTATTCTTCAGGTCTTGTTTTTAATGATAAACTTTACTTTGGTTCAGAAGATTATAATGTTTATGAATACAACCCGGCGGCAGGCTAACAAAAATTTATTATGACGGCAAAGGGTTATATAAAATCTTCTGGAGTGGTTTTGAATGATAAATTATATTTTGGATCGGGAGATGGTAATGTTTATGAATATGACCCTAATGCAGGACAACAAAAAACTGTTATTAAAACAAATGTTTGAATTGAATCTTCTGGAGTTGTTTTAAATAATAAAGTATATTTTGGTTCAGCAGACAATAATGTTTATGAATACAATCCGGCCACAGGCCAACAAAAAACTGTTATTAAAGCAAAAGCTCAAATTTGATCTTCTGGGATTGTTTTAAATAATAAATTGTATTTTGGTTCAGATGATATAATAATATTTATGAGTATAATCCGGTAACAGGACAACAAAAAACTGTTATTAAAACAAATGTTTGAATTGAATCTTCTGGAGTTGTTTTAAATAATAAAGTATATTTTGGTTCATCAAATAAAAATGTTTATGAATACAGTAATTATGATTTAAATTCTAATTTAGGAAAAATTAGTAATAATTTTAATAATATAATTTTAATAATATAATTTTAATAATATAATTTTAATAATATAATTTTAATAATATAATTTTAATAATATAATTTTAATAATATAATTTTAATAATATAATTTTAAGTGAATTAAATTATTTAAATCCTGATTTAGATATTTCACAATTAGAAATTATTAGCAAAACAAATAATTTAGCTATAGTAAAGATAAAAGATAATTTAAATAATGATAATAATATAAAAATACATTATTCAATTGATAATCAACAAAATAAAATTATTAATTTAAATGAATTTCTTAAAAAAGCATTATTTTTTAAATTTCAAGATGGGAATCCAAATTTAAAATTTAAAGAAATAAAATATATTGATACTAATAATTTAAATTTTTCAAATACTGAAATAACAAAACAAGAACATACATTTTTATGATCTAATGTTCCTAAAAATGTATGTTCTGATAGAGAAATCATAAATAAAACTCCAAATACAAGATCATTTAATGTATCTGCTTGTGAATATAATTCAAAATCAAAATTAGTATTTCAAATTACAACAGGATTAACTAAAACAAGAAAATAAATTAAATGGTTGAAACATAAATTCTGATGATGAAATGAAATTAACAGATTTTACAAATATAAATAATAAAAATTCTGAAATCATTAATGTATTATCAAATGAATTTGATTTATCAAACACAAATAAACAAGAACAAGAAATAATTTTAAATATTTTTAAGGAACACGCTGATAAATTTGAACTTAATCCCAATGAAAAATTAAAAATTACTTATCCAGTAAGAATAATTACATCTAAAGTTATATTAAATTTAAAACAAAAAATTACAGGAAATATTACTGCCAAAATCATTGATGATAACAATAAAGAACAAATAGTTATATTATCAATTACAGAAGTAATGCAAATTTTACAAAAATATAGTTTATTATCCAATGAAATTACTATAGATAAAAACAATGATAACATAACATTTAATGGGGGAGCATTGTTTTTATCAGAAAGAGAAGGGCCAGTAAGAACAAATACAGTTACTACTATAGTATAAGGTTTTATAAAAACGATATTAGCTATTTAAAATAATAACTTTAATTGGAACAAGTACAGCTATTTTAGTTGCTTGTGAAAATAAAAATTAAGAAATTGTAATATAAATAAAGTTTAGAAGCAACAATTTAATATTGTTGCTTTTTTATTTTGTTAAAATAGAAAGGATAAAAAATGAAAAGTTGCTTAGTTATTCAAAGGTGTTGTTATCATAAAAAGCCATCTTTCTTTAGGTAGTTATAGTTTTTAAAATATGCTATTTAGCATTTCAAAATATGGTTAAGAAATGAACGATGCCAATTCAAAATTGTGGTAGTGCGATTTCACATTAATTTTTTTCAGAGGGGCCACAGAGAGAATTTAAGTTAATTACTTGGAGACACAGTTAATTGTACTACAGTCCCATTATTTTTTTAATTCGGCTTTAAATTCTAGTGTTTTTCACCAGTTTCATCTTACGCCGGCAAAAGTATCTTTTTGATATTTAAATTTTATTTTAATCTTTTTTATTTTGATATTTTATTTTTCTTCTTTCCCAACTTCTGTTCATTTTGTATTTATTTGTAATTCGTTAAGTTTTTTAATAATATTAATTTGATTTTGATTAATATAACTTTGAATTCGTCCTTTATTGTCTCATAACTCTTCTACAGGATTTATTGGGTTTATTCCTGATTGCTTCTCTATATCATTTAATGAAAATTGCACTTCGGTTTTTCGCGCTGGTGCAGACTTATAAGGGGTTTCATTTTTTCATATTGTAAATTCCGCTTCTGTTAAGTTAATTTCAGATACTTGATTACTTTTTTTTAATTTAGGTATTATTATTTCATTTGTTTTTTGGAACATCCAACTATTGGCAATATTGTTAATTCTCAAAGAGCAATTATATTTAAAATTTTCATTATTTTAATTCCCTTATTACTTTATTTTTTCAATATTATATATATATATATATATATTACACGAAAATCCTTAAAATCATTAGAAAGACGGCAAAACCGATTAAAAATTGAAAAGTATAGTAAAAGGCCGGCACTGTTTTAAAAACCGGAAAAATGGCAGTTGAAAAATTAACTGTTGCTTTTGCAATAATTGCTAATGGTCTTAAAATCGTAATGGTTTGTGATGCCGTCAGCATTCAGTTTAACATTTTGATACTAGCATTCTGAATGGCACAACCAATATCGTTAAAAGTAGGTATTCATCGTCCAGAATATTTGCAATTTGCTGGCGGAATTAAATCGTCTCATTCTGAGTTGGTTGAACCGTCAGGAATAAAGGCCGTGGAATTTAATACATTAAAGTCATAGATTTTAAAATTGTAGTTAGAGTTGTTTCCTTTATGATAAAGTGGAAATGTTAAGGTAAAAATGTTACTACCATAACGAATATCAATGTCCATATTAAGGTAATTGATGCTGTTAGCAGTCTTGCTGGTTGGCAAGGTAATCAGTTTATTATCATAGGATTTTAAAACATTAAAATCAATTTGGTAGATACTATTGTTGTTGTTAATGGCATTATAATTTTCTTGGTGCGTTTTTTTATCAAAAGTAAAAAAATAACTTCTTAGTAATAATTCTGAATTACCAGTAACATTAATTAAGTATTTTTTTGGATAAAAAGTAATTAACGAGCGATAAAAGAAACTAATTTGAATAAAATAATCTTTGTTATAGTTGTCTACTCCTTTAAAATTAATTTCGGTATTAGTTTTTTCGTCCATGTCAAAAGTAGCATAAAATAATCTGGCAAAGAAGTTTCCAAGGATTTTGTGGATTTCATCAAAAACATTTTTGTAATCACTGTTGTTAATACTAGGAATGTTATTTTTAAAATATAGGTAAATATCGTTCCTTGATTCAGGATCATATCTCAAAAAACTAAATTTAACATTAAGATAATTTAAGGTTCCAAAAAGATGATTAATTAGATAATAATCGTTAGCATTTGCAGTATCTTATTTTAAGATTTCCTTTTCACCGTGTAATAATTGTAAATAATTGTTTCCGGCAATTAGGGTTTTGTTAAATGCCTTGATTTTAAGGATATTTTCATTAATTTTTTTTAAACCTGTCGATGTTTTATGATAAAAATAGTTTTCATCTTTAAAGCCTTGATTTTTAATCGTAAATTCTTTGTAATAACCTTTTTCTAAAAACTCATTATTACCCACAATGCTACCATGCTCAGTTTTTATAGTAATAACATTACCAAAACTGGAAAAGGAAAGTTTCTTAAAAACAACTTCTTCAATGAAACCTGGTGGATATGAATTTTTGCGACTTAAATTAAATTTATCAAAATCACCACGGCGAATCATTAAATAGTCAAGATTATCAATAAAATCGTTATAGTTATGGTTTCCATCAAAGCCAGTGATTGTTTCTGGCAAATCAATGTCGGTTGCGGGTTTATTTTTTAGTTGTGCTTCAAATTATAGTGTTTTTCACCAGTTTCATCTTACGCCGGCAGAAGTATCTTTTTGATATTCAAATTTTATTTTAATCTTTTTTATTTTGATATTTTGTTTTTCTTCTTTTCCAACTTCTGTTCATTTTATATTTATTTGTAATTCATTAAGTTTTTTAATAATATTAATTTGATTTTGATTAATATAACTTTGAATTCGTCCTTTATTGTCTCATAACTCTTCTACAGGATTTATTGGGTTTATTCCTGATTGCTTCTCTATATCATTTAATGAAAATTGCACTTCGGTTTTTCACGCTGGTGCAGGCTTGTAAGGGGCTTCACTTTTTCATATTGTAAATTCTGCTTCTGTTAAGTTAATTTCAGATACTTAATTACGGACGCATAAAGTTTTGTTTTCCTTCTGAATTATGTCCATTTTTAACGTAATGGTAAGATTCGCATTTAGGGCATTTAATACCTTGTACTCTAAATTTTTGATTAATTTCATTTAAACGTTTTTGTTTTTTTGTTAATTCTGCTTGTTGTTTGACTTTTTCATAAAATTCTAAAAATTGATCATCTGTTAAAGTATTTACTAGTTCTTGAATTATTTTTTCCATAATTATTATCCACCTCTATCATATTAAAAATATACCTAAAATTAAGTATATTCAATAAATATCAAGAGTTTTCTACAAAATTAAAATTAATTTTATTAAATTTTTTTTAATTTTAACTAATATTTTTACTTACTTAAATGTATTATATTTATTTCATAATGAATTTTTATATATTTCTTTTCTGATTTCTATTTCTGAATTAATATTTTCATCAATATAATATAGTACATTTAATTTGTTTAAATTTGCCACTATTAAATGTAATAAGTTATTTAAATTCTTGTGATTATATATTTTTGCCCCATATCCTAATTGTTGTTTTACTAAATGCGATACATCACTTTCAATGCTACAGCCGATATTTCATTCTAAATTTTGATTATGAATACCTTGCTTATTATTATTGAAATAATTACTCGCCTTCCTTAAATTTTTTTTAATATCTTTATTTAATTTATTTTTAGCAATATTACGAATGTTTTTGATTAATTCTTGATGATTTCCATCTTTATATAATTCAATTCAACTATTTAGTGTTACTTTGCGATTTTCAAAAATAATATTAAATGCAGTTTGTTTTAATTTTTTAATAGCGTGATAAACATCTAAAATATATCTAACATTACCAAAACTTTTAAAATGGAATTTATCAAGGGTAAAAAATTTGAAAATTTAACACAATTAAAATGCGAATTATTTGATTTTGTTAATTGATACAATAATCTTAGAATACACGGCAGTTTAAATTATTTAACGCCTGTTGGATTTAGAAAAAAATGACAGTCTACATAAAAAGTGTCCAAAAAAGGGTTGCCATACCAACATCAACATCCTTCAAAACCATAATATTATTATCTTTTAATTCAATCGTAACATCACTAACATATACAAATAATAATCCCACAATACAATCTGATAACTTTTTGGTAATTAAATTAACAATATTATCGCCAACAAAAGTTTGTTCTAAAAACAAAGGGTTAAGTTCTTTACTTGTTAATTCATTAGTTGCTGCCGCAAGCTTCGCATTTTTTATTTTAAAATTGTCATCATTAAAACCACCTGCATTACAACCAATTATTGTGCTTATTGGTGTAATAATAAAAGTAAAAGTTAGTAACTGCTTTAAAATTCTATTCATTTAAATCAACACATTCCCTTCATATAACAAATAAAAAGTAATTAAAATTATACTATTGCTAATATTGATAATAATACTTTTATAGATAATTTAATAATTATTTTTACTTGCTATTATTTTAATCACTTTAAAATAAAAATAAAAGCATTTAACCACTTAATATCAAAAAGGAACAACATCATCATAAATTGTTCCTAATTATTTTATTATTTAATTTTAACGAGCAACCTCATTAGTTCTTAATTCTCTAATAACAGTGATATGAATATCGCCAGGAATGGTAATTTCTTTTTCAATTTTAATTTTCACATCATGAGCAATTTTATAAACCTTGGCATCACTAACCTTACCAGGATCAACAATAATTCTAATTTGTCTTCCAGCTTGAACGGCATAAGATTTTTGCACCCCAGGAATTGATTGACAAATTTCTTCAATTTGTTGCATTCTTTGAATAAACTCTTCTAAAGAGTTATTTCTTGCTCCCGGTCTAGCTGCTGATAAAGTATCCGCTGCCATTACTAAAACCGCATAAATACTTTGCGGACTAACCTCGCCATGGTGCGCATGAATAGCATTAATAATTAGCGGGTGTTCACCATATTTTTTTGCTAATTGCACCCCCAAATTAACATGTGAACCATCCATTTCATAATCAATTGCTTTACCAATATCATGTAATAAACCCGCTCTTCTTGCTAATTTTTCATCCAATCCTAACTCGGCAGCCATTGTTCCTGCCAATTTTGCTACTTCAATACAATGCTGTAAAGCATTTTGACCAAAACTAGTACGATATCGTAATCTTCCAAGATAATAAACCAATCCAAGCTTCATATTAGTAATTCCTAAGTCATTAAGTACCTTTTGTCCAGTTTCTTGAATTAAAGCTTCCAACTCATCTTGGGTTTTCTTTAAAACTTCTTCAATTCTTATTGGTTGAATTCGCCCATCGCGCATTAATGAATTTAAAGTTCGAACCGCAATCTCTCGTCTAATCGGATTAAAAGATGCCACTTGAATCACTTCTGGAGTATCATCAATAATAATATCAACACCTGCCGCTTGTTCAAAAGCCTTAATATTTCTACCTTCTTTACCAATAATTCGTCCCTTCATTTCATCATTAGGTAACTTAACAAATGCTGTTGTTTTTTCGGCAACATCATCATGGGCATACTTTTCAATAGCAACAGCAATAATATTGTCAGCAATATTTTTTGCTTTAATTCTAGCATCATTTTCACGATTTTTAATTAATTGCCCTAACTCTAAATCAAGCTTCTCCTCTAATTCCTTAAACAAAACTACTTTTGCTTCTTCTTGACTAAGTCCCGCAACTTTTTCTAATTCCAAAACAATTTTGTCTAACTTATCATAATAGTTTTCTTCAATTTTTTTAATATTATCTTTTTTTTGAAGAATTTTACGATATTGAGATTCCAACACTTCTTCGCGTTCAATAATATTTTTTTCGCGTTTCATTAATAAGGCTTCATAATTATTACTTTGACTTCTTCTTTGTTCTAAATCCATCGCTACTTCTTTTTTCATTTGCGCAATTTCTACTTTGATATCTGCCTTTGCTGATTGAATAATATTTTTTGCTTCTCGTTCTGCTTGTTCCAATTTTATTTGACTCTTTTTATCATTGCTAGTACGAACAAAATATTTAATTAACAGACCAACGCCAATGCCAATCGCCAATGCTAAAAAAATTCCAACCAAAAGACCGAATTCTAATTTACTCATAAATTTTCCTTTCTGAATAGTTAATTTTCTTTTAAAATTATTAATAAAATTTAATTTTTTTTTTTTAAATAATAGATAACTAGTTTAAAACATTACTTTAATGTTTACCTATTAATAATATCATTTTTTAATAACTAATTAACTACCAATATCAAGATTAAAAAACAAAAAGCAAGTCATTTGTTAAAAGACTTGCGATTAAACATTACTTAACAGTCCGTAATCACTCAGCAACATTATAATGCAACTGTTCTTGTAAATCAACATTAGCAATAGACAATTCTCTAACCTTATCACGACCTAAACCAAGTTTCTGCTCACCATAATTATATTTATATCAATAAACATTTTTTTGCAAAATATTAGCCTTTAAACCTAATGAAATCAATTCTTCTAACTTACATATTCCCCGATCAAAGTAAATATCTAAAACTGTTATTTGAAAAGGAGCAGAAACTTTATTTTTAACAATTTTAACTTTAGTTTTATAACCAACCAATTGACTATTAAGCAGAATTTGTTCACTTCCGCTTAATTCAACTCATAATGATGAATAAAATCTTAGTGCTCTACCTCCGGGGTTTATTTCTGGATTACCAAAAATAATTCCTGCTTTTTCTCTAATTTGATTAATAAAAAAAACCAAACAATTAGTTTTAGCAATATATGAATTTAACTTGCGTAATGCCTTTGACATTAATCGCGCTTGCGCACCAATTGTTTGATCAGACATTTCACCATCTAATTCAACTTGGGGAGTTAATGCTCCACAGAATCAATTACAATCAAATCAATAGCATTTGATTTAACAAAAAATTCTAATATCCCTAACGCTTGCTCACCTGAATCTGGTTGAACAATTATTAATTGTTCTAAAATAACACCAATTTTTTGAGCATAATTTGGGTCTAACGCATGTTCTGCATCAATAAAAGCCGCTTTACCATTACTCTTTTGAACTTCACTAATGGCATGTAATGCCAAATTGGTTTTTCCTGAAGATTCAGCACCATAAACTTCAATAACTCGGCCCCGAGGATACCCTCCAATCCCAATTGCCATATCCAATAATAAACTTCCCAAACTAATGACATTATCTTTGGATGGCAGTTTTTTATTCATATCTACAACCTCATCGCGATCTTATTCTTTAATAATTGTTTGTAATGCTTGTTGTAAAAGTTCTTCGCGATTAATAATTTCGGTAGTATTTGTTTTATTTTAAATTTTCTTTAATTAATTCTTTAGTTAATTTAACACATTTATTAATAATTTGTTTGCGATTTCCCGATAATTGATATTCATAAACTAAACATTTGTTGTTATAAGCCAATGCAATATATACTAAACCTAATGGCTTATTTTCATGATTTTTAGGACCGACATTACCAGTAAAACTAATTGCCATATCACTATAAAATAAATTTTTTGCGTTTTGTGCCATTTCAATAGCTGTTTCAACACTAATAGCACTAATGATTGTAAAGTTGTTAACTGAACTCTTGCTAAATGAACTTTAGAATGAGCACTATAAGCTATTAACCAACCACGAAATACTTTGCCGGCTTCTTCCGTCTTAACTAATGCTTCACTAAAAGCTCCTTCCTCCTGTAATACTTTCACAACTACTAATGGTTAAATTTTTATTTTCTAATAATTTAACTAAATCGTGCAACTTTTTTTCCTACTAATTAATATTTATTTTTGCTTGCTTTGTTTAATTCCAAGAATATAAGTAATTGCACTCCAAATTGAAAGCAATAATGATAAATACATTGGTATTAAAATAATATGATACTTTCATGAACCTCAACCACTATCTCATCCAAATCAAATATGATTAATAAAAAATAATAATGTTAACCCCACCATTTGCATTAGCGTTTTTAATTTACCATAATAATTGGCAGCAATAACAACTTTCTTAGTTGCTAAAAACATTCTTATCCCATCAAGTAAAATATCGCGAGAAATCAAAATTAATGTTACTCAAACCGGAATAATTTGCGGAATTGTCATAATAATTAAAACACCACTAGTCAACATCTTATCAGCAATCGGATCAGCAATCTTACCAAATTTTGTTACTTGATTATTTTTTCTAGCAAGGTACCCATCTAATCAATCACTAAAACAAGCAATAATAAAAAGGAACCCTGCAATAATTCAAAGAATATTAATTTTAACATTACTATCAATGCTAATAATACCACTAACAAAATTATAGTTATCAAATGGTCCGCCTAACAACATTAAAATTAAAATTATTGGTACTAAAATAATTCGTACTAATGTTATTTTATTTGGTAAATTCATTAGCAACCCTCCTATATAAATAATTATAACCTAAAAATAAAAAACGAGATTAAAAATCTCATAAGCCACATTCTGTTCTTAAAGACATCAATGCTTTAAGTGATAATCATTTATCTATATTAATTAACCTTTAAAGTTAACAAATATCCATTAATTACTTATCATTCGCAATTAATAGTTCCCCTACCATAATTTGAGTTTCTCACTTATGGGGTTTACCTCGTTCCACTCTAATAATTTCTCATTAGCATCGTCACTATGGCACTTTTATAAACTACTAAACCATATTAAATAATTAACTTAGGTTATTAATTAGCCATCTAAGAAACAGCATCTGCTGTTTCTTATCCTTGGATTATTTTTTCTCCAAGCATAAACATTACTAGCATCACAGCTAGTGTGAGTGTGGACTTTCCTCTATTAAAAATAAATTTCTAACAGCGATTAGCACGGATTTTTAATCTCATATCCATTTTACTATTTATTAACTTTACTTTCAAGTTTACTTAACCTATTTATGATATCAACATTTCGTAAACCTTTTTCTTCTAACTTATCTCGTTGTTGCATAACAATTTCATAATTACTTTTTAACTTTTCATGTTCTTCAATTATTTCTTTAACTTTTTCTTTTAAACGCGAAATTTCATCAATATGAGTTTCCATAATTTTATTAAAAGCATCATAATCTTTTTGAACAATATCTAAAAACCGATCAACTTCTTGGGCATCATAACCTTTAAAATTAATTTGAAATTCTTTTTCTAAAATATCCTCTTTTGCCAATTTAAAACTATTATCATTTTTCATAAAATTATTCCTCCTTTTTTACGGCATCAATCATATTAGTAATTAATCAATTAAATTGTGATAAACCTTTTTTATTACTAGAATTTAAAATCAATTGTTGTAATTTAATAAAATTAGTTTTTTTATTATTACTTTTTAACGATTGCACCTTATTAATTAAATTTTCATCATTCAAATGTTGCTCAATAAATAATTTTTGTTCAAAAGATAACGGTGTTACTAAAACACTATTAATATCAACAAACTTATCTTCAATAATTACATTATCATCTTGCAACATCTGAAAAATCCTATTAAATAATGGCGTTAATGACATTGTTAACTTATCATTAAAATTACTAATTTGTAAATAATCTTTTTCTAATAATTGAACTAATAATTTATCAATTTTGTTAACATCAAAATTAGAAAAATTTTCTAATTCCCGTGGAGTTATAAATTGATATTCTTCCGATAATAAATGCATTAGTAATAATAAAATAATTAATTCATCTTCAGTAATTAAAAGAAGCTTATAAAACTGTAATAAAAGTCTTCACTTATGAAAAATATTTAACGAATTTATGTTCATTATTTTTATTCAATTGGAAAATGTTTTAAAAAGTTGTTAATTACAATTTGCGGATTTTCATATAAATAAAGAATTTTATATAATAATGCAAATAAAGGGGGGTTTAACTTTAATTTTGGCATTTGCTCATTAACCAACCGACAAGTACCAAAACCTTCAACAGTTTTTTGCAATTGCTTAATAACAGTTTCTGGATCATTAGTTTTTCCAATTTCATAACCAAATTGATAATTACGAGATTTCGGTGACATTGTTGTTAAAATTAAATCACCAATTCCGGATGGCGTTAAAAATGTTTCTAACTTTCCCTCCATTTTATTACTAAATTTAATTGCTTCATTTAAACCAATAGTAATAAAAGATGCAACAGTATTATCACTAGCATTTTGCCCTTTTAACATTCCCGAAATAATCGCAACAACATTTTTTAATGCACTAGCACATTCAACACCAATAAAATCATTAGTAATCGTCACCGAAAAATTTTCACTATTAAAATATTGTTTAACTTTTTTTGCATATAATAAATTCTCACTAACCGCTGTTACTTGTGTGGGAAATCTTTGAACAATTTCAATCGCAATACTAGGACCATATAGTCCTGACAAATCTTCAATAATATCAGGATTTAAATTTTTGCGAATTGTTAATGATAACCTTTCACCACTATTAGGGTTAAAACCTTTAGCAATATTAATAAAATGCACTGGATAAGTTACTAACTCATTAATTTGCTGACAAACACTAGGTAAAACCAGCGAAGGAACTGCAAAAACAATAACTTTAGCATCACATAAAGCTTGTTTTAAATCATTAGTCGCCACAAGATTTTCATTTAAACGAATTTCTTGAAAATATTTACTATTTTGATGATTATTATTAATATCATCAACTTCACTTTTTTCAATGCCATACATTAATACTTCATTTTTATTATCTGCTAAAACTTGTACCAAAGCACTAGCAAATGCACCAGTTCCTAAAATAATAATTTTTTGCATTCTTTTACCTTCCTTAAATATGGTATGGCGACCCTTTTTTGGACACTTTTTATGTAGACTGTCATTTTCTAAATTCAACAGGCGTTAAATAATTTAAACTGCCATGTATTCTACGATTATTGTATCAATTAACAAAATCAAATAATTCGCATTTTAATTGTGTTAAATTTTCAAATTTTTTACCCTTGATAAATTCCGTTTTAAAAGTTTTGTAAGTTGTTTCGGCCACAGCATTGTAATACGGACAACCCTTCGCACTCAATGATCTTTTAATATTAAAGGTTATTAAAATTTCATCAATGATTTTATTTTTGAACTCATTACGATCAGTATGAAATAAAGTTATTTTATTTAATGGTCGTGTTATTTTATGAAAAGCTTGTTGAACTAGTTCAGCTGTTTTGTTTGGTTTGGCACTATAGCCAATTATTTCTCGATTAAACAAGTCAATTAATAAACAAATATAATGTCATTTTCCTCCAACTTGCACATATGTTAAATCACTAACAACAACTTCATTAGGTTTTTTGTTATTAAATTGACGATTTAAAACATTACTAATTTGGTCATTATTAACCATTGTTTTATGATTACGATATTTTAATTTGGTGTATTTAGAAACCAAATTATTTTTGATCATAAGGAATCTGATTTTTCGACGTGATAAGATAATATCTTTTCTCATTAAAACAGCTTTAATTTTACGGGCACCGTAAATTTTACGACTTTTATTAAATGCACTGATAACTTCTTCTTAATAATTATTAACATCATAATTAACACAATTATTAGTTTGATAATAATATGTTGATTTTGCTATTTTTAATATTTGACACATTTTTAGCGCGGGGTATTTTTCTTTATTATTGTTAATAATTCCTATTTTTTGCCAATTATCAGTGCTGCTTGCTTTAAAATGTCATTTTTCATTCGTAATTGTTGGTTTTCTTTTCGCAAGTAAATTAATTCATTTTCTTCGACAGTGCAATTATCTTGCACTTTAAATGACCCGAAATTATTAAAATTTTCAATTCACTGATATACGGCTGATTTTGAAATTCCGTATTCTTTAATAATTTCAACAATGCTTTTTCCGTTTTGATAAAGCATGACAATTTGTTTTTTAAATTCATTTGAATATGAGTTTTTCCCCATTTTTATCTTCCTACTTTCTTAATAATTTTATTTTATTTGAAAGTCCACATAAATATGGTCCAACTTATTGTAACCTATCCAATATATTTATTTTCTTTGACGAAAAATCAATCGTAAAGGAATTCCTTGAAAGTCAAAATATTCTCGTAACTGATTTTCCAAAAATCTTGCATATGAAAAATGTAAATGCTTCGGGTTATTAACAAATAAAACAAAAGTAATCGGTTGCTTACTTACTTGCGTAGCATAATATATCTTTAATCGTTCACCTTGAAAAATAGGGGGTTGATGTAATAATTGAGCCTTACTAAGAATTTCATTAACAACACTAGTTTGAATTCGTAAATTTTGTTTTTCTTGAATCTTATTAATATTTTGAAAAATCTTTCCGAGATGGACATTTTTTAATGCCGAAACAAAAATTACAAAAGCATAATGAAGATATTTAAAATGAACTTGAATTTCTTTACGAAAATCATCTAAGGTTTTTTTTGTTTTTTCCATTTCATCATATTTGTTAACAACAATAATTACCGGTTTATAACCCTCTTTCGCAATGGCACCAATTTTAGCATCTTGTTCTCTAATACCTTCTTTACCATCTAATACTAATAAAACAATATCACTTCGTTCCACAGCTTTTAAAGACCTCAAAACACTATACTTTTCTAAATTTGTTTGAACTTTTCCTCGTTTTCTAATTCCCGCCGTATCAATAACAACAAATTTTTGCCTATTTCTAACAAATGAACTATCAACCGCATCGGTTGTCGTGCCCGGAAGATTAGAAACCACAACCCGCGATTCATTTAATAATGCGTTTGTTAAACTAGACTTACCAACATTTGGTCGGCCAATAATAGCCATTTTAGTTTCATTTTCAAGATCTGGTTTTATTTCTAAATTTAATTGATTTAAACTAAAAATAATTTTATCTAACAAATCACCAATCCCAATCCCGTGCGTTGACGAAACAGCAATTGGTTCACCAAATCCTAATTGAATAAACTCATATAGTTCATTATTAACTTGTTGATTATCATATTTATTAACAACCAAAATAACCGGTTTATTAATTCCGTAAAGCATTTTAGCAATTTGTTTTTCTTCATCTTGCAAGCGTTCTTGATAGTTAGTAGTAAAAATAATAACATCCGCTTGTTCAATCGCAATTTGTGCTTGTAACAAAATTTGTTCTTGTAATTCATCATTACCAAAACCAAGACCACCTGTATCTACTAATCAAAATTCACGATTAAGTCATTGTGCCTTTTGATAAATCCGATCTCGCGTAACTCCTGCTGTATCATCAACAATTGATAAACGATTTTTAATCAAGCGATTAAATAATGTTGACTTACCAACATTAGGTCGCCCAATAATAGCGACAATTGCAGAATTTTTCATTTTATTTTTTCCTAACTATGCATTTGCAAAAGGCATTGTGGTATGGCAACCCTTTTTTGGACACTTTTTATGTAGACTGTCATTTTCTAAATTCAACAGGCGTTAAATAATTTAAACTGCCATGTATTCTACGATTATTGTATCAATTAACAAAATTAAATAATTCGCATTTTAATTTTAATTGTGGTAAATTTTCAAATTTTTTACCCTTGATAAATTCCGTTTTAAAAGTTTTGTAAGTTGTTTCAGCAACAGCATTGTCATAAGGACAACCCTTCGCACTCAATGATCTTTTAATATTAAAGGTTATTAAAATTTCATCAATGATTTTATTTTTGAACTCATTACCGCGATCAGTATGAAATAAAGTTATTTTATTTAATGGTCGTGTTATTTTATGAAAAGCTTGTTGAACTAGTTCAGCTGTTTTGTTTGGTTTGGCACTATAGCCAATTATTTATCGATTAAACAAGTCAATTAATAAACAAATATAATGTCATTTTCCTCCAACTTGCACATATGTTAAATCACTAACAACGACTTCATTAGTTTTTTGTTATTAAATTGACGATTTAAAACATTACTAATTTGGTCATTATTAACCATTGTTTTATGATTACGATATTTTAATTTGGTGTATTTAGAAACCAAATTATTTTTGATCATAAGGAATATGATTTTTCGACGTGATAAGATAATATCTTTTCTCATTAAAACAGCTTTAATTTTACGGGCATCATAAATTTACGACTTTTATTAAATGCACTGATAACTTCTTCTTCATAATTATTAACATCGTACTTAACACAATTATTAGTTTGATAATAATATGTTGATTTTGCTATTTTTAATATTTGACACATTTTTAGCATGGAATATTTTTCTTTATTATTGTTAATAATTCCTATTTTTTGCCAATTATTCAGTGCTGCTTGCTTTAAAATGTCATTTTCCATTCGTAATTGTTGGTTTTCTTTTCGCAAGTAAATTAATTCATTTTCTTCGACAGTGTGATTATCTTGCACTTTAAATGAACCAAAATTATTAAAATTTTCAATTAACTGATATACGGCTGATTTTGAAATTCCGTATTCTTTAATAATTTCAACAATGCTTTTTCCGTTTTGATAAAGCATGACAATTTGTTTTTTAAATTCATTTGAATATGAGTTTTTCTCCATTTTTATCTTCCTACTTTCTTAATAATTTTATTTTATTTGAAAGTCCACATAAATATGGTCCAACTTATCGGAACCTATCCATTGATTTTTTTTTAATTTCATAAGCCATTGTTACAATTAAATCAACAATTTGATCTAATGATAAATTACTACTATCAATTTCAATCGCATCATTTGCTTTCTTTAAGGGACCAACTTTACGATCGGAATCTTGACGATCACGATCTTGTAAATTATTTTGAACACTAGACAATTCTAAAACTATTCCTTGTTGTCGTGCTTGTTCCACTCTTCTTTGTGCTCGTTTACTAACTGTTGCTGTTAAAAATACTTTTAACTGCGCATCAGGTAAAACAACTGTCCCAATATCTCTGCCAGCAAGAATATAACCAAAACCTTGAACAATTGCTCTTTGACTTTTAACCATAAATGTTCTTACTGCTTTGATAGCACTAATAGGACTAACATACTCAACAACCTTTTTACTACTTAAATCATAAGAATTTTGTTTTACCCCATTCACATAAATATTGCCATTAGCATCATAACTAAATCTAATATTAGTCAACACCTTAATAACTGCTCGATTATCATCAATATCAATTTTATTTACTAAACAATAAAGTGTTAAAACCCGATACATTAAGCCAGTGTCAATAAAAATATAATGTAACCGTTTAGCGACTAATTTAGCAGTTGTTGACTTACCACTTCCAGCTGGTCCATCAATAGCAATATTTATCTGTTTCATTTTTATTCCACCTCTAATAAATTATACATCTAATATAATGATATTATTGAATTAATAAAAGTAAAAGAACAATTAATAATGCGATAATCAAGATAATACTACCAATTATTAACAATACTAATCATTTAAAACTAATTTTTTGTTTTTTAAACCTTGTTACTAACTGATTAAATTGCTCATCAGTAATTACTGCTGAATTGGATAATAATTCTACTAACGGTTTTTTACTAGGCATTAAAGCCTCGGGATGCTTTTTTAAATCTTCTTGATAGATTTTAATTACTTGCTGGGCCAATTCCGTTTCTGAAGAAATTTTATTTTGTAAATTTTTAACAGAATTTTCTAATGCTAAAATTATTTCTTGATATTTACTTTCACTAGTACCATTTAAATGGTGTCCAAACTTATGATGATAATTATGGTCTTGTAAAATTTGCTGTAAATTACCATTATCATTTAAATCACAATCATACTTACTACGAATATCGGTTAAATATTGATTAATTTCATATCTAACTTCAAAATTAATAAAATCTTTTGAATGATCTTGATGTAGTTGTGGACTTAATAGTTCTCATTCTTGATTAATATTATCAAGAAATTCTTGAAAGTATTCTTTATCAATATGACTAAAACGCGTAATATAATCTTGCAATAACTCTTCTTCTTGCAATAATGCTTGATCTAACTCAATCTCACGATTAATTTGCTCTCGTAAGAGCGAAAATCGTTCCATCCTTGTTTGTTCAATTTTCACTACTACCGCCTCATTTCTCTAATATAATTATAATAAAATATAATAACTTGCGTTAGCATTTTTTTCAATTAATGGTCAAGTTGCTGTTACGATTAAACTATAAACTAAAGCTTCCAAACAAAATTTTATTAAATTAAATGGTAAAAAAACTATAAATAATTGATTTCGTAAAGATGCCATCCCATATAATTCCAAAATAAAAGCTCAATTTAAAAAAGTCATTCAAAATGAATTAATGATGGCTGCTAAAAAAATACTAATAATTCAAACAATAATTGTTAAAAATTTACCAGAACTATTTTTTGTTCATCCACAAAATTGAATAATAAAAAATAATGGTATTTGGACAATTAAAAATATTGAATAAAATCCTCCTGTTGCTAACATTAACGCTAAATAAGCAATTGGACCACTAACACTAGTAATTAGCATTAACATTCAAGGAATTAAAAATACTAAAAAATAAGTATAAATAATTCCTAAAAACGGAAAAGCAATAATAATAAAAACATCAATAAACTCTAATTTTAAGTAAGGCAAAAATAAAGGCGGAATAAATTTACTAATATAACCGACTAATAAACAAATAGCTAAAAAATTAGCAATTAAAACTAGCTTTTTAATTGCTAATTGACTATCATTTTTAAATGTTACTCATAGCAATCTTGTTGTCTTTCTCATTAATTTATTACTCCTTAATTAATTACCGTTATTTCAACATATTTATTGTATAATATTTTTACAAATAAAGAAAAGGAGAAAATTTATTAATGGAAAATAATATCGTTCCTGTAATTATTGAAATTACTACTGGTAGTAGTAACAAATATGAATATAATTTTGAAACTAAAAGAATTATTTTAGATCGTGTTTTATATGGTGCTAATGTTTATCCTGCCGAATATGGTTGTATTGAAAATACTTTAGACTGAGATGGTGATCCGCTTGATGTTATTGCTTTAGCAACATATCCAACAATTGCTGGATGTCAAACCAATGTTAGAATTCTTGGAGCCTTAGAAATGATTGATGGTGGTGAAATTGATACTAAGCTATTTGGTGTTTTAGCCAATGACCCACATTTTAATCATCTTAAATCTTTAAAAGATGTTCCTGAACATACTTTAACAAAAATTAAAAATTTCTTTATCCAATATAAACAGTTACAAAAAAAAGCAGTTATTGTTAAAGAATGAAAAGATGAACAATGAGCTTTAAAAGAGTTAGCTCATTGTCGTGAACTATATACTAAATATAACGAACTTCTAATTAATGAAGGAAAAGAAAAATTACTAGAAAAATTTAAAGAAATACAAAAATAATCCTTACGGATTATTTTTTTTCGCCATTATTTCTAATTGCTTAACTTCATTATTTGTTAATAACCGATAGTGGCCTTCACCAATACCACTAAGGGTTAACATTCCCACAGCAACCCGTTTTAATGCTAAAACTTTACCATTTATTGCTTTAATCATTTTCCGAATTTGTTGATTGTGACCATCTTGAATTGTTATTGCTAACATATAAGTTTGTTGCTTACTATTTACTCTTAATAATTTAACTTGTACTGCTTTAGCTAAAAAATCATCATCAATTAAAACACCATTTAATAAATTATTAATCATTGTGGAGGTAATTTTACCTTTAACCGCTACTTCATAAACTTTATTAATGCCGTGGGTTGGATGCATAATTAAATTAGCAAAATTACCATCATTAGTTAATAATAATAACCCACTAGTATAATAATCTAATCTGCCAATCGGATAAATCCGCACAGTACTATCTTGTAAATAATCAAAGACGGTTTTTCTTCCGAGGGGGTCATCCAAAGAAGTAATACAGCCAATTGGTTTATTAAAAGCTAAATAAATATTTTCTTGTTCTGCTGGCAATAATTGACCATTAACAGTAATTTTAGTATTTACTTCAACTTTAAATCCTAATTCCGTAATAATTTGTTCATTAACTGCAACTTTGCCTGCTAAAATTAATTGTTCTGCTTTTCGCCGCGAACAATAACCACGCATAGCGATTATTTTTTGTAATCGTTCTTTTTTCATTATCATTATCCTTAATTAATAAACAAATTAGTGTCTTCATCTTTATCAAAAAAAGATTCTGGTAATGGTGGTAATTTATCTAACGAAGATAAATTAAAATAATCTAAAAAATATTGACTCACACCATATAATATTGGTCGCCCTGGAGCATCACTTCTTCCCAATTCAACAATTAATTCTCGGGCTTTTAATTTAGCAACCATAAAATCACTGCTAACACCACGAATACTTTCAATTTCACTTTTTACTATTGGACCTTTATAAGCAATAATTGCTAGCGTTTCTAATGCAGCCATTGATAATTTACTAGTTTGCTCAATAACTAATGATTCATAAATATTAAAATGTTCTTGTTTTGTCATAAACTTAAAAACATTATTATTATTCATTAATGCTATGCCTCGCGATTCATCCGCTTCTAACTGCTGTTGGATAGTTATTAACATTTCATTAACAAGATTAAGACTAAGATTTAACTTTTTAGCAATTTTTTGATTACTAATGCCTTCTTCACCAGCAATAAAAATTAATCCTTCCATTAAAGCATAATTATTCACTTTCTTCATTAAATTCACCTCGATATTTTAATGTGATGGGAGCAAACATATCTGCTTGTTCAATGTATATTTGCTGACTACGAACTAAATCCAAAATGACACTAAAACTAACAACAAGCAAATTATTTGTAATAATATCACTTTCAACAAAAATATCATAAAGATTATAACTTTTTTGGGGATTTTGTTTTAAAAAATTAAAAATTTCTAATGCCCGCTTTTGTGGTGATATTTGTTGTTTAGCCACGCGTGTTGTTATTGGCATATTTAATTGATACCTTTTATACACTTCTTGTAATTTAAAACTTAACTGCTCTAAGTTAAAATTTCAATTAGTTTCCTTCGCTAACGATGCATATTGTTGAGAATTAGAAAGAATTGCTGGTCTCGTAAAAACTTGCTGACGAACAATTTCTTGTTCTTTAAAAAAACCAGTTGTTTCTTTAATAGTTTGATATTCTAATAATTTTTGAATTAATTCTTGACGATTATCGGCTTCATAATCACTATTATCTTCTTCTAAATTAGTCTGTTGTAATAATCGGCGTGATTTTAATTCCAAAAGATATGCTGCCATTGTTAAATATTCACTAGCAATATCTAAATTTAATGTTTCCATTTTATTTAAATAATCTAAATATTGCGTTGTAATCATACAAACATCAACAGTAAAGATATCAAGATTTTTTTCTTTAATTAAATGTAAAAGTAAATCTAATGATCCTTGAAAATTATCAATGTTAATCAGATATTTACTCATATTTATTTATCCACCTTATCTTAATTATCTTATTGCATTATTTCATAAATAATATTATTAATTAGTGGTAAAAATTGTTCAATTGTAAATAATTCTTTTGCCATTGTTGTAAACTCACTGACATTATTAATATTAGTATATAAAGTTAATACCATTTCATTAGCATTAACCTTTTCTTGGGTTTTTTTATTAATAAAAATTCCAGCCATATAATCAATTGATGAAGAATTTGTTTCTCTTCCTGCTCCTAAATGCATTGCTAAATTATCTAAACCATAACAGTTATGAAAATTAATAAATCCCGAAACTGATGCCTTAATTTCAATAACAAATTTAACAGCATCTTTTCAAACAAAATTAGTAACAAAATCAATATCACCAGATTGCTGTTTAATAAATTGTTTAAAAATATTCAATGGCGCTAATGATTTTAGTTGCTCAATACATTTTTATTTTGCTTCATCAAAATTACTACAAATTTCTGCTTGTAATAAACTAATTGCACTTAGAGAGGTTACAAGTTCTAACAATGCTGAATTTTGATTTTTACCTTGTAAAAATTCATACGCTTCATAAACTTCACAAATGTTACCAATCATTCTTCCTAATGGTTGATTCATATCACTAATAATAACAGCAGTGTAACCTTTACTTCTTGAAAAATTTGTAACATTAGTCTTGCTAATTTTTTAGCATCATTTAAATTACTCATAAAAGCACCATTACCACACTTAACATTTAAAACAAGACCATCATCTCACCACTACTACCCATAGCAATTTTCTTAGCCATAATACTGGCTGCTATTAAAGGAATGGAATCAACAGTTCCCGTAGTATCTCTTAAAGCATAAACTTTCTTATCAGCCGGAGTAAAATCTTGTATTTGACTAATAATACTCATTCCGCATTCATTAATTACTTTTAAAAAATCATTTCATTGCAAATTAACATTAAAATTAGGAATCACTTCTAACTTATCAATCGTTCCACCAGTTTGTTCTAATCCTCTTCCAGAAATTTTTGCTACCTTAATGCCAAAACTTGCTAACAAAGGAGCATAAAGTAAACTTATTTTATCACCAACACCACCTGTAGAATGTTTATCAGCTTTAAAACCACTAATAATAAAATCAATTTCTTTTGTTGTTAATTGTTGATTTTGTTTTTTCTTATTAATTAAATCTAACATTCACATTATTTTTTTTCATCCTTATTTTTTAAATTAAAATTATTAATGACTTTTTGAATATTACTTTGCATATTTCTTGCTAAATTATCAGTAGTAATATTAATAAAATTAGCAGGGTCTAATGGTTTTTGAATCACAAGATAAATTTTTTTATTTCCTTGAGATTTTTTATTAAAAACTTCATAAGAATTAATAATAGCAACCGTAATAATTGGAACATATGCTTGATACGCAATTCTAAGTGCTGCTGGCTTAAATTCTTGTACTGTTGAACTATTACTTCTCGTTCCTTCTGGAAAAATAACCATTGTTCGCGGGACACGAATTAACATTTTCGCATCACTAAAAACTTCTAATGCTTGCCTTGGATTATTACGATCTAAAAATAACACATCAATTAATTGCACAAAGCGTTTAAATATTTTATGTTCTTGTAATTCTTGCTTAGCAATGAATGCTAAGGGAGCAAATTTACTAAAATCATTAATTAAAAGTAATAATAAAGCATCAAAATTTGATTGATGATTGGCAATCATCACACACCCCTTATTATTAACTCAATTTTCTAATCCTTGGGGATAAACTTTAACATTATATAACCATGCAAAATATCGCGCTCGCTTTTGCAATCATTTATAACGATATTCTTCTGATACTGAATTAGGATCACGAAGCACTTTCTTTGTCATTTTTTTTGCTTTTCTTAAAGTTTGTAGCAAATATGGCAATGTAATTATTACTCTTCATTTATTCATTAGTAACTTTCCTTTCATAAATTAATCCAACAAATTTATCATATTGTTTCTTACTAATTTCTTTAAATTGATGGAAATCAATTTCTGGAAAATAAGTATCGCCTCCATATGAATCATTAATAAGTGAAACAAATAATTTGCTGGCATAGGGGATTGCGATTTGATAAATCAAAGCCCCCCACAAACATATAATTCATCACCACTATGCTCATATTGTTTTAAAATCCCTTCTAAATCATTACTCACAATTACATCAGGATGATTAAATTCATAATTAGGATTTCAACTAACAACAATAGTTTTTCTTTGTGATAAAGGTTTAACTTTTAAACTAGCAAAAGTTTTTCTTCCCATTAAAATTGTTTTTCCGATAGTAATTTCTTTAAAATATTATAATTCTTGATTTAAACACCACGGCAATTAATTTATTATCTTTACCAATAACACCATTCTTATCCATTGCTCATACCAAAATTACCATAATTAAACTGCCGCTTGTCCTTTTGCCGCCGGATGCGATTCATAATATAATAATGAAAAATCTTCATATTTAAAATTAAAAATTGAAGTTACTGAACGATTAATTATTAATTTGCCTAATTTTTTTGGAGGTCTTGTTAATTGTTCATTTATTTGTTCTAAATGATTAGTATAAATATGCACATCACTAATTGTATGCACAAAATCACCAACTTCATATCCACAAACAGATGCTAGCATATAAGTTAATAACGCATAACTAGCAGTATTAAAATGAACGCCTAAAAATACATCAGCACTTCTTTGATATAACTGACAAGATAATTTATTGTCAGCACTAACATAAAATTGAAATAATGTATGACAAGGCGGTAATGCCATTTCTTCAATTTTAATGCAGAGATTTCAACTAGATAAAAGATGTCTTCGTGAATGGGGATTATCTTTTAATTGCTTTTCTAAATTTTTTAATTGATCCATAGCATTAAAATTTCGCCATTGTTTACCATAAACCGGACCTAAATCACCATATTTTTTAGCAAATTGCTCATCATTTTTAATTTTAGAAATAAAATCTTGTAATTGCCCACCTTTAAAATCAGGTGAATTTTGATATTTTTTATACGGTCACTCATTTCAAATATTAACATTATTTTGAACTAATGTTCTAATATTAGTATCACCTTTAATAAATCATAATAATTCATAAATAACAGCTTTTAAATATACTTTTTTTGTTGTTAATGGTGGAAACCCTTTTTGTAAATCAAACCGCATTTGATAACCAAAAAAACTAATTGTATCAATAAGGGTGCGATTAGGTTTATTTTGACCTTTTTCTAATATCTGACGACATAAACTTAAATACTGCTCCATTGTTTCACCTCATGATAATTTCTATTCTGTTTTTAATTTTAACATAAAATCTAATAACAAACTATTACGCTTAATAAAAAGTAAAAAGCTAAGGTAATTTAAAATTACCTTAGCTACTATGATTTCTTAGTTATAAAATTTTATTTTTAACAATTACAGGGCAGTAAATTCATCGTCTGGATTTTTATCAAAAGTTTCACAATCCTTAATGTTATATATTTCTTTAAATTTTTCAACCACAGGATTTAATAGGACGCATAAAGTTTTGTTAGGTAGGTAAATATTTGAATAAGTATTAAGACAGTCGGCAATGATTGTCTTTTTATTTTATAAGGTGTTAAAATTTTGTTCTTTGAAAATTAAATACAAGTGAATTAATAATGTTGGTATGTATTAAAGCACGATAAATTGTGGGTGGTCGTCATAGCCAAAAGAAGTTTACCAGTTAATAGATAACACCCTATTAGCTATAGCAATTTGTTTTGTTTTGCAATAAAAAAATGAATGGGTGGATTTCCTAAAAATATACACGCTATTAAATTAGTTCCACGGGTAGGATGCGGGCATTAAAGTGTAGAAATTTCTATATAGGGGCATGCTAAGTTTAAAAATTATTAAAATCTTTATATCTAATAATAAAAAAAATTTACTAGCAAAGCTTGTTAAAAACTTAAATCTGCGATATATAAGTGTTTAAAAAACTAAGTTAACTAACAACTTAGTTAATATAACTTAGTTTATTTATAAGAAAGGTAATTTATTATGAAAAACATTGAAAACATTTTCTTAAATACTAAAAAATATCTCTTAAAAGAAACACAAAACGCAATGTTTATTAAAGCACCAAAAATTCCGTGATTTAATGAACAAATCGGTATTTGGTTTCCAAAGCGATTTGTTTATAAAGGAAAATATGAAAATTCTATTTGCATCGGAATAATAAAAGATAGTAAATATCAAATAATTTTTTTAATTTTGTCGAAAACTCTTGATATTTATTGAATATACTTAATTTTAGGTATATTTTTATATGATAGAGGTGGATAATAATTATGGAAAAAATAATTCAATAACTAGTAAATACTTTAACAGATGATCAATTTTTAAAATTTTATGAAAAAGTCAAACAACAAGCAGAATTAATAAAAAAAACAAAAACGTTTAAATGAAATTGATCAAAAATTTAGAACACAAGGTATTTAAATGCCCTAAATGTGAATCTTGCCATTGCGTTAAAAATGGACATAATTCAGAAGGAAAACAAAAATATTTATGTAAAAATTGCCGTGCAAGTTTTGACTCTTTTCGTAATCATTTTATTTATTGAAGTCATTTAAATTATGAACAATGAAATTTATTGATTCAAATTTCATTGCTGGGGCAATCTAGTAAAACAATTTCTCGTTTTATTAAAACTACATTAAAAACTGCTTGATATAATCGTCAAAAATTAATGAAATCAAAACAATTAGAAAATACCCAATTAAAATTTAAAAAATTATCTGGTAAAATCCAAATCGATGAAACATTTATTAAAGAAATTCATAAAGGAAATTTCAAACATAAAACTGATCCACGAAGAATTCACCTTGACCCATTCGCAACTAATACTAAATGCTGTATTCAAATGGCAGTTGATAATAATAACAATATTTATGTTAAATCCACAAACACCAAACGTTTACAAAAACAATGAGTTATTGAAAATATGAACAAAGAATTAATTAACCAAAATTCAATTATTACTTCTGATATGCAAAAATTATATTTTTTAGTAGCAAAACAAAAAAATTCTACTTTATGTGTAACTAAAACAACAATTAATCCTGAAGCTAGTTATCGTAACTTAAATAAAATCATTAAATTACAATCTAGTCTTAAAGAAGTCTTAATTCATTATCATGTTTTAGGTTTTACTAATATTCAAAATTATTTAAATCTCTGAAAATGAAAATACCAACATAAGGTTTTAACTCCAAACCAACAAACAGCGGTATTATATTTTAATGTATAAAAAATTAAAGTAAAAATAGTAATTTTACATAAAAGCCTTTTAAAATTATCAAGTTGATGATTTTTTTTATTTTATCAAGAGTTTTCGACAAAATTAAAAATAATTTTTCATTGTGTAAAAATTCAATAATATGATAAAATGTTAACGAATAAAAATGACAATAACAAGAAAGGCAGGGTTAGTTTAGTAATTAAATAATATAATTAGCTGATTGTTTTACTTCTTCAAAGCAATACCCAAGAAAACTAAACGCGACCTTTTTTAAGTAAATAGTTTACTAAAAAAAATTATTTGCTATAATTACTTTTGGTTTTATAATAAAAAAATAAACTAAGGAGACGATGATGGCAAATATCAAATCACAAATTAAACGCGCAATAACAAATGAAAAAGCAAGACAAAGAAATGTTCATATCAAATCAGCAACAAGAACAGCAATTAAAAAAGCTAAAATCGCAATTACCAGTAATGAAACTAATATGCAAGAAACATTAAATCACGCCATTTCAATGCTTGACCGTGCAGAAAGTAAAAATATTTTTCACAAAAATAAAGTTGCCCGAATAAAATCTAAACTAACTATTAAAGCTAATAATATTAAAGAAACTAATTAACAAAAAAAAGAGTGTTAGTTAGCACTCTTTTTTTTGTTGCCTTACTTGTTTTCTGACTAGCAATAAAAACTATAAATCATGCTTTTTATTATTTTCATCCTGCTTTTCAGCTTCTAAAATTAAATCTTGGTCAAATAATGATGCATCAATAACATACGATTCACCTTTTAATGTTGCCTGCAATGCTTTTTGATATTCCAAATCCGCTTGCATTAACTTATCACGATCCAAACGAGGATTAATAGAAAATACAATAAAAATTAGTAATATCGGAATAATAGCAATACCAGCACCCAAAATTTTTAAAACCCGATAAACTTGAAAACTAGAACTACTTCAAATTTCCTCTAAGACACTATCAACATTATGAACTTGATCAAAAGCATTTTTAAAAAACTGAACAAACGAATTATAAGATAAAAATCCAAACACACCATAAATAGAATTAAAAAGAATAGCCATGATGGCAAATATTAACATCATTGGTTGCATCCGATATTTATCTCTTAAAAATTGTGGTTTTTTAAAGAAAGAATAAGTTAACATTGCATAAGTTAAAATTTCTAAAATTATACTTCACATTGACAAATTTCAAGCAATAGACGTTGGCCGAAAATTAAAACTTTTTGGCTCAGCTAAATTATCTTTTAAAATAACATCAGTTAACTTAATTTCAGCAATAAAACCATAAATATTAATACCAATAACAATAACCAACAAAAACATAAAAACATAACTTAAAACTCTTTTAAAAAACGGCATTGCTTTAGGTTTACCAGTATATGGATAAAAACCTTGATTATTTGCCGGATGAGTTGACAATTTTAAACCTTGCAAATTAATTAATTGTTCATTAACTTTTTTTTGTGAATCAGCCTCAGTTTCTTTTTCGCCACTATCTTTTAAAATTTGAGAATTATTATTAGAAATTTGTTCAGAATTATTATTCTGACTAGTTACTAAAACATTATCATTTTTTAATAATTGCTTTTGTAAATTTGAATCAATATTTGATAATTCTTTAACAATATCAAGAGAAATAACTGTTGGTGTAACCAATTCTTGTTTTGATATTTGAAAAATATTAAGAATATAAGTTTGTAAAAAATTACAATCATTCTCAATAGTTTCTAAGGTTAAGTTATCATCTTTAAAAATTTTTATTTCTTCATCTCTTAAATCAGCTAATACTTGCACAAAACTTCTCGCATAGCGTTGTCCTTCATAATTAGCGTGATGCTCTTGTTCTAAAAATAAAAGACTATTAACTAATCGTAAAAAATAAGTATAAAATTCATCATCCTTAATCACTTTAAGTTTCAATTTAGAACTTTGTAAAATATTAACTAATAAATTAACAATATTTTTATAAGTATTTTTGCTATTATTCATTAATAAACTCACCCTCTTACAATTGCAATAAAAACATCTCAAAGCCAATATTTTTATTAACATGACTTCTTTTTATATTATAATCTAAATTACTTAAACTACCTAATAAATAATGAATTTGTTGATCATCAATTTTTAAAAGATACTTTCCAAGAATTTTTAACCGAAGAGGATTAATAGTCATTTTTTGACAAATAGTATTAAAATCATAATTCCTTTGTTGATAAATTTTAATATCACGAATCGTCCTAAGTTGATTAGCCAGCAAACCAATAATTGCCAAAACATCTTGATTACTATTTTTAAAATCATAGTATCGTTGCCATATTTGTGAAATATCACGAACAATAAAAGCATTAGCTAAATCAAAAATATTACCATCTAAATAACGACTAACCAAAACATCAACATCTTCCAATATTAATGAATTACTATAATTAACAAGTTTATTTAATTCATTAGCAATAATTTGCAAACTATTAGGTAATCTTTCTAATAATAAATTTAAACCCTCATTAGTAATTTCAGTATTATGCTTAACAAAATAATTTTGAACAAACATTTTTAACTGACTATCATTTAATTCTTTAACAACTAAAACTTTACCTGTTTTTTCAATAACTTTAATAATTTTTTTTCGTTGATCAATATTAGAACTGTTAACAACAAAAAATATCTCAGTAAATGGTGCGGGATTTTCACAATATTTAAGTAAATTTTTAAATTGTAAACTACTTAATTGATGCTCACGAGAAGAAGTTAAAAACCAACAATCTTCAATAATAACAATTTGTTTACTGTTAAATAATGGTGGCATTGAAATAACTTGTAGTATCTCATCAATATTAGTATTTATCATACTATACTTTAAAATATTCATTTGTTGATTTTTATTAATAACATTAATTACTTTTTGAATTTGTTTATTAATAAGAAATTTATCACTACCATAAATTAGAAACATTTTATTCACCTTTTAGAATTATATAATATTATTTTATTAATGTTGATATAAAATGTTTTTAATTTTGTAGAAAACTCTTAATATTTATTGAATATACTTAATTTTAGGTATATTTTTAATATGATAGAGGTGGATAATAATTATGGAAAAAATAATTCAAGAACTAGTAAATACTTTAACAGATGATCAATTTTTAGAATTTTATGAAAAAGTCAAACAACAAGCAGAATTAATAAAAAAAAACAAAAACGTTTAAATGAAATTGATCAAAAATTTAGAGCACAAGGTATTAAATGCCCTAAATGTGAATCTTACCATTGCTTTAAAAATGGACATAATTCAGAAGGAAAACAAAAATATTTATGTAAAAATTGCCATGCAAGTTTTGACGCTTTTCGTAATCATTTTATTTATTGAAGTCATTTAAATTATGAACAATGAAATTTATTGATTCAAATTTCATTGCTGGGGCAATCTAGTAAAACAATTTCTCGTTTTATTAAAACTACATTAAAAACTGCTTGATATAATCGATGAAACATTTATTAAAGAAATTCATAAAGGAAATTTCAAACATAAAACTGATCCACGAAGAATTAACCTTGACCCATTCGCAACTAATACTAAATGCTATATTCAAATGGCAGTTGATAATAATAACAATATTTATGTTAAATCCACAAACACCAAACGTTTACAAAAACAATGAGTTATTGAAAATATGAACAAAGAATTAATTAACCAAAATTCAATTATTACTTCTGATATGAAAAAATTATATTTTTTAGTAGCAAAACAAACAAATTCTACTTTATGTGTAACTAAAACAACAATTAATCCTGAAGCTAGTTATCGTAACTTAAATAAAATCAGTAAATTACAATCTAGTCTTAAAGAAGCCTTAATTCATTATCATGGTTTAGGTTTTACTAATATTCAAAATTATTTAAATCTCTAAAAATGAAAATACCAACATAAGGGTTTAACTCCAAACCAACAAACAGCGGTATTATATTTTAATGTATAAAAAATTAAAGTAAAAATAGTAATTTTACATAAAAGCCTTTTAAAATTATCAAGTTGATGATTTTTTTTATTTTATCAAGAGTTTTCTACAAAATTAAAATTTTTATTCAAACTATCAATTACCGCATCAAAAAGAATATTTCCTTGATTATGAGGTAATTTTATTAAAATACTCAAAGCATTACCAACATTTAACATTTGTAATGATAATGATGAATTTAAATATGGGGCCAGCATTCAATATCCCCATACACAAACATATCCCAAAAATGCCATTATTTTTCCAACATAATTATTTCACCCATAATAAAACAAAATAAATATGGATAGGTTACAATAAGCTGGACCATATTTATGTGGACTTTCAAATAAAATAAAATTATTAAGAAAGCAGGAAAATAAAAATGGGGAAAAACTCATATTCAAATGAATTTAAAAAACAAATTGTCATGCTTTATCAAAACGGAAAAAGCATTGTTGAAATTATTAAAGAATAGAAATTTCAAAATCAGCCGTATATCAGTGAATTGAAAATTCTAATAATTTTGGGTCATTCAAAGTGCAAGATAATCTCACTGTCGAAGAAAATTAATTAATTTACTTTCGAAAAGAAAACCAACAATTACGAATGGGAAATGACATTTTAAAGCAAGCAGCACTGATAATTGGCAAAAAATAGGAATTATTAACAATAATAAAGAAAAATATTCCAGGCTAAAAATGTGTCAAATATTAAAAATAGCAAAATCAACATATTTGGTATGGCAACCCTTTTTTGGACACTTTTTATGTAGACTGTCATTTTCTAAATTCAACAGGCGTTAAATAATTTAAACTGCCATGTGTTCTAAGATTATTGTATCAATTAACAAAATCAAATAATTCGCATTTTAATTATGTTAAATTTTCAAATTTTTTACCCTTGATAAATTCCGTTTTAAAAGTTTTGTAAGTTGTTTCGGCCACAGCATTGTCATACGGGCAACCCTTCGCACTCAATGATATTTTAGTATTAAAGGTTATTAAAATTTCATCAATGATTTTATTTTTGAAATCATTACCACGATCAGTATGAAATAAAGTTATTTTATTTAATGGTCGTGTTATTTTATGAAAAGCTTGTTGAACTAATTCAGCGTTTTTGTTTGGTCCGGCACTATAGCCAATTATTTCTCGATTAAACAAGTCAATTAATAAACAAATATAATGTCATTTTCCTCCAACTTGCAAATATGTTAAATCACTAACAACAACTTCATTAGGTTTTTTGTTATTAAATTGACGATTTAAAACATTACTAATTTGGTCATTATTAACCATTGTTTTATGATTACGATATTTTAATTTGGTGTATTTAGAAACCAAATTATTTTTGATCATAAGGAATCTGATTTTTCGATGTGATAAGATAATATCTTTTCTCATTAAAACAGCTTTAATTTTACGAGCACCATAAATTTTACGACTTTTATTAAATGCACTGATAACTTCTTCTTCATAATTATTAACATCATATTTAACACAATTATTGGTTTGATAATAATATGTTGATTTTGCTATTTTTAATATTTGACACATTTTTAGCCTGGAATATTTTTCTTTATTATTGTTAATAATTCCTATTTTTTGCCAATTATCAGTGCTGCTTGCTTTAAAATGTCATTTTCCATTCGTAATTGTTGGTTTTCTTTTCGCAAGTAAATTAATTCATTTTCTTCGACAGTGCGATTATCTTGCACTTTAAATGACCCAAAATTATTAAAATTTTCAATTCACTGATATACGGCTGATTTTGAAATTCCGTATTCTTTAATAATTTCAACAATGCTTTTTCCGTTTTGATAAAGCATGACAATTTGTTTTTTAAATTCATTTGAATATGAGTTTTTCCCCATTTTTATCTTCCTACTTTCTTAATAATTTTATTTTATTTGAAAGTCCACATAAATATGGTCCAACTTATTGGTATGGCGACCCTTTTTTGGACACTTTTTATTTAGACTGTCATTTTCTTAAATTCAACAGGCGTTAAATAATTTAAACTGCCATGTATTCTACGAATATTGTATCAATTAACAAAATCAAATAATTCGCATTTTAATTGTGTTAAATTTTCAAATTTTTTACCCTTGATAAATTCCGTTTTAAAAGTTTTGTAAGTTGTTTCAGCCACAGCATTGTCATAAGGACAACCCTTCGCGCTCAATGATCTTTTAATATTAAAAGTGCTTAAAATTTCATCAATGATTTTATTTTTGAACTCATTACCACGATCAGTATGAAATAAAGTTATTTTATTTAATGGTCGTGTTATTTTATGAAAAGCTTGTTGAACTAGTTCAGCGGTTTTTTTGGTCTGACACTATAGCCAATTATTTCTCGATTAAACAAGTCAATTAATAAACAAATATAATGTCATTTTCCTCCAACTTGCACATATGTTAAATCACTAACAACAACTTCATTAGGTTTTTTGTTATTAAATTGACGATTTAAAACATTACTAATTTGGTCATTATTAACCATTGTTTTATGATTACGATATTTTAATTTGGTGTATTTAGAAACCAAATTATTTTTGATCATAAGGAATCTGATTTTTCGACGTGATAAGACAATATCTTTTCTCATTAAAACAGCTTTAATTTTACGAGCACCATAAATTTTACGACTTTTATTAAATGCACTGATAACTTCTTCTTCATAATTATTAACATCATACTTAACACAATTATTAGTTTGATAATAATATGTTTATTTTGCTATTTTTAATATTTGACACATTTTTAGCGCGGGGTGTTTTTCTTTATTATTGTTAATCATTCCTATTTTTTGCCAATTATCAGTGCTGCTTGCTTTAAAATGTCATTTTCCATTCGTAATTGTTGGTTTTCTTTTCGCAAGTAAATTAATTCATTTTCTTCGACAGTGCGATTATCTTGCACTTTAAATGACCCAAAATTATTAAAATTTTCAATTCACTGATATACGGCTGATTTTGAAATTCCGTATTCTTTAATAATTTCAACAATGCTTTTTCCGTTTTGATAAAGCATGACAATTTGTTTTTTAAATTCATTTGAATATGAGTTTTCTCCCATTTCTATCTTCCTACTTTCTTAATAATTTTATTTTATTTGAAAGTCCACATAAATATGGTCCAACTTATTGTAACCCATCCATATAACCTATTCATTCTAATGAGTGGACTTTTATTTTAAAATTAGGATTATTACGCTAAAGTCCATAATAGTGTTCTACAATTTCAGCAACACTATAATAAACGCCGACTAACTAATTGGTTTCGCAAGAATATATAACATAACAATATTTTTTAGCCATTTCGTACTTGTTCAAGATTTAATAACTAATTTAAATCAGTTTCTTTTATTCATTCGGGAATAATATAATTAAAATTAATATCTTTATCAAGTTCAGATTTTTTAATATTTTCTAAAAATTTTTGTCGATTTTTAATTTTAACTTCTTCATACAAATTAATAATTTCTTGCCCCTTAATGGTTGTAATTTTCTGTGCACCGTTGGTATCATACTTAATAACTTCATAATCATTTTCTGTAAAAATACCGACCACCATCTGATTTGCATATTTAATTGATGGGTATACTAGTTTGCGAGGAACTCAAGAACCACCACCACTATTGGGAATTGATAGTAAAATCACATTTGTTGTTTCGGCAACAATATATTTTTTATTCAAAAATAAATTTTTTAGTTAGCTAACTAGGTGCGAGAAATGCTCGAAATTACCAAAAAGCATTTTTTGGTGCACCTAAGAAGTGTTCTCATATTTACAACACAATTTTTAGATAGAATTTAGTTTTTTGTTTGAACAAGTTAATAAAGTTAGTTTTTTTAATTTTGTCGAAAACTCTTGATAAAATAAAAAAAATCATCAACTTGATAATTTTAAAAGGCTTTTATGTAAAATTACTATTTTTACTTTAATTTTTTATACATTAAAATATAATAACACTGTTTGTTGGTTTGGAGTTAAAACCTTATGTTGGTATTTTCATTTTCAGAGATTTAAATAATTTTGAATATTAGTAAAACCTAAACCATGATAATGAATTAAGGCTTCTTTAAGACTAGATTGTAATTTACTGATTTTATTTAAGTTACGATAACTAGCTTCAGGATTAATTGTTGTTTTAGTTACAGATAGAGTAGAATTTGTTTGTTTTGCTACTAAAAAATATAATTTTTGCATATCAGAAGTAATAATTGAATTTTGATTAATTAATTCTTTGTTCATATTTTCAATAACTCATTGTTTTTGTAAACGTTTGGTGTTTGTGGATTTAACATAAATATTGTTATTATTATCAACTGCCATTTGAATACAACATTTAGTATTAGTTGCGAATGGGTCAAGGCGAATTCTTCGCGGATCAGTTTTATGTTTGAAATTTCCTTTATGAATTTCTTTAATAAATGTTTCATCGATTTGGATTTTACCAGATAATTTTTTAAATTTTAATTGGGTATTTTCTAATTATTTTGATTTCATTAATTTTTGACGATTATATCAAGCAGTTTTTAATGTATTTTTAATAAAACGAGAAATTGTTTTACTAGATTGCCCCGGCAATGAAATTTGAATCAATAAATTTCATTGTTCATAATTTAAATGACTTCAATAAATAAAAATGATTACGGAAAGCGTCAAAACTTGCACGGCAATTTTTACATAAATATTTTTGTTTTCATTCTGAATTATGTCCATTTTTAACGATGGTAAGATTCACATTTAGGGCATTTAATACCTTGTGCTCTAAATTTTTGATCAATTTCATTTAAACGTTTTTGTTTTTTTATTAATTCTGCTTGTTGTTTGACTTTTTCATAAAATTCTAAAAATTGATCATCTGTTAAAGTATTTACTAGTTCTTGAATTATTTTTTCCATAATTATTATCCACCTCTATCATATTAAAAATATACCTAAAATTAAGTATATTCAATAAATATCAAGATTTTTCTAAAAAATTAAAAAGTTAGTTTAATTTTATTAATTAAAATACCTACCTTCTTTAAAAAATTATTGTTAAGAGGAGTATTCTTACTGGTCTAAAATGGTTATCTTACACACATAATATAAACCAATCTCCAATATGTATACGAAGTTGCATATTTTTTTACAAAAGAACAAAAAAGACGATAATTATCGTCTTTTTCTTATTTCCCTACCTCTTTGTGTTATACACCCTGTTAAATAACATAAGCGTTTTGACATCATCTATCTAAATATACCAACAATATCTAATTTTTCCTGTGAAATTAAACCTAGCTTAACATAATCTTCAAGAATTGTATGAGTTCAACCATCTTCATCAGTAAAAAAACGATTATTAGTTAAATATAAAATTAATACCACTAACACTAATAGTAAAACAGCAACAACAGCAACACCGCGCTTTCATTCTCATGCTTGTTTAGCATAACCTAAAAAATAACTAATAAAAAAACTAACGAAAAAAGTCGAAACTAATGGCATTGCTAAACGGTCACCACTTGAAATAAATGTTACAAACATAAAAACTGTTGGTAAAATTAGTCTTCTGCGAACAACAAAAGCTGAAAAATCATTTTTAGTAAAACTAAAAATATAAAGTGGTGGAATTACCATTCATGCTCAATATAAAGGTCCTGTTAAAATATTTGGTATCTTTTGCGACTTAAAATGATACATCGCACTAGCAACAACTGAATGAGTAAAGCCAACAATTACTGTTGTACAAAGAATAATTAACCCTAACTTTCATGGTTTATAAAATGACTCAACTAAACGAGCACAATAAAAAATAACTAAACACGATAAAAATAAATTAAACATATTATCACCCGCTAATGGATAAACTATTCATCGCCAAAACTGACCAGCTTGAAAAATTAAATGTTTATAAGAACCGCCTAACATTAATTGTGACTCGAATCCTCCATCAATTAAACTATTATCATTTTTTCCTTGCAAAATCTCACGAATTTGTGGCACAAAAAATGGCACTAAAATTGGCACTAGCATGGGAATAAATGTAAACACATAAGCTAAAAATATATTTTGCTTAGTTGTTAAATTATGAAAATCCTTCATTCTTTTTTGTAATAACGAACCTTCTTTTAAATCATCACTAGTAATTGACTTCGGGTCAAAAACTTCGTCATCATTACTAGGTTTTTCTTGAAAAGTAATGGTTTTAATTTGATCAATTTGTGAATAAATTGGTTTCAATTGCGCAACTAAAGTTTCTGGATTAACAAAAACAATCCCATCGTTATTACTAAAAAGCAATGGTTCATGAATAACCTTAGTTAATACAATTGTTAATACTTGTAATTTACTATGACTACTAGTAGCAATTTCTTTACGAAAACTATCAATATCTAATTGATTTTGTTTTAAATCTTTTGCCGATCACATCTCTGGATGATTCAAATAATCCAAAATCTTAATAACTTGATAACTCTTATTAAATAAATTAATTAAATATAAATTATGTTCTTTATTTCGCTTTCAGCGTCATTTCCGCTGATGAATTTGATATTTTTCAATTTGTTTAAAATACTCAACTAATTGCATTTTTAAAATATCAAATGTATTTCTTTCCATTGTCATACTCCCTTATTAGATAAATCTTATCACTAAGTGATTAAAAACCTTATTGTAAACTATCTAACCTTGTTTTAAAAGATTCTGGTAATTCACGATTCAACTGCATTTTCTTACCACTAATAGGATGAATAAATGCAATCTCATGAGCATGTAAATATTGTTCATAAGGTTCATCTAAATCTTGTTTAATTCCATATAAATGATCTCCTAAAATAGGATGTTTAATAGAACTTAGGTGAACACGAATTTGATGTGTTCTTCCTGTTAATAACTCGCATTCAAGAAAAGTAATATTACTTTCTAAAAATCTTTTAATAACATTAAATTTAGTTTGAGCTGGTTTACTATTTTTAAAAACAATCGCCATTCGTTTACGATTTTTAGGATCACGACCAATGGGACCATCAATAAAGCCATTCTCTTTATTAATAATACCACGAACAAGAGCAAAATACTTTCTAGTTAAAGATTTATTTTGTAACTGACTAGTTAACTTTTGATGAACAGAATTACATTTAGCAATAATAAGTAACCCTGTTGTATTTTTATCTAAACGATGGACAATACCTGGTCTTGCGATATCATTATCAGATAATTTAATATCTTTAGCTAATAAAATATTAACTAGTGTATTATCTCAATTACCAACTCCGGGATGAACAACAAGATTTTTTGGTTTATTTATTACCAATAAGTACTCATCTTCATAAACAATATCTAAATCTTTTTCATCAAGATTTTCGCCTTGTCAAGATTTCTCTTCTTGAAAATTAATTGTAATCACATCATTTTGCTTAACATTATAGTTATTAGTAATAATTTGATTATTAACAATAACTTTTTCATTAGTAATTAATTTTTGAATTTGGCTACGAGAAAGTCCTCTAACCGCAGAAAATTTTAATTGCAAATACTTATCAATTCTTTTAATACTTGGTGCATCTTCGACAATAATAACTAATTTATTTTTCATCTTATTGTTCTCAATAACTAGTTATTGGTGTTAAAATAATTGCAAAAATAATTACCGCTGTTCCGCCAAGCACAAACATATCGGCAATATTAAAAATTGAATATGGCGGAAATAATTGTCAAGAAAAATAATCAACAACGCCTCATTCAACAATTTGATTTGAAAACCGATCACCAAAATTGCTTAATGCGCCAGCAACAATTAATGCTAAACCAGTATTCATCATTGTTGTTTGGGCAAATAAAAATCCTACTAAAATTAACAAAATAATAATACTTTGCACAACAACCATTAATTGAGGATTTTCAGCACCAATTCCAAATGCCGCTCCTGTGTTATATACTAACTCTATTTGAATAAATCCTGGTAAAAAATTAACCATTTCATTTTCATTTAAATTATTAATAACAACATTTTTAATTAAAAAATCAATTAAAATCAGAATAAAAATACCTATTAAAAATAATAATTTTTTCTTTAAATTTCAAGTATAATTACTGAAATATTCCTTAAATGAATTTTTTCACTGTTTTAAATGACGATTCATTATTTATTTTCCTCTAATTTACTAATAACCTTTTGACAACGAGAACAAAGTTCATCCATCGTAACACTCACAATCATTCAACAACGAAGACACTTATCACCAAGTTTTAATTTTACCGCAATTTTAGCCGTTGGATACTGAACACCCTCACTTAAATTGTTAGTAACAATTAACTCACTAATAATAAACATTTGTCCTAAACTATTTATTGTTGCTAACTCTTGATAATTATCATTTAACTCCATAATAACTTGAGCTTGTAAAGACTTACCAATAACCTTTTCATTTCTTGCTAGTTCTAATGCCTTATTAACATCTTCGCGTAATTGTAAAAGTTTATATCCAATATTTTTAATTTCCTTAATATTTTCAAATGTTGGCAAGACGACCATATCCATTAAATGAATTGAAGATAATTTATTTGTTAACGATAAATGCTCATAAACTTCTTCACAAGTGTGAACTAAAATTGGTGCCAAATTAAACAATAGCGCTTGTAAAATATAATAAATTGTTGTTTGTACTTTTTTTCGACGCATACTATTTGCTTCTTCAATATACAAAATATCTTTAGTAAAATCAAGATAAAATGCTGAAAGGCTATTAACAATAAAATTATTTGTTAATACATATACTTCATTAAAATCATAATTATTATATGCTACTTGGGTTGCTTGATGATATTCTTGAGTTTTAACTAATAAATACTGATCAACTATTTCATACTCTTTAACAATATGTTCTAATTTAAAATCAAATAAATTTCCTAACATAAAACGCATTGTATTACGAATCTTACGATAGGTTTCACTAATTTGTTTTAAAATATCATTACCAATTTTCATTTCATCAGTGTAATCAACTGATGAAACCCATAATCGTAAAATATCACTACCATAAGTAGTACATACTTCCAAAGGGTCAACAACATTACCTAATGATTTTGACATTTTTTTACCTTTTTCATCATTAATAAAGCCATGAATAATTACTTGTTCATAAGGAGCTCGTTTTAATGGACTAATAACACCCGTAGTTAATGAAGAATTAAATCATCCTCGAAACTGATCACTGCCTTCTAAATAAAGATCCACAGGATATTTTCAATGCTTTTGTTGCCACAAGTTTCAATGCGAAATTCCACTATCAAATCAAACATCCATAATATCAGTTTCTTTACGAAACTTACCATTAGGGGCTTGATGATGCACATAATTTTTTGGCAATAACTTATCTAATGATCAACTTCATCAAATTGTTGTTCCATATTGCGCAATTAAATCACGAAAATGTTTAATTAATGCCACATCATAAATCGGTTCATTATCTTCACCATATAAAATAGTAATCGGTACTCCCCATAATCTTTGACGCGAAATACATCAATCATCACGATGCATAATCATTTGACGCATTCTTTCTTGCCCTCAAACTGGTAAATATTTAACTTGATTAATTTGTTCCAATAATTGTGATTTAATCGCGCTAATAGCAACAAACCATTGTTCAGTTGCGCGATAAATAATTGGCTTTTTAGTTCTTCAATCATGAGGACAAGAATGCTTAATAAAAGCTAAAGCTAATAATTTATTGTCAGCTTTTAATCTGGTAGTAATAATTTTATTAGTATCTTCATAAAATTTACCATATAATTGTTCATCATTAATTATATCAGTAAAATAACCAGCATCATCAACACTAACAATTGGGGCCGTATTATTTTGTTGACCAATAATAAAATCATCAACGCCAAAACCACAAGCAGTATGAACTAATGCTGTCCCCTCAGTTAAAGTAATATGATGTCCTAAAACTACTTTATTAATAATATTGCTATATAACGGATGAAAATAAGTAATACCAACTAAATTAGCACCAATTAATTGGTTAACAACTTTAACATCTAATAACTGGCATTGTTCACTAACTTTTGCTAATAATTCCTTAGCAACGACCAATTTACCTTGGTTGGAGTTAATAACAACATATTCAATATCTCTGCCAACAGCAATAAATTGATTACTAGTTAATGTTCACGGTGTTGTCGTTCATACTACTAATCGCACATCATTATCTAAAACACCATTACCCGCTTTCAAATCACAAGCAACAAAAATACTTGGTGATGTCTTTTCCATATATTCTACTTCTGCTTCAGCTAACGCTGTCTGACTACTTGGTGACCAATATACAGGTTTTAATCCCCGATAAATAAGCTTTTGTTCAATCATCATTATTAAAAAATCAATTTGATAACCTTCATATGCGGGAACACAAGTAATATATTCATCATTAGGAATATTTAATAATCCTAAACGAGCAAATTGTTGCTTTTGAATTGCTATTTGCTCTTGAGCATATTCATAACACTTATTACGAAATAAAACTGGATCTGATTTTTTTCACTCAATATTTAACTTAGTAATTGCGGTTTCAATTGGCAATCCATGTGTATCTCAACCAAATAATAATGGTACATAATAACCATTAAAACTACGATTTCGCACAATAATATCTTTTAAAATTTTATTCAAAGCATGACCAACATGAATACTACCATTAGCATAAGGTGGTCCGTCATGTAAAATAAACTTTTTACCAAATTCATTTTTCAATAAAATTTGTGACCATAATTGTTCTTTTTGCCACTTTTGCTGATAATGCAATTCTTTATCTTTTAAATTAGCTCGCATTTCAAACATAGTTTGTGGCATTAACAAAGTACTTTTTCAATCACGCATCTATAATTCTCCTTTATTTTTTAGTAAGAAATTTTCTTACTAACTTCAATAAATATCCAAAATCTAGGTTATTGGACATAAAAATGTCTAACAACTAAAACAAATAATATCACATTTATTAGCGACATTAGAATACTCCCTAAATGAATTTATCGTGCACAACTAAGCAATCATTAGATAATCATTTCACAATAAATTATAACACTAACCTAAAATAACAAAAAGTAGAAGGTAATAAATATTTACCTTCTACTTAGTGATT
Source organism: Spiroplasma endosymbiont of 'Nebria riversi' (assembly GCF_018831625.1). Taxonomy (GTDB): domain Bacteria; phylum Bacillota_I; class Bacilli_A; order Mycoplasmatales; family Nriv7; genus Nriv7. The sequence goes on from NZ_CP065193.1 coordinate 383,998, forward strand.
TATTTTTATTTTAATTTACTAATAATAATATTAGTTATTTCATCAATTGACTTATCATCACTTTCAATAACTAAAAAATTAAACTTAGTTTTATATTTTTCATATCATTGTTCATACTTCTCATTTAATAAAACTCAATAATTTTCATCAACTAATAATTCACTAGTTCGGCCACGAACTTTTATGCGCTGAATCGCCGTTGATGAAGACACGCGCAAAAAAACAATTAAGTCCGGAGTAATTAAATTATCTAAATAAATACTTTCTAAAACCACATTGTGATAAAAGTCACAATAAACTTGATAATCAATATCATTAATAAGTTGTAAGTCTTTTAACACTTCAACAAAAATAACATCTTCCATCACGCTGCGATCAAAAATTACATTTGCTTTACCCTTAGTTAATTTTAATTGTTGACTTCGCGCCATTAACATATATACTTGCATTTTAAAAGCTGTTTGTTGCGGATCACGATAATATTCATCCAAATATGGATTTTCATTTACTGGCTCATTCATTAATAAATAATCGGCATATCTTTTTGATAATTTTTCACTAATAGTTGACTTACCAGCTCCCACAACTCCTGATAATATAATTCGCATTTATTTAAACTCCTTATTTGTGTTAATCTTGACTTTCATTTTTAAATTTATCACTGACACCCGTCGTTTCTTCGGTTGTTGTTATTGATTCTGATTGGTAAAGTAATATTTGTTGACAACTGCTTTTTGATGTTAAGAACACCAAATTCATTATGACAATTATTTTATTTAAAATTAATTTGTTAGATTTTTCTGCTTGTTTTTTAGTAGAAAAAATTTTAACTAAATTACTACTTATTTTTAATAAAACTTTACTCATACTTCTTCTGATTAATGAACAATAATTAAAGATAATATCTATTTCTGCAAGTTCTACTGTGCTACCGGCGATAGCAATAATTGTTATGTTGCTTAACAACTTTAAAATTTTTGCCATTTTTTATCCTCCCAAATAAATATATTTATCTAAATATTATTATTTATTTTACATTTTTTATCATTTTTTAGCAATATTTTAAAAAGGTCGCGTTTAGTTTTCTTAGGTATTGCTTTGAAGAAATAAAAAATCAGCTAATTATATTATTTAATTACTAAACTAACCCTGCCTTTCTTGTTATTGTCATTTTTATTCGTTACCATTTTATCATATTATTGAATTTTTACACAATGAAAAATTTTTTTTAATTTTGTAGAAAGCTCTTGATAAAATAAAAAAAATCATCAACTTGATAATTTTAAAAGGCTTTTATGTAAAATTAATATTTTTACTTTAATTTTTTATACATTAAAATATAATACCACTGTTTGTTGGTTTGGAGTTAAACCCTTATGTTGGTATTTTCATTTTCAGAGATTTAAATAATTTTGAATATTAGTAAAACCTAAACCATGATAATGAATTAAGGCTTCTTTAAGACTAGATTGTAATTTACTGATTTTATTTAAGTTACGATAACTAGCTTCAGGATTAATTGTTGTTTTAGTTACACATAAAGTAGAATTTGTTTGTTTTGCTACTAAAAAATATAATTTTTGCATATCAGAAGTAATAATTGAATTTTGATTAATTAATTCTTTGTTCATATTTTCAATAACTCATTGTTTTTGTAAACGTTTGGTGTTTGTGGATTTAACATAAATATTGTTATTATTATCAACTGCCATTTGAATACAGCATTTAGTATTAGTTGCGAATGGGTCAAGGTTAATTCTTCGTGGATCAGTTTTATGTTTGAAATTTCCTTTATGAATTTCTTTAATAAATGTTTCATCGATTTGGATTTTACCAGATAATTTTTTAAATTTTAATTGGGTATTTTCTAATTGTTTTAATCTCATTAATTTTTGACGATTATATCAAGCAGTTTTTAATGTAGTTTTAATAAAACGAGAAATTGTTTTACTAGATTGCCCCAGCGATGAAATTTGAATCAATAAATTTCATTGTTCATAATTTAAATGACTTCAATAAATAAAATGATTACGGGAAGCGTCCAAACTTTCATGGCAATTTTTACATAAATATTTTTTTCCTTCTGAATTATGTCCATTTTTAACGCAATGGTGAGATTCACATTTAGGGCATTTAATACCTTGTGCTCTAAATTTTTGATCAATTTCATTTAAACGTTTTTGTTTTTTTATTAATTCTGCTTGTTGTTTGACTTTTTCATAAAATTCTAAAAATTGATCATCTGTTAAAGTATTTACTAGTTCTTGAATTATTTTTTCCATAATTATTATCCACCTCTATCATATTAAAAATATACCTAAAATTAAGTATATTCAATAAATATCAAGAGTTTTCTACAAAATTAAAAAATTTTTTTAATTTTATTAAATTTTAACTAATATTTTTACTTACTTAAATCTATTATATTTATTTGTTACAGCATTATCTTTATAGTTAATTCAACTATCATCATTTTTATTATTATATTTATTTCATAATGAATTTTTATATATTTGTTTTCTGATTTTTATTTCTGAATTAATACTTTCATTAATATAATGTAATACATTTAATTTGTTTAAATTTGCCATTCTTAAATGTAATAGGTTATTTAAATTCTTATGATTATATATTTTCGCCCCATATCCTAATTGTTGTTTTACTAAATGAGATACATCACTTTCAATGCTACAACCAATATTTCATTCTAAATTTTGATGATGAATGCCATGCTTATTATTACTGAAATAATTACTCGCCTTCCTTAAATTTATTTTAATATCTTTATTTAATTCATTTTTAGCAATATTACGAATGGTTTCGATTAATTCTTGATGATTGCCATCCTTATATAATTTAATTCAACTATTTAATGCTACTTTGCGATTTTCAAAAATAATATTAAATGCCGTTTGTTTTAATTTTTTAATAGCGTGACAACCATCTAAAATATATCTAACATTACCAAAACTATTGGCAATTTCTCTAATTGAAGCATCACCATCACCACAAACAATTATTTTGTCATAATTAATATTTACATAATGTTTTTGTAATTCTTTAATTAATAAATCACGATAATCCATCGTATTTATTCGTTTACCAACTTTTAATATTAAAAAATGACCTCGTGGATAGGTTACAATAAGTTGGACCATATTTATGTGGACTTTCAAATAAAATAAAATTATTAAGAAAGTAGGAAGATAAAAATGGGGAAAAACTCATATTCAAATGAATTTAAAAAACAAATTGTCATGCTTTATCAAAACGGAAAAAGCATTGTTGAAATTATTAAAGAATACGTAGTTTCAAAATCAGCCGTATATTCAGTGAATTGAAAATTTTAATAATTTTGGGTCATTTAAAGTGCAAGATAATCGCACTGTCGAAGAAAATGAATTAATTTACTTGCGAAAAGAAAACCAACAATTACGAATGTAAAATGACATTTTAAAGCGAGCAGCACCGATAATTGTCAAAAAATAAGCATTATTAACAATAATAAAGAAAAATATTCCGTGCTAAAAATGTGTCAAATATTAAAAATAGCAAAATCAACATATTATTATCAAACTAATAATTGTGTTAAGTATGATGTTAATAATTATGAAGAAGAAGTTATCAGTGCATTTAATAAAAGTCGTAAAATTAAAGCTGTTTTAATGAGAAAAGATATTATCTTATCACGTCGAAAAATCAGATTCCTTATGATCAAAAATAATTTGGTTTCTAAATACACCAAATTAAAATATCGCAATCATAAAACAATGGTTAATAACGACCAGATTAGTAATGTTTTAAATCGTCAATTTAATAACAAAAAACCTAATGAAGTTGTTGTTAGTGATTTAACATATGTGCAAGTTGGAGGAAAATGACATTATATTTGTTTATTAATTGACTTGTTTAATCGATAAATAATTGGCTATAGCGCCATACCAAACAAAACCGCTGAACTAGTTCAACAAGCTTTTCATAAAATAACACGACCATTAAATAAAATAACTTTATTTCATACTGATCGTGGTAATGCGTTCAAAAATAAAATCATTGATAAAATTTTACTAACCTTTAATATTAAAAGATCATTGAGTGCGAAGGGTTGTCCTTATGACAATACTATGGCTGAAACAACTTACAAAACTTTTAAAACGGGATTTATCAAGAGTAAAAAATTTGAAAATTTAACACAATTAAAATGCGAATTATTTGATTTTGTTAATTGATATAACAACATTCGAATTCACGGCAGCCTAAATTATTTAACGCCTGTGGGGCGTATAACAAAGAGGTAGTGAAATAATAAAAAGACGATAATTATCGTCTTTTTTGTTCTTTTGTAAAACAAAATATGCACTTCGATAAATATTGGAGATTGGTTTATATTATGTGTGTAAGGTAACCATTTTAGACCAGCAAGAGTACTCCTCCCTCTTAACAATAATTTTTTAAAGGCGGTATTTTAATTAATAAAATTAAACTAACTTTATTAACTTGTTCAAACAAAAAACTAAATTCTATCTAAAAATTGTGTTGTAAATATGAGAACACTTTTTAGGTGTACCTAAAAATGCTTTTTGGTAATTTCGAGCATTTCTCGCACCTAGTTAGCTAACTAGGAAATTGCATATAAGGAAGGATATATATTATTTTTTTACAAAAAATAAAAAATTATTGATATGAGGAGTTAATAAATAATGACTAACTTAAAAAATTTATTTTTAAATAAAAAATATATTGTTGCTGAAACAACAAATGCGATTTTACTATCAATTCCCAATATTGGCGGCGGTTCTTGAGTTCCTCGCAAACTAGTATACCCATCAATTAAATATGCAAATCATATGGTGATCGGTATTTTTACAGAAAATGATTATGAAGTTATTAAGTGTGATACCAACGGTACACAGAAAATTACAACCATTAAGGGGTAAGAAATTATTAATTTGTATGAAGAAGTTAAAATTAAAAATCGACAAAAATTTTTAGAAAATATTAAAAAATCTGAACTTGATAAAGATATTAATTTTAATTATATTATTCCCGAATGACTAAAAGAAACTGATTTAAATTAGTTATTAAATCTTGAACAAGTACGAAATGGCTAAAAAATATTGTTATGTTATATATTATTGTGAAACCAATGAGTTAGTCGGTGTTTATGATAGTATTGCCGAAATTGTAGAACGCTATTATGGGCTTTCGCGCAATGATCTTAATTTTGAAAGAAAAGTCCACTCATTAAAAACTGTAATTTATTACAAGAAAAAAGCCATTCGTCCGCGGAAATGAATTATTTATAAAGAAATAATTGAGGAAGATTAATTAATGGAAAACAAACATTTTTATTGACTTAAAGCGTTACGCCAAAAATATTCTTATAAAGAATTAATTACAGCGTTAAAAGCAATTAATTGTCAATTGAAAGAAAAATCATTGCAATGTGAGTTTAAAAGAATAGAAAATTATTGTAAGCGGAGAACTAAAAAAAACTTATGATTATCAAAATTGCTGTGTGCCACAAGAAAAATGTACTCATTTTCTTTGCTAACAACACATAAGGATAAGGAGAAAAATATAATATTTCTAAATCTTTATTGAGGCGTGGTTCGCCGCTTCCGATTACTCAACAAAAAATGTGGTTGTCATAAGGTAAGTATTTAGTTTATGAATTATATAATTGGTATCGACCCCGTAGGAATCGGTTCTACTGGTATTGTTCTTTGGAATTTTGAAAATTCATGCATTGAATTTAACGAAACAATAATTTCTGAAAGCGTTGAACAAGCAATTTTTAAAATCAAAAAATTATTTGATAATTTTAAAAGAATAGAAAATTTTAAGCCATTGTTTATTATTGAAAATTTTTTCTTAACTAAAGGTAGAACGATTACCAATCCTTTAGAAACCTCAGAACTTATTGGAGCAATAAGCAGTCTTTTAAGGTTTAAATATCATTGACACTTTCTTAGACAAGAGCCTTCTAAAAATAAAGGATTTTTTTACAAAGGAAATTTAAAACTTACCAAACACGAGCACGATGCGTGAAAACATATTCAATACTTTTTAGGTAATGAGGTAAAACAAAATGTTAAAAGCACTAAAAACAAAAAAAATAAAATAAAGTAATTGACTATGTTAATTTTGTAAATTTGACAGTTATTTTAAAAGATATTCCCAAAATCACAGAATTTAAACAAAAAATAGCTATTAGTAGTGTTGTTGTTAAAGTTGGTAATGTTCAAGTTAGTTGAGCGAGTCTTAACTACACAATGCTCTCTATTTATGAAGAAAAGTTGCAAAAAGAATTCTTAAAATTAAAAGAACACAATATTATTTTAATTGAGGGAAAATTACACAATCGTTATTATCCAAATAAGACCACCCGCAAAACATTTTTTAGTAGAAACCATATAAATATGACAAGATTTTGGTTTCTACAAACTTGCTGTTAATTAATAAATAAATATGAGCTCATTTATTTATTGCAAAAAAATATAAGGTTAAATTAACACTTATTATTTTTAATTATGCCTTATATTTTTTTGTGCCTTGATAATAATAAACTAAGTTAATTAGTAAACGAAGTTTACTAACAAATTTTGTTAAACATAAATGTTTAAAAAAATAAATATTTAACTTAGTTTAATATAACTAAATATATTTGTAAGGATGGTATGTATGTGAGAAATATTGAAAATATTTTTTTAAATACTAAAAAATATCTTTTAAAAGAAACACAAAACGCAATTCTTATTAAAGCACCAGAAATTCCGTGATTTAGTAATCCTATTGGTATTTGATTTTCAAAACGATTTGTTTATAAAGGCAAATATGAAAATTCTATTTGTATTGGAATAATTAGAAATGGTGAGTATCAGTTGGTTTCAGTTAATAAGAAAGAGCAGGAGTCTAATTTGATTATAGGACAAGAATTGTTAAATTTTTTTATTGTTGAAAAAGAGAACGATAAAAAGGATGTAAGTTTTAATTATTTTAAAAATTAATTTTAAAGGTGTTTTAAGGTGCCTTAAGAATAGAGGTAAATAAAAAAAACATCTTGGTTGATGTTTATAGTGGCGAAGCGGTGCGGAAAGCGTATGCTCCGCCCGCTAGTTATGGATGAGTTGAGTTATTTAACTAAGTTATTGCATTTTTTTGATTTCGTGTAGTAAAAAATAGTTTTGGAGTTTTAGAAATGACAATGTGAGTTAGCGTGGATGAACCACCTAAAAATTATTGTCGAGAGTTTATATATTCTATTAATAAAAAAACTGGATTAGAACAAAAAATTTGAGCTTATAAATCTACAGTTGATTCTGTTAGAACTGATTTAGTTGGTGATAATTGACTTTGTGTTGATTTTGTTGAACATAATTGTTTAAAAAAATAAATTAATTAAAAAATTAAGGAGAAAAGGAAGATGAATATATTTGGATTAGTATTTTTTACGATTTTAACATTATTACTAGCATACTATATTGCTGTTAATATTTATCGGTTTTTTAAAGATAAAAAGAAATATGGTAGTGAAGCAAAACAGCTACCAAAAGATTTTACTTATTCACAACGAATATTTATTGCAAAGTTTAAACGAAATTTGTTAGAACAAGATGAAAAAGAAATTAAAAAGTAGGTTTAGAAAATGTTTAAAAAAATAATTATTGAGTTAATTGAATTAATTTATCCAACTGCCGATTTACCACCCCAAGTTGTATTTTTGTTTTCAATTTTAATAATTGTAATGCTGTTTTCAGCCATTATTTTTCTACTCTTTTGACCTTTTAAGCGGTAATTATTATGTTTTTAGTTGCTTGAAAAGATTTAGATTGAGAAATGACAAAATTGTATTTTTGAGATTTATTTATCCAAATTACAACTATTCCGGCGTGAGTTTCTGGTAAAGAAATTGATTTAACCAAAGAACTACCTTGACTTTTAATAGCAAATATTGCGTTTTGAATGGTATTAGTATTCATCGTCTTATTTATGTTTATTTTATTTTATAAGGTTAAATCATATTTTGTTTAGAAAGGGGGTGATTATATGTTTAGAATTTTTCTTGATGGAGCAACAACACCACCAGTAGCAATTACTGGTGAACAAGCGGTTACTAACTTATGAAAAGCATTAATTAAAGCATTTGGTAATATTTGGACTGATATTATTGGTGGTAATATGCCAAATGTCGTTAATTTTTTTGCTACATATTGAGTTTTCTTGCTTGGCGTGATTATTGGTTTATTTTTAATCGCTTTCAAAATGTTTGAAAAATTAATGCCTGGCAGATAGTAATAAAAATAAAGAAAGTGTGATTTAAGTGGTGCTATTATTCAAAAAAATAAATTTAAGATTATATGATTTTGTCGCTTTAAATCGCGCTTTATTTATTATTGCGTGATTCTATGGCGCGATTTTGCATTATTATAATCCTCAAAGTTGAAGAATGTTATTTGATGTTATTTACTTACTAATTGCTTTGTATATTTTATATACTAAAATTTCTCATTTCTTTGCTCGTCTTAGTTTTATTAATTTCTTATTAAATTCACCCTTAAATTTAATAATTGGTGCCTTAGGGACTGGGAAAAACGCTTTAATGGTTTTAGCTCCTTACTTATTAAGCGATTGAAAAATGATTTCTACTTCTCCGATTACCAATAAACAAATGCTTTCATTAGGACATATGTCTTTATTGGATTATAATTATCCGATATTAGAAGAAAAGCATTTGCTGTTATGAGATGAAACTAACTTATTTTTAGAAGGAACTGACTATAAAGAAAATGATAGAGTAACTCAAGGTTTACAAGAATATTTTGCTTCAGCACGGCAATTTACCCATATTGTATTAGCAAGCGGACAACGATCCGAACATATATGAGTTAAAGTTCGTGATATTGCGAATTCAATAATTGTTGGTATTAGAAAAAAACCGGTTAGTATCTTTCGTCCTTATTTACAAGTTATTTATGGCACTTTAAAAATGGCGAGCGAAAACGAACAATGACGATTAACTTTAATAAATGCTAAAAATGATAAAAAAGGTCGCAAAATCAAGTATCGTAGCATTCCGGAATTAGATATTTATTTCTTTAAATTGAAAATTCCAATGTCAATTTTAAATCTTTATGATAATAAATATTTATCATTCTTGCGTGAATTAAGTAATCGTGCTTTGAATGATAATTATCAACATAAATTTTGAAATGATAATGTAATGGATATTGAAGCATTAGAATATTTAAAAATGGAAAAATTTAGCAAAATACTTACTAAGTTAAAAAATAATCTGAAGAAGAAAAATAACGGTTAACCCCGTTTTTAGTAGCGATAATTATTATTTAGACATTAATTAAATTAAATTAAGTTTTATTTAATATTTTTGTTTCATTATCAGCACAATTCCAATAACAATCATAATTCAGAAAAAAATTGCTATTGGTGCAAAACCAAATAAAAACTCAAATATATTATATACAAGAGTTCAGGCGCCTTTTAAAAATTTTAAAGAAAGCTTCTTCTGCGGTTGGACTATTTATCATATTTCAGCTCCTTTCTAATATTGTCGCTACTAAAAACGCAATCAACCACAACATTATTTTACTCTATGAAAGGAACAATAAAAAATGGAAAACTTAGAAAAAATGGCTAGTTTGATTGGCGATATGTTTTATAAAGTTTTTGATTTAATTTGAACTTTAACCATTCCGGGAACAGATATTCGCATTATTATTTTTCCGCTAATTATACTTGTGATAAATCTTGTGATTGGTGGCATTTTAGGTATTCATATTGAACGACCAAAAGTTGGTTTTCGTAAAAAATATCGAAAATCAGTTGCTAATTGAGGAACTAAGAAACAATCATCTAGTAGTCCAATTAAGAAATTTAGTGGTAATAGTTCTAAAAACAGACCGTGAGTTAACCAACACGGACGGCGAATAAAAAGGTAGTTTTTAGAAAATGTTTAAATTAATAATGTTATTTATTCTTGTTTCTGTTTTTTCTATTTTTGCTTTAAATGACTTTTTAGGTTTATGAGCCTATGTGCGTGAGGGTTTAGAATATTTTAATAAAGTTCTATCAAGTAATATTAAAATTTTAGATTTGTTTAAACCAATGATAAGGTTATTTTCCCAACATCCGATTTTCCAAATTTTAGGAACGATTTGTATTTTATCAACAATATATTTAATTTTAAGAGGACCTACTGAATAAAAAAATATTTTAAAAGGAGTTAAAAAATGAAAAAGTTAAAGAAAATATTAAGCATTAAATGATTTAAAAGCATTTTAGGTTTTATACATTTTTTTATTATATTTCATACTGTTATGGTTATAATTTGAGTATTTTTAACAAGAATTAGAACTAACACAGATGAGTTTTTTAAAGATTTTATATTATTTGATTTTCAAAATGTATTTCTTAAAGTGTATTTTTGATTATTAATGGTTTATTTGTTAATAACTGCTATTAAGTTATTTATTAGGGGTTATTACTTTAATAAAGTTTTTAGAAAGCATCAAATGCAAGTTGCTAATTGTGAATGTCCACAACATCAACAGTATAAATTTTCTGATGCTTTTAAAGTGATAAAAAATAGTTTTAAGGCGTGATGAAATGCATAAGATTATTTCTTGATTTATTATAATGTTTATTAGTTTGGTACCGCTAGGGGCGTTCTTTGATACAAAACAACCATCAAAACCTAATATGGAACAATCCTTTATAAAGCGAGAAAAACGAGCTACAAATCCCGGTCAATGTGGTAATAGTTGTAATTTAAAGTTTGCTAGTTTAAAAAACACTAAATTAATTCATCATGGTGATTATTGATTAGATATAAGTGAAAGCGGTTTTACCTGACCTAGTCTAGTGATGTTGAGCTTGAATATCCAAACCGATTTCGTTTGTTTGGTTATAAAAACTGAATTTCTGCGTTTAATTTTTATAAAAAAAATGGAACATTACAATCTTTTAATACTCCTGGTAGTGGATTTAAAACAGATATTTATACTATATCAGAAATTGTCAATGTAAAAATTACAATTGGATTAGTGGATAAACTACACGATTTTAAACATTATTTAACTTCATTCTATGCCGAAATGCCTCCTTTACTTGAAAAAGATAACGAGCAATTATTACCAACAGTAATAACTAAAAATGATGGTGAATATCAGTATAATCAGTTTCAAGATAAACTTGATTATTTAATGATACAACGCCGAGATTTTGATAAATTTAATTATAGTTATTTATATTGAGTGCCAATTTTTAATTTCTTTGATGATAATTTTAAATATATGAGTGAAATGTCAATTGAATTAAATGGTTTTAAACAAAATAGTAAATTTAATTTAAGTCGCAAAAATTTATATCCTAAACCTGATATGATGGAAAAAGTTATTTTTATAGAACTTTCCTTTTCTAGTTTCGGTGATGTTATTACTATAAAAACTGAGCATGGTAGTATTGTGGGTTATAATGAGTTTTTAGAAAATGGTAAATCGCTTTGAAAATCTGGCTCGCAAACAAGTTTTGGAATAAATTTTATTAATACCTTTTTTGGGCAAATTAATTATTATGGTAATACTTTCCATTTTTTACGCTATGATGACAAATTAAAAACTGATTTTAAAGATTTTATGCTTTATTACCAAAAAGATTTAACTATTGATTTCATTAATGATTTATTTAATAAACTTTATAAAGTTTTAGGTGAGTTTTTTGTACAATTCTTTTATGCCAGTGTTGATATGGACGCCTCTACTTATGTAGAATTAGATTACAAAGGGATGCAACAAATTCCTAAAAATGTTTTACAAATGGGTTTTTTCTATCGTTCCTTAATTACTTTTTATCCCAAACAGTATTTAATTAACTTTGGTTCAACAACGGAAAATAGTAAGAATATGATTTTTCGTTCCTATTTCTTTGTTAAAGATAAACAAATTGCCAATGATTTTAATACTGGTAAAAGAAGTTCTTATCAAATAGATTTTAATGTGTTAAAAGCATATGATAACCAATTATGAAACGCTACTAGTGATAAACTGCATTTTTATAACGCTAAAGTCGATGTAATGTATGGAATTAATATTTTTACACTGACTTTCCCGCTATATAAAAAGAAAAATGAAAGCACTGAATATCATTATTCTTTATACGATTTTAACATTTTGAATTCAACGGCTTTTATTGGTGGCGGCATAAGCGGTAATGTGGATGATTTAATTCCAACACCCAACTGTTCTTATTGAGGTTTATTTAGTGCCATATCTTGTGGTATTCAGCACGCTTCTGTTAGTGTCTTAAATTGATTACTTGGTCTTTCTGGGATTAATCTTTTAATTCGCCCCCTTGGGGATATTGCCAAAACAACGATTAATTTTACCAAAATCGCCTTTCCAGTATTTGAAGTCATCCCGGCGTTTCAAATGTTATTTGAATTTATAGTGCCTTTGGCGATTTTATTAATGATATTAAAAAAGTTTTATTAAAATATTTCTAATGCTTTTATATAATATAATTCCTTTGAAAGGAGGGTTTTTTTGTTATGCGAAAATTTTTATCAGCTTTAAATTCAGTTTGTATAATGTTTATTTTTGGATGTAGTTCTAGTGTTTTTGAAAAAAAACTGCAATTTCCCAGTTTGAAAAAAACTAAATTAATTCATCATGGTGATTATTGATTAGATATAAGTGAAAGCGGTTTTACCTGACCTAGTGATGTTGAGCTTGAATATCCCAACCGATTTCGTTTGTTTGGTTATAAAAACTGAATTTCTGCGTTTAATTTTTATAAAAAAAATGGAACATTACAATCTTTTAATACTCCTGATAGTGGATTTAAAACAGATATTTATACTATATCAGAAATTGTCAATGTAAAAATTACAATTGGATTAGTGGATAAACTACACGATTTTAAACATTATATAACTTCATTCTCGGCGGAAATGCCTCATTAATTAGTAATTTAATAAAAATGTTTGAAAATCGTATTTTTGTAATACGGTTTTCTTAATTTAAGGAGTTTAAAAAAATGAAATATATTATTTCTCAAGCTGATTTAGCAGATTTAAAAGCAAAAGTACAAAGTTGATTAAGTGCTAATTGCCGTAATCCTTATTACTATAAAACTAAAAAACGCATTACTGCCTATTTAAATTTATGTACTTATTTCTATATTGAAGAAACTACTTTAACAAAACTTATTAAAAAATATTTTAAGAACGCAACGAAAACATTTTATCGTTGAGCACAAAAAATTATGACGGCTTATTATTCTGACAATTTAGATTTATTATTGTTTAAAAGTACAAAACCACAAAATCTTAATTATCAATATAGTTTAAATTCTCGTGAAAAAGTATGTGATTTATATTTTGATTACAAAAATCTTCAAGCTGGCGGAATGTGGTCTTTATTTAATAATTTAAAAATCGGTTTTCACGATATTAAAAATTCAAAAATTCCAAAAAATATCAAAACTTTTTATCGTTGAATTAAATCTGACCCTCGCTGAAAAGAATTAAAACAACAAATCAAACAAACAAAACGCCATTTTAAGCGTTATGAAGTTTCTGAGATTGTTCTTTTACAAATGGATGCCAAAATTATTACCACATCAAATTTTCCGGTTGATAAAAAATATTATATTTATGATTTCATTGACGAAATAACACGCATAGTATTTGGTTATGTTTATGATAGTTTAGGAGCTAACAATGCCATTAACGCCGCGCAAAGAGCAATAAAAGATTTTAGTGAACTTGGCATAATAATTAAACGCCTCCGCACTGATAATGCTCCTGAATTTACTACTACTAATTGAAGTAATAAAAAATCGTACAAAGTAAAAGAAAGGCCTTTTACAACCTTTCTTTCTAGGAACGGAATTGTTCACGAAATCACACCAATCCGTTCTCCTCAGAGCAATGGAAAGATTGAACGATTCCACCAACATTATAGCAAATTATTTTATGCTAAGGACAAAAAATTAAATCAAAACGAACTCCAACATTATTTAAATCAATATTATTATTTTTACAACTTTGAACGCCGTCATTCGGCATTACAAAATAAATCACCATTTCAAACATTACAAAAACTTTTAATAAAATAATTTGTTTATATTTTGAATTGTTGTTTTTTACAAGTAATTAAATTGGTTGTGCTTGTTCCAATTAAAGTGATTGTTCTTAAAAGATTTAATATCTTTTTCATATATATCCTTTCTATTTTTTATAAAATTTGTTAATTTAATTAAAAATAGAAACAATTTAAATTGTTTCCATAAACTAAATAGCAATATTATTTCTTTGTATTAATTTATATAAATACTGTTGTTTGGGTTGTTGACATCTCAGTAACCAATTGTATTTGTTTTTATAATGATTTTTTGAGAATTTGTCAGATTTTCAAATGTTTCATGAAAATCTGGAAAATGTTGCCAGACAATATTTGCGATTGTATTTACATCTTCTTTTGTTATTGCGCCTCCAGCTCCAGAATGATCTGATTTTGGTATTTTATTAACTATTATTTTTAATTCTTTTATAAACTCTTGTTTTTTATTTTTTTCGAAAAGAATTCTAATTTTATTAACAGTATTAAAATTAAATTCAATTTTTAATTCATCATGTGCTAAAAATTTATATCATTTTTCAAAAATTTCATTTGCTTCATCTACTATTGGGTTGTATTCATATACATGACTAAATGTACCAAAATATAATTTATTATTTAATACAATTCCAGAAGAATGTATTGCACTATCAAGAATAGTAACAATTTTTGATTTTTGTGTTGCGGGATCATACTCATATATTTTACCGTTAGTTGTGCCAAAATATATTTTGTCGTTTAATATAACCCCAGAAGAAATAAAAGTAGTTTCATTATCAACAATAATATTATTTAATTTTTGTGTTTGTGGATCATAATCATATATAGTTTTTCCGTTTGTATTAAAATAAAGTTTATTTTTTAAAGCATTACCGTTAAATTCGAAACCAAGTCGTGATATTATTTCAGTTTCTTGTTTTGTTAATAAATCATATTCATTAAATATGAGCATTTTCAAGTGCGCCTGCTTGAAAATATACTTTATTATTTAAAATTACTATTTTAGAAGTAATATATTCTTTTGATTTAAAAAATAATCTTTGTTCTTGTGTTGCCGAATCATACTCATATACTTCACCTTTATCATTCATAATAATATATAACTTATTATTTAAAGAAGTAATATAATCTCACTTTCAATTCTCACCTATGGTTATTTTTTGTTGTTGTCCTGTTATTGGATCATATTCATATATATCAGGATTTATCCCTGTTGTTTGAGCATATATTTTATTATTTAATACTACACTAGAATTATAGAATTTATCACTAAACCTTTTTGCTGTAATAACAATTTTTTGTGTTTGTGGATCATACTCATATACTCTACCATTATAGGATGTAAAGTATAGCTTATTTTTTAATACTACACCTGGAGATTTAAATTCGGCTCGTGGTTTTCATTGTGAAGTTTCGGCTTTAATAACAATTTTTGATTCTTGTGTTTGTGGATCATACTCATATACTCTACCATTATTAGTGGATCCAAAATATATTTTATTATTTAAAACTATACCAGAAGCAGTGAACATATCATTTTTTCCATTAATAACAATTTTTGATTCGTTTGTTTTTAATTTAATATTATCATAAACTGTTATTACATAAGGTTTATTTGCGATTACCATCGGTAGGATAGTCCCTGTAGTTGTTATTATACTTAATAAACTAAGTAATTTTTTCATATTAATCAAATCCCTTGCGTGAATTTTTACTAATTAATAAAATTTACCGAATAATCAACAACCTTTCTCCAAAAATTAATCTACAGTCTCTTTGCCTTGGAATCTACTATTTTATAATTTATCATCCCTTTTTTAAAAACCCTCTTGTGCTTGTCATAAGTCTGTGGTATATTACACACAAAACATTTTTTAGCATTGAGGTTGAAAAATTTAAAAAAATTGGAAAAAAAAGAAAAAATAAATAGCTAAAAACTCAATAATTAGAAAAACTTTTTAATTTTGTAGAAAACTCTTGATATTTATTGAATATACCTAATTTTAGGTATATTTTTAATATGATAGAGGTGGTTAATAATTATGGAAAAAATAATTCAAGAACTAGTAAATACTTTAGCAGATGATCAATTTTTAGAATTTTATAAAAAAGTCAAACAACAAGCAGAATTAATAAACAAAAACGTTTAAATGAAATTGATCAAAAATTTAGAACACAAGGTATTTAAATGCCCTAAATGTGAATCTTACCATTGCGTTAAAAATGGACATAATTCAGAAGGAAAACAAAAATATTTATGTAAAAATTGCCGTGCAAGTTTTGACGCTTTTCGTAATCATTTTATTTATTGAAGTCATTTAAATTATGAACAATGAAATTTATTGATTCAAATTTAATTGCTGGGGCAATCTAGTAAAACAATTTCTCGTTTTATTAAAACTACATTAAAAACTGCTTGATATAATCGTCAAAAATTAATGAAATCAAAACAATTAGAAAATACCCAATTAAAATTTAAAAAATTATCTGGTAAAATCCAAATTGATGAAACATTTATTAAAGAAATTCATAAAGGAAATTTCAAACATAAAACTGATTCACGAAGAATTCACCTTGACCCATTCGCAACTAATACTAAATGCTGTATTCAAATGGCAGTTGATAATAATAACAATATTTATGTTAAATCCACAAACACCAAACGCAAAAAAAATTCTACTTTATGTGTAACTAAAACAACAATTAATCCTGAAGCTAGTTATCGTAACTTAAATAAAATCAGTAAATTACAATCTAGTCTTAAAGAAGCCTTAATTCATTATCATGGTTTAGGTTTTACTAATATTCAAAATTATTTAAATCTCTGAAAATGAAAATACCAACATAAGGTTTTAACTCCAAACCAACAAACAGTAGTATTATATTTTAATGTATAAAAAATTAAAGTAAAAATAGTAATTTTACATAAAAGCCTTTTAAAATTATCAAGTTGATGATTTTTTTTTATTTTATCAAGAGTTTTCGACAAAATTAAAAAAAATTGCAATAACTTAGTTAAATAACCTCAACTCATCCATAACTAGCGGGCGGAGCGCATACGCTTTCCGCACCGCTTCGCCACTATAAACATCAACCAAGATGTTTTTTTTATTTACCTTTATTCTTAAGGCACCTTAAAACACCTTTAAAATTAATTTTTAAAATAATTAAAACTTACATCCTTTTTATCGTTCTCTTTTTCGGCAATAAAAAAATTTAACAATTCTGGCCCTATAATCAAATTAGACTCCTGCTCTTTTTTATCAACTGAAACCAACTGATACTCACCGTTTCTAATTATTCCAATACAAATAGAATTTTCATATTTGCCTTTATAAACAAATCGTTTTGAAAATCAAATACCAATAGGATTACTAAATCACGGAATTTCTGGTGCTTTAATAAGCATTGCGTTTTGTGTTTCTTTTAAAATATATTTTTTAGTATTTAAAAAAATATTTTCAGTATTTCTCACATACATACCTTCCTTACAAATATATTTAGTTATATTAAAATAAGTTAAATATAACTAAGTTAAATATTTATTTTGTTAAACATTTATGTTTAACAAAATTTGTTAGTAAACTTCGTTTACTAATTAACTTAGTTTATTACTATCAAGGCACAAAAAAATACAAGGTATAACTAAAAATAATAAATATTAATTTAACCTTATATTTCTTGTAATAAATAAATGAGCTCGTATTTATTTATTAATTAAAAACAGGTTTGTAGAAACCAAAATCTTGTCATATGTATATGGTTTCTACAGTTTTCAATGTTTTTAATAGTAAATTACCTTTCTTATAGATAAACTAAGTTATATATTAACTAAGTTAGTTAACTTAGTTTTTTAAACACTTAAATATCGCAGATTTAAGTGTTTAACAAGCTGTGTTAGTAAATTTTTTTTTTAATTAGATAAAGATTTTAATAATTTTAAACTTAACATACCCCTATATAGAAATTTCTACACTTTAATATCCGCGTCCTACCCTTGGAACTAATTTAATAGCGTGTATATTTTTAGGAAATCCACCCATTCATTTTTTTATTGCAAAATGAAACAAATTGCTATAGCTAATAGGGTGTTATCTATCAACTGGTAAACTTCTTTTGGTTATGGCGACCACCCACAATTTATCGTGCTTTAATACATACCAACATTATTAATTCACTTGTATTTAATTTTCAAAGAACAAATTTTAACACCTTATAAAATAAAAAGACAATCATTGCTGACTGCCTTAATACTTATTCAAATCTTTATCTATCTAACAAAACTTTATGCGTCCATTCGCATTTTAATTGTGTTAAATTTTCAAATTTTTTACCCTTGATAAATTCCGTTTTAAAAGTTTTGTAAGTTGTTTCGGCCACAGCATTGTCATAAGGACAACCCTTCGCACTCAATGATCTTTTAATATTAAAGGTTATTAAAATTTCATCAATGATTTTATTTTTGAACTCATTACCACGATCAGTATGAAATAAAGTTATTTTATTTAATGGTCGTGTTATTTTATGAAAAGCTTGTTGAACTAGTTCAGCGGTTTTTTTGGTCTGACACTATAGCCAATTATTTCTCGATTAAACAAGTCAATTAATAAACAAATATAATGTCATTTTCCTCCAAATTGCACATATGTTAAATCACTAACAACAACTTCATTAGGTTTTTTGTTATTAAATTGACGATTTAAAACATTACTAATTTGGTCATTATTAACCATTGTTTTATGATTACGATATTTTAATTTGGTGTATTTGAAAACCAAATTATTTTTGATCATAAGGAATCTGATTTTTCGACGTGATAAGATAATATCTTTTCTCATTAAAACAGCTTTAATTTTATGAGCACCATAAATTTTACGACTTTTATTAAATGCACTGATAACCTCTTCTTCATAATTATTAACATCATACTTAACACAATTATTAGTTTGATAATAATATGTTGATTTTGCTATTTTTAATATTTGACACATTTTTAGTACGGAATATTTTTCTTTATTATTGTTAATAATTCCTATTTTTTGCCAATTATCAGTGCTGCTTGCTTTAAAATGTCATTTTCCATTCGTAATTGTTGGTTTTCTTTTCGCAAGTAAATTAATTCATTTTCTTCGACAGTGCGATTATCTTGCACTTTAAATGACCCAAAATTATTAAAATTTTCAATTCACTGAATATACGGCTGATTTTGAAATTCCGTATTCTTTAATAATTTCAACAATGCTTTTTCCGTTTTGATAAAGCATGACAATTTGTTTTTTAAATTCATTTGAATATGAGTTTTTCCCCATTTTTATCTTCCTACTTTCTTAATAATTTTATTTTATTTGAAATTCCACATAAATATGGTCCAATTTATTGTAACCTATCCAAAATACAAACATGCTCATAGAGAATTAGAAAACAAACGAGGTCATTTTTTAATGTTAAAAGTTGGTAAACGAATAAATACAATGGATTATCGTGATTTATTAATTAAAGAATTACAAAAACATTATGTAAATATTAATTATGACAAAATAATTGTTTGTGGTGATGGTGATGCTTGAATTAGAGAAATTGCCAATAGTTTTGGTAATGTTAGATATATTTTAGATGGTTATCATGCTATTAAAAAATTAAAACAAACGGCATTTAATATTATTTTTGAAAATCGCAAAGTAGCATTAAATAGTTGAATTAAATTATATAAGGATGGAAATGATCAAGAATTAATCAAAAAAATTCGTAATATTGCTAAAAATGAATTAAATAAAGATATTAAAACAAATTTAAGGAAGGCAAATAATTATTTCAGTAATAATAAGCATGGCAATCATCATCCAAATTTAGAATTAAATATTGGTTGTAGCATTGAGAGTGATGTATCTCATTTAGTAAAACAACAATTATGATGCGGGGCAAAAATATATAATCATAAGAATTTAAATAACCTATTACATTTAAGAATGGCGAATTTAAACAAATTAAATGTATTACATTACATTAATGAAAGTATTAATTCAGAAATAAAAATCAGAAAAGAAATATATAAAAATTCATTATGAAATAAATATAATAATAAAAATGATGATAGTTGAATTAACTATAAAGGTAATGCTGTAACAAATAAATATAATAGATTTAAGTAAGTAAAAATATTAGTTAAAATTTAATAAAATTAATAATTTTTCATTGTGTAAAAATTCAATAATATGATAAAATGGTAACGAATAAAAATGACAATAACAAGAGAGGCCGGGTTGATTTAGTAATTAAATAATATAATTAGCTGATTGTTTTATTTCTTCAAAGCAATACCTAAGAAAACTAAACGCGATCTATGTGTTATTTAGTTTGACTTAATAAGGATATGTCTGTAAAATTAATTGGAACTATAATTACTTTTTTAAAATTTTTTTATTTTAGTTTAAAAACAGTAACTTATTTTTAAAGAGGAGAATGACAATGAAAAGAACCTACCAACCATCAAAAGAAAAGACAAAAAAAGTTCATGGTTTTCGTTCAAGAATGGCAACAGTTGCAGGAAGAAAAGTTTTACAAAACCGACGCAGAAAACAACGCGCTAAGTTAACAGTATAAAAGGATTTAAATACACCTTGCAAAAGAAATTTCGTTTAAAAAAGAATTATGATTTTCAAAGAATTATTAATGGAAAACAAAAAATTCATAATAATTCATTTGTTATTTATTATGCAAATAATTCATTAGATCATTGTCGTTTTGGAATATCAGTTAGTAAAAAAAATGCGAATGCTGTTAATCGCAATCGGATTCGTCGCCAAATTCGCTCAATGTTACAAAAGGTTTGATGCTTAAAAAATAATAATAAGGATATTATTATTTTAGTAAGACCGCCTTATTTAAAACAGGAATATAGTAAAAATCAAAATCTTTTAGATATTTTATTAAAAAAAATTATTAAATAATGGAGAAAAATTATGGACTATAAAAAATATTTATTTGCACCTAATAAGCCACAAACTCCATGGTGAAAACAAGTTTGAAAATTTGGTAAAATTTTCATTTATACCTTTTTTATTGTTACCTTTTTATGAGGTTGTGGACAGATGTTTGATCCTAATGTATCAACAAGTGGAAAAACTACGGGTGCGGGTTCAATATTTGGTACTTATTTTGAATTACTTTTCCCTGGTGATGGCAATAAGACACATTTTATAAATGGTGAAGAAGAATTACCTTTTAATGGTATTTCTAGTTGAAGTGAAGCTTGAACAGTTACTAAATCACCATTTTTTGGTTTATTTGTTTATCCAATTGCTGCATTATTATGAGTATTACTAAAAGGTTTTAGTGGCGGAATTGCTGCCGAACCAACAGCGGCGGCAGCAATTGGAGCAATGTTTGTTACCGCTTTAATAATTAAATTAATTACTTTAGCCTTTTCTTGAAAATCCCAAAAAAATCAGGAGAAAATGCAAGCAATTCAATTAAAACAAGGCGAGATTCAAGCCAAATATAAAGGTTCAACTGATCCCCAAGCAAGACAAAAAATGCAATTAGAATTAATGGGATTATATAAAAAAGAAGGGGTTAAACCTTTAGCATCATTTGCAAGTTTATTTTTATCAATGCCATTTTTATATGCGATGTTTATGGTTGTTCGTTCAATGAGAATTTTGAAAGAACAAGATTTTGGAGCAATTTCTTTTACAGTAACACCGTGAGAAGGATTAAAATCAGGAGACTGAGCATATTTAGCAATTGTTTTTGTTTATTTACCAATTCAAATTATTTCAATGTTATTACCAATGTATTTAAATCGTGGTAAGAAAAAAGTTTTTACTAAAGAATCAAAAGCAGCGCAAAATAAACAATTAATTACACAGTTAATTATGACGGGGGTGTTTATGTTACTGGTCTTTACAATTGGTTCAGGAGTTGCGATATATTGAATTTTTTCTGGGGCATTGCAAATTGGACAAACAGTTTTATTTCATTATATAAATAAGAATGCTAAGTATAAAAAGAAAAAATAAATTTGGAGTTGAATTAAATGGAACAAAAAATATTTAAGAAACGCGAAGATTTAAAAACTTTTATTGAGTAACAAGATGAACCCCATTTTTATATTATTAAAGAAGAAATTAAAACATTTTTAAAAAAACAAGTGATTGCCTTAATAATATAATATGAGTGATGTTAAAACCTATTTAGTTGCTGTTTTGCAAGGACTTTTAACAGAGTTAGACTTTAATGATATTGAAATTAAAATTTCACAAATTAACTATGAAACGATTAAAGTTAATATTAATTGTGATAATAATGCGTTATTAATTGGTAAAAATGGTTATGTATTAAGTTCTTTACAAAATTTATCTAACTGTTATTTATCAAGTAAGTTCCATCGTCATTATATTGTTAAAGTTGATGTTAATGACTATTTTCAAAGACAAGAGAGTAATTTAATTAATTTAGCAAAAAACACTGCTAAAAAAGTATTGTTTACTAAAAATGATATGGCATTATTACCAATGCCTAATAATCAGCGAAGAATTATTCATAATGAATTAAAAAAATTCGATAAGGTTATTAGTGAGTCTCAGGGTTCAGGTAATAAAAGAAATATTGTTATTAAATATCTTGAAAGCAGTGAAATCTAGTCGTTAATGTCTAGATTTTTATTTTTAAAAAAGAAATTTGGTGATATTTATGATTAATGATACGATTATTGCTTTAGCAAGTGCTCCTCTTAAACAAGCCATTGCTATTATTAGAGTTAGTGGTCCAGAAACATTTTCACTTATTAATAAAGTATTTAATAGAAATATTTTAAATGCTTCAAAAGAAAAATATTTCGGAAGGATTATTAATCCTAATACAAAGATAATTATTGATGAAGTAGTTTTAGTTTGCTACTATAAAAGTAGTTCATTCACTGGTGAAGATACTATTGAAATTAATTGTCACGGCAGTATGTTAATTGTTAATAAAATTATTCATTTGTTATTAACAATTATGAAAAATGATAATATTCGGTTAGCAACTGCGGGAGAATTTACAAAAAGAGCATTTTTAAATGGAAAAATTGATTTATTACAAGCACAAGCGGTTAATGATTTAATTAATGCGCCTAATGATGAGGCTTTATCATTAGCAATGAACAGTTTAAATGGTAATAATAGCAAATTATTAAAAGAACTTGAAACAAGATTATTAGAATTAATAGCTAATATTAGTGTTAATATTGATTATCCTGAATATGATGGCGTTGAAAAATTAACCCAAAAATTAGTTTTAACTCGTACAAATGAACTTTATAGTGATTTATTAACCATTACTAAACAAAATAAAATTGCTCAGGTTATTAACGATGGCATTGATACTGTAATTATTGGTAAACCTAATGTAGGGAAATCAACTTTATTAAATGCTTTATTAAAAGAAAATCGCGCGATTACTTCAACAATTGCTGGAACAACTAGAGATATTGTTACCGGAAAAATAAATATTGATAATATTTCTTTAAACTTAATTGATACCGCAGGAATTAGAAATACTAATGATATTATTGAACAATTAGGAATTCAAAAATCAAAACAGTATTTAGAAAAAGCCCAGTTAATTTTATTAATGCTTGATGGTAGCAATATTTTAGATGATAATGATATGCTATTACTAGAACTAGTTAAAGATAAAAATTGTATTATTGTCATTAATAAAGTTGATTTACAACAAAAACTATCTGCTTCGCTTTTGCCATTAAGTTTAGTGCCCATAAGTGCTTTAAACAATGATTTTAATCCCTTGATAGATAAAATTAAAGAGATGTTTTTACAAGAAAAAATTAATTATCATAATAATTTAATTTTGACATCAACCCATCACCAAATGTTATTAGATAAAATTAAAATGACAATTGATGAAGCAATTCAAGCTTTAAACAATAGTGTGCCGTTAGATTTAGTAATCCTTCATTTTCAAGAAGCGTGAGATTATTTACAAGAAATTAATGGTAAAATAATTAAAGATAATCTCTTAGACGAAATGTTTAGTCGCTTTTGTCTAGGTAAATAAGGAGCTTAATTAGTGAATGGTTTATTTGATACGCATTGTCATTTAGTCTCAGATTCATATCAAGATGAAGATATAAATAATATTTTAGAAGAAGCGAAATTAATTGGTGTTAATTTAATTTGTAATGTTGGTTATGATTTAAAAACTAGTAAATTAGCAGTTGACCAAGCATTTTCTTCACCCGATGTATTTGCAGCTGTTGGCATTCATCCTAACGATGTTAGTAATCATCAAGAACACCATCTTTATGAATTGGAAGAACTAATTAAAACAGGAAGTGTCTGTGCTATTGGTGAAATTGGATTAGATTACTATCGTAATCAAGATAGTAGCAATTTACAAAAAGAATGATTTATTAAACAAATTAAATTAGCTAAAAAATATCAATTACCAATTTTAGTTCACATTCGTGATGCTTTTGATGATGCTTATGAAATTTTAAAACAATATGATGTTGTTGGCATTATGCATTGCTTTTCAGCAAATACAAAAACTGCTAATAAGTTTATTGAATTAGGATATTATATTTCTTTTTCAGGAATTCTTACTTTTGAAAATGCTAAAGATTTGCAACAAGTTGCTAAAGATCTTCCCTTAAATAAAATTGTTTTAGAAACTGATGCTCCGTATTTAACACCTGTTCCTTATCGGGGAACAAAAAATTATCCAAAAAATATTATTTTTACTGCTAAAAAATTAGCAAGTTTAAAAAAAAATATCCTTAAATGATGTTATTATCACAACAACAAATAATGCAAAACGAATTTTAGGAATTAAATAAAAAAATGCTCTTAAATTTTATAAGAGCATTTTTTTATGTTTGTAATTTTATTTTTTTATAAAAATCTTAGTAAGAATTTTGAGTTTGTTCAAAAATATCAGTTTCAAACTTTTTAGTACCATTAATAACTGATAATAAAGGATATTCACCAATTTTATTTGGTAATTCTAACTTTTCTGTAATGTATTTATCCATTCCTTTTAATAATGTCCCACCACCACAAATCGTAATGCCATTTTTATAAATATCACCAGATAGTTCCGCTGGAGTTATTTCTAATGTTTGAGTAATTACTTCAATAACTGGTAGCATAGCTTGTTGTAAAACTTGCCGAATTTCTTCTGGTTTTAATTTTGCTGCTTGGGGTCTACCATTAACATAGTGCCGACCATAAATTTTAAAATTATTTTCATCATCATATTGTGTTAAAGAACCAATTTTAATTTTAATATTTTCTGCTGTCGTGCTACCAATTTCAATTACATATTGAGTACGAACATATTTTTGAATTTCATTATTAAAATAGTTTCCCACAATTTTAATAGATTTAGATAATACAATGTTACCAGATGCAATAACGGCAATATCAGTAGTTCCGCCTCCCATATCAATAATTAGTTGTCCGTGAGGACTATTAATATTTACGCCTCCCCCAATGGCCGCCATTTTTATTTCTTCTTCAATAAATACTTTTTTAGCACCTAAATTGTGACCAATTTGTTTTAAAGCTTTATTTTCTAAATCAGTAACCGCTGAAGGACGAGCCAATAATAATGCTGCATCATTAATACGGTTTAAAATTTTTAAATTCATAAAAATATATTGTAATTGGGCTTCTGTAGCTTTAACATCACTAATAACCTCATTGGTCATTGGTTTGATAACACGAATATTTTTATTACCTTTTCCTACCATTTTTCTAGCAGCTTCGCCTACTGCAATAATTTCATTACAATTAATATTGTATACAATGATTAAAGGTTAATTATAAACAATGCCTTCTCCTAAAATATAAATTAATGTATTTGCTGTGCCTAAATCAATTGAAATATATTTAGGTTTTTGCCTTTTTCCTTTGAAACTATGGATAGGTTACAGTAAGTTGGACCATATTTATGTGGACTTTCAAATAAAATAAAATTATTAAGAAAGTAGGAAGATAAAAATGGGGAAAAACTCATATTCAAATGAATTTAAAAAACAAATTGTCATGCTTTATCAAAACGGAAAAAGCATTGTTGAAATTATTAAAAAATACGGGGTTTCAAAATCAGCCATATATCAGTGAATTGAAAATTTTAATAATTTTGGATCATTTAAAGTGCAAGATAATCGCACTGTCAAAGAAAATGAATTAATTTACTTGCGAAAAGAAAACCAACAATTACGAATGGAAAATGACATTTTAAATCAAGCAGCACTGATAATTGGCAAAAAATAGGAATTATATTAACAATAATAAAGAAAAATATTCCGTGCTAAAAATGTGTCAAATAAAAAAATGGAGAGGTTACAAGTAAGTTGGACCATATTTATGTGGATTTTCAAATAAAATAAAATTATTGATGAAATTTTAAGCACTTTTAAAATTAAAAGATCATTAAGCAATAGGGGTGTCCTTATAACAACGCTGTGGCTGAAACAACTTACAAAACTTTTAAAGCGGAATTTATCAAGGGTAAAAAATTTGAAAATTCAACATAATTAAAATGCGAATTATTTGATTTTGTTAATTGATACAATAATCTTAGAGTACATGGCAGCCTAAATTATTTAACGCCTGTTGAATTTAGAAAATGACAGTCTACATAAAAAATGTCCAAAAAGGATGGCCATACCATTTATTAAAGAAATTTATAAAGGAAATTTCAAACATAAAACTGATCCACGAAGAATTAACCTTGATCCATTCGCAACTAATACTAAATGCTGTATTCAAATGGCAGTTGATAATAATAACAATATTTATGTTAAATCCACAAACACCAAACGTTTACAAAAACAATGAGTTATTGAAAATATGAACAAAGAATTAATTAACCAAAATTCAATTATTACTTCTGATATGCAAAAATTATATTTTTTAGTAGCAAAACAAACAAATTCTACTTTATGTTTAACTAAAACAACAATTAATCCTGAAGCTAGTTATCGTAACTTAAATAAAATCAGTAAATTACAATCTAGTCTTAAAGAAGCCTTAATTCATTATCATGGTTTAGGTTTTACTAATATTCAAAATTATTTAAATCTCTGAAAATGAAAATACCAACATAAGGGTTTAACTCCAAACCAACAAACAGCGGTATTATATTTTAATGTATAAAAAATTAAAGTAAAAATAGTAATTTTACATAAAAGCCTTTTAAAATTATCAACTTGATGATTTTTTTTTATTTTATCAAGAGTTTTCGACAAAATTAAAAAAATTATTTATAATGTTTTTAATTTCCAATTTCTTATTTATTTAATAAATAAAAATGGATAATTTTATTTTGTTATTATTTGCATTAAATTGATAAAAAATATAAAATTAAAAAGTAGATGTTGAATAAAATTAAAAACTATTAATAATTTTTAAAAGGAGAAAATGATATTGATTAAAAAAAATTCTAACCATTGAAAAAATATTAATAAAATTACTAAAAAAGTAACTATTGCTAGTAAAAATAAATTGTGATTAGGATTAATTTTAACTTTTACAGTTATTGCGATAATTATTCCTGGTGTATATTTATTAACATTAGATATGGTTAGTGTTTTTACCAATGCCATTAATTTAGAAGATGGCGAAAGTAAAAAGATTCCGGATATTAGTCCTAAAATCCTTAATCCTGATGATGGTGAAGGGTTAACTGTTAAACCGATTCCTGATGATGATTCAGCACTGGGGATTGTTAATGATAGGTTACTTTTAGATGGTGCTAAAATTAATGTTAAAAACTATGATAAGTTTAAAAGTTTACGGCTTATTGAATTAGAGAATTTAGTATTAAAATATTTTAAAAATTATGTTCAAAATAATAAATTTTTACAGACAAATAATAAAACTTATAAAAAATTTGATTATCGTTATAAATATCTTACTGCCGAAAATGGTAAAAAAATTGATAATAGTTTTATTCAAGATGATGTGAAAGTAAAAAAAGTGTTAGTTAAAGATATTGAAAGATATGAGATTAATCGCCCTGATATTTATGAAGTTGTTAATGCTAATATTTTTTCACTATCCTTTAATTTAAAAATTATTAATACAAATGTGTTTTATAAAAATTATTTTGACTTTTATTCATTTCAAGGGTCTAGAGAGCAAATTTCTCAAAATAATATAACTAATGCTATTACTGGTTATTTAACTAGTGAACGGGTGTTGTTTACTGATAAAGTATTAGGAAAAGAAATTTATCGCGAAGTAAATGATTCGTTAAGAGATTTTATTTTTGCAAATCCAATTGAGTTTGATAATGATATTAAGATTAAACCAATAATTACTACACAATGTCTTAATGAGTGCGCCACTATTAATGATTGAGATACTTTTAGAGAGAAGTTATATGATGCATCGCAAGTTCTTATTGAAGAAAATAAAATTTATCATTCTGATTTAGTAATTTATATTTATTTTATTAGTACTAATATTAAAGTTGATAAGTTATATGAATCCTATGAGCAATTGCCAATTCAGCCTTTTATTGTAACTAATCATTATACTAATAAAGTTGCTAGTCAGAAATTATTAATTAGTTCCACGAATTGATTGAAACAGAAGCGCAATAAAACTATTGCTGAATATATTGCTTTTGCTATTTCATTTCCAAAACTTGTTTTAGATAAAATTCAAGATTGAGAATTTTTAAATGATAATTGAAAAGATAGGGTACAAAAAGGAATTTATAATTATCTTTATAATTATCTTGTAACTAATAAAAAATTTAATATTATTGATGATGTTAGTTTACCAATATTATCGAAAAATCAATATCCTAATTTATTAAATTTAAAAAGGAAGTTAAACATTATTGAAATTAAGCAGATTAATTTTAATGCCTACAAATATACTATGAATATTATTGGGTTTAATGATGAAGAAATTATTTTAACGGGAATTAGTTTTTTTGCTTAGAGAAATTATTGTTAATATTGTTGCTAAAAATATTGTGTTATTAAATAATGAAAGAATGGTTAAAAATGTTAAATAGAAATGATTTAAATGAAAGTAATGATATTTATGAATTAGGTAAAAAACGATTAGATCAAAGTAATAATCGCATTATTACTTTAAAGCAAGATATTAATGCCACAAGAATTTACTATGGTTCATTTTTAGAAATAATGGCACGATTAATATTAATTTTAAGTCAGGTTTTATTTATTGTTACTATTTTTTTGAATGCTATTAATTATGCGAAATGATTTTTAGATTTTAATAGTGAAGTCACAATAACCATTAGAATGATTATTATTTCCATAATATTTATTTTTTCAACGATTATGGCGTTGTTGTCATCATTATTTTTTATTATTCCATTATTAGTGTGTAAAACTATTGCTAGTAT
Organism: Spiroplasma endosymbiont of 'Nebria riversi'; assembly: GCF_018831625.1. Lineage (GTDB taxonomy): Bacteria > Bacillota_I > Bacilli_A > Mycoplasmatales > Nriv7 > Nriv7. Next base: position 413,529 of record NZ_CP065193.1, read on the forward strand.
TAAAAGTTGGTTAATTGTGTTTATTTTAACTGGTAGTATTATTTTTTCTCTTGTTTTTGCATTTAGTATTTATTTGAGAAATTATAGTCTTGGAACAAATAATAGTATTATTTTAAGTATTGTGGGATTTATTTTATTAATAAGTGGGGCGATATTGTTATTAAGGAAAGTAAAAAATATGTCGCGTGGTTTAGAAAAAGCAATTATTGAAAGTTATTTTCTTTAAATATTATTTTGAACATTAAATTTAAAATTTTATAAAAGATGATGAAAAATGGTGATATAAGTGAGTTTTAAATTAATAAAAAAAGCAACATTAAAAGTTTGGTGAAATACTAAACGAGAAATAACATTGCGGTTATTAATAATTATTAATGTTGTTTTATTTTTATGCTTAAGTTATTTCATCGGTTTTGGTTGAGGACAAAATTTGCAAATTGATAAATTTATTATTGGTTTAATAGCGGATAGAAAATTTTTTAAAAATTCATATTATTTAGGACTAAGTAGTTGTGGTTTGACAGCATTTTTAACATTAATTACGCTTATTGTAATATTAAAAGTTAAAGAAGAAAATTTTTTGAAAACATGAGTCATCATAATTGCTGTCTTATGAATAATTTATTTTTTAATAGTTTTTACTATTAGTTTATTAAATAACTATTGACCACAATGATTATTAACTAGTTTTATTATTTTTAATTTAAATTTTCTTATTTTAGAAGTTAGTACCATTTGTTTATTTAAGGAAATAAAATATCAAAAAATTTTAAAGTTATCTTTTGAATATAAAAATGATAATAAAATTGGAGTAAAATAATGACAAAAAAAGCTAAAAAATCACAAAAGAAAAAAATAACGATTAGTAATAATCTTTATTTAAAATTATCAGTTTTTTTTTCAATTTTAATTATTATTAGTAGTACTGGTTTTACTATTTTTAAATCTTATGATTGGCCATTTGAATATAATCCTTATAATAAAGATTGGATTAATTTTTCAAAAGATATTGATAATATTTTTTTATCCGGCAAAGAACATAAATTTTTTGTTGCTGAAAAATCTAACGAACAAAATTTCTTAACAAAAGATTTAGCGAATTCAATTGTTAAAGAATTTAATGAACGTTCACTAGTTAATAGTTTATCTTTATTTAATTATAGTTTACGAAAAGAATTCTTAGATAAATTAAATATTAAAAAAGATGGTTTAAAGTTTTTTTATGAAGCAAAGGAAATTAAGTATCTGAAACTTTTGCCAGTTAGACATAATATGAATAGTTATGGTGTTGTTAATCTTAGTCATAATAACTATTGGTATAATTTAAAAATTAATTATTTATATCAAATAGTTATATATACTGATAAACATCCGAAACCAATAATTTTAAATAAAAGATCTTTATTTACTTATGAGATAAATAATATTGATATAAAAACATTAATCCAAAAATATGTTAAAAATTTCCCTAGTTTTTTTGATTTAAATAATTTTATAAATAATCATTTTCTTGAAATTTGTAATTATGATATTAATCATATTCATCAACATTTTCAAAATCAACTTGAATTTAAGGTATACTATAATACGCAATATATTAATATTTTAAAGCAGTTAGATAGTTTTAGCTTTAATAAACAAAATTTATTGTATATTAAACTAAGAAACTTACAAGTTAATTTATCAAAAACAAATATTAATTTTAATATTAAGGAATTACCTAAATATGAAGGAAGAAAACAAATTGATAATAACCCCAGTTTACCACCAACTTTTTTGGGAACAATCCTATTAACTGTTAATGATCAGCAATTAGAAGTAAAATTTAAGTTTCAACCACAAGAAATTATTATTTTTGAATCTGAGGCTGACAATGTTGCGAATTTAAAAATGAATACAGGAGAAGTTAAATAATGGTGTCAAAAGAAAAAAAATTATTTAGTTTTAGTGAACAATTCCCAGAATTTGATAAACTAGAACAAGAATATAATGCTTCACCGCCAACTGAGAAATTAAATGAATTAGATGAACAACGATTTCAATATGTTAATCCGCTTCAAAATAGTTTGTCGCAACGAAAAATGTATTGAGATTCGAAATCGGAAAGAGGTGCTCGGATTTTAATTATTTTCGCACAAATTTGTTTAGTAGTTATTTCGTATTTTTTTGGTCGCGATATTCTTGGGCAATCAATTTTATTATTAGCTGATCAATTAGATTTTCAATTTATTACAGATTTAGAAGTATCATTTGATAAAATAATTGGAATAATTTTTTTAACTTTATCGACATTATATTCATTATTATATTTTATTCCTATGGCCGTTTGTCGGCGTGCGGGCACTATTTTTGGTTGAGCAATAGCATATATTATTTTTGCTGTTTTTTATTTTTTAATAATGATGGTTTTTATTGTAATGGCTTTAGTAGTTTTTTCTAGTTTTAAATTAGTCGCGACTAATTTAGCAATTTATTTAACAATGATTTTTATTTTAGTAGTAATATGAATTGTTGGTGCTGCGGTGTTAATTGTCAAAGCTGATGATATTAAACAACAAATAAGTGTTGAATAAAAAGGAGAATGAAAATAATGGCAAACACAGAACTTAGGCAACGAATTTTAAAGTTAATGCAACAAGCATCAGTTGGTATTTTTGAGAAAGAAAATGTTTTTAAATTGGCAATATTGGCAATGTTAACTGGTGAATCAATTTTTCTTTTGGGAAAACCAGGCGTAGCTAAGTCATTAATTTCACGGCGAATGAAATATTTATTTTGCCAAGCCAATGTTTTTGAAAATTTAATGAATCGTTTTTCAACGCCAGAAGAAATTTTTGGACCAATTTCAATAACTGATTTACAAAATGGTATTTATCGGCGGTTAACAACAAATTATTTGCCAAGTGCGGATATTGTATTTTTGGATGAAATTTGAAAAGCTGGACCTTCAATTCAAAATACATTGTTAACTATTATTAATGAAAAAATATTTCGTAATGCGGGGAAGGATTATAAGGTACCATTAAAATTATTAATATCAGCATCAAATGAATTGCCAGAAGTCAATCAAGGATTAGAAGCATTATTTGATCGCTTTATTATTCGTTATGTGGTTCACGGTATTGCTAATGAAGAAAATTTTAATGCTATGATTGAATCAGCAACTAAATTAGATGTTATTGTTGATGAACAATTACAAATTACTAATAGTGATTATCATACTTGGTTACAAGAAATTGCTAAAGTAAAATTATCAGATTTGTCATTAAAGTTTATTTCTCGGTTTCGGAAAAAATTATATTTAGTAACTGCAGGTAAAGCATATATTTCTGATCGCCGTTGAAATAAGATTGCTTTTTTGATGAAAGCATCAGCTTTTTTTAATGCTCGTCTTGAAACTGATAAACCAGATTGAATTATTATTGTTCATTGTATTTGAGATACAGTAGAACAACAAAAAGAATATGCTAGTTTATTTTATGAAGTTTATACTAATGCATTAACATATGAGTTAAAAGAAAAACAAGAACAACTAGAAAATCGATTAGATAAATTAAATGAACAATTAAATAAAGTTCAATTAGAAAATATTAGGTTTTCAGTATATACTAATCCTTTTAAAGGTCAATTAGTTGGTAAATATCACCGCTTATTAGTAACAAATAAAGATTTGCCGATTTGTTTTCTTTCATTAGCTGATTATCAAAAAATTAGAAAAAATTTTGATAATTTTGAAATTATTAAATTATCTTTCGGGAAAACCTTAAATCAATTAAATCGTCATATTAAAGTCAATTTATCTTATCATACCGATAACAAGTTAATTGATAGCAAAAAAAATATTTATCCGATTGAAATTGAAGATTTAGAATCAACTTTAAATCAAGTTATAAAAATAACAAAAGAGGTTGATAAAACGGAAAAAGAAATTAAAAATTTAACAAAAGATTTTAAAAATGAAAAAGAACGTTTATGTTCTTTATCAGCAATATTTTTTGATGAACAGTATAAAATGATTTTAGATGTTGTTTTTAATGATTTAGAAACTATTGATGAAGAAAAATTTGATATTTTACAAATTAATTCATAAGAAAAAGAGTTGTTACAAATGATAAAGTTTTTAGAAAATGCTATTGATTTAGAATTAAAAAAGCAAATTTTACGATTAAAAGAAGTTGATAAAAATATAGCATCATTTCAAACTTTTAAAACTAATTTTAAATGATTGGCAACAGCATTTGATGATGCAATTAATCATTTTTATGCGAGTCAAATTGAATCAGAAATTATTTCTCAATCATTATCGGTTAACATTAAACAAGAAATTTATTTATATTATTGAATTCGTGAAAATGGCATTAAAGGTTTAAAAGATAATTATGAAAAAGTATATTTTACTTTAGAAAAGGTATTATCACCATTTGTAATGAAAATTAATTACTATCACTATCTTTTGAATGATAAAACGAAAGACTTACAACTTATTTTTCAAAATTTTATTAATAATTGAGAACAATTATTAATAAAGCGAGTTATTGATTTTAAATTAGCATCAATTAATGAATTAAGAAAAAAATATTTACGCGAAATATATGACCGCATTGAAGTTGTTAAAAAATTTCGTCGTTTATATGGATTTATTTGAAATTTTTTTGGTCGTTTTTGAGATGGTAATGTTAAAGAACTTGAAAAGTTAGATTTAACACAATTACAAAAATTGGCAAATTTTTTGCAGACTGATCCGGCAATTATGACAATTGCTAAATTATTAGGACGATTAAAAGGGCAATCTGATAAATTAGAAGTGGTAATTACTGAAAAGATTAATATTGAATATGAAATTCGTCCTGCTAGTAAATGACCAGAAGAAGTTATTGGGATTACCGAAAGTGCTGATTTAGAACATTTATTACCAACGGAACTAGTTAACTTAAATATTCCTAATTTACAACCAATTTTTTATAAAAAATTTCTTGAAAAAAAATTATCAACATTTGAATTTATTTCTAATGATGTAGTTAATGTTGAAACAATAACAAAAGAAAAAAGTAATCATCCACTTCCAGAAACTGATGGACCATTTATTTTGTGTATTGATACTTCAGCTTCAATGTGTGGCGAACCGGAATATATTGCTAAGGCATTAAGTTTAGCAATTGTTAAACTTGCTTTAAAGCAAAGGCGAGATTGTTATATGATTAATTTTTCTGATTCGTTAGAAGTATTTGATTTAACGACAGTTAAATCATCATTAAAAACTTTAGTTAAATTTTTATCACATTCATTTCATAGTAGTACGAATATAACTCCCGCTATTGTTCAAACTATTAATGTGATGAATCATAAAAAATATCAAAATGCTGATGTATTAATTATTAGTGATTTTTTAACAATTGATTTATCATCAAAAATAGTGAATCAAATTCAAGAACTTCATAATAATCGTAATCGTTTTCATTCAATAACTATTGGTAGTAATGGGAATGAACAAGTAACAAGATTTTTTGATAATAATTGAATATATGACCCGCAAAATCCTTTTACTAAAAATGATATTATTGCGGATTTAGAAATTAAAACCAGGAGTAAAAGTAGTGAATAAAAAAAATTTTTAATTTTGTCGAAAACTCTTGATAAAATAAAAAAAATTATCAACTTGATAATTTTAAAAGGCTTTTATGTAAAATTACTATTTTTACTTTAATTTTTTATACATTAAAATATAATACCGCTGTTTGTTGGTTTGGAGTTAAACCCTTATATTGGTATTTTCATTTTCAGAGATTTAAATAATTTTTAATATTAGTAAAACCTAAACCATGATAATGAATTAAGGCTTCTTTAAGACTAGATTGTAATTTACTGATTTTATTTAAGTTACGATAACTAGCTTCAGGATTAATTGTTGTTTTAGTTACACACAAAGTAGAATTTGTTTGTTTTGCTACTAAAAAATATAATTTTTGCATATCAGAAGTAATAATTGAATTTTGGTTAATTAATTCTTTGTTCATATTTTCAATGACTCATTGTTTTTGTAAACGTTTGGTGTTTGTGGATTTAACATAAATATTGTTATTATTATCAACTGCCATTTGAATACAACATTTAGTATTAGTCGCAAATGGATCAAGGTGAATTCTTCTTGGATCAGTTTTATGTTTGAAATTTCCTTTATTAATTTCTTTAATAAATGTTTCATCGATTTGTATTTTACCAGATAATTTTTTAAATTTTAATCGGGTATTTTCTAATTGTTTTAATCTCATTAATTTTTGACGATTATATCAAGCAGTTTTTAATGTAGTTTTAATAAAACGAGAAATTGTTTTACTAGATTGCCCCAACAATTAAATTTGAATCAATAAATTTCATTGTTCATAATTTAAATGACTTCAATAAATAAAATGATTACGAGAAGCGTCAAAATTTGCATGACAATTTTTACATAAATATTTTTGTTTTCCTTCTGAATTATGTCCATTTTTAACGCAATGGTGAGATTCACATTTAGGGCATCTAATACAATACCTTGTGCTCTAAATTTTTGATCAATTTCATTTAAACGTTTTTGTTTTTTTATTAATTCTGCTTGTTGTTTGACTTTTTCATAAAATTCTGAAAATTGATCATCTGTTAAAGTAGTTCTTGAATTATTTTTTCCATAATTATTATCCACCTCTATCATATTAAAAATATACCTAAAATTAAGTATATTCAATAAATATCAAGAGTTTTCTACAAAATTAAAAAAAATATTTAAGATCTAATTTTTTATAAAAAAGAGGAATTCATTGATATGAATAAAATTTAAGGCAATACTTTTTAAAAAATCATTTAGTTTAACTTTTTGTGGGTGCATACTATTATTATTTTCGTTACCATTGTGTGTTTTGATTGTTGATAATTCTAATAGTAACCAATTATTAAAAATTAATCTTGCATATATTTTAAGTCTTTCGCCACTAACTTCATCATCAAATGTGGCTTTGATAACTTTTTTGTTATGAGGATTTTTATTTTCTTTAGCAATTATTCCTTTTGTTTATTGAATGAAAAATGATCATCACTATTGACGATTAGCATCATTAATATTACTAATTTGTGTTATTACGATTATTAGCGTTACTAATGAGGGATTAAAAATTATGAATGTTTGAATGGTTTTATTCCTTTTGTAATTGGCATTACTTATGAATGCTATGAGTGATTGTTATTTGGATAGGTTACAATAAGTTGGGCCATATTTATGTGGACTTTAAAATAAAATAAAATTATTGATGAAATTTTAAGCACTTTTAAAATTAAAAGATCATTAAGCACTAAGGGGTGTCCTTATGATAATGCTGTTGCTGAAACAACTTACAAAACCTTTAAAATGGAATTTATTGAGGGTAAAAAATTTGAAAATTTAACATAATTAAAATACGAATTATTTGATTTTGTTAATTGATATAACAACATTCGAATTCACGGCAGCCTAAATTATTTAACGCCTGTTGAATTTAGAAAACAACAGTCTACATAAAAAGTGTCCTAAAAAGGGTTGCCGTACCAAATTAATAAAATTTACCAAACAATCAACATCCTTTCTCAAATTTGTAAAGTCTAATTAATACAAATTAATTATAAATCATCAAATAAGAATTTCTATCATTTTTTCAAAATATTGAATACTAATATAACGGACGCATAAAGTTTTGTTAGGCAGGTAAAGATTCGAATAAGTATTAAGACCATCGGCAATGATTGTCTTTTTATTTTATGAGGTGTTAAAATTTTGTTCTTTGAAAATTAAATACAAGTGAATTAATAATGTTGGTATCTATTAAAGCACGATAAATTGTGGGTGGTAGCCATAACCAAAAGAAGTTTACCAGTTGATAGATAACACCCTATTAGCTATAGCAATTTGTTTCGTTTTGCAATAAAAAAATGAATGGGTGGATTTCCTGAAAATATACACGCTATTAAATTAGTTCCAAGGGTAGGACACGGATATTAAAGTGTAGAAATTTCTATATAGGGGTATGTTAAGTTTAAAATTATTCAAATATTTATCTAATTAAAAAACAAAATTTAATAACAAGGCTTGTTAAGCGCTTACGTCTGCGATATATAAGTGTTTAAAAAACTAATTTAACTAACTTAGTTAATATAACTTAGTGTATCTATAATAAAGGTAACTTACTATGAAAAACATTGAAAACATTTTCTTAAATACTAAGAAATATCTTTTAAAAGAAACACAAAACGCAATGCTTATTAAATCACCAAAAATTCCGTGATTTAATGAACAAATCGGTATTTGGTTTCCAAAGCGATTTGTTTATAAAGGAAAATATGAAAATTCTATTTACATCGGAATAATAAAAGATAATAAATATCAAGTAATTTCAATTAATCAAAAAGAAAATGAAACCAAATTAATTAAGGGACAAGAATTATTCAGCTTCTTCATTGCCGAAAAAGAAAACAACAAAAAAGATATAAATTATAAATATTTTAAAGGAGTTTAAAAATGAATATTGCGATTGGATTAATATTTATTATTATCAGCATAATGTTATCGGCATATGTTGCTTATAAAATTTATGCCAAAATAAAAATTATAATTAAATATAAAAATGCCATTAATAATAATACTGGTAATTTCACGAAAGACGAAAAAATATTTATTGCCCGCTTTGAGGAATGAGTTAAAGCTCCTAATTCAAAAGAAAATAACGCGGATAAAAAATAATGTTTTGAAAAATTATCACGGAATTCTTAGAACTGTTTATTCCGATAGAAAAAATGCCTGCACAAGTTGCGTTTATTGCCGGATTAATTATTATCACCACTTTTCTTTTCGCATTAATTTCAATTATGTATTTACCAATAAAAATGATTTTTGGTAGATAAAAAATGACAGTAAATTTAAAAGAATTTAATTGAGAACAAATTAAACAAACTTTCTGAGATTTATTTATTCAAATTACAACTATTCCGGCTCATATTAGTGGTGGTAAAGAAATTAATTTAACCCGAGAAACACTTTGACTTTTAATAGCAAACATTGCTTTTTTATTCTTAACAGCGATTATGGTGTGATTTATTCTAATGCTACTTTGAAAAACCATATCAGTATTTAGATAGAGACAAAAGTAATGTCAAGAAGTTACATTGTGATACATTCCCAAAGAAATTCAAAATTAATTAGGAAAAAATACAATCGTGTTAAGGTTAATCGTGGTTTTAACAAATTTAAGAAAAACTTTGAATATAAATGATGAATGTTTTAAAAAGAAAGGGGGTGATTATATGTTTGTAACTTTCTTAGCAGGAGAGGCGCCAGCAACAGTAGAAAAAATAACAGCTAGTGGCGCAATGACTAAATTATGAAATGCAATTATAACGGCTTTTACTAAAATGTGAGAAATTATTGCTGTTAATATGCCACAAGTCGGTAACTTCTTTGCTGACTATTGAATCTTCATTTTTCCATTTATTTTAGCAATATTCTTTATTTGTTTTAAAATGTTTGAAAAATTACTTGGAGCGGTACGCTAACAAAAAAATAAAGTGAGGTGCAAGATGAAATTTTGCAAATGAATAATAGAAAAAAATAACCATTTTATTGAATTGAATCGCACCTCATTTTTAATTTTATGACATTGCGGAGCAATTTGATATATTTACAACGGTTATTTTAAAAACATTGTAAGCTATTTATTTTTAGCAGGTTGTATTTTAATTTTTCTTTTTAAAATCAGTAATTTAACACAAATTAACAAAGTTATTAATTTTTTAAAAAATTCACCATTAAATATTGTTATTGGTTCATTAGGAACTGGAAAAAATGCTTTTCTAGCATGCGCGTCGAAATTACTAAAAAAGAAAAAATATCATATCGCATCAACATTTCCATTACTAGAAACCCAAAAATTAAGTTTAGGTCGTATGGGATTATTAGACTTTGATTATCCGGTATTACCAGACAAAACCTTACTTTTATGGGATGAAACCAATTTATTTTTAGAAGGAACTGATTGAGAAAAAAATAATACCAAAAACGAAGAAACCGGTATTCAAGAATATTTCGCTCTAGCACGACATTTTGGTCATATTGTTCTCGCTAGCGGTCAAAGAGATAAACATATTTGAGTTAAAGTTCGTGATATTGCCAATAATGTGATTGTGGGCATTCGCAAAAAACCAGTTAATATTTTTCGTCCCTACTTAAAAGTCATCTATGGCACCTTTACGAGCATTGAAGAATATGAACGCTGACGAAACGCCTTAATTGATGCCAAAAATAGCAAAAAATGGGCGCCGCATTAAATGCCGCGATATTCCTGAACTTGATATTTATTTTTTTAAACTAAAAATTCCTTTACCAATACTTAACACTTACAATTATTTTTACCTAGCGTTTTTAAGAGATTACTTAAATTCAAAAGCATGGTATGGCAACCCTTTTTTGGACACTTTTTATGTAGACTGTCATTTTATTAAATTTAACAGGCGTTAAATAATTTAAACTGCCATGTATTCTACGGTTATTGTATCAATTAACAAAATCAAATAATTCGCATTTTAATTGTGTTAAATTTTCAAATTTTTTACCCTTGATAAATTCCCTTTTAAAAGTTTTATAAGTTGTTTCAGCCACAGCATTGTCATAAGGACAACCCTTCGCACTCAATGATCTTTTAATATTAAAGGTTATTAAAATTTCATCAATGATTTTATTTTTGAACTCATTACCATGATCAGTATGAAATAAAGTTATTTTATTTAATGGTCGTGTTATTTTATGAAAAGCTTGTTGAACTAGTTCAGCGGTTTTGTTTGGTCTGGCACTATAGCCAATTATTTCTCGATTAAAAAAGTTAATTAATAAACAAATATAATGTCATTTTCCTCAAACTTGCACATATGTTAAATCACTAACAACAACTTCATTAGGTTTTTTGTTATTAAATTGACGATTTAAAACATTACTAATTTGGTCATTATTAACCATTGTTTTATTATTACGATATTTTAATTTGGTGTATTTAGAGACCAAATTATTTTTGATCATAAGGAATCTGATTTTTCGACGTGATAAGATAATATCTTTTCTCATTAAAACAGCTTTAATTTTACGACTTTTATTAAATGCACTGATAACTTCTTATTCATAATTATTAATATCATACTTAACACAATTATTAGTTTGATAATAATATGTTGATTTTGCTATTTTTAATATTTGACACATTTTTAGCACGGAATATTTTTCTTTATTATTGTTAATAATTCCTATTTTTTGCCAATTATCAGCGCTACTTGCTTTAAAATGTCATTTTCCATTCGTAATTGTTGGTTTTCTTTTCGCAAGTAAATTAATTCATTTTCTTCAACAGTGTGATTATCTTGCACTTTAAATGACGCAAAATTATTAAAATTTTCAATTCACTGAGTATACGGCTGATTTTGAAATTTCTTATTCTTTAATAATTTCAACAATGCTTTTTCCGTTTTGATAAAGCGTGACAATTTGTTTTTTAAATTCATTTGAATATGAGTTTTTCCCCATTTTTATCTTCCTACTTTCTTAATAATTTTATTTTATTTGAAAGTCCACATAAATATGGTCCAAATTATTGTAACCTATCCAGTAAATCCTGACTATGAAAATAAATACTATACTGACACCGCAATTGATTTAGAAGACTTAGAATACTTAAAAATGGATAAATTTAGCAAATTTTTAAGAAAAATGAAAGAAAAGGAATAATAAAAAATGGAAAATCTCGCAAAAATGGCCGACTTTCTCGCTCAAATGCTTTATAAAGTTTTTGAATTAATTTGAAGTTTAGAAGTACCAGGAACAAATATTCAACTAATATTTTCTTTATTCTTAACGCTGGCTGTAGAATTTATTATGGCAATTATTCTTGGATTTGGTAGTCAACAAGTTAATTTAGAAAAACAACGCCAATATGCGTTTAAAAATAAGGGGCGTTTAAGTGCGCGAGGAAAAGTTAAAAAACAAATAAAACCAATAAAACCAAAGCAAGGTAACTAACAATGTTTAAACTAATTATTATTTTTATCTTAATAACTGTTCTTGGATTATTAGCTGGTAGTCATTTTGAAACTTTAACAAAATATATTAGCGGAGGCCTTACCAATTTCCAAAAATTTATTACTAGCAATTTAACAATTTTAGAACTATTTAAACCAATGGCACGAACATTTTCGCAACACCCAATCTTTACCATTCTTGGTGTCACTTCTGTACTTATTGCTTTATTTATTGTGATTAAAGCACGATAAAAAATATGAAAGAAAAATTAAAATGAAAAAATTTTTAGGGAAATTATTTAAAAAAGATAATTCAAAAGAAAAAATGCCATTAAAATTAAGAATTAAAAACTCTTTTAAAAAGCAGTGGTTAAAAATAGTATTAAGTATCATTTTCATCTTTATAAGCTTATTAATTTTTGCATTAACAGTAATAGATACTAAATGAATAACTGGAACAAGTGACGAATTTAATGATTTTATGAATAAAGAAATGGTTAAATTCTTTGACAAGTTCAATAGTGGTATTATGTTGGCAGGAATATTTGTTTTTTGATGATGCAGAGCAATGTATTTTGCACTTAAATTTGAAAAATTAATCCGCTTTATTATTCAAAAAATTAAAGTAAAAAGAGCCTTGAAAAATGAAATCAAACAAACTCATTAATTCTTTAAAAAAATATTGATGGAGAATTTTACCTTACATTTTTATGATTGCTATCTTTTTCATTCCATTTTTAAAATTGGAAATTAATGATTTGAAATTATTATATGAAAAATTTGAAGCATTAATTTCACTTATGATACTAGGTTATTTAGATATATGCATTACAATAGCGATAATTATGAACTGTAGCATTGAGTAACTTATTGAAAAAATCAAAGCTAAAAGAATAATAAAAAATAAAATATTTTAAAAAGGAGTGATAAAAATGTTTATGGAAATATTTACCGTGTTAATTATTAGTTTCAATAACATTTTTATCACTCCTCAAAACATTAACAATGATGAAATAACAACACAATCACTAATTAGAAATAAAAGAGAAAGCGAAAAAACTTATGTGTTAAATTTATCAAATGTTAAAATTCAAATTACATATAACTATAACGATAAATATGAAATAGATTTTTATAACATCAAAAAAGAAGAAATTATTAATATTCCAAAATGATTAAAATATGATGGAACTAGTAGTTGCGAAGAAAATTGAAGACCTAATTGTGGTTTAAAAAGTTTACATTTTGAGAAAAATGATATAGTATGAGACGGGCTTAAAAGATTAAAAATTACAATAAAAAATGACAAAATGTTTGATAAAACAGAATTTATTGCCTCAAATATTCATGTTAAAATTGCTAATGAAACAATTGCTAATCCAATAAAAATATTATCTTTTAAAGCAGAAACACAAACCAAACCAACAACTGATATTGATTTACCAGAAGCAACCACCAGATTTGATGGAACCCATAACTATAAAGATATCATTGATAATCTTGACTATTTAATGATTCGCCGTGGTGATTTTGACAAATTTAATTATTCTTATCTTTATTGAACGCTGGTATTCAATTTCATTGACACTTTAGAAAAAGGTTGCTATAAAGAATTCGCCATTAAAAATCACGGCTTTAAAGATGAGAGCTATTTTTATCATAAAACTTCTAGTGATGAGAGTGTTTTAAAAATTAAGGCATTTAACAAAACCCTAATTGCTGGAAACAATTATTTACAATTACTACACGGTGAGGCTGAGATCTGAAAATATAACACCAAAAGTACTAACGATTACTACCTAATTAAGTACCCTTTTTGGAACCTTAAATTATCTCAATGTTAAATTTAGTTTTTTACGCTACGATCCCGAATTAAGGAACGACATTTACCTTTATTTTAAAAACAAAATTTCTAGTATTAACAATAGCGATTACAAAAATGTTTTTAACGAAATCTACGAAGTTCTTGGTAATTTCTTTGCTAGTTTATTTTATGCTACTTTTGATATGGACGAGAAAACTCATACCAAAATTGATTTTAAGGGAGTAGATAATTACAACAAAGATTACTTTATTCAAATCGGTTTCTTTTATCGTTCGTTAATTACCTTTTATCCCAAAAAATATTTAATTAATGTTACTGGTAATTCGGAATTATTACTAAGAAGTTATTTCTTTACTTTTGATAAAAAAACGCACCAAGATAATTTTAATGCTATTAAAAATAATAACAGTATCTATCAAATTGAATTTAATGTCCTTAAATCTTATGATAATAAACTCATCGCCTTACCAACCAACAAAACCGCTAACAGTATTAATTATCTCAATACTGACATTGATATTCGTTATGGTATTAATATTTTTACCTTAACTTTTCCACTTTATCACGAAGGTAATGCCTATAACTACAATTTTAAAATTTATGACTTTAATGTTTTAAATTCCACAGCGTTTATTCCTGATGGTTCAAATAACAGTGAATGAGACGAATTAATTACGCCGGCAAATTGCAAATATTCAGGGCGGTGAATACCAACATTTAATGATATTGGTTGTGCAACTCAGAATGCTAGTATTAAAATAATAAATTGAATGCTGACCGCTTCACAAGTCATTACCATTTTACGACCGCTAGCAATTATTGCGAAAGCAACAGTTAACTTTTAAACTGCTATTTTTCCAGTTTTTAACACAGTACCGGCTTTTTATTACACATTTCAATTTTTAATCGGTTTTGCCATTTTTCTAATGATATTAAGAATTTTTGTATAATTATATATATATATATATATTGAAAAAATAAAACAAAGGAGTTAAAAAATGAAAATTTTAAGTATAATGGCTATTTTAGGATTAACAATATTACCCGCAACTGCTTGTTCAAACAAAAAAAACAATTGTCACCGACCGAACCGCTAATAATTAACGAATTAAATTTATCAAATGTTAAAATTCAAATTACATATAACTATAACGATAAATATGAAATAGATTTTTATAACACCAAAGAAGAAGAAATTATTAATATTCCAAAATGATTAAAATATGATGGAACTAGTAGTTGCGAAGAAAATTGAAGACCTAATTGTGGTTTAAAAAGTTTACATTTTGAAAAAAATGATATAGTATGAAACGAGCTTAAAAGATTAAAAATTACAATAAAAAATGACAAAACGTTTGATAAAACAGAATTTATTGCCTCAAATACTCATGTTAAAATTGCTAATGAAACAATTACTATTCCAATAAAAATACTATCTTTTAAAGCAGAATTAAAAAATAATTAAACTGTAAAATGGGGAGGGTTGGGAACTGTGCAATTAACTGTGTCTCTAAGTGATTAACTTAAATTCACTCTGTCCTCAAATTTTATCATTAAATGTGAAATTGCACTACCCCAATTTTGAATTGACATCGTTCATTTCTTAATCATATTTTGAAATGCTAAATAAAATATTTTAAAAACTGATGCGTCATTAGGAAAAATATTTTTATTCTTAATAACTAAACAATTTTTTCATTTTTTCAAAATAGAAAGGATGATAAAAAATGAAAAATGACAATTTAATTAAATTGTCATTTTAAATATTTATTTATATTACAAATTTTTTATTCTATTTCTCCTGCAACATTTCCGGCAAGGCCACTATAAAGTACCGCCTTTAGCAAGTACTTTATAAGAATTTGCTAAATTATTTATTCTGTTT
The DNA here is from genome assembly GCF_018831625.1 of Spiroplasma endosymbiont of 'Nebria riversi'. GTDB lineage: Bacteria > Bacillota_I > Bacilli_A > Mycoplasmatales > Nriv7 > Nriv7. Next base: position 429,296 of record NZ_CP065193.1, read on the forward strand.
TCTAAATAATTAAGTTTTAATTCTATATTTTTAATTTTTAATTTCTAACTTATAAATTTTATTTGAATCACGCCCCCAAACCAAAAATAATGTATCTGACATTTTATAAAATGAGAATACTTTTATATCTCCACTTAAATTTGTTCAAATTGGATTACTTTGATTTGAAAAATCTAAATGTCAAATAGTTGAAGGCCCTAAATCGGGGATCCATTCTAAAAACATAAATTTATTATTAGATAAAAATCAACTTAATGATCCTTGTTTACCTAAATCATTTCATATTGGATTTTTTGGATTTGAAAAATCTAAATATCAAAGTTTATTCGTATTATATTCCAAAATTAAAGCCGTTGTGCTTGAAATAATAGTAATTGCATTGTTTGCATTTTTACCCAAGTCAGTTCAAACAGGGTTATATGGATTTGAAAAATCTAAATATCAAAGTTTTTGAGTATTTTTTTACATAATAAAAGTTATGGCACTAGAAACACGACCATATCAAGGAGGATTCATAATATTTTTTCCTAAGTCAACCCATCTTTCGCTAGCTGGCTTTGTTACATCCAAATAATAAAGCTCATTGGTATCTTTTTCTAAAATAATAAAAACTGTATTTGACATTTGAGCAGGACCGAAAGTTACTTTTTTACCTACGTCAGTTCAAACAGGGTTATATGGATTTGAAAAATCTAAATATCAAAGTTCATCAGTTTTAAATTCTTGAACAATAATACTTGTATTTGAAACTTTAATAGTTGACCCACTTTGTTTTCCTAATTCAACCCATATTTCGCTAGCTGGCTTTGTTACATCCAAATAATAAAGTTGTTGATTATTTGTGGAAACAATACTAATTGTATTTGATATTACTGTTGTTAAACCCCCAAATGTTTTTTCTAGATCAGTTCAAATTGGTGTAATTTCAATTTTATTTTGATAACTATCAATTATTATTGGTTTATTTTTGCTTTTTTTATATCTTTGTAAATAATTAATTTCATTTTTTGTTAAAACTGGAACATTTCCAACAAGCCCTGTCATTCCGCTTCCTGTTATTGTTGTAGTTCCTAAGATTCCTAATATTTTTTTCATTAATATCAAATCCTTTTCACAAATTTTTACTAATTAATAAAAATTTAATAAACAATCAACATCCTTTCTCTAAATCTGAGCCTAGAATCTTTCTTGCTTTGGAATTTCCTTATACACCAACAAATAAAAATTTCTACTTTTTCAGGTCATTAAATATGAAAAAATTTAATAACAATTTTATATTTAATTCTTGATATCCTTATTTTTTATCATAAAGTTATGAGTATTTTGTTCTAGCGAATTTTATTAAATAAATATGAATAAAATTAATATAATCATTCAAACGAATTTATAAAATAACAATAAATTTTTAGAAAAACATTTATCTTTAAAAAAGAAAAATAAGTTAACTAAATTTAACTTAGTTAAAATTACTACCAAGAAAGGTAATTTATTATGTTAAAAATTAATAATAATGTAAAAACCTTAGAAAACAAGCATTGGTTCAGTTTATTTACAACCCATAAAAATATGTACACTAACAAATGTGAACAACTAGCTAATGAATATGAAAAATTAGATGAATACTTATATAAATATCATTATCGGTTAAAACAAGGTTATAAAGTATTTCATTTTGCTTTAAGAACAATTATTACAATTTTTGGTGAAGTTACTTTTAAACGACGCCGATATAAATATTGAAATCAAAAATCAGGTAAATTTGAATACGTATGTTTGGTAGATAAAGAAATTGGTCTATTATCCAAACAACGCATTTATTTTGATATCCAATTTAAAGTTTTAAGTCTTTTGGGCGATGGTAAACGCTATCGCGATGTTTTAGATGCTCTAAATCATTGTTATATTTCAAAAGCTAGTATTTCAAATATTTTAAATAAATATGATATTGCTGAATATTTCCAACTAGCAGAGAAAGAAACTAAAACTAGAATTGATGTCAAAAATAAGGATTTATATATTCAACTAGATGAGACCTTTTTAGCGACATTAGATCATAAAGTTAAACAAGACCAAAGAATTCGTTTAGTTACTTTTCATACCGGACATAAAGAAAAAAATTACAAAAATGCTCGTAGATAATTAGAAAACAAACGAGGTCGTTTTCTAATGTTAAAAGTTGGTAAACGAATAAATACAATGTATTATCGTGATTTATTAATTAAGGAATTACAAAAACATTATGTGAATATTAATTATGACAGAATAATTGTTTGTGACGATGGTGCTACTTGAATTAGAGAAATTGCCAATAGTTTTGGTAATGTTAGATATATTTTAGATGGTTATCATGCTATTAAAAAATTAAAACAAACTGCATTTAATATTATTTTTGAAAATCGTAAAGTAACACTAAATAGTTGAATTAAATTATATAAGGGTGGAAATCATCAAGAATTAATCAAAAACATTCGTAATGTTGCTAAAAATTAATTAAATAAAGATATTAAAATAAATTTAAGAAAGGCTAGTAGTTATTTCAGTAATAATAAGCATGGCATTCATAATCAAAATTTAGAATGAAATATTGGTTGTAGCATTGAAAGTGATGTGTCGCATTTGGTAAAACAACAATTAGGATATGGGGCGAAAATATATAATCATAAGAATTTAAATAACTTATTACATTTAAGAATGGCAAATTTAAACAAATTAAATGTATTACATTACATTAATAAAAATATTAATTCAGAAATAGAAATCAGAAAAGAAATATATAAAAATTCATTATGAAATAAATATAATAATAAAAATGATGATAGTTGAATTAACTACAAAGGTAATGCTGTAACAAATAAATATAATAGATTTAATTAAGTAAAAATATTAGTTAAAATTTAATAAAATTAATAATTTTTTATTGTTTAAAAATTCAATAATATGATAAAATGGTAATGAATAAAAATGACAATAACGAGAAAGGTGTGGTTAGTTTAGTAATTAAATAATATAATTAGTTGATTGTTTTACTTCTTCAAAGCAATACCTAAGAAAACTAAACGCTACCCCTTAAAATATTATTTTGACATTTAAACGGATTAATGTTACCATTTATATTGGCAAAAAAGAAAGGAGTTAATGTAATGAAAATGATAATAATTACCAATAATTCTTTTCTTAAATTAATTCCAGTTTTTAGCACTTAAATATAAATATTTAAGTGCTTTTTAATATAGAAAGGAAGCGGACATGGCTCAAAATTTACTTTTAACAGCATCACAAAAACCGCAAAATTATTATCAATGGTTTTTATTTTCTTGTCAGCATGTTTTTGCAATGTTTGGCGCGAATATTTTAGCACCATTAGTTATCAATAATATTTCCGGTCAAATGATAATTACTACTTCAATGGCATTATTTGCTTCGGGATTAGGAACCTTAATTTATATATTAGTTACTAAGGCAAAAGTTCCAGTATATTTAGGTTCTTCTTTTGCATATATGACAACTATAGGCACATTATTAAAAATAACGGATCGGACTAGCAATGGTTCTGTTTTTTTAGCGTTATTTTTTGTTGGTTTAGGATATATGTTAGTTGCTTTAATTATATATTTTATTGGTAATAAGTGAATTAATAAAATCTTACCACCCGTAGTAATTGGACCAATGATTATTATAATTGGTTTATCGGCGGCAGGAATTGCTATTAATAATTCAGGTTTAAATCCTCCAAATTGATTAAGTGAAAAAGAGTTTTATCCTTACTGAATAGCAATTTTAATTGCAGGAATTACTTTATTGGCAATTATTAGTTTTAATATTTTATGTAAAGGAATTTTTAAGGTAATTCCGATTTTATTGGGAATGATTGTTGGATATTTAGTCGCATTAATATTTCATTTTAGTAGTAGTTATGAAATTATTAATACATCTTTACTTACAAATATTAATAATTGAAGCTGACACCCTTGAAATAAAAGTGTTTTTAAAGGAATTTGAAACATTAATAATAAAATATTAGTTACTGCTATTTTTAGTTTATTACCATTAATATTTATTACGATTGCTGAGCATATTGGTGATCATATAAATATTGGTCAAATTACAGGAAATAATTATTTAAAAAATCCGGGATTACACCGGACATTATTAGGTGATGGTTTAGCTACTTCGGTGTCAGCAATTATTGGGGGCCACCTAATACAACATATAGTGAAGATGCTTCGGTTATTTCAATTACTAGAATGGGTTCTGTTTGGGTAACTGGTGGAGCGGCATTAATCGCAATTGGGGTTTCATTTTTAGCTCCGGTTACGCAAATAATAACGATGTTTCCCAAACCCATTATGGGAGGAGTAGGAATTTTTCTTTTTGGATTAATTGCTACTAATGGCATTAAAGTATTATTTGATAATCAAGTAAATTTAAATGATATGAAAAATATATTTGTTATTGGTATTGTGCTAATTTTAGCCATTGTTCAAGCTGTTATGAATATTGCAGATGGTTTAAGATTAACAGGTATGTCATTATCTTCAATTGTTGGTATTATTTTAAATTTATTATTGCATAGTAATTTATGAATTAAACTTAAAATTTTATTAAATAAGGAATAATCGTATTTAAATTTATTCTTGTGTTGTATCTTAAAGTTATATTGGAGAGGTTACAAGTAAGTTGGATCATATTTATGTGGACTTTCAAATAAAATAAAATTATTAAGAAAGTAGGGGGATAAAAATGGGGAAAAACTCATATTCAAATGAATTCAGAAAATGACAGTCTACATAAAAAGTGTCCAAAAAAGGGTTGCCATACCTTATTGTAACTAAAAAATCCGGAAATTTAATAAATGCAAAATTGTTAAACTATGGCATTTTTAGTTGCAAAAAAATTAAAAGCAGATATAATTTAAAATGATTGAATTAAACAATTGCCTAGTTAGCTCAGTTGGTAGAGCACCCGGCTGTTAACCGGTAGATCGTAGGTTCAAGCCCTACACTAGGCGCCATTTTAGGGCCCGTTGGTGAAGCGGTTAACACACACGCCTTTCACGCGTGCATTCACGGGTTCAAATCCCGTACGGGTCACCATTAAGTGATATAAATAATCTAACTTTAAAATAAAGTTTTTTATTTTTGTAGAAAACTCTTGATATTTATTGAATATATTTAATTTTAGGTATATTTTTAATATGATAGAGGCGGTAATAATTATGGGAAAAATAATTCAAGAACTAGTAAATACTTTAACAGATGATCAATTTTTAGAATTTTATGAAAAAGTAAAACAACAAGCAGAATTAATAAAAAAACAAAAACGTTTAAATGAAATTGATCAAAAATTTAGAACACAAGGTATTTAAATGCCCTAAATGTTAATCTTGCCATGGCGTTAAAAATGGACATAATTCAGAAGGAAAACAAAAATATTTATGTAAAAATTGCCGTGCAAGTTTTGACGCTTTTCGTAATCATTTTATTTATTGAAGTCATTTAAATTATGAACAATTAAATTTATTGATTCAAATTTCATTGCTGGGGCAATCTAGTAAAACAATTTCTCGTTTTATTAAAACTACATTAAAAACTGCTTGATATAATCGTCAAAAATTAATGAAATCAAAACAATTAGAAAATACCCAATTAAAATTTAAAAAATTATCTGGTAAAATCCAAATCGATGAAACTTTTATTAAAGAAATTCATAAAGGAAATTTCAAAAATAAAACTGATCCACGAAGAATTCACCTTGACCCATTCGCAACTAATACTAAATGCTGTATTCAAATGGCAGTTGATAATAATAACAATATTTATGTTAAATCCACAAATACCAAACGTTTACAAAAACAATGAGTTATTGAAAATATGAACAAAGAATTAATTAACCAAAATTCAATTATTACTTCTGATATGCAAAAATTATATTTTTTAGTAGCAAAAAAAATTCTACTTTATGTGTAACTAAAACAACAATTAATTCTGAAGCTAGTTATCGTAACTTAAATAAAATCAGTAAATTACAATCTAGTCTTAAAGAAACCTTAATTCATTATCATGGTTTAGGTTTTACTAATATTCAAAATTATTTAAATCTCTGAAAATGAAAATACCAACATAAGGGTTTAACTCCAAACCAACAAACAGCGGTATTATATTTTAATGTATAAAAAATTAAAGTAAAAATAGTAATTTTACATAAAAGACTTTTAAAATTATCAAGTTGATGATTTTTTTTATTTTATCAAGAGTTTTCGACAAAATTAAAACATTACTTTCATATTCTTTTTACAAAAATAAAAAATAGCAATCTTAATTGCTATAAAATATTTTCATTTTTATTTAATTAATCATTTTCATATATTTCCATTTTTTGCTGTTATATACATAATTTTTTTATCAATAATCAGCGAGGTTATTGAATAATTAATAACTTCACTAAAAATTTTTCTTGCTTGTTTTTTTGGATCATTAAGCTCAATTACAAATAAGCCCCCACTTCCTCCAACATAAAGTTTATCATTTATAGCAATTAAACTTCAAACTGCACAATTAATGCTCTTAATTTCTATAGGTTTTTTATTGGAATCATCTAAATCTAATTCATATAATTTCCCATTTTCTAGAGTAGAATATCAAGAATTTCTTGTATGAAAGTAAAGTTTATTTTTCACAACATACGAAGTATAAATAGTATCAAATTCATTATCTTTGTCATCTTTTTCTTTAAAAACAGAAAAATTATTAGTTTTTATATTTAATTTATAAATTTTACCTTTACTTTGATCATAATTTGTTTGTAATCCAATATAAAAATTATCTTTATAAAAAGAAATTGTTTCAAGTCGAATTTTTTCATATGGAATATTATCTGGAATAATAGTATTTTTATTAGGTTGTTTTTTTGGATCATTAAGCTTAATTACATATAAACCATTATTTCCTCCGACATAAAGTTCATCATTTACAACAAGTAAACTATCAACTCAATTGCTTATCCCTTTTATTTTTTCAGGTTGTTTTTTTGGATCATTAAGATTAATTACATATAAACCATCATACTTTGTTCCGGCATAAAGTTCATCATTTACAATAAGCAAACTTCAAATTTCATCATTAATAACTTTAATTTCATTAAGTTTTTTATTCGGATCATTTAAATCTAATTCATAAAACTTTTTTTCGTCATCTTTTGTCCCGCTTACATAAAGTTTATTATTTCAAATTGCTGATTTATAAAATACATTATGTTTATCATAAAATAAGCTCTCTAAATTATTTTGTTGTGGTAGTTTATTTGTTTCAGATTTACCATTACAAGCAACTAAACTTGTTACATTTGATCCTACTAATGTAATTGCACCTAAAGTACTTAGAAATTTTTTCATAATATTTTATCCTTTATTAATTTTAAATTTATATTCTTACATCTTATCATAAATTAATAAATTAATTTCTCCCTTTAAGGGACGCATAAAGTTTTGTTAGGCAGGAAAAGGTTTAAATAATTTTGAATATTAGTAAAACCTAAACCATGATAATGAATTAAGGTTTCTTTAAGACTAGATTGTAATTTACTGATTTTATTTAAGTTACGATAACTAGCTTCAGCATTAATTGTTTTTTTAGTTACACATAAAGTAGAATTTGTTTTTTTGCTACTAAAAAATATAATTTTTGCATATCAGAAGTAATAATTGAATTTTGGTTAATTAATTCTTTGTTCATATTTTCAATAACTCATTGTTTTTGTAAACGTTTGGTGTTTGTGGATTTAACATAAATATTGTTATTATTATCAACTGCCATTTGAATACAGCATTTAGTATTAGTTGCGAATGGATCAAGGTGAATTCTTCGTGGATCATTTTTATGTTTGAAATTTCCTTTATGAATTTCTTTAATAAATGTTTCATCGATTTGGATTTTACCAGATAATTTTTTAAATTTTAATTGGGTATTTTCTAATTGTTTTGATTTCATTAATTTTTGACGATTATATCAAGCAGTTTTTAATGTAGTTTTAATAAAACGAGAAATTGTTTTACTAGATTGCCCCAGCAATGAAATTTGAATCAATAAATTTCATTGTTCATAATTTAAATGACTTCAATAAATAAAATGATTACGAAAAGCGTCAAAACTTGCACGGCAATTTTTACATAAATATTTTTGTTTTCCTTCTGAATTATGTCCATTTTTAACGCGATGGCGAGATTCACATTTAGGGCATTTAATGCCTTGTGCTCTAAATTTTTGATCAATTTCATTTAAACGTTTTTGTTTTTTTATTAATTCTGCTTGTTGTTTGACTTTTTCATAAAATTCTAAAAATTGATCATCTGTTAAAGTATTTACTAGTTCTTGAATTATTTTTCCCATAATTATTACCCACCTCTATCATATTAAAAATATACCTAAAATTAAATATATTCAATAAATATCAAGAGTTTTCTACAAAATTAAAAAAGTAATGCATCAAAAAACTACTTAGTTTATTCGGTATGTTTTTGTTGTCACGCGAAAGTACAATGCCATTATCTAATTGTAGTAATATGTAGAAAATAATAATCCACATTTACCAAAAAATAATTGAGATAATGATTTAAAAGTTAATAGGGAATTAATTTATAAAATTTTGTAGTATTTGAAATGGAGTTTTAGTATTTAATGACGAGTGACAGCGTTGAAAGTTGTAATAGTAATAATATTGATTTAAGAAATGTTGAATTTCATTTTGATTTAGTTTTTTATCCTTAACATAAAATTTAATGGATAGTTTACAATAATTTGGACCATATTTATGTGGACTTTCAAATAAAATAAAATTATTAAGAAAGTAGGAAGATAAAAATGGGCAAAAACTCATATTCAAATGAATTTAAAAAAAATTGTCATGCTTTATCAAAACGGAAAAAGCATTGTTGAAATTATTAAAGAATACGGAATTTCAAAATCAGCCGTATATCAGTGAATTGAAAATTTTAATAATTTTGGGTCATTTAAAGTGCATGATAATCGCACTATCGAAGAAAATGAATTAATTTACTTGCGAAAAGAAAACCAACAATTACGAATGGAAAATGACATTTTAAAGCAAGTAGCGCTGATAATTGGCAAAAAATAGGAGTTATTAACAATAATAAAGAAAAATATTCCGTGCTAAAAATGTGTCAAATATTAAAAATAGCAAAATCAACATATTATTATCAAACTAATAATTGTGTTAAGTATGATGTTAATAATTATGAAGAAGAATTTATCGGTGCATTTAATAAAAGTCTTAAAATTTATGGTGCTCGTAAAATTAAAGCTGTTTTAATGAGAAAAGATATTATCTTATCACGTCGAAAAATCAGATTCCTTATGATCAAAAATAATTTGGTTTCTAAATACACCAAATTAAAATATCGTAATCATAGAACAATGGTTAATAATGACCAAATTAGTAATGTTTTAAATCGTCAATTTAATAACAAAAAACCTAATGAAGTTGTTGTTAGTGATTTAACATATGTGCAAGTTGGAGGAAAATGACATTATATTTGTTTATTAATTAACTTGTTTAATCGAGAAATAATTGGCTATAGTGCCAGACCAAAAAAACCGCTGAACTAGTTCAACAAGCTTTTCATAAAATAACACGACCATTAAATAAAATAACTTTATTTCATACTGATCGTGGTAATGAGTTCAAAAATAAAATCATTGATGAAATTTTAATAACCTTTAATATTAAAAGATCATTGAGTGCGAAGGGTTGTCCTTATGACAATGCTGTGGCTGAAACAACTTACAAAACTTTTAAAACGGAATTTATCAAGGGTAAAAAATTTGAAAATTTAACACAATTAAAATGTTAATTTTTATTTTGTTAATTAATACAATAATCTTAGAATACATGGCAGTTTAAATTATTTAACGCCTGTTGAATTTATTAAAATGACAGTCTACATAAAAAGTGTCCAAAAAAGGGTTACCATACCATTCCTTAATTTTAAAAACAAAACTTACATTAAAATTTTCTTGTGCTTTTAACCAATTATCATTTTCAAGCTGATTGGTATCAAAATTATTTTCTAATTCAAATGACAAGGGGTAAATATTTAAATAATAAAAAGTTTCATTTCAGAAAGTAGATAATGCTCCATAAATAAAACATAAATTATTATGAAATTCTTGTAGTCGGCGAATAAAATTAGCTTGTATTAATTCAGCTTTTGATAATTTTAATTTCATAGTTCAATATTCATTTCTTGGATCATTAGAAAGCAACAATCTTTCTTCTACTTCTAATAAGAATGTCATATAACTATAAATTTTTATTTTATAAATTTTAAATTTCAGCATTTTAATTTTAATTTTTAAATTTATTCGCCAATAATTAAACTCAGCTATCATATCAACATTACTATCGTGTTCATAACTATTCAACATAAAAAATATTTGAGTCATAAATATTTTTTTATTATTAAAAGTAATTGTCATTGGAACAGATTCTTTAAAACTTTCTTGGACAGATGGAATTCTAGAAAATAATTGTGAATGACTAATATCAGTTATGTTATTAACATACATCTCACGCAAGGTTAAATACTTATTTTTAAAATGTTTATGTAACCACTCTTGAAATTTTTCAATTGTTGAATCAAATATTTGAAATGATATCGTAACATAAATATCTTCCGTTCATTTTTTTTGAATATATTTTAAAAATAATTCCATTTTTTTATTATTATAATTTTTTTTAAAACCATTCAAAATAATGCTTTGTAAATTATTTATTCTTTTATTTTGACTAGCAAATAATAATGCTTCTACTTCTAACAATCAATTTTTAAATCAACTTTTAATGTTTTCCGGTTCATCAAGATTAATTTCCGAAGTAAAAATAATAAAATTATCATTTTTCAAAATATTAAAAAACTCATTAATATCAATAAGAATATCTTTTTGCATTTTGAGTTTTTGAGTATTACCAATGATATTAGAATCATTATTACTAACATTATTAAGATTATTATTTATTAAATTAATTAAAGTAAAAAAAATTAATATCAAAACCATTACATTTTTTTTAACATTGAAAACCTCACTATTTATAAATTATCAAAATATTAATTTTCTATAATAAAATTATTAAAAGTGTACTATAGCGCGGACATATGTTGGTTTCAAGAGGTTTTTAAAAGTTTGTTTAAAAAATTGAATGGGGTGTCTTTTATTGTTCAATGATTCCTTTGGAAGTTATAAAAGTAATAATATTCATTTAAATATCTTTGTAATTCATTAGTATTAAATCTTTTGATATCATCTAACAATAATAAATTATTATAATTCTTATGAAATCTTTCTATCTTACCATTACTTTGTGGTGACCTTATCGGTGTAGTTTCCTGTATTATCTTATTATCTTTTAAATATTTACTAAAAGGTCTTTCTTTTATCTTATATTCATTTTTATTACTTCAATTAGTAGTAGTAAATTCAGGAGCATTATCAGTTCTAATTCTATTAACTTCTATTCCGAACTTCTTAAAATCATATATTGTTCTTTGCACAGCATTAATGGCGTTGTTAGTTCCTAAACTATCATAAACATAACCAAATACCATTCTTGTCTTTTCATCAATAAAGTCATAGACATACATATTTTTTTCTACCGGGTATTTTGACTTGGGAAAGTGTTTAGCATACATTTGTATTAATCCAATTTCTTTCACTTCATAACGGTGATAATAGCGTTTATTTTCTTTAATTTTTTGTCTAATTTTATCATAACGAGGGTCATTTTTAATTCAATGACAAAAGGTTCTAATATTTCTTGGCAAATCATATTTATGGGCATCATGTTCACCTCTTAGGAGATTTTTATATAACGACCAGACACCGCCAGCTTTAATGTTTTTGTATTTGTAAAATACATCACATACTTTTTTACGACTTTCAATGGTAAATTGATAATGTGGATTTAATGGTTTTGTTGATTTAATTAGTAAATTACTAAAATCATTTGCATAATAACCACTAATAATTTTCTCAGCTCAACGATAAAAAGTTATGTCAATATTGTGAAAATGTTTTTTAATTAATGATTTTAAAGTATTTTTTTCGGTATAAAATTGTTTGCATAGGTTTAAATAATTATTAATTCGTTTTTTAGTTTTATGATAGTTTTTATCTCGGTAAAAACTCTTTAATCAGCATTGTAAGCGTGCTTCTAAATCTGATAATTGGTTTTCAGCGATAATATATTTCATTGTTTATAACCCTGCTGTCTATTTAATTGTTTTTGTTAATTTATTTTTAATATAATCAACCGTTACTTGTAAATTTATTAAATTTTTTCATATTTAATGACCTAAAAAAGTAAAAATTTTTGTTTGTTGGTATAGAGGGAATTTCCAAAGTAAGAAGATTCCAGACCAAGATTTGGAGAGAGGGTGTTAATTGTTAAGTAAATTTTTTTAATTTTGTAGAAAACTCTTGATAAAATAAAAAAAATCATCAACTTGATAATTTTAAAAGGCTTTTATGTAAAATTACTATTTTTACTTTAATTTTTTATACATTAAAATATAATACCGCTGTTTGTTGGTTTGGAGTTAAACCCTTATGTTGGTATTTTCATTTTCAGAGATTTAAATAATTTTGAATATTAGTAAAACCTAAACCATGATAATGAATTAAGGCTTCTTTAAGACTAGATTGTAATTTACTGATTTTATTTAAGTTACGATAACTAGCTTCAGGATTAATTGTTGTTTTAGTTACACATAAAGTAGAATTTGTTTGTTTTGCTACTAAAAAATATAATTTTTGCATATCAGAAGTAATAATTGAATTTTGGTTAATTAATTCTTTGTTCATATTTTCAATAACTCATTGTTTTTGTAAACGTTTGGTGTTTGTGGATTTAACATAAATATTGTTATTATTATCAACTGCCATTTGAATACAACATTTAGTATTAGTTGCTAATGGGTCAAGGTAAATTCTTCGTGGATCAGTTTTATGTTTGAAATTTCCTTTATGAATTTCTTTAATAAATGTTTCATCGATTTGGATTTTACCAGATAATTTTTTAAATTTTAATTGGGTATTTTCTAATTGTTTTGATTTCATTAATTTTTGACGATTATATCAAGCAGTTTTTAATGTAGTTTTAATAAAACGAGAAATTGTTTTACTAGATTGCCCCAGCAATGAAATTTGAATCAATAAATTTCATTGTTCATAATTTAAATGACTTCAATAAATAAAATGATTACGAAAAGCGTCAAAACTTGCATGACAATTTTTACATAAATATTTTTGTTTTCCTTCTGAATTATGTCTATTTTTAACGCGATGGTAAGATTCACATTTAGGGCATTTAATGCCTTTTGCCCTAAATTTTTGATCAATTTTATTTAAACGTTGTTTTTTTATTAATTCTGCTTGTTATTTGACTTTTTCATAAAATTCTAAAAATTGATCATCTGTTAAAGTGTTTACTAGTTCTTGAATTATTTTCTCCATAATTATTATCCACCTCTATCATATTAAAAATATACCTAAAATTAAGTATATTCAATAAATATCAAGAGTTTTCGACAAAATTAAAAGTAAATTTTATTAATTAGTAAAAATTCACGAAAGGGATTTGATTAATATGAAAAACCTCTTAGGATTATTAGGGACAATAACCATAGCGGGAAGCGGAATATCAGGCATTGTTGGAAACGCTCCGGTTTCAGAAATTAAAAGTAAAATTAATTATTCACAAACAAATAATTTAGAAAATTTAAATAGAGTACAAAGAAATACGTGTAGTAATTCTTATATTGAAAAATTCACCAATATAGAATCTGATATTAGAAATATTGCCGTTGATAGTAAAGGAAATATATTTTTTTATAAAAGTGAAAATAATATTCCTACATATGGTTCATATAATCTTTATGTTTTAAAACAAGATAAATCAACTCCGAATAAAATAAATAGAATAAATGGTGAAGTTGATTCAATGGTTATTGATAATAATGATAATGTTTATATTGTTGCTTCAGATTCATTTTATGTTTTAAAACAAGGAACATATACTGTAACTAAAATGGGGGGATAAATGAAAAATTTATTACTTCACTTAATATATATAATGGTGATGTTTATATTGGCACAACAAATAGTAATGTTGATATTCGCCCAATTGATGGTTATGCTTATATTGGCCCAAAAAAGTATAATGCGTATATTTTAAAACAAGGCGAGAATAATCTCCAACAGAAATAAATTTTAAACCATTTTCAGCAAAAGGTACTCTTAAAAATATAGGCATTACAAAAAAAGGTGATATTTATTTTGGAATAAATAGTAATTCTGCTTATGAAGGAGGAATATATCTATTAAAACAAGGAACAAATGAAGTTCAAAAATTTACACAAATATATAGACCTGATGTTACTTCAATCAGTATTGATGATAATCATCATATATATATTGGTTCAGATTATTTTACTTATATGTTAAAAAATAATGGGGAATTTACAAAAATATATAGAATACAAGTTAATAGAAATATATTAATTGATAATAAAAACAATGTTTATTTTATTAAAAATAATAGCATTTATTTATTATCAAAAAATAAAATAAAATCTTTAACACCCACTGTTAGAAAAATTGATACACTAGAAAACATTGATATTCGAAATATTTTTATTGATAAAATAACTAATAAGATTTATTTTGCGACTTCTAGGGGGCCATATATATTTAAAAAATAGATAAAATAATATGAAAAAATTACTATCAATTTTAGGGGTAATCAATTAACAACAAACATGACAAGTTTTTAATCTTTTGTTAAAAATAAAAGTATAAATTGTATATAACAAAATAAAATTTAAAACCAGTAATTAACTAAAATTACTGGTTTTTTTGTAAAAATGAAAAAATTGCTTAGTTGTTTAAGGGCATTGTCATCATAGAAAAATACCTTTATAGGTCGGTGATTTTAACATTTTTTTAATTTAGTTATTTAAGGAGTTTCAATTTGAAAATTATTTGTTTCATTTAATCTGTAATTTGTTTTATCGAAAAAATCTTTGAAATTAGTTAAATTTGTGCCTTGTGCTTTAATTGTTATTTTTTTATTAATTACTCATGTTTTATAAGTGCTATTTTCTTTTATTTTTTGTCCATATGTTGTTATTAAGTTTCTAATTTTTTCTTGTTTATCCTGATTATTTTGCAATTCTTTTGTAAATCGGAAAGTAAAATCGTTTAAGTTTTTTAATTCTGGTAATTTTTCATTTAGATTGCTATTATCTTTTTTATATATGTTAACCTCTGCAATACTATTTGTTGAATTCAAAAACCAAAAATTCATTTTTTCTACGTCTCTAATTTCAAAATCATAAGTTTTATTTTTGTTATTTTTTTGTTCTACTGATTCATTTGCTTTTTTAGCACAGCCAATAATTGGCAGTGTTATTAATCCTAAAATAGCGGTTATGTTTAAAAATTTCATAAAATTAACTCCTTCATTTTGTTTTTTTTCGATATATATATATATATATATATATATTATACGAAAATCCTTAAAATCATTAGAAAAATGGCAAAACCGATTAAAAACTGAAAAGTATAGTAAAAAGCTGATACGGTTTTAAAAACTGGAAAAATGGCGGTTTAAAAGTTAACTGTTGCTTTTGCAATGATTGCTAACGGTCGCGAAATCGTAATGATTTGTGACGCTGTCAATATTCAGTTAATCATTTTAATGTCAGCATTCTGAATGGCACAACCAATATCATTAAAGGTTGGTATTCATCGCACTGAATATTTGCAATTTTCCGGCGGAATTAAGTCATCTCATTCTGAGTTGGTTGAACCGTCGGGAATAAAGGCCGTGGAATTTAAGACATTAAAGTCATAAATTTTAAAATTGTAGTTATAGGCATTACCTTTTTGATAAAGTGGAAAAGTTAAGGTAAAAATATTAATACCATAACGAATATCAATATCGGTATTGAGATAATTAATACTATTAACAGTCTTACTGGTTGGTAAGGTAATGAGTTTGTTATCATAAGATTTAAGGACATTAAATTCGATTTGATAGATGCTGTTATTATTTTTAATCGCATTATAATTTTCTTGATGCGTTTTTTTATCAAAAGTAAAGAAATAACTTCTTAGTAATAATTCCGAATTACCAGTAACATTGATTAAATATTTTTTGGGATAAAAGATAATTAACGAACGATAAAATAAACCGATTTGAATAAAGTAATCTTTGTTGTAATTATCTACACCCTTAAAATCAATTTCGGCATGAGTTTTTTCGTCCATATCAAAAGTAGCATAAAATAAAATAGCAAAGAAGTTGCCAAGTATTTCATAGATTTCATCAAAAATATTTTTGTAATCGCTGTTATTAATACTAGGGATGTTATTTTTAAAATAAAAGTAAATGTCATTTCGTAAATCGGGGTCATAGCGTAGAAAACTAAATTTAACATTAAGATAATTTAGTGTTCCAAAAAGATACTTAATTAGATAATAATCGTCAGTATTTTCGGTGTTATATTTTCAGATTTCACTTTCACCTTGTAATAATTGTAAATAGTCATTACCTGCGATTAAGGTTTTATTAAAAGCTTTGATTTTTAAAATATTTGTATTAATTTCATCTTCACTACTAGAAGTTTTGTGATAAAAATAACTTTCGTTTTTAAAACCATGATTTTTAATGGTGAATTCTTTATAGTAACCTTTTTCTAAAGTGTCAATGAAATTGAATACTGGCGTTCAATAGAGATAAGAGTAATTAAATTTATCAAAATCGCCACGATGAATCATTAAATAATCAAGATTATCAATGATATCATTATATTTGTGGTTACCATCAAATTTAGTAGTTGTTATCGGTAAATCAATTTCGGTACTGTCTTTTTCGATTTCAATTTGAAAATTATTTGTTTCATTTAATCTGTAATTTGTTTTATCGAAAAAATCTTTGAAATTATATAAATCTGTGCCTTGTGCTTTAATTGTTATTTTTTTATTAATTACTCATGTTTTATAAGTGCTATTTTCTTTTATTTTTTGTCCATATGTTGTTATTAAGTTTCTAATTTTTTCTTGTTTATCCTGATTATTTTGCAATTATTTTGTAAATTGGAAAGTAAAATCGTTTAAGTTTTTTAATTCTGGTAATTTTTTATTTAGATTGCTATTATCTTTTTTATATATGTTAACCTCTGAAATACTATTTGTTGAATTCAAAACCCAAAAATTCACTTTTTCTAAATTTTTAATTTCAAAATTATAAACTTTATTACTTTGTCTTTTACTTCTAATTAATGAATTTGTTGTTGTTTTGTCATTGTTAATGTTTGGGGAAATGGTGAAAATGTTATTGAAACTAATAATTAACACGGTAAATATTTTCATAAACATTTTTATCACTCCTTTTTAAAATATTTTATTTTTCATTGTTCTTTTAGTTTTAATCTTTTTTAATATAAAACGAATTAAGCAATTTGCTATTTCTGTTATGGTTACTCATACTAATGAATAACCTATAATCATTAACTTACCAATTGATCCAAAATTTTTAATAAATTGTTGCAAATTTTCAATATCTGTATGTAACAATACAACTACACTTAAAGATATGAATATAATGTAATTAAGTATTATTCATCAATATTTTTTTAAAGAATTAATTAATTTGTTTCATTTCATTTTTCAAGGCTCTTTTTACTTTAATTTTCTGAATAATCAAGCGGATTAATTTTTCAAATTTAATTGCAAAATATATTGCTCCGCCTCATCAAAAAACAAATATTCCTGCCAGCATAATACCACTATTGAACTTGCCAAAGAAATTAACCATCTCTTCATTCATAAAATCATTAAATTCTTTACTTGTTCCAGTTATTCATTTAGTACCGATTGCTGTTAATGCACAAATTAATAAGCTTATAAAGATGAAAATGATACTTAATGGTACTTTTAACCACTGCTTTTTAAAGGAATTTTTAATTCTTAATTTTAATGGCAGTTTTTCTTTTGAATTATCTTTTTTAAATAATTTTCCTAAAAGTTTTTTAATTTTTATTTTCCTTTCATATTTTTATTGTCCTTTAATCACAATAAATAAGGCAATAAGTACACAAGTAACGCCAAGAATGGTAAAAATTGGGTGTTGTGAAAATGTCCGAGCCATTGGTTTAAATAGTTCTAAAATTGTTAAATTGCTAGTAATAAACTTTTGGAAATTAGCAAGCCCTTCGCTAATATATTTCGTTAAAGTTTCAAAATGACTACCAGCTAATAATCTAAGAACAGTTATTAAGATAAAAATAATAATTAGTTTAAACATTGTTAGTTACCTTGTTTTGCTTTTTTATTTCTTTGTTTTCAATTAATTTTATTTGGATTTATTGGTTGTATTTGTTTTTTAGTTTTTCCTCACGCACTTAAACGACCACTATTTTTAACGGCATATCGGCGTTGCTTTTCTAAATTAACTTGTTGACCACTAAAACCGAGAATAATTGCCATAAGAAATTCTACAGCCTGCGTTAAGAACAAAGGAAATATTAGTTGAATATTTGTTCCGGTACTTCAAGACTTAAAATTAAGTCAAAAACCTTATAAAGCATTTGGGCGAGAAAGTCGGCCATTTTTGCAAGATTTTCCATTTTTTATTGTTCCTTTCATAGAGTAAAATTTTTAAAAGGTGCTTGAACTCCTGTATATAAGATATTTGAGTTTTTATTTGGTTTTATACCAATGGCAATTTTTTTCTAAATTATAATTGTTATTGGAATTGCGCTGATAATGAAACAAAAATATTAAATAAAACTTAATTTAATTAATGTCTAAATAATAATTGTCGCTACTAAAAACAGAGTTAACCGTTATTTTTCTTTCATTTTTCTTAAAAATTTGCTAAATTTATCTATTTTTAAGTATTCTAAATCAATTGCTGTATCAGTATAGTATTTGCCTTCATAGTTGGGATTAACTTTTAAATTTAAGTGATCTCTTAAAAATGCTAGGTAAAAAGAATTGTAAGTGTTAAGTATTGGTAAAGGAATTTTTAGTTTAAAAAAATAAATATCAAGTTCAGGAATATCGCGGTATTTAATGCGACGCCCTTTTTTACTATTTTTAGCATCAATTAAGGTGTTTCGTCAGCGTTCATATTCTTCAATGCTCATAAAGGCACCATAGATGACTTTTAAGTAGGGACGAAAAATATTAACTGGTTTTTTGTGAATCCCCACAATTACATTATTGGCAATATCACGAACTTTAACTAAAATATGTTTATCTCTTTGACCGCTAGCGAGAACAATATGACCAAAATGGCGTGCCAGAGCGAAATATTCTTGAATACCGCTTTCTTCATTTTTGGTATTATTTTTTTCTCAATCAGTTCCTTCTAAAAATAAGTTGGTTTCATCTCACAAAAGTAAGTTTTTATATGGCAATATCGGATAATCAAAGTCTAATAATCCCGTATGTCCTAAACTTAATTTTTGAGTTTCTAGTAATGGAAAGGTTGATGCGATATGATGTTTCTTCTTTTTTAGTAATTTTGAGGCGTATACTAGAAAAGCAGTTTTTCCGGCTCCTAATGAACCAATAACGATGTTTAACGGTGAATTTTTTAAGAAATTAATAACTTTGTTAATTTGTGTTAAATTACTGATTTTAAAAAGGAAAATTAAAATACGACCCGCTAAAAATAAATAACTTACAATGTTTTTAAAATAACCGTTGTAAATATATCAAATTGCTCCTCAATGTCATAAAATTAAAAATGAGGTGCGATTTAATTCAATAAAATGGTTATTTTTTTCTATTATTCATTTGCAAAATTTCATCTTGCACCTCACTTTATTTTTTTGTTATCATACCGCTCCAAGTAATTTTTCAAACATTTTAAAACAAATAAAGAATATTGCCAAAATAAATGGAAAAATGAATATTCAGTAGTCAGCAAAGAAGTTACCAACTTGTGGCATATTAACAGCAATAATTTCTCACATTTTAGTAAACGCCGTTATAATCGCATTTCATAATTTAGTCATCGCATCACTAGCTGTTATTTTTTCTACCGTTGCTGGTGCATCAGCCAAGAAAGTTCCAAACATATAATCACCCCCTTTCTTTTTAAAACATTCATCATTTATATTCAAAGTTTTTCTTAAATTTGTTAAAACCACGATTAGCCTTAACGCGACTGTATTTTTTCCTAATTAATTTTGAATTTCTTTGGGAATGCATCACAATGTAACTTCTTGACATTAATTTTGCCTTTATCTAAATACTGATATGGTTTTTCAAAGTGGCATTAAAATAAATCACACCATAATCGCTGTTAAGAATCAAAAAGCAATGTTTGCTATTAAAAGTCAAAGTGGTGCTTGGGTTAATTTAATTTCTTTACCACCAGTAATGTTAGCCAGAATAGTTGTAATTTTAATAAATAAATCTCAGAAAGTTTGTTTAATTTGTTCTCAATTAAATTCTTTTAAGTTTATTGTCATTTTTTATCTCCCAAAAATCATTTTTATTGGTAAATACATAATTGAAATTAATGTGAAAATAAAAGTGATGATAATAATTAATCCGGCAATAAACGCAACTTGTGCAGGCATTTTTTCTATCGGAACAAACAGTTCTAAAAATTCCATAATAATTTTTCAAAACATTATTTTTTATCCTCGTTATTTTCTTTTGAATTAGGATCTTTAACTCATTCTTCAAAGCGAGCAATAAATACTTTTTCGTCTTTTGTGAAATTACCAGTATTATTTTTAATGGCATTTTTATATTTAATTCGCATTTTTATTTTGGCATAAATTTTATAAGCAAAATATGCCAATAGCATGATGCTGATAATAATAAATATTAATCCAATCGCGATATTCATTTTTAAACTCCTTTAAAATAATTATAATTTGTATCTTTTTTGTTGTTTTCTTTTTCGGCAATGAAGAAACTTAATAATTCTTGTCCTTTAATTAACTTGGTTTCTTGCTCTTGTTTATTAATTGAGATTACTTGGTGTTCATTATTTTTGATTATTCCGATGCAAATGGAATTTTCATATTTTCCTTTATAAACAAATCGTTTTGGAAACCAAATACCGATTTGTTTATAAAATCACGGAATTTTTGGTGCTTTAATTAAAATTGCATTTTGTGTTTCTTTTAAGAGATATTTCTTAGTATTTAAGAAAATGTTTTCAATGTTTTTCATAATAAATTACCTTTCTTATTTGTTATAAACTAAGTTATTTAACTAAGTTTTTTAAACATTTATATATCGCAGATTTGAATGTTTAACAATTTTTGTTAGTAAACTTCGTTTACTAATTAACTTAGTTTGATTGTTTTGAAACAAAAAATAAATTATATAATTGAAAATTTGGCACAATTAAAATTAATAAATATTTTTGATAACATTTATTTGTCATTCCTTTTTAAATTTTTTTGCAATAAATAAATACGAGCTCATTTATTTATTGATTTTGTGTAAAAAAAACATAAGTGTATACTTTACACAATAAAATTATTAAAGGTTATTGACCTCAAATTAATTGTTCAAAGTTATAAGTTAAAAAACTATTAAGTTTATTGCTATCATATTGGTTATAAAAAGAAGCCCGTGCTAATTCTACCATTTCTTCCGAATCAGCATCTTGTTCCAACAGCATTACCTTTCTAATAAAAGATTCTTTTCTTAAATTGTTATTATCCGAAAATGCAATTTTAATTTCAAAATGAAATTCAAAGTAATATTTATGGGGTTGCACAAATGAAATTTCACTTTTTATTTCTTTCAAACTATTACTATCTTTTAATAAATAATTACAAATTAAATCTTCAAACGAAGATTTTTCATTTCTATTATTAAAAAAAAATTAAAAAATTACTCGTAAATTTGACATCAAAAATAGTTTTCATCAAAACTACTTTATTATTGATTTTCTTTAATAATTTCTTAAAATCATTAGTGAAGTCATTAATAATAACACTATTTTTTAAATCTGGTAATTTACTAAACATATATTTTATATCATTAGTTTCTTGCTTAATAATATAGTGTCTAGTATCTTTAATATTAATAAAAAATTGCATTTCTTTATGAGAATCCATTTTAATAAAACGATTCGGTACCACTGTTAAAACTATTTTAACAAAAATATCTTCATTTATTACAGTATTTAATTTATTAGGTTGAATATTTAAACCATCAGCAGTAAACAATTTAATATTTAAATGTCTAATGTAATTTGAGTTATTAAAAAAATTAACAGGAACAAGTGAATTAAAACCCACCAAAGTTGGCTTATGTTTTAAATATTCGTTTAATCCCTTAAAAATTAATTCATTTGTTAACCGCGGATTTTTTTTAGTTAAGTTAATTCTGAATAGTGATTTATCTAAATTATTAAAATGATTAGATGAAATTGATAAATCAATTATTTTTCCTTCATCATTATTAATGATATCAAACTCATCCGTTTCTAATAGCAATGCTATATTATTAGTAGCAAAAATACTAATTAATACTAAACTAGAAAATAGTTTATTCACCAAAAACTCTCCTGACAACTAAAATAATAAGTTAATAGTAAAAGATAATACTTACAACCTCCTTTTTTAAAAAATAACTATTTATTAGTCTAACTCCATAACATTCTTATGAATAATATTAACAAATTTAATATTTAATTACTACTAGAAAAATAATAATAATTTTAATTTAAAAAATAGTTATTATACAATATGTGTAAGAACTATTTTTATTATTAATATTAATAATTTAAAAGTAATAAATTAAGTAAAATCTTTATTTTTAAACACCCATCAGGTTCCAGCGATGACAACAATAGTTAAAAGAATATAGAAAACATAAGCACCAGGAACATTAATAATTTCTCTTGTGATATCAGGGCGATATGAATATGAGCTATCGGCATTTTTTACAAATCCAATATTCTTATTAGTATTAATCCTATTTATATTATTATCATTCAAGGCTGGTAACACTAATAACTGTCAATGTTTAACAACATTTAAATATGAGATTGCAGTAGCTATTTTCCCCATCGTAACAGTAAATGGCGGTATCTTCTGACCTAATAATTTTCTTCATTCATCAAATTTGATTGCAAAATAATATCCTATAACCTTATTAAATTCTTGACTATCATCTCATACTCTCGTAATTTTATTAAATATTTTATATTTCAAAATGATATTAAACATTTGTTTATAATTAATGTTGTATGGGTTACTAATATTATTTGTATTATCCACTGCTAATTGAAAATTTGTTTCTTTTCACGGTTCTATTGAATAATCAAAATAATTATATCCAACTTCACCACCATTGTCTTGTGCATATTTATTAATTGCATTTTTTCATTCATTAAATCCTGATTTTTCTAATTCAGCATCACTTAATAAAAGTAATTTCCTAAAATCAGGATTTAACTTAAAGTGTTCATCTCATTCTGATTGTCTTTGAAATAAATTTGAACCAGCAGCCACCGGACTTATAAATGTATCAACTAAGCCAAAAATTTGAATTAAACCAAGAAATAAAGCAGCAAATAATATTAAAACTTTTGAAGAAAAAACTAATGATAATAATAAAGCAGGACTAGAAATTAAAAACTGCAATAATATTAAAACTCCAATTAAAATAAAAATATTTTTAGCAAATTGACCTATAAAAATAAATGGTAAAAATTTAAAAAATAATGGTGTTATTAAAATTGGCAATCCTAAACAAATAATTATATAAGTTATAATTGTAATGTGAAATGCTAAGATTTTTTCTGTAACGAGTCTTGTTCTTGTCATTGGTAAAGTATTAAAAATTAATAATGTTCCATCACTAATTTCATCACGAAAAATTTGTGATGCTTTAGAATAACTTAATAAAATTAAAAAACTAATAAAAAAACCATATAAAATAGTAATTATTTGATTATTTAAAGAAACATACTCTGCTCTTATCACATCAGTAGTAACATTAGAAACTGTTTCTAAACGCATATTTAAAAAAAAAGATAATGAACCGACAATCGCTAAAGGAATTATTAAACCAATAATTAGAAAAACTCAAGATGAAATTGCTTTGATAATTTTATTTAAAGTATAAAGCAAAATTGGCGCTCTAAAACTAAATTTATAGTTTTTACTTGTTACTTTTTGAGTTTTAATCGGCATTACTTCTTACCTTCCTTTTTATTACTGTTTTTATGACTAGACACAATTTCTGATTGTTGATCATTTTTAATAATTTGTTCATACAACTCAGTTAAGTCTGTTGTATACGGTTGTGCTGATTTAATTAAAATTTTATGCTCAAGCGCTAATTCACTAATATTTAACAATTCTTGATCATTTTTAATTTGCACCACAATTTTTTCATTCATTATTTGAACATCATAACCAGCTTTTTTTAATACTTTAATAAACAATTCTGGTTTTAAAGGGTCAAACATATATAAATTTTGTTTTTTAGTTTGAATGATATCACTGTAAATAACATTACCATGATTTAAAATTGTAACTTCATCAATAATATTTTGTAACTCTAATAAAATATGTGATGAAATCAAAATGCTTTTTCCCATATCACGAAGTTTAATTAATTCATCAAATAATTCCGTTCTCGATGTTGGATCTAAATTAGCTGCTGGTTCATCTAAAATTAATATTTTAGGATTAGAAATAAGAGCTTGTGCTAATAATACCTTTTTTTTCATTCCAGAAGAAAAACTATTAGGGTTTTTTCGTTGAAACTTTCATAAATTTAATTGTTCTAATGATGCTTTAGCTTCCTTTTTACTTTTTTTTCAATCGTTTCCTCGTAAAAACCTCATTCAAGTTAAATATTTATATGTTGATAAGTGCATTGGAAAACGAGCATTTTCAGGAATATATCCTAAAACTTCTTTAGCTACAGACAGCGTAGCATCTTTACCATCAATTTGTATTTCACCACTATTAGGAATAATTGAACCAATTAAACATTTAATTGTTGTTGTTTTTCCACTACCATTAGGTCCAATAAAACCATGAATTTTACCACTTTTTACTTTAATAGTAATGTTATTAACAGCAACTTGTTTTTTAAACCTTTTGGTTAATCCACTAATAGAAATTGCATAATTATTATTTTCCATTAATTTACTCCTTGTATATTTTATGACTAATGATGAACACGACCAGCTTATTTTCGTTTCATTGCTAATGTTTTAGTAAAAGAATAACTTTGTAAACCATTTCCACTTAATCCAATACAAATCCCTGTATTGCCAGCAATTAATTGCTTAATAGCTTCAGTTCCTAAAATTGTTGCTAAATAGCGATCCATTGCTGTTGGCATACCGCCTCTTTGAATATGTCCTAAGACTGTTGCTCGCGTAACATAACCACTACCTTTTTCAACTTCTTTCGCCAATTGATGAACATCATACAGTTTTTCCGTTACAAGAATAATTACCGAACGATATTTTTTTTCATAACATTTTTTAGTTTGCTGAATAATTTCTTCTTCTGTCAATTTATTTTCTGATGTACTAATAATTTCCACACCACAACCAATTCCCGCCAGCATCGCAATATCTCCACAATAACGACCCATAACTTCAATAATTCCACAACGATTATGAGATTCATTAGTATCGCGAACACGGTCAATTGCTTCAATAACGGTATTTAATGCCGTATCAAAACCAATAGTAAAATCACTTGATACAACGTCATTATCTATTGTTCCTGGCAAACCGATACAATTTAATCCCATTGCTACTAGTTTATTAGCACCTTGATAACTACCATCACCACCAATAACAATTAAATTATTAATTTCTAATTGTTTTAAATTATTAATCGCTCGTTGTCTTGCTTCTTCCTTTGCAAATTCAGGATAACGCGAAGTACCAATCGCCGTTCCCCCACGATTAACAATTTTTCTTGCAAAGTCTTCATTAGTTTCTTCAATTCAACCTTGTGTTAAACCTTCATAACCATCCCTAACAATGTAAGGTAGGATATTATTTGCTATTGCTTTTTTAATTATTTGCGCCACCGTATTGTTCATTCCTGGAGCATCGCCACCAGAAGTTAATATTGCAACTTTCTTCATCAACTTTGCCATTTTTAATTTATCCCTTCTAAATATTTAGTATTTTAATTATAGCAAAAATATGTTCCCCACAATATACTAATTTATTAAAGTCCTATTTGTCTCCTTAATAATTAATTAGTTGGGGACTATACTATTAATAATTTGTTATTTTTTAAAAAGGTATCCTTAATAAAATTTTAATTTTATCGTTAAGCCTCCTTTACTACTAAAATAGCAAGAATAGATTGAAAATTGTTTCTAATTAAAGAAATAATATTCTTAAATAAAAAATATCTCCCAATTAATTGGGAGATATTTAAAGGTTTTAAGATTTTAAGTTTTTTTTGTTAAGTTATAAAATGTTTCCATTCCGTCATATTCACCAGTAACACCTAATTCATGTGCAATCGTTAAGAGACGATTATATTTAGCAGTCCGATCGGTTCTTGACATTGAACCAGTTTTAATTTGTCCAGTGTTTAAAGCAACCGCTAAATCAGCAATAGTTGTATCTTCAGTTTCACCTGAACGATGTGATACAACTGTTGTTCAATTAGCTTTTTGCGCCATTTGAATCGTCGCAATCGTTTCACTCATTGTTCCAATTTGATTTACTTTAATTAAAATTGAGTTAGCAGCTTGCTTTTCAATACCTTCTTTTGTTATTTTAGGATTAGTTACAAAAATATCATCTCCCATAATTTGGACTTTATTACCTAATTTTTCTGTTAATTTAACAAAACCATCTCAATCATGTTCTGATAGTCCATCTTCAATAGAAATAATCGGATATTTATTAACTAACTGTTCTAAATACGAAATCATTTCATCAGTAGTTTTTTCAATAGCTTTGTCACTTTTTTTGTTTAGTTTTTTAAAGACATAAATTTTTCGTTCTTTATCATATAGTTCACTAGACGCACAATCCATTGCAATTTTAATATCCGTACCAGCTTTATACCCTGCTGTTTCAATTGCTTTAACAATAACATCTAATGCACCTTCATTATCTAAATTTGGAGCAAATCCACCTTCATCACCAACAGAAGTAGTATCACCAGCATCGTGTAAAATTTTCTTTAAAGTATGAAATACTTCTGCTGCCATTCTAATTGCTTCTTTAAAATCAGGAGCACTAACCGGCATAATCATAAACTCTTGAAAATCAATTGTGTTGTCTGCGTGTTCTCCACCATTAATAATGTTTAACATTGGTACTGGTAATTTTCTAGCATTAATACCACCAATATATTGATATAATGGTAAACCTACTTCATCAGCACCTGCGCGCATAACTGCCATTGATACTCCTAAAATCGCATTAGCCCCTAATTTTTCTTTATTATCTGTACCATCTAATTTGATCATCACTTGATCAACTAAAAGTTGATTAGTAACATCCATTCCTACTACTTCTTCACGAATCGTTTTATTAATATTAGCAACAGCTTTTAAAACACCTTTACCCATATATCGCTTTTCATCGTTATCTCTTAATTCTAAAGCTTCTAATTCACCTGTGGATGCCCCTGATGGAACCAAGGCTTTACCATAACCAAATTCACTTCATACTTCCACTTGAATTGTGGGATTACCGCGAGAATCTAAAACTTCTATTGCTCTTACATCTGTAATTCTTGACATCTATTACTATCCTCCTCTAAATGAGATATATATTATATATTATAGCAAAAACTAGACAAAGACAAACAGAAAATATGATTTCTAGTTTTTATATTCTTGCTAAGGAGAAATTAAGCATTTATAAAAAAAATTACTTTAAATCATAATCCAACTTCGTTTTTCTTAAATTATGAATATATTTATTATGATTTTTTTCTAAAACCGTAACAAGAATGGCATCGAATAAATATATTAAAGTTAAATGACTTGTTAACGATACATACCGCTCAATTGATTCATTGGACAAAACATGGAGCGCAACATCACTATAACTATTTACTTCATTTTTATTTCGTTTAGTAACAATTACAATATGACTATTATTACCTTTAACAATTTTTAAATTACGCAACACCTAAAAATTAATTCCCGAATAACTCACAGCAATAACAAGACTATTTTTACTTGATAGTTTACAATAAGTATTTTGAATATAAGCATTATTACTAAACTTAACATTAAAACCTAAACGAATTAATTTTTCTGCTAAATCAAGGCAAGCATCATATGTTCCTTGCCC
Source organism: Spiroplasma endosymbiont of 'Nebria riversi' (assembly GCF_018831625.1). Lineage (GTDB taxonomy): Bacteria > Bacillota_I > Bacilli_A > Mycoplasmatales > Nriv7 > Nriv7. Next base: position 457,664 of record NZ_CP065193.1, read on the forward strand.
CACAATGAGAATAACTTCTTGAGTTTTAGTCAAATATAAACTAACTTGCTCAATTTTTTTAGTATCAATAATGTTGTGAGTATCTTGCAAACTTTTAGTAGTATTCTCATATAATGTTTTTATATAATCACCTTTATTATCAGGCGATGAATGACTAATATAGTCACCAGCAATATTATGCAAATAATATTTTAAAACATGTTGAAATTCATTATATCCACCCAAACCTAATAATTTAAAAAATCGTGACACCGTAGATGTTGAAACATATGTCTTATTTGCTAAGTCATTAATCCGAAAAGTAATAACCTTTTGAGTATTAGTAATAATATAATTTGCTAATAACGCATAATTATGAGTAGAGGTTGCAAGTTCTTTAATTTGTGAAATAATTTTATTAATTTCCACTTGCTTCTCCCCCTCAAATGATATTATTAGAAATTAAAGAACTTCCTTATAAGAAATAATAGCAATTAAATTACAAATATTGCTAAATTGCCTTCACTTTTCACAATATGAAAACGCATTCAATTATTAATTGCTAAACAATCTTTTATTTTCTTTTTCTTAATTAAAACCGCTTATTGGTATGGCAACCCTTTTTAGGACACTTTTTATGTAGACTGTTGAATTTAGAAAACAACAGTCTACATAAAAAGTGTCCTAAAAAGGGTTGCCATACCATCATTAGGTTTTTTGTTATTAAATTGACGATTTAAAAAATTACTAATTTGGTCATTATTAACCATTGTTTTATGATTACGATATTTTAATTTGGTGTATTTAGAAACCAAATTATTTTTGATCATAAGGAATCTGATTTTTCGACGTGATAAGATAATATCTTTTCTCATTAAAACAGCTTTAATTTTACGAGCACCGTAAATTTTACGACTTTTATTAAATGCACTGATAACTTCTTCTTCATAATTATTAAAATCATACTTAACACAATTATTAGTTTGATAAAAATATGTTGATTTTGCTATTTTTAATATTTGACACATTTTTAGCACGGAATATTTTTCTTTATTATTGTTAATAATTCCTATTTTTTGCCAATTATCAGTGCTGCTTGCTTTAAAATGTCATTTTCCATTCGTAATTGTTGGTTTTCTTTTCGCAAGTAAATTAATTCATTTTCTTCGACAGTGCGATTATTTTGCACTTTAAATGACCCAAAATTATTAAAATTTTCAATTCACTGATATACGGCTGATTTTGAAATTCCGTATTCTTTAATAATTTCAACAATGCTTTTTCCGTTTTGATAAAGCATGACAATTTGTTTTTTAAATTCATTTGAATATGAGTTTTTTCCCATTATTATCTTCCTACTTTCTTAATAATTTTATTTTATTTGAAAGTCCAAATAAATATGGTCCAACTTATTGGAACCCATCCATATATATAATTAATATAAATGGTAAATAAAAACACACCTAAGGGTGTGTTTTGTGAAAAAAATATCGTTTAGTTAATCTTATTTTTATTTTTTTGGCGATTTTTTTCCGATAAATAAAAAGAATCAGGTGTGGTTCAGTAATTTTATTTTGCATTCGAATCACAATTGTTGTTGTTTGTAAACCACCAGCAACATTAACCGCCGTTCTTCCCATATCAAGAATCCCATCTAATGCTCCCAAATAAGTATATACCATAACATAATATGTAGGAAATCCTAACTCCGATAAAACACCAGCAATTACTAATGAAGTAATAACCATAACAATTAATCCCATTAAAAATCAAATTCATACTGAATATTGACTATTAATACTACTAGCACCATTATAAACAAACATTAAAACGACACCAGCTTGAACACCAGCGCATCCAGTTAATTCCATCGTTGAGGATAATGGTAATACTAAGTTTACAGCTTCTTCTTTAATTTTCATATCATCTTTTAAGGCATCTGATTGATATGGGAATTGTTGCTTGAAATGATTGCGTTATAAATCCTTGAATAACCGGTTTTCAAGCAAATTTCCATCACTGTAATGGATTTAATCCCAAAAATTAATATCGTTAATGTATGCCATACTAAACTAATAAATAAACCAATATATGCTGTTCCCATTACTTTACCAATATCTACTAAGTGGGCAATTGGACCACCAATAATAGCAATGATTACCATTGACATTACGGCATAAGGCATAAACTTCATAAAAGTCATTAACATTGACATCACAATTTTTCAAAAGCGCTCTAAAGTATCTCTTGAAGTATTCATTTCTCGTTCATACCTTTTGCTTTGCTTTTTAATCGCATACCCAACTAACGCCACAATAACCATTACCAGAATAATCGCTCCACCAACAAAAGCCCCAATAAAATTTGCTGGCATATAGTTACTAATTACTTCTGGTAATTCCTTAACCGTAGTTTCATCACGCATTCCTTCTGGTTGTAAATTTAAACCACTACCAATGTCTAATACCATACCAACTAAATATGTCGCCTTATAAGCAACGGCAACATTAATTAATAAAATAATAATGCCTTTAATTGTCATTGTTGCTAAACCACTAGTATGTGGTTTAGCAACCACCCGAGCAATTGCTAAAAATACAACGGGAACAGATAACATCAACATTCCATTAATAAAAATAGTTTTTAACAAAATTATCCAAGTAATAACTTGATGCAATAAAAGATTGTAATTAGGATTTTCTGTTTTTTTTTTATCCTCTAAGACTTCCTTTCAAATACTAGTAGTACTATCATCATTAGGAAAACCTAATATCGCTTGAATACCAATTGCAAAGATAACACCACCAATAGCAGTAAAAATTCGAAAACTAAATCGCATTTTAGTTAACTTAACTAAAATTCCTAAACTTACAACTAAAACAAGGAAAATTAAAATAATAACTAACGATTGTCAAGTTGAAATACTAAAAAAATTCTTTAAAATGTAAACTTTTTTTTAATTTTGTCGAAAACTCTTGATAAAATAAAAAAAATCATCAACTTGATAATTTTAAAAGGTTTTTATGTAAAATTACTATTTTTACTTTAATTTTTTATACATTAAAATATAATACCGCTGTTTGTTGGTTTGGAGTTAAACCATTATGTTGGTATTTTCATTTTCAGAGATTTAAATAATTTTGAATATTAGTAAAACCTAAGCCTTGATAATGAATTAAGGCTTCTTCAAGACTAGATTGTAATTTACTGATTTTATTTAAGTTACGATAAATAGCTTCAGGATTAATTGTTGTTTTAGTTACACATAAAGTAGAATTTGTTTGTTTTGCTACTAAAAAATATAATTTTTGCATATCAGAAGTAATAATTGAATTTTGGTTAATTAATTCTTTGTTCATATTTTCAATAAATCATTGTTTTTGTAAACGTTTGGTGTTTGTGGATTTAACATAAATATTGTTATTATTATCAACTGCCATTTGAATACAGCATTTAGTATTAGTTGCGAATGGATCAAGGTGAATTCTTCGTGAATCATTTTTATGTTTGAAATTTCCTTTATGAATTTCTTTAATAAATGTTTCATCGATTTGGATTTTACCAGATAATTTTTTAAATTTTAATTGGGTATTTTCTAATTGTTTTGATTTCATTAATTTTTGACGATTATATCAAGCAGTTTTTAATGTAGTTTTAATAAAACGAGAAATTGTTTTACTAGATTGCCCCAGCAATGAAATTTGAATCAATAAATTTGATTGTTCATAATTTAAATGACTTCAATAAATAAAATGATTACAAAAAGCATCAAAACTTGCACGGCAATTTTTACATAAATATTTTTGTTTTCCTTCTGAATTATGTCCATTTTTAACGCAATGGTAAGATTCACATTTAGGGCATTTAATACCTTGTGCTCTAAATTTTTGATCAATTTCATTTAAACGTTTTTGTTTTTTTATTAATTCTGCTTGTTGTTTGACTTTTTCATAAAATTCTAAAAGTTGGTCATCTGTTAAAGTATTTAATAGTTCTTGAATTATTTTTTCCATAATTATTATCCACCTCTATAATATTAAAAATATACCTAAAATTAAGTATATTCAATAAATATCAAGAGTTTTCTACAAAATTAAAAAACTTTTTTATCTTCTGACATATATTTACCTCCCTTTAAAATAAAGTTATTTTTTAATAATTGATTTACTTGTCATTTCATCAGGAATGCTAATTCCTAATAAATCACAAATTGTTGGAGCAATATTTGCTAAACTAATATCGGTATTTGTTACCAATTTTAAATCTGATTTAGTAATAACTAATGGTACTAACTGTGAAGTGTGTTTCTTATTAATATCGCCCGTCTCATCAATCATAATTTCAGCATTACCGTGATCAGCTGTTAATACCATAATGCCCTCTAACGATTTTAATGGTTCATATATTTCTTTTAAACATTTATCAACTACTTGTAATGCTTTAATAGTAGCTAATAAATTACCAGTATGCCCTACCATATCAGGATTAGCAAAATTAAGAACAATCAAATCATATTTTTGCATTTTAATTTTACTAATTAATTCCTTAGTAACTTCGTTGGCAGCCATTTCTGGTTTTAAATTATAAGTGGCAACTCGTGGTGAAGAAACTAATATGCGATCTTCGCCAGAAAACATAATATCTCTGCCGCCATCAAAGAAATAAGTAACATGAGCATATTTTTCGGTTTCAGCAATTCGTAATTGTTCTAATCCTTGCTTACTAATTCATTCACCAAGACCATTATTTACATTTTGACTTTGAAAAGCAATTTGATTAGCTTTAACATCAACACTATATTCTGTCATTGTTACAAAAAATAAATTATTACGAACTACTTCTGAATTTCACACATATTCACGATTAGTTATTGCCGCAGCTAATTGAATAGCACGGTCAGGACGGAAATTAGTAAAAATTACACTATCATTATCCTTAATATGACCATCAGCAACTTGTTCATTATATGCCGGAATAATAAATTCATCATTACGAGAACAAGCATATTCATCATCAATATATGTTAAAGGATTACTAAAACTAGCGAAATTTCGTTGCACAATGACATCATACGCTAACTTCATTCGCTCTCATCGTTGGTCACGATCCATTGCGTAATATCTTCCCGAAATACTGGATAAATATCCAACTTGTAATTCATTCATCACAGACATTAACTTTGTTAAATACTTTTTAGCAACATCCTGTTTAGTATCACGACCATCTAAAATCGCATGCACATAAACATCTTTAAACTGTTGCTCCTTTGCCATTGTCAAAATTGCTAATAAATGATTAATATGCGAATGAACGCCACCATCAGATAATAAACCAATAATATGCAATCGCGCATTATTACTTTTAGCTTGATAAATAGCAGCTAACAGGGCTGGATTTTCATAAAAAGATTTATCACCAATAGCATTATTAATTAGCAATAATGATTGATATAAAATTCTTCCCGCACCAATATGCAAGTGACCCACTTCCGAGTTTCCCATTTGTCCATCTGGTAAGCCAACTCATTTTCCTGAAGCATGAATTGCTAATGACGGATAAGTACTTTGTAAATATTTAAAATGTTCCATCTTAGCTTTCGTAACGGCATTAGAAGCTTGTTCGGCAGCAATACCAAAACCATCTAAAATTGCTAATAATATTGGATTTTTAATTCTCATCATTCTCTTTCCTTCTCTTATTTTCATCAATATTATTTTAAAATATATTTAAGTATCGCTTTACCAACACCATTTTTATTATTACTATCACACATATCTGTTGCTACTTTTATTAAATCTGAATAACCATTTTTCATCATTATTCCTAAACCAGCTTTTTGTAACATTTCATAATCATTTAAAAAATCACCAATTGCCATACAATTTTTTAGTTTAAGATGTCATTTATTCGCAAGAAACTTTAAAGCTTTAGATTTATCAAAATTTGCTGGCATAATCTCTAAATATTGATATTTTTCTAACGATGACGATGTTATTCTAATTCGTTTATTAGCTTCAATTTCAATTTTAAAATTTTCACAAATCTTATCCTCTAAATCATCTAAACTAATAGTTAATGTATAACAAGCTGGCAATGCTTGGCAATCATTTAAAATCTTTAACTTATATTTAGGGTTTATTTTTGCTTCTCGCATAATCGCAACAGATTTTTTTCTTGTATAAGCAGAATTTTTTAAACCATAACCTCAAAAATTCAAATCATATTTTTTAATAATTTCATAAATATATTTTGTATCTTCTTCATTTAAATGAGCATTTCAAATATTCTTTTTAGTTTTTAAATCATAAATAATACAACCATTAAAACAAATAATATGTTGCGCATACTCATCTAACTTTAATTGCTGAGCATATAAAAGTGCTGCACTAGGCGCCCTTCCCGTTGCTAAAACAACTTTAATGCCTTTCTCTTGCGCTTGAATAATAGTCTCCCTGGTATCATCTAATATTTTTCCTTTATCAGTTAATAAAGTGCCATCAATATCAATTGCAATTACTTTAATATTCATACTATTTATCACTCATTAGAAATTAATTAAGAAATTAATTGCAAGAATGAATCCGCTTGCAATGATGCACCACCAACCAATGCTCCATCAATATCTGATTGTTCTAAAAGTGCTTTAATATTATCTGGTTTAACAGAACCACCATATTGAATTCTAATCTTATTACTTATAGCAACATTATATATTTCCATTATATTTTTACGAATAAACTGACAAACTTGTTGTGTCACTTCTACTGTTGCTGTTTTTCCAGTTCCAATAGCTCAAACCGGTTCATAAGCAATAACAATTTGTTCTAATTGTTTCTCACTAACATTTTCTAGTGCTATCTTTAATTGCCGAGCAACAACCACTTCTGTTTGTTTATTAATATATTCTTCTTCCGTTTCACCACAACAAAGAATAATTTTTAAATTATTTTCTAAAGCCTTTAAAACCTTTTTGTTAATAATCTTATTACTTTCATTAAAAAGAATTCTTCTTTCAGAATGCCCTAATACAACATAGGAAACATTCATGGTTTTTAACAATAATGGGGAAACCTCTCCCGTAAATGCACCATCATTTTCAAAATGACAATTTTGAGCACTAATAATTAATTTACTAGCCTCACGAATAGATGTTTCCAATAAAGGAAAACTAACAGCAATTCCAACATCAATATTCTGATTTATCATTTTCTGTTCAACTTGCAAAATAAAATCTTTTGTTTCATTAATATTTTTATACATTTTTCAATTACCGATAATAATTGGTTTACGCATTTAAATAATTCCTTTCTTAATTGTTTTCCTCTTTGATTATAACATATCTATTTTTGGATATGCTGCCACTAGAAAATCACAATTTTCAATAAAAAACTTTATCAATAAAAGATAAAGTTTTTTATTTTTTCTTTCTTTTAATTCTTTTTTGAGATTTTAGTTTAGCCTTTTTTGCTTTTTTCAAATATTGATTATTTTTCTTAATAAGTTTTTTCTCTTTTTTATCTTTGTTTTTATTAGCAGAAACTTTAATTCGCTGTGCCTTTAATTCAATTTCTTTCTTTTCTTATTAATTGTTTTGGTATGGCAACCCTTTTTTGGACACTTTTTATGTAGAATGTCATTTTCTAAATTCAACAGGCGTTAAATAATTTAAATTGCCATGTATTCTACGATTATTGTATCAATTAACAAAATCAAATAATTCGCATTTTAATTGTGTTAAATTTTCAAATTTTTTACCCTTGATAAATTCCGTTTTAAAAGTTTTGTAAGTTGTTTCAGCCACAGCATTGTCATAAGGGCAACCCTTATTGCTTAATGATCTTTTAATTTTAAAAGTGCTTAAAATTTCATCAATAATTTTATTTTATTTGAAAGTCCGCATAAATATGGTCCAACTTATTGTAACCTATCCAATTTCTCGATTAAACAAGTCAATTAATAAACAAATATAATGTCATTTTCCTCCAACTTGCACATATGTTAAATCACTAACAACAACTTCATTAGGTTTTTTGTTATTAAATTGACGATTTAAAACATTACTAATTTGGTCATTATTAACCATTGTTTTATGATTATGATATTTTAATTTGGTGTATTTAGAAACCAAATTATTTTTGATCATAAGGAATCTGATTTTTCGACGTGATAAGATAATATCTTTTCTCATTAAAACAGCTTTAATTTTATGAGCACCATAAATTTTACGACTTTTATTAAATGCACTGATAACCTCTTCTTCATAATTATTAACATCATACTTAACACAATTATTATTTTGATAATAATATGTTGATTTTGCTATTTTTAATATTTGACACATTTTTAGCACGGGATATTTTTCTTTATTATTGTTAATAATTCCTATTTTTTGCCAATTATCAGTGCTGCTTGCTTTAAAATTTCATTTTCCATTCGTAATTGTTGGTTTTCTTTTCTCAAGTAAATTAATTCATTTTCTTCGAAATTGCGATTATCTTGCACTTTAAATGACACAAAATTATTAAAATTTTAAATTCACTGATATACGGCTGATTTTGAAATTCCCTATTCTTTAATAATTTCAACAATGCTTTTTCCGTTTTGATAAAGCATGACAATTTGTTTTTTAAATTCATTTGAATATGAGTTTTTCCCCATTTTTATCTTCCTACTTTCTTAATAATTTTATTTTATTTGAAAGTCCACATAAATATGGTCCAACTTATTGTAACCTATCCAGTTTTTTAATTTTATCTTCAAGAATTTTAATTGTTTTAGCAACAAGATTATATTTAACAATTCGTTCAGCAACAATATTTTTTTCATTTTTCATAATCTTTAATTGGGTTTGAATATTCTTTTCAATCATTCCTGAATACAATTGAATTTGCCTTTTATCGCGTTCACTATCATTTGCATAATTTTTATTTACTAACTTATTAGTAATATTACTAATATTTAACGCCAGTGTTATTGAAATTGATATTGCTGCTAATAAAGCTACTAATCCTTGTTTTGAATTGTTCATTTTTTACCATCCTTATATAATTTTATTAATTACTAACTTAATAAAATACTAGATTAATATAAAATAATAAATAGTTTAAGCCTATAATCCCCTTAATTAATAACCTTAATTTTATTATAGCGTGAAGAAATTTACTAGAATGATATTTTACTATATTTCAATTTAAAAAAATGTAACTAAATATATTTAGTTACATTTTTTTAAATTGAAATATAGTAAAATATCTAAAACCTTATTGTTCAATAACAAAATCGTGAATCCCATCATCTTTGGTTTGCCTTTTAAGAATATTTAAAAATTCTTTCTCAGTTAATGGTCTTTCAGGATATGATGCATTTAATAAATCTTGATAAAAAATATTTAATGACTTTAATACCGTTTGACGAAATATTGCACCTCATTGTGTTAATGGTGGCGAGGCGGTTGTTATTTTCTTGGCATTCATCAATTCTCATACTTGTGCAATAACCTGTAAATAAGATTCTGATGGAACATCATATAATTTTTGACCATAAGAATAACCGGTTTCATAGGAGGCTTTATTAATCGGCAAATATCCCGAATCAAAAGCATAAACTTCATTAGCTTCTTGTGATGTTACATATTTAATAAATGCTTCGGAAATTTTATCTTTAATCGGATCATTCATTTTAAACATCGCAATTCCTGGACCTTGTTGAATAGCATACTTACCACCTGTAGAAAATGGTGATGGTAAAGCTCAGATATCCTCAGGTTTAAGGCGCTTTTTCTGTAACAAAAACTGAACTCCTGATGTTGAACCAATACCTACTAAAGCTTTAGATTGATTAAACAAGGTACTAGCAAATGTCCCTTGTGGCGATGTTGCTGTTGGTACTTTAACATGCAATCCTGTATTGCGCTTAATATCATTAGACGTGCGATTAGCTAAATCTTTTAACTTTTGAAGATCGCTTAAATGTTTCTGCAATATTTCAAAAGAATTTCCTTTTAAGTTTAAAACAAATTCACCACTACTATTTTCACGATAAATAAATTCATTAGATTTTGTTTCAGAATTTAATGCCTCATTATTAGCATATTGCGCATATAATCCATTAGGCAAATCATCCATCGCTACTGCATACACTTCATTAAGATTCTTTAAATTAGCTAAATTTTTTAATAAATAACTAGTTACTTGCATTAAACTAAGATAACTACTTCAAGTAATAATTCCCGCTTTCATTGTTTCCAGAGAATTTCACTCTTTTAAAACATTAAGTTGGTCTTGAAATTTACTTCAATCAATACTTTTATTAACTTTTCATTGTCCATTCATTCCTTGATAATTACTTAAATTATCGCCCAGTGGCAATAACAAATTTGCTTGCGGAGTTAAACCCTCAATTTTAGCAAATACTTCTAACAATAATTTCTTATTAATAAACATTAAATATAATGACTTTCCAATCGGAACTGTATATTGTTTACCCTTATACATTGTTTCTTGTCAATAAGAATCAATAATGCTTGGTTTATCAATATAAGGACTAAGATCGGGAATCTTAACATCAACTAACTGTTCTTGTAAAGTTTTAGAGTATTTAACAACCTCATCAGCATAACTAGTAAACAAATTAGGTAACTTTCTCACACCATAATAACCAGCATTAACTTCCTTCTCAACACCATTATTTTGCACAAATTTTAAAATTATTTTGCGATGATCAAATTCCGAGTTATTAGCATTGACAGCATTAAAATTATTAATAACCTTTTCTAAAGCATTTCATTGAAATTGACCTTTTTTAAAATAAGTTGTCATAATGACATTTCGTTCCGGATGACTACAAGCAAAAGTTGTTAAAATCACACCTAATCAAATTGTTGCTGTTAGCATTACCTTAATTTTTTTCATTAATTGTTATTCCTTCCTATTAATTCCTAGCCCTTAGTTCCACTACTATCTTTTGTAATACTATTAACAATGCGTTTCTTAGTAAGTAAATATAAAACAATCATTGGCAAAATAGAAATAACAGCAGATGCCATTTTTAAATGTTGTGGATCTCTTAGCGTACTTGGATTATAAGGTCCTGGTTCTGTTACTTGAATTAATTCTCATAATAACATTGGTAAAGTTACTCATTTTGAATCAGCATCTAAAACTGTTACGGGTCATAATACTGCATTCCAACTAGCAATAAAAGATATTAATCCCGCTGTTCATAATACTGGTTGAACTAATGGCAACGCTACTTTTCAAAAAAATTTAAAAGTTGATAACCCATCAACCTTACTAGCACTAACAATTGATTTCGGAATCCCTTCAAATGCTTGGCGTAACATAAAAATTGTAAAAGCCGAAGCGATAAATAGAATTACTAATGCTTCTAAGGTATTATCTCATACAATCCGTAACATTAGCAAATACTGCCCAATCATAATCGCTTCCCCAGGAATCATTAATGTTGATAATAACAAAATAAATATTGCTTCGCGAAACTTTGTCCGATAATGTGCTAAAGCAAATCCCGCTAAAGCACAAATAAATAATTTCAATATTGTGGAAAGAAATGCTACTAAAAACGAATTAAATAAATACTTGCCAACATTAATTTGTGAATTTTCTAAAAGATATATATACCACTTAAAAGTTCAAATTTCAGGTCATAATCCTTGTGGTTTTATTGGATCTAAATCAGCATCAGTTTTAAATGAAGTAATAATCATTCAGTAAAATGGAAAAACAACAATAATAGCCATAACTAATAAAAATAAGAAGCGAATTGCAATGCTAATTCATTTTTCTCAACCTTTATTTCCCACCATTTGTTGTGTAAAATTGATTTTACGCACAATAGTTTGACGACTGACTCAAGTTTTAAATCATAAACCAATTTTATTGCAACGCATCTTTAACAATTTATTAATTTTCTTGCCCAAATTATTCATCAATAAAATCTCCTAACTATATTTTCTTGATAATTGTTTACTAATAATTCGCGTTATAATTGTAATTAATAAAATATTTATCATTAAGATTATTGAAGCTGCGGCAGCTTCATTGTAACTAGCATTCATTCGGCGTTGAAAAATTCAAAAAACAACTGTTTGAATCTGATAAGTAGATGCTTGAATATAATTAGCATATAATCCTAAAGGAAATATTTTAAACGAATCAATTAACCCAATAGTAAATAAGTAAATTAACATCGGAATAACTAAAGGTACTGTCACTTTAAATAACTGCTTACTTTTACGCATCCCGTCAATAGCGGCGGCTTGATAATATTGATTATTTATTTTTAATAACGCCGTTGTTAACATAATGATATTAAAAGGTAATGATTTTCATATTCCATAAATAATTAAAACTCAAATCGCATAATTAGCATCATTTAATCAAGGTCGTTTTTCCAAACCAAAAAGCGCAAATAAAGTATTCATCACTCCTTCAGGACTAAAAATAAAAGCAAAAGTCATAGCAACAGCCATCACACTAGTAACATATGGCAAAAAGAAAATACCTTGCAAAAAATTAAAAATTCGTTTTGACATAATGCTAGTTAATGACTTAGCAACTATTAATGAAATAATTAATGATAAAGGCACAACTGCTGTTGAATAAATTAAAGAATTTTTTAAAGCAATTTGAAATTCACGATTTTTTCATACTAATTCAAAATGCTTTCATGAAAATTTAAAAGCAATTTCCGGACCACCATTAACAGCTGCTCTAGCAACAATAAAAATTGCATAAAACATAAATATTCCTAATAATGCTAATGCTGGTGTTAATCAAATTAATGAAATAAGAGTACTATCGCGTTTTTGACCACTATTAGGTTTTTTGTAATATCGCTTTAAATAATTAAAAAAATTTTGGGAATATTTTGTTTGTAAGGATTTTTCAATCGGTTTTTTACTAGCCATTAAATAACCTCCACTGTTAATTCAGTTTCTGGATCAAATAAAAAAATCGTCTTTTTAACAAAATTAATTTTTACCTTTTCACCGTGTTCATAAAACTTATCTTCATCCATATCATAAACTGCTTTAACATATTCATTATTTCTAATCTTAATAGTGACAAAGGCACTCCGACCTAATTCTTCAAACAAAGAAATTTCACCAATTAAAGGTTCTTTATTAACAAACTTAGTATTTAAGGCATCACTATTTAATTTTAAATCTTCAGGGCGAATCCCAATAGTAATATAACCAGATTTAGCTTTTATGGCTTTACCAATCTTAATTTCATCAATTCAAATATTATGTTGCTTATCAATTACGCCATTAAAAAAGTTCATTGCTGGATTACCAATAAATTGTGCAACAAATTTATTAACTGGTTGATTATAAACTTCATGTGGTGTTCCAACTTGTTGTAATACCCCTTGCTTCATAATATAAATATAATCAGATATTGACATTGCTTCTTCTTGATCATGAGTTACAAAAATTGCTGTTATTTGTGATTTTTGTTGAAAACGCCGAATTCACTCTCTTGTTGTTACTCGTAACTTGGCATCTAAATTAGATAACGGTTCATCTAACAATAAAATATCTGGAGCTTTAACAATGGCTCTTGCAATTGCTACTCTTTGCTGTTGACCACCAGATAAATTACCTGGTTGTTTCTTTAATTGATTAGTAATTTCTACTTGCTGAGCAACAAGATTAACACTCTTATTAACTTCTTTTCTAAATGAAGTTAATTGTTGTTTTAATGCTTGTAGTTCAGTATTTAACTGCTCAGCAGTTTTCATTGTTATTAATGCGGGTGACAACTGATAATATTCATTAGCAATTGCTGTTAACTTTATTAACATCTCATCATAAGCTACTAATAAATTATTACCAATTTTCTTTTGATACTTATCAAGTCCCTTTTGTTCTTCTTTATCTCATAATTGCCGATGTTTCTTAAAAAAAATCACATACTTACTATGACTCAAACTATATTGTAAAGCATGATCTTTTTTTTGTTGTTGTTTAAAATTTTTAACTAATTCATTATATGCTTTTTGATGATCTTTCATTACTATTTTTAAAGCATTTAACTTGCTTTTAGCAGGATTTAAATAATTAAATTTCATTTGCAGTAAAAACTTATTAATTGCAAAATCAATTTCCAGAGTTTTAAAATTCTTATTTGTTGCTTTAAAACTACTTAAATTATTATTAATAGTTATTTTTAACTGTGAAATATTACGATAAATTAAATTTAAAAAATCACAATATTTAATATGAACCGCTAATCTTGACTGGTCATATCACTGACTATGAATCCGATTATGAAATGTTTCTAAATGCTTTTCATTATAAATTATTGCTGCTTCACGCTTATGAAATTTAAAAATATCTGCTAAATAATCAGCAATCATTTCATTAACTAACTTATCATAAGTTTCTAAATACTCCGAAAGTAATTTTGCAATCTGATCTTTAAATCCTTGTTTTTCAACATTTAAACCACTATCTTGCAAATCTTTAATTAATAACCGAATATTAGTATTACTGTTTCTAACAGTGTGTTTAAATTTTTTATCTTGATATAAAGGCAAAGCAATATTTTTAAAAACATTTAAATGCGGATATAAAGCATAATTTTGGAATATTAAACCAATATTACGATTTTGTGGCGACCGTTTGGTTACATCTTTGCCATTAAAAATAATTTGTCCCTGACTAACTTGTAATAATCCCGCAATCGCATAAAGCGTTGTTGATTTTCCGCAACCAGACGGTCCTAACAAAGTAACTAATTGTCCTGTTTTCACATGCATATTAAAATTATTGACCGCTAATGTTTCACCATAATCAATACTAATATTTTTTAAAATAACACCCATTTAAAACTCCCTGAAATATTAATTTCCATAAGCAATTATATTAGAAAATAACAATTTTTAAAAGGATTTTTAAAATTTTGGTCGCGTTTAGTTTTCTTAGGTATTGCTTTGAAGAAATAAAACAATCAGCTAATTATATTATTTAATTACTAAACTAACCCTGCTTTTCTTGTTATTGTCATTTTTATTCGTTACCATTTTATCATATTATTGAATTTTTACACAATGAAAAATTATTAATGGTGTGGCTACCCTTTTTTTGGGCACTTTTTATGTAGACTGTAATTTTCTAAATTCAACAGGCGTTAAATAATTTAAACTGCCATGTATTCTACGATTATTATATCAATTAACAAAATCAAATAATTCGCATTTTAATTGTGTTAAATTTTCAAATTTTTTACCCTTTATAAATTCCATTTTAAAAGTTTTGTAAGTTGTTTCGGCCACAGCATTGTCATAAGGACCGCCCTTCGCACTCAATGATCTTTTAATATTAAAGGTTATTAAAATTTCATCAATGATTTTATTTTTGAACTCATTACCACGATCAGTATGAAATAAAGTTATTTTATTTAATGGTCGTGTTATTTTATGAAAAGCTTGTTGAACTAGTTCGGCGGTTTTGTTTGGTCCGGCACTATAGCCGATTGTTTCTCGATTAAACAAGTCAATTAATAAAAAAATATAATGTCATTTTCCTCCAACTTGCACATATGTTAAATCACTAATAACAACTTCATTAGGTTTTTTGTTATTAAATTGACGATTTAAAACATTACTAATTTGGTCATTATTAACCATTGTTTTATTATTACGATATTTTAATTTGGTGTATTTAGAGACCCAATTATTTTTGATCATAAGAAATCTGATTTTTCGACGTGATAAGATAATATCTTTTCTCATTAAAATAGCTTTAATTTTACGAGCACCTTAAATTTTACGACTTTTATTAAATGCACTTATAACTTCTTCTTCATAATTATTAACATCATACTTAACACAATTATTAGTTTGATAATAATATGTTGATATATTGACACATTTTTAGCACGGAATATTTTTCTTTATTATTGTTAATAATTCCTATTTTTTGCCAATTATCAGTGCTGCTTGCTTTAAAATGTCATTTTCCATTCGTAATTGTTGGTTTTCTTTTCGCAAGTAAATTAATTCATTTTCTTCGACAGTGCGATTATCTTGCACTTTAAATGACCCAAAATTATTAAAATTTTCAATTCACTGATATACGGCTGATTTTTAAATTCCGTATTCTTTAATAATTTCAACAATGCTTTTTCCGTTTTGATAAAGCATGACAATTTGTTTTTTAAATTCATTTGAATATGAGTTTTTCCCCATTTTTATCTTCCTACTTTCTTAATAATTTTATTTTATTTGAAAGTCCACATAAATATGGTCCAACTTATTGCAACCTATCCATAACGCGTTTAGTTTTCTTAGGTATTTTTAAAAAAATAAAAAATAATCATTTATTATAAATTATTTCAATATGCAAATTAAGTATATATAGCCTATGTATGATTTTTGTTGTAAAAAATTATTTTAATGTTGTTTTTATAACCTTTTATTAAAATTATGTTTGTTAATATTAAATATTTTGTTTTATTACTTATTTTTAAAATAAAATGATAATTAAATTGTAATTACTTTTCTTTTAAAATTATTCAAATCTTTACCCACCTAACAAAACTTTATGCGCCCATTATATTTTAACTAATATTTTTACTTACTTAAATCTTTTAATTTTGTAGAAAATTCTTGATATTTATTGAATATACTTAATTTTAGGTATATTTTTAATATGATAGAGGTGGATAATAATTATGGAAAAAATAATTCAAGAACTAGTAAATACTTTAACAGATGATCAATTTTTAGAATTTTATGAAAAAGTCAAACAACAAGCAGAATTAATAAAAAAAACAAAAACGTTTAAATGAAATTGATCAAAAATTTAGAGCACAAGGTATTAAATGCCCTAAATGTGAATCTTACCATTGCGTTAAAAATGGACATAATTCAGAAGGAAAACAAAAATATTTATGTAAAAATTGCCGTGCAAGTTTTGACGCTTTTCGTAATCATTTTATTTATTGAAGTCATTTAAATTATGAACAATGAAATTTATTGATTCAAATTTCATTGCTGGGGCAATCTAGTAAAACAATTTATCATTTTATTAAAACTACATTAAAAACTGCTTGATATAATCGTCAAAAATTAATGAGATTAAAACAATTAGAAAATACCCAATTAAAATTTAAAAAATTATCTGGTAAAATCCAAATCGATGAAACATTTATTAAAGAAATTCATAAAGGAAATTTCAAACATAAAACTGATCCACGAAGAATTCACCTTGACCCATTCGCAACTAATACTAAATGCTGTATTCAAATGGCAGTTGATAATAATAACAATATTTATGTTAAATCCACAAACACCAAACGTTTACAAAAACAATGAGTTATTGAAAATATGAACAAAGAATTAATTAACCAAAATTCAATTATTACTTCTGATATGCAAAAATTATATTTTTTAGTAGCAAAACAAACAAATTCTACTTTATGTGTAACTAAAACAACAATTAATCCTGAAGCTAGTTATCGTAACTTAAATAAAATCAGTAAATTAAAATCTAGTCTTAAAGAAGCCTTAATTCATTATCATGGTTTAGGTTTTACTAATATTCAAAATTATTTAAATCTCTGAAAATTAAAATACCAACATAAGGGTTTAACTCCAAGCCAACAAACAGCGGTATTATATTTTAATGTATAAAAAATTAAAGTACAAATAGTAATTTTACATAAAAGCCTTTTAAAATTATCAAGTTGATGATTTTTTTTATTTTATCAAGAGTTTTCGAAAAAATTAAAACTTAAATCTATTATATTTATTTGTTACAGCATTACCTTTATAGTTTATTCAACTATCATCATTTTTATTATTATATTTATTTCATAATGAATTTTTATATATTTCTTTTCTGATTTTTATTTCTGAATTAATACTTTCATTAATGTAATGTAATACATTTAATTTGTTTAAATTTGCCGTTCTTAAATGTAATATGTTATTTAAATTCTTATGATTATATATTTTTGCCCCATATCCTAATTGTTGTTTTACTAAATGAGATACATCACTTTCAATGCTACAACCGATATTTCATTCTAAATTTTGATGATTAATGCCATACTTATTATTACTGAAATAATTACTCGCTTTCCTTAAATTTGTTTTAATATCTTTATTTAATTCATTTTTAGCAACATTACGAATGGTTTTGATTAATTCTTGATGATTGTCATCCTTATATAATTTAATTTAACTATTTAATGCTACTTTGCAATTTTCAAAAATAATATTAAATGCCGTTTGTTTTAATAGCATGGCAAACACCTAAAATATATCTAACATTACCAAAACTATTGGCAATTTCTCTAATTCAAGCATCACCATCGCCACAAATAACTATTTTGTCATAATTAATATTTACATAATGTTTTTGTAATTCTTTAATTAATAAATCACGATAATCCATCGTATTTATTCGTTTACCAACTTTTAACATTAAAAAATGACCTCGTTTGTTTTCTAATTCTCTACGAGCATTTTTATAATTTTTTTCTTTATGTCCGGTATGAAAAGTAACTAAGCAAATTCTTTGGTCTTGTTTAACTTTATGGTCCGGTGTCGCTAAAAATGTTTCATCTAGTTGAATTTATAAATCCTTATTTTTGACATCAATTTTAGTTTTAGTTTCTTTTTCTGCTAGTTGAAAATATTCAGCAATATCGTATTTATTTAAAATATTTGAAATACTACCTTTTGAAATATAACAATGATTTAGAGCGTCTAAAACATCGCGATAGCGTTTACCATCGCCCAAAAGACTTAAAACTTTAAATTGGACATCAAAATAAATGCGTTGTTTGGGCAATAAACCAATTTCTTTATCTAATAAACATACATATTCGAATTTACCTGATTTTTGATTTCAATATTTATATCGGCGTCGTTTAAAAATAACTTCACCAAAAATTGTAATAATTGTTCTTCATGCAAAATGAACTACTTTATAACCTTGTTTTAAGCGATAATGATATTTATATAAGTATTCATCTAATTTTTCATATTCATTAGCTAGTTGTTCACATTTATTAGCGTACATATTTTTATGAGTTGTAAATAAGTTTAATCAATGCTTGTTTTCTATGGTTTTTACATTATTATTAATTTCTAACATAAAAAAACCACCTTTCTTGATATTAATTTTAATAAAGTTTTTTTTAATTTTGTCGAAAACTCTTGATAAAATAAAAAAAATCATCAACTTGATAATTTTAAAAGGCTTTTATGTAAAATTACTATTTTTACTTTAATTTTTTATACATTAAAATATAATACCACTGTTTGTTGGTTTGGAGTTAAACCCTTATGTTGGTATTTTCATTTTCAGAGATTTAAATAATTTTGAATATTAGTAAAACCTAAACCATGATAATGAATTAAGGCTTCTTTAAGACTAGATTGTAATTTACTGATTTTATTTAAGTTACGATAACTAGCTTCAGGATTAATTGTTGTTTTAGTTACACATAAAGTAGAATTTGTTTGTTTTGCTACTAAAAAATATAATTTTTGCATATCAGAAGTAATAATTGAATTTTGGTTAATTAATTCTTTGTTCATATTTTCAATAACTCATTGTTTTTGTAAACGTTTGGTGTTTGTGGATTTAACATAAATATTGTTATTATTATCAACCGCCATTTGAATACAGCATTTAGTATTAGTTGCGAATGGGTCAAGGTGAATTCTTCGTGGATCAGTTTTATGTTTGAAATTTCCTTTATGAATTTCTTTAATAAATGTTTCATCGATTTGGATTTTACCAGATAATTTTTTAAATTTTAATTGGGTATTTTCTAATTGTTTTGATTTCATTAATTTTTGACGATTATATCAAGCAGTTTTTAATATAGTTTTAATAAAACGAGAAATTGTTTTACTAGATTGCCCCGGCAATAAAATTTGAATCAATAAATTTCATTGTTCATAATTTAAATGACTTCAATAAATAAAATGATTACGAAAAGCGTCAAAACTTGCACGGCAATTTTTACATAAATATTTTTGTTTTCCTTCTGAATTATGTCCATTTTTAACGCAATGGCAGGATTCACATTTAGGGCGTTTAATACCTTGTGCTCTAAATTTTTGATCAATTTCATTTAAACGTTTTTGTTTTTTTTATTAATTCTGCTTGTTGTTTGACTTTTTCATAAAATTCTAAAAATTGATCATCTGTTAAAGTATTTACTAGTTCTTGAATTATTTTTTCCATAATTATTATCCACCTCTACCATATTAAAAATATACCTAAAATTAAGTATATTCAATAAATATCAAGAGTTTTCGACAAAATTAAAATTAAAAAATGATATAAATTCTTATTTGATGGTTTATAATTAATTAAGAAAAGGTTGGGCAATTATTACAAAAATTTACTAAGTTAGCAACCATCAACACAAAAAGGTAAAGGATTGATAGGTTACAATAAGTTGGACCATATTTATGTGGACTTTCAAATAAAATAAAATTATTAAGAAAGTAGGGGGGGTAGAAATGGAAAAAACTCATATTCAAATGAATTTAAAAAACAAATTGTCATGCTTTATCAAAACGGAAAAAGCGTTGTTGAAATTATTAAAGAATACGGGATTTCAAAATCAGCCGTATATCAGTGAATTGAAAATTTTAATAATTTTGGGTCATTTAAAGTGCAAGATAATCACACTGTTGAAGAAAATGAATTAATTTACTTGCGAAAAGAAAACCAACAATTACGAATGGAAAATGACATTTTAAAGCAAGTAGCGCTGATAATTGGCAAAAAATAGTAATTATTAACAATAATAAATAAAAATATCCTGTGCTAAAAATTTGTCAAATATTAAAAATAGCAAAATCAACATATTATTATCAAACTAATAATTGTGTTAAGTATGATGTTAATAATTATGAAGAAGAAGTTATCAGTGCATTTAATAAAAGTCGTAAAATTAAAGCTGTTT
The DNA here is from genome assembly GCF_018831625.1 of Spiroplasma endosymbiont of 'Nebria riversi'. Classification (GTDB taxonomy): domain Bacteria; phylum Bacillota_I; class Bacilli_A; order Mycoplasmatales; family Nriv7; genus Nriv7. The sequence goes on from NZ_CP065193.1 coordinate 478,606, forward strand.
TAATGAGAAAAGATATTATCTTATCACGTCGAAAAATCAGATTCCTTATGATCAAAAATAATTTGGTTTCTAAATACACCAAATTAAAATATCGTAATCATAAAATAATGGTTAATAATGACCAAATTAGTAATGTTTTAAATCGTCAATTTAATAACAAAAAACCTAATGAAGTTGTTGTTAGTGATTTAACATATGTACAAGTTGGAGGAAAATGACATTATATTTGTTTATTAATTGACTTGTTTAATCGAGAAATAATTGGCTGTAGTGTCGGGCCGAACAAAACCGCTGAACTAGTTCAACAAGCTTTTCATAAAATAACACGACCATTAAATAAAATAACTTTATTTAATACTGATCGTCGTAATGAGTTCAAAAATAAAATCATTGATGAAATTTTAATAACCTTTAATATTAAAAGATCATTGAGTGCGAAGGGTTGTCCTTATGACAATGCTGTGGCTGAAACAACTTACAAAACTTTTAAAACTGAATTTATTAACGAGAAAAAATTTGCAAACTTAACATAATTAAAATGCGAATTATTTGATTTTGTTAATTGATACAATAATCTTAGAATACATGGCAGTTTAAATTATTTAACGCCTGTTGAATTTAGAAAATGACAGTCTACATAAAAAGTGTCAAAAAAGGGTTACCATACCACACAGTAATCGTTAACTCTACAACATTATGGGATGTATCAAACGGAGAACTTTCATCAAAATTTAAATTAGCTTTCGCTTCATTTAAATCCATTCCAAGTTTTTCTATCAAATCCACAACAGCATATAATTACAAACAAAAAGAATTTCACTTGGCCGGAGAAATATCTTTTATTTCCACAGTATCAGATAAACTAATAATCCGACTATTTAAACTTCCTGACCGTTTCATCTCAGTATTGCTACAACTTACTAATGCCATCACAATAATTAGTGGTGTTAATGTCAAACTTGCTAAAAACGCTATAAGTCACTTCATAAATAATTAATCCCTCTTTCCAAGTTTTGTTATATAAACATTTTACTAACAAATATTAGTTTTTCAAGGAATTTAATTAATAAATAATTTTTATAAAAAAATACACTTACAGTTGTAAGTGTATTTTTTTAACACTTTTTCTAAATTACGGTATTACTATCCTGCTGTTTGAGTAACTTTAATTGTAAATTCTTTTGAAAATGTTCCATCAGCAGCATCTTTTGCTTTTACACTAAATTTAACATCAGCACTTTTAGTAGCTCCGGGAGCTGCTGGAAGTGCTCCAACTAATGCTGCCACAACCGCTTTAGCATTCGCATTCGCGGTTGTAACTTTCATATCAACTTTTGCCTGAATCGCCGCAAGAATAGCTTCATCTTTTCATCCTGCTGCGTCAGCAACTGCAAAAGCATCAGCATCTTCAATCGTAATCTTATCAATTGTTTTATCAGTAACAGTAACTGTAGTTACTGCGGCTTTTTTTGTGCCACAACCAATAATTGGTAATGCTGCGATAGCAGGAAGTCCTGCTAAAGCTGTTATTAATCTTAATCCTGATAATTTCATATTTAATTCTCCCTTTTCATTTATTTTACTATATATGTTATTTTACTTTGAAATTTTATTTTTACAATAACTTCTTTGGTTATTTTATAAAAATAAACATTTAATTTCCAAATACTAATTTATTAAATTAACCCATTACCTCCACTAAGAGTTAAATCTATGGGTTAATTATAACAATAAATTTTTAAAATAAAAGATATTTTATCTAATTTAATAATGGCATTAGATATCCTCATCTAATGTTAAATCAACCGGAAATTCTACTTTCGTAAATTTTTATTTACCCCGTGGAATTCAACGGTCCTTCATTCTTCGTAATTGTTCTTCTAACTTATGACGCACCTCATCAATGGCGACATATAAATCAATATGCCGACCTTCAGCTTGTAAATGATTACTCTTTCCTTTTAAATCAAGAACAACACGAACTCGACTTAAATTTTCTTTATAAGTTCTTACTTCAACATGAATGGTATCATCAAGATTAATAATTTTATATTTACTAATTTTCTCTAAACTATTAATAATGCGTTCACGAATTGCCTCAGTTACTTCAATATTTTTACCACGAATAACGAATTGCATTTATAAACCTCCTTATTCATATTATATTATTTTTTATCACATTTAGTAAAAAAATAATATGGTGCGGCGACCCTTTTTAGGACACTTTTTATGTAGACTGTTGTTTTCTAAATTCAACAGGCGTTAAATAATTTAGGCTGCCGTGAATTCGAATGTTGTTATATCAATTAACAAAATCAAATAATTCTTATTTTAATTATGTTAAATTTTCAAATTTTTTACCCTCAATAAATTCCGTTTTAAAGGTTTTGTAAGTTGTTTCAGCCACAGCATTGTCATAAGTACAACCCTTCGCACTCAATGATCTTTTAATATTAAAGGTTATTAAAATTTCATCAATGATTTTATTTTTGAACTCATTACCACGATCAGTATGAAATAAAGTTATTTTATTTAATGGTCGTGTTATTTTATGAAAAGCTTGTTGAACTAGTTCAGCGGTTTTGTTTGGTTCGACACTATAGCCAATTATTTCTCGATTAAACAAGTCAATTAATAAACAAATATAATGTCATTTTCCTTCAACTTGTACATATGTTAAATCACTAACAACAACTTCATTAGGTTTTTTGTTATTAAATTGACGATTTAAAATATTACTAATTTGGTCATTATTAACCATTGTTTTATGATTACGATATTTTAATTTGGTGTATTTAGAAACCAAATTATTTTTGATCATAAGGAATCTGATTTTTCGAAGTGATAAGATAATATCTTTTCTCATTAAAACAGCTTTAATTTTACGAGCACCATAAATTTTACGACTTTTATTAAATGCACTGATAACTTCTTCTTCATAATTATTAACATCATACTTAACACAATTATTAGTTTGATAATAATATGTTGATTTTGCTATTTTTAATATTTGACAAATTTTTAGCACGGGATATTTTTCTTTATTATTTTTAATAATTCCTATTTTTTGCCAATTATCAGTGCTGCTTGCTTTAAAATGTCATTTTCCATTCGTAATTGTTGGTTTTCTTTTCGCAAGTAAATTAATTCATTTTCTTCGATAGTGCAATTATCTTGCACTTTAAATGACCCAAAATTATTAAAATTTTCAATTCACTGATATAAGGCTTATTTTGAAATTCCGTATTCTTTAATAATTTTAACAATGCTTTTTCCGTTTTGATAAAGCAAAAAAAATTTGTTTTTTAAATTCATTTGAATATTTTAATTTTATAGAGAACTCTTGATATTTATTGAATATACTTAATTTTAGGTATATTTTTAATATGGTAGAGGTGGGTAATAATTATAGAAAAAATAATTCAAGAACTAGTAAATACTTTAACAGATGATCAATTTTTAGAATTTTATGAAAAAGTCAAACAACAAGCAGAATTAATAAAAAAACAAAAACGTTTAAATGAAATTGATCAAAAATTTAGAGCACAAGGTATTTAAATGCCCTAAATGTGAATCTTACCATTGCGTTAAAAATGGACATAATTCAGAAGGAAAACAAAAATATTTATGTAAAAATTGCCGTGCAAGTTTTGACGCTTTTCGTAATCATTTTATTTATTGAAGTCATTTAAATTATGAACAATGAAATTTATTGATTCAAATTTCATTGCTGGGGCAATCTAGTAAAACAATTTCTCGTTTTATTAAAACTACATTAAAAACTGCTTGATATAATCGTCAAAAATTAATGAAATCAAAACAATTAGAAAATACCGAATTAAAATTTAAAAAATTATCTGGTAAAATCCAAATCGATGAAACATTTATTAAATAAATTCATAAAGGAGATTTCAAACATAAAACTGATCCACGAAGAATTCACCTTGATCCATTCGCAACTAATACTAAATGCTGTATTCAAATGGCAGTTGATAATAATAACAATATTTATGTTAAATCCACAAACACCAAACGTTTACAAAAACAATGAGTTATTGAAAATATGAACAAAGAATTAATTAACCAAAATTCAATTATTACTTCTGATATGCAAAAATTATATTTTTTAGTAGCAAAACAAAAAAACTCTACTTTATGTGTAACTAAAGCAACAATTAATCCTGAAGCTAGTTATCGTAACTTAAATAAAATCAGTAAATTACAATCTAGTCTTAAAGAAGCCTTAATTCATTATCATGGTTTAGGTTTTACTAATATTAAAAATTATTTAAATCTCTGAAAATGAAAATACCAACATAAGGGTTTAACTCCAAACCAACAAACAGCGGTATTATATTTTAATGCATAAAAAATTAAAGTAAAAATAGTAATTTTACATAAAAGCCTTTTAAAATTATCAAGTTGATGATTTTTTTTATTTTATCAAGAGTTTTCGACAAAATTAAAAAAATAAAATAACTTTATTTCATACTGATCGTGGTAATGAGTTCAAAAATAAAATCATTGATGAAATTTTAATAACCTTTAATATTAAAAGATCATTGAGTGCGAAGGGTTGTACTTATGACAATGCTGTGGCTGAAACAACTTACAAAACTTTTAAAACGGAATTTATCAAGGGTAAAAAATTTGAAAATTTAACACAATTAAAATGCGAATTATTTGATTTTGTTAATTGATACAACAATCTTAGAATACATGGCAGTTTAAATTATTTAACGCCTGTTGAATTTAGAAAATGACAGTCTACATAAAAAGTGTCCAAAAAAGGGTTGCCATACCAAACTTAATAACAACATATGGACAAAAAATAAAAGAAAATAGCACTTATAAAACATGAGTAATTAATAAAAAAAATAACAATTAAAGCACAAGGCACAGATTTATATAATTTCAAAGATTTTTTCGATAAAACAAATTACAGATTAAATAAAAAAAATAATTTTGAAATTGAAATTGAAAACCCGTAATAACTAAATTTAAACACTGTTAAAATTACTACCCTAAGAAAGGTTAGTTTTTTATGATGACAATATCCTTAAATAACTAAGCAACTTTTTCGCATATTACTTTCATATTCTTTCTCTTTTGACAAAATAAAAAATGACAATTTAATTAAATTGTCATTTTAAATATTTATTTATATTACAATTTCTTAATTTTTATTTTCACAAGCAATTAAACTTATTGTACTTGTTCCAATTAAACTAATTGCCTCAAAAAACTTAATAATCTTTTTATAATAGTTAATTTTTTTAATTTTGTAGAAACCATATACATATGACAAGATTTTGGTTTCTACAAACTTGCTTTTAATTAATAAATAAATACGAGCTCATTTATTTATTACAAGAAATATAGGGTTAAATTAATATTTATTATTTTTAGTTATGCCTTGTATTTTTTTGTGCCTTGATAGTAATTAACTTAGTTTAATATAACTAAATATATTTGTAAGGATGGTATGTATGTGGGAAATATTGAAAATATTTTTTTAAATACTAAAAAATATCTTTTAAAAGAAACATAAAACGCAATTATTATTAAAGCACCAGAAATTCCGTGATTTAGTAATCCTATTGGTATTTGATTTTCAAAACGATTTGTTTATAAAGGCAAACACGATAATTCTATTTGTATTGGAATAATTATAAATGGTGAGTATCAGTTGGTTTCAGTTAATAAGAAAGAACAGGAGTCTAATTTGATTATAGGACAAGAATTATTAAATTTTTTTATTGCTGAAAAAGAGAACGATAAAAAGGATGTAAGTTTTAATTATTTTAAAAATTAATTTTAAAGGTGTTTTAAGGTGCCTTAAGAATAAAGGTAAATAAAAAAACATCTTGGTTGATGTTTATAGTGGCGAAGCGGTGCGGAAAGCGTATGCTCCGCCCGCTAGTTATGGAGTTTTAGAAATGAGAATGTGAGTTAGTGTGAATGGAATGAACCACCTAAAAATTATTGTCGAAAGTTTATATATTCTATTAATAAAAAAACTGGATTATAACAAAAAATTTGAGCGTCTAAATCTGCATTTGAATCTGTTATAACTGATTTAGTCGGTGATAATTGACTTTGTGTTGATATTGCATATTTAAAAGATTAAAAAATTAAGGAAAAAAGAAAGATGAGTATATTTGGATTAGTATTTTTTACTATTTTAACATTATTACTAGCATATTATATTGCAGTTAATATTTATGGATAGGTTACAATAAGTTGGACCATATTTATGTGGATTTTCAAATAAAATAAAATTATTAAGAAAGTAAGAAGATAAAAATGGAGAAAAACTCATATTCAAATGAATTTAAAAAACAAATTGTCATGCTTTATCAAAACGGAAAAAGCATTGTTGAAATTATTAAAGAATACGGAATTTCAAAATCAGCCGTATATCAGTGAATTGAAAATTTTAATAATTTTGGGTCATTTAAAGTGCAAGATAATCGCACTGTCGAAGAAAATGAATTAATTTACTTGCGAAAAAAAACCAACAATTACGAATGGAAAATGAAATTTTAAAGCAAGCAGCACTGATAATTGGCAAAAAATAGGGATTATTAACAATAATAAAGAAAGATACTCCGTGCTAAAAATGTGTCAAATATTAAAAATAGCAAAATCAATATATTATTATCAAAATAATAATTGTGTTAAGTATGATGTTAATAATTCCTAAGAAGAAGAAGTTATCAGTGCATTTAATAAAAGTCGTAAAATTTATGGTGCTCGTAAAATTAAAGCTGTTTTAATGAGAAAAGATATTATATTATCAAGTCGAAAAATCAGATTCCTTATGATCAAAAATAATTTGGTTTCTAAATACACCAAATTAAAATATCGTAATCATAAAACAATGGTTAATAATGACCAAATTAGTAATGTTTTAAGTCGTCAATTTAATAACAAAAAACCTAATGAAGTCGTTGTTAGTGATTTAACATATGTGCAAGTTGGAGGAAAATGACATTATATTTGTTTATTAATTGACTTGTTTAATCGAAAAATAATTGGCTATAGTGCCAGACCAAACAAAACCGCCGAACTAGTTCAACAAGCTTTTCATAAAAAAACACGACCATTAAATAAAATAACTTTATTTCATACTGATCGTGGTAATGATTTCAAAAATAAAATTATTAAGAAAGTAGGAAGATAAAAATGGGGAAAAACTCGTATTCAAATGAATTTAAAAAACAAATTGTCATGCTTTATCAAAACGGAAAAAGCATTGTTGAAATTATTAAAAAATGCGGAATTTATCAAGGGTAAAAAATTTGAAAATTTAACACAATTAAAATGCTAATTATTTGATTTTGTTAATTGATACAATAATCTTAGAATACAGGGCAGTTTAAATTATTTAACGCCTGTTGAATTTATAAAAATGACAGTCTACATAAAAAGTGTCCAAAAAAGGGGTGCCATACCATAGGTTCCTTCAACTATTTTAACTATTTTAAAAAAGTCTATTAATACCTTTTAAAATCTTAATTCATAGTCTAATGGTGGTTCGGGGCGGAATCGAACCGCCGACACCTTGAGCTTCAATCAAGTGCTCTACCAACTGAGCTACCAAACCCTAACTAACTGGCGGTCCCGAAGGGAATTGAACCCTCGATCTCCTCTGTGACAGAGAGGCATGTTAACCACTACACCACGGGACCAATTGGTTGCGGGAGGAGGATTTGAACCTCCGGCCTTCAGGTTATGAGCCTGACGAGCTACCAGACTGCTCTATCCCGCGATATGTTTCGTTAATAATTACTAATGGCGGAGGTGAAGGGATTCGAACCCCTGCGAGTTTTTATACTCCTTGCGGTTTTCAAGACCGCCCCCTTCAACCAGGCTTGGGTACACCTCCATAAAATAATACCATAATGGTGGACCCTGTAGGACTCGAACCTACGACCATCCGGTTATGAGCCGGATGCTCTAACCAACTGAGCTAAGGGTCCAATAGTAAAACTAACTTATATTTAATTGGTTGTTTAAATCAATAAAATTGTCACTAATCTTAAACAAAATAAATTATAATAAAAATAATGCAAGTTTGCAAGCAATAAACCAGATAGGTCGCGTTTAGTTTTCTTAGATATTGTTTTGAAGAAGTAAAACAATTAGCTAATTATATTATTTAATTACTAAACTAACCCCGCCTTTCTTGTTATTGGTCGCGTTTAGTTTTCTTAGATATTGTTTTGAAGAAGTAAAACAATCAGCTAATTATATTATTTAATTACTAAACTAACCCCGCCTTTCTTGTTATTGTCATTTTTATTCTTTTTCATTTTATCATATTATTGAATTTTTACACAACAAAAATTATTAATTTTATTAAATTTTAACTAATATTTTTACTTACTTAAATTTATTATATTTATTTGTTACAGCATTACCTTTATAATTAATTCAACTATCATCATTTTTATTATTATATTTATTTCATAATGAATTTTTATATATTTCTTTTCTGATTTCTATTTCTGAATTAATATTTTCATTAATGTAATGTAGTACATTTAATTTGTTTAAATTTGCCATTCTTAAATGTAATAGGTTATTTAAATTCTTATGATTATATATTTTTGCCCCATATCCTAATTGTTGTTTTACTAAATGAGATACATCACTTTCAATGCTACAACCGATATTTCATTCTAAATTTTGATGATGAATGCCATGCTTATTATTACTGAAATAATTACTCGCTTTCCTTAAATTTGTTTTAATATCTTTATTTAATTCATTTTTAGCAACATTACGAGTGTTTTTGATTAATTCTTGATGATTAAACTATCCTTATATAGTTTAATTCAACTATTTAGTGTTACTTTGCGATTTTCAAAAATAATATTAAATGCGGTTTGTTTTAATTTTTTAATAACATGATAACCATCTAAAATATATCTAACATTACCAAAACTATTGGCAATTTCTCTAATTCAAATATCACCATCACCACAAACAATTATTCTGTCGTAATTAATATTTACATAATGTTTTTGTAATTCCTTAATTAATAAATCGCGATAATCCATTGTATTTATTCGTTTACCAACTTTTAATATTAGAAAATGACCTCGTTTGTTTTCTAATTCTCTACGAGCATTTTTATAATTTTTTTCTTTATGTTCGGTATGAAAAGTAACTAAACTAATTCTTTGGTCTTGTTTAACTTTCTGGTCTAATGTTGCTAAAAATGTCTCATCTAGTTGAATATATAAATCCTTATTTTTGGCATCAATTCTAGTTTTAGTTTCTTTTTATGCTAATTGAAAATATTCGGCAATATCGTATTTATTTAAAATAATTGAAATACTAGCTTTTGAAATATAACAATGATTTAGAGCATCTAAAACATCGCGATACCGTTTACCATCACCTAAAAGACTTAAAACTTTAAATTGGACATCAAAATAAATGCGTTGTTTAGGTAAAATACCAATTTCTTTATCTAATAAACATACATATTCAAATTTACCTGATTTTTGATTTCAATATTTATATCGGCGTCGTTTAAAAGTAACATCACCAAAAATTGTAATAATTGTTCTTCATGCAAAATGAACTACTTTATAACCTTGTTTTAACCGATAATGATATTTATATAAATATTCATCTAATTTTTCGTATTCATTAGCTAATTGTTCGCATTTATTGGTATACATATTTTTATGGGTTGTAAATAAACTAAATCAATACTTATTTTCTATGGTTTTTACATTATTATTAATTTCTAACATAAAAAATCGCCTTTCTAGATAGTAATTTTAACAAAGTTAAATTTCGTTAGTTTATTTTTCTGTTTTAATGATAATTTTTTTTCTAGAATTATTATTCAATAACCTGAAAAAATGATAAAAATTCTTATTTAATAAGTTATAATCAATTTGTATTAATTAGACTCTAAAAATTTAAGGAAAGATGTTAATTGTTCAACAAATTTATTAATTAGTAAAAATTCATAAAAAGGATTTAATAAATGAAAAAATTACTTATTTTATTAAGTACAATAACAATAGCAAGTAGTGGAATAGCGGGAATTGTTGCCAATAGTCTCCTTATCCAACACAAGAACAACAAATTAAATTAGAAAACATAAATTATAAAAGACAAAAACGAAGCAATAATGAAAATAATAAAATAAATGCAACAAAAATTGTTATTAAAGCAAAAAACAGATCTGATCTTCTGGTATTGTTTTCAACAATAAATTGTATTTTGGTTCAGATAGATCATAATGTATATGAATATGATCCAGTCACAAATCAACAAAAAATCGTTCTTAGAGCAACTGAATCTATAAGATCTTCTGGTGTAGTTTTAAACAGTAAACTATATTTTGGTTCACTAGATCATAATGTTTATGAATATGACCCTGTCGCCGAGCAACAAAAAATTATTATTAAAACAAATTGATGAATTGATTCATCTGGTGTAATTTTCAACAATAAATTATATATTGGTTCAGGAGATGGCAATGTTTATGAATATAGTGAATACTATTTAAATTCAAATTTAGGAAAAATTAGTAATAATTCTGATAATGTAATTTTAAGTGAATTAAATTATTTGAATCCAGATTTAGATATTTCACAATTAGAAATTATTAACAAGACAAAAAATTCATCTATATTAAAAATAAAAAATAATTTAAATAATAATATAAAAATACATTATTCAATTGATAATGGGCAAAATAAAATTATTAATTTAAATGAATTGATTAAAAAAGCATTATTTTTTAAATTTCGAGATGAAAATTCTAATTTAAAATTTAAGGAAATAAATTATATTGATACTAATAATTTAAATTTTTCAAATACTGAAATAACAAAACAAGAAAATTCATTTTTATGATCTAATGTTCCTAAAAATGTGTGTTCTGATAGAGAAATTACCTATAAAACTCCAAATATAAAATCATTTAATGTACCTGCTTGTGAATATAACTCAAAATCAAAATTAATATTTCAAATTACAACAGGATTAACTAAAACAAAACAAGAAAATAAATTAAATGGTTGAAAAATAAATTCTGATGATGAAATGAAATTAACAGATTTTACAAATATAAATAATAAAAATTCTGAAATTATTAATGTATTATCAAATGAATTTGATTTATCAAACACAAATAAACAAGGATAAGAAATGATTTTAAGTATTTTTAAGGGGCCGGCTGATAAATTTGAACTTAATCCCAATGAAAAATTAAAAATTACTTATCCAGTAAGAATAATTACATCTAAAGTTATATTAAATTTAAAACAAAAAATTACAGGAGACATTACTGCCAAAATAATTGATGATAACAATAAAGAACAAATAGTTATATTATCAATTACAGAAGTAATGCAGATTTTACAAAATCATGGTTTATTACCCAATGAAATTACTATAGATAAAAACAATGATAACATTTAATGGGAAAGCATTTTTCTCATCAGAAAGAGGAGGGTCAGTAAGAACAAATACAGTTACTACTATAGTATAAGGTTTTATAAAAACGATATTAGCTATTTAGAACAATAACTTTAATTGAAACAAGGACAACAAGTTTAAATTTCTTGTAAAAATAAAAAATATTCAAACCAGTAATTTTAATTAATTACTGGTTACTTATTTTATTAAAATATAAAAAATGAGAAGTTGCTTAGTTGTTTAAGATTATTGTCATCATAAAAAACCACCTTTTAAGGGGATGATTTTAACGGTTTTTAAATTTAATTATTAAGGATTTTTAATTTCAATTTCAAAATCATTTGTACTTCTTAATATGTAATCTATTTTATTATCATCATAAGCAGGACTAATATTTCCTAAGCTATCATATTTGCGGTCATCTAAATTTGTACCTTGTGCTTTAATTGTTATTTTTTTATTAATTACTCATGTATTTCGCGTGGCGGTTTCTTGGCCGTCTGTATTTATTAGTTGTCTAATCTTATCTTGTTTGCTCTGATTATTTTGTAATTTTTGTGTAAATAAGAAACTAAGGTTTTCTAAATTTCTTAATTCTGGTAATTTTTCATTTAGATTGTTATTATCTATTTTATTTATTTGAACTTGTGTAATATTATTTGTTGAATTCGAAATTCAAAACCTCACTTTTTCTAGATTTTTGATTTCAAAATCATAAACTTTATTTTTTTGTTCTATTAATTCATTTGGTTTTTTAGAACATCCAATCGTTGGTAATATTGTTAATCCCAAAAGAGCTATTTTATTTAAAATTTTCATTATTTTAATTCCTTTATTACTTTATTTTTCAATATATATATATATATCATTTTACATGAAAATCCTTAAAATCATTAGGAAACTGGCAAAACCGATTAAAAATTGAAAGGTGTAGTAAAAGGCAGGTGCTGTTTTAAAAACCGGAAAAATGGCGGTTGAAAAGTTAACTGTTGCTTTTGCAATAATTGCTAATGGTCGTAAAATGGTAATAATTTGTGAGGCTGTCAACATTCAGTTTAGCATTTTAATACCAGCATTTTGAATGGCACAGCCAATATCGTTAAAAGTAGGTATTCATCGTCCGGAATATTTACAATTTGCTGGCGGAATTAGGTCGTCTCATTCTGAATTTGTTGAACCGTCAGGAATAAAGGCCGTGTAATTTAATACATTAAAGTCATAGATTTTAAAATTGTAGTTAGAGTTGTTTCCATTATGATAAAGCGGAAAAGTTAAGGTAAAAATATTAATACCATATTAAATATCAATGTCGGTGTTAAGATAATTAATACTATTAGCAGTGTTGCTTGCTGATAATTTAATCAGTTTATTGTCGTAAGATTTAAGAACATTAAAATCAATTTGATAAATGTTATTGGTGTTGTTAATAGCATTGTAATTTTCTTGGTGCATTTTTTTGTCAAAAGTAAAGAAATAACTTCTTAGTAATAATTCTGAATTACCAGTAACATTGATTAAATATTTTTTAGGATAAAAGGTAATTAATGAGCGATAAAAGAAACCGATTTGAATAAAATAATCTTTGTTGTAATTATCCACACCCTTAAAATCAATTTCGGTATGAGTTTTTTCGTCCATGTCAAAAGTAACATAAAATAAACCGGCAAAGAAGTTACCAAGTATTTCATAGATTTCCTCAAAAATATTTTTATAATTGTTATTGTTAATATTAGGGGTGTTGTTTTTAAAATATAGGTAAATATCATTTCGTAAATCGGGTCATATCGTAGAAAACTAAATTTAACATTGAGGTAATTTAAGGTTCCGAAAAGGTACTTAATTAGGTAATAATCGTTAGCTCTTGTGGTGTCATATTTTCATATTTCATTTTCACCGTGTAATAATTGTAAATAGTTATTTCCAGCAATTAGGGTTTTATTAAATGCCTTAATTTTAAGGACATTATCGTTGTTATACTCTTGTTTTGGAATGACAATTTTAATCGTATTTGTTCCTTGCAATTGTGTACTCGTTTCAATCGCGGTGAATTTAACGGTAAATGTTCTGTCAGCGACATTGTCTGTTGTCAAATCAAAAGTAGTGCTATCGTCTAAGTAATTGTTGTCATTATCTTTAATTTCTGTATTATAGTCGATGCCTTCAATTGCATTATTTACGCCAGCAAGATTGTTAATTGTTTCATTAAGTCTTTTTTTAATTTTTTTTATAATTTCAATTTTGGTTGCATTTGTCGGGTCGATTATTTATGAATTTGGTAAAATAGTTGAAGTCTTATGATAAAAATAGCTCTCGTCTTTAAAACCGTGATTTTTAATTGTAAATTCTTTGTAATAACCTTTTTCTAGGGTGTCAATGAAATTAAATACGGGTGTTCAGTAGAGATACGAGTAATTAAATTTATCAAAATCACCACGGTGAATCATTAAATAATCAAGATTATCAACAACATCGTTATAGTTATGGTTGCCATCAAATTTGGTGGTTGTTTCTGGTAAATCAATATCAGTGCTATCTTTTTCAATTTCAATTTCAAAATCATTTGTACTTCTTAATATGTAATCTATTTTATTATCATCATAAGCAGGACTAATATTTCCTAAGCTATCATATTTGCAGTCATCTAAATTTGTACCTTGTGCTTTAATTGTTATTTTTTTATTAATTACTCATGTATTTCGCGTGGCGGTTTCTCGGCCGTCTGTATTTATTGGTTGTCTAATCTTATCTTGTTTGCTCTGATTATTTTGTAATTTTTGTGTAAATAAGAAACTAAGGTTTTCTAAATTTCTTAATTCTGGTAATTTTTCATTTAGATTGTTATTATCTATTTTATTTATTTGAACTTGTGTAATATTATTTGTTGAATTCGAAATTCAAAACCTCACTTTTTCTAGATTTCTGATTTCAAAATCATAAACTTTATTACTTTGTCTTTTGTTTCTAATTAGTGATTGTGTTTTGCCGTTGTTAATGTTTTGGGGAATGGTAAAAATGTTATTGGAACTAATAATTAACACGGTAAATATTTTCATAAACATTTTTATCACTCCTTTTTAAAATATTTTATTTTTCATTATTCTTTTAGCTTTAATTTTTTTAATAAGTCACTCAATGCTACAGTTTATAACTACCGCTATTGTAATGCATATATCTAAATACCCTAGTATCATAAGTGAAATTAATGCTTCAAATTTTTCATATAATAATTTCAAATCATTAATTTCCAATTTTAAAAATGGAATGAAAAAGATAATAATCATAAAAATATAAGGTAAAATTCTCCATCAATATTTTTTTAAAGAACTAATTAATTTGTTTCATTTCATTTTTCAAGGCTCTTTTTGCTTTAATTTTTTGAATAATAAAGCGGATTAATTTTTCAAATTTAATTGCAAAATATATTGCTCCGCCTCATCAAAAAACAAATATTCCTGCGAGCATAATACCACTATTGAACTTGCCAAAGAAATCAACCATCTGTTTATTCATAAAATCATTAAATTCAGCACTTGTTCCGGTTATTCATTTAGTATCGATTACTGTTAATGCACAAATTAATAAGCTTATAAATATGAAAATGATACTTAATGATACTTTTAACCACTGCTTTTTAAAAGAATTTTTAATTATTAATTTTAATGGCATTTTTTCTTTTGAATTATCTTTTTTGAATAATTTTGCTAAAAGTTTTTTCATTTTTATTTTCCTTTCGTGTTTAAAAATTTTTAATTTTTGGTTTTCAATTATTAAGTCTGATTTTTGATTAATATGAATAGTATTTCACTTTTCTAGTTCTAAAATTTCGTTATTTTTTTTCATTATTATGTATTTAAGAGTATTAACACTATTTTCTAATATGACATTAGCAGTTTTTAATTTGTCATTCTCTATTTCTAATTCTTGTTTTTTATTTCATTTTTCCATTTTTTACCTACCTTTAATTACAATAAATAAGGCAACAAATACACAAGTAACACCAACAATGGTAAAGATTGGATGTTGAGAAAATGTCCGAGCCATTGGTTTAAATAGTTCTAAAATTGTTAAATTGCTAGTAATAAATTTTTGGAAATTGGCAAGACCCTCGCTAATATAGTTCGTTAAAGTTTCAAAATGACTACCAGCCAATAATCCAAGAACAGTTATTAAGATAAAAATAATAATTAGTTTAAATATTGTTAGTTACCTTGTTTTATTTTTTTGTTTTCAATTAATTTTATTTGGATTTATTGGTTGTATTTGTTTTTTAGCTTTTCCTCACGCACTTAAGCGACCTTTATTTTTAAAAGCATATTGGCGTTGTTTTTCTAAATTAACTTGTTGACTACCAAAACCGAGGATAATTGCCATAAGAAATTCTACAGCCTGCGTTAAGAATAAAGGAAATATTAATTGAATATTCGTTCCTGGTACTTCAAGACTTCAAATTAAATCAAAAACTTTATAAAGCATTTGGGCGAGAAAGTCGGCCATTTTTGCGAGATTTTCCATTTTTTATATTATTCCTTTTCTTTCATTTTTCTTAAAAATTTGCTAAATTTATCCATTTTTAAGTATTCTAAGTCTTCTAAATCAATTGCTGTGTCATTATAGTATTTGTCTTCATAGTCAGGATTTACTTTTGAATTTAAGTAATCTCTTAAAAATGCTAGGTAAAAAGAATTGTAAGTGTTAAGTATTGGTAAAGGAATTTTTAATTTAAAAAAATAAATATCAAGTTCAGGGATATCACGGTATTTAATGCGACGACCCTTTTTGCTATTTTTAGCATCAATTACGGTGTTTCGTCAGCGTTCATATTATTTAATACTAGTAAAGGTGCCTTAGATGACTTTTAAGTAGGGGCGAAAAATATTAACAGGTTTTTTGCGAATGCCCACAATCACATTATTAGCAATATCGCAAACTTTAACTCAAATATGTTTATCTCTTTGACCGCCAGCTAACACAATATGACCAAAATGCCATACCAGAGCGAAATATTCTTGGATACCGGTTTCTTCGTTTTTGGTATTATTTTTTTCTCAATCAGTACCTTCAAGAAATAAATTGGTTTCATCTCATAAAAGTAAGGTTTTGTCTGGCAATACCGGATAATCAAAATCTAATAATCCCATATGTCCTAAACTTAATTTTTGAGTTTCTAGTAATGGAAATGTTGATGCTATATGATATTTTTTCTTTTTTAGTAATTTTGATGCGTACACTAGAAAAGCAGTTTTTCCAGTTCCTAATGAACCAATCACAATATTTAATTGTGAATTTTTTAAGAAATTAATAACTTTGTTAATTTGTGTTAAATTACCGATTTTAAAAAGAAAAATTAAAATATAACCTGCTAAAAATAAATAGTTTACAATGTTTTTAAAATAACCGTTGTAAATATATCAAATTGCTCCGCAATGTCATAAAATTAAAAATGAGGTGCGATTCAATTCAATAAAATGGTTATTTTTTTCTATTATTCATTTGCAAAATTTCATCTTGCACCTCACTTCATTTTTTTGTTAGCACACCACTCCAAGTAATTTTTCAAACATTTTAAAGCAAATAAAGAATATTACCAAAATAAATGGAAAAATGAAGATTCAGTAGTCAGCAAAGAAGTTACCGACTTGTGGCATATTAACAGCAATAATATCTCACATTTTAGTAAACGCTGTCATAATTGCATTTCATAATTTAGTCATCGCATCACTAGCTGTTATTTTTTCTGCTGTTGCTGGTGCATCGGCCAAGAAAGTTCCAAACATATAATCACCCCCTTTCTTTTTAAAACATTCATCATTTATATTCAAATTTTTTCTTAAATTTGTTAAAACCACGATTAACCTTGACACGATTATATTTTTTCCTAATTAATTTTGAATTTCTTTGGGAATGCATCACAATGTAACTTCTTGACATTAATTTTTTCCCTATCTAAATACTGATATGGTTTTTCAAAGGAGCATTAGAATAAATCACACCATAATTGCTGTTAAGAATCAAAAAGCAATGTTTGCTATTAAAAGTCAAAGTGTTTCTTGAGTTAAATCAATTTCTTTTCCACCACTAATATGAACCGGAATAGTTGTAATTTGAATAAATAAATCTCAGAAAGTTTGTTTAATTTGTTCTCAATTAAATTCTTTTAAATTTACCGTCATTTTTTATCTCCCAAAAATCATTTTTATTGGTAAATACATAATTGAAATTAATGCGAAAAGAAAAGTAATGATAATAATTAATCCGGCAATAAACGCAACTTGTGCAGGCATTTTTTCTATCGGAATAAACAGTTCTAAGAATTCCATGATAATTTTTCAAAACATTATTTTTTATCCGCGTTATTTTCTTTTGAATTAGGAGCTTTAACTCATTCCTCAAAGCGAGCAATAAATACTTTTTCGTCTTTCGTGAAATTACCAGTATTATTTTTAATGGCGTTTTTATATTTAATTCTAATTTTTATTTTGACATAAATTTTATAAGCAAAATATGCCAATAGCGTGATGCTGATAATAATAAATATTAATCCAATCGCAATATTCATCTTTAAACTCCTTTAAAATAGTTATAATTTATATCTTTTTTGTTGTTTTCTTTTTCGGCAATGAAGAAGCTTAATAATTCTTGTCCCTTAATTAATTTGGTTTCATTTTCTTTTTGATTAATTGAAATTATTTGATATTTACTATCTTTTATTATTCCGATGCAAATAGAATTTTCATATTTTCCTTTATAAACAAATCGTTTTGGAAACCAAATACCGATTTGTTCATTAAATCACGGAATTTTTGGCGCTTTAATAAAAATTGCGTTTTGTGTTTCTTTTAAAAGATATTTTTTAGTATTTAAGAAAATGTTTTCAATGTTTTTCATAATAAATTACCTTTCTTATAGATAAAATAAGTTATATTAACTAAGTTAGTTAACTTAGTTTTTTAAACACTTATATATCGCAGATTTAAGTGTTTAACAAGCTTTGTTATTAAATTTTGTTTTTTTATTATAATTAATAAAGATTTTAATAATTTTAAACTTAAAATACCCCTATATAGAAATTTCTACACTTTAACATCCGCATCCTACCCTTGGAACTAATTTAATAGCGTGTATATTTTTAGAAAATCCCGCCATTCATTTTTTTATTGCAAAACGAAACAAATTGCTATAGCTAATAGGGTGTTATCTATTAACTGGTAAACTTCTTTTGGTTATGGCGACCACCCGCAATTTATCGCGCTTTAATACATACCAACATTATTAATTCACTTGTATTTAATTTTCAAAGAACAAATTTTTAACACCTTATAAAATAAAAAGACAATCATTGCTGACTGTCTTAATACTTATTCAAATCTTTCCCCACCTAACAAAACTTTATGCGCCCCTTGTTATTGTCATTTTTATTCGTTACCCTTTTATCATATTATTGAATTTTTACACAATAAAAATTATAATTGGTCGCGTTTAGTTTTCTTAGGTATTTTTAAAAAAAGAAGAAATAATCATTTACTATAAATTATTTCAATATTCAAATTAAGTATATATTTCTTATGTAGATTTTTGTTATAAAAAATTTCTTAATTTCTTTTAAATTTGTTATTTTTGAAATAAAATTAATAAATAGAAAAAACTGTAAAACTTGAAAGTTTTACAGTTTTTATTAAATACTTATTTCAATTAAACTAAATCTCAATTTGCAATTTTTGCAGTCTTATGTTTTTTAAAATTCTATTTATTCTCTCTTCACATATAAACTAAACAATTAGCTGGTTAACCACAAGCACGAGTACCAGCATTTTCTTTACCTTCTTTAAATTCTACTTGCGCATCAAAAAATTCTGAATAACCAGTTTCAATTGATTTATTTGCTAATGGTCCTTTATTAACAGCCATAATAATTGTTTTTCCTTCGCTTAATGCTGATGTAACTAAATCAACATTACCATCAAAGCTTTCTACAACATTTTCTAAATTTTTAGGCATTACTATAACTATAACTCCTTAAAATTATGTCTTCCTTACTAATTAATAGCTTCAACGGCCACAGTAATAACTTTTCTTAAAGCATCACAAGAACTATTAAATTGTTCTTGTTCTTGTTCACTAATATCCAATTGTACTACTCTTTCAATGCCGTTATTTCCTATGACTGCGGGAATACCTGTATAAATATCTTTTTGGTGATATTCACCGTTTAAATAAGCACCGACAGGTAAAATCACTTGTTCATCATTTAAAACTGCTTTAACAATTCTTGCTAAACAAACACCAATTCCATAATGAGTAGCTTTTTTTAGTTTAATTATTTCATAAGCTTTTTGAATAACTAATTTATGAATTGATTTTAATGTTTCATCATTAATCAACTGGTTTTTCTTTAAAGTCATTAAATTTTCAGCACCAACAATTGCTTTGGAATATAATGCGACGGATGAATCACCGTGTTCACCAGCAATATATGCGGTCACCGATGTTGGTGAAATTTTAAAATGTTCTCCTAAAGCAAACATTAATCGCGAAGAATCAAGAATTGTTCCTGATCCAAAAATACGATTTGTAGCAAAACCACTAACTTTTTGAGCAACAAATGTTAATATATCAACAGGATTAGAAGCAATAATTACAATACCTCCAAATCCAGAATTTTTAATTTCTTTCATAATATTACTAATTATTTTAGCATTATCAACTACTAAATCTAGTCTTGTTTCATCAGGTTTTTGCGGACGGCCAGCGGTAACGACAATAATATCAGCATCTTTACAATCAAGATATGAACCGTTTGTTACTTTATGAAAGGGTCTTTCTTGTCATGCTAAAGTATCTTCAAAGTCTAATCTATTACCGTGGGCAACATCTTGAAAAGCATCAATTAAAACATATTCTGATGCTAAACCAGTATTAATGCAAGAATACAAGAACGATGAGCCTACTGCTCCACAACCAACTAAAACTATTTTTCTTCTATTATTCAATATTACCTACCTCCTATTAAGTTTATTTTATCATTTTTTTAACATAAATTATTTTATAAATATTAAATCTCTTGAAGACTTAGTTAATATTTCATAACCTTTCTTAGTTACTAAAATATCATCTTCAATTCTAACACCACCTAGTTGAGGAATATAAATTCCTGGTTCAACAGTAATTACCATTCTTACTTCTAAAGTAATATCCGAATTATTGGTTATATATGGATATTCATGAACTTCAATGCCTAAACCATGACCAGTACTATGAGTAAACTATTTACCATAACCTTTTTTAGTAATATATTCACGACATATTTTGTCAATTGTACCTGATGATATTCCAGGAGCAATCGCCTTAATTCCTAAATCTTGAGCTTCTAAAACAATCTTATAAATATCTTCCAATTTTTTATCTAGTTTATTACTAATAACAAAAGTTCTTATCATATCAGAACACACTCCTTGATAAATAACACCAAAATCACAAGTGATAATTTCATTATTATTTATTACTTTATTAGTAGCCCTTAGCGACGAGACGAACGACTGATGATACAATGCAATCAAAACTCTTTTTTTCACCACCAAATTTAAGGAAATTATCAATAATAATTCTTTCTAATCGCTTTTCAGTCATATTAGGTTTTACTTTTTTAATAATTGCTTTAAATGTTTTATCACCGATCTTAGCAGCCTGTTTTAATTTTTTAATTTCATCCTTAGTTTTAATCATACGGATTTTATTTACTAATACAGCTTTTAATAAAACCGTTAATTTTTCACTTCAAGTTGTAAATAAAGCATATGAAGTATATTCGCTTTCAAAACCTAATGTTATAATGTTATGTTTCTTAATTAATTGATTTAATTGTTCATAAATATTTTCCATTAAAATAATATCATCAATATTTTTTGCCTGCATTTTTCCATCTGGTATGGCAACCCTTTTTTGGACACTTTTTATGCAGACTGTCATTTTCTAAATTAAACAGGCGTTAAATAATTTAAACTGCCATATATTCTAAGATTATTGTATCAATTAACAAAATCAAATAATTCGCATTTTAATTGTGTTAAATTTTCAAATTTTTTACCCTTGATAAATTCCGTTTTAAAAGTTTTGTAAGTTGTTTCAGCCACAGTATTGTCATAAGGACAACCCTTCGCACTCAATGATCTTTTAATATTAAAGGTTATTAAAATTTTATCAATGATTTTATTTTTGAACTCATTACCACGATCAGTGTGAAATAAAGTTATTTTATTTAATGGTCCTGTTATTTTATGAAAAGCTTGTCGAACTAGTTCAGCGGTTTTGTTTGGTCCGGCACTATAGCCAATTATTTCTCGATTAAACAAGTCAATTAATAAACAAATATAATGTCATTTTCCTCCAACTTGCACATATGTTAAATCACTAACAACAACTTCATTAGGTTTTTTGTTATTAAATTGACGATTTAAAACATTACTAATTTGGTCATTATTAACCATTGTTTTATGATTACGATATTTTAATTTGGTGTATTTAGAAACCAAATTATTTTTGATCATAAGGAATCTGATTTTTCGACGTGATAAGATAATATCTTTTCTCATTAAAACAGCTTTAATTTTACGAGCACCATAAATTTTACGACTTTTATTAAATGCACTGATAACTTCTTCTTCATAATTATTAACATCATACTTAACACAATTATTAGTTTGATAATAATATGTTGGTTTTGCTATTTTTAATATTTGAAACATTTTTATCACAGAATATTTTTCTTTATTATTGTTAATAATTCCTATTTTTTTCCATACCAAATTAAATATAAAAAAAAGAAAAGGATTATTTCTTTTCTTTATGCATTGTTTTCGCGTTACAACGCGAACAATATTTATTGAATTCTACTCGTTCGGGATGCAACTTTTTATTTTTCTTATCAATATAATTTTCTTCTTTACAAATTTCACAACGTAATGTAATACCTTCACGCATCCTTGTTCCTCCTTTTATACCCAATATGTTAAATTATATAACAAATTACTAACAAATTATTTTTTATTTTGTCGAAAAATCTTGATAAAATAAAAAAATCATCAACTTGATAATTTTAAAAGGCTTTTATGTAAAATTACTATTTTTACTTTAATTTTTTATACATTAAAATATAATACCGCCGTTTGTTGGTTTGGAGTTAAACCCTTATGTTGGTATTTTCATTTTCAGAGATTTAAATAATTTTTAATATTAGTAAAATCTAAACCATGATAATGAATTAAGGCTTTTTTAAGACTAGATTGTAATTTACTGATTTTATTTAAGTTACGATAACTAGCTTCAGGATTAATTGTTGTTTTAGTTACACATAAAGTAGAATTTGTTTATTTTGCTACTAAAAAATATAATTTTTGCATATCAGAAGTAATAATTTAATTTTGGTTAATTAATTCTTTGTTCATATTTTCAATAACTCATTGTTTTTGTAAACATTTAGTGTTTGTGGATTTAACATAAATATTGTTATTATTATCAACTGCCATTTGAATACAGCATTTAGTATTAGTGGCGAATGGTTCAAGGCGAATTCTTCGTGGATCAGTTTTATGTTTGAAATTTCCTTTATGAATTTCTTTAATAAATGTTTCATCGATTTGGATTTTACCAGATAATTTTTTAAATTTTAATTGGGTATTTTCTAATTGTTTTGATTTCATTAATTTTTGACGATTATATCAAGCAGTTTTTAATGTAGTTTTAATAAAACGAGAAATTGTTTTACTAGATTGCCCCAACAATGAAATTTGAATCAATAAATTTCATTGTTCATAATTTAAATGACTTCAATAAATAAAATGATTACGAGAAACATCAAAACTTGCACGGCAATTTTTACATAAATATTTTTATTTTCCTTCTGAATTATGTCCATTTTTAACGCAATGGCGAGATTCACATTTAGGGCATTTAAATACCTTGTGCTCTAAATTTTTGATCAATTTCATTTAAACGTTTTTGTTTTTTTATTAATTCTGCTTGTTGTTTGACTTTTTCATAAAATTCTAAAAATTGATCATCTGTTAAAGTATTTACTAGTTCTTGAATTATTTTTTCCATAATTATTATCCACCTCTATCATATTAAAAATATACCTGAAATTAAGTATATTCAATAAGTATCAAGAGTTTTCTACAAAATTAAAAACAAATTCTACTTTATGTGTAACTAAAACAACAATTAATCCTGAAGCTAGTTATCGTAACTTAAATAAAATCAGTAAATTACAATCTAGTCTTAAAAAAGCCTTAATTCATTATCATGGTTTAGGTTTTACTAATATTCAAAATTATTTAAATCTCTGAAAATGAAAATACCAACATAAGGGTTTAACTCCAAACCAACAAACAGCGGTATTATATTTTAATGTATAAAAAATTAAAGTAAAAATAGTAATTTTACATAAAAGCCTTTTAAAATTATCAAGTTGATGATTTTTTTTATTTTATCAAGAGTTTTCTACAAAATTAAAAAAAATGTATGATTTTATTTATAATAATCAAGATATAATTAATGAAATTTTTAAAAAAGAAAATGAGAATTACAAAATAATCAAAGCAGTAGGAGATCTATTTGATAAACCACAAAACCAAAAATTTTCCGATATTAAAATTAAAATTTTAAATTACATACAAAAACAATTAGAACTAAGAAAATTCCTTGGGAAATTATATAATATGATAAATATAAAACAAATAAATATTAATGAAAATCAATTAATTTATAATATTGGTATTAATAAGAATCAGGAAAATTTTCTTTTAGTTATAAGTGTTTATCAAAAAAACTTAGATATTATTAAATTATTAATTAATTTAATTCCGAAATCAGAAATGATAAATGGTAATTCAAATGATTTTTTTTCACCTTTAAATATAGCGCTTGCTCTTCGTCATACAGAAATTGTAAAAGAACTATTAAAACATAAAAATATTAATGTAAATAAAACAGAACCTATTTGTCATATGAGTGTTTTACACAATGCGGTACGTTTGGGTGAAACAGAAATTGTAAAAGAATTATTAAAAAATCCTGAGATTAATGTTAATATTACAGCTATAAATGATATAACACCTTTACATTTAGCGGTAATACTTGATAAAAATGAAATTGTTACCGAATTATTAAAACACCCTAAAATTAACACTGACAGTAGTTTAAAAAAAATTATTCCTAATCTTCTTGAAGCAGAAATGGAAAAACATTTTAATTCAGAAGAATTTGAAAAAGAATTTGAAAAAGAATTTGAAAAAGAATTTGAAAAAGAATTTGAAAAAATATTAAAAAATAAAATAAAATTATGTAATGAATTATTAGAAAAAGTTCAAGATGAACAACAAAAAAATAAAATTATAAGAAGTTTAGAAGAAACTAAAAACGCTTTAAAAGAATTAAAAGAACCAAAAATGGTATGGCAACCCTTTTTTGGACAATTTTTATGTAGACTGTCATTTTCTAAATTCAACAGGCGTTAAATAATTTAAACTGCCATGTATTCTAAGATTATTGTATCAATTAACAAAATCAAATAATTCGCATTTTAATTGTGTTAAATTTTCAAATTTTTTACCCTTGATAAATTCCGTTTTAAAAGTTTTGTAAGTTGTTTCAGCCACAGCATTGTCATAAGGACAACCCTTAGCACTCAATGATCTTTTAATATTAAAGGTTATTAAAATTTCATCAATGATTTTATTTTTGAACTCATTACCACGATCAGTATGAAATAAAGTTATTTTATTTAATGGTCGTGTTATTTTATGAAAAGCTTGTTGAACTAGTTCAGCGGTTTTGTTTGGTCCGGCACTATAGCCAATTATTTCTCGATTAAACAAGTCAATTAATAAAAAAATATAATGTCATTTTCCTCCAACTTGCACATATGTTAAATCACTAACAACAACTTCATTAGGTTTTTTGTTATTAAATTGACGATTTAAAACATTACTAATTTGGTCATTATTAACCATTGTTTTATGATTACGATATTTTAATTTGGTGTATTTAGAAACCAAATTATTTTTGATCATAAGGAATCTGATTTTTCGACGTGATAAGATAATATCTTTTCTCATTAAAACAGCTTTAATTTTACGAGCACCATAAATTTTACGACTTTTATTAAATGCACTGATAACTTCTTCTTCATAATTATTAACATCATACTTAACACAATTATTAGTTTGATAATAATATGTTGACTTTGCTATTTTTAATATTTGACACATTTTTAGCACGGAATATTTTTCTTTATTATTGTTAATATAATTCCTATTTTTTGCCAATTATCAGTGCTGATTGCTTTAAAATGTCATTTTCCATTCGTGATTGTTGGTTTTCTTTTCGCAAGTAAATTAATTCATTTTCTTCGACAGCGCGATTATCTTGCACTTTAAATGATCCAAAATTATTAAAATTTTCAATTCAATGATATACGGCTGATTTTGAAATTCCGTATTCTTTAATAATTTCAACAATGCTTTTTCCGTTTTGATAAAGCATGACAATTTGTTTTTTAAATTCATTTGAATATGAGTTTTTCCCCATTTTTATCTTCCTACTTTCTTAATAATTTTATTTTATTTGAAAGTCCACATAAATATGGTCCAACTTATTGTAACCTATCCAATAAATATTTTAAGGAAAACAATGAATTAAAGGAATTTCCAAAAATAATGCAAAATTATAGGAATTTAACAAAAGAAAAACAAAATGAATTGGTAAAAGAATTAGTAGAAATTAAATTATGAGATTTTATTATTATAAATCGTAATTTAGGAGAAATAGCAGATAATTCTGAGCAAACAATTTTAAAACATGTTAGAGAATTAAATCCTAAGTTAGATTTTTTAAAAAAAATTAAAGTTACAAATATTAATATAACAACTGCACTTATTACTTCTAATGATGGAAATTGTCCTAGTGGTGTAATAGTTGCATTTACACTTGCTAAAAAAGCAAGCAAACCAAGTAAGACACAAAAAACAATTACAAAAGATGATTCAGATTTTGGGGGACTTAAACGTGGTTTTTTAAACTCATCTCCTAAATCTAATAGCAACATTAATACAAATGCCGGCGGAAGTCAATCACAAGGTAGCAGTAGTAAAAGAGTGAGTGTTGGTGAACAAGCTGGAACTAGTGGCGCACAAAATCAAAATACTAAAACAACAAATCAAAATAATTTGTATGATGTACCAGCGGATAATAGCTGTTTGTTTTGGTCGGTAGTAACATCTTACTTATTGCCAGCGAGAAATAATAATGAAGAATTTAGAAACCAATTTATCCAATTATTTGGCGAATTACAATTAAGTTATTTATAATATGTTCAAACTTTATTGCATCAATTTGATTTATCAAATACCAATAATTTATTGCAAGATTGATATCAAGATGCAACCACACATAGATTAGTAAGAGTTGTTTTTCGTAATCGCGTTGTAAATTATATTGAAAGAAATTTAGATAATCCAACCCAAAGCAATGCTAATCAAGCATAAAGCTTTCGCAGTGCAATTCAGATAAGTGAAAATGAAGTTGTTAATAATTACTTAGATAGAATGAGAAATATTAACGCGCGAGGGGGCGAAATCGAAATATTGGCCATGAATAATCTTTTAAATGCTAATATTGGTGTAGGTACTGATATTCCTTATCAACCAGTTAATCAAAATTCAAATAATAATAACATAGCGATATATTATGTTGAACTTACAAAAGGCTCTGGTATTCACAATCATTATAATTTTGCTTTAACACCAGAAGAAAATCGAACAAACCACCCTATTGCTATTAATGACAATCAGGGAAATATCCCGGTAGTTGATACAACAAAAAGACCAGATAATTTACCACCAACAACCTCAAAATCAGATACAAAGTCAATTAAATTACCGGTTGATGATCACGCTCAACACCATACTATTTTATCTAAAAATAATGAGTATGATGATGCTAATCAAGGTAATATTATCAACGCACCAGAACCAACAACAACCCCATTACAAAAAGATGAATATCATTTTGTAGATAAAAAAACAGAAGAAAAAAGTTTAAAAAATGATGAAAATTTAGAAATTAACTTAATTAAAAACAATAATAAAATCAAGCAAAATGTACCTGTAGTAAATAAACCAGTAAACAAAAATATTATCAATTCACAAATATCAACAGCAACAAAGGCAATAAATAAATACAACACGCTTTCAAAAGAAGAAAAATTAAAAAAATTAAATAAAATTAATCGTTATTATCAAACATTATCTGAAAATGATAAAAAAGCTTTTAAAGAAAAACTAACAAATACTGGATTAGCAGCTTTAAGTGGAGGAGCATTAACGGCTTACGGAACAAAAATGACTGTTATTGATACTGCTGCCATTACTAGTAGTGGTGTTGCAAATGCAGAAGCAATGGAAATGAACCCGCTTTTATCAACAAGCACAACAGAAAGTTTGGCCGCCGCAGAAGCAATTACTGTTGCCGAAACAGCAGCGTTTGAAGGCGGAGTTATAGCGGGAGAAACTGGTACTGCTGCCGCTCTGGCCCCGGAAACTCTAGGGCTATCCTTAGTAATTGGAGGATTAGCAATTGCAGGAACATGAATGTATTTTGCTTTTCATCATCATTCAACATCTGATATTGCGTTGCCAGCTTCAATTCATCATAATGTTTATGATAACATTGAAAAATGATATAAATTTCTAGCTCATGATAAATTAAAAATTAAAATTAACAAAAACACATGAAATGAAATCAAACAAAATAAAAATTCACCAGCAAACATTATAAAAATTATTAAAAATAAATTTGTTATAAATGACCATTCTGGTTGAGGCGGAAGTGTCACAAATGAAGATTTCAACACTTTTGTAAAAGTGTAATAGCACTTCATTTCGAACAAATAAATGGTTATTTTGAAATATTAGATAATGAAAATGATGGTTTTGTCATTATAGCCGACAATGAAGGCGATTGACTAGGAATAGAATAAAATTTAACATTATTAATTAAAAAATTAAAATATTTCTTATGCACAATAATCTGAGTTCAAATTTTAATTTTAATATATTTGTTAATTATCTAATTTAAATTAAGATTAAAAATTTTTTTACTAAAGCAGTATTTAAATTTAAATACTGCTTTTTTATTTTGTCAAAATAGAAAAAATGAGAAAATTGTTTAAGAGCAGTATCGTCATATAAAGCTGCATTTTGGGATATCAATTTTAACAGTTTAATTATTTTTAAATTCAGTTTTAAATTCTAATATTTTTCATTTGGCATATCTTTAATTTTTATCTCATTCTTGTGCTTTCATTTTTATGTTTTTTAATTTTTTATTTTGATATGATAAAAAATCTTTATTTTCTCAATATCTTGGTTCACTGTTTTTTTCTCAATTTAAATCATATTCTAATGATTTTAATATCGGTATTGTAATCTTGTCATTTTTATCAACATAAAATTCTCAATCATTAAGTTTCATTCGCGGAGGCAAGTTTTTGGGCGTAAATTCATTTTCTACATTAACTTTTATTTCTCATTTTTGATTTCACTTGCTGTTGTCATCTTTTGATGATTTAAGTGTTAATTTTGATTTTTTTAAGTTTAAGTCGTATGACTCATTCTTAATTTGTAATATTGGTTTATTTTCTTTTTTAGAACACCCAACTATCGGCAATATTGTCAGCCCCAAAAGAACTATTATATTTAAAATTTTCATAAATTTAACTCCTTCATTTTGTTTTTTCAATATATATATATAATTATAAAAAAATTCTTAATATCATTAGAAAAATGGCAAAACCGATTAAAAATTGAAAGGTATAGTAAAAAGCTGGTACCGTTTTAAAAACTGGGAAAATGGCAGTTGAAAAGTTAACTGTTGCTTTTGCAATAATTGCTAACGGTCGCAAAATCGTGATGATTTGTGACGCTGTCAGCATTCAGTTTAGCATTTTAATACCAGCATTTTGAATTGCACAACCAATATCATTAAAGGTTGGTGTTCATCGTCCAGAATATTTGCAATTTGCTGGTGGAATTAATTCGTCTCATTCACTGTTGTTTGAGCCCTCGGGGATAAAGGCTGTTGAATTTAATACATTAAAGTCATAAATTTTAAAATTGTGGTTAAAGATATTCCCTTTGTGATAAAGTGGAAAAGTTAAGGTAAAAATATTAATACCATAACGAATATCAATATCGGTATTTAGATAATTAATACTGTTAGCAGTTTTGTTGGTTGGCAAGACAATGAGTTTATTATCATAGGATTTAAGGACATTAAAATCAATTTGATAAATGCTATTGGTGTTGTCAATAGCATTGTAATTATCTTGGTGCATTTTTTTGTCAAAAGTAAAGAAATAACTTCTTAGTAATAATTCTGAGTTTCCTATAATATTTACTAAGTATTTTTTGGGATAAAAGGTAATTAATGAACGATAAAAGAAACCGATTTGAATAAAGTAATACTTCTTATAGTTTTCTACACCCTTAAAATCAATTTCGGTATGAGTTTTTTCGTCCATATCAAAAGTCGCATAAAATAAACTAGCAAAGAAATTGCCAAGAATTTCGTAGATTTCGTTAAAAACATTTTTGTAATCGCTATTGTTAATACTAGGAATGTTTTTTTTAAAATATAGGTAAATATCATTTTTTAAATCGGGGTCATAGCGTAGAAAACTAAATCTAACATTGAAGTAATTTAAGGTACCAAAAAGATATTTAATTAGGTAATAATCGTTAGAATTCGTAGTGCCATATTTTCAGATTTCATTTTCACCGTGTATCAATTGTAAATACTTATTTCCAGCAATTATAGTTTTGTTAAATGCCTTAATTTTCAAAACATTCTCATTTACTACATTTTTATTACTAGAAGTCTTATGATAAAAGTAACTCTCGTCTTTAAAGCCGTGATTTTTAATCGTAAATTCTTTGTAATAACCTTTTTCTAGGGTGTCAATGAAATTAAATACGGGCGTTCAATAGAGATACGAGTAATTAAATTTATCAAAATCACCACGGTGAATCATTAAGTAATCAAGATTATCAACAACATCGTTATAGTTATGGTTGCCATCAAATTTAATGGTTTTTTCTGGTAAATCAATATCAGTCGAGGATTTAATTTCTGATTGTGCGTTAAATTCTAATATTTTTCATTTGGCATATCTTTCATTTTTATCTCATTCTTGTACTTTCATTTTTATGTTTTTTAATTTTTTATTTTGATATGATAAAAAATCTTTATTTTCTCAATATCTTGGTTCACTGTTTTTTTCTCAATTTAAATCATATTCTAATGATTTTAATATCGGCAGTGTAATCTTGTCATTTTTGTCAACATAAAATTCTCAGTCATTAAGTTTCATTCGTGGAGGCAATTTTTTGTGCATAAATTCATTTTCTGCATTAACTTTTATTTCTCATTTTTGATTTCACTTGCTGTTATCATCTTTTGATGATTTAAGTGTTAATTTTGATTTTTTTAAGTTTAATTCGTATGATTTATTATTTTGCCTTTTACTTCTAATTAGTGATTGTGCTGTTGATTTGTCATTATTAATGTTTTGTGGAATGGTAAAAATGTTATTGAAACTAATAATTATCACGGTAAATATTTTCATAAACATTTTTATAACTCCTTTTTAAAATATTTTATTTTTCATTATTCTTTTAGCTTTAATCTTTTTTAATATAAAACGAATTAAGCAGTTTACTATTTCTGTTATGGTTAATCATACTAATGAGTAACTTATAATCATTAACTTACCAATTGCTCCAAAATTTTTAATAAATTGTTGCAAATTTTCAATATCTGTATGTAATAATAAAACTATACTTAAAGATATGAATATAATGTAATTAAGTATTATTCATCAATATTTTTTTAAAAAATTAATGAGTTTGTTTGATTTCATTTTTCAAGGCTCTTTTTGCTTTAATTTTTTGAATAATAAAGCGGATTAATTTTTCAAATTTAATTGCAAAGTATATTGCTCCGCCTCATCAAAAAACAAATATTCCTACCAGCATAATATCACTATTGAACCTGACAAAGAATTTAACCATTTCTTCATTCATAAAATTATTAAATTCGTCACTTGTTCCAGTTATTCATTTAGTATCGATTGCTGTTAATGCACAAATTAATAAGCTTATAAAGATGAAAATGATACTTAATAATACTTTTAACCACTGCTTTTTAAAAGAATTTTTAATTTTTAATTTTAATGGCATTTTTTCTTTTGAATTATCTTTTTTAAATAATTTTACTAAAAGTTTTTTCATTTTAACTCTCCTTTCATATTTTTTATCGTCCTTTAATCACAATAAATAAAGCAATAAGTACACAAGTAACACCAAGAATGATGAAGATTGGATGTTGCGAAAATGTTCGCGCCATTGGTTTAAATAGTTCTAAAATTGTTAAATTGCTAGTAATAAACTTTTGGAAATTGGCAAGCCCCTCGATAATATAGTTCGTTAAAGTTTCAAAATGACTACCAGCTAATAACCCAAGAACAGTTATTAAGATAAAAATAATAATTAGTTTAAACATTGTTAGTTACCTTGTTTTGTTTTTATTGGTTTTATTTGTTTTTTAGCTTTTCCTCACGCACTTAAACGACCCTTATTTTTAACAGCATATTGGCGTTGTTTTTCTAAATTAACTTGTTGACTACCAAATCCAAGAATAATTGCCATAAGAAATTCTACAGCAAGCGTTAAGAATAAAGGAAATATTAGTTGAATTTTTGTTCCCGGCACTTCAAGACTTCAAATTAAATCAAAAACTTTATAAAGCATTTGGGCGAGAAAGTCGGCCATTTTTGCGAGATTTTCCATTTTTTATTGTTCCTTTTCTTTCATTTTTCTTAAAAATTTGCTAAATTTATCCATTTTTAAGTATTCTAAGTCTTCTAAATCAATTGCTGTATCAGTATAGTATTTGTCTTCATAATCCGGATTTACTTTTGAATTTAAGTAATCTCTTAAAAATGCTAGGTAAAAAGAATTGTAAGTGTTAAGTATTGGTAAAGGAATTTTTAGTTTAAAAAAATAAATATCAAGTTTAAGAATATCACGGTATTTAATGCGGCGACCCTTTTTACTATTTTTAGCATCAATTAAGGCGTTTCGTTAGCGTTCATATTCTTCAATGCTCGTAAAGGTGCCATAGATGACTTTTAAGTAGGGGCGGAAAATATTAACGGGTGTTTTTTGCGAATTCCCACAATTACATTATTGGCAATATCACGAACTTTAACTCAAATATGTTTATCTCTTTGACCGCCGGCCAGCACAATATGACCAAAATGCCGTGCCAGAGCGAAATATTCTTGAATACCGGTTTCTTCGTTTTTGGTATTATTTTTTTCTCAATCCGTTCCTTCTAAAAATAAATTGGTTTCATCCCATAACAGTAAGGTTTTGTCTGGCAATAACGAATAATCAAAGTCTAACAATCCCATATGCCCTAAGCTTAATTTTTGGGTTTCTAGTAATGGAAATGTTGATGCGATATGATATTTTTTATTTTTTAGTAATTTTGATGCGTACACTAGAAAAGCCGTTTTTTCAGTTCCTAATGAACCAATCAAAATATTTAATGGTGAATTTTTTAAAAAATTAATAACTTTGTTAATTTGTGTTAAATTATTGATTTTAAAAAGGAAAATTAAAATGCAACCTACTAAAAATAAATAGCTCTAAATGTTTTTAAAATAACCGTTGTAAATATATCAAACTGCTCCCCAATTTCATAAAATTAAAAATTAGGTGCGATTCAATTCAATAAAATGGTTATTTTTTTCTATTATTCATTTGCAAAATTTCATCTTGCACCTCACTTTATTTTTTTGTTAGCACGCTGCTCCAAGTAATTTTTCAAACATTTTAAAGCAAATAAAGAATATTGCCAAAATAAATGGAAAAATGAAGATTCAGTAGTCAGCAAAGAAGTTACCGACTTGTGGCATGTTAACAGCAATAATTTCTCACATTTTAGTAAAAGACGTTATAATTGCATTTCATAATTTAGTCATTGTGTCACTAGCTGTTATTTTTTCTACTGTTGCTGGCGCTTCTGTTAAGAAAGTTCCAATCATATAATCACCCCCTTTCTTTTTGAAACATTAATCATTTATATTCAAAGTTTTTCTTAAATTTGTTAAAACCACGATTAACCTTAACACGATTATATTTTTTCCTAATTAATTTTGAATTTCTTTGGGAATGCATCACAATGTAACTTCTTGACATTAATTTTTTCCCTATCTAAATACTGATATGGTTTTCCAAAGTAGCATTAAAATAAATCACGCCATAATCGCTGTTAAGAATCAAAAAGCAATGTTTGCTATTAAAAGTCAAAGCGTTTCTTGAGTTAAATCAATTTCTTTATCACCACTAATATGAGACGGAATAGTTGTAATTTGAATAAATAAATCTCAGAAAGTTTGTTTAATTTGTTCTCAATTAAATTCTTTTAAGTTTATTGTCATTTTTTATCTCCCAAAAATCATTTTTATTGGTAAATACATAATTGAAATTAATGCGAAAAGAAAAGTAATGATAATAATTAATCCGGCAATAAACGCAACCTGTGCAGGCATTTTTTCTATCGGAGCAAACAGTTTTAAAAATTCCATAATAATTTCTCAAAACATTATTTTTTATCCTCATTATTTTCTTTTGAATTAGGAGCTTTAACTCATTCTTTAAAGCGAGCAATAAATACTTTTTCGTCTTTTGTGAAATTACCAGTATTATTTTTAATGACATTTTTATATTTAATTCGCATTTTTATTTTGGCATAAATTTTATAAGCAAAATATGCCAATAGCATTATGCAAATGATAATAAATATTATTCCAATCGAAATATTCATCTTTAAACTCCTTTAAAATAGTTATAATTTATATCTTTTTTGTTGTTTTCTTTTTCGGCAATGAAAAAACCTAATAATTCTTGCCCCTTAATTAATTTGGTTTCTTTTTCTTTTTGATTAATCGAAATTATTTGATATTTACTATCTTTTATTATTCCAATGCAAATTGAATTTTCGTATTTTCCTTTATAAACAAATCGTTTTGGAAACCAAATACCGATTTGTTCATTAAATCACGGAATTTTTGGTGCTTTAATAAGCATTGCGTTTTGAGTTTCTTTTAAAAGATATTTTTTAGTATTTAAGAAAATGTTTTCAATGTTTTTCATAATAAATTACCTTTCTTATGAATAAACTAAGTTATATTAACTAAGTTTTAGTTAACTTAGTTTTTTAAACACTTATATATCCCAGATTTAAGTGTTTAACAAGCTTTGTTAGTAAATTTTGTTTTTTTAATTAGATAAAGATTTTAATAATTTTAAACTTAATATATCCCTATATAGAAATTTTTACACTTTAATGTCCGCATCCTACCTTTGGAACTAATTTAATAGCGTGTATATTTTTAGGAAGTCCGCCCATTCATTTTTTTATTGCAAAACGAAACAAATTGCTATAGCTAATAGGGTGTTATCTATTAACTGGTAAACTTCTTTTGGTTATGGCGACCACCCACAATTTATCGCGCTTTAATATATACCAACATTATTAACTCACTTGTATTTAATTTTCAAAAAACAAATTTTAACATCTTATAAAATAAAAAGACAATCATTGCTGACTATCTTAATACTTATTCAAACATTTTCCTGCCTAACAAAACTTTATGCATCCTATAATCAATATTTTTATGGTTATCGATACTATTTACAATTAGAAAATAATTCTCAAGTTAATGTTGAAGATTTAGTTTTTTTTAAACATTATCGTTTTAGAAAATGAAAAAAGAAAATTTTATAGATAATAATATATTATAATAATGCTAGAAGTTTCTAGCATTATTATTTTTTTTTAAAGAATTAAATCGTAAAATTCATAAATTTTGATTTTATTTTACTTTTTCGAAAATTTTATAGATTTATCATTGAGAATTATATTTTTTAATTATATAATTAAAAAATAAGTTAATACCATTTATTTATTAGAATAATGCATAACTAATAAATAAAATAACTTAGGATGACTTACCTATTAGCATTGAAGAATAGTCAGTTTTTAAAAATATTTAAAAAATATAGCAATTTGGGAATGTGTTCTGCAATAAAAAAATGATTGAGGTTTAAACTTTATAAAGTTTAAACCTTTTTACACTTTACTTTATTAATAAAACAAAAATGGAGATTTAAATCATTGAATAAGAATGATAAAAAATAACTTCAATAAAGAGTATGAAACTAAGTATGAAACTAACAAATTTTTATTTTTTATTACTAAATTGTTTTTCTTGTCCAGTAAAAATTCGATAAATATTTTGATAGTGTCGTAAAATAACAATTAAAACAATCACACCAACAATCAATTGGGTTCAATAATTAGGCACTAAGTAAGGAAAAAATAACTCGGAGTAATTAATTCACATATTTACAGGCAAATTGTTTATTTGTGTAATTCAAGAGCAACAAAAAATAGATATGGCACATAGTAATGAGGCAATAGACACGATGCGAATAGTTAGAAATATTGTTCATCATACAATAGTTGCAATAATAAAATAAATCGGATTAAGAAAAAGTGTAAAGCCTAAAAAGGATCCAACACCTTTACCACCTTTAAATTTATGATAAATTGGCAAGCAATGTCCGAAAACAGCAAAAACAGCACTAATATAAACTGAGCTTTCACTAAGGGTTGGTGAATTAATTAGTGATAGTAATTTTACAATTGCTAAAACAAGACCAATTTTTAAACCATCTAAAATAAGAATAATTAAACCAAATTTAGTTCCCATAATTCTGGCAGCATTAGTAGCTCCGGCATTTTTGGAATAATGGTTACGGACATCAGTTTTAAAATAATATTTACTAATAAGAATTGCTGGTGATAGTGAACCAACTAAATAACCAATAACACATCCCGAGGTTGTCATAATGATTGATGCAGTACTCATATAATCATCTCTTTCCTAATATTAATTATTTAATATTATATTACTATTTTCTAGCACAATTACAATAACAATAGTAAATTATTTTAATTTTTTAATTTTGTCGAAAACTCTTGATAAAATAAAAAAAATCATCAACTTGATAATTTTAAAAGGCTTTTATGAAAATGGACGCATAAAGTTTTGTTAGGTAGTGGGGTTTAAATAATTTTGAAAGAAAAACAACTAAAAATTGATTACCTTTTTATTTGAAAAATAAGTAATAAAACAAAATATTTAATATTAATAAACATAATCTTAATAAAAGCTTATAAAACCTAAGTAAAATTCTTATAAAACCAACATTAAAATAATTTTTTACAACAAAAATCTACATAAGAAATATATACTTAATTTGAATATTGAAATAATTTATAGTAAATGATTATTTTTTCTTTTTTTAAAAATACCTAAAAAAACTAAACGCGACCTGTTTTTCTGAATTATGTCCATTTTTAACGCAGTGGTAAGATTCACATTTAGAGCATTTAATACCTTGTGATCTAAATTTTTGATCAATTTCATTTAAACATTTTTGTTTTTTTATTAATTCTGCTTGTTGTTTGACTTTTTCATAAAATTCTAAAAATTGATCATCTGTTAAAGTATTTACTAGTTCTTGAATTATTTTTTCCATAATTATTATTCACCTCTATTATATTAAAAATATACCTAAAATTAAGTATATTCAATAAATATCAAGAGTTTTCTACAAAATTAAAATAATAATATAATTAAAATTAATATCTTTATCAGCTTCAGATTTTTTAATATTTTCTAAAAAGTTTTGTCGATTTTTAATTTTAACTTCTTCATACAAATTAATAATTTCTTGCCCCTTAATGGTTGTGATTTTCTGTGCACCGTTGGCATCATACTTAATAACTTCATAATAATTTTCTATAAAAATACCAAGCGCCATCTGATTTGCATATTTAATTGATGGGTATACTAGTTTTCGAGGAACTCAAGAACTACCACCACTATTGGGAATTGATAGTAAAATCGCATTCGTTGTTTCAGCAACAATATATTTTTTATTTAAAAATAAATTTTTTAAGTTAGTCATTATTTATTAACTCCTCATATCAATAATTTTTTATTTTTTTTAAAAAAATAATATATATCCTTCCTTATATGCAATTTCCTAGTTAGCTAACATAAATTATTTAACTATCTAAGAAATCTATGTTATCTCTCTTATGTTAACTAAGTTATGTTAGCTAACTAGGTGCGAGAAATGCTCGAAATTACCAAAAAGCATTTTTTGGCACACCTAAAAAGTGTTCTCATATTTACAACACAATTTTAGATAGAATTTAATTTTTTGTTCGAACAAGTTAATAAAGTTGGTTTAATTTTATTAATTAAAATACCTACCTCCTTTTAAAAATTATTGTTAAGAGGAAGGCGTATTCTTACTGGTCTAAAATGGTTATTGGATAGGTTACAATAAGTTTGGCCATATTTATGTGGACTTTCAAATAAAATAAAATTATTAAGAAAGTAGGAAGATAAAAATGGGGAAAAACTCATATTCAAATGAATTTAAAAAACAAATTGTCATGCTTTATCAAAACGGAAAAAGCGTTGTTGAAATTATTAAAGAATACGGGATTTCAAAATCAGCCGTATATCAGTGAATTGAAAATTTTAATAATTTTGGGTCATTTAAAGTGCAAGATAATCACACTGTCGAAGAAAATGAATTAATTTACTTGCGAAAAAAAACCAACAATTACGAATGTAAAATGACATTTTAAAGCAAGCAGCACTGATAATTGGCAAAAAATAGGAATTATTAACAATAATAAAGAAAAATATTCCGTGCTAAAAATGTGTCAAATATTAAAAATAGCAAAATCAACATATTATTATCAAACTAATAATTGTGTTAAGTATGATGTTAATAATTATGAAGAAGAAGTTATCAGTGCATTTAATAAAAGTCGTAAAATTTATGGTTCTCGTAAAATTAAAGCTGTTTTAATGAGAAAAGATATTATCTTATCACGTCGAAAAATCAGATTCCTTATGATCAAAAATAATTTGGTTTCTAAATACACCAAATTAAAATATCGTAATCATAAAATAATGGTTAATAATGACCAAATTAGTAATGTTTTAAATCGTAAATTTAATAACAAAAAACCTAATGAAGTTGTTGTTAGTGATTTAACATATGTGCAAGTTGGAGGAAAATGACATTATATTTGTTTATTAATTGACTTGTTTAATCGAGAAATAATTGGCTATAGTGCCAGACCAAACAAAACCGCTGAACTAGTTCAACAAGCTTTTCATAAAATAACACGACCATTAAATAAAATAACTTTATTTCATACTGATCGTGGTAATGAGTTCAAAAATAACATCATTGATGAAATTTTAAGCACTTTTAAAATTAAAAGATCATTAAGCAATAAGGGTTGCCCTTATGACGATAATGCTCTTAAACAACTTACAAAACTTTTAAAATGGAATTTATCAAGGGTAAAAAATTTGAAAATTTAACACAATTAAAATGCTAATTATTTGATTTTGTTAATTGATACAATAATCTTATAATACATGGCGGTTTAAATTATTTAACGCCTGTTGAATTTAGAAAATGACAGTCTACATAAAAATTGTCCAAAAAAGGGTTGCCATACCATATCTTACACACATAATATAAACCAACCTCCAATATTTATAAGAAGTGCATATTTTTTTTACAAAAGAACAAAAAAGACGATAATTATCGTCTTTTTCTTATTTCTCTACATCTTTGTTATACGCCCTTTTTCAAGTAAATTAATTCATTTTCTTCGACAGTGCAATTATCTTGCACTTTAAATGACCCGAAATTATTAAAATTTTCAATTCACTGATATACGGCTGATTTTGAAACCCCGTATTCTTTAATAATTTCAACAATGCTTTTTCCGTTTTGATAAAGCATGACAATTTGTTTTTTAAATTCATTTGAATATGAGTTTTTCCCCATTTTTATCTTCCTACTTTCTTAATAATTTTATTTTATTTGAAAGTCCACATAAATATGGTCCAACTTTTTCTTTATTAACAACAAAATAATCATTATTATCAAATAAACAAAAATTAATTTTATAAAATAACCTATTCAATTTCTTAATAAATGGTTTTAAATTAGTACTAATAACTTTATCAACTAACAAATAAATCTTTTGTTGCTTTAATAAATAATTGGCAACTATTTCTTGATCCAAGTCACTAATTAAAAAATTATTATGTTTAATACCCTTTAAAAAATTATTACAAGAAAAACAATTTTTTAAACTAGCATCCTCAGTCGGGTTTTTCTTTTTGTATGCTTGTAAAAAAGCAAATTTAAACTCTGAATAACCACTATAACCTAATTTTTTACAAAAACGAATAACTGATGCTGTTGAAGTATAAGTTTGCTTTGTCAATAATGTTAAATTAATATTAGCAAAATCATTAATGTTATTTAAAGTTGTTTGAGAAATTAACTGATCAATACTTTGCTCACTTTCTTGTGAATATTTTTGAACAACCAAAATAATATTAGTCATAAGTTAATGAAGTTAGTACTAATCAGTTATATTTTATTTTCATTCTTTGTCAAAACCTCCAGCAAAAGTATTATAACAAAGTAAAAATTCATTTTAATTTTGTAGAAAACTATTGATATTTATTGAATATACTTAATTTTAGGTATATTTTTAATATGATAGAGGTGGATGATAATTATGGAAAAAATAATTCAAGAACTAGTAAATACTTTAACAGATGATCAATTTTTAGAATTTTATGAGAAAGTCAAACAAAAAGCAGAATTAATAAAAAAACAAAAACGTTTAAATGAAATTGATCAAAAATTTAGAGCACAAGGTATTAAATGCCCTAAATGCGAATCTTACCATTGCGTTAAAAATGGACATAATTCAGAAGGAAAACAAAAATATTTATGTAAAAATTGCCGTGCAAGTTTCGGCGCTTTTCGTAATCATTTTATTTATTGAAGTCATTTAAATTATGAACAATGAAATTTATTGATTCAAATTTCATTGCTGGGGCAATCTAGTAAAACAATTTCTCGTTTTATTAAAACTACATTAAAAACTGCTTGATATAATCGTCAAAAATTAATGAAATCAAAACAATTAGAAAATACCCGATTAAAATTTAAAAAATTATCTGGTAAAATCCAAATCGATGAAACATTTATTAAAGAAATTCATAAAGGAAATTTCAAACATAAAACTGATCCACGAAGAATTCACCTTGACCCATTCGCAACTAATACTAAATGCTGTATTCAAATGGCAGTTGATAATAATAACAATATTTATGTTAAATCCACAAACACCAAACGTTTACAAAAACAATGATTTATTGAAAATATGAACAAAGAATTAATTAACCAAAATTCAATTATTACTTCTGATATGCAAAAATTATATTTTTTAGTAGCAAAACAAACAAATTCTACTTTATGTGTAACTAAAACAACAAT
Organism: Spiroplasma endosymbiont of 'Nebria riversi'; assembly: GCF_018831625.1. Taxonomy (GTDB): domain Bacteria; phylum Bacillota_I; class Bacilli_A; order Mycoplasmatales; family Nriv7; genus Nriv7. Next base: position 519,648 of record NZ_CP065193.1, read on the forward strand.
TAATCCTGAAGCTAGTTATCGTAACTTAAATAAAATCAGTAAATTACAATCTAGTCTTAAAGAAGCCTTAATTCATTATCATGGTTTAGGTTTTACTAATATTCAAAATTATTTAAATCTCTGAAAATGAAAATACCAACATAAGAGTTTAACTCCAAACCAACAAACAGCGGTATTATATTTTAATGTATAAAAAATTAAAGTAAAAATATTAATTTTACATAAAAGCCTTTTAAAATTATCAAGTTGATGATTTTTTGATTTTATCAAGAGTTTTCTACAAAATTAAAAAAAATCATACAACCAAAATATACAAATACGATTTAATTTTCATAAAATGAAAATATTTTCACTGTTCTACTTACGAGATAAAATTATTATTTGACAAATTAATTGCATTCTTTTCTTTCTTTAATTAATTTCATTTATGGTTTCCTTTTTTCCTATGGACGATTTTTTATTCCTGTTTAAGTGCCTCATCCAACCGCTCAAATGTTGTTATTCATTTTCAATTGTCATTTTGAAGATATCGTTCAAAACAAACATAAAATCTTTTAAAATTAGTAAAATTAAAATCATAATAATCATATTGTAAGTACTCGTCATTATGATTAGCAATAACTTTTTGCCCCAACACTTTCGTGTCATTAATAAATTTTTTGCTAACTAATTTATCATAATAATTATTTCTTAAAGAATTTACTAATTTATGTCAATTAATAACAAAAGCTAATTGATTAAAACCAAAATATTCGGCTTTAAATTCATTAATTCATCATTGTTCTTTTTCATCTAAACAACAACATTTTTTGTTATTACAACTAGGATGTTCGACAAATTATTCTAATAATTTAATTTTAATATCATTAATACTACCATTAATATTTCTAATAAAATCATGGAGTTTACTATAAAAATGTTTACCATCTTGTTTTCCGGACTCAATATGATCTTCATAATCAAGAGGTGACATTTTTAATAACTTACTTAACTGAATTTTATGTTGCTTAACTCTCTCGCCAATCCCATTTTTATTTTTTGATTGACCAATATAAACAGGAATTAGTTTATTAAGTTTAACTGTTGGCAACTGAATATATACAGCATACATACCTTTTTTATTTAAATCGTTAGCACTGTGTTACTTTTCTACTAATTCATTCATATAGTTTTATTTTTTCTAAAAAACTTTTTTGAATCATAAGTTTCCTTTCATTTATTAATCATTTAAAATATGGTCCATTGATAATGGTATTTGATCATTAGCATTAGATATTTTTTTATCCTTTTTTAAAGAAGAAATTAATGATGCTGATTGTAAATTATGCTTTCTTAAATCATAATAACGGTCATCTTGAATTCATTCCACATTAACGCCCCCTAAAAAATCACTAACACTTTCTAATAAACGACCATAATGAACTTTACTAATCGCAAAATTTTCAATCGTATTATTTTTAGTTAAAATATGAACTTTACTATTATTAGGAATTACAAACGATGTAATTACATAGGGAATAATATTTTTAGTTATTTTAAAAGAACGAACCCCTTTCGCTGGACGATATAGTAAAGGAATATTATTAATTTTAATTTTTTTAACCCCCGCTGTAGTAAAAGAAACATAACTATCGTGCTCATCATTAACAACATTTAATGATACAACTTTATCATCATCTTTTAAATTAATCGCTTTAACACCTTTAGCTTTGGGACTAATAATCGCAATATCATTTTCATCATATCTAACAACAAAACCTTTTTTAGTTGTTAAAATAACTTGTTTTTTACCATTATTTAAATCAAAACCAACAACCTCATCATTGGGTTGTAAATTAATCGCTTTTAAAGCTTTAGATATTCTTGTTGCTTTAAAATCACTAATAACAGTTCTTTTAATAAATCCTAACTTAGTTGCTAAAATAACAAATTGGTCTTGAATATCAAAATCATTAATTAATATCGCACCAAGAACTCTTTCGTCACCCATCATTGTTGAAAAGTTATTAACATGGTGTCCAATATCCTTTCAACGACTTTCTTTTACTTTATGTAAAGGAACAATACAATAATTACCTTGACTAGTAAACAATAACAAAGTACTTAATGAAGTAGTTGATAATGAAGTAACATTAATATCTAAAGGTTTTCGGCCATAATCTTTCATATCTTGTTTAGCAACTACTTTTTCATTAATAACTTTAATATAACCATCACGCGATATCGTAACAAAAATATTTTCTTCATTAATTATTTCTGTTTTTTCAATAATAATTTCTTCCACCATATTCTCAATAACTGTTTTTCGTGGCGAATTAAATTCTTGCGAAATAGTTTGTAATTGTTGAATAATCAAAGCTTTTTGTTTTTCTTTTTTCTTAATAATTTCTTGTCAAGTTCTAATTTCTTTTTGTAAAGATTTTTCCTCTTCTTTTAAAGCGTTAACATCAGTTGATGTTAACCGATACAATCGTAACAAAACAATAGCTTCTGATTGTAATTCCGTAAAATGATAAGTTTTAATTAAATTTTTCTTAGCATTAGCCTTATCAGTTGATTTACGAATCGTAGCAATAACCTTATCCAAAATTGTTGTAACTTTAATTAAACCACTAACAATTTCTAAACGAACAATCGCTTTTTCTAAATCGTATTTAGTTCTTTTTTGAACAATATCAAATTGATGTTTTAAATAAGCATCTAATAAGTTTAATATCCCCGCACAAATTGGTTTGTTATCTTCAAGAACAACCATATTAAGATTATAAGATACTTGTAAATTACTATGTTTTAATAAATATTTCCGAATTATCTCGGCATCAGCATCCTGTTGTAAATTAATTTCAATATGAACTCCTGACATATCACTTAAATCAATAATATCCTTAATACCACTAAGTTTTTGTTCTTCTTTAATATCCGCAATTCGCGTTACTAAATCACTTTTAACAACTTCATAAGGTAACTCCTTAATAACTCATTTTCGATGACGCGGTGTCCCTTGTAATTCCATTTTACTACGAATAATAATCTTACCACGACCAGTTTTATAAGCATTTAATATTCCATCTCGTCCTTGAATAATACCGCCCGTAGGTAAATCAGGCCCTTTAATAATTTTCATAATTTCTTTTAACGAACATTCAGGATTATTAAGACGATAAACTAAGGCAACAATTAATTCCGATAAGTTGTGAGGCGGAATATTGGTTGCATAACCGGCAGCAATACCCATACAACCATTTAAAAGCAAATTAGGAAAGTACGCCGGTAATACTGTCGGTTCAGTTTCTGAATCATCAAAGTTAGGAGTTCAACCAACAGTTTTTTTATCTAAGTCTTGTAATAAATACTTAGAAATTGCATTTAAACGCGTTTCGGTATATCGCATTGCTGCTGCTGAATCACCATCAATCGAACCAAAATTACCATGACCATCAATTAGTGGTACTCTTAACTTTCAAGGTTGCGCCATTCGCACCATTGCTTCATAAATGGGAACATCACCATGCGGATGATATTTACCAATTACTTCACCAACAACCCGAACTGATTTTTTGTGAGGCCAATCAAAAAATAACCCTAAATTATTCATTGCATATAAAATTCTTCTTTGCACTGGCTTTAAGCCATCACGAACATCAGGCAATGCTCGTTCTTGAATAATATATTTCGCATATAAACCAAACCGTTCAGCAACAATTTCATCTAATTTATGAACCACACTATTTCTGTTACTTTTCATTTCATTCCTCCTTTCATTTTATGAAGCAATAACAAAATTATCTTCTAATGTAAAATTAATGTTAGCTTCAATTCATTTTTTGCGTTTATCACTATCATCGCCCATTAAAGTAATAATCTTTTTTTCAGCTTTATGGCTATCGCCAATAGTAACTTGCACTAGTTGTCTAGTTTCTGGATTCATTGTTGTTGTTCATAATTGATCGGCATTCATTTCTCCAAGTCCTTTATAGCGTTGAATTTCACTTTTAGTATGTTTTTCTAATTGCTTATATAAATCTTTTTGATTTCAAGCATAACTAATTTCATTAGATTTTTTGTTGCTAATTTTATATAATGGTGGTAATGCTAAATAAATCTTTTGCGCAGCCATTAAAGGCTTCATATAACGATAAAAAAAAGTTAATAATAAAATTTGAATGTGGGCGCCATCAACATCAGCATCGGTCATAATAATAATTTTATCATAATTAACATCATCTAAATCAAAATGCTCACCAATGCCACCACCAATAGCATTAGTAATCATATTAATTTCAGGATTTTTTAATAATGTTGCTAAATTAGATTTTTCAGCATTAATTATCTTCCCTTTTAAAGATAAGATGGCTTGAAAACTTCGCGCTCGCCCCATTTTAGCAGTACCACCTGCCGAATCACCTTCAACAAGAAATAATTCATTTTTATTAGGATTCCTGTTTTGCGCTGGCGCTAACTTGCCAATTAACATTCGGTCTTTTAAACCTTTTGATTGTCGTTGTCCTCTTGCTTGTTCGCGAGCTTTTCTTGTAGCTTCTCTTACTTCTCTAGTTTTAATAATCTTTGTTAAAATTTCATAAGCAACAGTCTTATTTTCTTGTAATCAAAAAGAAAATTGTTTAGTGACAGTACTATCAACAATATTTTTAATTTCATTAGTTCCCAATTTACTTTTAGTTTGTCCTTCATATTGAATCATATCTTCAGGAATCCGTACCAAAATAACTGCCGTTAATCCTTCACGAACATCACTACCTTCAAAGTTTTTTTCTTTTTCTTTTAAAAGATTTTCTGTTCTAGCATAATCATTAATAACTTTCGTTATGGCAGTACGAAAACCAACAACATGGGTTCCCCCATCAATAGTTTTAACATTATTAGCAAAACTAATAATATTTTCACTATAAGCATTACTATATTGCATCCCAACTTCTAATTGAACATTATCCATTTCACCTTTTAAAAGCATAATTGGACTAATAATTTTTTCATCAGCGATTAAATATTTAACAAATTCTTCTAAACCATTAGTAAAACAAAATTGTTCTTCTTTTTTACTATGTTCATCAACAACAATAATTTTTAAACCACTAATTAATAATGCTGACTCGCGAGCTCGCTCACAAATCATTGAATATGAAAACTTAAAATTATTAAATATCATACTATCAGGGCGAAAATGAACTACAGTACCAGTTTTTACTGTTTTACCAATTAATTTTAAATGTCGTGCTAAATGCCCTCCATTTTTAAAACCAATTTCGTAAATTTTTTTATCACGATAAATTGTTACATAACAAAATTCACTTAACGCATTAACAACCGATGCCCCCACACCGTGTAAACCACCTGATGTTTTATAACTATTACCATCAAATTTACCACCGGAATGTAACATTGTAAAAATAACTTCTGGTGTTGATTTTCCTTTTTTATGCATTCCCGTAGGAATCCCTCGACCATTGTCTGCAATAATAATTGAATCATCTTTTTTAATAGTAATCTTAATTTCATTACAATATCCAGCTAATGCTTCATCAATCGAATTATCAAAAATCTCTCATGCGAGATGATGCCACCCTTTCCTATCTTTTGACCCAACGTACATCGACGGTCGTTTACGAACACCATCTAATCCCTCAAGAACTTGAATTGAAGATTCATCATAGCTATTTAGCATTTTAATTCACCCCTTTATTGTTGCTAATTATTATTTACTATTATATTTATTAATAAAATTTAAAACATTTTGATATACTTGTTCTTTACCAATTTCATTTAAAATTTCATGACGCATTCCTGAATATAATAAAATGCTTGTTTTTTTAAAACCATATTGACGATATTTTCTTGCAGTTTTTTCAACATCTTTACCAAAATTACCAACCGGATCACTCATTCCCCCAATAAAAAATATTGGTAAAGTTTTCCGAGTTTTAATAATATTTTTCTTTTTCATAATATACAATAAACCTGTAAACATATCTTTAAAAGCACTAGCAGTAAGTATTTGTCCCGTTAAGGGGTCATTTCTAAATTTTTCTTGAATATTTTTATCACGAGTTAGTCAAACTAAATCATTATTTTTTTCTTTAATTTTCTTACTAAATTTTTTATAAGTTAAATTATTAATAAAATTACTAGGACAATGTAATGGTTGTCGTTTTTGTAAATATTTAGCAATAAATTTACCAGTTCATAATTGTATTTTTGATTTTCAAGTTGTGGCACAAATAACTAATGATTCAATAGTATAAGAGTATGATGTTACATAATGTCGCGCTAAAAATGAACCCATTGATTGCCCTAACATTGTAATTCCTAATTTAGGATAATTATGAACAATATAATCATTCACTACTTTTAAATCTAATACCAGATTATCTCAACCATCCTTAACACTAAAAAAACCTAAGTGGTCTTTATCAGTAACCGTTTTCCCGTGTCCCCGAAGATCATTACCAATAACGATTCAACCATTAGCATTTAAATACTTAGCAAATTCATCATAACGAAAAGTATATTCACTTGACCCATGCACTAATTGCAGAACCCCTTTAGGTTTACTGACTTGATCTCATATATATAAATGAAGTTCATTATTATCAAACGATAAAATTTTTAATTCTTGCATTTTTTTCATCTTCCTTTTCTAAAATTACTACTTTAAGTACAATACTTAATTTCTATAATGTTACTTTGAATATCTGATGACTAAAACTATTATAAGAATTATGCCATATATAATGATTATATTATAAATTAAGCAATAAATTTTAAATTAAACTTTTAATTTTGTAGAAAACTCTTGATATTTATTGAATATACTTAATTTTAGGTATATTTTTAATATGATAGAGGTGGATAATAATTATGGAAAAAATAATTCAAGAACTAATAAATACTTTAACAGATGATCAATTTTTAGAATTTTATGAAAAAGTCAAACAACAAGAAGAATTAATAAAAAAACAAAAACGTTTAAATGAAATTGATCAAAAATTTAGAGCACAAGGTATTAAATGCCCTAAATGTGAATCTAACCATTGCTTTAAAAATGGACATAATTCAGAAGGAAAACAAAAATATTTATGTAAAAATTGTCGTGCAAGCTTTGATGCTTCTCGTAATCATTTTATTTATTGAAGTCATTTAAATTATGAACAATGAAATTTATTGATTCAAATTTCATTGCTGGGGCAATCTAGTAAAACAATTTCTCGTTTTATTAAAACTACATTAAAAACTGCTTGATATAATCGTCAAAAATTAATGAAATCAAAACAATTAGAAAATACCGAATTAAAATTTAAAAAATTATCTGGTAAAATCCAAATCGATGAAACATTTATTAAATAAATTCATAAAGGAAATTTCAAACATAAAACTGATCCACGAAGAATTCACCTTCACCCATTCGCAACTAATACTAAATGCTGTATTCAAATGGCGGTTGATAATAATAACAATATTTATGTTAAATCCACAAACACCAAACGTTTACAGGTCGCATTTAGTTTTCTTAGGTATTGTTTTTAAGAAGTAAAACAATCAGCTAATTATATTATTTAATTACTAAACTAACCCTGCCTTTCTTGTTATTGTCATTTTTATTCTTTTTCATTTTATCATATTATTGAATTTTTACACAACAAAAATTATTAATTTTATTAAATTTTAACTAATATTTTTACTTACTTAAATTTATTATATTTATTTGTTACAGCATTACCTTTATAATTAATTCAACTATCATCATTTTTATTATTATATTTATTTCATAATGAATTTTTATATATTTCTTTTCTGATTTCTATTTCTGAATTAATATTTTCATTAATGTAATGTAATACATTTAATTTGTTTAAATTTGCCATTATTAAATGTAATAGGTTATTTAAATTCTTATGATTATATATTTTTTCCCCATATCCTAATTGTTTTTTTACTAAATGAGATACATCACTTTCAATGCTACAACCGATATTTAATTCTAAATTTTGATGATGAATGCCATGCTTATTATTACTGAAATAATTACTCGCTTTCCTTAAATTTGTTTTAATATCTTTATTTAATTCATTTTTAGCAGCATTACGAATGTTTTTGATTAATTCTTGATGATTTTGCCATCCTTATATAATTTAATTCAACTATTTAGTGTTACTTTGCGATTTTCAAAAATAATATTAAATGCAGTTTGTTTTAATTTTTTAATAGCATGATAACCATCTAAAATATATCTAACATTACCAAAACTATTGGCAATTTCTCTAATTCAAGCATCACCATCCCCACAAACAATTATTTTGTCATAATTAATATTTACATAATGTTTTTGTAATTCCTTAATTAATAAATCACGATAATCCATCGTATTTATTCGTTTACCAACTTTTAACATTAGAAAATGACCTCGTTTGTTTTCTAATTCTCTACGAGCATTTTTGTAATTTTTTTCTTTATGTCCGGTATGAAAAGTAACCAAACGAATTCTCTGGTCTTGTTTAACTTTCTGATCTAATGTCGCTAAAAATGTCTCATCTAGTTGAATATATAAATCCTTATTTTTAACATCAATTCTAGTTTTAGTTTCTTTTTCTGCGAGTTGAAAATATTCAGCAATATCGTATTTATTTAAAATACTTGAAATACTAGCTTTTGAAATATAACAATGATTTAGAGCGTCCAAAACGTCACGATAGCGTTTACCATCACCTAAAAGACTTAAAACTTTAAATTGGACATCAAAATAAATGCGTTGTTTAGATAATAAAACAATTTCTTTATCTAATAAACATACATATTCAAATTTACCTGATTTTTGATTTCAATATTTATATCGGCGTCGTTTAAAAGTAATATCACCAAAAATTGTAATAATTGTTCTTAATGCAAAATGAACTACTTTATAGCCTTGTTTTAACCGATAATGGTATTTATATAAGTATTCATCTAATTTTTCATATTCATTAGCTAATTGTTCACATTTATTAGTGTACATATTTTTATGGGTTGTAAATAAACTAAATCAATGCTTGTTTTCTAAGTTTTTTACATTATTATTAATTTCTAACATAAAAAATCGCCTTTCTAGATAGTAATTTTAACAAAGTTAAATTTCGTTAGTTTATTTTTCTGTTTTAATGATAATTTTTTTTCTAGAATTATTATTCAATAACCTGAAAAAATGATAAAAATTCTTATTTAATAAGTTATAATCAATTTGTATTAATTAGACTCTAAAAATTTAAGGAAAGATGTTAATTGTTCAACAAATTTATTAATTATTAAAAAATCATAAAAAGGATTTAATAAATTAAAAAATTAATTTGTTTATTAAGTACAATAACAATAGAAAGTAGTGGAGTAGCGGGAATTGTTGCCAATAGTCCTTATCCAACACAAGAACAACAAATTAAATTAGAAAAAATAAATTATAAAAGACAAAAACGAAGCAATAATGAAAATAATAAAATAAATGCAACAAAAATTGTTATTAAAGCAAAAAAAACAGATCTGATCTTCTGGTATTGTTTTCAACAATAAAGTATTTTTTATTTCATTTTATCATAATGTATATGAATATGATCCTGCTACAGGGCAACAAAAAATCGTTCTTAGAGCAACTGAATCTATAAGATCTTCTGGTGTAGTTTTAAACAGTAAACTATATTTTGGTTCACTAGATCATAATGTTTATGAATATGATCCTGCTACAGGACAACAAAAAGTTGCCATCACCACAAATAATGAAATTAAATCTTCTGGTGTAGTTTTCAACAATAAATTGTATTTTGGTTCAGATGATCATAATGTTTATGAATATGATCCCGCTACAGAACAACAAAAAATTATTATTAAAACAAATTGATGAATTGATTCATCTGGTGTAATTTTCAACAATAAATTATATATTGGTTCAGGAGATGGCGATGTTTATGAATATAGTGAATACTATTTAAATTCAAATTTAGGAAAAATTAGTAATAATTCTGATAATGTAATTTTAAGTGAATTAAATTATTTAAATCCAGATTTAGATATTTCACAATTAGAAATTATTAACAAGACAAAAAATTCAGCTATATTAAAAATAAAAAATAATTTAAATAAAAATAACATAAGAATACATTATTCAATTGATAATGGGCAAAATAAAATTATTAATTTAAATGAATTGATTAAAAAAGCATTATTTTTTAAATTTCGAGATGAAAATTCTAATTTAAAATTTAAGGAAATAAATTATATTGATACTAATAATTTAAATTTTTCAAATACTGAAATAACAAAACAAGAAAATTCATTTTTATGATCTAATGTTCCTAAAAATGTGTGTTCTGATAAAGAAATCACCAATAAAACTCCAAATATAAAATAATTTAATGTACCTGCTTGTACATATAACTCAAAATCAAAATTAATATTTCAAATCACAACAGGATTAACTAAAACAAAACAAGAAAATAAATTAAATGGTTGAAACATAAATTCTGATGATGAAATGAAATTAACAGATTTTACAAATATAAATAATAAAAATTCTGAAATTATTAATGTATTATCAAATGAATTTGATTTATCAAACACAAATAAACAAGGACAAGAAATGATTTTAAGTATTTTTAAGGGATCCGCTGATAAATTTGAACTTAATCCCAATGAAAAATTAAAAATTATTTATCCAGTAAGAATAATTACATCTAAAGTTATTTTAAATTTAAAACAAAAAATTACAGGAAATATTACTGCCAAAATAATTGATGATAACAATAAAGAACAAATAGTTACATTATCAATTACAGAAGCAATGCAAATTTTACAAAAATATAGTTTATTACCCAATGAAATTACTATAGATAAAAACAATGATAAAATAACATTTAACGGTGAAACATTTTTTTCATCAGAAAGAGAAGGGCCAGTAAGAACAAATACAGTTACTACTATAGTATAAGGTTTTATAAAAACGATATTAGCTATTTAGAACAATAACTTTAATTGAAACAAGCACAACAAGTTTAAATTTCTTGTAAAAATAAAAAAATATTCACACCAGTAATTTAATTAAATTACTGGTTTTTTTAATTTTGTAGAAAAAATGAAAAAGTTGTTTAGTTGTTTTAAGGGTATTTTCATCGTAAAAAGCCACTTTTCTAGTGTAGTAAATTTTAACAGTTTTTAAATTTAATTATTAAGGATTTTCAATTTTAATTTCAAAGTTACTTGTATTTCTTAATGTATAATCTATTGTATTATCGCTATTGTCTCAAGTTTCTAACTTTGTACTTTGATTGTTATTTTTTTATTAATTATTCAAAGCTCATGTGGCTTTATATTAGGGCCGTTAGGGTCAGTTATTTTTTGCCCATATGTAGTTTATTAATTTTGTAATTTTATCTTGTTTATCTTGATTATCTTGTTTATCTTGTTTATCTTGTTTATTGTAAAATTCTTTTGTAAATAGGAAAATAAGTTTGTTTAAATTTTTTAATTCTGGTAATTTTTTATTTAGATTGATATTGTCTTTTTGATACATGTTAATCTCTCCGACTCTATTTTTATCTATTAAAAGATGAAAATATACTTTTTCTAAGTTTTCGATTTCAAAATTATAAATTTTATCTTTTTTATTGTTATCTTCATTTTTTTGTTCTAATGGTTCATTTGCTTTTTTAGAACAGCTAACTATTGGTAATATTGTTAATGTGAAAAGAGCTATTGTATTTAAAATTTTCATTATTTTAACTCCTTTATTTTTTCAATATATATATATATATATATATATATATATATTATACAAAAATTCGTAAAATCATTAGAAAAATGGCAAAACCGATTAAAAATTGAAAGGTATAGTAAAAGGCCGGCACTGTTTTAAAAACTGGAAAAATGGCAGTTGAAAAGTTAACTGTTGCTTTGGCAATAATCGCTAGCGGGCGTAAAATGGTAATGATTTGTGAAGCTGTAAGCATTCAGTTTAGCATTTTGATGCCAGCATTTTGAATAGCACAACCAATATCGTTAAATGTAGGTATTCATCGCCCTGAATATTTGCAATTTGCTGGTGGAATTAAGTCGTCTCATTCACTGTTGTTTGAGCCATCAGGAATAAAGGTGGTGGAATTTAGGACATTAAAGTCATAAATTTTAAAATTGTAATTAGCGATATTTTTTTTTATGGTACAAAGGAAAAGTTAAGGTAAAAATATTAATACCATAGCGAATGTCGATGTTGGTGTTAAGATAATTAATACTATTAGCAGTCTTGTTAGTTGGTAAAGTAATGAGTTTGTTATCATAAGATTTAAGGACATTAAATTCAATTTGATAGATACTGTTATTATTTTTAATAGCATTAAAATTCTCCTGGTGCGTTTTTTTATCAAAAGTAAAGAAATAACTTCTTAGTAATAATTCTGAATTACCAGTAACATTGATTAAGTATTTTTTGGGATAAAAAGTAATTAACGAGCGATAAAAGAAACCGATTTGAATAAAATAATCTTTGTTGTAATTATCTACTCCCTTAAAATCAATCTCGGTATAAGTTTTTTCGTCCATATCAAAAGTCGCATAAAATAAACTAGCAAAGAAATTGCCAAGAATTTCATAGATTTCATCAAAAACATTTTTGTAATCGTTATTGTTAATACTAGAAATGTTGTTTTTAAAATAAAAGTAAATGTCATTTCGTAAATCGGGGTCATATCTCAAAAAACTAAACTTAACATTAAGATAATTTAAGGTTCCAAAAAGGTACTTAATTAGGTAATAGTCGTTAGCATTTGCAGTATCATATTTTCAGATTTCCTTTTCATCGTGTAATAATTGTAAATAATTATTACCTGCAATTAAAGTTTTATTAAAGGCTTTAATTTTTAAAACATTTTCATTTATTTTATCTTCACTAGTAGAACTTTTATGATAAAAATAGCTTTCGCTTTTAAAACCATGATTTTTAATCGTAAATTCTTTGTAATAACATTTTTCTAGGGTATCAACAAAATTAAATATTGGTGTTCAATAGAGATAAGAGTAATTAAATTTATCAAAATCACCACGATGAATCATTAAATAGTCAAGATTATCAATAACACCGTTATATTTATGATTACCGTCAAAGCTAATAGTTGCTGTTTGTAATTCAATGTCGGTACTATCTTTTTCAATTTCAATTTCAAAATTACTTGTATTTCTTAATGTATAATCTATTGTATTATCGCTATTGTATCAAGTTTCTAACTTTGTACTTTGTACTTTGATTGTTATTTTTTTATTAATTATTCAAAGCTCATGTGGCTTTATATTAGGGCCGTTAGGGTCAGTTATTTTTTGCCCATATGTAGTTTATTAATTTTGTAATTTTATCTTGTTTATCTTGATTATTGTAAAATTCTTTTGTAAATAGGAAAATAAGTTTGTTTAAATTTTTTAATTCTGGTAATTTTTTATTTAGATTGATATTGTCTTTTTGATACATGTTAATCTCTCCGACTCTATTTTTATCTCTTAAAAGATGAAAATATACTTTTTTTAAGTTTTCGATTTCAAAATTATAAATTTTATCACTTTGTCTTTTAGTTCTAATTAGTTGTATTGTTGTTTTATCATTATTAATGTTTGGGGGAATAGTAAAAATGTTATTGAAACTAATAGTTAGCACGGTAAATATTTTCATAAACATTTTTATCACTCCTTTTTAAAATATTTTATTTTTCATTGTTCTTTTTTCTTTAATTTTTTTAATAAGTCACTTAATACCACAATTTATAATTACAGCTATTGTAATGCATATATCTAAATATCCTAGTATCATAAGTGAAATTAATGCTTCAAATTTTTCATATAATAATTTCAAATCATTAATTTCCAATTTTAAAAATGGAATGAAAAAGATAATAATCATAAAAATGTAGGGTAAAATTCTCCATCAATATTTTTTTAAAGAATTAATTAGTTTGTTTGATTTCATTTTTCAAGGCTCTTTTTGCTTTAATTTTTTGAATAATAAAGCGGATTAATTTTTCAAATTTAAGTGCAAAATATATTGCTCCGCCTCATCAAAAAACAAATATTCCTGCCAGCATAATACCACTATTGAACTTGCCAAAGAAATTAACCATCTCTTCATTCATAAAATCATTAAATTCTTTACTTGTTCCAGTTATTCATTTAGTACCGATTGCTGTTAATGCACAAATTAATAAGATTATAAAGATGAAAATGATACTTAATAATATTTTTAACAACTGCTTTTTAAAATAATTTTTAATTTTTAATTTTAATGGCAGTTTTTCTTTTGAATTATCTTTTTTAAATAATTTTTCTAAAAGTTTTTTCATTTTAACTCTCCTTTCATATTTTTTATCGTCCTTTAATCACAATAAATAAAGCAATAAGTACACAAGTGACACCAAGAATGGTAAAGATTGGATGTTGAGAAAATGTTCGGGCCATTGGTTTAAATAGTTCTAAAATTGTTAAATTGCTAGTAATAAACTTTTGGAAATTGGCAAGCCCTTCGCTAATATAGTTTGTTAAAGTTTCAAAATGACTACCAGCTAATAATCCAAGAACAGTTATTAAGATAAAAATAATAATTAATTTAAACATTTTTAGTTACCTTGTTTTGTTTTTATTGGTTTTATTTGTTTTTTAGCTTTTCCTCATGCTCTTAAACGACCCTTATTTTTAACGGCATATTGGCGTTGTTTTTCTAAATTAACTTGTTGACTACCAAATCCAAGAATAATTGCCATAAGAAATTCTACAGCAAGCGTTAAGAATAAAGGAAATATTAATTGAATATTCGTTCCTGGTACTTCAAGACTTCAAATTAAATCAAAAACTTTATAAAGCATTTGAGCCAGAAAGTCGGCCATTTTTGCGAGATTTTCCATTTTTTATTGTTCCTTTTCTTTAATTTTTCTTAAAAATTTGCTAAATTTATCCATTTTTAAGTATTCCAAGTCTTCTAAATCAATTGCTGTGTCAGTATAGTATTTGTCTTCATAGTCAGGATTTACTTTTGAATTTAAGTAATCTCTTAAAAATGCTAGGTAAAAAGAATTGTAAGTGTTAAGTAGGGGTAGAGGGATTTTTAGTTTAAAAAAATAGATATCAAGTTCAGGGATATCAAGATATTTAATGCGACGACCCTTTTTGCTATTTTTAGCATCAATTAAGGTTTTTCGTCAGTGTTCATATTCTTCGATGCTTGTAAAGGTGCCATAGATGACTTTTAAGTAGGGACGAAAAATATTAACAGGTTTTTTACGAATTCCCGCGATCACATTATTGGCAATGTCACGAACTTTAACTCAAATATGTTTATCTCTTTGACCGCTATCCAGCACAATATGACCGAAATGTCGTGCCAGAGCGAAATATTCTTGAATACCGGTTTCTTCGTTTTTGGTATTATTTTTTTCTCAATCCGTTCCTTCTAAAAATAAATTGGTTTCATCCCATAACAGTAAGGTTTTGTCTGGCAATACCGGATAATCAAAGTCTAACAATCCCATATGCCCTAAGCTTAATTTTTGGGTTTCTAGTAATGGGAAGGTTGAGGCGATGTGATATTTCTTCTTTTTTAGTAATTTTGATGCGTATACTAGAAAGGCGGTTTTTCCAGTTCCTAATGAACCAATAACGATGTTTAATGGTGAGTTTTTTAAAAAATTAATAACTTTGTTAATTTGTGTTAAATTACTGATTTTAAAAAGGAAAATTAAAATACAACCTGCTAAAAATAAATAGCTCACAATGTTTTTTAAATAACCGTTGTAAACGTATCAAATTGCTCCTCAATGTCATAAAATTAAAAATGAGGTGCGATTTAATTCAATAAAATTGTTATTTTTTTCTATTATTCATTTGCAAAATTTCATCTTGCACCTCACTTTATTTTTTTGTTAGCGTGCTGCTCCAAGTAATTTTTCAAACATTTTAAAGCAAATAAAGAATATTGCCAAAATAAATGGAAAAATGAAGATTCAGTAGTCAGCAAAGAAGTTACCGACTTGTGGCATATTAACAGCAATAATATCTCACATTTTAGTAAATGCTGTCATAATTGCATTTCATAATTTAGTCATTGTATCACCAGCTGTTATTTTTTATGCTGTTGCTGGTGGTGCATCGGCCAAGAAAGTTCCAATCATATAATCGCCTCCTTTCTCTTTAAAACATTCATCATTTATATTCAAAGTTTTTCTTAAATTTGTTAAAACCACGGTTAACCTTAACACGATTGTATTTTTTCCTAATTAATTTTGAATTTCTTTGGGAATGCATCACAATGTAACTTCTTGACATTACTTTTGCCTCTATCTAAATACTGATATGGTTTTCCAAAATAGCATTAGAATAAATCACACCATAATCGCTGTTAAGAATCAAAAAGCAATGTTTACTATTAAAAGTCAAAGTGGTGCTTCGATTAATTTAATTTCTTTACCACCAGTAATGTGAGCCGGAATAGTTGTAATTTGAATAAATAAATCTCAGAAAGTTTGTTTAATTTGTTCTCAATCAAATTCTTTTAAGTTTATTGTCATTTTTTATCTCCCAAAAATCATTTTTATTGGTAAATACATAATTGAAATTAGCATGAAAAGAAAAGTAATGATAATAATTAATCCAGCAATAAACGCAACTTGTGCAGGCATTTTTTCTACTGGAACAAACAGTTTTAAGAATTCCATAATAATTTCTCAAAACATTATTTTTTATTCTCATTATTTTCTTTTGAATTAGGGGCTTTAGCTCATTCTTCAAAGCGAGCAATAAACACTTTTTCGTCTTTTGTAAAATTACCAGTATTATTTTTAATGGCATTTTTATATTTAATTCTAATTTTTATTTTGGCATAAATTTTATAAGCAAAATATGCCAATAGCATTATGCGAATGATAATAAATATTATTCCAATCGCAATATTCATTTTTAAACTCCTTTAAAATAGTTATAATTTATATCTTTTTTATTGTTTTCTTTTTTGGCAATGAAAAAACCTAATAATTATTGTCCCTTAATTAATTTGGTTTCTTTTTCTTTTTGATTAATCGAAATTACTTGATATTTACTATCTTTTATTATTCCGATGCAAATTGAATTTTCGTATTTTCCTTTATAAACAAATCGCTTTGGAAACCAAATACCGATTTGTTCATTAAATCACGGAATTTTTGGTGCTTTAATAAGCATTGCGTTTTGTGTTTATTTTAAAAGATATTTTTTAGTATTTAAGAAAATGTTTTCAATGTTTTTCATAATAAATTACCTTTCTTATGGATAAACTAAGTTATATTAACTAAGTTAGTTAACTTAGTTTTTTAAACACTTATATATCGCAGATTTAATTGTTTAACAAGCTTTGTTAGTAAATTTTGTTTTTTTATTAGATAAAGATTTTAATAATTTTAAACTTAATATATCCCTATATAGAAATTTTTACACTTTAACATCTGCATCCTACCGTTGGAGCTAATTTAATATCGTGTATATTTTTAGGAAATCCACCCATTCATTTTTTTATTGCAAAACGAAACAAATTGCTATATCTAATAGGGTCTTGTCTATTAACTGGTAAACTTCTTTTGGTTATGGAAACCACCCACAATTTATCGCGCTTTAATACATACCAACATTATTAATTCACTTGTATTTCATTTTCAAAGAACAAATTTTTAACACCTTATAAAATAAAAAGACAATCATTGTTGACTGCCTTAATACTTATTCAAATATTTTCCCGCCTAACAAAACTTTATGCGTCCACGTTTACAAAAACAATGAGTTATTGAAAATATGAACAAAGAATTAATTAACCAAAATTCAATTATTACTTCTGATATGCAAAAATTATATTTTTTAGTAGCAAAACAAACAAATTCTACTTTATGTGTAACTAAAACAACAATTAATCCTGAAGCTAGTTATCGTAACTTAAAATAAAATCAGTAAATTACAATCTATTCTTAAAGAAGCCTTAATTCATTATCATGGTTTAGGTTTTACTAATATTCAAAATTATTTAAATCTCTGAAAATGAAAATACCAACATAAGGGTTTAACTTCAAACCAACAAACAGCGGTATTATATTTTAATGTATAAAAAATTAAAGTAAGAATAGTAATTTTACATAAAAGCCTTTTAAAATTATCAAGTTGATGATTTTTTTTATTTTATCAAGAGTTTTCGACAAAATTAAAAAAAATTTCTACTTTTTCAGGTCATTAAATATGAAAAAATTTAATAACAATTTTATATTTAATTCTTGATATCCTTATTTTTTATCATAAAGTTATGAGTATTTTGTTCTAGCGGATTTTATTAAATAAATATGAATAAAATTACTATAATCATTCAAAAGAATTTATAAAATAACAATAAATTTTTAGAAAAACATTTATCTTTAAAAAAGAAAAATAAGTTAACTAAATTTAACTTAGTTAAAATTACTACCAAGAAAGGTAATTTATTATGTTAAAAATTAATAATAATGTAAAAACCTTAGAAAACAAGCATTGGTTCAGTTTATTTACAACGCATAAAAATATGTACACTAACAAATGTGAACAACCAGCTAATGAATATGGAAAATTAGATGAATACTTATATAAATATCATTATCGGTTAAAACAAGGTTATAAAGTAGTTCATTTTGCTTTAAGAACAATTATTACAATTTTTGGTGAAGTTACTTTTAAACGACGCCGATATAAATATTGAAATCAAAAATCAGGTAAATTTGAATACGTATGTTTGGTAGATAAAGAAATTGTTCTATTATCCAAACAACGCATTTATTTTGATGTCCAATTTAAAGTTTTAAGTATTTTGGGCGATGGTAAACGCTATCGCGATGTTTTAGATGCTCTAAATCATTGTTATATTTCAAAAGCTAGTATTTCAAATATTTTAAATAAATATGATAATGCTGAATATTTACAACTAGCAGAAAAATAAACTAAAACTAGAATTGATGTCAAAAATAAGGATTTATATATTTAACTAGATGAGACATTTTTAGCGACATTAGATCAGAAAGTTAAACAAGACCAAAGAATTCGTTTAGTTACTTTTCATGCCGGACATAAAGAAAAAAATTACAAAAATGCTCGTAGAGAATCAGAAAACAAACGAGGTCGTTTTCTAATGTTAAAAGTTGGTAAACGAATAAATACAATGGATTATCGTGATTTATTAATTAAGGAATTACAAAAACATTATGTGAATATTAATTATGACAGAATAATTGTTTGTGGCGATGGTGCTACTTGAATTAGAGAAATTGCCAATAGTTTTGGTAATGTTAGATATATTTTAGATGGTTATCATGCTATTAAAAAATTAAAAAAAACTGCATTTAATATTATTTTTGAAAATCGTAAAGTAACAATAAATAGTTGAATTAAATTATATAAGGATGGAAATGATCAAGAATTAATCAAAAACATTCGTAATGTTGCTAAAAATGAATTAAATAAAGATATTAAAATAAATTTAAGAAAGGCTAGTAATTATTTCAGTAATAATAAGCATGGTATTCATAATCAAAATTTAGAACGAGATATTGGTTGTGGCATTGAAAGTGATGTGTCACATTTGGTAAAACAACAATTAGGATATGGGGTGGAAATATATAATCATAAGAATTTAAATAACTTATTACATTTAAGAATGGCAAATTTAAACAAATTAAATGTATTACATTATATTAATAAAAATATTAATTCAGAAATAGAAATCGGAAAAGAAATATATAAAAATTCATTATGAAATAAATATAATAATAAAAATGATGATAGTTGAATTAACTATAAAGGTAATGCTGTAACAAATAAATATAATAGATTTAAGTAAGTAAAAATATTAGTTAAAATTTAATAAAATTAATAATTTTTCATTGTGTAAAAATTCAATAATATGATAAAATGGTAATGAATAAAAATGACAATAACAAGAAAGGTGTGGTTATTTTAGTAATTAAATAATATAATTAGTTGATTGTTTTACTTCTTCAAAGCAATACCTAAGAAAACTAAACGCGGCCTCTCAACCCTTAATATTTTATAAAAAGAATCAGCATCTAATTCTCTTTCTTAATAATTTCAATTTATTATTTTCTTAGTTTTAATTGTTCAATTACTTTACGATAACGATTAATATCATGTTCTTTTAAGTAATCTAACATATTTCGTCTTTGTGATACTTTTCTTACTAAACTTCGTTCAGTAACAACATCTTTACGATGTGTTTTTAAATGTGCAGTTAAATTAGTAATATCCGCTGTTAAAAGTGCTATTTGTACTTCTGCTGAACCCGTATCTTTCTCTTTTCTCCCAAATTTAGCAATAATTTGTTTTTTATCCTCAGCTGTAATTGCCATTTAATAAATCCTCCAATAATTATAAACTTAACTAAAACCAATTAATAAAACAGAAGGTGTTTTAAAAACTTGTAACAGTCGTATTCGTATAAATATTAACCTATTTTACGAAAATATTCAAGTGTTTTGTTGTAATCTTCACTAATTAACTGTTTTAAATGTTCTAAACTTTTAACAGCGACATTATCTCGTAAATACTTTAAAAAGGAAATTTTAATTTTTACACCATAAATATTATTATTGAAATTAAGAATATATGATTCACATTTTAAAACATTATCAATTCTAATAATACAAGAAATTGCTTGATAGTTTTTATTATCTAAACTAACATTAGTAATATAAACACCCTCATTTAATATTGAAAAATTATCATTTAAATGAATATTTGCTGTTGGAAATTGAATTTTATTACCTAATTTATTACCGTTAACAACAAAACCTTTAATATTATAAGGTTGCAATAATAACTTATTAGCACTAACAATTTGTTTTTTTTGTAGTAACTGACGAATATATGTTGTTGATACCCAAATATCATTATTAATTAAAACTTTATTAATAACAATTACTTTAGAAAAATTTTTCTGCAAATGACTAATATTTCCCAGACCAAAATTTGCAAAACGAAAATCATCACCAACAACGATAATATCAATATTCAATTGTTTAAGATAAAAAATAAACTGTTCAATTGATCATTTTCTTGTATTATCATTAAATGGAAAAATAACAAAATTATCAAATCCCATTAATGAAACTAATTTTTGTTTATCTTCCATATCAAGCAAGTCATCATATTGTTGTTGTAAAATTATTTTCTTTGGTGCGATTGAAAAAGTAAAAAATAGTGATTGATAATTATTTTCTTTAGCTTCCTTTAATACTGTTTGAGTTAATAACTGATGTCCAATATGAAGCCCATCAAAAAATCCTAAACTCGCTACTTGTTTATTTGAAAATTGCTGTTTTTCATCAATAGTATTAATTATTTTCATCATTTCATAATCCTTTTTTACAATAATATTTATTATCTAGTCCCTTAACATATATTGCTAATGGGGTTTGATTATTATCAGTTAACAACACAGTATCATTTTCAACATCTTTTAATTGAATAACCTTGCCATTTTTAATATCTTTTGTTTCCTTAACATTAATAAGTGGCATATAGTCTTGTAATACATTTGATAATGAAATCATATTTCGTTCTTGAATTTTATCAAGTTCGCAACAATTACTAATCTTATATGTACCACTAGCTATTCTTTGCAATTTTTTTACTGTTGCTATCATATTTAAAGTTTTAGCAATGTCTACTACTAAACTACGAATATATGTTCCTTTTGAACATTTAACTTTTAAGAAAACAAAAGGAAAATCAAA
The DNA here is from genome assembly GCF_018831625.1 of Spiroplasma endosymbiont of 'Nebria riversi'. Lineage (GTDB taxonomy): Bacteria > Bacillota_I > Bacilli_A > Mycoplasmatales > Nriv7 > Nriv7. Next base: position 541,439 of record NZ_CP065193.1, read on the forward strand.
ACTTACTAATTCTAAATAATCTAACTCCACAAGTCGTTTTGCTAATAATACTTCTTGGTCCTTGCGAGCATATTCATAAAGTTTTTTCCCTTGAAACTTAATCGCCGAATATTTAGGAGGTATTTGATTGTATGATAACGGAAAAAACTTTAAACAATTAAGAAATTGCTCTTTCGTAATTAACTTATTATCATTAGCAATAACATTACCAGTAATATCACCACTATTAGTTAAAACATTAAATTGCATTGTTACTAAATACTCTTTCGTTTCGTTCAATAATAATGAAGAAATCTTTGTCGCTTGATTGACCAAAATTATTAGTACACCAGTAGCTAGAGGGTCTAAAGTTCCGGCGTGACCAACTTTATAATATTTAAACTTTTTTTTAAGATAAAATACTACTTGATGCGATGTCATCCCATTAGGTTTATCAATTAGTAAAATTCCTGAATTCATTATAATAAAAAATCTCCAAAGATATTATATCATACTTAAAAGACCTTGAAAAATTTACCAATACAACTAAAAAGTAAACAATTAAATTGTTTCCTCCAAAAACTTAATACACATATTGGATAGGTTACAATAAGTTGGACCATATTTATGTGGACTTTCAAATAAAATAAAATTATTAAGAAAGTAGGGGATAAAACTGGGGAAAAACTCATATTCAAATGAATTTAAAAAACAAATTGTCATGCTTTATCAAAACAGAAAAAGCATTGTTGAAATTATTAAAGAATATGGGGTTTCAAAATCAGCCGTATATCATTGAATTGAAAATTTTAATAATTTTGGGTCATTTAAAGTGTAAGATAATCGCGCTGTCGAAGAAAATGAATTAATTTACTTGCGAAAAAAAACCAACAATTACGAATGGAAAATGACATTTTAAAGCAAGCAGCACTGATAATTGGCAAAAAATAGGAATTATTAACAATAATAAAGAAAAATATTCCGTGCTAAAAATGTGTCAAATATTAAAAATAGCAAAATCAACATATTATTATCAAACTAATAATTGTGTTAAGTATGATGTTAATAATTATGAAGAAGAAGTTATCAGTGCATTTAATAAAAGTCGTAAAAATTTATGGTGCTAGTAAAATTTATGGTGCTAGTAAAATTAAAGCTGTTTTAATGAGAAAAGATATTATCTTATCAAGTCAAAAAATCAGATTCCTTATGATCAAAAATAATTTGGTTTCTAAATACACCAAATTAAAATATCGTAATCATAAAACAATGGTTAATAATGACCAAATTAGTAATGTTTTAAATCGTCAATTTAATAACAAAAAACCTAATGAAGTTGTTGTTAGTGATTTAACATATGTGCAAGTTGGAGGAAAATGACATTATATTTGTTTATTAATTGACTTGTTTAATCGAGAAATAATTGGCTATAGTGCCGGACCAAAAAAACCGCTGAACTAGTTCAACAAGCTTTTCATAAAATAACACGACCATTAAATAAAATAACTTTATTTCATACTGATCGTGGTAATGAGTTCAAAAATAAAATCATTGATGAAATTTTAATAACCTTTAATATTAAAAGATCATTGAGTGCGAAGGGTTGTCCTTATGACAATGCTGTGGCTGAAACAACTTACAAAACTTTTAAAACGGAATTTATCAAGGGTAAAAAATTTGAAAATTTAACACAATTAAAATGTTAATTTTTATTTTGTTAATTAATACAATAATCTTAGAATATATGGCAGTTTAAATTATTTAACGCCTGTTGAATTTAGAAAATGACAGTCTACATAAAAAGTTTCCAAAAAAGGTTTGCCATACCCATACCAAAACGGAAAAAGCATGACAATTTGTTTTTTAAATTCATTTGAATATGAGTTTTTCCCCATTTTTATCTTCCTACTTTCTTAATAATTTTATTTTATTTGAAAGTCCACATAAATATGGTCCAACTTATTATAACCTGTCCAGATTTTAAAATAAATTTAAGAAAGGCTAGTAATTATTTCGGTAATAATAAGCAAGGTATTCATAATCAAAATTTAGAATGAAATATTGGTTGTAGCATTGAGAGTGATGTATCGCATTTAGTAAAACAACAATTAGGATATGGAGCAAAAATATATAATCATAAGAATTTAAATAACCTATTACATTTAAGAATGGCAAATTTAAACAATTTAAATGTATTACATTATATTAATGAAAATATTAATTCAGAAATAGAAATCAGAAAAGAAATATATAAAAATTTATTATGAAATAAATATAATAATAAAAATGATGATAATTGAATTAACTATAAAGGTAATATTGTAACAAATAAATATAATAGATTTAAGTAAGTAAAAATATAAAATTAATATATATTTAGTTAAAATTTAATAATAATTAATAATTTTTATTTTTATTTTGTAGAAAACTCTTGATATTTATTGAATATACTTAATTTTAGGTATATTTTTAATATGATAGAGGTGGATAATAATTATGGAAAAAATAATTCAAGAACTAGTAAATACTTTAACAGATGATCAATTTTTAGAATTTTATGAAAAAGTCAAACAACAAGCAGAATTAATAAAAAAAACAAAAACGTTTAAATGAAATTGATCAAAAATTTAGAGAACAAGGTATTTAATGCCCTAAATGTGAATCTTACCATTGCGTTAAAAATGGACATAATTCAGAAGGAAAACAAAAATATTTATGTAAAAATTGCCGTGCAAGTTTTGACGCTTTTCGTAATCATTTTATTTATTGAAGTCATTTAAATTATGAACAATGAAATTTATTGATTCAAATTTCATTGCTGGGGCAATCTAGCAAAACAATTTCTCGTTTTATTAAAACTACATTAAAAACTGCTTGATATAATCGTCAAAAATTAATGAAATCAAAACAATTAGAAAATACCCAATTAAAATTTAAAAAATTATCTGGTAAAATCCAAATCGATGAAACATTTATTAAAGAAATTCATAAAGGAAATTTCAAACATAAAACTGATCCACGAAGAATTCACCTTGACCCATTCGCAACTAATACTAAATGCTGTATTCAAATGGCAGTTGATAATAATAACAATATTTATGTTAAATCCACAAACACCAAACGTTTACAAAAACAATGAGTTATTGAAAATATGAACAAAGAATTAATTAACCAAAATTCAATTATTACTTCTGATATGCAAAAATTATATTTTTTAGTAGCAAAACAAACAAATTCTACTTTATGTGTAACTAAAACAACAATTAATCCTGAAGCTAGTTATCGTAACTTAAATAAAATCAGTAAATTATAATCTAGTCTTAAAGAAGCCTTAATTCATTATCATGTTTTAGGTTTTACTAATATTCAAAATTATTTAAATCTCTGAAAATGAAAATACCAACATAAGGGTTTAACTCCAAACCAACAAACAGCGGTATTATATTTTAATGTATAAAAAATTAAATTAAAAATAGTAATTTTACATAAAATCCTTTTAAAATTATCAAGTTGATGATTTTTTTTATTTTATCAAGATTTTTCGACAAAATTAAAAAAGGACGCATAAAGTTTTGTTAGGTGGGTGAAGATTTGAATAATTTTAAAAGAAAAGTAATTACAATTTAATTATCATTTTATTTTAAAAATAAGTAATAAAAAAAATATTTAATATTGGCAAACATAATTTTAATAAAAGGTTATAAAAACAACATTAAAATAATTTTTTACAACAAAAATCATACATAGGATATATATACTTAATTTGCATATTGAAATAATTTATAAATAATTTATAGTAAATGATTATTTTTTCTTTTTTTAAAAATACCTAAGAAAAATAAACGCGACCATTAATTTTTCATTATGTAAAAATTCAATAATATGATAAAATGGTAACGAATAAAAATTTCAATAACAAGAGAGGCAGAGTTAGTTTAGTAATTAAATAATATAATTAGCTGATTGTTTTATTTCTTCAAAGCAATACCTAAGAAAACTAAACGCGATCATAGTGCATATTTTTATTCTATACGATAAAATTTTAATAAAATTAAAAATTATTTCATTTTTAGTTTTAGAAAATAAAAGTGGTGAAAACAATGAAAATTACTAAGAGTGTATTTCTTAAAGGTGCTATTAATAAGGAACAATGAATTGATGATGAGATTAGTGAAGTATTGTTATTAGGACGAAGTAATGTTGGAAAATCAACATTTATTAATTATTTATGTAATAATAAACAATTAGCACGGGTTTCTAGTTCGCCTGGTAAAACACAAATGCTTAATTTTTTTGCTATTAATGATAATGGGTTTCGTTTTGTTGATTGCCCCGGTTATGGTTTTGCAAAAATAAGTAAGAGTATTAAAAAACAATTTGTTAAAATGATGGATACTTATTTATTAGAGCGGAGAAATTTAAAGTTAGCAATCTTATTATTAGATTTAAGGCGAACTCCTAATGCGGATGATTTATTAATGTTTAATTTTTTACGAGAACGGAATATTAATATTCTCATTGTTACTACGAAGCTAGATAAACTAAAGAAAAATGATATTAGCAATCAAGAAAGAATAATTAAAGAAACATTGCTGATTATTAATCATATTGACATTATTAAAACATCAAGTATTAGTAAAATCGGTTATGATGCTGTTCTTGAAAAAATTACTGAATATATTTAAAAACTAATTTTAGAGGTAGAGTTATAATGAAATTAAGAAAGATCAAGTCAAATAGTAATCTTTGTCATCAGATGCATTTAACACATACTGATAAACAACATCGTTGATTTGAAATCAAAGAAATTTTACGCTCATTTTTTGCTATTTTATTAGTTATTCCGATGTGAATATCGATGGGTAAAGTAAATCCATTGGCAGTATATTTTGGGAACCCAATTATTCAATTAATGCTTGCGAGTATTGTCCAGTTTATTTTAGGATTTAATTTTTATAAAGCCTGATATCAAGAATTGTTTCAACAACGACGAGTCGGCATGTATTCATTAATCATTTTGTCGTCTTTGGTGGCATTTATCTATAGTATTTATTTAATTGTTTTGATGTTGCAATATTCACCATATGGTAAGCAACATATTATTGGTTTATTTCAAGGAATTAGTCATCAACAATTAATGAATTATATGATGATTGATAATAAATTTCAACATATGTATTTTGAGATTGGGGCTTCAATTATAGCTTTTGTTTTAGTCGGCGATGCAATATCGAAAATAGTTCGTAATCGTGCGATTGATGGCTTACAAGATTTAATGTCGTTGCAAGTAAAAGAGGCGACTATTTTTAAAAAAAATAACAAATATGTAACAATTGCTGCTATTGATATTAAAATTAATGATCAGTTATTAATTAAAAAGGGTGATAAAATTCCTACTGATGGTGTTTTAATAGGCAAGTTAGCCTATATTAATGATTCATTAATTACAGGTGAAAGTCAAATTGTAAAAAAATTGACTGGTGAATTATTAATTGGTGGTTCTGCTAATGCGGGTGAAGCTTTTATAATGCGAGCAACAAAAATTGGTAATAAAACGATATTAGCAAGTATTATTAATAAAGTGGAACAATTGCAACAACAAAAAACCAATTTACAAAAGATTGCTGATAAGATTGCGGCGATTTTTGTTCCTTTTGTTTTAGGGTTAGCATTATTAGTTTTTTTAGTTTATGCTTTTATTTTACCGTTATTTACTTTATCATTTATTATGTCTGATCCTTATGGTATTGCTATTAAAACTGCAATTTCAACATTAATTATTGCTTGTCCTTGCGCTTTGGGATTAGCGACACCTTTAGCAATAACTGTGGGAGTTGCAAAGTCAACCCAAGAAGGAATTATTTTTAATAAAGTTCATGCTTTTGAAAAAATTAATCAAATTGATATTGTTGCTTTTGATAAAACCGGAACTGTTACTGATGGCAAATTAAGTATTAAGGCTATTTATGGCGAAGAAAAACATATTACTTTTGCTGTGAGTTTAGAAAATATGTCAGCACATCCAATTGCTACTGCTTTTAAAGCATACCAAGAAGCATATAATATTAGTAACGTATCCTTGACGGATGTGAAAGAAACTATTGGTTTTGGCATTCAAGGGTTATGTAATAAACAGCGAGTTACGATTTCTTCGGTTACTAAATTATTAGAAAAAAAATTTGTTTTAGCAGTTCCTTTACAAAGAATTGTTGAAAAAAGCAAAGAAATTAATCAATTGGTATTGGGGCTAGCAATTGATAAAGTTATTGTAACTTTATTTGTGTTAGTAGAGGATCAGATTAAGTTAAATGCGATTAAAACGGTTGCTAAGTTGAAGCAAGAAGGTATTGAAGTTTATATGATTAGTGGTGATAATGAAGTTATTACTAGAGGAGTTGCTACTGCTATTGGTATTGAGCATTACTTTTCTAATATTCAACCATTAGATAAAGCTAATATTATTAAGAAATTGCAAAAACAAGGTAAAAAAGTGGCATTTGTTGGTGATGGTGTTAATGATAGTGTTGCTTTACAACAAGCTGATTTATCAATTGCGATGGGAACAGGGGCGGAAATCGCAGTTAACCTTAGTGATATTATTATCATTAAACCTGATGTTTTAAATATTTATAAAGCGATTGTGTTAACGAAGCAAACAAGAAGGGTTATTTGAACTAATTTTATGTGAGCATTTGGTTATAACCTTATTGCCTTACCAGTAGCAATATTATCTGGTTGATTTTGAATATCAATTCCTAATTTTGAATTTGCAATTTTTGCAGCCGCGGCGATGGCATTTTCTGATCTTACTGTTGTTTTAAATTCATTATATTTTCGTTGAAAAAAGATTAAATATTATATTAATTAAGTATTATTTTTTATATTTCTTAATGTTTGATATAATTATTGAAAATAATTAGGAGAGAATTAATGAAATCATTAAGTAAAAAATATGAGCATTTTGAAGTAGAAAATGGTAAGTATGATTATTGACTAGAAAAACGATTATTTAGTGCTGATAATATTAATAATAAACCTGTTTTTAGTATGATTTTGCCTCCACCTAATATTACTGGTAAATTACATTTGGGTCATGCTTGGAATAATACTTTACAAGATGTTATGGCGCGTTATAAAATTTTAACTGGTTATAGTGTTACTTGATTTCCGGGAATGGATCATGCGGGGATTGCTACCCAAGTAAAAGTTGTTGAAAGAATATGAGATGAAGAGAAAAAACGGATTACTAGTTTTTCTCGTGATCAGTTTATTACTAAAGTTAATTCGTGAAAGGATGAATATGCTAAGATAATTCGTGAGCAATGAGCAAAATTAGGATTAGCATTAGATTATCGTTATGAGAAGTTTACTTTAGATAGTGATGTTAATCAATTAGTTAATGAAATATTTGTTAAATTATATAATGATGGTTTAATTTATCGTGGCAAAAAAATTATTAATTGAGACCCACAATTAAAAACAGCGTTATCGAATATGGAAGTAACTTATAAAGAAGTTCAAGGTAAGATGTATTATCTTAATTATCCCTTAGTAGATAGTGATGAAATGATTACAATTGCCACAACAAGACCAGAAACGATGTTTGCCGATCAAGCCTTAGTTTTTCATCCTAATGATGTTCGTTATCAAAAGTATCTTCATAAAGAAGCTATTAATCCGGTTAATAAACAAAGAATTCCGATAATTGTTGATGAATACATTGTAATGGAATTTGGAACAGGAATAATGAAATGTACACCTGCTCATAATTTTAATGATTATCAAATTGCTAAAAGACATAATTTGGATTTAATTATTTGTATGGATTCTGGTGGCATAATGAATGCCACAGCTTTACAATATGAGGGATTAGACCGTTTTGTTTGTCGACAACAGTTAATAGGCGATTTAGAAAAACAAAATTTAGTTGTTAAAATTTCTGATTTTGTTCATCAAGTAGGATATTCAGAACGCAGTGATGTTATTATTGAACCATATTTATCAGAACAATGGTTTGTTAAAATGCAGACATTAGTAAATAGAGCTTTAAAATTACAAAATAGTGCTGGTGCGATTTTGTTTTATCCATCAAGATTTGCAAATATTTTAGATCAATGGTTGGAAAATATTCAGGATTGATGTATCTCCCGACAATTGTGATGGGGTCATCAATTGCCAGTATGATATCATCAAGATACTAAGGAAATTATTGTAACCACAACGCCACCTAATAAAGAAGAATGAGTACAAGATAGTGATGTTTTAGATACTTGATTTTCTAGTGCTTTGTGACCTTTAATATTTGCACAACAAAATAATGATAAATTATTTTTTGAAAAATATTTGCCAAATTCCTTGTTAGTTACTGGTTATGATATTATTTTCTTTTGAATTAGTCGGATGATTTTTGAATCATTATATTTAATTAATAAAAAACCTTTCAAAGCGGTATTAATTCATGGTTTAATTCGTGATGAACAAGGAAGAAAAATGTCAAAATCTTTAGGTAATGGGATTGATCCAATGGATATTATTACTGAGTATGGTGCTGATAGTTTACGATTTTTTTTATTAACTAATAGTACTCCGGGGCAAGATTTACGATTTAGTATTACTAAAGTTCGTTCTTCGTGAAATTTTATTAATAAACTTTGAAATGCGAGCCGATATGCGCTTTTAAATTTAGCCGATGATTTTAAGCCAGTGAATAATATTTTAGATTTGCAATTAGAAGCTGTTGATTATTGAATTTTAAATAATTTTAATTTTGTTCTTGAAAAAGTGCAAGCAAATATGGAGAAATATGAATTTGTTGTTAGTGGTAAATATCTTTTTAATTTTGTTTGAGATGATTTTTGTTCTTGATATATTGAGTTATCAAAAAGTAATTTACAAAATCCTAAAACTAAAGCGGGCTCAATTCAAGTCTTATTTTATCTTTTAAAGCAAATTATTATTTTATTGCATCCTTTAATTCCTTTTGTAACTGAAGAAATTTATCAAAAGATGTTTAATAATGAAAAATCAATTATGGAAGAAAATTATCCGATAGTTTTAGAAAATATTGCTCCCATAAATTATTTAGTTAATGTTATTAACATTACAACAGTTATTAGAGAATTACGGGCAACAAGAAATATTAAGCATCACATTGCTTTGAATTTTAATTTAAATTCTGATAATCAAGATTATCAGAAATATGCTCAGGAAATTAATGGTTTTTTGCAAAAGTTAACTAATAGTCAAATGACAACTATTAATGAGAAAATATCTCATTTAGGACAAACAATCGCGCTTCCTTTAATTGATGGAACAATTGATGTTTTTTTAGATATGACAATTAATAAAAAAGAACAAGAATTATTTATTCAAAAACAGTTACAAGATATTCATTATGAGTTAGAACGAAGTAAAACAATATTAAATAATAAACAGTTTTTAAATAAGGCATCAATTGCAAAAGTTAATGCTGAAAAGCATAAATATGAACAGTATGAAGAATTATATAAACAATTGCAAAAAAAATTACAAGACATTTTATCTTAGTTATTAATAAATATTTTAAAGGAAATTCATTATTTTATAAGTAATTTAATTACGAGTGGAAAAATGAAGAAAACTAAAATTATTATTTTTGCTATTATAATAAGTATTCTTATTTTAATGGGATTTTTATTATCGCATTTTTTTTAATTTTGTAGAAAACTCTTGATATTTATTGAATATACTTAATTTTAGGTATATTTTTAATATGATAGGGGTGGCTAATAATTATGGAGAAAATAATTCAAGAACTAGTAAATACTTTAACAGATGATCAATTTTTAGAATTTTATGAAAAAGTCAAACAACAAGCAGAATTAATAAAGAAACAAAAACGTTTAAATGAAATTGATCAAAAATTTAGAGCACATGGTATTAAATGCCCTAAATGCTGGCACGGCGACCCTTTTTTGGACACTTTTTATGTAGACTTTCATTTTCTAAATTCAACAGGCGTTAAATAATTTAAACCACCATGTATTCTAAGATTGTTGTATCAATTAACAAAATCAAATAATTCGCATTTTAATTGTGTTAAATTTTCAAATTTTTTACCCTTGATAAATTCCATTTTAAAAGTTTTGTAAGTTGTTACTATAGCCAATTATTTCTCGATTAAACAAGTCAATTAATAAACAAATATAATGTCATTTTCCTCCAACTTGCACATATGTTAAATCACTAACAACAACTTCATTAGGTTTTTTGTTATTAAATTGACGATTTAAAACATTACTAATTTGGTCATTATTAACCATTGTTTTATGATTACGATATTTTAATTTGGTGTATTTAGAAACCAAATTATTTTTGATCATAAGGAATCTGATTTTTCGACGTGATAAGACAATATCTTTTCTCATTAAAACAGCTTTAATTTTACTAGCACCATAAATTTTACGAGCACCATAAATTTTAGGACTTTTATTAAATGCACTGATAACTTCTTCTTCATAATTATTAACATCATACTTAACACAATTATTAGTGCTGCTTGCTTTAAAATGTCATTTTCCATTCGTGATTGTTGGTTTTCTTTTCGCAAGTAAATTAATTCATTTTCTTCGACAGTGTGATTATCTTGCACTTTAAATGACCCAAAATTATTAAAATTTTCAATTCACTGATATACGGCTGATTTTGAAATTCCGTATTCTTTAATAATTTCAACAATGCTTTTTCCGTTTTGATAAATCATGACAATTTGTTTTTTAAATTCATTTGAATATGAGTTTTTCCCCATTTTTATCTTCCTACTTTCTTAATAATTTTATTTTATTTGAAAGTCCACATAAATATGGTCCAACTTATTGTAACCTATCCATGTGAATCTTACCATTGCGTTAAAAATGGACATAATTCAGAAGGAAAACAAAAATATTTATGTAAAAATTGCCGTGCAAGTTTTGACGCTTTTCGTAATCATTTTATTTATTGAAGTCATTTAAATTATGAACAATGAAATTTATTGATTCAAATTTCATTGCCGGGGCAATCTAGTAAAAAAATTTCTCGTTTTATTAAAACTACATTAAAAACTTCTTGATATAATCGTCAAAAATTAATGAAATAAAAACAATTAGAAAATACCCAATTAAAATTTAAAAAATTATCTGGTAAAATACAAATCGATGAAACATTTATTAAAGAAATTCATAAAGGAAATTTCAAACATAAAACTGATCCACGAAGAATTTACCTTGACCCATTCGCAACTAATACTAAATGCTGTATTCAAATGGCAGTTAATAATAATAACAATATTTATGTTAAATCCACAAACACCAAACGTTTACAAAAAAAATGAGTTATTGAAAATATGAACAAAGAATTAATTAACCAAAATTCAATTATTACTTCTGATATGCAAAAATTATATTTTTTAGTAGCAAAACAAACAAATTCTTTTAATTTTGTCGAAAACTCTTGATAAAATAAAAAAAATCATCAACTTGATAATTTTAAAAGGCTTTTATGTAAAATTAATATTTTTACTTTAATTTTTTATACATTAAAATATATTACCGCTGTTTGTTGGTTCGGAGTTAAACCCTTATGTTGGTATTTTCATTTTCAGAGATTTAAATAATTTTGAATATTAGTAAAACCTAAACCATGATAATGAATTAAGGCTTCTTTAAGACTAGATTGTAATTTACTGATTTTATTTAAGTTACGATAACTAGCTTCAGGATTAATTGTTGTTTTAGTTACACACAAAGTAGAATTTGTTTGTTTTGCTACTAAAAAATATAATTTTTGCATATCAGAAGTAATAATTGAATTTTGGTTAATTAATTCTTTGTTCATATTTTCAATAACTCATTGTTTTTGTAAACGTTTAGTGTTTGTGGATTTAACATAAATATTGTTATTATTATCAACTGCCATTTGAATACAGCATTTAGTATTAGTTGCGAATGGGTCAAGGTGAATTCTTCGTGGATCAGTTTTATGTTTGAAATTTCCTTTATGAATTTCTTTAATAAATGTTTCATCGATTTGTATTTTACCAGATAATTTTTTAAATTTTAATTGGGTATTTTCTAATTGTTTTGATTTCATTAATTTTTGACGATTATATCAAGCGGTTTTTAATGTAGTTTTAATAAAACGAGAAATTTTTTTACTAGATTGCCCCAGCAATGAAATTTGAATCAATAAATTTCATTGTTCATAATTTAAATGACTTCAATAAATAAAATGATTACGAAAAGCGTCAAAACTTGCACGGCAATTTTTACATAAATATTTTTGTTTTCCTTCTGAATTATGTCCATTTTTAACGCGATGGTAAGATTCATATTTAGGGCATTTAATACCTCGTGCTCTAAATTTTTGATCAATTTCATTTAAACGTTTTTGTTTTTTTATTAATTCTGCTTGTTGTTTGACTTTTTCATAAAATTCTAAAAATTGATCATCTGTTAAAGTATTTACTAGTTCTTGAATTATTTTTTCCATAATTATTATCCACCTCTATCATATTAAAAATATACCTAAAATTAAGTATATTCAATAAATATCAAGAGTTTTCTACAAAATTAAAACTGTTTTATTGTTATTTTTTATTTATTGTGTTAATTTTTTTACTAGTAATTAAAACTGTTGTTTTTGAAAATAATCGTTCTGAGCAATGAATAACTGTTAAGGTTGTCCAGAAATATCGTAATTATTATGTTGTTGAATATCAAAAAAATTATTTAATGATAAAAAAATATTTTTTTAATATTAGTTTAAATATTGCTGATCAAGTTAAAATTAAAGGCATAATATTTAAGCATCAAGCAATTAATAATTTTCATCAATATAATTGGGGTTGAGATTATTATGGTAAGCACATTGTTGGTGAAATTAAATTAACTAATAAGCAGTATTTTCATTATAAAGCGTTTACATTACGAAATTATATTTGAAAATGGTATGGCCATCCTTTTTGGACACTTTTTATGTAGACTGTCATTTTCTAAATTCAACAGGCGTTAAATAATTTAAACTGCTATGTATTCTAAGATTGTTATATCAATTAACAAAATCAAATAATTCGCATTTTAATTGTGTTAAATTTTCAAATTTTTTACCCTTGATAAATTCCATTTTAAAAGTTTTGTAAGTTGTTTCAGCCACAGCATTGTCATAAGTACAACCCTTCGCACTCAATGATCTTTTAATATTAAAGGTTATTAAAATTTCATCAATGATTTTATTTTTGAACTCATTACCATGATCAGTATGAAATAAAGTTATTTTATTTAATGGTCGTGTTATTTTATGAAAAGCTTGTTGAACTAGTTCAGCGGTTTTTTTGGTCCGGAACTATAGCCAATTGTTTCTCGATTAAACAAGTCAATTAATAAACAAATATAATGTCATTTTCCTCCAACTTGCACATATGTTAAATCACTAACAACAACTTCATTAGGTTTTTTGTTATTAAATTGACGATTTAAAACATTACTAATTTGGTCATTATTAACCATTGTTTTATGATTACGATATTTTAATTTGGTGTATTTAGAAACCAAATTATTTTTGATCATAAGGAATCTGATTTTTCGACGTGATAAGATAGCATCTTTTCTCATTAAAACAGCTTTAATTTTACGAGCACCATAAATTTTACGACTTTTATTAAATATACTGATAACTTCTTCTTCATAATTATTAACATCATACTTAACACAATTATTAGTTTGATAATAATATGTTGATTTTGCTATTTTTAATATTTGACACATTTTTAGCACAGGATATTTTTCTTTATTATTGTTAATAATAATCCCTATTTTTTGCCAATTATCATTGCTGCTTGCTTTAAAATGTCATTTTCCATTCGTAATTGTTGGTTTTCTTTTCGCAAGTAAATTAATTCATTTTCTTCGACAGTGCGATTATCTTGCACTTTAAATGACCCAAAATTATTAAAATTTTCAATTCACTGAGTATACGGCTGATTTTGAAACTCCGTATTCTTTAATAATTTCAACAATGCTTTTTCAGTTTTGATAAAGCATGACAATTTGTTTTTTAAATTCATTTGAATATGAGTTTTTCCCCATTTTTATCTTCCTACTTTCTTAATAATTTTATTTTATTCGAAAGTCCACATAAATATGGTCCAACTTATTGTAACCTATCCATACATGTTCCTACAATTGCTAATCCGCCAATTACTAAGGGTAATCCTAAATTTTCCGGAGCCAGCAGAGCAGCAGCACCGGTTTCTCCAACTATAACTCCACCTTCAACTGCTGCTGCTGCTGCTTCAGCAACAGTAATTGTTTCTGCGGTTGCTAAACTTTCTGTTGTACTGGTTGATAAGAGTGGCGGCATCACTAACAGTCATTTTGGTTCCATAAGCTGTTAATGCTCCTCCACTTAAAGCTGCTAATCCAGTATTTGTTAATTTCTCTTTAAAAGTTTTTTTATCATTTTCAGATAATGTTTGATAATAACGATTAACGCACCATAACTTTTAAATCTTTCATTGCTTTTAAAAATAAATCATATTGCTCTTTTAAATCTTCATCAGTAAGTTGTTTTCTTGCATCATTAAAAAATAATCGTAAAGTTCAAGATTTTTTATCTTGACCAAGTTTATCAACATTTTCATACTCATTAATAAGTTGCAAATCAACTAACTTATTACTAATATTTAATAATGGCTTAATAATGCTATCATAGTTTGTATCTTTATTAACTAAAAGCGAAAAATCAAATCAAGAAAACATATTTCTAATAATTGTCTGATATTTAATATCGTATTTAAAAAGTTCATTAATTAATGTCATATTTAATGAAATAATAAAATTATCATCTTTAAAATCTAATTCTTGTTGAATTTTTGGATGTACTTTACCAATTGTCGCAATTTGCTGATTTTTTATTACAACATTAGCTTGTAAATGCGGATGCAAATCATCGTATGTTGAAGGAACATACTGAATATCTTGATCATTAAAGTTTAATTTCCGCAATATTCCTTGCAATAATCCCTTAGTATTAATGAAATCAACAGTAATTGCTTGTGGTAAATAAGGAATATCCACTCATTTACCTTGCAATAAAATTGATAATTGTTGATGATGAAATTTTAAATCATCATAAATATCTTCATAACTATAAATTTTAATATCATTAATTTTTCGGAAATTATTATATTGTGCTATCGTTAATAACGAATTTACTAAATTAGTTCTTAAATAATGATGATTTAACGACATTGGTTGTAATACCTTAACAGGTTTTGTAACATTAAAAAAATTAAAACGATTTAAATTAATACTTGACTCTAAATTATAAGTTTTTGTTTCAAAAATATTTTGATTTAATAAATAACTAATAATTGTTTCTAAAATATATTTACTTCAATTTTTTTCTTTAGTTAATGGCATAAATAATGGCATTATATTAGGAATATTGTTATAACCATGTCTGCGAGCAATTTCCTCACTAATATCAGCGTCATTGACAATATCAAGGCGATACTTAGGGACGGTAATTACTAAATCATCATTAACACCAAATTCCGAAATTAAAAACCCTAACGGTTTTAAAAATTCAATAATATCTTTTTTTGTTAAATCACTAATGCCTAAAATACTTTTCTGGATTTTTAATGATGTTTTTATCACTACATTTTCTATCGCTAACAATTTATTATTAATTATTGGTGATACTTGTTTAATAGTTACAATTGATGTTAATAACTCTAAAAACCTTTGGATAGCAATTTCTAAATTATGCCCATTTGATGGTTTTGACCATCGTAATAAATTATTAGCATTAAGTAATGATAAATATCTTTTCTGTTGCTCATACATCTGCTTCTCATTTAAATGTAATGCTAAAACCACAAATTGTTTAGTTACATTAATAATTTCATATTTCTTGTTAGTCATAACACCTAACACTTCAATAATATCATCACTAGCAATGACAAAATCTTGTAAAGATATCTCTTGGTCATTAACTTTCGTTTCTGCCTTCGCTTTTTGAATTGATATTTCACCATTAATTTCTGAATAATCATACCCTACTAATGGTTGTCCGGTTTCTCAAGAAACATAATTTAGTAAATCTTGAATTAAATTATTTGGACGAATATTCGCATAACAAAGTCTTGAAAATAATCACTTTGGCGTAATGGCACTACTATCAATTAACACGGTAACATTTTTCATCGCTTTAACAAGATTATTATTAATTTTAATATCCAATGATAACTTATCATTAACTAAATTTCCTAAATGAGAAAAATCATCAGTTATTAACGATTTTAAGGGCAATTTAAAGAATGCCGCTAGCTCACGCGCTAATTCATAAGCACTTAAACAATCACTACGATTATAGGTCAAATTAATAACAAAAGCAGTATCATTTTCAAAAATATAACTTAAAGGATTAGTATTACCTAATGGATAATTAACATCCTCGGGAAATAAATAAACCCCAATAGCATCTTGATTAGCTAAAACTTCCTTGGGGATTCCTAATTCTTGTAATGAACAAATCATTCCTAAGGAAGACTTACTAGCAATCATTCTTTCTTCAATAATCATGCAATTGGCTAAATGAGCACCAATTTTAGCAAAAATAACAAAACGATTTTCTTCAACATTATTAGCGCCACAAACAACAGGAATCGGTAACTCTTCATTAATATCAACCATACAATACGATAACTTATCAAAATTAGCAAGTTTAACTTTTGATAATACTTTGCCAATAACAATATTAGTATTTAAAGTATCAAAACTAAAAACTCTTTCAACTTCAAAACCACTATCATTTAATGCTTGTTCAATGTCTTCATTACTAATATTTTTTAAATCAACATATTCATTTAAAAATTTACGAGTAAAAATCATATATATATGCTCTCCTATTATTCTAAAAATTTCTAAATTGCTTTAAAAAACGATAGTCATTATTATAAAAATGACGAATATCTTCAATACCATATTTTAACATTGCAATCCGCTCAATACCAATACCAAAAGCAAAACCTTGTAAAGAAGCAACAAGATTATTTTTAATAAAAACATTCGGACTAATCATTCCGGCACCTAAAATTTCTAATCACCCTGTATGTTTACAAATACTACATCCAATACCAGCACACTTAGTACAACTTACATCCACCTCAACTGATGGTTCCGTAAAAGGAAAATAACTGGGGCGCAAGCGCATTTTACTTTCTTCGTTAAATAACCGTTTAATTAAATAATTTAAAGTTCATTTCAAGTTAGCAAAGGAAATATTTGGTGCAACTAAAAAACCATCAATTTGCATAAACTGATGACTATGAGTAGCATCATCATCATCACGACGATAAACATTACCAATAGAAACAATAGCTGACGGTAAAGAAGCATCTTTATATTTTTCTAAATAACGAGCCATAACATTAGTACAATGTGTTCTTAACAAATAATTACTATCTAAATAAAATGAATCTTGCATCTCGCGAGCTGGATGATTTTTAGCTAAATTTAACCTTTCAAAGTTATATTCATCAGTATCTACTTCCTGTCCTTGCACAATTTCATACCCTAACTGTTCAAAAATTTCACTAATCTCACAAATAATTAAATTTAAAGGATGACGATTAGCAATCAAAAAACTATTCACTGGTAAACTAACATCAATTGTTTCTGATTTTAATTCTAATGCCAAATTTTCTTGCTTCAAAAATTTTTCTTGAGTTTCGAATAAACTAATTATTTCCTTCTTAAAAACATTAACAATCATTCCTAAAGAATTTCTTTCTTCATTTTTTAAATTACGCATTGTTCCTAATAAACTATCTAATTGCGATTTTTTACCTAAATATTTTATTTTTAAAGTTTGTAAAAGGTCTAAATCTTGACATTCATTAACTTCTTTTTTTGTTTGCACTAATAATTCCTGTAATTGTTGTTCTGTCATTTACTTCACCCTACTATCATATAATAACTTGTTTAATTATAACAAATTCTATGTAAACCCTAATAAAAAAAGAAATTATATTTTAAATATAATTTCTTTTTTTATCTTTCTTTTATCACAAGTAAATATTAAAATTGGATTGGTTAGAATAAGTTGGACCATATTTATTTGGAATTTCAAATAAAATAAAATTATTAAGAAAGTAGGAAGATAAAAATCAGCCGTATATCAGTGAATTGAAAATTTTAATAATTTTGGGTCATTTAAAGCGCAAGATAATCGCGCTGTCGAAGAAAATGAATTAATTTACTTGCAAAAAGAAAACCAACAATTATGAATGGAAAATGATATTTTAAAGCAAGCAACACTGATAATTGGCAAAAAATAGGAATTATTAACAATAATAAAGAAAAATATTCCGTGCTAAAAATGTGTCAAATATTAAAAATAGCAAAATCAACATATTATTATCAAACTAATAATTGTTTTAAGCATGATGTTAATAATTATGAAGAAGAAGTTATCAGTGCATTTAATAAAAGTCGTAAAATTTATGGTGCTCGTAAAATTAAAGCTGCTTTAATGAGAAAAAATATTATCTTATCACGTCGAAAAACCAGATTCCTTATGATCAAAAATAATTTGGTTTCTAAATACACCAAATTAAAATATCGTAATCATAAAACAATGGTTAATAATGACCAAATTAGTAATGTTTTAAATCGTCAATTTAATAGCAAAAAACCTAATGAAGTTGTTGTTAGTGATTTAACATATGCGCAAGTTGGAGGAAAATGACATTATATTTGTTTATTAATTGACTTGTTTAATCGAAAAATAATTGGCTATAGTGCCAGACCAAACAAAACCGCTGAACTAGTTAAACAATCTTTTCATAAAATAACACAACCATTAAATAAAATAACTTTATTTCATACTGATCGTGGTAATGAGTTCAAAAATAAAATCATTGATGAAATTTTAATAACCTTTAATATTAAAAGATCATTGAGTGCGAAGGGTTGTCCTTATGACAATGCTGTGGCTGAAACAACTTACAAAAATTTTAAAACGGAATTTATCAAGGATAAAAAATTTGAAAATTTAACAAAATTAAAATGCGAATTATTTGATTTTGTTAATTGATACAATAATCTTAGAACACATGGCAGTTTAAATTATTTAACGCCTGTTGAATTTAGAAAATGACAGTCTACATAAAAAGTGTCCAAAAAAGGGTTGCCATACCAAATCTAATTATAATAACTATAAATTCTATTCATTTTCATTATCGTGATACGATTTATTTCATACTAATGATAATAATATACAAGCACTTACACCACAAACTATTAAAAATATAAAGGTTACATCCCAACGACTGCTTAAACTTTGTATTCCCGAACCAATAACAACTTTAGATATCACAGCATCACCAAAATAACCAAATATCCCCGTAAAACCAGCAGCTGTCGCTACAACTCTTTTATTTGACAAATCCATCGCTTGCATCCCAATAAACGCAACTGGACCATAAATACAAAAACCAGCAATTCCCATAAAGAGAGCAATTTGTCAAATACTTTGATATTGAGCTTGTCATAAACCAACAATTGATAATGTCGTAATAGCAATTGCTGCTATCATAATCGGTGTTAATCTTCCTTTAAATAATGTTTTAGCGGTAAATCCCATTAATATTGTTCCTGGAACCGCCATTCATTCAAAAATACTTCATAATCATTTACCTTGATTTTTAACATCAAAATTATGCTGTTCTTTAAAGAAAGTTAATGTTCAATCAGAAACACCATTTCTTAATACATATATAAATAAATTAGCAAAAGCAATAATTCACAAATTTTTATTTAAAAAAACATATTTTTTAAAATAATAAAATCAAGTTTTTTCAACAAGCTTATTTTTACTACCATTAGCACTAACAAATTTTTTAACTTCAATATCTAATTTTTCAGGGTAATACTTTTTATAATGTTCTTCAACTGATAACAAACCTAAACTTTCTGGGCGGTCTTTCATAAATATACAAATTAATATTCCCCCAACTAAAGCAATAGCACTAGGCAAAATAAAGTAACTTGCAATACCAATATATTCTTCTAATAATGAATGCGATATTATAATTATTATCGCAATTATTGCTGTTCCAAAATTATGCGATGTATTCCAAAAAGTCATCCGCATTTGTTTTTCTTTCGGAATAAACCAATTAGTCATACTTCTAGCACTAGCTGGTCATCCCATTCCTTGAAATCAACCAATTAAAGCCATTGAACTCATCATTAATACAATATTAGTAATATTAATACCAACCGTTCATCCCATTACAAAATTCATTAATGATGACAAAATTAAACCGATTCCTAAAAATCAACGCGCATTACTACGATCACCAACAGAACCCATTACAAATTTAGAAACCCCATAACTAAGTCCCATTGCCATACCAACTAATGAATAAATATCTTTCGTCATTAAACCATTATTAATTAAATCACTTCCAGCAACACTTCATTGTCTTCTAATAAAATAATATAATATATATGATATTATTGCTATTCAAAATACTCGATCTTGATGAGATTTAAAATATTTTTTAATTAAAAAATCTTCAGTTAATTGTTCTTTTGCTTTTGCTGGTTTCAAAAACGCAAACATTTTTGCAAATCAAATTTTCATATTTTTTATTACCATCCTTAATCATTATTAATTTTTATTTTTTAATTCTTTTTCTTGGATCATATTAACAACATATTTAGCAATCGCCGGACTTGCACTTAAACCAGGACTAGATATACCAACAACATTAATTCATTTTTCAGAACCCCATTCAATATGAAAATCATTTTTTGCTTCAATTGACCTTGAACCAGCAAACATACTCGTAATGTTAAAATTTAAATCAGGTTTTATTTTTTTCCCTGTTGCAATTAATTCCTGAATAGTTTCTGTTTTTAAATCAATTGTATTGTGATTATGATAATCATTATGATTTTCTGCTGTTGGGCCAATAATTATTTTATTATCAAAACTTGGAGCAACCAATATCCCCTTTCCTAAAATAGTTGGTGGTAAAAAATATACCACATCAATATTATCTTCATTTTCACAAACTAAATACTGACCTTTTCTTAATGACAAACTAAAGTTTTTTGTTTCTTCAATATTAAACTGAGCCCCATGACCAGCACAATTAATAATTAAATCAAAATCAGATGGGATAATATCTTTATGACCATCAAAAAATAATTTAGTTGTTAATGCCACAAAACTACAATTTTTAATAATTTTAATGCGATCATTATTTTCTCATTGTTTAAGCAATAGCGTTACATATTTCTTAACATTTAAAATATAAGAATCAACGCCCAATAAATATTTGCTAACATTTTTATTACTAGATAAATTTGCATTTAATGTTAACAAATTACTATTAATACCATTAACAATTCCTTGCTTTAAAAGCCGATCTAATATTTTAACATCATCTTCATTAAAGCCCAATACTTGTGAAGGAGCATATTTTATAATCTCATTATTAGCTTTTTTATTCGCCAAATATCTTTTTTTCCAAATATTATGACCTTGCATTCCCAAGATTGCTTTTAAAGTTCCTGGTATTGCGTCAAAACCCATATGAATAATATTTGAATTTAAAATTGATGTTTCGGAACAAACATCTTGATTTTTTTCAATAATTGTTATTTTATTATTAGATTGTGCTAATAATTCCTTTGCAAGTTCAAGACCAACAATTCCTGAACCAATAATTAATATTTTTTTCACCCTAACATTCCTTCTTTCGTTACTAATTAATTTAATATCTTAAAGCTCAGTTTTATTTTAATACACTATAAAGTGAAAAAAACCTTTTTTTGAAACATTATTTCATTATTAATTTTTTATTTTAAAATTTTTATTTTTTTAATTAAGCATTTAATTTATACATCGTGATAGCAATAACAATTATATGCTATCTTCTTAACCATTTTTATTTAATAAATTCCTCTCTAAGACATAAAAAAATGAAACTAAAAAAGTTACATTAATTTTGATTCATTATTTCATAAAGACTAATAGTTAAAGCATTAGCAACATTCAAAGATTCTACTCCATTTGATGTTGGAATATAAAAATTATCATCAATTAATGGTCATAAATGAGGATTTATTCCTTTACCCTCATTACCAAATAATAATGCTGCTTGACTACTAAATTTTACATCTCGCAAACGATTATTAGCTTCTTTAAATACTGTACCATAAACTTTAAAACCTTTATCTTTTATACTAGCAATAATAAGTTCCAAATTAGTTTTAATAATATTTAAATGAAATATCGCCCCCATTGAAGTTCGAATTACTTTATCATTATAAATATCAACACTATCATTACTAATATATAATGTTTGGACATTAAAGGCAACACAACTACGAATGATGTTTCCTAAATTAGTAGGATCTTGAATCTTATCTAACATAACAACTAAATTTTTATCAACTTCATAACTATCTAAAAAAATACAAACGCCAATAATTGGTTGTGGGTTAACAGTTGTAGATATTTTTTTAATAATTTGATCATTAACAACAATTATATTACTAAAATCTTCTATTTTATTAGCAATATCTTGTGTTGTTAAAATCATTAATAACTTATTTTGTTTCTTAGCCTCTTCAATTAAGTGAAACCCTTCAATAAGAAACTGTTCCTTTTCTTTACGATACTTACTCTCTTTTAACTTAACTAAATCCTTAATTAATGAATTATCTATTGAACTAATTATTTTCATATCAAAAATGCTTTCTAAAATTAATGGTTCCCAAGATCGGACTCGAACAGATATGGATTAACCGATGGTTTTTGAGACCATTGTGTCTACCATTCCACTACTTGGGCCTTATTTTCTTAATTATATAGTATTTTAATAAAAAATCAAATATTTTCCCCAAGAAGGACGCATAAAGTTTTGTTAGGTGGGGAAAGATTTGAATAAGTATTAAGGCAGTCAGCAATCATTGTCTTTTTATTTTATAAGGTGTTAAAAATTTGTTCTTTGAAAATGAAATACAAGTGAATTAATAATGTTGGTATGTATTAAAGCACGATAAAATGTGGGTGGTCGCCATAACCAAAAGAAGTTTACCAGTTAATAGACAATACACTATTAGCTATAGCAATTTGTTTCGTTTTGCAATAAAAAAATGAATGGGTGGATTTCCTAAAAATATACACGCTATTAAATTAGTTCCAAGGGTAGGTGTGCGGATGTTAAAGTGTAGAAATTTCTATATATGGGGGTACGCTAAGTTTAAAATTGTTAAAATCTTTATCTAATAAAAAAACAAAATTTACTAACAAAGCTTGTTAAACACTTAAATCTGCGATATATAAGTGTTTAAAAAACTAAGTTAACTAACTTAGTTAATATAACTTAGTTTATTTATAAGAAAGGTAATTTATTATGAAAAACATTGAAAAAATTTTATTAAATACTAAAAAATATCTTTTAAAAGAAACACAAAACGCAATGCTTATTAAAGCGCCAAAAATTCCGTGATTTAATGAAAAAATCGGTATTTGGTTTCCAAAGCGATTTGTTTATAAAGGAAAATACGAAAATTCAATTTGCATCGGAATAATAAAAGATAGTAAATATCAAGTAATTTCGATTAATCAAAAAGAAAAAGAAACCAAATTAATTAAGGGACAAAAAATATTAACCGGTTTTTTCATTGCCGAAAAAGAAAACAACAAAAAAGATACAAATTATAACTATTTTAAAGGAGTTTAAAAATGAATATTGCGATTGGAATAATATTTATTATCATTTGCATAATGCTATTGGCATATTTTGCTTATAAAATTTATGCCAAAATAAAAATGCGAATTAAATATAAAAACGCCATTAAAAATAATACTGGTAATTTCACGAAAGACGAAAAAGTATTTATTGCTCGCTTTGAGGAATGAGTTAAAGCTCCTGATTCAAACGAAAATAATGAGAATAAAAAATAATGTTTTGAGAAATTATTATGTAATTCTTAAAACTGTTTGTTCCAGTAGAAAAAATGCCTGCACAAGTTGCGTTTATTGCCGGATTAATTATTATCATTACTTTTCTTTTCACACTAATTTCAATTATGTATTTACCAATAAAAATGATTTTTGGGAGATAAAAAATGACAATAAACTTAAAATAATTTAATTGAGAACAAATTAAACAAACTTTCTGAGATTTATTTATTCAAATTACAACTATTCCGGCTCACATTACTGGTGGTAAAGAAATTAAATTAATCGAAGCGCCACTTTGACTTTTAATAGCAAACATTGTTTTTTGATTCTTAACAGCGATTATGGCGTGATTTATTCTAATGCTATTTTGGAAAACCATATCAGTATTTAGATAGAGGTCAAAAGTAATGTCAAGAAGTTACATTGTGATGCATTCCCAAAAAAATTCAAAATTAATTAGGGAGAAATACAATCGTGTTAAGTTTAACCGTGGTTTTAACAAATTTAAGAAAAACTTTGAATATAAATGATGAATGTTTTAAAGAGAAAGGAGGCGATTATATGATTGGAACTTTCTTGGCCGATGCACCACCAGCAACAGAAAAAATAACAGCTAGTGACGCGCGGTGACTAAATTATGAAATGCCATTATAACAGCGTTTACTAAAATGTGAGATATTATTGCTGTTAATATGCCACAAGTCGGTAACTTCTTTGCTGACTACTGAATCTTCATTTTTCCATTTATTTTGGCAATATTCTTTATTTGCTTTAAAATGTTTGAAAAATTACTTGGAGCAGTTTGTTAACAAAAAAAAATAAAGTGAGGCGCAAGATGAAATCTTGCAAACAACGGTTATTTAAAAAACATTGTGAGCTATTTATTTTTAGCGGGTTGTGTTTTAATTTTCCTTTTTAAAATCAGTAATTTAACACAAATTAACAAAGTTATTAATTTTTTAAAAAACTCACCATTAAACATCGTTATTGGTTCATTAGGAACTGGAAAAACCGCCTTTCTAGTATACGCATCAAAATTACTAAAAAAGAAGAAATATCATATCGCCTCAACATTTCCATTACTAGAAACCCAAAAATTAAGTTTAGGACATATGGGATTAATAGACTTTGAATACCCGGTATTGCCCAGACAAAAACTTACTGTTATGAGATGAAACCAACTTATTTTTAGAAGGAACTGATTGATAAAAAAATAATACCAAAAACGAAGAAACCGGTATTCAAGAATATTTCGCTCTGGCACGGCATTTCGGTCATATTGTGCTGGCTAGCGGTCAAAGAGATAAACATATTTGAGTTAAAGTTCGTGACATTGCCAATAATGTGATTGTGGGAATTCGTAAAAAACCCGTTAATATTTTTCGTCCCTACTTAAAAGTCATCTACGGCACCTTTACAAGCATCGAAGAATATGAACGCTGACGCGAAACACCTTAATTGATGCTAAAAATAGCAAAAAGGGTCGTCGCATTAAATATCGTGATATCCCTGAACTTGATATCTATTTTTTTAAACTAAAAATTCCTCTACCCCTACTTAACACTTACAATTCTTTTTACCTAGCATTTTTAAGAGATTACTTAAATTCAAAAGTAAATCCTGACTATGAAGACAAATACTATACTGACACCGCAATTGATTTAGAAGACTTGGAATACTTAAAAATGGATAAATTTAGCAAATTTTTAATAAAAATGAAAGAAAAGGAACAATAAAAAATGGAAAATCTCGCAAAAATGGCCGACTTTCTCGCCCAAATGCTTTATAAAGTTTTTGATTTAATTTGAAGTCTTGAAGTACCAGGAACGAATATTCAATTAATATTTCCTTTATTCTTAACGCTTGCTGTAGAGTTTCTTATGGCAATTATTCTTGGATTTGGTAGTCAACAAGTTAATTTAGAAAAACAACGCCAATATGCCTTTAGAAATAAGGGTCGTTTAAGTGTATGAGGAAAAGCTAAAAAACAAATAAAACCAATAAAAACAAAACAAGGTAACTAAAAATGTTTAAACTAATTATTATTTTTATCTTAATAACTGTTCTTGGATTATTAGCTGGTAGTCATTTTGAAACTTTAACAAACTATATTGGCGAAGGGCTTGCCAATTTCCAAAAGTTTATTACTAGCAATTTAACAATTTTAGAACTATTTAAACCAATGGCCCGAAAATTTTCTCAACATCCAATCTTTACCATTCTTGGTGTCACTTGTGTACTTATTGCTTTATTTATTGTGATTAAAGGACGATAAAAAATATGAAGGGAGAGTTAAGATGAAAAAACTTTTAGGAAAATTATTTAAAAAAGATAATTCAAAAGAAAAACTGCCATTAAAATTAAGAATTAAAAATTCTTTTAAAAAGCAGTGGTTAAAAATATTATTAAGTATCATTTTCATCTTTATAAGCTTATTAATTTGTGCATTAACAGCAATCGGTACTAAATGAATAACTGGAACAAGTAAAGAATTTAATGATTTTATGAATGAAGAGATGGTTAATTTCTTTGGCAAGTTCAATAGTGGTATTATGCTGGCAGGAATATTTGTTTTTTGATGAGGCGGAGCAATATATTTTGCACTTAAATTTGAAAAATTAATCCGCTTTATTATTCAAAAAATTAAAGCAAAAAGAGCCTTGAAAAATGAAATCAAACAAACTAATTAATTCTTTAAAAAAATATTGATGGAGAATTTTGCCTTAAATTTTTATGATTATTATCTTTTTCATTCCATTTTTAAAATTGGAAATTAATGATTTGAAATTATTATATGAAAAATTTGAAGCATTAATTTCACTTATGATATGATACTAGGATATTTAGATATATGCATTACAATAGCTGTAATTATAAATTGTGGTATTAAGTGACTTATTAAAAAAATTAAAGAAAAAAGAACAATGAAAAATAAAATATTTTAAAAAGGAGTGATAAAAATGTTTATGAAAATATTTACCGTGCTAACTATTAGTTTCAATAACATTTTTACTATTCCCCCAAACATTAATAATGATAAAACAACAATACAATTAATTAGAACTAAAAGACAAAGTGATAAAATTTATAATTTTGAAATCGAAAACTTAAAAAAAGTATATTTTCATCTTTTAAGAGATAAAAATAGAGTCGGATAGATTAACATGTATCAAAAAGACAATATCAATCTAAATAAAAAATTACCAGAATTAAAAAATTTAAACAAACTTATTTTCCTATTTACAAAAGAATTTTACAATAATCAAGATAAACAAGATAAAATTACAAAATTAATAACTACATATGGGCAAAAAATAACTGACCCTAACGGCCCTAATATAAAGCCACATGAGCTTTGAATAATTAATAAAAAAATAACAATCAAAGTACAAAGTACAAAGTTAGAAACTTGAGACAATAGCGATAATACAATAGATTATACATTAAGAAATACAAGTAATTTTGAAATTGAATTTGTAAAAGATAGTACCGACATTGAATTACAAACAGCAACTATTAGCTTTGACGGTAATCATAAATATAACGGTGTTATTGATAATCTTGACTATTTAATGATTCATCGTGGTGATTTTGATAAATTTAATTACTCTTATCTCTATTGAACACCAATATTTAATTTTGTTGACACCCTAGAAAAAGGTTATTACAAAGAATTTACGATTAAAAATCATGGTTTTAAAAGCGAAAGCTATTTTTATCACAAAAGTTCTACTAGTGAAGATAAAATAAATGAAAATGTTTTAAAAATTAAAGCTTTTAATAAAACTTTAATTGCAGGTAATAATTATTTACAATTATTACACGATGAAAAGGAAATCTGAAAATATGATACTGCAAATGCTAACGACTATTACCTAATTAAGTACCTTTTTGGAACCTTAAATTATCTTAATGTTAAGTTTAGTTTTTTGAGATATGACCCCGATTTACGAAATGACATTTACTTTTATTTTAAAAACAACATTTCTAGTATTAACAATAACGATTACAAAAATGTTTTTGATGAAATCTATGAAATTCTTGGCAATTTCTTTGCTAGTTTATTTTATGCGACTTTTGATATGGACGAAAAAAATTATACCAAAATTTATTTTAAGGGAGTAGATAATTACAACAAAGATTACTTTATTCAAATCGGTTTCTTTTATTGCTCGTTAATTACTTTTTATCCCAAAAAATACTTAATCAATGTTACTGGTAATTCAGAATTATTACTAATAAGTTATTTTTTTACTTTTGATAAAAAAACGCACCAGGAGAATTTTAATGCTATTAAAAATAATAACAGTATCTATCAAATTGAATTTAATGTCCTTAAATCTTATGATAACAAACTCATTACTTTACCAACTAACAAGACTGCTAATAGTATTAATTATTTTAACACCGACATCGACATTCGTTATGGTATTAATATTTTTACCTTAACTTTTCCTTTGTACCATAAAAAAATATCGCTAATTACAATTTTAAAATTTATGACTTTAATGTCCTGGATTCCGCCACCTTTATTCCTGATGGCTCAAACAACAGTGAATGAGACGACTTAATTCCACCAGCAAATTGCAAATATTCAGGGCGATGAATACCTACATTTAACGATATTGGTTGTGCTATTCAAAATGTCGGCATCAAAATGCTTAACTGAATGCTAACGGCTTCACAAATCATTACGATTTTACGACCGTTAACAATCATTGCAAAAGTAACAGTTAACTTTTTAACTGCTATTTTTCCAGTTTTTAAAACAGTGCCGGTCTTTTACTATACCTTTCAATTTTTAATCGGTTTTGCCATTTTTCTAATGATTTTACGAATTTTTGTATAATATATATATATATATATATATATTGAAAAAATAAAGGAGTTAAAATAATGAAAATTTTAAATACAATAGCTCTTTTCACATTAACAATATTACCAATAGTTAGCTGTTCTAAAAAAGCAAATGAACCAGTAGAACAAAAAAATGAAGATAACAATAAAAAAGATAAAATTTATAATTTTGAAATCGAAAACTTAGAAAAAGTATATTTTCATCTTTTAATAGATAAAAATAGAGTCGGAGAGATTAACATGTATCAAAAAGACAATATCAATCTAAATAAAAAATTACCAGAATTAAAAAATTTAAACAAACTTATTTTCCTATTTACAAAAGAATTTTACAATAAACAAGATAAACAAGATAAAATTACAAAATTAATAACATTACTACATATGGGCAAAAAATAACTGACCCTAACGGCCCTAATATAAAGCCACATGAGCTTTGAATAATTAATAAAAAAATAACAATCAAAGTACAAAGTACAAAGTTAGAAACTTGAGACAATAGATTATACATTAAGAAATACAAGTAACTTTGAAATTGAAATTGAAAATCCTTAATAATTAAATTTAAAAACTGTTAAAATTTTCTACACTAGAAAAGTGGCTTTTTACGATGAAAATACCCTTAAAACAACTAAACAACTTTTTCATTTTTTCTACAAAATTAAAAAAACCAGTAATTTAATTAAATTACTGGTGTGAATATTTTTTTATTTTTACAAGAAATTTAAACTTGTTGTGCTTGTTTCAATTAAAGTTATTGTTCTAAATAGCTAATATCGTTTTTATAAAACCTTATACTATAGTAGTAACTGTATTTGTTCTTACTGGCCCTTCTCTTTCTGATGAAAAAAATGCTTCACCGTTAAATGTTATTTTATCATTGTTTTTATCTATAGTAATTTCATTGGGTAATAAACTATATTTTTGTAAAATTTGCATTGCTTCTATAATTGATAATGTAACTATTTGTTCTTTATTGTTATCATCAATTATTTTGGCAGTAATATTTCCTGTAATTTTTTGTTTTAAATTTAAAATAACTTTAGATGTAATTATTCTTGCTGGATAAGTAATTTTTAATTTTTCATTGGGATTAAGTTCAAATTTATCAGCGGGTTCCTTAAAAATACTTAAAATCATTTCTTGTTCTTGTTTATTTGTGTTTGATAAATCAAAATTATTTGATAATTCATTAATGATTTCAGAATTTTTATTATTTATATTTGTAAAATCTGTTAATTTCATTTCATCATCAGAATTTATGTTTCAACCATTTAATTTATTTTCTTGTTTTGTTTTAGTTAATCCTGTTATAATTTTAAATGCTAATTTTGATTTTGAATTATATTCACAAGCAGGTACATTAAATGATCTTGTATTTGGAGTTTTATTGGTAATTTCTCTATCGGGACATACATTTTTAGGAGCATTAGATCATGAAAATGAATTTTCTTTTTTTGTTATTTCAATATCTGAAAAATTTAAATTATTAGTATCAATATAATTTATTTCCTTAAATTTTAAATTAGAATTTTTGTTAGCATCTTTATATTTAAAGAAAATTGCTTTTTTAATTAATTCATTTAAATTAATAATTTTATTTTGTTGATTATCAATTGAATAATGTATTTTTATATTATTATTTAAATTATCTTTTATCTTTACTATAGCCAAATTGTTTATTTTGTTAATAATTTCTAGTTGTGATATATCTAAATCAGGATTTAAATAATTTAATTCATTTAAAATTGCATTATCAGAATTATCATTAATTTGTTCCAAATTTGAATTTAAATTATACTGACTATATTCATAAACATTTTTATCTCATGAGCCAACATATAATTTGTTGTTTAAAACCACACCAGAAGATATAACTTCTCCATTTGTTTTAATAACAGTTTTTTGTTGTCCTGTGGCCGGATCATATTCATAAACATTGTTATCTAACGAACCAAAATATAGTTTATTATTAAATACTACACCAGAGGATCTTATAATATTATTCGCTGTAATAACGGTTTTTTGTTTTTCTGTTACTGGATCATATTCATAAACATTTTTATCTCATGAGCCAAAATATAAATTATTATTTAAAATAATTCCTTTAGAAAGAATTTCTCCATTTGTTTTAAAAACAATTTTTTGTTTTTTTATTGCAGGATTATATTCATAAACATTGTTATCTGATGAACCAAAATATATTTTATTATTAAATACTACACCAGAAGATTCAATTTGTTCTTTTGCTGTAATAACAATTTTTGCTCTATTTATATTTTCATTATTGCTTCGTTTTTGTCTTTTATCATTTATATTTTCTAATTGCTCTTGTTTTTGATAAGGATTATTGGCAACGATTCCGGCCATTCCACCACTTAATATTGTTATTGTACTTAATAAACTAAGTAATTTTTTCATATTAATTAAATCCTTTTTGTGAATTTTTACTAATTAATAAAATTTACCAAACAGTCAACATCCTTTCTCAAATTTATACAGTCTAATTAGTACAAGTTGATTATAACTTATTAAATAAGAATTTCTATCATTTTTCAAGGTTGTTGAATACTAATTTTAGAAAAAAAATTATCATTAAAACAGAAAAATAAACTAACGAAATTTAACTTTGTTAAAATTACTATCAAGAAAGGTGATTTTTTATGTTAAAAATTAATAATAATGTAAAAACCATAGAAAATAAGCATTGATTAAGTTTATTTACAACCCATAAAAATATGTACATCAATAAATGCGAACAATTAGCTAATGAATATGAAAAATTAGATGAATACTTATATAAATATCATTATCGGTCAAAACAAGGTTATAAAGTAGTTCATTTTGCATGAAGAACAATTATCACAATTTTTGGTGAAGTTATTTTTAAACGACGCCGATATAAATATTGAAATCAAAAATCAGGTAAATTTGAATATGTGTGTTTGTTAGATAAAGAAATTGATTTACTGCCCAAACAACGCATTTATTTTGATATTAAATTTAAAGTTTTAAGTCTTTTAGGTGATGGTAAACAGTATCGTGATGTTTTAGATTCTCTAAATCATTGTTATATTTCAAAAGCTAGTATTTCGAGCATTTTAAATAAATATGATATTGCTGAATATTTTCAACTAGCAGGAAAAGAAACTAAAACTAGAATTGATGTCAAAAATAAGGATTTATATATTCAACTAGATGAAACATTAGATCATAAAGTTAAACAAGACCAAAGAATTCGTTTAGTTACTTTTCATACCGGACATAAAGAAAAAAATTACAAAAATGCTCGTAGAGAATTAGAAAACAAACGAGGTCATTTTCTAATGTTAAAAGTTGGTAAACGAATAAATACGATGGATTATCGCGATTTATTAATTAAAGAATTGCAAAAACATTATGTTAATATTAATTGTTACAAAATAATTGTTTGTGGTGATAGTGATACTTGAATTAGAGAAATTGCCAATAGTTTTGGTAATGTTAGATATATTTTAGATGGTTATCACGCTATTAAAAAATTTAAACAAACTGCATTTAATGTTGTTTTTGAAAATCGCAAAGTAACACTAAATAGTTGAATTAAATTATATAAGGATGGAAAATCATCAAGAATTAGTGAAAAACATCCGTAATGTTGCTAAAAATGAGTTAAATAAAGATATTAAAACAAATTTAAGAAAGGCGAGTAATTATTTCAAAAACAATAAGCATGGTATTCATAACCAAAATTTAGAATGAAATATTGGTTGTAGCGTTTAAAGTAACGTATCACATTTAATAAAAAAACAATTAGGACCTGGGGCGAAAATATATAATCATAAGAATTTAAATAACCTATTACATTTAAGAATGGCAAATTTAAACAAATTAAATGTATTACATTACATTAATGAGAATATTAATTCAGAAATAGAAATCATAAAAGAAATATATAAAAATTCATTATGAAATAAATATAATAATAAAAATGATGATAGTTGAATTAATTATAAAGGTAATATTGTAACAAATAAATATAATAGATTTAAGTAAGTAAAAATATAAAATTAATATATTTTTAGTTAAAATTTAATAATAATTAATAATTTTTATTGTGTAAAAATTCAATAATATGATAGGGTGGTAATGAATAAAAATAACAATAACAAGAAAGGCGGGGTTAGTTTTGTAATTAAATAATATAATTAGCTGATTGTGTTGTTTCTTCAAAGCAATACCTAATAAAACTAAACGCCCCCCCCAAGAAAATCGCCTATTACTTAATAATAACAGACAACCAATTAACTATTCTCAATTTTCAGTTTTATTATTTGTTAATACTTCAATTTCAAAAGAAGCATAATAATTTCTTACTTTAATAATTCGGAAAATATAGTTATTATATTGAAATTCTGGACTTTTCTTAGTAATTTTTGCTTCACCACTAATTTCACGATATCATTCATTTAATGACTTAGCATTCGTTACAGGTACTGATTCATTTAAAGTTTGAAATAACTTTTTTAACTTAATTGTTCCTACTACTTGAAATTTATGATGCCCAATTTCATAAATTTTTCCTGTTGCATCATGCTCATCATAAATTTTGCCAACTAATTCTTCAATTAAATCCTCCATTGTAATAATACCAATAAAATCTTTTTTAGTTTTACTACTTGTTACAATTGCTAAATGCATCTTACTCTTTTGCATTTTTTCTAAGGCAACACTTAATTTGGTATTTTTAGACAAAAACAACGGTTTTTGCAAAAGCGCTGGTATCATTAATGATTCATCATCAAGGGTATTAATAATAATATCTTTAACATTAAGAATTCCCTTAACAACTTTAGTATTAGAATTTATTACAGGCACTCTAATAAACCTCTTTTGCCGATATAAAGTCTTAATATCACTAATAGAACTACTGTAATTAATTGTTATTACTTTATCTCTTGGTTGCATTGCCGTTTTAACAGTTTTTTCATCAAACATAATTGCTGAAGTAATTAAATGACGCTCTTGTTTTTCCAAAA
The DNA here is from genome assembly GCF_018831625.1 of Spiroplasma endosymbiont of 'Nebria riversi'. Lineage (GTDB taxonomy): Bacteria > Bacillota_I > Bacilli_A > Mycoplasmatales > Nriv7 > Nriv7. The sequence continues at coordinate 575,305 of NZ_CP065193.1, forward strand.
CTCCTTCATTTTCAATAGTTTTTACAAGTTCTAATAACTCTCTTTCTGTTGTTGAAGGATGCTCTGATTTTAATTTAATTTTTGAAAACATATAAGCTAATGGGTAAAAAATTAACCGCACCACAACAATCACTCATGAACAACTAATAGATAACCTTTCAGGAATTCATCGTGCAATATTTTTAGGAATAATTTCGCCAAATAACAATACAATCACTAAAGAGAACATTGTTGATATTATTAATGATCAATATGTTGGTAAACCCAATTGATTATCAAAAAAGAAAGTAACAAATGTCGCTAAAGCAATGTTAACTAAATTATTAGCGATTAACAGCGTTGTAATCGTAATACTATAATCTTTAACTAAAAGATATACTCTTTTAGCTTTTTTTGCCTGCCTTTTATTAGTTTTTGCTAAATTTTTAATCCTAATAATATTAATTGAAGTTAATGCTGTTTCCATTGCTGAAAAAAAAGCACTTAAAAATAATAAAATAAATATTGTTGGTGCTAACCAAGATAATGTAATTTGTCAACTCATATTAAAAATGAGCCAATCATCAATTTCCACTAGTTATTAACTCCTCCTAAAAGATAGTTTCTTTAAATATGGAACATAATTATAACATAAAAAATCCATTGATATTAACTAATTATTTTTAATGGTCGCGTTTAGTTTTCTTAGGTATTGCTTTGAAGAAATAAAACAATCAGCCAATTATATTATTTAATTACTAAACTAACCCTGCTTTTCTTGTTATTGTCATTTTTATTCATTAACATTTTATCATATTATTGAATTTTTACACAATGAAAAATTTTTAATTTTGTCGAAAACTATTGATAAAATAAAAAAAATCATCAACTTGATAATTTTAAAAGGCTTTTATGTAAAATTACTATTTTTACTTTAATTTTTTATACATTAAAATATAATACCGCCGTTTGTTGGTTTGGAGTTAAACCCTTATGTTGGTATTTTCATTTTCAGAGATTTAAACAATTTTGAATATTAGTAAAACCTAAACCACGATAATGAATTAAGGTTTCTTTAAAACTAGATTGTAATTTACTGATTTTATCTAAGTTACGATAACTAGCTTCAGAATTAATTGTTGTTTTAGTTACACATAAAGTAGAATTTGTTTGTTTTGCTACTAAAAAATATAATTTTTGCATATCAGAAGTAATAATTGAATTTTGATTAATTAATTCTTTGTTCATATTTTCAATAACTCATTGTTTTTGTAAACGTTTGGTGTTTGTGGATTTAACATAAATATTTTTATTATTATCAACTGCTGCTTGAATACAGCATTTAGTATTAGTTGCGAATGGGTCAAGGTGAATTCTTCGTGGATCAGTTTTATTTTTGAAATTTCCTTTATGAATTTCTTTAATAAATGTTTCATCGATTTGGATTTTACCAGATAATTTTTTAAATTTTAATTGGGTATTTTCTAATTGTTTTGATTTCATTAATTTTTGACGATTATATCAAGCAGTTTTTAATGTAGTTTTAATAAAACGAGAAATTGTTTTACTAGATTGCCCCAGCAATGAAATTTGAATCAATAAATTTCATTGTTCATAATTTAAATGACTTCAATAAATAAAATGATTACGAAAAGCGTCAAAACTTGCACGGCAATTTTTACATAAATATTTTTGTTTTCCTGGACGCATAAAGTTTTGTTAGGTGGGTGAATGTTTGAATAAGTATTAAGGCGGTCAGCAATGATTGTCTTTTTATTTTATAAGGTGTTAAAAATTTGTTCTTTGAAAATTGAATACAAGTGAATTAATAATGTTGGTATGTATTAAAACACGATAAATTGTGGGTGGCCGCCATAACCAAAAGAAATTTACCAGTTAATAGATAACACCCTATTAGCTATAGCAATTTGTTTCGTTTTGCAATAAAAAAATTAATTGGTGGATTCCCTAAAAATATACACGCTATTAAATTAGTTCCAAGGGTAGGGCGCGGATGTTAAAGTGTAGAAATTTCTATTATAGGGGATATGCTAAGTTTAAAATTATTAAAATTTTTATCTAATTAAAAAACAAAATTTACTAACAAAGCTTGTTAAACAATTAAATCTGCGATATATAAGTGTTTAAAAAACTAAGTTAACTAACTTAGTTAATATAACTTAGTTTATTTATAAGAAAGGTAATTTACTATGAAAAACATTGAAAACATTTTCTTAAATACTAAAAAATATCTCTTAAAAGAAACACAAAACGCAATGTTTATTAAAGCCCCAAAAATTCGGTGATTTAATGAACAAATCGGCATTTGGTTTGCAAAGCGATTTGTTTATAAAGGAAAATATGAGAATTCAATTTGCATTGGAATAATTAAAGATAGTGACTATCAAGTAATCTCAATTAATCAAAAAGAAAATGAAACCAAATTAATTAAGGGGCAAGAATTATTAGGCTTCTTCCTTACCGAAAAAGAAAACAACAAAAAAGATATAAATTATAACTATTTTAAAGGAGCTTAAAAATGAATATCACAATTGGACTAATATTTATTATTATCAGCATAATGTTATCGGCATATTTTGCTTATAAAATTTATGCCAAAATAAAAATGCGAATTAAATATAAAAATGCCATTAAAAATAATTCTGGTAATTTTACAAAAGACGAAAAAGTATTTATTGCTCGCTTTGAAGAATGAGTTAAAGCTCCTAATTGAAAAAACAATAACGCAGATAAAAAATAATGTTTTGAAAAATTATCATGGGATTCTTAGAACTGTTTGTTCCGATAGAAAAAATGCCTGCACAAGTTGCGTTTATTGCCGGATTAATTATTATCATTACTTTTCTTTTCACACTAATTTCAATTATGTATTTACCAATAAAAATGATTTTTGGGAGATAAAAAATGACAATAAACTTAAAAGAATTTAATTGAGAACAAATTAAACAAACTTTCTGAGATTTATTTATTCAAATTACAACTATTCCGGCTCACATTACTGGTGGTAAATAAATTAAATTAACCTAAGCACCACTTTGACTTTTAATAGCAAACATTGCTTTTTGATTCTTAACAGCGTTTATGGTGTGATTTATTTTAATACTACTTTGAAAAACCATATCAGTATTTAGATAGAGGCAAAATTAATGTCAAGAAGTTACATTGTGATGCATTCCCAAAGAAATTCAAAATTAATTAGAAAAAAATATAACCGCGTTAAGATTAATCGTGGTTTTAACAAATTTAAGAAAAACTTTGAATATAAATGGTGAATGTTTTAAAAAGAAAGGGGGTGATTATATGATTGGAACTTTCTTAACAGAAGCACCAGCAGTAACAAAGATAACAGCTAGTGACGCGATGACTAAATTATGAAATGCGATTATAACAGCGTTTACTAAAATGTGAGAAATTATTGCTGTTAATATGCCTCAAGTCGGCAACTTCTTTGCTGACTATTGAATATTCATTTTTCCATTTATTTTGGCAATATTATTTATTTGCTTTAAAATGTTTGAAAAATTACTTGGCGCAGTTCGCTAACAAAAAAAATAAAGTGAGGCGCAAGATGAAATTTTGCAAATGAATAATAGAAAAAAATAACCATTTTATTGAATTAAATCGCACCTCATTTGGACGCATAAAGTTTTGTTAGGTGGTAAAGATTTGGATAATTTTAAAAGAAAAGTAATTACAATTTAATTATTATTTTATTTTAAAAATAAGTAATAAAACAAAATATTTAATATTAACAAACATAATCTTAATAAAAGGTTATAAAAACAACATTAAAATAATTTTTTACAACAAAAATCATACATAGGATATATATACTTAATTTGCATATTGAAATAATTTATAAATAATTTATAGTAAATGATTATTTTTTTTTATTTTATCAAGAGTTTTCTACAAAATTAAAAAATATTTTTGTTTTCCTTCTGAATTATGTCCATTTTTAACGCAGTGGTAAGCTTCGAATTTAGGGCATTTAATACCTTGTGCTCTAAATTTTTGATCAATTTCATTTAAACGTTTTTGTTTTTTTATTAATTCTGCTTGTTGTTTGACTTTTTCATAAAATTCTAAAAATTGATCATCTATCTGTTAAAGTATTTACTAGTTCTTGAATTATTTTTTCCATAATTATTATCCACCTCTATCATATTAAAAATATACCTAAAATTAAGTATATTTAATAAATATCAAGAGTTTTCTACAAAATTAAAAATTTTTTACAACACAAATCATACATAGGATATATATACTTAATTTGCATATTGAAATAATTTATAAATAATTTATAGTAAATGATTATTTTTTCTTTTTTTAAAAATACCTAAGAAAACTAAACGCAACCATTAAATTTTTCATTGTGTAAAAATTCAATAATATGATAAAATGGTAACGAATAAAAATGACAATAGCAAGAAAGGTATGGTTATTTTAGTAATTAAATAATATAATTAGCTGATTGTTTTACTTCTTCAAAGCAATACCTAACAAAACTAAACGCGACCATTAATTTTAAGTGATTTGCATTTTTAAGGATAATTTAAAATTTTCATTCACTTATTTTGAACTGGATATGCTAGTTTTAACCAGTAGCAACCCTTTTATTTTTAAAAGAAGGTGCTTCTAGCGGGGTAAATATCAACAATAAGGGGAGGATTATATCTAAAATATAAAACCTTCTTTTTAGTTAAAGAAGGTTTTATATTATTTAAATAAATTAATGGAGGAAAGTATGAGAAAAATATTATTTACTAGTGAATCTGTTAGTGAGGGACACCCGGATAAGATTTGTGATCAAATAGCTGATGCTATTTTGGATGCTTGTTTAAAACAAGACCCACAAACAAGACTAGCTTGTGAAGTGTTTATTACTACTAATATGGTTATTATTGGTGGCGAAATTAAATCATCAGCAATTGTAAATTATGAAGCGATTGCTAGAAAAGTTATTTGTGATATTGGTTATATTGATGAAAAAATTGGTATTAATGGTAATACTTGTCATATTCAAGTATTAATTCATAGTCAGTCACAAGATATTATTCGTGGTGTGGAACATAATCATCAATTAGCAGCAGGCGATCAAGGAATTATTTTTGGTTATGCTACTAATGAAACTAAAACTTATATGCCGTTAGCCATTCAAATTGCCCATGATTTAGTACATTTGGCTTCTTCTTTAAGAAAAAATCAACAATTTAAAGATGCGCGCCCTGATATGAAATCACAAGTAACGATTGATTATAGTAATCGGCGTCAACCTAAAATTGATACAATTTTAATGTCAATTCAACATCATCCTGATTATAATGAAAGTGAATTTAAAACATTTATTCATCAAAAAATTATGCTAGTTATTGCTAAGAATTATAAGTTAAATTTTGATTTTAAATTTTTGATTAATCCAACAGGAAGATTTGTTATTGGCGGGCCTTATGGTGATACGGGATTAACAGGAAGAAAAATTATTGTGGATACTTATGGTGGATATGCTCGTAGTGGTGGTGGTGCCTTTTCTGGCAAAGATGCTACTAAAGTTGATCGGACAGCTGCTTATATGGCAAGAAAAGTTGCTAAACATATTGTTGCTTTAAATTGGGCTGATAAATGTGAAATTCAATTGACATATGCTATTGGCATGAAAGCGCCGATTGCTGTTTATGTTGAGACATTTAATACTGAAAAGATTGCTCTTAATATAATTAATGATGCTATTAGTACTGTTTTTGATTTTTCGATGCAAGGAATGATTGATTGTTTGCAGTTAATGCAACCGATTTATCAAAAAACTACTGTTTATGGTCATTTTGGTAAAGATGATAATTTTAGTTGAGAAAAATTGGATTGTTTAGAAAAATTAAAAAAAAATATTATAAAATAATTCAAGAACTAGTAAATACTTTAACAGATGATCAATTTTTAGAATTTTATGAAGAGATCAAACAAAAAGCAGAATTAATAAAAAAACAAAAACGTTTAAATGAAATTGATCAAAAATTTAGAGCACAAGGTATTAAATGCCCTAAATGTGAATCTTACCATTGCGTTAAAAATGGACATAATTCAGAAGGAAAACAAAAATATTTATGTAAAAATTGTCATGCAAGTTTTGACGCTTTTCGTAATCATTTTATTTATTGAAGTCATTTAAATTATGAACAATGAAATTTATTGATTCAAATTTCATTGCTGGGGCAATATAGTAAAACAATTTCTCGTTTTATTAAAACTACATTAAAAACTGCTTGATATAATCGTCAAAAATTAATGAAATCAAAACAATTAGAAAATACCCAATTAAAATTTAAAAAATTATCTGGTAAAATCCAAATCAATGAAACATTTATTAAAGAAATTCATAAAGGAAATTTCAAACATAAAACTGATCCACGAAGAATTCACCTTGACCCATTCGCAACTAATACTAAATGCTGTATTCAAATGGCAGTTGATAATAATAACAATATTTATGTTAAATCCACAAGCACCAAACGTTTACAAAAACAATGAGTTATTGAAAATATGAACAAATAATTAATTAACCAAAATTCAATTATTACTTCTGATATGCAAAAATTATATTTTTTAGTAGCAAAACAAACAAATTCTACTTTATGTGTAACTAAAACAACAATTAATCCTGAAGCTAGTTATCGTAACTTAAATAAAATCAGTAAATTACAATCTAGTCTTAAAGAAGCCTTAATTCATTATCATGGTTTAGGTTTTACTAATATTCAAAATTATTTAACGCCTGTTGAATTTAGAAAATGACAGCCTACATAAAAAGTGTCCAAAAAAGGGTTGCCACAACATATTTTGTTTTACAAAAGAACAAAAAAGACGATATTATCGTCTTTTTCTTATTTCCCTACCTCTTTGTTATACGCCCATCAACTATTTTATTGGCAATAAGATTTAAAACATCAACAGATTTTTCTTCTTTACTTTTAATATTATTAATAGTGCCTAAATTGCTTGTAGTTCCTATTGATAAACTCGAAATAATTAATAACTTAGTTAACTTATCGTTCATCATTTAATAATCAATCCTTTCAGCTTCTTTCTTTTATTAAAACATATTAATTTTTAAATTCAACTGAAAAAAGAGTGAATTTAATTTTTTTTAAATTTACTCTTAATTAATTACTATTTACTAATAAATATTTATTACTTTTTACTATTTTCTGTGGAAGAAGAGGAATACAAATTTTCCTTAATTTTATTTTTTCAAATATCTGATTGACCACCAAAAACTACGGCCACTTGCTTCTTACCACTCTTTTTAATAGGCTTAGTACTTAAAATTTCTAATTCGCCAGCATCAACTTTATTCATATCAACGACTTGCACTCGCAATCTTGAAGCACAAGCATCAATATTTTCAATATTTTCTGTTCCACCCAAAGCAGCTAATATTTTTTCTGCTGTAACAATTCCTTTTCCAGATTTCTTATCTTTAAGTTTTTCTTTTTCATCATTAATAATATTATCTTTTATTGGCAACGCAGTCTTAGATTGACTTTTTGCTGCTTGATAATCTTTTTTTGTAAATAAACGAATCTGCCCATCAACAGCTTCTCTTCCCGGAATTTTAATATTAAATCGTAAAATCAAGAAATAAAATAAGAAGAAATAAATCGCTGCATAGGCTGCACCAACAATTGATACAACTCATCAATTAGTTGTTTGACCACTAAAACTTGGAACAATTCCATAAATAATTCAGTCTAATACTCCACCAGAGAAAGTCATTCCGATTTTTACTTGTAAAACATTCATTAACATAAATGATATTCCCGCTAAAGGCACATGAATCCCATAAAATAACCACGGGGCCACAAATAAGAAACTAAATTCTAACGGTTCAGTAATTCCTGTTAAGAAACTGGTTAATCCGGCAGAAGCATATACTCCTAATGCTGTATTTCGATTTTCCTTAGGTACCGTCAATGCCATAGCGGCGGCGGCGGCTGGCAATCCAAACATCATAAAGGGAAACTTACCTGCTTGGAATCGTCCTAGTCGTAATCCCCGACCTCACATATCTTGCAATGTTAATTTTCCATCAGCAATAACTGCCATAAATCCTGTTTGGTCACCAACAGCTGTTAAAGTTAATGGATTAGCCACATCCCCAGTACTAGCAAAGTCACTAATCGCTCCACCAGCACCAGATCATCACAATGGTGCATAAAACACATGATGCAATCCAAAAGGAATTAATGACCGTTCAATTAATCCAAAAAATAATGAATCTAATCCCACAGGTAATGTTCCTGATGAACGCCCAAATCAATTAAATGCTGCCCCAACTGGCGGTCATATTAAAATAAAAATAAACGCCAAGGGAATAACAGCAAAGAATACCACAATTGGGACAAATTTTACGCCACTAAAAAAACTAATGTAAGAAGGTAATTCTGTTAGATAAAAGCGATTGTAAAGAAAAGCAACTAACGCCCCAACAATAATTCCTCCAAATACTCCTGAATTTAGTGTTGGTCCAATACCTAAAATTGATGTCGTTAATTTATTATCAATTGCTAAATCACCTTTTCAAAATCATAAATTATAGTTAATCGGCGTTTCACTTGACGATATTACTTGATAAAAAGTATCATCAATTGTTTTTCCGTCCAATGTTCCTCCTAATAATTTACTAAATTCAGCAGTTAATTTTGGTATTAAATCTTTTCCCATATATAATTCCTTTAATGAAATTACAATCTTCTGATCTTTACCGGCATCATCAACATATGCTAAAACATAGTTATAGTTTATTACCCCCTGATTCATAAAGACAGCAATTACAACAACGAAAATTAGAAAACCAATTAATGCAGTTAAACCCGCAACTCCCGCATCATTAGTAAAAGCAATTGCAACTGAAATTGCAAATAATACTGGTAAATTAGCAAATGGGACATCGCCCGTCATTTTTAAAAATGTTCCAAAAGTTTCTCAAGCTTCTGCATCAGCATTTTTAGCAAGTGTTTCAATTGTTGCTCCAATTCCTAAAAATAATCCCGCAATTGGTAACAACGCAATCGGCAACATAAATGCTTTAGATAATTTTTGAAGAACACCTTGACTTTTTTCTTTAAAGTTACTCCAAAAACTACCTAAAGACTGTTTAAATCTAAGCTTTGATGACATATAAACCGTTCCTTTTCTATTTAAATTTAAAAATGAATTCTAAAAATTTTTTTATTTTAAAATTCAAACAATAACCTCCACTCTATTTTTAATAACTAAATCAAATATTATTTAGTTAATCTAAGAAATTATTACAATCTCTTTAAACTAAATATATCAATAATAACTATGAAATTTTTATCGTTTTATCAACTCAAATTTCTAAATCTTCTGGTGTATCAATATCTAATTGGTCATCTTCACTTAGAGGGAATAAATTATTCGGTTGGTGATGTCTTATTTCAATAAATATTTATCTATTAAAATAAAACTAACTAAGGGAGAAGACAAATTTATCTTTTTCAACCATCTTGATAATAACATAAAATCACAAAATTACAAAACAAAAATAATTTTAAGGTCGCGTTTAGTTTTCTTAGGTATTGCTTTGAAGAAGTAAAAAAATCAGCTAATTATATTATTTAATTACTAAACTAACCCTGCTTTTCTTGTTATTGTCATTTTTATTCATTACCATTTTATCATATTATTGAATTTTTACACAATAAAAATTATTTTAATTTTGTCGAAAAATCTTGATATTTATTGAATATACTTAATTTTAGGTATATTTTTAATATGATAGAGGTGGATAATAATTATGGAAAAAATAATTCAAGAACTAGTAAATACTTTAACAGATGATCAATTTTTAGAATTTTATGAAAAAGTCAAACAACAAGCAGAATTAATAAAAAAACAAAAACGTTTAAATGAAATTGATCAAAAATTTAGAGCACATGGTATTAAATGCCCTAAATGTGAATCTTACCATTGCGTTAAAAATGGACATAATTCAGAAGGAAAACAAAAATATTTATGTAAAAATTGACGTGCAAGTTTTGACGCTTTTCGTAATCATTTTATTTATTGAAGTCATTTAAATTATGAACAATGAAATTTATTGATTCAAATTTCATTGCTGGGGCAATCTAGTAAAACAATTTCTCGTTTTATTAAAACTACATTAAAAACTGCTTGATATAATCGTCAAAAATTAATGAAATCAAAATAATTAGAAAATACCCAATTAAAATTTAAAAAATTATCTGGTAAAATCCAAATCGATGAAACATTTATTAAAGAAATTCATAAAGGAAATTTCAAACATAAAACTGATCCACGAAGAATTCACCTTGATCCATTCGCAACTAATACTAAATGCTGTATTCAAGCAGCAGTTGATAATAATAAAAATATTTATGTTAAATCCACAAACACCAAACGTTTACAAAAACAATGAGTTATTGAAAATATGAACAAAGAATTAATTAATCAAAATTCAATTATTACTTCTGATATGCAAAAATTATATTTTTTAGTAGCAAAACAAACAAATTCTACTTTATGTGTAACTAAAACAACAATTAATCCTGAAGCTAGTTATCGTAACTTAAATAAAATCAGTAAATTACAATCTAGTCTTAAAGAAGCCTTAATTCATTATCATGGTTTAGGTTTTACTAATATTCAAAATTATTTAAATCTCTGAAAATGAAAATACCAACATAAGGTTTTAACTCCAAACCAACAAACAGCGGTATTATATTTTAATGTATAAAAAATTAAAGTAAAAATATTAATTTTACATAAAAGCCTTTTAAAATTATCAAGTTGATGATTTTTTTTATTTTATCAAGAGTTTTCTACAAAATTAAAATAATTTTTTGGGTTTTTAAAAAAATAAATCGCACTATAATAGCCTTCTTTAATACGAACATCAAATTTAAATTTTGTCATTTAAATAGCCTCAAATCTCTTATATAATTATTAGTTTTAATATATCAATTTTGCTACTTAATAAATATTATAATATAGTTTTTTAATAAAATTTCTTTTTTGATTACAAATTTTGCTATTCTTATCATCAAATTATCCTTTACTATTTCTTTTCTTGAATAATATTATATCAAAGTTTATAATTGATTAATAAACAAAATAGAGATTTTTGTGAGGTGTAAAATTAATGAAGTAATACATTATCTTAGTGGAATCAGCAACTGGTTATGATGAAGAACAAGCAAAAGAACATAATATGGCATTTGTCCCTTTAATGTGATAAATGTTAACAATAAAACTATTGCTGACAATAATAAAAAAATTACTATTGATAAATTTTATAAAATTTTAGAAACTGAACCAATTAAAACCGGTCAAACGCCACCAGGAATTTTAAAAGAAAAATGAGATGAACTACTACAAGAATATGAACAAATTCTTTTCTTTCCGATTTCTTCGCATTTATCGGGACAATATCAAAGTGCAATATTACTGGCTCAAGATAATGCTTATAAAGACAAAGTCTATATAATTGATAGCAAGGCAGTTGGCGACATTAATAAAGAAATGATTAACCACACAGAACTATCTTTACAAGAACGACCTATTAATGAATTACAAGGTTTTATTGATGAACAGAAAAAAAATATTGCGCCTTCATTCTTCAATATCAATTAGATACATTGGTTCGTGGGAGCAGAATTAGCAGTGCTGCTGCTACCCCCTAACTAATTTATTGAAAATTAAACCAATCCTAGAATTTAATGGTTTTATTGATAAATTTGATAAAACCAGAACATTTAAAAAAGCAATTAAAGAGAGGTTTTAAAAGAAATCAAAAAGCACTATGACAGTGCTGGCGAATTAACAATTATGCATTCATTATGTGATATGGAATTAAAAGAAGAAGTAATTAAAATCATTACTAAAGAAAAATTTACAATTAAGCATATGAGTTTAATATCTTCTAATGGATAGGTTGCAATAAGTTGGACCATATTTATGTGGACTTTCAAATAAAATAAAATTATTAAGAAAGTAGGAAGATAAAAATGGGGAAAAACTCATATTCAAATGAATTTAAAAAACAAATTGTCATGCTTTATCAAAACGGAAAAAGCATTGTTGAAATTATTAAAGAATACGGAATTTCAAAATCAGCCGTATATCAGTGAATTGAAAATTTTAATAATTTTGGGTCATTTAAAGTACAAGATAATCGCACTGTCGAAGAAAATGAATTAATTTATTTGCGAAAAGAAAACCAACAATTACGAATGGAAAATGACATTTTAAAGCAAGTAGCACTGATAATTCGCAAAAAACAGGAATTATTAACAATAATAAAGAAAAATATTCCGTGCTAAAAATGTGTCAAATATTAAAAATAGCAAAATCAACATATTATTATCAAACTAATAATTGTGTTAAGTAGGATGTTAATAATTATGAAGAAGAAGTTATCGGTGCATTTAATAAAAGTCGTAAAAATTTATGGTGCTCGTAAAATTAAAGCTGTTTTAATGAGAAAAGATATTATCTTATCACGCCGAAAAATCAGATTCCTTATGATCAAAAATAATTTGGTTTCTAAATACACCAAATTAAAATATCGTAATCATAAAACAATGGTTAATAATGACCAAATTAGTAATGTTTTAAATCGTCAATTTAATAACAAAAAAACTAATGAAGTTGTTATTAGTGATTTAACATATGTGCAAGTTGGAGGAAAATGACATTATATTTGTTTATTAATTGACTTGTTTAATCGAGAAATAATTGGCTATAGTGCCTGACCAAACAAAACCGCTGAACTAGTTCAACAAACTTTTCATAAAATAACACGACCATTAAATAAAATAACTTTATTTCATACTGATCGTGGTAATGAGTTCAGAAATAAAATTATTGATGAAATTTTAATAACCTTTAATATTAAAAGATCATTGAGTGCGAAGGGTTGTCCTTATGACAATGCTGTGGCTAAAACAACTTACAAAACTTTTAAAACGGAATTTATCAAGGGTAAAAAATTTGAAAATTTAACACAATTAAAATGCGAATTATTTGATTTTGTTAATTGATACAATAATCTTATAATACATGGCAGTTTAAATTATTTAACGCCTGTTGAATTTAGAAAATGACAGTCTACATAAAAAGTGTCCAAAAAAGGGTTGCCATACCAAAATGTTATTGCTGCTCACACCGGATATAATACATTTGTACTTGTATATTGAATAAAGTAAAGGAGAAAAAAATGTCCAACACAAATAAGAAAATTGCTATTATTGTTGACTCATCTAGCAACCTTGACCCTACAACTCTAAAAGAAAAGAATATTAATATCATTCCTTTATTAATAAGTTTTGAAGATAGAACTGAAATTGAAGATACCACTAGTGATATTAAAAAATCTAATTTTTATGCTCGTGTTAAAAATGGTGAATATACTAAAACTAGTCAATCATCACCGGGGAAACTAATGAGCTTATGGCGAAAACTATTAGCTGAAGGGAATGATGAAATTATCTTTATTCCGATTGCTAAAGGATTATCTGGTCAATATCAAAACGCCTATATGTTATCACAAGAAAATGAATTTAAAAACCGCGTTCATATTATTGATACTAACGGCGCTGCTACATTTAATAGTACATTAGCAATTAAAGCTAGTGAGATTGTAGCTAACGGCGACAACATTAATGATATTAATAAAATGGTAACCCAAGTTAAAAAAAATAGTTTAATTTACATTATCCCTGAAGATATCTCGCGACTTTCTAGAGGTGGTCGTGCTAAATCTGTTGTTGCTTCCCTAATAAGTTTAATCTGCGTTAAAGTAATTATTAAATTCGGCGAAATATCAGAAAAAAGCGGAATTGCCAGAACCTTAAACAACGCTATTGAAAGCGTAATCACAAAAATTAAAGAATTTATTAATAATGAAAATTATATCTTAGAAATTCTCACATCACAATGTGATAAAAAAGTCACCACAATTATTAACAAAATTATAACCAACCACCCCGAACTTAAAATCAAAAAAGCATTCCTCCCTAACTGTTTTGTCAGTCACGCCGGTGTTAATTCCGTAGGAATTATTGTTGTTAAACAATAAATAAAATTAACAAAGAAAAAGGTAGCGTTGCTACCTTTTTTATTTACAGCACTAACAGTAATGCCAAGTTACCTTCTTTTAATGCTTTTAAAATAAAAACTATTTCCTATTTTTAAAAATTAGTTGCCAACAACACTTCTGATGATTGAAGCATTTTTTTTAACTCATCAGCAATAAATTGAGCATCATTGCCAACAACCAGTTGCATATCCTTATCTGAAATCATTTTCGGATTAAGCTTATTAACAATTTTTCTTACTTTAAATCTGACTTTATTTAATTGTTCAATTTTTCCAGCATCAACATTTTTAACAACAATTCTTAGCCTTGTAATGCAATTATCAGCACTAATAATATTATCTTTACCTAAAATATCCAAAATTTCTCTCGCTAATAACTGATAAGAAGATAGTGGTAAACTATTATCCAAATTATTTATTTCACTAACATTTTCCTCGCGACCTAATGTCTGGTAATTAAACTTCTTAATCAAATAACTAAAAGAAAAGTAGTAAGCCCCCCCACTTATAATACCAATTGGTAATATTCAAGCCGGATTTGCTAGCACTTGGGCAAAACCTGACTCCCAAGTTATTTTAGCAATTTTCATTGATTGATAAAAACTTAAAATATAATCAATAGCACCTGCAGAAAACCCAAAGCCAATCCGAATTCCTAAACCAACAGTAATTGCAGAAATAATGCCTGATAAGACAATATGAACAAAAAATAATACGGGGGCTGCATAAATAAAACTAAATTCTAACGGTTCAGTAACCCCAGTTAAAAATGAAATGGACGCCGCTCCAAGTAATAATGCCATAACTTTTTTTCTTTGGTCAGGATGAGCACATTTAATGATCGCCAAGGCAGCAGCAGGTAATCCAAACATCATAATAGGAAAAAACCCACTTTGAAATAATCCAGCGCCAACAACTAAATCATTACTAAGAAATGCAGGAATATCGCCATTAATAACTGTTCCGTTCTGTGAAGTAGTATAAGGGTGTTGTCAAAAAAAATAAATATTAAGAACACGCATTAAACCACTAGGATTTAATGCTCTATTAAACATTGTATAAACGCTAGCAACCCCTCATTGAATATGACGCGTTGAATTGTCAACTTTTTCAGGAATAATAGTTTGTCCAAAACTTAAAAGTCCTAACTGAAGTCAAGGTCAAATTATTGCCACAAAAATAGCAACTGGTAAAGAAACCAAAATAACAACTAATGGCACAAATCTTCTTCCTGAAAAAAATGACAAAGCAGTTGGCAACTTAATGGATTGAAAACGATTATAACAAGTGGCTGCTAATATACCAGCAATAATGCCACTCAAAATTCCCATATCAATAGAATAAATAACTTCATTGCCTTTAAGTTGATATAAAAGTTTTGATTTATTTTCTAAGTTAACATCTAATAAAATTGTTGAATAAACAATTTTTGGTAATATCGCCATTAGACCAATTAATATTGTATAAGCAAAAAAACCAATAAGAGCTGCTTCACCACGATTATCTTTAGCAAAACCAAAAGCCACGCCAATAGCAAAAAGAACAGAAAGATTATCAAAAACACTGGCACCAATAACCTGCAATACTGAACCAATATATCAAATAACACCGTTCTCAGTAATTCCGAAATCTTTAGTCATCATTAATCCGCCCACACGACTCAATATTGCCGCGATAGGTAAAATAGCAATCGGAAACATTAATGATTTAGCAAGTTTTTGTAATCCTGAACCTGTTTTATTACGAAAATGCTTTAAAGTATTTTTTAGTTGAAAATTATTAGATGTTAGCTTAAGTTTTTTAAAATTACTAAAAATATGTTTAAATTCCATTTAAATTCAGTCCTACCTTTATTTTAATTTATAACTTAACATTAATTATTTTTGCATACAAGAAATCTAATAATTGCATTAATAATTGCAATCTAATTGAAAAAACACTTCATAATTGTTCTTCTTCCGATTTAATTAAAAAATAGGATTTAAAACTTTTAACTAATTTTGTTTCTTTGCAAAAAATACCAATTGAATAAGCTTTATCTTTTACTTCTTCAATTATTTCACCAATTAATTTATTTGTACCACTTAATGATAGGCAAATAATAACATCATCGGCAGTAACTAATGGCAAGTACGAATAAATAACATTAATATCATTCTCGCAAATAACATTTTTATTTACTCATCTTAGTCTTTGTGCGAAAGAAATAGCGGGATAATATGAAATTCCAAAACCAAAAATAAAGATTGTTTTGGCATCAATAATTTTTTTAACAATTAAATCAGTATCTTTATTAATAAAATCTAAATATAATCAATTATTCTCCTCATCTCTTGTTTTCATATATTCATTAAAAAAATAGGTAATATTATTTTTCAATTGCAAATTAGTATTAACTTGTCGTCCTGAATTTTTAATTCTTTGATTAATAAGTTTTAATTGATACTTCAATTCAGTTCAACCACTTAGATTTAATTTTTGACAAAAGCGAATTATTGAACTAGAAGAAGTAAAACAAGCTTCAGCAACACTTGTTGATGTTCAATCATCAATTTGTTCTAAGTTATTTAAAATAAATGTAGCAATGCTGGCATTAATAACATTGTCTTCATTAAACTTTATATGTTTTAATTTCTTAATAAAATCAAAATCTTCCAAAATGGCCTCCTTATTTCATTTATATTATTTCCCTAATAATTGGATTATATCACAAAAACATTTCATCAGGTAAATTTTCCAAAAAATGCAATATATTTCATTAAAAAATATAAAAATAACCATTTGTAATGATAACAATAATGGTTATTTTTATATTGATATCATTCTTAATAACTAATTTTATTGGCAGGGGAGGGGTAGCAAAGGTACATAAACCATATACATATGACAAGATTTTGGTTTTTACAAATTTTTAGGGGGTGTTTTCTTTTGGCAGTAATATTTTGTATTGAATGTGACAACGAAAGCTATGTCATTGGTAATAAAAATACAGTTGGAATTTGCAATTCTTGTGATGAAAACGGTTTTTAATTTTGAAAGGAAAGATAAATTATAAAATATGTCGCTGGTGTTTGCATATTAGAAAATTAGGAAATCACGGTGTTTGTGTTCAAAAATCTATTAATCATATTAAAAAAATTTTAAATCCGAAAGGGAAAAAGAAAAATGAAATATAATGTTAAATTAGTTACTATAAAAAGAAAAATATTTAAAAATAAAGATGGTTCTACGATGTCAGGGTATTCTGCCGAATTTTTGCGTTATGAAAATGACTTATTTGAGCCTACCAGCGAATAAAAAGCCTTATGAATTGATGATAACAATCTAGAACAACAAGAAATTTATAAACTGTTAAAAGAAAATGTTAAATCATTTTTTAGTTGCGAATTAACTTTTGATAAAAAACCGAAAATAGTTAACTTGCAAAAAATTGAATTATCAAAAAATCAAAAAAACTTGTCTAGTTAGTTGATAAAAATCTTGGTCTGCGAAGCGGTGCGGAAGGCGTATGCCCCACCCGCTTAGCGGTTAGTCGGCGAAGCCGACTATTACTTGATTAAATAACACAACTGAACGAAAACCTAAAATAGGAGCAAAAAATATGAATTTACAAGCTAAAAATCCGACTGATTTTTATATGAAAACCATTTATTACGGTTAATACATTCGTAATGTTGTTATGCCCTTAGAACTCATTAAAACAAATACTCGTAATGTTAGTGGTTTAAAGAATAAAGGCGAACGAGAAATCAAAATGTTAAATAGTAATGTGCGTGCTAAATGTAGCACTATGCTATCAGAAAGGCATATCATAATTTTTCAGTTAAATAACTTACATTTTTAACTTTGACTTATAAGTTAAATGAAACAGATGTTAAAAAGTGTCCAAAAAAGGGTTGCCATACCAAATTCATTTCCACGGACGAATAGCTTTTTTCTTGTAATAAATTACAGTTTCTAATGAGCGGACTTTTCTTTTAAAATTAGGATTATTACGCGAAAGTCCATAATAGCGTTCTACAATTTCAGCAACACTATCATAAACGCCGACTAACTCATTGGTTTCGCAAGAATATATAACATAACAATATTTTTTAGCCATTTCGTACTTGTTCAAGATTTAATAACTAATTTAAATCAGTTTCTTTTAATCATTCGGGAATAATATAATTAAAATTAATATCTTTATCAAGTTCAGATTTTTTAATATTTTCTAAAAATTTTTGTCGATTTTTAATTTTAACTTCTTCATACAAATTAATAATTTCTTGCCCCTTAATGGTTGTAATTTTCTCTGCACCGTTGGCATCATACTTAATAACTTCATAAACATTTTCTGTAAAAATACCAACCACCATCTGATTTGCATATTTAATTGATGGGTATACTAGTTTGCGAGGAACTCAAGAACCACCATCGCTATTGGGAATTGATAGTAAAATCAAATTTGTTATTTCAGCAACAATATATTTTTTATTCAAAAATAAATTTTTTAAGTTAGTCATTATTTATTAACTCCTCATATCAATATTTTTTTGGTTTTTGTAAAAAAATAATATATATCCTTCCTTATATACAATTTCCTAGTTAGCTAACATAGTTAACTATCTAAATAAATCTATGTTATCTCTCTTATGTTAACTAAATTATGTTAGCTAACTGGGTGCGAGAAATTCTCAAAATTACCAAAAAGCATTTTTTGGCACACCTAAAAAGTGTTCTCATATTTACAACACAATTTTTAGATAGAATTTAGTTTTTTGTTCGAACAAGTTAATAAAGTTAGTTTAATTTTATTAATTAAAATACCTACCTTCTTTAAAAAATTATTGTTAAGAGAAGTATTCTTACTGGTCTAAAGTGGTTACCTTACACACATAATTATAAACCAATCTCCAATATTTATAAGAAGTGCATATTTTGTTTTACAAAAGAACAAAAAAGACGATATTATTGTCTTTTTCTTATTTCACTACATCTTTGTTATACGCCCATTATTCGTTTACCTAATGATATTTTGGAATTAGAAAGTTATGATATTGAAAAACTAATTAATTGAGATTAATTTTAATAACAATTACCAACATCTAATTAACAAGTAATTAACAATTTTTTAGTTATTATTAAATTTTGTGGATAACTTTTTCCACTTTAAAGTTATGATATTTATAGGAAGTAATTCAAGGTGTGATTTATGAGTCATAAAGAAATGTGAGAACAAGTTAAAACAAAATTAATGGGTGAAACAATTGATCCAATTATTTTTAATACTTATATTAAAAATACTAATATTCATTCAATTACTAACAATAATGAATGTATCATTTTAGTTCGGAGTGGTTTTGCAAAAGAAATTTTAACAAAAAATTTAACTAATAAAATTCAAATTATTATTAATCAAGTTAGTAATCGCCAACTAAGTGTTAAATTCCTTGAACAATACGAAATTAAAAATATGCCCCATCAACAATATGATGAATGTGACGATAATTTAAAAAGTAATAAAAAAAAATTTACCTTTACTAACTTTGTTAAAGGATCTTGTAATCAAGATGCTTATCAAGCATCATTGGCTGTTGTTAAAAATCTTGGTGTTAGTTGAAATCCATTATTTATTTATGGAAATTCAGGACTAGGTAAAACACATTTATTACACGCTGTAGAAAATGAAATTATTAAAAATAATCCTAATATTAAAATTCGCTACTTATCTTCAGAAGAATTTGGTCGTATGTTTTTAGAAATATATAATCATGGGATTGATGCGATTGAAGATTTTAAGGATTCTTTTAATAATTATCAAGTATTATTAATTGATGATATTCAATTATTAGCCAAAAGAAACAAAACTAATGAAATCTTTTTTAATATTTTTAATCGTTTTATTGATGACAATAAACAAATTATTCTAACTTCTGATAAATATCCTGATGAATTAGATGGTTTTGAACAAAGGATGGTGTCACGATTTCAAAGCGGATTAAGTGTTTGTTTAGATGCTCCTGATTTTGAAACAGCCTTAAATATCTTAAACCTAAAAGTTAAAGAAATTAATTATAATGCAACGGTTTTTGCCAAAGAAGTTTTAGAATTTATTGCCTTAAATTTTAATACTGATGTTCGGAAATTAGAAGGAGCTTTAAATCGGATAATTTTCTTCTCAGTAATGAACATTAGTGCTGAAAAAATAATTGAATTAGAAGATGTTAAAGAAGCATTTAAAAGTTCAAATATTATTATTGACAAGCGAGAAAAAATTACTATTAAAAAGATTAAACAAATTGTTGCCGAATATTATAATATTCCTGTTAAGTTGCTGATTAGTAAAACTAGAGTTGCAAACATTACCATTGCCCGTCATTTAGCAATGTTTTTAGCAAGAACGCTTATTGATGAACCATTTTCACGGATTGGGATTGAATTTGGTGGTAAAGACCATTCAACGGTAATTAATGCTTGTCAAAAAATTGAGATTTTAATTAAAAATAATAAAGAATTTGCTAAAGTAGTTCATTTGCTAATTGCTAAATGTCAAGGATAAACTTTTTTAAAGCAATAAAGTTATTAACAAAATTGTTAACAAATTATTAACACTAAAAATGTGTGATACTATAAAATAGTTAGCGGTATTTGGAAGTTATCCACATTGTCCACAGTATACTACTAATACTACAATAAATATAAATATAATATATAAGGAGTTGCTCTAAATGATTATTACTATTTCTCGCACAAGATTATTAAATGAAATTAATAAAATTTCACGAATCATATCATATAAATCACCATTACCAGCATTAACGGGTCTATTATTTGAAGTTAAACCTGATAAGTTAGTTTTAACTGGTTCTTCAGGAACACTATCAATGCAAGTTGAAATTAAAGTTAATGAAAGTAAATTACAAATTGAAGAATTGGGAAAAACTTTAATTAAAGTACGATTTGTTAGTGAAGTAATTCGGAAAATTGAAAGTGAAATTATTCGCATTGAAGTTGTTGAAGGTAGTATAATTCGTATTAATGCGAATAATTTTGATTCGCAATTAAATACTTTAGATGTTAATCAATACCCTAAAATTTTATTTGATACTAGAGGGCAAGAATTTATTATTAGTGACGGCATTTTAAAAGCAATTGTTAATCAAGTTGGATTTGCAATTGGTGAACAAGAGAGAAATATTATTTTTACAGGGATTCATTTTTTGTTTAGTAAGGGAAAATTAAAGGTTACAGCTACTGATTCATTTCGATTAGCTAGTAAAGAGATAAATTTTCCTTATTATAGTAAGGATGATTATGAAGTTATTATTCCAGGAAAGGTCATTCAAGAAGTAAATAAGATTAGTGAAAAAAATAATGATGTTACGATAATTATTAATGAAAGAAATGTTGTTTTTAAGATTAATAATACAATTTTACAATCAAAAATTATTGATGGTAAGTACCCTAATACTAATAAAATTATTCCTGAAAGTTATAATAGTAAGATTGTGATTAATAATCGTGATTTATTAAATGCCATTGATCGTGCTAGTGTATTAAGTCACGAAATTAGTAATACTACAATTAAGTTAAATATTAGTAATGATAAAATTAAGGTGGAGTCTAGTTCTAGTGAGATTGGTAATTCTAATGAGCATTTAAGCAAGTTTCATTTATCTGGTGAGATAATGAATATTGCGGTTCGCTCACAGTATATGCTTGATGCGATTAGAGCTTTTAAGACTAGTGATTTAAATATTAATTTAACAGCTGAAGATAAACCAATTATTATTACTAGTGATGAAGATCCGACATTATTACAGTTAGTCTTACCAATGCGAACTTATTAGTTAAAAAATTAAAAATGCGAGTTTATAAATTTTATGTTATGAATCCGCATTTTTAATTTTTAAGACTATTTTAAGACATTTTTATTGTGATATGTAATTTTATACTTGGTGGGGCTTGATTGTATTTCCTAAATGTCCTTAAAAGTTGTATAATTACTTATATTCGGTGTAAATTTATAGTATTAAAAACATCAATGTGTGATAGGAGAGATTTTAGTGTTGAAAAGAAAATATGATGCATCTTCAATTCAAATTTTAGAAGGTTTAGAAGCAGTTCGTAAACGACCGGGAATGTATATTGGAAATATTTCTAAAGAAGGATGACATCATTTAGCATGAGAAATTATTAGTAATTCAATTGATGAGGTTATGGGTGGTTATTGTAACGAAATTAAAATTACTTTGTTAAATGATAATGAAATTATTATTGAAGATAATGGTCGTGGAATTCCGATTGATATTCACCCTAAAAGTAAAATTTCTGTTTTAGAAACAGTATTTACTGTATTGCATGCTGGTGGTAAGTTTGATGGTGAAACTTATAAAGTATCTGGTGGTCTTCACGGTGTGGGAGCATCGGTTGTTAATGCTTTAAGTAGTTATTTAGATGTCACGGTATATCGTGATGGTAATATTTATAATTTAAAATTTCATAATGGAGGAAAAATCAAAGAATTTTTAAAAATTACGGGCACAACTGACAAAAGAGGAACTGTTGTTCGTTTTATGCCCGACATTAGTATTTTTGAAGAAGGGCAGTCATTTAATTACACAACTTTAAAAACGCGATTAAAACAATTAGCATTTTTAAATAAGGGTTTAAAAATTATTCTTATTGATGAAAAAGCACAACGCCAAGTATTATTTCAATATTTTAATGGGCTTCGTGATTATGTTGCTGATTTAAATAGTGATCGCATTGTTATTCATAAGGAAATAATTTATGGTAATTACCAATATGATGATACTCATATTGAATTTGCTGCGCAATATAATGATACATATCATACGCAGTTATATTCTTTTTGTAACAACATTAATACTTCTGAAGGTGGAACGCATGAAGAAGGATTACGGTTGGCACTAACAAGAGAAATAAATAAATATGCATTAAATAATAAGTATATTAAAAGTAATGATGAAAAATTATTATGAGATGATTTAAAAGAAGGTTTAGTTGCTTTACTTTCTCTTAAAATATCTGATCCGCAATATGAAGGACAAACAAAAGCTAAATTAAGTAATAAAGTCGCGAGACAAATAGTTTCTAATGCGATTGGTAATGTTATTAAAAATTTTCTAATGGAAAATCCACAAATTGCGAAGAATATTTTAGAAAAAACATTATTAGCTTTTAGAGCAAGAATGGCAGTAAGAAAAGCTCGTGAAATTACTCGTAAGAAAAATTTACTTGATGTGGCACCACTACCAGGTAAATTAGCTGATTGTAGTAGTAATGATGCTAAGATTAGTGAACTTTATATGGTTGAAGGTGATTCGGCGGGTGGTACTGCGAAAATGGGACGAGACCGTAATTTTCAAGCTATTTTATCATTAAAAGGTAAAGTTCTTAATGTTGAAAAAGCAAGAATTGAACGAGTGTTAGAAAATGATGAAATTTTAACAATGATAACATCATTAGGTTGTGGTGTTAATAAAGATTTTAATATTGACAGGTTACGATATCATAAGGTAATAATTATGACGGATGCTGATGTTGATGGTGCTCATATTCGAACGCTATTACTAACATTTTTTTATCGTTATATGCACGAATTAATTGTCGCGGGTTGTGTGTATATTGCACAACCACCACTATATAAAATCCAAGTTGGTAAAAAGAGTAATTATGTATATTCTGATCAAGAATTAGAAAATTTTAAAAAATCGTTAAAAGATGATCAAAAATTTAGTATTCAAAGATATAAAGGACTTGGAGAAATGAATGCCGAACAATTATGAAGTACGACAATGAATCCTGAAAATCGCCAGTTACTAAAAGTAACAATTGAAGATGCTAGTATTGCTGATATGACTTTCATTATGTTAATGGGTGAACAAGTAGAACCGCGAAAAATATTTATTGAAGAGAATGCCCAATATGTTAAGCATCTTGACATTTAGGAAGGTGAAATAAATGAATTTAGATAAGCAACATAATGTCAAAGATATTGATATTAGTAAAGAAATGCAAGAAAGCTTTTTAGAATATGCAATGTCAGTTATTGTTTCTCGAGCGATTCCTGATGTTCGTGATGGTTTAAAACCAGTGCATCGCCGAATTTTATATGCTATGTATGATTTAGGAATAACTTATGACAAACCATATAAAAAATCAGCCCGAATTACGGGAGAAATTATTGGGAAATATCACCCGCATGGTGATACTGCTGTGTATTATTCAATGGTAAGAATGGCACAAGAATTTTCATCACGCTATCCGTTAGTTGATGGTCAAGGGAATTTTGGTTCGATTGATGGCGATAATCCAGCCGCGATGCGTTATACGGAATCACGAATGAGTAAATTAGCTAATGAATTAGTAAATGATATGAATAAGGATACGGTAGATTTTGTTGATAATTATGATAGTACCGAACGAGAACCGAAAGTATTACCAGCATCTTTTCCTAACTTACTAGTTAATGGTTCAAAAGGAATTGCTGTTAGTATTACAACTGATATTCCGCCACATAACTTAAATGAAGTTATTGATGCTTTAATTTATGTGTTGGAAAATCCTCAGGTTACAATTGAACAATTAATTTCACAAGATATTGTTAAAGGACCAGACTTTCCCACGGGAGCAAGTATTATTGGTAATCAAAGAATTAGAAAAGCCTATTTAACAGGTCGTGATATGATTACGGTACGGGGAAAAGTAATTGAAGAAACATTTAAAAACGGTCGTAAAGCTTTAATTATTAATGAAATCCCGTATCAATTAAATAAAACCCGCTTAATTGAAAGAATATCGCACTTAGTAAAAAATAAAGAAATTCAAGGTATTTATGCGTTACGCGATGAATCTAATCACGAAGGGATTAGAGTAGTAATGGAATTAAAAAATGATGTTAGTAGTAAAATTTTATTGAATAAGTTATATAAAATGACGCCGTTACAATCAACACATTCAATTAATTTAATTGCTTTAAATAATGGTCGTCCCAAACTTATGAATTTACTTCAAATTTTACAAGCATATTTAGAACATCAATTTGTTGTTTTATTTCGAAAAACTAAGTTTGAATTACAAAAAAATCAAGACCGTGCTCATATTTGTGAAGGATTAGTTATTGCTTTATCTAATATTGATGCCATTGTTCGTTTAATTAAAAAAGCAAATGCACCAACAGAAGCAATTGACAAATTAGTTAGCAAATTTGCGTTAAGTAAAATTCAAGCTCAAGCGATTTTACAAATGCGTTTGCAAAGATTAACTGGTTTAGAACAAGTTAAATTAGAAGAAGAATTACAAACATTAAATGATGAGATTGCTCAATGTCAAAAAGTTTTACAAGATGTCAGTGAACAAACAAAAATTATTAGTAAGCAGTTAATAACAATTAAAAATAATTATGGTGATCCGCGAAGAACAATTATTACTAGTGATGAAGAGGATATTACCATTGATGAAATATCGTTAATTAAAAATGAACCCGTAGTTATTATTTTTTCTGAAAATGGTTATATTAAGCGGTTAAATTTAGATGAATATCGTACCCAAAAACGCGGTGGGACGGGTGTTAATACAATAAATTTAGGTGAAACCGATGATACCAGAATAATTATTATTGCTAATACGCACGATGATATTTTGTTTTTTAGTGATGTTGGTAAAGTATATCGTTTAAAAGCTTATGAAATTAGTAGTTTTTCACGCGTATCAAGAGGAACGCCAATTATTAATCTAATTAATATTGAACGAAAAGAAAAAATTAAAACTTTAATTGCCGTAAATTCAGAAAATAGTAAACAGTATTTATTTTTTATTACTAAAAATGGGATTGTGAAACGTACTGCTATTGGTGAGTTTGATTCAATTCGTAAAACAGGTAAAATTGCAATTGATTTTAAGACTAATGATAGTCTTGTTGAAGTTTTATTAACAACCGGTGATACGAAAATTATTATCGCTACTAGTAATGGTAAAGCAATTCATTTTAATGAAAAGGAAATTCGTTTATTACAAAGAAAAGCCACAGGAATTAAAGGAATTATGTTAGATAATGATTGCTTTGTTATTGGGGGCTGTACTAGTGCGACGGGAAGTAATATTATTACTATTTCTGAAAATGGTTTAAGTAAAATAACGCCTTTGCAGTCATTTCGTTTAACAAAAAGAGCTACTAAAGGTGTTAAAGCAATGAAATTAACTCCTAAAACCGGTGATATTGTTGCGATTAAAGCTATTAAAGGTGATGAAGAGATGTTAATTGTTACGAATAATGGTATTGGTATTCGTGTTAATTTGAGTGAAATGAAAATTTCTCAAAGAAATAGTAGTGGTGTTAAACTAATTAAGTTAAAATCAGAACAAAAGATAAAAACTAGTGCTATTATTTCTGTTAACTAGAATTATTATTTAAATAAGAAAGGGTTTGTTAAGATGATTGATATAAATTATTTATCAGAAAATATTGATGAAGTTATTAAAAGATTAACAACCAGAAATGCTGATTTTTTGTATTTAAAAAAAGTTAAACAATTAAATATGGAACGCAAAGAAATTATTACTAAATTAGAGCAAAAGCAAGCAGAACATAATAAACAATCAAAATTAATTGCATCATTAATACAAAAAGAGAAAACTAATGAAATTGAAGTCTTAAAAGAAGATTTGGGAAGTAATAAGTTATTAATTGAAACATTAAAACAGCAATTACTAGTTTTTGCAAGTGAAATTAAGGATTTGTTATTAAAAACACCAAATATTCCTGAAATTACTGTTCCTATTGGGATAAGTGAAGCCGATAATGTTGAAGTTAAAAAATGAAATGAAAACAAGGCTTTAAAATCAACGCATACGCATTGAGATATTGCGAAAGATTTAGATATTATTGATTTTATTCGGGCAACAAAAATAACTGGTAGTCGTTTTGTTATTTATAAAAACGCTGGTGCCCGCTTAGTTCGTGCCTTAATTAATTTAATGTTAGATGTTCATTATCAATCTGGTTATGAGGAAATTATTCCGCCAACAATTGTTAATGCAAATTCATTAATTACTACGGGAAATCTGCCTAAATTTAAAGAGGATTTATTTCAATTACAAGAAAAAGATTATTATTTAATTCCTACGGCAGAAGTACCAATAACTAATTTATATAAAGATGAAATTATTGATGGTCATAAGTTACCGTTAAAATACTGTGCTTATACCACTTGTTATCGTTCTGAAGCGGGAGCAGCTGGTAAAGATACGCGGGGAATAATTCGTTTGCATCAATTTCATAAAGTTGAGTTAGTTAAAATTACTAAACCAGAACAATCATATGATGAATTAGAAAAGTTAACTAATGATGCTTGTAAAATTTTAGAACTTTTAGAACTACCACACCGCGTTATTGAACTTTGTACGGGTGAATTAGGATTTAGTGCTGCGAAAACTTATGATATTGAAGTTTGAATGCCTTCACAAAATAAATATCGTGAAATTTCTTCTTGTTCTAATTGTGAAGATTTTCAAGCTCGAAGAGGAAAAATTCGTTATAAAGCAAAGCCGCAAGATAATGCTAAGTTAGTTCATACATTAAATGGGTCGGGATTAGCAGTTGATCGTTTGGTAGCGGCAATTTTAGAAAATAATTATCAATCTGATGGTAAAACGGTTGTGATTCCTAAGATATTGCAAAAGTATTTAGGAGGATTAGAAAAGATTACCGTTTAAGTAAAAAAAGATGTTTCACGTGAAACATCTTTTTTTTAGAATTTTGTTTTATTGATTGGATTTAATTGATAGTTTAGATTAAAGATTTTAAAATTTATTTTTAATTTTGTCGAAAACTCTTGATAAAATAAAAAAAATCATCAACTTGATAATTTTAAAAGGCTTTTATGTAAAATTAATATTTTTACTTTAATTTTTTATATATTAAAATATAATACCGCGGGCGTATAACAAAGATGTAGAGAATGAAAAAAAGTCTTTTTCATTCAATTGTAAATTTATTGTATATTTATTAATCAAAACTGCAAAACAAAAATTACAAACTTATTAAATTTGCACATTTTTGAAAATATTAAATTAAAAAATTATTGTTTAGTTTATATGTTCTTCCATTTAGCATTTTTTTAAGTATGGCCAGCGAAAATGTCTTACTTCCATAGCCTAGACATGATTTCACTAATCTAGATACATCAGATTCAGCTGATACTCCAATATTCCAACTTTCTCCTTGATGTATAATGCCAACTCGATTATTTTTAAAGTACTTAAATATTTCTTTCGGGGCATAAATTTTTAATAATTCCATTAAATTGTCATAATCACCAGAATAAAAATAATTAATAGCTTTTTGAAAAAGTTCTTCACCATGATATAACTTTGAAAATAAGAATACTTTTCTTAATTCTCTTACAGCATGATATCGATCTAAAATATATTTAGCTCCCATAAAAGATGCTAGTTGTTTAATTCAAGTTGCGCCATCACCTCCAACGACTAATTTAGCATTCTCAAAATTTTCATAAAATAATGTTCCTAATTTAAATAATCTTTTTGATAAGTCTTCAGTGGGTAATCTTTTATCCTTACCAATAAAGAATGTAGTTCTCTTATTTTTCAATTTCTTTCTTTTCTTATTGTGGTATGGCAACCCTTTTTAGGACACTTTTTATGTAGACTGTTGTTTTCTAAATTCAACAGGCGTTAAATAATTTAGGCTGCCGTGAATTCGAATGTTGTTATATCAATTAACAAAATCAAATAATTCGCATTTTAATTGTGTTAAATTTTCAAATTTTTTACCCTTGATAAATTCCGTTTTAAAAGTTTTGTAAGTTGTTTCAGCCACAGCATTGTCATAAGGACAACCCTTCGCACTCAATGATCTTTTAATATTAAAGGTTATTAAAATTTCATCAATGATTTTATTTTTGAACTTATTACCACGATCAGTATGAAATAAAGTTATTTTATTTAATGGTCGTGTTGTTTTATGAAAAGCTTGTTGAACTAGTTCAGCGGTTTTGTTTGGTCCGGCACTATAGCCAATTATTTATCGATTAAACAAGTCAATTAATAAACAAATATAATGTCATTTTCCTCCAACTTGCACATATGTTAAATCACTAACAACAACTTCATTAGGTTTTTTGTTATTAAATTGACGATTTAAAACATTACTAATTTGGTCATTATTAACCATTGTTTTATGATTACGATATTTTAATTTGGTGTATTTAGAAACCAAATTATTTTTGATCATAAGGAATCTGATTTTTCGACGTGATAAGATAATATCTTTTCTCATTAAAACAGCTTTAATTTTACGAGCACCATAAATTTTACGACTTTTATTAAATGCACTGATAACTTCTTCTTCATAATTATTAATATCATACTTAACAAAATTATTAGTTTGATAATAATATGTTGATTTTGCTATTTTTAATATTTGACACATTTTTAGCACGGAATATTTTTCTTTATTATTAATAATTCCTATTTTTTGACTATTATCAGTGCTGCTTGCTTTAAAATGTCATTTTCCATTCGTAATTGTTGGTTTTCTTTTCGCAAGTAAATTAATTCATTTTCTTCGACAGCGCGATTATCTTGCACTTTAAATGACCCAAAATTATTAAAATTTTCAATTCACTGAATATATGGCTGATTTTGAAATTCCGTATTCTTTAATAATTTCAACAATGCTTTTTCCGTTTTGATAAAGCATGACAATTTGTTTTTTAAATTCATTTGAATATGAGTTTTTCCCCATTTTTATCTTCCTACTTTCTTAATAATTTTATTTTATTTGAAAGTCCCCATAAATATGGTCCAACTTATTGTAACCTATCCAAACAGCAAGTTTGTAGAAACCGAAATCTTGTCATATGTATATGGTTTCTACATATATACTTAATTTGCATATTGAAATAATTTATAAATAATTTATAGTAAATGATTATTTTTTATTTTTTTAAAAATACCTAAGAAAACTAAACGCGACCAGTATTTACTAGTTCTTGAATTATTTTCTCCATAATTATTGTTCACCTCTATCATATTAAAAATATACCTAAAATTAAGTATATTCAATAAATATCAAGAGTTTTCTACAAAATTAAAAAAATTTATTGCTATTTTTCCTAATTATGCATTATAATTAAAATAACCATTACAATGGTAACCTCTGAATCTGGTCAGGACGAAAGTAGCGGCCATAAGGAGAAGTGCTATGTGTAGTGGTATTTTTTTATGCTAAAATAAATTAATAAAATAGGAGTAAAAAAATGCCACATATTAAATATATGAAATTAGCCATATCCCTTGCTAAAATCGCATATCAAAATGGTGATGTTCCCGTTGGAGCAGTAATTGTTGACCCCAATGGTATTATTATTGGTCAAGGTTATAATTCTAAAGAAGTTAATAATAATCCGTTGGAGCATGCGGAAATGATTGCTATTGCTAATGCCGCTAAAAAATTAGGTCAATGAAGACTAAATGATTGCGTTTTATACTCAACTTTAGAACCGTGTTTAATGTGTACAGGAGCGATTTTGCAGTCGCGAATAAAAAAAGTTTTTTTTGCTGTTAGTGATCCTAAGTTTGGCACTGTTGTTTCCCAAAATCAATTATTAGATAAAAATAAGTTTAATCATCAGGCTTCATATGATGAAGGGTTATTAGAATTGCCGGTAAAACAAATTTTACAAAGGTTTTTTCAAGAAGTTCGTAAAAATTAATAATAATAATTGTAAATAAAATTTTTTTGACTGCCATAATATTATATAATTTTATTGAGAGTATAATCTTAATAAGTATAAAGGGTGGATTACTAAATGAAATATTTAACGCTATATCGAAAATATCGTCCCAATAAATTTAGCAAAATTATTGGTCAAAATCAAATTGTAACTTCGTTACAAAATGCAATTATTAATGATAAATTTAGTCATGCTTATTTGCTTTGTGGACCAAGAGGGGTTGGTAAGACTTCAATTGCTAAAGTATTTGCTAAAACTGTTAATTGTTTAAAAATAATTAATGGTGAAGCTTGTAATGAATGTTATATTTGTGAAAGTTTTAATAATAATTCTTGTCTTGATTTATTAGAAATTGATGGTGCTTCAAATAATGGTGTTGATGAAATTAGAGAATTAAAAGAAAAAATTTCGTTATTACCATCCCTTTGTAAATATAAGGTATATATTATTGACGAAGTTCATATGTTAACGATTAGTGCTTTTAATGCTTTATTAAAAACATTAGAAGAACCACCACGACATGCGATTTTTATTTTAGCAACGACAGAAGTATATAAAATTCCTTTAACAATTGTTTCTCGTTGTCAAAAATTTGATTTTAAATTAGTTAATAAAAATAATTTAGTGCAAAATTTAATAACAGTGTTAGAACAAGAACAAATTCCTTATGAAAAAGATGGCTTAGAACAAATTGCGCTTTTAAGTTCGGGAGCGGTTCGTGATTCATTAAGTATTTTAGAGCAAGTAATTGCTTATAATCGTGAAGTTGTTAATTTAGCAAGTGTTAATATGCTTTTTATGATTCCAAGTAAAGCTGAAAAAATTGCTTTTTTGTTAGATATTATTAACAATAAGACATTAAAAGTTTTGCAAACTATTAATAATTTTCTTCAAGTTGGTGTTGATATTAATAATTTAACAATTGATTTAATTAATATTTGTAAAGAAATTATTATTTATAAAGGTACTACTAATAAAGAAATACTAATGATTTTAGATCCTGATGATTCGTTACCGTTTAGTATTTTGACACAAGAACAATTATTAAAAATTATTGAAAATTACTTAGAGGCGTTAAATAATTATCGTTTTAGTAACAATGCAATAATGTATTTTGAAATTGCTTCGTTTAAAAATATGAATTACTTTCAAAATATGGCTTCAATAGTAACGACTGAGGTTAGTCATCCTGATGAAATAATTACTACTGTTGAAAGCCAGCAAGTTGACAATAAAAAAGAATCATTAACATTAAATGATTCTGAGTTATCAGTAGTCATTGATGATTTAAAATCAGAGACCAATAAAATAATTATACCACAAAATGATAGTGAAAATCAAGATGAAAATGTTTCTGAAACTAATAATATTAGTGTTATTAATAAACCTTTTATTTGAGAAATGACGGAATATCTTAATGTTTTATCGCAAGCTGATAAGTACTTAAGAACAGAATATAGTAATCGTTGAAATTTGGTTAATGAGTATTTAACTAATAGTTCGTTTCATAAGATTGCTAAAATGTTAGTTGATACAACAATTGTCGCCGCCATGAAGGGGGCAATTATTTTATCTTGTCCTATTGAACGCCAAGCAACAATTATTAATAATTATAGTTTTACTAAAAATATGCAAGAATTTTTGAAAGATATTTTGCTTACGAAAAATTTAATTATTATGGCGGTTCATACGCCAGAATTAGCATATATTCGCCAAGAATATTATCAATTACGAATTGCTAATAAGTTACCAACGCCATATGCGCTTAATTTTAAAGATTATTATCGTCAAGAAGAAGATATTATTCTCAAAGAGAAGTTATTAGATAATTCAGTTTATCAAACGGTGCAAGAATTATTTGATAATATTATCTTAATTGACTAATTTAAAGGAGAATCAAGTAAATGACAATGCAATATCCTGAAGTTTTAGAAAAGTTATTTGATATTCTAAAAAAAAATCCCAGCAATAGGGAAAAAGAATGCTGAACGGATGGCTTTACAAATATTTTTGCAAAAATCGGATTTTATTAATAGTTTAGTTACCACATTACAAGAATTATGGGACTCATTAATATTATGTAGGCAATGCAATAATATTAGTAATGAAAAAATATGTACGATTTGTCAAGATACGAAAAGGAAACAAAATGTGCTTTGCATTGTTAATAATTGGCAAGATTTATGAGCATTAGAAAATCATCAATTATTTAATGGCATGTATCATATTTTGATGCAAGAAATTGATTTACAAAAAGGTATTTCACCAAATGATTTATCTTTAGATTTATTATTAACTCGTGTTAGTAATAAAAAGTGACAAGAAATAATTATTGCTACTAGTCCAACAATTAATGGGGAATTAACAGCGCAATACATTAATGAATTATTAAAAAATTATTCTGATGCTTCAATTACTAGAATTGCTCACGGTTTACCAGTAGGAGCAACAATTCATTATGCTGATCAGGTTACATTAAAAAAGTCATTAGAAGGTAGAAAAAAATTATCGTAAGGAGAAATTAAAATTGTGATTTCAAAACCATTTTTTATATCATTAGAAGGAACTGAGGGTTCGGGAAAAACAACTGTTGGGCAAATGTTAAAAGAAAAATTGCGTCAAGAAAATTATGATGTGATTTTAACTCGTGAACCAGGAGGGGTAAAAATTTCGGAACAAATTCGAGAAATTATTTTAGATAAAGGAAATTCCGAAATGGATAAATGAACGGAAGCGTTGTTATATATTGCTGCTAGAAGACAACATACGGTTGAAGTTATTTTACCAGCATTGCAAGATAATAAAATTGTTATTTGTGATCGCTTTATTGATTCAACTTCAGCTTATCAAGGTTTAGGTCGTGGTTTAGGAATTATAACTTTAAATGATATTCAAAATACTATTATTGGTAATGCTAAACCGGACTTAACAATTTTTTTTGATCTTGAACCAGAAATTGGTTTAAAACGGATTAAAGATTTTAGAACGACATCAGAATTAAATCGCTTGGATTTAGAACAATTAGACTTTCATCAAAACGTTTATGAAGGATATCGAATTTTACTTAGTCAGAATCCGCAACGCATTAAAGCAATTAATGCTAAACCAGATATAAAAATTGTTTTTGAACAAGTGTGAGTTTTAGTACAAAAGCATTTGCTTACTTTAAATATGAATGTTAATTAGTTAAGCATCACGAATTTTATTCCTATTTACTTTTTATTTAAAACTATTATTAATCAAACTATTTAATGGAGTCAAATACGCGAATGTTGAATGTTAAGATGTTATCAAAAAAATTTATTACGACAATTGAAAATTATTTAATTAATAATATGTTTCCGCATTCGCTAATTATTGCTAGTAATAGTGATGAAATTAATTATCAGTCAGCAATATATTTAACTTGTCGCTTAATATGTGAAGATGTTATCTGGTGTGAGGGAAAATGTAATAATTGTCAACGCGTAATCAGTAATAGTTATCCTGATTTTGTTATTTTAAATTTATGTTCTGAAAAATTAAAAAAAGAAATGGTTCGTGAAATTATTAGTAAATTTAGTTTGTCTTCGTTAGAAGTAACAAATAAAAAGATTTATTTAATTCAAAATATTGAAGATGGCAGTTTGGAAGCTAATAATAGTTTATTAAAATTTTTAGAAGAACCGCCAATTAACACATATGCTATTTTTACTAGTAAAAGTATTAATCGTGTTTTACCAACAATTATTTCGCGCAGTCAAGTTTTAACATTACTACCAATTGATTTTGAGATAGTGATGACAAAACTTATTAATGAATGAAAAGTTACTTTTGAGGATGCTAAGCTAATAAGTAATTGTTTTTCTGATTGAAATGAAATTGTTGCGAATGGGGATTATGCTAAATTTTTGGAAATCAAATTGCTAGCATTAGACTTTATTACTAATTTTATTAATGATAATAATGAAGATAATTACTTATTGTCTAGTAAAATTAATAAATTAGAGAAAAATTATTTATCTTTATTTTGAAAATTAATAATTTTAATAATGAAAGATAGTTTTTTAGAACTTCCACAATATTTTATTACGCAACAAAAATTTATTAAGGAAGTTACTGACAAAATTGCTAATAAACAAAATTATTTTTTAACGGTAATTTATGAATGTTTAGAAAGATTAAAGTTTCCTGTTAATAAAAATTTACTTGTTGATTACTTTATAATTATGATGTTAAAAATTTAAAAATGGAGTTACTATGAAAAAATTTTATGAAAGTCTTGATATTCAAGAAAAATACTTATTAGGAATTTCTGGCGGAACTGATAGTATGTTTTTGCTAGATAATTTGTATCAAGCAGGATTTAAAATTTTTGTTGCTCATATTAATTATCAAAAAAGAACTAATAGTTGGCAAGATGAATTAATTGTTGTTAATTATTGTTTAAAAAATAATATTGAATATGCGGTTTTACGAGTAAAACCAGAACAATATCAGAAAGAAAATTTTCAAAATCAAGCCCGGAAAATTCGTTATGATTTTTTTATGAAAATAGCAAAAAATCAAAAGATTTTTAATCTTGTTATTGCTCATCAATTTAATGACTTATTAGAAACTTATTTATTGCAAAAACAAAGAAAAAGTTTAGTTTCATATTATGGTTTACCTTTTAAGCGAAAAATTAAAAATTTAACAGTTTTTCGTCCAATGTTAGAAGTAAAAAAACAAATGATTCTTGATTATTTAGAAAAAAAACAATTAAATTTTCAAGTTGACGCTACTAATGAATTGGATATTTATGTACGCAATGTTATTCGGAAAAAAATTGCTTGTTTTTCAAATCTTGAAATTAATAATTTATTACAAGAAATTAATGAGAAAAATATCCTTTTAAAGGAAGAACAACAAAAAATAAGAAAATTATTGGTGTTAATGACAATTGATAATAAAACCAATTACAAGTCGTTTTTATTATTAGAAGAAAAATGACAACAAAAGTTAATTTATCAATATTTATTAACAATTGATGATGAATTAGTAACTAAAAATTATTTAAAAAGAATTTTAAATGGTGTCCTTAAAAGTAATAAGCCAAATATGCATATTAAATTAAATGATCAATGAATTTTTATTAAAGAATATGAATTTATATATTTAAGTAAACCAACTATTAAGGATAATTATTGTTATACAATTACTAACTTAAAAAATTTTAAAAGTCGTTATTTAGTATTAAAATTAAAAAATAATGGTAATATTAAAGGAATGGGATTTTTTGTTGCTAATGATGAGTTTCCGATTTATGTTAAGTGTAATGCGTCTAATGAGAAAATTAAAACTAAGAATGGTACCCAAAAAATTAATCGGTTATTTATTAACAATAAGATTAGTTTTCAGCAAAGAATTAATTGACCGGTAATATATAATTGTCATCAACAATTAATTGCGATTCCAATGTTGGCTGTTGATGCTAATCATTTGGAAAACAAAAGTAATTGATTTATGTTAAAATAAGTTAGTAATTATGAAGAGAGGAAAAGATTGTGCAAAATCGTAAAAGAAATTTAGGTTTTATTTTTATTACTTTACTGTTCGCATTATTATTAGGGATTCTAATATGATACTTTTTAAAAGGCGGTTATGAGTATCCTGATTTTAATGACCTTAAAATTTGACTTAAAGAAGGTAAAATTAAAGACCAAAATATTACTGCTGTTAGTTGAAAAATGGGTCAATCATTAGGAAATTATACATTATTTGGAACTTTTAAGTTAGATAATGGGCAACGCTATCAATTTCAAATGGTTTTAGTTGATTCAATGTGAAAAACAGTTAACGACCTGCTTAATGGTGAAGAATTAAGTAGTATTTTTAAAGGTAAATTACCAACGGTATATAACCCTAGTGAATCAAGTCTTTGAACTGAATTATTGCGAATGTTACCTTTCTTATTATTAATTGGAGCAACAATATTTCTTACTTTAAGAATGATGCGTTCTCCTGGTGGTGGCAGCGGAATGAATCCTTTTTCAATGGGGAAAAATAAAGCGCGCCAAACAGAATCAAAAGTTAGATTTACTGATGTGGCGGGAATAAATGAAGAAAAGCAAGAATTAGTGGAAATTGTTGATTATTTAAAAAATCCGACAAGATATGCACAAATGGGGGCAAGAACACCCAAAGGGGTTTTGTTAGAAGGTCCTCCGGGGACAGGAAAAACCTTGTTAGCAAAAGCAGTAGCAGGTGAAGCTAATGTTCCTTTCTTTTCAATTTCTGGTTCGGAATTTGAAGAGATGTTTGTTGGTGTAGGGGCATCACGGGTTAGAGAATTATTTAATAATGCGAAAAAAAGTTCGCCGTGTATTATTTTTATTGATGAAATTGATGCTGTGGGAAGAAAACGTTCATTATCAATGGGGTCAGGAGCTGGTGAACAAACTTTAAACCAATTATTAGTGGAAATGGATGGTTTTGAGACGAATGCTGGTGTTATTATCATTGCAGCAACTAATCGTGTTGATGTTTTAGATCCAGCCCTTTTAAGACCAGGAAGGTTTGACCGTACGATTCAATTATCATTGCCAGATATTCGTGAACGAGAAGCAATTTTGCGACTCCATGCTCGTAATAAGAATTTATCACCTAAAATTGCTTTTAATCGGATTGCTGACCGAACTCCAGGATTTAGTGGTGCTCAATTGGAAAATGTGCTTAATGAAGCGACATTATTAGCGGTGCGAAAGCGAAAAACTGTTATTGATTTAGCCGATATTGATGAGGCTATTGACCGTGTTGTTGGTGGACCTGCTAAAACTTCAAGAACAATTACCGAAAATGATAAGCAAGTGGTTTCTTATCATGAGGCGGGACATGCTTTAATTGGGTTAAAATTAAGACATGCATCTAAAGTTCAAAAAGTAACAATTATTCCTCGGGGAAATGCGGGTGGTTATACGATTATGACACCAAAAGAAGAGAGTTTTTTACATTCCCGTGATAATCTTTTGGCAACGATTACTGGTTATTTAGGTGGAAGAGCATCAGAGGAATTAATTTTTGGTGCTGAAAAAATTACTACAGGAGCGCATGATGATTTAGAAAAGGCAACTAATATTGCCCGCCGAATGGTTGTTGAGTTTGGAATGTCTGATTTGGGATTGCGACAATTTGAAAGTGGGAAAGATGAGTATATGGGTGTTAATAGTGCTAATAAATTTTCTGATGATATTGCACAAAAAATTGATGCTGAAATTAATAAATTTTTGGATGAATGTTATCTTGAAGCAAAAAAAGTAATTAAAGAACATCGTAATATTTTAGATTTAATTGCTGAATCGTTAAGAGTTTTAGAAACAATTACTGCTGAACAAATTGAATATATTGATGAAAATGAAAAGTTACCACCAGATGTAATAGCTGCT
Organism: Spiroplasma endosymbiont of 'Nebria riversi'; assembly: GCF_018831625.1. GTDB lineage: Bacteria > Bacillota_I > Bacilli_A > Mycoplasmatales > Nriv7 > Nriv7. The sequence continues at coordinate 613,610 of NZ_CP065193.1, forward strand.
AAAAAAACTCAAGAAGAATTTCGGGAAAAAGAACTTCGTGGTCATGTTATTGAAGCAAAACCTAAAGGGAGAAATTCTGATATTTTATCATCAGATATTAAAGCTGATGATAAAGAAGATAAATAATAATCAGTGGTATAACTTAGAAAAAGTTGGGAGTAAGTGTAATGGCAAAAAAGCGATCTTCAAAAAAAACGGAAAATGATAAGAGTATTATTTCATTAGAAAATAATAAAGCACTTTTAACGACGATTAAAGAAAATTTAAAGTTACAAAAGAAGATGACTAAAGCTTGTTCCAAAAGAATTTTAAAAGGTGAAATTATTTCTACCTCAGGTTATAAACCGGATCTAAAGAAATTTATTATTGAATTACATAATGTGGAAAAGTCTTATGTAATGGGAGAAATTGAATATAAAGTTTTAAAAGGTATTGATTTAAAAATTAGTCGTGGTGAATTTGTTGTTATCTTAGGACCTAGTGGTAGTGGAAAAACAACATTATTAAATATTATTTCTGGTTTAGATAAAGCTTCAACTGGTGATGTTTTTGTTGATGGTCATAACTTAACGTTGTTAAAAAATCGTCATTTAACTGATTTTCGTTGTAATTATGTTGGGTTTGTTTTTCAAAATTATAATTTATTAGATACTTTAAGTGCTAAAGAAAATGCTGAAGTTGGGGAAAACTTAGCTAAAAATAAAAAGCGGGTAATGACATTGGAAGAAATTTTTGCATCAATTGGTATGTCAGCAGAAATGGATAAAAAACCTTCGCAATTATCTGGGGGTCAACAACAAAGAGTTTCAATTGCACGAGCAATTGCTAAAAATCCTTCAATTTTGTTTTGTGATGAACCAACAGGGGCTTTGGATGAAGAAATGGGACGAAAAGTTTTAGAAATTTTGTTAGATATTAATAAAAAAGAAAAAACAACGATTGTTACTGTTACTCATAATCCTAATATTGCTCAGTTAGCAGATATTGTTATTCATGTGAGAAATGGTATTATTGATGAATTAAAAGTTAATAAAGACCCTAAAAAACCTAAAGATATAAAATGAGCTTAATAAAATTGTATTAATAAAACAGTTACTGATAAGGATATTATTATTTAAGGAGCGAAAAAACAATGTTACTTCTCTTTATTAACGGATTACGATCAATTAATAAAAAATGAGTGCAGTTTTTTGGACTAATTGTATTGATATTTTTATCAGTAACTGTTTTTTCTGGTATTAATCAATCTAATCGTGATTTGTTAAGAAGTTTTAGTGTTTTGTTAGATAAAGGAGGTAATTCACACCATTTTTCTTTTTATCCGATTAATCAAATGACTTTGAAAAATCGCGAAGCAACAATTAATAAATTTTATGAACAATTTATGGAATATAAAAAAAACAATGTTAATAATAATTTTGCTAGCAATGATGTAGCAATGATTTCATTTTTAATTACCGAAAATTTTCAGGAAAGATTTTCTTATCGCTTAGTAGAGCGGAGATTATATGTTAAAACTAATAATTATTGTAATAAAGATTTAAATTATACTTTAGTGTTAGCTGATTATTATCAGCATTTAATTGAAAATAATCGTAATCGCAAAGATATGAATAAAGTAATTATTATTGAGGGGCGAAAACCAATTGCTAGTAATGAAGTTATTATTTTTAAGCAGTTTGCTGTGGCAAATAATTTGAAAATTTATGATGGAAAAAATATTAATAATCCACAATTTTATTTGCCAGGTGTTGGTGATGTTAATAATTTAGCAGTTATAGGATTACGAATTGTTGGTTATGGGATGATGCCTGATTATGTCGTTCCGATTGGAATTATGAAAAGTACGATAACAATCCCTGAGTTTGCTACGCAAACATTTGTTTATATGCAGCCATTTAAATTTCGACAATTAGCTATTAATAAGTCTTTAATTCAAGAGCATTATTATGGACAGTTTAATTCTGGTTATGAGTGGAATAATATTAGGAAGAATGAATATTTGCAGTTAGAAAAGCAATTTAATGAATTAATAGGGACAAAAATTAATTATAAGGCAAATTGCTAGTTTAGAAAAAAATGATACTGTAAAACCATTATTTATTCAGTCACGAACTAATGGTGTGATTTTAACAACATTTTTATTTTTAATTTTATTAATTTTTTTTGTAATTATTATTTTTCTTGTTAAAAAAGATATTAATGATGAAAAAATCCATATTGGATTGTTAAAAGCAATAGGATATCGTGATTGAAAAATTAGTTTTAGTTTTTTAGGCGTAATTAGTTTTTCAAGTATTGTGGGCTCGTTTTTAGGTTATGGAGCTAGTTTATTTGTGCAATATTTGTTATCAGTAGTATATGTTAATCATATTCAGTTACCATTATCGTATATTACTTTTGATTGAGTAATTTTCTTAATTGTTGCGCTATGACCGTTACTTTTTTTACTAATGATTACTTATATTTTTGCGAATGTATTTTTAAAAAAACCACCGTTAGTATTATTAACTCCTAATATTTCGCCACAAATAAATGGTATTAAGTTTTTTTTTTTAAGATTATGCACCGTTTAAAGTTAAAGTTTCATTTTCATTAGTTGTTAAATCATTTAGTCGGTTTGTTGTTGTTATTATTGCAATGATTTCAACAACAATTCTGTTAATGTTTGTTTTTGTAACTTCAACAGTTGTTAATGATTCAATTAATAAGTCTTTTTCGCCGATAAATTATCATTATAATTATTTTTATGATAGTAGTTTTTTACTGCAAAATGATAAAAAATCTTTTAAGTATCCTTTTGTTAAAGTAGAAGAAATTAACATTAAAAAAACAAAACTTGGTTTGTTTGACTTATTAATGTTATATGGTAATAATAAATTACAATTAGAAATAATTTTTAAGGATTATTATCTTCCTGCTCCGTTATTAGATTTAATGTATAGTCAATTAAATGGGTTTATTAGTAAAATTGAAAATAGTCCTGTTAGCGAACACGAAGCAATATATAATAAATTGACAATGGCAATTAATAACTTATTTTCTTTTAAAGAAACTGTTAGCGTTCAACAAACACAAATGGTTATTGAAAATTGATTTATTTTATGGGAATTAGTGGATCTTTCAAAAACAAATAAAACTGATGCTGAGGGTAATGTTAGAAAAGTAATTACAACAAATATCGGTTTTGATTTTGTTCCTTATCAAGAAGCAACTAATATGGTAACTCATCAGCTTCTTGATAAAGCGATTAGTAATAATAATAAGGCATTAGGAAGTTTGATGGTTCATAGTGTTGATTTTGAACATCACAAAGCTTTTTTAAAATTAGAAAATGAAAATGAAAATAATTTGTATCCATTATTAGAACAAGAATTAGTCAATTGAAATGAAGCTAAAGATATTAATGAACCAATACCATTAGTAATTAATTCAGTAATGGCAACTTTGTATGATTTAACGGTTGTTGATTATTTTGTAATTGAGTTTAAATATAATGATAATATCCAAAAAGTAAATTTTAAAATTGTTGGGATTGCTGATTTTTATCAAAATTCTTATGTATATGCACCACTTGATGCGATGCGTTTTGTCTTTGGTTTGGATAATAATTCTTATAATGCTAAATATTCACAACAAGATAGTTTAGAAGTTCAAGATTGAATAACTTTAAGAACAACTGATGGTAATAATAATTTGCAAGGTTTAAAACCATTGTTAAATTCATTATTAGATATGAGTGCTGTTAAGCAAATTGCTTTGAAATATAATAATATCATTGCAATCATAATTGCAATTATAATATTTTTTGCAACGACAATTTCTGTGGTTATTTTAATAATGATTACTAATATTGTTATTACTGAGAATAAGAAGAGGGTTATTGTTTTTCAAACTTTAGGTTATAAAATTCATGAAGTGTCAAATATTATTATGAGTGCCTATATTCCGACGATTATTATTGCATTTTTAGTTGGCGTGCCAATAAGTATTATTATTTTAAAATAATTATTTATCTTTGTTGCGAAATTAACTGAATTTAGTTTGCCGGTTAATTGACAGTGATGACATATTTATAGTAGGGATTGCTATTGAGTTAGTAGTATATTTGGTATCATATTTTGTTGGTGTTTTTAAGCTTCATCAACAAAGTATTGTGCAAAAAATTAAGGAATTTCAAAAATAGAATTTTTTAATGTATAATTTAAACAATGCGAAAAAAGCAGGGTAACATATTTAAAAGGAGTTTAATAGTGGAAAAAAGGAAATGACAAGGTTTTAATCTTGGAAAACTCAAAAACTATTACATTCTTAAAAGCGCTTTTAAATCAGTTTTAAGAAATAAGATTCAAATGATTGGGTTAGTACTTTTAATATTTTTAAACGCAGTTATTTTTACTTTAATGTATACAACAACACAAAGAATTAATAATTCTTATGAGAATTTTATTACGGCATCTAATTTACATCATTTTGTTGTTGATTTAAGAAATAAAAATCGGATTCCGGGAAAAGAAGCTGATGAAAATGATGTTAATGTTCAAAAGGCATTAGTTGAAAAAACTGCTTATGTTCAATGAGCAATGGAAAAAGTCAGACTTGCTAATGAAAAAAATAATAATTTTGTGTTTGCATATCGTGAAGGACGAATGGTTTCCCGTGTTATTGATAATAATGTAAGTTTGTTTAAAGTTATTGCTTATGATATTCAAGATACGATTGATAAATTAGTTATTACGGAAGGTCGCAATATTGAAACTGAGCAGGAAGTGGTGTTATCGCCTGAATTTGCTAATGAAAATAAATATCATGTTGGTGATATTATTTGTTTACTGTCAAAACAGTGTGATGTTAATAATCCTGATAATAATGCTTTAGAAATTGTTGGATTAGGAACTGCTGTTGATTATATGTTTCCCCAACTTGATTTAACAACGCCAATTCCTAATCAAGCGCGTGAGGGGATGGCATTTGTTTATCCGCACCAATTAGGACTTTTTAGCCCTAATAATAAGCAATTAATTAAAAAAGGTATTAAATGACAATATAATAAAAGTGTTGAAAAAATTTCGTTAACTTCTGAAGTTGATCGTGAAGGATATTTTGTTGCTCAGTGAGGTGCTGGTAGTGAACAGAATATCTCCTTAATTCAAAAACAATTACAAGATTATTTTCTTAGTAATGATGATAATAATGATTTTGTATTTGCGATTAATGATGCCAATTATCCTGAATATGATTTTAGTGGTCGTGTTAATACGCTAAAAACAATTTTGGTTGCTTATCAAATTATGGCAATTGCTTTGTTATTAATGGTACTTATCATTGCGGGATTTGTGATTGCATTAGTAACAAAAAAACGCGTTCAAAATTCTCGTACGCAAATTGGTGTTTTAAAAAGTTTAGGTTATTCTTCGTTTAGTATTGCCCAAGGGTTTTTGGTATATCCATTAATTGCTGTTATTGTTGGGGGAATTATTGGATATTTAGTTGGTATTTCTTTACAAATTCCTATTATAAGTGTATTTAATTGATATTTTACGCTTCCATTAGGGAAATTTAGTTTTAATTGGCTATCATTATTATTTTCAATTGGTGGAACTTTTCTTTTATTAGGTTTAATAACAATTGTGTCCTCAATTTGATATATTAAAGGTAGTCCTTTGAAATTATTACATCCCGAAGAAAATATGGGGGCAACGATTTTAACAAGATGATTTAATTATTTAAATCGTGGCAAACGATTTACAACGCGGTTTCGTTGAGCAGTTTTTTCAAAATCAATTACGAAGATGTTAACAGTAATGATTACAATGGTTTCAGCAACATTATTATTAACATTTTCCATTACGGGACCAAAAGCTTTACAAGATATGCGAACCGCAACTTATAAGGGAATTAATTATGAATCAATTACTGAATATGAAACTCCAATTTGAAATTCAATGCTTTCATCATATGGTGTTTATAATCCAGAAATTAAAAATAATCAACAAGGGATTGATGGTGATCTTTATTCTCCGAAATTAATGGTTGAAAAGGAAATCAAGCCGAATATCAAACGATATCGTCCGAAAGACTTAGAATTAGTAAAACTTGCAACTTTAAATTATCGTCTTTTTGATTTAAATTTTTACCTTAATTCAATTTTAACGAAGTTAGAACCAACAGCTAAATTAACAATATTTAAAAATATTACTTGCATGCTGGCCTTTGATGGTTGGAAAGATAAAACAGAAGCCGAGAAGGCAAAATATGCAATTACTGATTGTATCATTATTGGTACGACAAAAAAGTCGCCTTATTTTGTTCGTAGTAAGTTATCATCATTAGAATTAACCTTAAGAAAAATTGAAGTTAGTTTAGCAATTGATATTTTACAGTCGCGAGATTTAATGAATCCTACTGCAAAGTTTACTAATGGTAATCCGTTAACTTTACAAGAAAATAATGACTTTATTGATGAAATGAATGTTGCTGCTACTAATGATGCTGATTATAAAAACCGCTATGATGTGGTGTTAAAAATTTATGAAGAAATTAAAAAGCGACTTAATAATGGTCAAAGTGCTACGCCAAGTGAAAATGACGAACAATGAAATCGGTATTTAAATAAGGTGATAATAAAACTGAAAGCAATTGCTAATGATTGAGGACTTACTAAAACCTTTAATATTCAATTTGGGTTGACACCCTATAATCCTGATGAAGATGAGTTAGCAACTTATTTTAAGCCTAATATTGAAACAATTTCTCGTGGTAATATTACTTATGAAAATAAAAAAACGTTAAAGCTTAAAGCTTATGGTATTGAACGAAGTAGTAAAATGAATCTTTTATTAGATAAAGATAATAATAATAATCTTTTAGAAGCAATGTATGAAAATCATTCGCCTAATGCAGAAATTATTCCTGTAGTTATTAATCAAACTATTGCTAAACATTTGCAAATTAATCAAGGTGACATTTTAGATATTAATCCTAATAAGCAATCATTATATTCTAAAACTGCTACGGCTGATAGTAAGATTGTTGATCTGAAAAATTGGAATCTAAAAGGATTAAGTAGTGGTTTCCAAGAAGTGACAAATAATGATATCGCAGAAGAAATAAGATTGTATTTTTCAATTGGTGATGTTCCTTCACCAATGTATGAGAAAATTACTAGTGGTGATGTTTATATTAAAACTGAAGATAATCAAAATCAGAAAATGCGCGTTATTGGTATCCAAGAGGGTTATGGCGACCCTAAAATGTTTTTACCTAAATATGATGCTGATGTGATGTTAGGTTATATTGAAAAAGGTAAAAGTTGAGAGCTTTCAGAACATTATCAGAAAATTAAAGATATATTTCAAGAAGTTACTCACTTTGCTAATGACACAACGCCAGAATTTAAGCAAAGATTTCCTAATATGACTTATGATGAGGCTGTGCAGGCAATGTTTCCTTTGTTTAATGCTAAATTTTCATTAAATAAAAATATTACTGATATTACTGATAGTATTAGTGTGGCGCAAATGTATGGTGATTTTACGCAGTTAACATTAAATGGTATGGTAACTAAGGATGAGATTTCTGGTGATTTAGTTCAAAAGTATATTGGATTAGGACAAGGAGCAATTGCTTTTGCAATGCCGATTGCAACACATCAATCGGTATTTGATGAAATTAAAGGTATTGCTGATTCAATATTATGGGCTTTTATGGCGATTTCTTTATTAATATCATTTGTGACAATTTTAATTACTTCTAATATAATTATTACCGAAAATAGTCGGTTAATTGCAACAATGAAAGTTATTGGTTATAGTGATTATAAAATTAATTGATTAACATTAGGAATGTATTTACCCATTGTTTTTATTGCTTTTGTTATTGGTTTTCCTGTGGCGTTGGTAATTATGAATCAGTTAGTTAATTATTTAGCATTGAATTCAACGTGAGTTATGCCGTTTTACTTTAATTGAGGACTAATCTTTGCGGTTTTAGTGATTATTTTAGCAATTTATGCGATTACATTTGTTGTTGGTTGATTTATTTTAAAACGCGTCAATCCAATTGAAGCTTTAAAAATAAATGATTAATTTAGATATTTAAATTAATGGAACATAATTGTATAATAAAATAAAAAGGAGTTGGTTTAAGTGAGAAAAAATTTAATCGTTTTTTCTTTGTTAGGAACATCACTAATAACACCTAATTTAATTAATTATCAACAGAGTAATCGTGAAAATGTTAGACAAATGAAAGTATATCAGGATATGAAAAAGCATTATGTTAATACAAAGTTTTATGCTGAGTATACAGGATATGAATATATTCCAATATATAATTTTCATTATGTAAATAATTTTATTAAATCATATTCTGCTTTTTTAATTTTGTAGAAAAATCTTGATATTTATTGAATATACTTAATTTTAGGTATATTTTTAATATGATAGAGGTGGATAATAATTATGGAAAAAATAATTCAAGAACTAGTAAATACTTTAACAGATGATCAATTTTTAGAATTTTATGAAAAAGTCAAACAACAAGCAGAATTAATAAAAAAACAAAAACGTTTAAATGAAATTGATCAAAAATTTAGAGCACAAGGTATTAAATGCCCTAAATGTGAAGCTTACCACTGCGTTAAAAATGGACATAATTCAGAAGGAAAACAAAAATATTTATGTAAAAATTGCGCAAGTTTTGGTGCTTTCCGTAATTATTTTATTTATTGAAGTCATTTAAATTATGAACAATGAAATTTATTGATTCAAATTTCATTGCCGGGGCAATCTAGTAAAACAATTTCTCGTTTTATTAAAACTACATTAAAAACTGCTTGATATAATCGTCAAAAATTAATGAAATCAAAACAATTAGAAAATACCCAATTAAAATTTAAAAAATTATCTGGTAAAATCCAAATCGATGAAACATTTATTAAAGAAATTCATAAAGGAAATTTCAAACATAAAACTGATCCACGAAGAATTCACCTTGACCCATTCGCAACTAATACTAAATGCTGTATTCAAATGGCAGTTGATAATAATAACAATATTTATGTTAAATCCACAAACACTAAACGTTTACAAAAACAATGAGTTATTGAAAATATGAACAAAGAATTAATTAACCAAAATTCAATTATTACTTCTGATATGCAAAAATTATATTTTTTAGTAGCAAAACAAACAAATTCTACTTTGTGTGTAACTAAAACAACAATTAATCCTGAAGCTAGTTATCGTAACTTAAATAAAATCAGTAAATTACAATCTAGTCTTAAAGAAGCCTTAATTCATTATCATGGTTTAGGTTTTACTAATATTAAAAATTATTTAAATCTCTGAAAATGAAAATACCAATATAAGGGTTTAACTCCAAACCAACAAACAGCGGTATTATATTTTAATGTATAAAAAATTAAAGTAAAAATATTAATTTTACATAAAAGCCTTTTAAAATTATCAAGTTGATGATTTTTTTATTTTATCAAGAGTTTTCGACAAAATTAAAATTCTGCTTTAAGAAATACGATGATTATGGTTATTGAAAAATATCAATATCAAGGTTATAGTAATTTTCTTTGAAGGCAATTTTAAAAAAAGAAAAAATAATCACAGGTTCCAATATATGCTGAGGAATTAGCAAAACGATTTTATTATTATATTGCCCCAACATATTGAACCTTAATTTAGTTTAATTTGTACCTTATCATTAAGCGATGATAAGGTATTTTTTGTTATTAAAACACAAATGGTTTTTTTGATGTGTGTAGTGTTCTTATTAGTAAGAACAATTACTAAATAGAAGGAGGATTAAAGTTATGCGAACAATTATTATTGGTGGTGGGGTATCGGCAATGACTTGTGCTAGTAAACTACGAAGAAATGATGCAACGATGGAAATTATTGTTTATCAAGCAAGTAGTTATGTTTCATTAGGCGCTTGTGGGATTCCATATTATATTGCTGAAGAATTTGATAATGTTAATGATTTATTAGCAAGAACGCCCGATTGATTTGAAAAACAAAATATTCAAATTTTTTTAAACTCGCAATTAACTGCGGTTGATTTTGATAAAAAAGTAGTTATGATTGGTAATCAAGTAACTTCTGAGATAATTACTAAACAATATGATAATTTAGTTATTGCTACAGGGGCGATGCCAATTGTTCCTAAATTTGAAAATGACCATTTAGGAAATATTTTTACAGCCGTTAGTAAAGAAGATATTTACAATATTAAAAAACAAGTTAAAGATAAACAAAAAATTGCTATTATTGGTGGTGGTTTTATTGGTTTGGAACTGGTTGAAGCATTTAGTCATTTGCAGAAAGAAGTTATTCTTGTTGAGGCGTTAGAACGAGTTGGTGCTAAAGCTTTTGACGTTGAGATTACTACTATAATACAAGAATATTTATTGGAAAAAACTGTGCAAGTGCATTGTTCCAAAGAATTATTAGATTTTCAAGGCGAAAATGATGTTCAAGCAATTGTATTAGCAAATAATGAAATTATTGCTGCTGATTTAGTAGTTTTAGCACCGGGATTTCGTCCGCATACGCAATTATTTAAGGATACGGGTTTAGAAATGCTGGATAAGGGGGCAATTGTTATTGATCATCAAGGAAAGACTAATATTGCTAATGTTTATAGTGTTGGTGATTGTGCAACAATTACTAATTTAGTAACTAAAAAACAATCATATCTTCCTTTAACAACAGCAGTTAAATTAGCTCGCGTTATTGCTAATGTTGATGATCGCTTAGAAGGAACTTTGGGAAGTGTGATTTTACAAATTGTTGATTTGCAAGTTGCTCGGACTGGATTAAGTGAATGAGAAGCAAAAGTAATGAATTTTAACTATCAAACAATTATCATTGATAATTATGATTTACCAAATTATATGTCAAAGCAAATGCCTTTAAAATTAAAATTGCTTTATGAAGTTGATTCCTTAAAATTATTAGGAGCACAAATTGTTGGTTATAATAAAGTATTTTTAAGAATTAATGCTTTAGCGGTTGCGATTTGCAAGCAAATGACATTACCAGAAATTGCCAAGTTAGATTTGGTGTACGCACCACCTTTTGGATGCACTAGTGATATAATTCATATTGGCGCTAGTAAAATCAAGAAATAATTAAAGGAGAAGTTAATTTATGTCAAGAAAATTTTCAGAACAGGAAGTTGTGCGACGCGATAAGTTAGAGCAATTAGTAAAAGTAAACCATAATCCGTTCGCTATTTCTAAGGTAGAATGTACGCATACTACTGCTGAATTTAAAGAACAATATGATGTATATAGTAAAGAGCAATTGCAAGGAAAACCGGATGTGATTACGATTGCAGGAAGAATTAGGGCTTTAAGAACGGCCGGCAAAGCAATTTTTGCTAATGTTCAAGACCAAGATGGTCAAATTCAAGTTTATCTTCGTCTTGATGAAGTTTCTAAGGAGGAATTTCTTGCTTTTGAACAATTAGATTTAGGCGATATCATTAGTGTTACTGGTGGGGCAATGAAAACACAAGTTGGGGAATTGACTTTAAGACTGGTAGCGTTTCAATTGCTTAGTAAGGCATTAAAACCGTTACCTAATAAACATGATGGTTTAAAGGATGCCGAAGAACGATATCGTCGGCGATATGTTGATTTGATTGTTAATGAAGAAGTTAAAGCGGTATTTATTAAAAGAACGCAAATATTAAATTTAATTCGGCAATATTTACAAACAAGAGACTATTTAGAGGTGGAAACGCCAGTTTTACAACCAATATTAGGTGGGGCAACAGCGAAACCTTTTAAAACGCATCACAATACTTTGGATATGCCATTTTACTTGCGAGTTGCTCCTGAATTGTATTTAAAAAAACTTCTTGTCGGTGGTTTTGAGAAAGTATTTGAAATGGGCCGATTGTTTCGTAATGAAGGTATGTCAGCGAAACATAACCCTGAGTTTACTGCGATTGAAATTTATGTTGCTTATCAGGATATGAATTTTATGATGCAGTTAACCGAAGATTTAATTAGTTATTTAGTTAAGGCAATTTTGCCTAGTAATGAAATAACTTACGATCATCAAGAAATTAATTTTCGGCAATGAAATAAAATGAGTATGGTGGAAGCAATTAAAAATGTTAGTGGGGTAGAATTTAATCGCGAAATGACATTAGTGCAAGCACGAAAGTTAGCTAAAGAGCATAACATAATTTTAGAAAAGTATCAGCATACGATTGGTCATATCATTAATGCATTTTTTGAACAATTAGTTGAAAAAACCTTAATTCAACCGTCATTTATTTATGGATATCCACTGGAAGTGTCGCCATTAGCGAAAAAGAGTTATTCTGATGAACGGTTTACTGATCGTTTTGAACTATTTATTGGCGGCAGAGAGTATGCTAATGGTTATTCTGAATTAAATGATCCCATTGACCAATATAATCGTTTTGAACAGCAGTTAGCATTAAGAGATTTAGGTGATGAGGAAGCTAATGAAATGGATTTAGACTTTGTTGAAGCCTTAGAATATGGGATGCCACCAGCTGGTGGTTTAGGGATTGGTATTGACCGCTTAGTAATGTTATTAACGGAACAATCATCAATTAAAGATGTGTTATTATTTCCTCATATGCGAATTAAAAAATAAGAGGGTGCTAAGAAGCGTTAAAAAAGAGTAAGGAATTAAATTCTTTACTCTTTTTTTGTTAATTCGAAGATGTTTATAACCCGCATTGCAGTTGAGCACTGCAATTATCGCAGGTGTTGCATCCTCCCGCTTCAACGATGTTGCCTTCATCGCAGAAAGCACAGAGGTCGCCGATATTAGTTCCACGGATGCGGTCTTGTTTAATATCACGGTATTGGTTTGTAGGAAAGGCGTTGCTAGGGGTTGTGGGATTAGGACTAGTGACAATGGGTGTTTCTAATGGTGACAGACCGAGTTGTTCTTGGATTGGTTCGCTGTCATCGGTTAGCGATAGCACATGGGCGTTTATTGATCCATCAACATAGACAGTACCGCCTTTGGCACCTTTTTTGTATAAGCGCATATATAGTTTTCCCGCATTTTTAAAGGTGTAGCCAACGGGAGCATTAACGGTTTTGGAAATTGATGAGTCAACTCAGCGTTGAATAATACATTGTACATCAGCATGAGCAACGGGAGTTAGTTCCATCGCGCTAATGAAAATATTAGGTAGCGGTTTATTAACATATTGGGGATGATATTTTAGTCATTCGTCAACGATTTTAGCATTAACTTTAATATTTTTACCAAGGCGACCACTCCGATAAAAGTTAAAAGCAAAGTATGTTTCTAAGCCAGTAGAAACAACAACCATTGTTCCGGTTGTTCCCGTAGGAGCGATAGTTAGTAAGCGGGAATTGTGAATCCCATATTTTTTAATAGCATTACGAATTTCGGGGTTCATTTTTCTTCATATAACCCCTATTAATAAAGGCGTTGTGGTCTTTTAAAAAGGGAAATGAACCCTTTTCTTTGGCAATATTTACTGATGTTAAATAAGCAGTTTAGGCTATTAATTGAAATATGTTGTTAATAATGCTATTTCCGCAATCGAACCATAAACGACATCGGTTCATATTAATAAGTCGTGTGTGTAATCCCATAACACATAAACCAATCCGGCGTTCGCCCAAAGCTTGGATTTTGTTTAATTCTAAAAAGCAAGGAGTACTGTCAATAACATTATCTTGTAAACGAATAGCAATATTAACGGTTTCTTTTAACTTATCTCAAAGAATTTCTTTTGTGTATTGCGGTTAACAAAGTTATCTAAGTTAATTGCCCCGAGATTGCATACTGAATAAGGAGCAAGTGGTTGTTGACCACAAGGGTTAGTAGCGACAGCTTTCATACCATAGGCTTTAGTGTTAGTCATATCGTTGGCTTGGTCAATGAAAAATAGTCCAGGTTCGGCTGAATAGGTGGCACAAAAACTAATTAAGTCTCATAAGTCGCGAGCTTTCATTTGATAATAGTTTTTAAGTTTGAATCCCGTTTGCTCTCATTGTTTAATATCACCAATTGTGTGTCAAAGAGTATTGTATTGTTCTTTTTCTGCTTGTGAATAGTTATCTAAGTCGGGAAATTGTAAAGTTCATTGGGCATCATTTTCTACTGCTTGCATAAAGGTGTGGCTAATGGTAACAGAAATGTTGGCTCCGGTTAAAAATTCAGGACGATTTACTTTTTATTCACCGCCATTTAAGAGTTTTTTGTGGGCAGTTTCACCAATAGTAAGAGCTGCGGTGTTTTCGTTTTCAATAATAGCTTCTAATAATTGTTTTTCAGCTGGTAATATTGGTTCAAATCGGATTTTTTTAGTTGCTTCTCCGCGAATTGCTTGGTCTTGCGAATTTTCTTTTAATCATTTTAAAATTTTGGGGTTTTGCATTTTACAAACGATAAATTCAATAATATCAGGATGTCAGTAGGCTAACATAATCATTTGGGCTCCGCGCCGACTGCCACCTTGTTCAACTAAGTGGGTTAGCGAAGATAAGTCGTTTAATCATGATACAGAACCAGATGATTTGCCACCAACGCTTTTAGCAACGGTTCCTTTGGGTCTTAAAGTTGAAACGTTGCTACCAACCCCGCCACCATGAGACATAATTTCCATTACTTCTTTACGATGTTCAGAAATACCATTTCTTGAGTCTTTAATCATTGGCATTACAAAGCAGTTAAAAAAATTAACATCAGAGTTGCTTCCCGCTGGAACAAAGTTATTTTGGATAGGTTACAATAAGTTGGGCCATATTTATGTGGATTTTCAAATAAAATAAAATCATTGATGAAATTTTAATAACCTTTAATATTAAAAGATCATTGAGCGCGAAGGGTTGTCCTTATGACAATGCTGTGGCTGAAACAACTTACAAAACTTTTAAAACGGGATTTATCAAGAGTAAAAAATTTGAAAATTTAACACAATTAAAATGCGAATTATTTGATTTTGTTAATTGATATAACAACATTCGAATTCGCGGCAGCCTAAATTATTTAACGCCTGTTGAATTTAGAAAACAACAGTCTACATAAAAAGTGTCCAAAAAAGGGTTTCCATACCATTTTTTAATTGTTCATAAAACTTATTTTGTCATTGCTCTTTGTTGTTAGTTTCAACAGTTGCTAAGTTAGTAGCAACGAGAAAAGCAATTTGCTCATAAAATAATTCTAATGGTTTATCAAGTTCGTGTTTTTTTTAATAACAATATTGTTTATTGCTGAGTTTTGTAAAATATTCGGGTCAATACCATTAATATATTCGTTTTCAATTAATATTGCATAGTAATTATTTGCTAATTGTTCGTGGACATATCCAATTGATCGCGTGGGAAATGTGGCATCATCACGAACAATTGTAACTACTAAAT
This sequence comes from Spiroplasma endosymbiont of 'Nebria riversi', assembly GCF_018831625.1. Classification (GTDB taxonomy): domain Bacteria; phylum Bacillota_I; class Bacilli_A; order Mycoplasmatales; family Nriv7; genus Nriv7. Next base: position 629,019 of record NZ_CP065193.1, read on the forward strand.
AACCAACTTTGAGACTTGCTAATGTTTTGTCTTTTCGGGAATAACGGTCAAGCATTACCATTCGTGACACCCCACTATGAACAATGTTAAATGAATTGTCAATAGTTTTAATATGAGGAAAATATTTTTCAATATCACCATTTAATGAATTAATTAGTTTTTGACTATACATAAATAATTAAATTCCTTTCTTTATTTTATGACTGTATTATTTAGTATAGTAAATTATTTTTATAGTGCCAGATATATTTTAAATTTTTTCTCAAGCAAAAAATTATAATTCTGTTAAAACAAATGTAGATTGGGAAATTAAAGTGATGATTAGGTATCAACAGAATAAAAATAAATAATAGTATTATTATGTTGAGGATTGTTATATAATTACTGTTGAATTAATAAATTCCCATATTAATTTCTTGTTCTGTTAAAAGAACCAATAATATTTATTGTCCAGAGGAGGTTGAAGTGATGAATAAGTACGAGATTATGTATATTATTAATCCAGAATGTAAAGATATTAAAGCATTGCAAGAAAAGATGCATAATATTTTAAAACAAACGGGAAAAGTTGAAAGTGTTACTGATTGAGGCTTAAGAGATTTAGCTTATCCAATTAATCATAAAAATAAAGCTTATTATACAATATTAAAAGTTGCGGTTAATAAAGAAACAATTAATGAGTTTAAGCGTGTTGCTAAAATTGAACAAGATATCTATCGTCATTTAATTATTAATCTTGATACTGAACAAAATTATAGTGATAAAATGATTGCTGACTTAAAGTTAAATACTAATGAAAATGATGAGCGACCAAGTCGTTATAGCGGTGAAAGAAGGCAAAGACCTTATGTACCGCGTGAAACTTATAAAAAAACTGAAAATAAGTAAATACCATAAAGGAATGAATATATTATGTTAAATAAAGTAATTTTAATTGGTAGAATTACCAATGATTTAAATTTACGGTCAGCAAAAAATAATAAATCATTTTTATATTTTACAATAGCCATTAATAATTTTAATCATCAAGCAGATTTTATTAATTGTGTTGCTTGAGAAAAGGTAGCAGACTCAATGTATAATAATCTTCGTAAAGGTTCGTTAGTACTGGTTGAAGGTTGCATTCAATCAAGAAAACAAGAACAAAATGGTGTGTTAACAACAATTACTGATGTTAGAGCGATTAGTGTTAAGTTTTTAGATTCAAGAGGTAGTGGCGGTGGCGCTGGGGTTGGAAATTCTCGCGATGCTGCGACACCGTCATTTGTTAATGATTATAATTCTCCCGTTGATAAAAAAATTGATGATCAGACATTTAATCTTAATAATATGAATTTTAATTTTGTTAATAATGATGTTGTTGATAATAAGGAACAAGGGGAAAATAACGAAGGTGCAAATTTAACATTTGATAATGATAATGATAATGATGATGCTATTGCGTGAGGAGAGTAAATTATGGAAAATAAGCGTATAAATGTAAATCGGTTTAAAAAGCGAAAAAAACCATGTTTTTTTACAAAAAATAAAATTGATTACATTAACTATAAAGATGTTGAAAAATTAAAAGAATATATTTCTGCTAATGGACAGATTTTAACAAGAAGAGTTAGTGGTAATTGCTCTTTCCATCAAAGAATGGTGGCAATGGCAATTAAAAGAGCAAGAACCGTGGCTTTATTACCATATCTTGTAAAATAATTAAGGGTTGATTAGCATACTTAATACAAATATTAAGTATGCTTTTTATATTACAATTAGTAAGTAATGTATTATATATAATGCAAAAAATTTGTGATGTGGAGTGTTAACAAGTGAAAGTAATTTTATTGAAAGATTTAAGAAATTATGGTAAGAAAAACGATATTATTACCGTTGCTGATGGATATGCAAAAAACTATTTATTACCACAAAAAATAGCAATTGTGGCTTCAAGTCAAGCTTTAGTGCGGTTAGGAAAACAACAACAAAAATTTGATAATGAAGTTAATGAAAAAAAGCTTGAAAATGAAGCATTAAAATTAGAAATTGAAAAGCTAATTTTAAATTTTGATTTGAAAATTAATAAAAATAAGGTATTTGGAACAATTACTAGTAAACAAATTATTGAAAAATTAAGTCAAGAGTATAATATTCAAGTAGATAAAAAACAGTTAGTTAATTATCAAAATATTAATACTATTGGTATTAATGATATTAATATTAAATTATTTAATGATATTTTTGCAATTTTGAAAATTCAAGTCGTGGGTAAAAAGTAATGACCATTACTAATAATTTTTTATTAGAAGATGCTGAGGTTAGTGTTTTAGCGGCAGTTATTAATTCTAAAAATGCTAGTGATGAGGTTGTTGTTCTGCTTAATGAGAATGATTTTATTAATTCCCGTCATAAATTAATTTTTAAAGCCATTATTTCGTTATATAATCATCAATTACCAATTGATTTACCAATTTTAACTGATATGCTAGTTAAACAACAAAGTCTTAATCAGGCTGGCGGGGTGGAATATTTGACTTTGATTACGCAAAGTTATATTAGTGATGCTAATTTAGATGATTATTTAAAAATTATTGTTGAACGGACAATGTTAAGAAATTTGCAAGTAGTAACCCAAGATATTACTAAGAAAATTAATACTGAAATTAGTGTGTGAGAACTTTTGGGAATTGCTGAACGACAGATTCTGGAAATTGCTAATAATCGTAAAAAAAATGAGTTTAAAAGTACTAAGGATGTTGTTGATGCGACATTATCTAAGATTGAAAAGTTGCAAAATAGTGATAATCAATTAACAGGTTCAGATAGTGGTTTTATGCAATTAAATAAGATTACTAATGGCTTTCAAAATGGTGATTTTATTATTTTGGCAGCGCGACCATCAATGGGGAAAACAGCTTTAGCATTAAATTTTGCTGTTAATTGTGCACGAGTTTATAAAGATAGTGCTGTGGTCATTTTTTCTTTAGAAATGCCAACTGAACAACTAATTTTAAGAATTTTAGGTTCAGAAACAAAAATTGGTTCAATGCAAATTAAAACGGGAAAAAATTTAACAAGTCGTAATTGACAAGATTTAACTAGTGTTGGTAGTAAATTAAAGCAAAGTAATATTTTTATTGATGATTCGCCAGGATTACGAGTGATTGAGTTAATTTCTAAATTAAGAAAATTAAGTCGTAATTATGACTTAAAATTGGTTGTTATTGATTATTTGCAATTATTAGCTGGTGATGGTGAGAATCGACAACAAGAAATTTCTAATATTTCTCGAAGTTTAAAGGCATTAGCAAGAGAGTTAGAAGTTCCAATTATTTGTTTGTCACAATTATCGCGAAAAGTGGAATCAAGAGAAGATAAACGACCATTAATGTCTGATTTGCGTGAATCAGGTGCAATTGAACAGGATGCTGACTTAATTATGTTTCTTTATCGTGAAGATTATTATGAAAAGAAAGAAGATAGTTTGAATGAAGAATCACATAAAGCACAATTAATTATTTCTAAGCATCGTAATGGTCCCACCGGCATAGTAGAATTACTTTTTTTACAAAAGTATGGTAATTTTATTGATTATAAATATGGATAGGTTACAATAAGTTGGACCATATTTATGTGGACTTTCAAATAAAATAAAATTATTAAAGAATACGGAATTTCAAAATCAGCCGTATATTCAGTGAATTGAAAATTTTAATAATTTTGCGTCATTTAAAGTGCAAGATAATTGCACTATCGAAGAAAACGAATTAATTTACTTGCGAAAAGAAAACCAACAATTACGAATGGAAAATGACATTTTAAAGCAAGCAGCACTGATAATTGGCAAAAAATAGGAATTATTAAAAATAATAAAGAAAAATATCCCGTGCTAAAAATGTGTCAAATATTAAAAATAGCAAAATCAACATATTATTATCAAACTAATAATTATGTTAAGTACGATGTTAATAATTATGAAGAATAAGTTATCAGTGCATTTAATAAAAGTCGTAAAATTTATGGTGCTCGTAAAATTAAAGCTTTTTTAATGAGAAAAGATACGATCTTATCACGTCGAAAAATCAGATTCCTTATGATCAAAAATAATTTGGTTTCTAAATACACCAAATTAAAATATCGTAATCATAAAACAATGGTTAATAATGACCAAATTAGTAATGTTTTAAATCGTCAATTTAATAACAAAAAACCTAATGAAGTTGTTATTAGTGATTTAACATATGTGCGAGTTGGAGGAAAATGACATTATATTTGTTTATTAATTGACTTGTTTAATCGAGAAATAATTGGCTATAGTGTCGGACCAAACAAAACCGCTGAACTAGTTCAACAAGCTTTTTATAAAATAACACGACCATTAAATAAAATAACTTTATTTCATAATGATCGTGGTAATGAGTTCAAAAATAAAATCATTGATGAAATTTTAAGCACTTTTAAAATTAAAATATCATTGAGTGCGAAGGGTTGTCCTTATGACAATGCTGTGGCTGAAACAACTTACAAAACTTTTAAAACGGAATTTATTGAGGGTAAAAAATTTGAAAATTTAACATAATTAAAATACGAATTATTTGATTTTGTTAATTGATACAATAATCGTAGAATACATGGCAGTTTAAATTATTTAACGCCTGTTGAATTTAGAAAATGACAGTCTACATAAAAAGTGTCCAAAAAAGGGCCGCCATACCAATAAGACTGTGAATAAAAATGAAAAGAAAGAAGGAACAGAATATGAGAAGAATTTTTTCAGTAATTAGTTATTTAATGACTAGTTTTGTAACGGTATTTACTATTGTTGCTTGTAGTATGAAGACCCATCCGATTACGATTAATATTACTAATGCTGCCAGTGAATCAACAATATTTGATAAGATTTTTCGTGCTGAGGCAGTTATGAAGACAATAAATAGTTTATTTTATACTTATAAAAAAACTGGTAAAACAGCGTGAGTAGAAGCCAATAAAGAGAAAGTAAAACAATTAAATAGTGAATTAGCAACGCAATTTTATGCTGATTTTTATACAAGGTCAGGGGATACCTATTCATATCATTTTGATATTAATAATTCGTTTGTTAATGATAAATTAAATTTTAATGGGGCAGAGATTAAAGTAATTGATGGTATTAAGGCAGAAGTAATCGATGATAAGACAGCACCTAAAGAAATTGCTTTTGATGTTTTCTTTCAAGGTATTGCTCAGAAGTATAAGTTTAGTGGTACTGTTAATTGAAAATATAATACTATGAAACTTAATCCGAAGGAAGAAACAACTGATAAGTTGATATTTTTTTGAGACTATCAAAGTGATTTAGCAGACATTAAGATTAATAATTTTGTAAAAGTAACTTAATTTAATATTTAATTATTATTTCCATAATTCTTTTTAAGAGAAGAGTTATGGAAATTTTCTTAGTTGGTCATTGCTTTAAAAATGGACATAATTCAGAAGGAAAACAAAAATATTTATATAAAAATTGCCGTGCAAGTTTTGACGCTTCTCGTAATCATTTTATTTATTGAAGTCATTTAAATTATGAACAATGAAATTTATTGATTAAAATTTCATTGCTGGGGAAATCTAGTAAAACAATTTCTCGTTTTATTAAAACTACATTAAAAACTGCTTGATATAATCGTCAAAAATTAATGAAATCAAAACAATTAGAAAATACCCAACTAAAATTTAAAAAATTATCTGGTAAAATCCAAATCGATGAAACATTTATTAAAGAAATTCATAAAGGAAATTTCAAACATAAAACTGATCCACGAAGAATTCACCTTGACCCATTCGCAACTAATACTAAATGCTGTATTCAAATGGCAGTTGATAATAATAACAATATTTATTTTAAATCCACAAACACCAAACGTTTACAAAAACAATGAGTTATTGAAAATATGAACAAAGAATTAATTAACCAAAATTCAATTATTACTTCTGATATGCAAAAATTATATTTTTTAGTAGCAAAACAAACAAATTATACTTTATGTGTAACTAAAACAACAATTAATCCTGAAGCTAGTTATCGTAACTTAAATAAAATCAGTAAATTACAATCTAGTCTTAAAGAAGCCTTAATTCATTATCATGGTTTAGGTTTTACTAATATTCAAAATTATTTAAATCTCTGAAAATTAAAATACCAACATAAGGGTTTAACTCCAAACCAACAAACAGCGGTATTATATTTTAATGTATAAAAAATTAAAGTAAAAATAGTAATTTTACATAAAAGCCTTTTAAAATTATCAAGTTGATGATTTTTTTATTTTATCAAGAGTTTTCTACAAAATTAAAAAAAAAATTTAATAATAATTAATAATTTTTATTGTGTAAAAATTCAATAATATGATAGAATGGTAATGAATAAAAATGACAATAACAAGAAAGGCAGGGTTAGTTTAGTAATTAAATAATATAATTAGCTGATTGTTTTACTTCTTCAAAACAATACCTAAGAAAACTAAACGCGACCAAATAAAATATTTTTTTAATTTTATCAAGAGTTTTCGACAAAATTAAAAATGACCTTGTATTAATTAGGTTGTTTTCTATGTTATAATTACTTTGTACTTTTGTATTAATTATAAGAACGACTTTGGAGGTGTAATAGATGAAAAACACACTTATAAAAGGTCAAAAAATTTTAATTCATGCCTATAAACATAATGGTGAAATATATCGTTCTTGGGATTATGCTATTGTTTTAGAAGAAACTAAAAATTATTTAATTTTAGTAAATGAAGCCGTTATTGTTACTGAGGTTAATGGGCGTAAGTGGAAAACTCATGAACCAGCTATTTGGTTTTTTTCTAAGAACCGATGATATAATATTATTTCAATGTTAAAAGATAATGGGATTCATTATTATTGTAATATTGCTAGTCCTTTTACTTGTGATGGTAAGGCAATAAAGTTTATTGATTATGATATTGATATTAAAGTATTTCCTGATGGATATACAAAAATATTAGATTTAAAAGAGTTTAGTCGTAACAAGATAAATTGAAATTATCCTGAAAATTTGCAAAATATTATTTGGAGTGAAATTGAAAGATTAAAAATCCAAATTAAAGATAAAGATGATTTATTTCATGAAAAAACAGTATTAAATCATTGAAACAATTATCAAATTAATTTTAAATAATTATTAAACTTAATTTTTTGTAGCAGCTAATAATATAGCTGTTTTTTTTGATTTTTAAAATATGTCAAGGGTATATGCAATAAAAGAATAGATTTTCATATTTAGAAAGTTATGACATTATAATGTTGCTTAAAAGAAGGGAGATAATAATAAATTAATGGAAACTTTAATTAAAAAAATGCGTTTAATAAATGGTTTAACACAAACCTAATTGGCAAAAATGGTTGGGGTAAAACAGCCAATTATTAGTAGACTATAGGCCGATGCTATTCATATATCATGAGGTTTTATTTCTAAAGTTTTAATATATTTTAGTATTAAAAATGATGAAATGACTAGTCATTTAAAAATTAGTGAGGGCGATAATATGGAGTCATTTGTTAAATTAATTTATCGCAATCCTAAATTAAGAACAATGATTAATTATGATCCAGTAAAAACTGCTAATGATTTAATTAAAATTGTTAATCGGGTTGATAGTTATGATTTAACTAATTTTATTTGAAATAATTAATAAGTTTTTTATTATTAAGTTGAATTAATTTTCAATAATTTAAATAAATCTTGCTAAATTTTTATAAAGAAAGTAAAATGAAAAAAGGAGTTTAAGATAAGAAATATAGAAATGAGAGGAAAAACAAGTGATAAATAATTTAGGAAGGATTAAAGGACAGCGTTGATTATTGACAATGTTTTTGCCGGTTGTCTTTATTACTAGTTGTAGTAGTCGTTATAGTATGTCATCCCTTAAAATGATTGCTAATAATCCTTTAAAGGCTCAAGATGGTGGTTTTAATCAAGCGGCTTGAGAAGGAATGTTAAAAGTAGATTCTAATTTAAATGAAGCATTAGATGTCTTATACCCTGATACACAAGATGATCCTAATATGATTACTCCTGCAATTACAAAAACTATTGATGATGGTTATCTAGCTGTCGTGTTTCCGGGGTTTACATATGTTAAAACTGTTCTTCAACCTAATTTTTTTGATGTATACAATAACACATATTTTATAACGGCTGATCTTACTGTTTATGAAATGATTAAATCATTAAATATTAAAGCGGTTGATAAATATTATGAAATTTCAGTTGATGAATCAAAACCAGGGTTTGCAGCGGCAATTGATGTAGCGGGACAAATTTTACAGCGGTTTAAAGTTGATAAAGATAATATGGGATTACCCGTTATTAAAAATGGTGATAATATTACTGTGAAAATGACTGGTATTGGGGGATTAAATATTCCCGCGATTAAAAACTATATGATTGGTTTTAATAAAGGTTTACGATGGTTTAGTGATAATATTCTGGCTAATGATATTGATGCTAAGGGTGACAAGTTACGATTTGAGTGATTTGCCGGAACTTTTAATGGTGGTTTTGGAACAAATGATGCTATTAAGGCTGCCCAAACTAATACTAATAATGCTATTAACAATAATGTTGGTGTTATTTTTAATATTTCTGTTCCTGAAGGAAATACAATTTTAAAACAAATAGCAGCGGCTAATGCTAATATTTGATTTGTTGGTGTTGATGTTGACCAAGCGAATGATAAGAATTTGTTAGGATATAAACATTTAATTAAGTCATCAGCTTTAAAAGATGTGTCTTTTGCTGTTAAAACTGTATTGGATGCTATTAATTATCGTATTAAAAATAATAATGCTATTTTTTATAAAAATGAGTATTCCACCCCGGGAACTAAATCATTTATTTGAGAAGAAACTAAGCAGGTTTCTTTAGTGCCAATGAATGGTAAAGATTTTGACAATTTTTATGGCGAAAGAGTTGGTAATAATAAATTAGTTGCTTTAAAAAAAGCATTGGCTATTAGTGTTGAAGATTTAAGGAAATGTAATGGAACAAATATGCTAGGAGATATTGTTAATGAAAGTGTTTGTGAAGAAACAAAGTGATAAGGTAGGATATATTAAATGATGCATAGTGAAATAAAGAACAAAAAAGCTGTGGAATTAATTAAAGTTTCAAAGATTTATTCTAATGGTATTGTTGCTAACAAAAATATCAATTTAGATCTTAAATATGGTGAAATTCATGCTATTTTAGGTGAAAATGGTGCTGGTAAGTCTACTTTGATGAAAACACTTTTTGGGTTGCATCAACCAACTTCTGGAGTTATTAAAATTGATGGTGAAGTGATGCAAATTACTTCCCCTAATATTGCTACTGATTTAGGTATTGGGATGGTACATCAACATTTTCAATTAATTAATAATTTTTCGGTTTTAGATAATATTATTCTTGGTTATGAGTTAAAAGATAAAGCAAAAATTAATCAATTAAATTATTTCTTCTTCATTTATATAAGTTATATTGATAAAATTGAATTAGCAAAAATTGCAAAAATTAAAGGTGATTTTTTTAATTATAAGAAACATAAATGTGAAGCAAAAATTTTCCGTAAAGCTAAAAAAATAGATTTTAAAGTTGCAAAAAAAATAAAAAAAATTAATGATTGACATCATAAAGAACAAAATAAGAAACTTAATACTCAGCAAGTTAAAGATTTAGAACATAAATATCAAGAACTTCTTGAAAAATTTAATTTATTTAATAAAACGATGGCTTATAAATTAGAAAAATTGGAATATAAATTAACTGATATTATTATTGCTTTAAAAAATAAATATAATAATCGTGTTGAAAATAATGCTGATACAGAAACAATTATCTGTAATAAAATTAATCAACTTAAAAAAAGAATGAATTTTTATCGCAGTTTTTTACATCGGATGAAAAGAAAATGACAAACAAGATTTTGATTAAATTCTCGTGAAGCTAATAAAAGAATTGAACAAATTTGTGAGAAAATGAATTTTAAAATTAATTTAAAAGAAAAAGTTAATAATATTTCTATTTATGACCAACAAAAAGTAGAAATTTTAAAAGTGTTATATCGTGATGCCAAAATATTAATTTTAGATGAACCGACAGCAGTTTTAACACCTCAGGAAATAGATGATTTGATGAAAATGCTTTTAGAATTTAAATCGCAAGGTAAAGCGATTCTTATTATTACTCATAAATTAAATGAAATTAAAGCAATTGCTGATCGTTGTACAATAATTAGACAAGGCGAGTATATTGATACGGTTAATGTTAAAAAAACATCAGTTGATAAATTAGCTGAGAAAATGGTCGGAAGAAAAATAAGTTTTTCTTTAAAGAAAAAACCTCTTAAATTAGGGGAAAAGTTATTAGTTCTTAAAAATATTAATACTTTAAGTAAAACTAAGGTTAATATATTAAAAAATTTTAGTTTAACAATTAATCGTGGTGAAATTTTGGGTATTGCAGGGATTGAAGGCAATGGTCAAGAAGATATTGTTAATATTATTTGTCGTCATTTAAATCCGGTTAGTGGTGAAGTAATGTTATTTGATGAATTAGATGTTGTTAATAAGGTTACTAATAAGTTAAAACAAATTAAAGAAAAAGAAGCAATATTAAAAGATAGTAATATTAAAGTTGGTCAGAAAATACCATGAGAGTGTAATTTATTACGATTAGATACTAAAGATACATATAATTTAGGAATTCATCATATTCCTGCTGATCGTCAAAAGCAAGGTTTAGTTTTAGATATGAGTTTATGAGAAAATATTTCGTTGCGTGATCAATTTAATTGTAAATATAATAATTATGGATTATTAAATCTTGCTAAAATTAAAGAGAAAACGCAAGAAATAATTAATAATTTTGATGTTCGCGGCGCTAAAAGTGTTCAAAATATGGCTAAAGAGTTATCTGGTGGTAATCAACAAAAAGTAATTATTGGCCGAGAACTATCAGAAAGTCCGAAGTTAATTATTGCTGAACAGCCAACACGAGGATTAGATGTGGGTGCTATTGAATATATTTATGAATCGTTATTAAAACAAAGAGATCAAGGTAATGTTGTGCTTTTAATTTCATATGAATTAGATGAAGTAATAAATTTATCTGATCGGATTATTACTATTAATAATGGTAAAAATATGGGTGAAGTTAAAGCGAATAATGTTACCAAAGAGAAATTGGGTTTAATGATGGCGGGGGTGAATTTTAAAGATGAGTAAATATAAAAAAATATTTTTTCCCATATTATCAATTGTAGTAGCTTTTATTATTGGATTATTCCTTTTATTAATTAGTAATGATCCATTAGCAAAATATAAAATTGGTGATTTACTATGAGGTAATTTTCGTAGTAAAAATGCATTTTTAGATTTTTTAGGATATTTTTCTGTTTATGGCTTAGTAGGAATTGCTGTTGCAATTGGATTTAGAGGCGGAATATTTAATATTGGTGTTTCGGGACAAATGATGTTTGCTGGGGTGATGTCTTATATTGCTTTGAGTTGAGGGAATGCTGATGCTCTAAATCCTTTCTTTGTCTTTATAATTTGTATATTATCAGCAATGGCACTAGGATTACTTATGGCAGTATTAAAAGTTTATGCTAATATTCATGAAGTTGTTGCAACGATAATGCTAAATTGAGCGGCCTTATATTTTTATCAATTTGTTTTAGAAAGTGGGCCCGCTCTTGAAACTAATGGCGCATCAATTGGTTTTCCTAATCATTTATTAATAAATTTAAATTTAAAGGAAATTGTTACTTCGCCTTTTAATATAGGGATTTTTATTACAATAATTTTAATTGCTGGTTTTTGATTTATTTTTAAATTTACTAGTTTAGGATATAAAATTAAAATTAGTGGTAGTAATCCTTTGGCTACAAAGTATGCCGGCGTTAAGTATAATAAAATTGTAATTTATACAATGTTAATTTCTTCGTGTGTTGCCGGAATTGCTGGTTTTGTTTATTACTATGGGATGGTAAGGTTTTTACCTGTACAATCTATTCCATTAAATATTGGTTTTGATGGCATTACTGTAGCATTATTAGCAAATAATAGTTTTATTGGTATTATTTTCTCAGCATTATTTGTTAGTGCTGTGTATGCTCAAAAAGTTGTTATGTCAGGTAATAAAGAAATTGTTGAAACGATTATTGCCATTGCCTTATTATCAATTGCTTTAGGAACATATTTTTTAGTTAAACCAAAATCAAAAATAACAAAGTGATATTTACAATTAACGGCTACAAGACAACTGAGATTGCCGTATAGTTATCATGGAATTAATAGGTGGTATTTAAAGTTTTTACGATTTAAAGATTTTATTCAACTTGAAATTTATTATCTTTTAAATAAAATTGATATTTATTATGAATATTTTGAAGCTCATATTAGAAATTGATTAAAACTTATTTTTATGAGAAATCATGCATTATATTTATCGCAAAAGTTATTAATTAATGTTAATAAAGAAATGAATATTATTGAATATTGAAAAGAATATGAAGAAATATCAGAACAAAAAAATAATTTTGCAAAGCAATTTTTTAAAGAAGACAAAATAAAAATTAAAAAGTTGAATAGTAAAGAAAATAAAATTATCGATTTAACAAAAAAAATTATTTTAATTAAACAAAAAATAATTTTAAAATTGCATAATAATAATATGACATTAGTAATTGATGAATATGAAAACAGTTATGAAGCAAAAGAAAAAAAGATCTTAGAGTTAAATAAAATAATTAATGATTCTAATCTTTCATTGTTTCAAAGATGATACTATAAATTACAATTGCAAAAACTGACAAAATCACAATTAAGAAATGCATCGCAATTTATTAGTAAGAAGAATTTAATTGAAGAAATAACGAAGAAGGTAAAGAAAGATGCTTAATTCAGTTTTTGGAACTTCTTTAATAAGTGGACTACCTTTAATTAGTATTTTTATGATTACTGCTATTGCTGCTTTAATTTCTGAGCGAGCAGGTGTAATTAATATTGGTTTGGAAGGACAGATGGTATTTGCTGGTTTTGGTTATTCATTAGTTACTTATCGTCATTATGATGTTAATAATTTAAATAATCATCATTTAGCAGTAATAGCAATTATTGTTGGCATTCTTTTTGGAATGATAATATCGTTGCTTCATTCACTAATGGTATTAAAATTTAAAATTAATCATATTATTTCTGGGACAGTTGTTAATGTTGCGGGCTCTGCTATTGCCGCGATGGGAGCAACATTATTAAATAATCGTGCTAATATTTCAAGTAATATTCAATACATTCCTTGAAAAATAGATAGTTTAATTTTTTATCCGTTTATTATTTTAATTATTGTAATTGCTATTATTTGTTTATTAGTTTTTAGTAAGTTTGGGTTGCGTTTAAAATCAGTTGGCGAAAATCCTTGAGCTAGTGAATCTGTTGGGATTAATGTTATTCATTATAAATTTGTTGCGATTACAATTTCGGGAGCTTTAGCTGGATTAAGTGGTTCATTATATGTGATAACCCAAAATATTTTTATTCCAATAGCAGGGGGCTATGGTTTTATTGCTATTGCGATTATGATTCTGGCCCGCTGAAATGGATGGTTTATTATATTAAGTTCATTTATTTTGGGATATCTAATTCAGTTAACATATGAGGCTGCTGCTGTTCCTGATATTACTAAACATATTAATCCCCAATTGTTAAAATCATTAATTTACTTGTCACCATTAGTATCATTATTAATTTTTCGGTTTATTTATAATAAAAAAATTACGGGTGCACCAAGTGCTTTGGGAATAAATTATTCAGCGGATAGTTGTTAGTTTGGGCACATAAAGTTTTGTTAGGCGGGAAAAGATTTGAATAAGTATTAAGACAGTCAGCAGTGATTGTCTTTTTATTTTATAAGGTGTTAAAAGTTTGTTCTTTGAAAATTAAATACAAGTGAATTAATAATGTTGGTATGTATTAAAGCGCGTTAAATTGTGGGTGGTCGCCATAACCAAAAGAAGTTTTACCAGTTAATAGATAACATCCTATTAACTATAGCAATTTGTTTCGTTTTGCAATAAAAAAATGAATGGGTGGATTTCCTAAAAATATACACGCTATTAAATTAGTTCCAAGGGTAGGATGCAGATGTTAAAGCGTAAAAATTTCTATATAGGGGTATGCTAAGTTTAAAATTATTAAAATCTTTATCTAAATCTAATTAAAAAACAAAATTCAATAACAAAGCTTGTTAAACACTTAAATCTGCGATATATAAGTGTTTAAAAAACTAAGTTAACTAACTTAGTTAATATAACTTAGTTTATAACAAATAATAAAGGTAATTTATTATGAAAAACATTGAAAACATTTTCTTAAATACTAAAAAATATCTTTTAAAAGAAACACAAAACGCAATGCTTATTAAAGCACCAAAAATTCCGTGATTTAATGAACAAATCGGTATTTGGTTTCCAAAGCGATTTGTTTATAAAGGAAAATACGAAAATTCAATTTGCATCGGAATAATAAAAGATAGTAAATATCAAGTAATTTCGATTAATCAAAAAGAAAAAGAAACCAAATTAATTAAGGGACAAGAATTATTAGGTTTTTTCATTGCCGAAAAAGAAAACAACAAAAAAGATACAAATTATAACTATTTTAAAGGAGTTTAAAAATGAATATTGCGATTGGACTGATATTTATTATCATTTGCATAATGCTATTGGCATATTTTGCTTATAAAATTTATGCCAAAATAAAAATGCGAATTAAATATAAAAATGCCATTAAAAATAATACTGGTAATTTTACAAAAGACGAAAAAGTATTTATTGCTCGCTTTGAAGAATGAGTTAAAGCTCCTAATTCAAAAGAAAATAATGAGAATAAAAAATAATGTTTTGAAAAATTATCATGGAATTCTTAGAACTGTTTGTTCCGATAGAAAAAATGCTTGCATAAGTTGCGTTTATTGCTGGATTAATTATTATCATTACTTTTCTTTTCACACTAATTTCAATTATGTATTTACCAATAAAAATGATTTTTGGGAGATAAAAAATGACAATAAACTTAAAAGAATTTAATTGAGAACAAATTAAACAAACTTTCTGAGATTTATTTATTCAAATTACAACTATTCCGGCTCACATTACTGGTGGTAAATAAATTAAATTAACCGAAGCACCACTTTGACTTTTAATAGCAAACATTTCTTTTTGATTCTTAACAGTGATTATGGTGTGATTTATTTTAATACTACTTTGAAAAACCATATCAGTATTTAGATAGAGGCAAAATTAATGTCAAGAAGTTACATTGTGATGCATTCCCAAAGAAATTCAAAATTAATTAGAAAAAAATATAACCGCGTTAAGGTTAATCGTGGTTTTAACAAATTTAAGAAAAACTTTGAATATAAATGGTGAATGTTTTAAAAAGAAAGGGGGTGATTATATGATTGGAACTTTCTTAACAGAAGCACCAGCAGTAACAAAGATAACAGCTAGTGACGCGATGACTAAATTATGAAATGCGATTATAACAGCGTTTACTAAAATTTGAGAAATTATTGCTGTTAATATGCCGCAAGTCGGTAACTTCTTTGCTGACTACTGAATATTCATTTTTCCATTTATTTTGGCAATATTATTTATTCGCTTTAAAATGTTTGAAAAATTACTTGGCGCAGTTTGTTAACAAAAAAAAATAAAGTGAGGCGCAAGATGAAATTTTGCAAATGAATAATAGAAAAAAATAACCATTTTATTGAATTAAATCGCACCTCATTTTTAATTTTATGACATTGCGGAGCAATTTGATACGTTTACAAAGGTTATTTAAAAAACATTGTGCGCTATTTATTTTTAGCAGGTTGTATTTTAATTTTCCTTTTTAAAATCAGTAATTTAACACAAATTAACAAAGTTATTAATTTTTTAAAAAACTCACCATTAAACATCGTTATTGGTTCATTAGGAACTGGAAAAACCGCCTTTCTAGTATACGCATCAAAATTACTAAAAAAGAAGAAATATCATATCGCCTCAACCTTTCCATTACTAGAAACCCAAAAATTAAGTTTAGGACATATGGGATTATTAGATTTTGATTATCCGGTATCGCCAGACAAAACCTTACTGTTATGAGATGAAACCAACTTATTTTTAGAAGTAACTGATTGATAAAAAAATAATACCAAAAATGAAGAAACTGGTATTCAAGAGTATTTTGCTCTGGCACGCCATTGTGGTCATATTATGCTTGCCAGCGGTCAAAGAGATAAACATATTTGAGTTAAAGTTCGTGATATTGCTAATAATGTGATTACGGGAATTCGTAAAAAACCAGTTAATATTTTTTGTCCCTACTTAAAAGTCATCTATGGTACCTTTACGAGCATTGAAGAATATGAACGCTGACGAAACACCTTAATTGATGCTAAAAATAGCAAAAAAGGTCGCCGTATTAAATATCGTGATATTCCTGAACTTGATATTTATTTTTTTAAACTAAAAATTCCTCTACCAATATTAAACACTTACAACTCTTTTTACCTAGCGTTTTTAAGAGATTACTTAAATTTAAAAGTAAATCTTGACTATGAAGATAAATACTATACTGACACAGCAATTGATTTAGAAGACTTAGAATACTTAAAAATGGATAAATTTAGCAAATTTTTAAGAAAAATGAAAGAAAAATAACGGTTAACCCTTTTTTAGTAGCGACAATTATTATTTAGACATTAATTAAATTAAATTAATTTTTATTTAATATTTTTGTTTTATTATCATTGTAATTCCAATAACAATCATAATTCAGAAAAAAAATGCCATTGGTGTAAAATCAGATAAAAACTCAAATATATTATATACAAGAGTTCAAGCGCCTTCTAAAAACTTTAAATACGGGATTTCTTCGGCGGGCGGACTATTTTATCATATCTCACCTCCTTTCTAAATAATGTCTCTACTAAAAACGCAATCAGCCATAACATTATCTTACTCTATGAAAGGAACAATAAAAAAATGGAAAATCTTGTAAAAATGGCGGACTTTATTGCCCAAATGCTTTACAAAGTTTTTGATTTAATTTGAAGTCTTGAAGTACCGGGAACAAATATTCAACTAATATTCCTCTATTCTTAACGCTCGCTGTAGAATTTCTTATGGCAATTATTCTTGGATTTGGTAGTCAACAAGTTAATTTAGAAAAACAACGCCAATATGCCATTAAAAATAAGGGTCGTTTAAGTGCGTGAGGAAAAGTTAAAAAGCAAGTAAAACCAATAAAAACCAAACAAGGTAATTAAAAATGTTTAAACTAATTATTATTTTTATCTTAATAACTGTTCTTGGATTATTAGCGGGTAGTCATTTTGAAACTTTAACAAACTATATTAGCGAAGGTCTTGCCAATTTCCGAAAGTTTATTACTAGCAATTTAACAATTTTAGAACTATTTAAACCAATGGCCCGGACATTTTATCAACATCCAATCTTTACCATTCTTGGTGTCACTTGTGTACTTATTGTCTTATTTATTGTAATTAAAGGTAGGTAAAAAAATGGAAAAATGAACTAAAAAACAAGAATTAGAAATAGAGAATGACAAATTAAAAATTGCTAATGTCATATTAGAAAATAGTGTTAATACTCTTAAATACATAATAATGGAAAAAAATGAAGAAATTTTAGAACTAGAAAAGCGAAATAGTATTCATATAGATGAAAAATCAGAGTTAGTTATTGAAAATGAAAAATTAAAAATTTTTAAACACGAAAGGAGAGTTAAGATGAAAAAACTTTTAGCAAAATTATTTAAAAAAGATAATTCAAAAGAAAAAATATCATTAAAAATTAAAAATTCTTTTAAAAAACAGTTTTAATTTTGTAGAAAACTCTTGATATTTATTGAATATACCTAATTTTAGGTATATTTTTAATATGATAGAGGTGGATAATAATTATGGAAAAAATAATTCAAGAACTAGTAAATACTTTAACAGATGATCAATTTTTAGAATTTTATGAAAAAGTCAAACAACAAGCAGAATTAATAAAAAAACAAAAACGTTTAAATGAAATTGATCAAAAATTTAGAGCACAGGGTATTTTAAATGCTCTAAATGTGAATCTTACCATTGCGTTAAAAATGGACATAATTCAGAAGGAAAACAAAAATATTTATGTAAAAATTGCCGTGCAAGTTTTGACGCTTTTCGTAATCATTTTATTTATTGAAGTCATTTAAATTATGAACAATGAAATTTATTGATTAAAATTTCATTGCTGGGGAAATCTAGTAAAACAATTTCTCGTTTTATTAAAACTACATTAAAAACTGCTTGATATAATCGTCAAAAATTAATGAAATCAAAACAATTAGAAAATACCCAATTAAAATTTAAAAAATTATCTGGTAAAATCCAAATCGATGAAACATTTATTAAAGAAATTCATAAAGGAAATTTCAAACATAAAACTGATCCATGAAGAATTCACCTTGACCCATTCGCAACTAATACTAAATGATGTATTCAAATGGCGGTTGATAATAATAACAATATTTATGTTAAATCCACAAACACCAAACGTTTACAAAAACAATGATTTATTGAAAATATGAACAAAGAATTAATTAACCAAAATTCAATTATTACTTCTGATATGCAAAAATTATATTTTTTAGTAGCAAAACAAACAAATTCTACTTTATGTGTAACTAAAACAACAATTAATTCTGAAGCTGGTTATCATAACTTAAATAAAATCAGTAAATTACAATCTATTCTTAAAGAAGCCTTAATTCATTATCATGGTTTAGGTTTTACTAATATTCAAAATTATTTAAATCTCTGAAAATGAAAATACCAACATAAGGGTTTAACTCCAAAAAAACAAACAGCGGTATTATATTTTAATGTATAAAAAATTAAAGTAAAAATATTAATTTTATATAAAAGCCTTTTAAAATTATCAAGTTGATGATTTTTTTTATTTTATCAAGAGTTTTCGACAAAATTAAAAATTGTTTGTTGTGTAAAAATTCAATAATATGATAAAATGAAAACGAATAAAAATGAAAATAACAAGAAAAGCAGGGTTAGTTTAGTAATTAAATAATATAATTAGCTGATTGTTTTACTTCTTCAAAGCAATACCTAAGAAAACTAAACGCGACCGTTATTTTTTGATAAGTAATTATTAATATTAAAAAGTGGTATAATAACGATATTAAAATATAAAGAGGAGCAAAAGAATGACACCACATATTAGTGCTAAAAAAGAGGATATTGCCCCAATAGTTTTAATGCCCGGAGATCCAATTAGAGCAAAATATATTGCAACAAATTATTTGCAAGATGTGCAATTAGTAAATAGTGTTCGTAATATGTTAATGTATACAGGAATATATCAAGGGAAAAGAATAACTATTGCTGGTAGTGGTATGGGTTGTCCTTCAATCGGCATTTACTCATATGAATTATTTAAATTTTATGATGTTGATGTAATTATTAGAATTGGAAGTGCAGGTGCATATGACGAAAATTTAAAACTGTATGATGTTATTAATGTAAGTTCGGTGTATGGTGAAAATAATTATGCCAAAATTGTTGGTGCAACAAATGGCGATATTATTGAAGCCAATCCTAATATTTATGAATTAATTAAAAAAACAGCAAGTGATAAAAACATTAACATCATATCTGGAAGGGTGCACTGTTCTGATGTTTTTTATCGTAAAAATTTTGAAGAATATAAAAGATTTTTAAATGAAAAACAAACTATTGCTGTAGAAATGGAAGCTTTCGCGTTATTTGTTAATGCAAAAGTGTTAAATAAGCAAGCAGGATGTATTTTAACTGTATCTGATTCGTTAGTAACAAAAGAGGCTACTACGAGTGAAGAACGCGAACAATCATTTGATAAGATGATGATGTTGGCTTTAAAAACAGCAGTTAATTTTTATAAACAAGATGTTTAAAGAAAAAGGTAAATTTTTATAAAGAGGGGTTTCTCAAACTAATGGATAAAAATAGTATTGATAGTTTTTTAATTTTAGTTAAAACCAATGTATCTATTGATAAAGTTGTTAAGCCTTTTGTTAAAACAATAGATAAACAAACTTTGCATAAAATTAAATGACTTTATATTTCAGAACATAAAATTAATGATGAATCTTATTTAACTATTGCTTTAAATGAGTTTACTTTTAATTTTATTAAAAAGTTAAAAAAGTGTGATTGAATTTTAGTTCATAAATATATTTTAAAAGATAAATTTCATAATAAAAATTATAAGGTTGTTAGTTGTGAAATGGGATTTTATAAATATAAATTAATTAACACGGTATATCATTGTCATCGTATCGATGAACAAACTTCAATTGATAGTAATTTATGAAAAGTATTAAGTGAAAAAAAGCAACAAATTTTGCTTGAATTTTTATTTGCTTTACGAAAAAAAAGAAAAATAGAGTTTTTAATTTTAAATGATATTTTTAGTAGTACAACAGAAAAGGAAATTGCTAATCAAGTTTGTGAACAGGCTAATAGCTATAAGAAGCATTATCATTTATTACGAATTGGGCAAGATATTATTGCTTGCTTAGGGCGATTAAAAAATATTATTGATTTTTATATTGAGGACGGTAGTATTAATTTTGCTTTGAAAGATAATGAAATTATTAATCAAAAAGTATTAAATGAATTAGAAATTGTTAAAAAAACAAAAACCAGTGCTAAAAATTTTACAAGTCTTTTTATAAATCATGATATGGAAGCGCTTTATCAAATAATGAAAAAGATTATTCGTGATAATCCGTGTTCGTTGTATGTAAGTTCAGGTTAATAGATAATAAAAATCATTCTCATATGAGAATGATTTTTATTTTTTCTTTTTAGAAGTTTCTTTTAAGCGATTATTAATTATTTGTCAAGTTAATCTTGCAATCATCGCAGCATTATCGGTACAGTATTTATTATTAGGAATAATAACTGTGGTATTTTTTGTTGCTAAGTTTTCAGCCTTAGTTCGTAAAACACTGTTAGCAGCAACGCCGCCGACTACTGTTATCATTTTTGGATGATATTTTTTCATTGCCATTGTTAATTTTTTAATTAAAATATTAGTTGCTTGTTCTTGAAAAGAACAAGCAATATCTTCTTTTCTAAATTCTAATTGGCGAACATTTAATTTCTTAATTAAATTTGCTACTGCAGATTTTAAACCACTAAATGAAAAGTCAAAACTGTTATCATTTTTCCCTAATGGCAGTTCAAAAATATTTTGTCCTTTTTTTGCTATTTTATCAATTATTGGTCCACCCGGATATTCAAGTTCTAATAATTTTGCTACTTTATCATAAGCTTCACCGACAGCATCATCATAAGTTTCTCCTAAAATATGAAAATCAAGATGTTTTTTCATTAAAATTAATTGCGTGTGACCACCGGATACTACTAAGGTTATTAAGGGAAACTTAAATTCATTATTAATGGCAGCGCTATAAATATGACCTTCAATATGATTACAAGCAATAAGTGGTTTTTTTAACATTAACGATATTGTTTGAGCGCAAACTTTACCGATATGAAGCGAACCACTTAATCCCGGATGGTCAGTATAACCGATGTAGTCAATATCATGATATTGGATCTGTGCTTGTTTAATGGCTTCTTTTAAAACATAACTAATTTTAGAAATATGAAGTCTTGAAGCAATTTCAGGAACAACCCCACCATATTGTTGATGATTAGCTATTTGTGAAAAAATAATATTGCTTTTAACTTTTTTATCTTTATATATTGCTATTGCTGTTTCATCACAACTTGTTTCAATAGCTAAGATGGTCATATTTTTTCTCCTTAATTAATAACAATAATTGAATTACCTGTTTTGTTAATATTGGGTAATGATTTATTGTTTGTAATAAATATATCACATTCCTTTAAATTAGCGTATTTAATAAAACCAATTGTGTTAATATTATCATTTTCAGCAATAATAATTTTAGTATTAAAAGCACTTAATACTTTTTGTTTCAGTTGTGCTTCTTCTTCATTTTTAGCATATAAATCATAAGTATTAGAAATATTATTAATATCAAGAATGCATTTACTGAATTTAACATTTTCTAAATTTGCTAAGCTATGACGTCCTACTAAAACTTTACTTTCAGCTAAATAACGACCACCAATTAAAATAGTATCTAAAATATTTTTATTATTAATTGCTTGTTTAAAAATTTCAATACTGTTTGTAAATAAATAAACTGGTTTATTTATTAAACTGATTAAATATTCATTGGTAATTCCTGAATTAATAAACAAAATGTCATTATTATTAATTAGTTTTTGTTGCCAGAAATATTTTATTGTTGTCAATATCTAATAATTTAATTTGTGTAGAAACCATATACATATGACAAGATTTTGGTTTCTACAAACTTGCTTTTAATTAATAAATAAATATGAGCTCATTTATTTATTGCAAGAAATATAAGGTTAAATTAATATTTATTATTTTTAGTCATGCCTTGTATTTTTTTGTGCCTTGATAGTAATAAACTAAGTTAATTAGTAAACGAAGTTTACTAACAAATTTTGTTAAACATAAATATTTAACTTAGTTAGATAACTAAGCTAAACATAACCTTAGTTTAATATAACTAAATATATCTGTAAGGAGTTATGTGCATGCGAAATATTGAAAATATTTTTTTAAATACTGAAAAATATCTTTTAAAAGAAACGCAAAAAGCAGTACTTATTAAAGCGCCGGCAATTCCGTGATTGTATGAATCTACTGGTATTTGGTTTTTGAAACGATTTGTTTATAAAGGAAAATATGAGAATTCTATTTGTATTGGAATAATTAAAGATGGTGAATATCAGTTGGTTTTTGTTAATAGTAAAGGCCAAGAATCTATTTTGATTTTAGGTCATGAGTTGTTAGGTTTTTTTGTTGCTGAAAAATAACATGATAAAAAGGTTGTAAGTTTTGATTATTTTAAAAATTCATTTTAAAAATGTTTTATGGTGTTTTAAGAATAGGCGTAAAATATATAATTAAAAAAAATATCTTAGTTGGTTTTTATGGTGTTTAAACGGCGCGGAAAGCGTATGTTCCGCCCGTTAATTATCGATGTTAGTTGAGTTATTTAACTAAGTTATTGCATTTTTTTTAATTTTGTAGAAAACTCTTGATATTTATTGAATATACCTAATTTTAGGTATATTCAATAAATATCAAGAGTTTTCAATTAAATATGGATTAAATGGTCCATTATTAAAACTTTATGAAGAAAATATTCATCAGCAAAAAATTTCAGAGTCAAAAATTGCTGAAAATCGTCGTAAACAAAGAAATTGAATCCAACAAAAGCAAGTATATGGTTATGAACCAACAGAGATTATTTCGCCAATTACAGGTTCTAATGCTAAGAAAGAAAGTATTGCTAGTGATAAACCAAAAGATTTTTCATTAGTAAATAATACTTATAGTATTAGACCACAATCATTAGTTAGAACAACAAAGACTTATAGTTCAATTGAAGAATATGTTAATGAGCATGTTCGACAAGAAATTATTAATCGTAAAATTCAAAAATATCAAGATTTTTCAATATATGTTGAAGGAATAAATATGACAAGAAATGTTAATCCAATTCCAATTGATTTTATTAATCGAAAAAGTGATAACAGTGTTAATTTAACAACTAGTGATGCACATTATGATGATACTAGTTATATTCGGGAGCAAAGTCATGTTAATCGTTTTAATGATATTCATCAACGCGCTAGTAAATTTTATGATCAACAGCAAGTTACTGAAAAAAATCGGAGCATTGTTAATTTAATTGATGAAAAACAAAAATAAGAGAAAGAATGGTAAGAAATGGAATTTTTAGAAGAATTGCAAGCTCGAGGACTTTTAAAACAAGTTACTAATAGTGAAAAAATAAAACAGGCTAAGAATAGTAATGCTAGTGTTTATTGTGGTATTGATCCAACAGCAACATCATTGCATGTGGGGCATTTAGTACAAATTGTTTTATTATATCGCTTTTCATTAGCGGGTTTTAAACCGCTTGCTGTTATTGGTGGGGCGACGGCAATGATTGGTGATCCGAGTTTTAAAGTTGAAGAAAGAAAATTATTAGATGCTAAAACAGTAAAATTAAATAGTGATGCGCTTGCTTTACAATTAGATAAATTATTAGATCATAATATTAAAGTTTTAAATAATGATGATTGAATATCAAAATTAAATTTAATTGATTATTTAAGAGATTCGGGGAAAGAGTTTACGATTAATTATATGCTTGATAAGGAATCAATTAAAACAAGACTCGCAACAGGAATTTCTTATACTGAATTTTCTTATATGCTTTTACAAGCATATGATTTTTGATATTTATATAAGAATTATCAATGTTTAATTCAAATTGGTGGTAGTGATCAATGAGGGAATATTACTGCTGGAATTGAATTGATTCGTAAAAAAGAACAAGATAATCATTTAGCAAGTGGGTTAACGATTGAATTATTAACGCAAAGTAATGGTGTTAAGTTTGGCAAAACTGAGCAAGGAACAATTTGGTTAGACGCTAATTTAACATCCCAATATATTTTGTATCAGTTTTTTGTTAATCAAAATGATGCTGATGTTGAAAAACTTTTAAAATGATTAACTTTGTTATCATTAGATGATATTTTGCAAATAATGGCAAAACATAATGTTAATAAGGCTAAAAGATATGCCCAAAAGGTATTAGCAAAAGAAATTGTTGCTTTTGCTCATTCCCAACAAGAAGTTATGGTGGCGATTAATATTAGTGAAGCATTATTTTCGCAAAAAGTTATGCAGTTACAAATGAGTGAAATTCAACAAATGAAAAATGCTGTTCCGTGAATAACTGTTAGTCAAGAACATAAACTTATTGATTTACTTTTATTACTTGAAGTATGTAGTTCTAAAACTCAAGTTCGGGAACTATTAAAGAGTAATGCTATTTATGTTAATGAGCAAATTATTAATGATGAAAACTATTTATTATCTAAAGATAAATTGCTATATGATAAAATAATTTTTATTCGTAAAGGTAAACAACATTATTATATTGTTGAAGTTAATAGCCATTAATGTTTAAAATAATAAGTTATTTTCATAAAAATTCATCTTGTTTTTTTAAATATTTTATTGCATAAATTGTTTTTATTTTATCAAGAGTTTTCGACAAAATTAAAAAAAATATTCAATATTTGTTTTTTGAAAATCTTTATCATAAAATTCTCTTTATTCTGGAGTGCTGTTTTCTTTTTTATAATTATAAATTTTTTTAATTTCTTTAAATACTGCTTCATTGGCAAAGACAACAAACCCTCTGGTATTTTATCCATAATTTTTTATTTCCAAAGGTAATTGCTATTTTACTGAGTCAATATTAATATATACTGGGTCACTGCCTTTTTTATACAATGATTGTAAATAACTGTTATTTATTTCTGAAAATTTTAAGTCATATGTTTTATATTGAGTTTCTCTTTTATTTCTAACTGGTTGCACTGCCGTTTTCTCGTTGTTAATGTTTTGAGGAATGGTAAAAATGTTATTGAAACTAATAATTAATACGGTAAATATTTTCATAAACATTTTTATCACTCCTTTTTAAAATATTTTATTTTTCATTGTTTTTTTAGTTTTGATTTTTTTAATAAGTCATTCAATACCACAATTTATAATTACAGCTATTGTCATGCATATATCTAAATATCCTAGTATCATAAGTGAAATTAATGCTTCAAATTTTTCATATAATAATTTCAAATCATTAATTTCCAATTTTAAAAATGAAATGAAAAAGATATTAATCATAAAAATGTAAGATACAATTCTCCATCAATATTTTTTTAAATAATTAATTAGTTTGTTTGATTTCATTTTTCAAGGCTCTTTTTGCTTTAATTTTTTGAATAATAAAGCGGATTAATTTTTCAAATTTAATTGCAAAATATATTGCTCCGCCTCATCAAAAAACAAATATTCCTGCCAACATAATACCGCTATTGAACTTGCCAAAGAAATCAACCATCTGTTTATTCATAAAATCATTAAATTCGTTACTTGTTCCAGTTATTCATTTAGTATCGATTTCTGTTAATGCACAAAGTAATAAGCTTATAAAGATAAAAATGATACTTAATACTATTTTTAACCACTGCTTTTTAAAAGAATTTTTAATTCTTAATTTTAATGGCAGTTTTTCTTTTGAATTATCTTTTTTAAATAATTTTATTAAAATTTTTTTCATTTTAACTCTCCCTTCATATTTTTTATCGTCCTTTAATTACAATAAATAAGGCAATAATTACACAATTAACACCAAGAATGGTAAAGATTGGATGTTTGCGAAAATGTCCGAGCCATTGGTTTAAATAGTTCTAAAATTGTTAAATTGCTAGTAATAAACTTTTGGAAATTGATAAGCCCCTCGCTAATATAGTTCGTTAAAGTTTCAAAATGACTACCGGCTAATAATCCAAGAACAGTTATTAAGATAAAAATAATAATTAATTTAAACATTTTTAGTTACCTTGTTTTGTTTTTATTGGTTTTATTTGTTTTTTAGCTTTTTATCATGAGCTTAAACGACCCTTATTTTTAATGGCATATTGGCGTTGTTTTTCTAAATTAACTTGTTGACTACCAAATCCAAGAATAATTGCCATAAGAAATTCTACAGCAAGCGTTAAGAATAAAGGAAATATTAATTGAATATTCGTTCCTGGTACTTCAAGACTTCAAATTAAATCAAAAACCTTATAAAGCATTTGAGCCAGAAAGTCGGCCATTTTTGCGAGATTTTCCATTTTTTATTGTTCCTTTTCTTTAATTTTTCTTAAAAATTTGCTAAATTTATCCATTTTTAAGTATTCCAAGTCTTCTAAATCAATTGCTGTGTCAGTATAGTATTTGTCTTCATAGTCAGGATTTACTTTTGAATTTAAGTAATCTCTTAAAAATGCTAGGTAAAAAGAATTGTAAGTGTTAAGTAGGGGTAGAGGAATTTTTAGTTTAAAAAAATAGATATCAAGTTCAGGGATATCACGATATTTAATGCGACGACCATTTTTGCTATTTTTAGCATCAATTAAGGTGTTTTGTCAGCGTTCATATTCTTCGATGCTTGTAAAGGTGCCATAGATGACTTTTAAGTAGGGACGAAAAATATTAACGGGTTTTTTACGAATTCCCACGATCACATTATTGGCAATGTCACGAACTTTAACTCAAATATGTTTATCTCTTTGACCGCTAGCCAGCACAATATGACCGAAATGCCGTGCCAGAGCGAAATATTCTTGAATACCGGTTTCTTCGTTTTTGGTATTATTTTTTTCTCAATCAGCTCCTTCTAAAAATAAGTTGGTTTCATCTCATAACAGTAAGGTTTTGTCTGGCGATACCGGATAATCAAAATCTAATAATCCCATATGTCCTAAACTTAATTTTTGGGTTTCTAGTAATGGAAAGGTTGAGGCGATATGATATTTCTTCTTTTTTAGTAATTTTGATGCGCATACTAGAAAGGCGGTTTTTCCAGCTCCTAATGAACCAATAACGATGTTTAATGGTGAGTTTTTTAAAAAATTAATAACTTTGTTAATTTTTGTTAAATTACTGATTTTAAAAAGGAAAATTAAAATACAACCTGCTAAAAATAAATAGCTCACAATGTTTTTTAAATAACCGTTGTAAACGTATCAAATTGCTCCTCAATGTCATAAAATTAAAAATGAGGTGCGATTTAATTCAATAAAATGGTTATTTTTTTCTATTATTCATTTGCAAAATTTCATCTTGCACCTCACTTTATTTTTTTATTGGCATACTGCTCCAAGTAATTTTTCAAATATTTTAAAACAAATAAAGAATATTGCCAAAATAAATGGAAAAATGAATATTCAGTAGTCAGCAAAGAAGTTACCGACTTGTGGCATATTAACAGCAATAATATCTCACATTTTAGTAAACGCTGTCATAATTGCATTTCATAATTTAGTCATCGCGTCACTAGCTGTTATTTTTTCTGCTGTTGCTGGTGCATCGGCCAAGAAAGTTCCAATCATATAATCACCTCCTTTCTCTTTAAAACATTCATCATTTATATTCAAAGTTTTTCTTAAATTTGTTAAAACCACGATTAACCTTAACGTGGTTATATTTTTTTCTAATTAATTTTGAATTTCTTTGGGAATGCATCACAATGTAACTTCTTGACATTAATTTTTTCCCTATCTAAATACTGATATGGTTTTTCAAAGGAGCATTAGAATAAATCACACCATAATTGCTGTTAAGAATCAAAAAGCAATGTTTGCTATTAAAAGTCAAAGTGGTGCTTCGGTTAATTTAATTTATTTACCACCAGTAATGTGAGCCGGAATAGTTGTAATTTAAATAAATAAATCTCAGAAAGTTTGTTTAATTTGTTCTCAATTAAATTCTTTTAAGTTTATTGTCATTTTTTATCTCCCAAAAATCATTTTTATTGGTAAATACATAATTGAAATTAGTGTGAAAAGAAAATTAATGATAATAATTAATCCGGCAATAAACGCAACTTGTGCAGGCATTTTTTCTATCGGAATAAACAGCTCTAAGAATTCCGTGATAATTTCTCAAAACATTACTTTTTACCAGCGCTATTGTTTTTTGAATTAGGAGCTTTAATTCATTCTTCAAAGCGAGCAATAAATACTTTTTCGTCTTTTGTAAAATTACCAGAATTATTTTTAATGGCATTCTTATATTTAATTCTAATTTTTATTTTGACATAAATTTTATAAGCAAAATATGCCAATAGCGTGATGCCGATAATAATAAATATTAGTCCAATTGCGATATTAATTTTTAAGCTCCTTTAAAATAGTTATAATTTATATCTTTTTTGTTGTTTTATTTTTCGGCAATTAAGAAGCCTAATAATTCTTGCCCCTTAATTAATTTGGTTTCATTTTCTTTTTGATTAATTGAGATTACTTGATATTCACTATCTTTAATTATTCCAATGCAAATTGAATTCTCATATTTTCCTTAATAAACAAATCGCTTTGCAAACCAAATGCCGATTTGTTTATTAAATCACGGAATTTTTGGGTCTTTAATAAAAATTGCGTTTTGTGTTTCTTTTAAGAGATATTTTTTATTATTTAAGAAAATGTTTTCAATGTTTTTCATAGTAAACTACCTTTCTTATAAATAAACTAAGTTATATTAACTAAGTTGTTAGTTAACTTAGTTTTTTTAAACACTTATATATCGCAGATTTAAGTGTTTAACAAGCTTTGTTAGTAAATTTTGTTTTTTAATTAGATAAAAATTTTAATAATTTTAAACTTAGCATATCCCCTATATAGAAATTTCTACACTTTAACATCCGCGCCCTAACCTTGAAACTAATTTAATAGCGTGTATATTTTTAGGAAATCCACCCATTTATTTTTTTATTGCAAAACGAAACAAATTGCTATAGCTAATAGGATGCTATCTATTAACTGGTAAACTTTTTTTGGTTATGGTGACCGCCCACAATTTATCGTGCTTCAATACATACCAACATTATTAACTCACTTGTATTTAATTTTCAAAGAACAAACTTTTAACACCTTATAAAATAAAAAGACAATCATTGCTGACTGCCTTGATATTTATTTGAACGCCCCCCCACCTAACAAAACTTTATGCGTCCAGGAACAAAAATATTTATGTAAAAATTGCCGTGCAAGTTTTGACGCTTTTCGTAATTATTTTATTTATTGAAGTCATTTAAATTATGAACAATGAAATTTATTGATTAAAATTTCATTGCTGGGGCAATCTAGTAAAACAATTTCTCGTTTTATTAAAACTACATTAAAAACTGCTTGATATAATCGTCAAAAATTAATGAAATCAAAACAATTAGAAAATACCCAATTAAAATTTAAAAAATTATCTGGTAAAATCCAAATCGATGAAACATTTATTAAAGAAATTCATAAAGGAAATTTCAAACATAAAACTGATCCACGAAGAATTCACCTTGACCCATTTGTAAATAATACTAAATGTTGTATTCAAATAGCAGTTGATAATAATAACAATATTTATGTTAAATCCACAAATACCAAACGTTTACAAAAACAATGATTTATTGAAAATATGAACAAAGAATTAATTAACCAAAATTCAATTATTACTTCTGATATGCAAAAATTATATTTTTTAGTAGCAAAACAAACAAATTCTACTTTATGTGTAACTAAAACAACAATTAATCCTGAAGCTAGTTATCGTAACTTAAATAAAATCAGTAAATTACAATCTAGTCTTAAAGAAACCTTAATTCATTATCATGGTTTAGGTTTTACTAATATTCAAAATTATTTAAATCTCTGAAAATGAAAATACCAACATAAGGGTTTAACTCCAAACCAACAAACAGCGGTATTATATTTTAATGTATAAAAAATTAAAGTAAAAATAGTAATTTTACATAAAGGCCTTTTAAAATTATCAAGTTGATGATTTTTTGATTTTATCAAGAGTTTTCGACAAAATTAAAATTTTTTTATTGCCAAATTTTTAAATTTTTTGATACAGTATAAATTGTAAAAAGATTTTTAGTGCTTTCGGTGGTAAGCATAGTAATTTTTTAAAAATTAAATAATTCTGGTTGTCCGTTTAAGGATATGCCTATAACAACTTTACACCACCCTAATATAATTGTTATTTGACAGCATATTTTTGTTATTATATAATGTATATGGATAAAAGGGAGAAAGATAATGCAACAAAAAATTATTTTAGTTTGCGATCAATGTCTGTCAAGAAACTATAATACTTTTACTAATAGTTCTAATCAAACTGTTAGATTATCTTTAAAAAAGTTTTGTAAGCACTGTAATCAACATACAATTCATAAGGAAACAAGATAATATTTAGAGAGGAAATAAACATTGATGGCTAAAGAAAAGCACAAAGTAAAAAAGGTAAAATCGGAACATAAGGCATTAAAAGTTAAAAAAACTAAACCGATTTTAGGACAAAGAAAAGTTAGTTCACAAACTAAAGAGGCGATTATTAAAAAAAGTATTTTAGATTCAAAAATAAATGGAAATCGTGGTCAGAGATTTAAAAAATCTTTACTGGACTCACCATTATTAATGACTAGAGAAATGCGTCGTGTTCGTTGAACAAAAAGTTTGCAATTAAATAAAAATTTTTGATTAACTGTTGGATTTATTACTTTCTTTGCAATTTTCTTTGCAATTGTTCAAATATTATTACAATTAATTTTAGAAGTTAGTAAAATTTTAGTCATTTAATAAGGAGTAGAAAAAGATGATAAAAGATGATATTAAACAAGAAAAGGATTCTAGTGATTTATTAGGTAAGTGATATGCAATTAATTGCTATAGTGGTCATGAAGAAAAAGTTAAAGAAGATTTATTACAACGAGTTGAAACTTTAAATATGAAAGACTTTATTTTTGATGTGCGGATTGTGAAACAGCAAGAAATGTCAAAAAAAACAAAATCAATGATTGGCAAAAATCCATATCCGGGTTATTTATTTGTTAATATGATTATGAATGATGATGCTTGATTTATTGTTAGAAATACTCCTGGTGTTACCGGATTTATTGGGTCAAGTGGAAATTGATCCAAACCGTTTCCATTATCGCGTACTGAATCTAGAGATATGTTAAGACGCAGTGAAGAAAAAAGTAATATTAGTAGTAAAAAAGTTCAACAAGTATTTGTTGCTGATTTTAAAGAAGGAGACCTAGTTAAAATATTATCAGGAGCTTTTGAGAATAAAGAAGGTGAAGTTATTGCTATGGATTATAGTAAAGGCGTAGCAACAATTAATATTGAAGTTTTTGGAGGAAGATATGTTCCTGTGGAAGCTGAATTTAGTTATTGTGAGAAAGTTAATTAGTTTTGTAAGTAAGTAGTTAGTATTTGAAATACTAACTACTTTTTTTATTTTATCAAGAGTTTTCGACAAAATTAAAAAATAAATATAATAGATTTAAGTAAGTAAAAATATTAGTTAAAATTTAATAAAATTAATAATTTTTCATTGTGTAAAAATTCAATAATATGATAAAATGGTAACGAATAAAAATGACAATAACAAGAAAGGCGGGGTTAGTTTAGTAATTAAATAATATAATTAGCTGATTGTTTTATTTCTTCAAAGCAATACCTCAGAAAACTAAACGCGACCCTCTATAGTAGTTATGTTTAATTATGACAGTAATAATGTTATTATATATAAGCCTGAAAAAAATAGGTTAATGTGGGAGAGATATCGTTGACCACAGCGAGAACAATTATGTATAAGGAGGTGTTGCTCGTGGCTAAAAAAATTAAAAGAATTGCTAAATTACAGTTTAATGCGACACAAGCTAAGCCAGGTCCGGAATTAGCTTCATTAGGGATTAATATGCCACAATTTTGTATTGCTTTTAATGATGCAACAAAAACAAGAATGGGTGATATTGTCCCTGTTGTTATTACTGCTTATGATGATAAGTCATTTGATTTTGTTTTAAAAACAACGCCAGCAGCTGTTTTATTAAAAAGAGCAGCTAATATTGAAAAAGGTTCAAGTAGTAGTAAAAAAGAAAAAGTAGCAACGCTTACTGAAGATAAAATCAGAGAAATTGCTGAATATAAAATGGTTGATTTAAATGCTAATGATATTGAAAAGGCAATGAAAATTATTGAAGGAACAGCAAGAAATATGGGAATTTTTGTTGAAAAGCTATCAAAAGGGGAACAAAAATAGTTATGGTAATTGTTAAAAAGAGTCGTTACTCTAAAAATTATCAAAAAGTATCCCAAATGTTTGATAAAAATAAAATATATTCAATTGATGAAGCTGTTTCATTAGTTAAAAAAACTTCAATAACAAAATTTGATGCTACGGTTGAGTTAGTTTTTCTTTTAAATGTTGATCCAAGACATGCTGATCAACAACTTCGTGGAGTGTTAGTGTTGCCGGCAGGAACTGGTAAAAAACAAAGAATTTTAGTATTAACTAATAGTATGAATCAAGTGGCGATTGATAATAAAGCTGATTTTGTTGGTGGTAAGGATTTAATTGAAAAAATTCAAAAAGAAAATTGATTTGATTTCGATGTTATTATTGCAACACCAGATATTATGGCTGAATTAGGAAAGAATGGTAAAATATTAGGACCTAAGGGTTTAATGCCAAATCAAAAAACAGGAACGGTAACTACTGATGTGCAAAAAGCAATTGCAGAAATTCGTAATGGTAAAATTGAATATCGTGTTGATAAGCAAGGTAATGTTCATGTAATTATTGGTAAGGTTTCTTTTAGTGAAGAGCAGTTAAAGGAAAATTATCAAGCGATTTATGAAACGCTTAGAAAAGTTCGTCCCGCAGCCGTTAAAGGTGCTTATGTAAAAAATATTAGTATTAGCACTACTATGGGACCAGCGATTAAAGTTGCTATTGAGCATTAAAGATATAATATAATGTTTTAAAGTGGTAGAGAAGATTTTTCTCTACTATTTTTTTTATATTATTTTTACCATCTTTGCGATTAGTTAGTAGTATTGCTAATAACTGGTAATTTTGATATAACTATAATAAGTAATTATTTTAAGGTAATGCTATTGAGGTGTACATTCGTAATGAAAAATAATCAAACAAAGTATGATGTTATTATTATTGGAGCTTGATTTTCTGGTTTATCAGGAGTATCACGCTTAAAACCTTATAAGTTAAAAGTATTAATTTTATAAGCTGATGATGATATTGGTGGTTGTAGTTGAAATAAAGTTTTAGATGATGGAACAATAGTTGAATTAGGTGGTCAATGAGTTGGTTGACAACATCAAAGGATGTTATCGTTTATTAATAAATATAAGTTACAAAAATATACAACACCGCCTTTTCCGGAAGGTAAAACATTATTTCAATATAATGGTAAAATTATTGATGAGTTTCCTGAAGAGGCAATGTTATTAGTTAATAATTTTGATAACTTAACAAAAGAAATTGATTTAGAAAAACCGTGAATGCATCCTAATACTAAATTATGAGATAATATTACCTTTGAACATTGATTAGAAATGCAAGATGTAACAGTAGATGCTAAAAAAATGGTAGGAAGAATTATTGCTGGGGATTATTATCTCGTGATACTATTCATATTTCAATGTTGCAAGCATTATTTTATGTTGCTATTAATGCTGGATTTGATTGTGCTACCAGTTATGAAAAAGGTGCTCAGCATTATCGTGTTATTGGTGGTAGTTTTATAAAATTGCTAGAAAAATGGTTAGTGATTTAAAAGGAACAGATATTATTTTAAATGAACCAGTAACAGTTTTTAATTTTGTAGAAAACTCTTGATAAAATAAAAAAATCATCAACTTGATAATTTTAAAAGGCTTTTATGTAAAATTACTATTTTTACTTTAATTTTTTATACATTAAAATATAATACCGCTGTTTGTTGGTTTGGAGTTAAACCCTTATGTTGGTATTTTAATTTTCAGAGATTTAAATAATTTTGAATATTAGTAAAACCTAAACCATGATAATGAATTAAGGCTTCTTTAAGACTAGATTGTAATTTACTGATTTTATTTAAGTTACGATAACTAGCTTCAGGATTAATTGTTGTTTTAGTTACACATAAAGTAGAATTTGTTTTTAATTTTGTAGAAAACTCTTGATATTTATTGAATATACTTAATTTTAGGTATATTCAATAAATATCAAGAGTTTTCTACAAAATTAAAAAAATAACTTTATTTCATACTGATCGCGGTAATGAGTTCAAAAATAAAATCATTGATGAAATTTTAATAACCTTTAATATTAAAAGATCATTGAGTGCGAAGGCTTGTCCTTATGACAATGCTGTGGCGGCTGAAACAGCTTACAAAACTTTCAAATGGATAGGTTACAATAAGTTAGACCATATTTATGTAGACCTTCAAATAAAATAAAATTATTAAGAAAGCAGGAAGATAAAAATGGGGAAAAACTCATATTCAAATGAATTTAAAAAACAAATTGTTATGCTTTATCAAAATGGAAAAAGCATTGTTGAAATTATTAAAGAATACGGAATTTCAAAATCAGCCGTATATCAGTGAATTGAAAATTTTAATAATTTTGGGTCATTTAAAGTGCAAGATAATCGCACTGTCGAAGAAAATGAATTAATTTACTTGCGAAAAGAAAACCAACAATTACGAATGGAAAATGACATTTTAAAGCAAGCAACACTGATAATTGGCAAAAAATAGGAATTATTAACAATAATAAAGAAAAATATTCCGTGCTAAAAATGTGTCAAATATTAAAAATAGCAAAATCAACATATTATTATCAAACTAATAATTTTGTTAATTATGATGTTAATAACCATGAAGAAGAAGTTATCAGTGCATTTAATAAAAGTCGTAAAATTTATGGTGATCGTAAAATTTATGGTGATCGTAAAATTTATGGTGCTCGCAAAATTAAAGCTGTTTTAATGAGAAAAGATATTATCTTATCATGTCGAAAAATCAGATTCCTTATGATCAAAAATAATTTGGTTTCTAAATACACCAAATTAAAATATCGTAATCATAAAACAATGGTTAATAATGACCAAATTAGTAATGTTTTAAATCATCAATTTAATAACAAAAAACCTAATGAAGTTGTTGTTAGTGATTTAACATATGTGCAAGTTGGAGGAAAATGACATTATATTTGTTTGTTAATTGACTTGTTTAATCGAGAAATAATTGGCTATAGTGCCGGACCAAACAAAACCGCTGAACTAGTTCAACAAGCTTTTCATAAAATAACACGACCATTAAATAAAATAACTTTATTTTATACTGATCGTGGTAATGAGTTTAAAAATAAAATCATTGATGAAATTTTAATAACCTTTGATATTAAAAGATCATTGAGTGCGAAGGGTTTTCCTTATGACAATGCTGTGGCTGAAACAACTTACAAAACCTTTAAAACGGAATTTATCAAGGGTAAAAAATTTGAAAATTTAACACAATTAAAATGCGAATTATTTGATTTTGTTAATTGATACAATAATCTTAGAATACAGGGCAGTTTAAATTATTTAACGCCTGTTGAATTTAGAAAATGACAGTCTACATAAAAAGTGTCCAAAAAAGGGTTGCCATACCATTATTACGCGAAACTCCATAATAGCGTTCTACAATTTCAGCAACGCTACCATAAATGCCGACTAACTCATTGGTTTCACAATAATATATAACATAACAATATTTTTTAGCCATTTCGTACTTGTTCAAGATTTAATAACTAATTTAAATCAGTTTCTTTTAGTCATTCGGGAATAATATAATTAAAATTAATATCTTTATCAAGTTCAGATTTTTTAATATTTTCTAAAAATTTTTGTCGATTTTTAATTTTAACTTCTTCATACAAATTAATAATTTTTTACCCCTTAATGGTTGTAATTTTCTGTCCACCGTTGGTATCATACTTAATAACTTCATAATCATTTTCTGTAAAAATACCGATCACCATCTGATTTGCATATTTAATTGATGGGTATACTAGTTTGCGAGGAGCTAAAGAACTACCACCACTATTGGGAATTGATAGTAAAATCGCATTTGTTGTTTTGGCAACAATATATTTTTTATTCAAAAACAAATTTTTTAAGTTAGTCATTATTTATTAACCCCTCATATCAATAATTTTTTGGTTTTTGTAAAAAGATAATATATATCTCTCCTTATATAATATTTCCTAGTTAGCTAACATAGTTAACTATGTAAGAAATCTATGTTATCTCTCTTATGTTAAACTAAGTTATGTTAGCTAACTAGGTGCGAGAAATGCTCGAAATTACCAAAAAGCATTTTTAGGCACACCTAAAAAAGTGTTATCATATTTACAACACAATTTTTAGATAGAATTTAGTTTTTGTTCGAACAAGTTAATAAATTAATAAAGTTAGTTTAATTTTATTTAATTAAAATCCCTCCCTTAAAAAATTATTGTTAAGAGAAGTGGTCTTACTGGTCTAAAATGTCTGTGTTACCTTACATAATTTATAAATTTTTCTATTGAAATGATAAAAAGGAGTGTAAATTAATGATTAAACAAATAATTTTATAAATTAATGTAAGATGATAGCAATTAAAATAAATAGTTTAGAACTAGAATTAATCTTTCTAGTTTTTATTTTTAAGATAATTAAGATATTGAATGAAATTTTTAATCATTATTTGAAAATTTTATTTATTCTGTGGTAATAATTGAATAATAGAAAAAAATTCGTATATAATTACTGTGTAAATTGAGTTTTTTCTTATTTTAATAATTATCATGAAAAATAACTAGAAACTTAGAAACAAATAAAATTATAGAAGGAGTCAAAAGACGATGAAAGTTATTGCTATTGGTATTAACCATTCAGGGACCACCTTAGTTAGAACCTTAAGTCATTTAAGTAAACAAGATAAAAAGGATATTAAAATTGTGGCATACGATCGTAATGACAATATTTCTTTTTTAGGGTGCGGAATTGCTTTATGAGTTGGTGGTGAAATTAGTAAACCTGATGGCCTATTTTATGCAACGCCAGAGTTGTTACAATTAGAAGGCATTGAAGTTCATATGAAACATGAACTTTTGGCTGTTAATAATAAAGAAAAGAAAGTTTTAATCAAAAACTTAGAAACAAATGAAGAGTTTTTTGACACTTATGATAAGTTAGTTATTGGTGTTGGTACTTGACCAATTATTCCTTCAGTTCTGGGGCTTAAAAATGATGACGGTACTGTTAGTGCCGGTGTTAATATTGTTAAATTGTTTCAACATGCAAAACAAATTAAAGCAATAATTGATAATTCAGCAATTAAAAATGTTGTTGTTGTTGGTGCTGGATATATTGGAATTGAATTAGTTGAAGCTTTTAGTCGTAATAATAAAAAGGTAACTTTAATTGATATTGAAGATCGGATTATGCCGCGATATTATGATGAAGAGTTTACAACACCTGTTCAACAAAGTATGGAAAAAGCAGGTGTTATTATTCGTACAGGTGAAGCTGTTAAAGAGTTTATTAAAGAAAATGGTATTGTTACTAAAGTAATTACTGATAAAAATGAATATGCTGTTGATATGGTACTTTGAGCCGTAGGTTTTAATACCGAAACAAAGATTTTAAAAGATGTTGTTGAATTAGGAGCAAGGGGAGCGATTAAAACTAATAGTTATTTTCAAACTAGTGACCCTGATATTTATGCCATTGGTGATTGCGTTGCGGTTCATAATAATGCTACAAAAGAAAATGCTAATATTGCATTAGCAACAACTGCGGTACGAACGGGGTTAGTGACTGCTTTTAATATCATTAGGGATAATTCATTAACAAGTCCGGGATTTCAAGCTGCGAATGCGATTTCAGTATTTGGCTGAAAAATGGCAGGTGTTGGTGTTAGCGAAACAGTAGCAAAAATGAGTCAGATGGATGTTGAAGCAGTATTTTTTGAAGATAATGATCGTCCTGAATTTTTAGAACCGCATGTTAAGGTAAAAATTAAAATTGTTTGAGAAAAAGCATCTAGAAAAATTATTGGGGCACAAATTGCTTCAAAAGCAAATCATACGGAAGTTATTTATATGTTTTCTTTGGCAATTATGAAAGGTTTAACGATTGATGAGTTACCGTTAGTAGATATTTTCTTTTTACCGCATTTTAATAAACCATATAATTTTGTAACTTTAGCAGGTTTAAAAGCATTAGGGATGGATTATTTTCATCAATCAGTTGATGAAAATAATAATAATTAAGAACAAATTTTAGTTATGATTTATATTGAAAATAATAGTAAAAATCCTTATTTTAATTTAGCTCTTGAAGAATATTTAATGGAAAATTATCAGAATGATGATGATATTTTATTACTTTGACAAAATGATAATACAATTGTTATTGGTCGTAATCAAAATGCGTATGAAGAAATTAATGTTAAGCAAGTAAAAGCGGATAATGTCAAAGTAGTTCGCCGATTATCTGGTGGTGGTACTGTGTATCATGATGAAGGGAATTTAAATTTTTCTTTTATAAAAAAACGAAGTTCAAATTTTGTTAATAACTATTATCATTTTTTGCAACCAATAATTAGTGTTTTTCAAAAATTAGGATTATATGCTGAATTTTCC
This sequence comes from Spiroplasma endosymbiont of 'Nebria riversi', assembly GCF_018831625.1. Taxonomy (GTDB): domain Bacteria; phylum Bacillota_I; class Bacilli_A; order Mycoplasmatales; family Nriv7; genus Nriv7. Next base: position 668,315 of record NZ_CP065193.1, read on the forward strand.
GGTAAAAATGATATTTTAATTGCTGGTAAAAAGATTTCTGGTAATGCTCAGTATGCAAATAGTAATAAAATATTACATCATGGAACAATTCTTTTTAATGTGGATTTATTAAAGTTAGGGGCATACCTTAATGTTGATCCATTAAAGATGCAGTCTAAGGCGATTAAGTCTGTGCAAGCACGGGTTACTAATATTTTGCCGCTATTAAAAGATAAAATTATGATTATGGAATTTAAAGCTTTGATTATTACTGAGTTATTAAAAGGGAAAAATAAAAAGGTTATTTTATCTTCTGAACAATTGGAGGAAATTAATAAATTAGCAATAGCGAAGTATGCATCATGAGAATGGAATTATGGTATTGCTCCTAAATTTCAAATTCAAAATAAGAAACTTTATGAGCATAAAGGAACTGTTACTGTTGGTTTAAATGTTAATGCTGGTATTATTACTGATATTAAAATTTCTGGTGATTTTATGGGTTATTATGGTACTGAGATTATTGAACAACAGTTAGTTGGTTGTAAGTATGATTATGATCATATTGCTGGGCAATTGCAAAATATAAATATTGAAGAAATTTTTGGAGTTAATTTTATTGCTTCGGAAATTATTGATTTAATAATTTAAGAAAGGAATTATTTAAATGTTTAATGATTATAGTGATTTGAAGTTTGAAGTATTTCAAATTATGAATGAAAAAAGTGAAATTGTTAAGCCTGATTTGATGCCAAAAATTAGTGATGAATTATTACTAAAAGCGTATCGTTTTATGTGTTTATCAAGAAAACAAGAAGAAATTCAAACTGAAATTAGTGAGGGTGCTAAAAATGTTAATTTTTTAGCATCAGCAGGACAAGAAGCAACCGAAGTGGGGTATGCGATTCATTTACGAAAAGGAATTGATTGATTAGTTCCGGCATATCGTAATAATGCTGCTTGAATTACAGCTGGTTTTCCGATTGAAAATATTTACTTGTATTGATTAGGAAATGAAGCAGGAAGTAAAGTTCCCGAAGATATTAACGTCGTACCAGTTAATATTCCAATTGGGACCCAATATTCCCATGCAACCGGAATTGCGTTTGCTGAAAAGTTTAAACAAAGTGATGGTATTGTCATTACTACGATTGGTGACGGGGGAACGAGTGAAGGTGAAGTTTATGAAGCAATGAACTTTGCTGCGATTCATAAATTACCCGTAATTTTTATGGTGGAAAATAATCAGTGGTCATTAACCACGCCACGAAAAAAGGCATCAGCAACGGCATCTTTAGCAATTAGAGGTGTGGGCGTCGGGGTTGCTAGTGCGCAAGTTGATGGCAATGATTTTTTTGCAGTTTATGCAATGGTTGAAAAAGCAATTGCTCGTGCAAAAGCTGGTGAAGGGCCAACCTTTATTGAAGCAATTACTTATCGGCGTTTTGCTCATTCAGCATCGGATATTAAAAAAGATTATTATGATCCGCAATTAGAAGCTGAATGATTAAAAAAAGATCCGCTTGACAGGTTAAGAAATTATTTAATTGCCAATAAAAAATGAGATGAAACCAAACAAAAACAATTAGATGTTGAAAATGAGGTATTAATTCGTAATGAAATTAATAGTGCAATGAATAAAAAAGATACAAAATTGGCAGATATTTTTCAATATACATATGCAAAAATGACACCACAATTAGAAGAACAATTAGCAGAAGCACAAGCATATTTTGCAAAGGAAGGTAATAACTAATGGCGCTATATAGTAATATTCAAGCATTAACTAATGCATTAGACATTGCAATGGAACGCGATAAGACAATAGTTACTTATGGTGAAGATGTTGGTTTTGCTGGCGGCGTATTTCGCGCAACGAGAGGTTTACAAAAGAAATATGGTGAAAATCGTTGTTTTGATGCACCAATTGCTGAAGCTAGTTTAGTAGGAATTGCTGCCGGAATGGCTTTTAATGGACTTCGTCCGATTGTAGAATTACAGTTTCAAGGGTTTGCTTATCCGGCGTTTCAACAATTATTTTGTCATATAGCTCGGTTTCGTAATCGCACAAGAGGAAGATTTACTTGTCCAATGGTTATCCGGATGCCAGTTAATTTGTGAGGTTTAAAAGGTTTGGAACATCATTCTGAAGCGATTGAAGCAATGTTTGCACATGTGCCCGGTTTTAAAGTTGTTATTTCCGCTAAACCTAGTGATGTTAAAGGATTAATGTTAGCTGCAGTGGAATGTGATGATCCCGTAATATTTTTAGAACCGTTAAGAAATTATTATACGCCCAAAGAAGAAGTTGCTGATGGACATTATACAATTGAAATTGGTAAGGCAAAACAAATTACTAAATGAGAAGCGAGTGATAACCCTGATTTAACAATTGTTACTTATGGACCGTTAGTTTATGATTGTGAATCTGCTGTTGCTAAATTGCAACAAGAAGGAATGAAAATTGAATTAATTGATTTAATGACAATTCATCCGTGAGATGAGGCAACAGTTGTTGCTTCTGTTAAAAAGACAGGAAGAATATTAGTGGTGCATGAAGCAGTTAAATCTTTTTCAGTATCTTCAGAAATTATTACGACAATTAATGAAAAATGTTTTGAATATTTACAATGTCCGCCAGCGAGATTAACAGGTTATGATGTGACTGTTCCTTTGTATCAAGGTGAACATTGATTTAAAATTACTGAAAAAAGAATTATTGATAAAGTAAAAATAATGATGACATATTTAGCTTAAGTGAGAAAGGAGTAGAGATATGATAAAATTTAAATTTTTAGGTCTTGATGGCGATATTAATGAAGGTCAAATAACACAAATTTATGTTAAGGTTGGCGATGATATTAAAAAAGGTCAAGATTTATTTGAGTTAGAAGCAGATAAACTTTCTCAACCAATAGTTGCTGAATTTGATGGTAAAATTGGTCAAATTAATTTTGCAATTGGCGATATTATTAAGGCCGGTGATGTCTTTGCTAGTAGTAATCCTAGTAATAATGTTCCTTCATCTAATAAGTCAGAAGAAATTATTAATAAACAAGTTTTATCAAATGTTATGGAAACTAATCCTGAAAAATCAAATAAGAAAGTATTGGCAACACCATTAGCGCGAAGAATGGCTCGTGAATTAGGGATTGATATCGAAACTATTAAAGGGACAGGACCTAACGGCAGAGTATTAAAACAAGATTTAGTAGGTGGGCATTCTTTATCTAGTGAAGCTAAATCATCAAAATTAGTAACAGAAAAACCGTTAGCGGTTGTTCCACCAATGCAATCTCGTGGTGATGATTTTTCTTCAAAGCCAGCATCACAAGCAGAACAGCGGGTAAAAATGACACCAACCAGAAAAGCAATTTCTAAAGCAATGAAAAATTCAGTATTTACAATTCCGCATACTAGTTTAATGACACAAGTAAATGTTACTGCTTTAGTGCAATTACGAGTACAATTAAAAATGACAGTTATTAAACCTGATTTTAAATTAACTTATATGCCATTTTTTATTAAGGCAGTTACGATGGCTTTAAAAGAATTTCCAATAATTAATGCCCGATTAGATGAAGTAACAGAAGAAATTGTTTATCATAATTATTATAATATTGGCATTGCTGCTGATACTGATGCGGGATTAATTGTTCCTGTTATTAAAGATGCTGATCAACAAGATATTTTTAATTTAGCTGTTGTTTACAATGACTTAGTTGCCAGAGTTAGAAATAAGAAATTAATTCCTTCGGAAATGAAAGATGGAACTTTTACGATTACTAATTATGGTTCTGTTGGTTTAGATTTTGGAACGCCAGTTATTAATTATCCCGAAGCAGCGATTTTGGGTATTGGGGCAATTAAAAAAACGCCGGTTGTTGATGACAGCGGCAATATCGTTGTTAATGATTTATTACCGTTATCAATATCAATTGACCACCGTATAATTGATGGTGCTGATGCCGGAAGATTTATGTTGCATTTAAAGAAATTATTAGAAGCACCAACTGCACTGCTAATTTCATATTAAGGAGAAAATAAATGGATAAATTTGATGTAATTATTATTGGTGGTGGTCCTGGTGGCTATGTGGCCGCCATTAAAGCAGCCCAAGTTGGTTTAAAAACCCTTATTATTGAAAAACAATGATGAGGTGGTGTTTGTTTAAATATTGGTTGTATTCCAACAAAAGCATTATTAAAAAGTGCTAAAGTTTTAAATTATTTTAAGCATGCTAAAATTTATGGTGTTGATGTTAATGCGACAACAATTAAACCTAATTGAGATGAAATGCAAATTAGAAAATCTGGGGTTGTTAAAAAATTAACCCAAGGTGTTGAACATTTATTGAAAAAAAATCAAGTTGAAAAAGTATTTGGTGAAGCTAAGATTATTGATAAAAATACTGTGAAAGTTAATGGTAAAAGATATGCTGGTAATAACTTAATTATTGCTACTGGTTCGGTATCACGAGTTTTAGATTTACCTGGTTTTAAAGAAGCGAAAGAAAATAATTTTTTAATTACTAGTCGGCAAATTTTATCATTAAAAGAAATTCCTAAAAAGTTAACAATTATTGGTGGCGGTGTTATTGGCATTGAGTTTGCTTTTTTATTTAGTACTTTAGGAACAGAAGTTACCATTGTTCAAGGAGTGGATAAGATTTTAGAATTATTAGATAATGATATTAGTTTAGAAATGACAAAAGTATTAAAATCAATGGGCGTTAAGCTTGAACTTAATGCTAAAATAACAGCGATTAAAGATAAAACATTAGTGTTTATGCAAGCGGGACAAGAAAAGCAACTTACTAGTGATTTTATATTAATTTCTGTTGGTAGAATTCCTGTAATTAATGGGTTAGAAGCATTAAATCTTGAATTAGGACCTAGAAAAAATATTAAAATTAATGACCGTTGTCAAACTAATATGGAAAATATTTATGCTATTGGTGATGTCGCTGCTGATAAGATGTTAGCTCATGTGGCATCAGCACAAGGAATTGTTGCGGTGGAAAATATTTTAGGTAAGAATAGTAAAATGGATATGGATTATATTGCGAGTTGTATTTATTCATTTCCAGAAATTGCTAGTGTTGGTTTAACAGAGCAACAATGTCAAGATAAACAATTACCGTTTAGTAGTTTTAAGTTTCCTTTATTGGGTAATGGTAAAGCATTAGCTGATGGTGAAATAACGGGATTTGCTAAAATTTTAGCTAATAAACAAACTGGTGAGATTTATGGGGCTCATATTATTTCGGGAACAGCAACGGATATGATTACGGAAGTGACAACAACAATGGTTAGTGAAGGAACAATTTATGAGTTGGCAAAAACAATTCATCCTCATCCAACTTTATCAGAAGTTGTGATGGAAGCGGCGCACGGAATTATTGATAAACCAATTCATGGTTAATTAAATTAAAAAAAGATAACACTGTTATCTTTTTTTAATTTAAAATTTTAATGAAAAGGAGAATTATTATGGCAGGACATTCAAAATGAGCAAATATTAAGCATCGTAAAGCGGCCCAAGATAAAATTCGTGGTAAAATTTTTCAAAAAATTTTGCACCAATTAAATACCGCGGTAAGAAACGGCGGGGTTAATGTTGAAACTAACAATCAATTGCGATTGCTCATTGAAAAAGCAAAAACAGTTAATATGCCTAAAGAAAATATTGACCGTGCTTTAAAGAAATTTAGTCAAGATAATAGTAATCTTAATTATGAAGAAATTATTTATGAAGGTTTTGTTGCGGGACATATTGCTGTTATGGTTGAATGTTTAACTGATAACCGTAATCGTACGGCGACTAATGTTCGGAGTATTTTTAATAAAGCTAAAGGAACATTAGGCGTTACTGGCAGTGTTCGTTATCTTTTTACTCGGGTAGGATTATTAGTTTTTACTAATAAGATGGTTAGTGTGGATGAAGTTTTTGAATGAGCTTTAGAAATTTTGGCTATTGATGTTAATAACGATGAAGGAACATTTATTATTACGACAACTGTTGATAGGTTTTGAATAACCAAAACCTTTTTAGAATCTAAGGGTGTTACCGCCTTTGATGTTAGTAAAATTATTTTTCAACAGAACAAAACAGTATCCTTAGAAAATAAAATTGCGATTGAACAGTTTTGACGGTTAATTAATTCCTTAGAAGCTGATGATGATGTGCAAAATATTTATTATAACTTTGTGGAAGATGATAATTAAAAAAGGAAATTATATTACTAATACGCAAGAACATTGCCGATAGTTGTTAGCGACAATTATTTTTTCATTTTTAAAAATTATATTGTATAATTATAAATGATTTGACAATAAGGTTGGAAAAAGTAATGGAAAAGTCTTATTTATATAGTTATGTTCTTAAATTATTAGAATTAAAAACTATGGAATTGAAATTAGAAATTTCTTCGCTGTCAATCATTGATGTGGTAACTTATTATTTGGAAGTGATTTTGCATAAACGGCAAGCTACTAGTTTGCAACAAGCAACATATGGTATATTTAATATTAAACCAAATATTGTTATTGAATATATTAATAATAAATTCCTCGGATTAAAACAATATCTTTAGATGATTTTAAAGAAATGTTTGAAAAGAAATAATGAGGTATAGATATGAAAAATAATATTAAAGGAACGCAACGAAACCTTTGAATTCAATTCGGTTTATTTATTATTTTAATTTTAAGTATTACTGCTGGTTTAATTATGGGTAGTTTTTTTGTTGATAATAATTTTCGTTCAGGAATATTAGTTGGTGGGGCATATCAAACAATTGTTAGTTATGAAAATGCGAAAAATCGTCATGAGGCTGTTAATACTTTGCAAGATAAAATTGATCCTTTAAGAAAAAAACGAATGGATATTATTCATTTTGCTAGTAATATTGGGGAAAGTCGTTTAAATGTTGTTGTTCCGCAAGCTAATTATGGTAATATTGCTGATTTTTTACGGGATGTTGAACGCAGCGGATCAATTTTCTTTTTAGATGATAAAGGTGATGATTTACTTGTTGGTACAGGGACAGGTGAAACTTACAAACCAGCAAAGAAGGATGGTAAAAGAATTGTTTTAAAAGATTTTATTGATAGTAGTTCAATCAAAAATTCTTTAATTTCGGGAATAAATAAGCCATCAATTGAATTCAAAATTAAAAATTTAGATTTATATAATGCGATTTTAAAATATCAAGATAAAAAGTCAGTTTATGTTTGACAAGATTTTGGGCAAATGTTAGATGAGATGCGAAGCAATTATAACGATTTGATAAAACTTAGAAAATTTATTAATGCTAAAGCGGTAGCTTTACAAGGTGGTGAAGCGCAAGAATTAAGAAATGCTCTGCGAAGCCTCTTAACGGCTAGTGTTCGTAATCGTGAAAATGGTGATGTTAAAGAAGTAAATTTAGCTGATCACAGTGTTAATACGGATTCTGATATTTATAACTATTTTCAAAACGCTGATGTTACTTTTAATGAGGTTCTTAGCTATAATAAGAATTCGCCAAATAGTGATTTAACAATTGATATTAATGATGAAGATGATACTTATGATAAGCAAAAATATTTAAATCTGTTTCGTCCTTTTTTAGTAGAACTTGTTAATACTGAATTTAAAGATGTTATGAATAACAAATATAAAAATAAGTATTTAATTACATCTTCATCATTACAGCTTAAACCTAATAATAGTGATAAAGTAAGTGATATTGCTTTTATTGAAATTAGTGGTGAAGAGGCAGCCGCTGGTTTATCTAAAATTTTTAGTGCCGGCATTAAAGGAATTGCCTACCAAGTTGAGTCATATTCAGTATCCGATGCCGTAATTAGTAATGTCACAAAGGTGATGATGATTATTACTGTTAGTGTTATTTTGTTAATAATATTAGTTATTTTAGCAGTATTTTATCGTGTTTTGGGTCTTATTTTAGATCTTATTTTAGCAACAATGGTCGTTGTTACAATGGTTGTGTTTAATGTTTTATTGGGGATTTATGGCTGAGAAGTGTTTATTGCCATGCTTATAGGTATGATGGTTGCTTTAAGTAGTAGTATTATTTTATTAGAACGAATGAAAACTGAGTTTAATGGGGGCAAATCTTTAATTCAATCTTTTTTAGATGCTAATCGAAAATCAATATCAACAGTTTTTGATGCGACTGTTTTGCCGTTGATAATTAGTTTCTTTATTTATTGATTTGGAACCGGTATTATTAAATCGTTTGCGATTATGCTAATTATTAGTATTTTAGGAGCTTTTATTTTTGGTATTGTTTTAATCCGAGGAATTTATTATTCTTTATTATCGTTAAACTGGATTAATAACCGTCAAGATTTAGTAATGACTAATTCTGTAATTATAAAACAAAAAATTCATCATCTTATTAAAAAGCTTGGTTTTAATCGGATAACACAGTTTTTTAAGAAATTTAGTTATCAAAAAAGTTTTAAATGATTAGTTTTACTTTCTACGATTATTATTTCTTGTGGTGTTATTGTTGTCACAACTGCGGGGCCGGGCACTAGTTTAGAATTTACGCGGGGAACAATTTTTCAAGTGCAAACTTCTAGACATAGTATTACGAGTGATGATGAGGCGTTTCTAAAAGCAATTGAGGAAACTAAAAATGAAATTATTATTAAATTTAAAACCGATTATTTAGCAGATAGTTATTCGCTAGCAGTATTTAGGCGGATGGAAGATCGTGGATATAATATTTTTATTAAAACTTCCTTAATTGATAATAAATATGTTAACTCTTTACAAACTTGGTTATCAGAAAATAATTTCCAATCTGAAATTAGAATTAATGATGTTAGTTATGGTTCTTTATGAAATGAAACTAGTGGTAGCGTTGTCATTAACGGGATTATTGTGTTAGCAGTTATTATGGTGATTATTCTAATTTATTTAATTATTCGTTTTGATTGAAGTTTTATTCTACCATTAATATTGACAATTATTCATGATGTTTTATTAACTTGTTCTTTGATAATTATTTGTCGTTTTGAAGTAACGATTGAAGTTGTTACAGCTATTTTAGCAGTAGTTATCTTTGCTATTTTTCATAAAATAATTATCTTTGACCGTGTTCGGGAAAATAAAATTGGTTTGGATATTACAAAAATGAATAAGAGTAATTTATCGGATTTGGTAAATACGGGATTTACAATGACTTTAAAAAGTAGTTTAATTGTTTTATCGTTAGTTTTGTTATTGTCAATGGCGCTATTTGTTATTGGTCAAAATATTGGGGCAGCATTTGGTCTTTTATTAGGTATTGTTATTGGTGTTTATTCTTCAGCAATTTTATTGCGATGATTATGAGTATATGTTGCTAACATTAAAGGAAAACTTTTACGAAATAAAAAGCAAAAAATTTATAAATCATTAACTGGACCTGATGAGCAAATTGTTATCGGTGTTAATGATTAATAATGTTGGAAGGATGAGTTAGTTAATGGACTTAAAAAAATTAATAATTAATGTTCCTGATTTTCCAAAACCAGGAATTCAATTTAAGGATATAACACCATTATTGGCTAATGGTGCAGCATTTAAACAAGTTGTTAAGCAATTAGGAGAAATTGTTAAATCATTTAAACCGGATGTTATTGTGACGCCCGAAGCCCGAGGATTTATTTTTGCAACTCCGGTTGCTAGCGAATTGGGATTGGGATTTGTCCCCATTCGTAAGTTAAATAAATTACCGCGAGCAGTTATTCATAAAAGTTATGAATTAGAATATAATAAAAGTACTTTAGCAATTCATAAGGATGCGATTGCCCCTGGAATGAAAGTTGTTATTATTGATGATTTGTTAGCCAGTGGCGGTACGATTGATGCCATTATTAATTTAATTGAAGAATTACAGGGCGAGGTTATTGCCGCAGTATTCGTTATTGAATTAACTAGTTTTAAAGCCCGCGAACAATTCCCTAATTTAAAAATTGAAAGCTTAATTCAGTATTAAAATAAGTGAGTTTGATATTATAAAATCGATAACATTTAAACAAGTTTTAGACAAAGTTAAAACCTATATTAGTAATGAAAAAGATATTGAGGAAATAAAACGCGCATATGCCTATGCTTATAATAAACATGATCAGCAGTTAAGAAGAAGTGGTGAACCTTATATTAATCATCCTTTATGAACAATTTATTATTTGGCAACATGGCATATGGATTTAGCAACATTAATTTCTGGTTTATTACACGATGTGTTAGAAGACACACCGACAACTTTTGAAGACTTGAATAAAGAGTTTGGTGGTGAGATATCAACTTTAGTTGAAGCAGTCACGAAAGTATCTTATTTTGCTAAAATGAATCGTAGTGAAATTAAATCTAATTATTTGCGAAAGTTATATTTAAGTATGGCGCACGATATTCGTGTTATTGTTATTAAGTTAGCAGATCGTTTGCATAATATCCAAACAATTGAATATTTGGAACCAGAAAAACAAAAAGTTATTGCGAAAGAAACTTTAGAAGTTTATTCTTCAATTGCGCACCGGTTAGGGATGCGACAAGTAAAAAGTCTTTTAGAAGACTTGTCTTTCGCAATTTTAAATCCTGTTGAATATAAAAGAATTTCTCACAATGTTGATTTGGAAAAAGAACATTTAGAATCATTAATGGTCGTAATGATTAACAATATTAAGTCATTATTAAATAGTAAGAATATTAAAGCAACAATTTCTGGTCGTAGCAAAAGTATTTATTCAATTTATCGCAAGATGTATTATTTTGGGCGTAAATTTGAAGATATTCATGATTTATTAGCGATAAGAATTATTACTAATACGATTGATGAATGTTATACGATTTTAGGTTATTTGCATCAGCGATTTCCACCTTTACCAGGAAGATTTAAGGACTATATTGCAACACCTAAATATAATTTATATCAGTCATTACATACAACAGTTATTCAAGATGCAACAATTTATGAGATTCAAATTCGAACTGTTGATATGGATGAAAAAGCAACTTATGGAGCAGCATCGCATTGAAAATACAAAGAGGGCGAAATCTATAATACTAAAAAACGCCAAGCTGATATTGATGAGCGCTTAGATATCTTTAATCGGATTTTAGATTTAGAAAATATTAACAATGAAGAGTTAGAAAATAATGAAAAACCAAATATGGAGTTAGCCGTTAAGAGTGATATTTTTACTTCTTTAATTTATGTTTTAACTCCTAATGGTAAAGTTATTACTTTGCCTTTTGGGTCAACAATTTTAGATTTTGCATATAAAGTTCATACTGATATTGGCGAGAAAACTACGGGTGGTAAGATTAATGGTAACTATGTTTCTGTTAATACTGTTTTAAAATCTGGTGATGTTGTGGAAATTAAAACTAGTAAAAATATGCGACCATCTCGTGATTGATTAGTTATTGCTAAAACTAGTTATGCATTGCATAAAATTAAAAGATTTTTAAAAAAACAAGAACAAGAATTTGATGAAACTCATAAAGATAGTGAATCTAAAAATCTTAAAAAAATTAAAAATGTTAAAAAAGCGATTGATGATACTTTAACACAGCGAAAATTAAAATGAAAGTTAGTTTCCCAAAAAGAACTGATGTATCGCTTAAAGCAATTAAAATATCATACTTTAGAAGATTTTTATTTAGATGTTGCTAATAAGAAATATCAACTTGATGATGCGATTAATCTTTTATTAGCAAGTAATAAAACTAGTCCTAATACTTATTTAAATCATCTTCAAGAAAAAAAAGTTGAAAAAATTAACTTAAAAGATGACTTTATTGTTAAAGGTGATGATAATATTAAAGCAACTTTAGCTCATTGTTGTATGCCAGTACCGTTAGAACCAATTACGGGATATGTTAGTAAACTTGGCGGGATTCGCGTGCATCGTGTTAATTGCCATAATATTCTTCCAGAAGAACGCCAAGGACGACTTTTGGAAGTGTGGTGGAATGAAAACGTCGTTAAGCGCCATCAATATTATAGTAATATTAAAGTAATTTGTTACGACCGTGATGGTTTAATGGCTAATATTACCAATACTCTTGTTAATTTAAATGCTTCGATTCAACAAATTCATATTGAAACAAGTTCGGATAATAAATACATTATTAATCTTGTTATTAAAATTGCCAACAAAGTTCTGCTTCAACAATTGTTGTCATCATTACGACAAATACCCCATGTGTACGATGTCGTTGTAACGGGAAACTAGATATATAGTAAAATAAGTCTCTAACAAAGGAATTTAGTTAGAGACTTATTTTTTATTTTGTTATCTTAATTTGTTAGCAACTATGTTTACTAGTACTATCTTTCTTACAGTCCTTGCAATTATGTCCCTCAGAACAAGAACATTTGCAGTTCTTACAATTGTTCATTTTATTGCCCCCTTTCTTCTTATGTAGAATAGTTTTTTAATTTTGTCGAAAACTCTTGATAAAATAAAAAAATCATCAACTTGATAATTTTAAAAGGCTTTTATGTAAAATTACTATTTTTACTTTAATTTTTTATACATTAAAATATAATACTGCTGTTTTTTGATTTGGAGTTAAACCCTTATGCTGGTATTTTCGTTTTCAGAGATTTAAATAATTTTTAATATTAGTAAAATCTAAACCATGATAATGAATTAAGGCTTTTTTAAGACTAGATTGTAATTTACTGATTTTATTTAAGTTACGATAATTAGCTTCAGGATTAATTGTTGTTTTAGTTACACATAAAGTAGAATTTGTTTGTTTTGCTACTAAAAAATATAATTTTTGCATATCAGAAGTAATAATTGAATTTTGGTTAATTAATTCTTTGTTCATATTTTCAATAACTCATTGTTTTTGTAAACGTTTGGTGTTTGTGGATTTAACATAAATATTGTTATTATTATCAACTGCCATTTGAATACAGCATTTAGTATTAGTTGCGAATGGGTCAAGGTGAATTCTTCGTGGATCAGTTTTATGTTTGAAATTTCCTTTATGAATTTCTTTAATAAATGTTTCATCGATTTGGATTTTACCAGATAATTTTTTAAATTTTAATTGGGTATTTTCTAATTGTTTTGATTTCATTAATTTTTGACGATTATATCAAGCAGTTTTTAATGTAGTTTTAATAAAACGAGAAATTGTTTTACTAGATTGCCCCAGCAATGAAATTTGAATCAATAAATTTCATTGCTCATAATTTAAATGACTTCAATAAATAAAATGATTACGAAAAGCGTCAAAACTTGCACGGCAATTTTTACATAAATATTTTTGTTTTCCTTCTGAATTATGTCCATTTTTAACGCAATGGCAAGATTCACATTTAGGGCATTTAATACCTTGTGCTCTAAATTTTTGATCAATTTCATTTAAACGTTTTTGTTTTTTTATTAATTCTGCTTGTTGTTTGACTTTTTCATAAAATTCTAAAAATTGATCATCTGTTAAAGTATTTACTAGTTCTTTAATTATTTCCCACCTCCTATCATATTAAAAATATACCTAAAATTAAGTATATTCAATAAATATCAAGAGTTTTCTACAAAATTAAAAGAATAGTTTGGTATGGCAACCCTTTTTTGGACACTTTTTATGTAGACTGTCATTTTCTAAATTCAACAGGCGTTAAATAATTTAAACTGCCATATATTCTAAGATTATTGTATTAATTAACAAAATAAAAATTAACATTTTAATTGTGTTAAATTTTCAAATTTTTTACCCTTGATAAATTCCGTTTTAAAAGTTTTGTAAGTTGTTTCAGCCACAGCATTGTCATGAGGACAAACCTTCGCACTCAATGATCTTTTAATATTAAAGGTTATTAAAATTTCATCAATGATTTTATTTTTGAACTCATTACCACGATCAGTATGAAATAAAGTTATTTAATTTAATGGTCGTGAAATTTTATTAAAAGTATGATGAACTAGTTCAGCGGTTTTGTTTGGTCCGGCACTATAGCCAGTTATTTCTCGATTAAACAAGTCAATTAATAAACAAATATAATGTCATTCACCTCCAACTTGCACATATGTTAAATCACTAACAACAACTTCATTAGGTTTTTTGTTATTAAATTGACGATTTAAAACATTACTAATTTGGTCATTATTAACCATTGTTTTATGATTACGATATTTTAATTTGGTGTATTTAGAAACCAAATTATTTTTGATCATAAGGAATATGATTTTTCGACGTGATAAGATAATATCTTTTATCATTAAAACAGCTTTAATTTTACGAGAACCATAAATTTTACGACTTTTATTAAATGCACTGATAACTTCTTCTTCATAATTATTAACATCATACTTAACACAATTATTAGTTTGATAATATTATGTTGATTTTGCTATTTTTAATATTTGACACATTTTTAGCACGGAATATTTTTCTTTATTATTGTTAATAATTCCTGTTTTTTGCCAATTATCAGTGCTGCTTGCTTTAAAATGTCATTTCTCATTCGTAATTGTTGGTTTTCTTTTCGCGAGTAAATTAATTCATTTTCTTCGACAGTGCGATTATCTTACACTTTAAATGACCCAAAATTATTAAAATTTTCAATTCACTGAATATACGGCTGATTTTGAAACTCCGTATTCTTTAATAATTTCAACAATGCTTTTTCCGTTTTGATAAAGCATGACAATTTTTTTTAAATTCATTTGAATATTTTAATTTTGTAGAAAAATCTTGATATTTATTGAATATACTTAATTTTAGGTATATTTTTAATATGATAGAGGTGGATAATAATTATGGAAAAAATAATTCAAGAACTAGTAAATACTTTAACAGATGACCAACTTTTAGAATTTTATGAAAAAGTCAAACAACAAGCAGAATTAATAAAAAAACAAAAACGTTTAAATGAAATTGATCAAAAATTTAGAGCACAAGGTATTAAATGCCCTAAATGTGAATCTTACCATTGCGTTAAAAATGGACATAATTCAGAAGGAAAACAAAAATATTTATGTAAAAATTGCCGTGCAAGTTTTGACGCTTCTCGTAATCATTTTATTTATTGAAGTCATTTAAATTATGAACAATGAAATTTATTGATTCAAATTTCATTGTTGGGGCAATCTAGTAAAACAATTTCTCGTTTTATTAAAACTACATTAAAAACTGCTTGATATAATTGTCAAAAATTAATAAAATCAAAACAATTAGAAAATACCCAATTAAAATTTAAAAAATTATCTGGTAAAATCCAAATCGATGAAACATTTATTAAAGAAATTCATAAAGGAAATTTCAAACATATTACTGATCCACGAATAATTTATCTTGACCCATTCGCAATTAATACTAAATGCTGTATTCAAATGGCAGTTGATAATAATAACAATATTTATGTTAAATTCACAAACACCAAACGTTTACAAAAACAATGAGTTATTGAAAATATGAACAAAGAATTAATTAACCAAAACTCAATTATTACTTCTGATATGCAAAAATTATATTTTTTAGTAGCAAAACAAACAAATTCTACTTTATGTGTAACTAAAACAACAATTAATCCTGAAGCTAATTATCGTAACTTAAATAAAATCAGTAAATTACAATCTAGTCTTAAAGAAGCCTTAATTCATTATCATGGCTTAGATTTTACTAATATTCAAAATTATTTAAATCTCTGAAAATGAAAATACCAACATAAGGGTTTAACTCCAAACCAACAAACAGCGGTATTATATTTTAATGTATAAAAAATTAAAGTAAAAATAGTAATTTTACATAAAAGCCTTTTAAAATTATCAAGTTGATGATTTTTTTATTTTATCAAGAGTTTTCGACAAAATTAAAATGAATTTAAAAAACAAATTGGTATGGCAACCCTTTTTTGGACACTTTTTATGTAGACTGTTGTTTTCTAAATTCAACAGGCGTTAAATAATTTAGGCTGCCGCGAATTCGAATGTTGTTGTATCAATTAACAAAATCAAATAATTCGTATTTTAATTATGTTAAATTTTCAAATTTTTTACCCTCAATAAATTCCGTTTTAAAGGTTTTGTAAGTTGTTTCAGCAACAGCATTATCATAAGGACACCCCTTATTGCTTAATGATCTTTTAATTTTAAAAGTGCTTAAAATTTCATCAATAATTTTATTTTATTTGAAAATCCACATAAATATGGTCCAACTTATTGTAACCTATCCACTATCCAATATAAGTATAAACCAAAACTAACAAAATAAAGAATATAACCTAAAAACGGTAGAAAATAAACTACTTGTAAATTAATAGTGTGGAAAATATAAACATAATTTCAACGACTAATTTCACGCTTTTTTTGAATAATAAATAAAATTAACAAAATAAAACCATAATTGTTAAAAAAGATATTGTAGAAATAATGCGCTTTTTTCGGAAACCCCTTTTATCATATAAAAAATCCCAGCTAAACTATAAACAATAATATTAATTATTAGCACAATTAAAGCTAAAAACTCTGGTGATGCCATTAATCTTTGAAAAAAAAGACTATTACCAGAAGTAAAAAATACCATTGCTAATAACGATGTTAAATTATTTCTTAAAACAAATTATCGTTTATCATTATGAATAATAGTTTTCTTTTCCGTTAAAATAACAATTGGTAATGAAAAAATTATTAAAATAATCGCAATTGCCACCGTAATAAATTTCCAATCAACTATTTTTAAAAATCTTAGAAAACCTTGCTTAGCATTTTGAATATTAATTAAATCTTTGAATATTAAAGGTACCATAAACCATCGTCACGGGAATAACAACAATAAACGCTTTATTATCAATTCTTGTTACATTATATTTAACTTTTTTATATTCTATTAAAGAAATTGTCGCAAAAATTGTTCCCGAAACTTTACCACTCTTAATATCACTAGAACTAATTAAAGTAGTATCGTGAGGATATTCATGAGTTTTAAAATATTCACAAACATCTAATGGTAATTTTGTAAAAATCATTACATTAATTAATTTAAATTTTGGATAAATAAAATTAGTAACAACAGTACTAATCGTTGCAAAAATAATTGATACATATAAAGTAAAATTTTTAAAAAAAGCATAAATTAAATTATCTTCATTTTTTTGCACAAAATATTTAATTAAAATTGCTAAAATAATAATTGCATAATTCATATATTTTTGAAATTTACCAACACCTTGTTTTTTTCACACTGCTAAATAAGCAGCTAAAAAATCTGAACCACCAGAACTGCCACCAGCAATAAAAGCAATTGCGATAGCAAAACCTCAAATAATTGAACCAATAAAAGCATAAATAAAAGCCGCTAAAGTCATCATTGCTTTTCCCGCATCATTATCCTTAGGTAAAATTAATTCTTCCATAATTTTTAATTGATCTAAAATCGGAATTGCTCGTAAAATAAAGTTTCATGCTGTTTGCATTAACATAAAAAATAAAGTATAAACAGTAAAATATCGGCCAACTTTAAAACACCCAAAAATTACAAAAGGAATATTTAACATTAAAACAACAATGTAAAACCACATCGCTTGTTCTTTAGGTGATGAAAAAATTGAATAAACAATAATTTGCGATATCCCACTAAAACCACCATTGTAAAAACCTATGGGATTAATAAAATAATTAAAAGTTAAAGTTAATAGTAATGCTGCTAATGTTAGCAATAACAAACTTCTCATAATGCGAGTAAATTTAGTATTATGAATTTTTTGAAAAAATAATTTCACTTGCTTGTAAAAACTAGGCTTTTTAAACTTTACTCTTTTCTTCATTACAACAAGTCTCCCAAATACATCACATCTAGTAATAAAACAATTTTAACAATAAATAAATCGTTGTAAATGATTTTAACAAAAAAACTTAATTTTATTCATTATTCAAACAATAAAATTAAGTTTAAGTCATTAATGAAATTAAAATGGTGGACCCGAACGGGATTGAACCGCCGACCCCCTGCGTGCAAGACAGGCGCTCTCCCAGCTGAGCTACGGGCCCATAAATGGTGGGACTAAGTGGACTTGAACCACCGACCTCACGCTTATCAAGCGTGCGCTCTAACCAACTGAGCTATAGTCCCAATTAAAGCATATATTTGAGATATATGCTAAAATATAAATTATCTTTTTGAAAATTGGTTTCCTGCTCGGGGACCTTTTAATCCATACTTATCTCTTTCTTTAATTCGTGAATCACGAGTTATTAAACCTTTTTGTCTTAACTTCATCCGATAATCTGGTGAAAATTTTAATAATGCTCTTGCAATACCTAATCTCGTAGCTCCAGCTTGACCGCTAAAACCACCACCATTAACTTTAACATTAATATCAAAAGTTTCTTTCATATCCGTTTCTAACAATGGCTGTTCTAACTCTTGGATTAATGTTGCATAAGGAAAAAAAATAAGTGCCGGTTTATCATTAATAGTAATATTCCCTTTTCCTAAAGTTAATACTACTTGTGCTACTGATGTTTTCCTTCTACCCGTACCACGATAAATAATTTCTTTTTTTATTTTCATTAATTCGATTAACTCCCTTCTTCTTGTAATACTAATAGTTTTGGCATTTGAGCACTATGAGGGTGCTTTTCACTATCATAAACAAATAAATTTTTAGATTGTTTTCTTCCCAAACTAGTATGGGGTAACATTCCTTTAATAGTTCTTTCAACCATCTCAATTGGATACTTATCTTGCATTACCTTAGCTGTTCGCACTCTCATACCACCAACAAAACCAGAGTGATTATAATATTTTTTATTATTCAGCTTATTACCACTTAATATTACTTTATGAGCATTAATAATAATAATATTATCACCACAATCAACATGGCTGGTAAATGTTGGTTTATGTTTACCTCTTAAAATACTTGCTACTTTTGTTGCTAAACGCCCTAAAATTAAACCACTGGCATCAATAATGTATCATGTTTTTTTCACATCTTGTGAATTAATCATTGTCGTTTGTCGCATTTATATCTCTCCCTTTGCATTTGCTCTTGTACCGAAGCTATAATGCATAAAAGCAATAAAATTATATAACAAATGTTCCACTAATGCAATGGAAATAATATTTTTGGTCGCGTTTAGTTTTCTTAGGTATTGCTTTGAAGAAATAAAACAATCAGCTAATTATATTATTTAATTACTAAACTAACCATTCCTTTTTTGTTATTGTCATTTTTATTCGTTACCATTTTATCATATTATTGAATTTTTACACAATGAAAAATTATTAATTTTATTAAATTTTAACTAATATTTTTACTTACTTAAATCTATTATATTTATTTGTTACAGCATTACCTTTATAGTTAATTCAACTATCATCATTTTTATTATTATATTTATTTCATAATGAATTTTTATATATTTCTTTTCTGATTTTTATTTCTGAATTAATACTTTCGTTAATGTAATGTAATACATTTAATTTGTTTAAATTTGCCATTATTAAATGTAATAGGTTATTTAAATTCTTATGATTATATATTTTTGCCCCATATCCTAATTGTTGTTTTACTAAATGAGATACATCACTTTCAATGCTACAACCGATATTTCATTCTAAATTTTGATGATGAATGCCATGCTTATTATTACTGAAATAATTACTCGCCTTCCTTAAATTTGTTTTAATATCTTTATTTAATTCATTTTTAGCAATATTACGAATGGTTTTGATTAATTCTTGATGATATTGCCATCCTTATATAATTTAATTCAACTATTTAATGCTACTTTGCGATTTTCAAAAATAATATTAAATGCCGCTTGTTTTAATTTTTTAATAGCATGATAACCATCTAAAATATATCTAACATTACCAAAACTATTGGCAATTTCTCTAATTTAAGCATCACCATCACCACAAACAATTATTTTGTCATAATTAATATTTACATAATGTTTTTGTAATTCTTTAATTAATAAATCACGATAATCCATTGTATTTATTCGTTTACCAACTTTTAACATTAGAAAATGACCTCGTTTGTTTTCTAATTCTCTACGAGCATGTTTGTAATTTTTTTCTTTATGTCCGGTATGAAAAGTAACTAAACGAATTCTTTGGTCTTGTTTAACTTTCTGGTCTAATGTTGCTAAAAATGTTTCATCTAGTTGAATGTATAAATCCTTATTTTTGACATCAATTTTAGTTTTAGTTTCTTTTTCTGCTAGTTGAAAATATTCAGCAATATCGTATTTATTTAAAATATTTGAAATACTACCTTTTGAAATATAACAATGATTTAGAGCATCTAAAACATCGCGATAGCGTTTACCGACGCCCAAAAGACTTAAAACTTTAAATTGGACATCAAAATAAATGCCTTTTTTGGGCAATAAACCAATTTCTTTATCTAATAAACATACATATTCGAATTTACCTGATTTTTGATTTCAATATTTATATCGGTGCCGCTTAAAAGTAACATCACCAAAAATTGTAATAATTGTTCTTAAAGCAAAATGAACTACTTTATAACCTTGTTTTAACCGATAATGATATTTATATAAGTATTCATCTAATTTTTCATATTCATTAGCTAATTGTTCGCGTTTGTTAGTGTACATATTTTTTTGGGTTATAAATAAACTAAATCAATGCTTGTTTTCTGAGGTTTCTACATTATTATTAATTTTTAACATAAAAAAACCACCTTTCTTGACATTAATTTTAATAAAGTTTTTTTTTAATTTTGTAGAAAACTCTTGATATTTATTGAATATACTTAATTTTAGGTATATTTTTAATATGATAGAGGCGGATAATAATTATGGAAAAAATAATTCAAGAACTAGTAAACACTTTAACAGATGATCAATTTTTAGAATTTTATGAAAAAGTCAAACAACAAGCAGAATTAATAAAAAAACAAAAACGTTTAAATGAAATTGATCAAAAATTTAGAGCACAAGGTATTTAAATGCCCTAAATGCGAATCTTACCATTGTGTTAAAAATGGACATAATTCAGAAGGAAAACAAAAATATTTATGTAAAAATTGCCGTGCAAGTTTTGACGCTTTTCGTAATCATTTTATTTATTGAAGTCATTTAAATTATGAACAATGAAATTTATTGATTCAAATTTCATTGTTGGGGCAATCTAGTAAAACAATTTCTCGTTTTATTAAAACTACATTAAAAACTGCTTGATATAATCGTCAAAAATTAATGAAATCAAAACAATTAGAAAATACCCAATTAAAATTTAAAAAATTATCTGGTAAAATCCAAATCGATGAAACATTTATTAAAGAAATTCATAAAGGAAATTTCAAACATAAAACTGATCCACGAAGAATTCACCTTGAACCATTCGCAACTAATACTAAATGCTGTATTCAAATGGCAGTTAATAATAATAACAATATTTATGTTAAATCCACAAACACCAAACGTTTACAAAAACAATGAGTTATTGAAAATATGAACAAAGAATTAATTAACCAAAATTCAATTATTACTTCTGATATGCAAAAATTATATTTTTTAGTAGCAAAAAAACAAATTCTACTTTATGTGTAACTAAAACAACAATTAATCCTGAAGCTAGTTATCTTAACTTAAATAAAATCAGTAAATTACAATCTAGTCTTAAAGAAGCCTTAATTCATTATCATGGTTTAGGTTTTACTAATATTCAAAATTATTTAAATCTCTGAAAATGAAAATACCAACATAAGGGTTTAACCCCAAACCAACAAACAGCGGTATTATATTTTAATGTATAAAAAATTAAAGTAAAAATAGTAATTTTACATAAAAGCCTTTTAAAATTATCAAGTTGATGATTTTGATATTTTATCAAGAGTTTTCGACAAAATTAAAATAAAATAGTACAGAAATTTCTTAAAAATAGTTTATAATGAAATTACAAAATGGCATGGTAACCCTTTTTTGGACATTTTTTATGTAGACTGTCATTTTCTAAATTCAACAGGCGTTAAATAATTTAATTTTCTCAAAAATCGTCTTTAATAGTTCTTGAGTTGCTTTTAAATCACTAATAACCCCATCACTAATCGGGCGCACTAAACGAATATTTTTATATTCCTTACCAATTAAACTATAAGCATAATTTCCTAAAGCGACTAAGGATTTCTTTTTAATGGCATATGCCATTACTGAGGGTTCGTTAAAAACAATTCCACGGTTTGATGAATATATGACAAGTTTTTCTGTGACGAGATCAATTGATACATAGTTTTTAATCATACAATTCTTCTTTTTTATTTTTTACTTATTTTTAATTTTATCATTAAATAAAATTAAGTATATATTTTTATAAAAACTATTTATAAACCTTTATAAATTTCTTTTTCAATCCGTTTTGTACCCTCAATAACACATTTTAAGGGGTCATTAGCAAATTTAACTTTAATATTAAACTTTATACTCTACTAAAATATTCATCAATCCCTGCTATTAGGGCACCACCACCACAAATCGTAATGCCATTTTTAATAATATCACCAGCTAATTCTGGCGGGGTTTATTCCAAAACTTCAGTTAAAACTTCTGAGATGCGATTAAATTGGGTAATAATTACGGGTCTAATTTCGTCAGCAGTAATATTAATTTCTTCGGGTCTTCCCGAAAGAACATTACGACCATAAGCAATGAATTTTTTATTTTCTTTCGTTTCACTTAAAGAACCAATTGCATGTTTTAATTCAATAATACTTTTAATACCAATAGAAATATTATATTGACCACGAATATATTTTTTAATTTCATCATCTAATAAGTTACCTGCTACTTTAATACCCCGAGAAATAATAACGCCTTTTGATGCAATAACGGCAATATCGGTAGTCTCGCCACCAATATCCAATACTAAGTTACCACTTTGGCAAATTAATATTAATGTCAGCCCCAATGGCGGCCATTTTTACTTCTTCTTCAACAATAACAATTTTTGTTCCCATATTGTAAGCAACTTTTTTTAAACCACTGCGCTCTAATTATGTAACCCCCGATGGGCAAGCTAAAACAACAATGGCATTTTTTCACATATTTGATAATTGCAATTTTTTAAAAATAGCTTATAGTAAATCTAAAGCCGCGTCTAAATCAGAAATAACTCCATCAACTAGTGGTTCAATAATTTTAATATTGTCATTAGTTTTACCAATAATTTCAAAGGCTTCGTGTCCTAAAGCAAATAATTGGTTATTTTTTGATAAATCATAAGCAATCATTGAAGTTTCGTTATAAACAATTCCTTGTCCTGCGATATAAACTAATGTATTTGCTGTTCCTAAGTCTAAAACAATATAATTACGCTTTGTGCCTTTAAGGAAGCGCTTAAATTTTTCTAAAATGTTTGTCATATTGATACTCCTTTTCTTCTGAATTTATTTTATCAAGAGTTTTCGACAAAATTAAAAATATAATTCCTTTTTAAAAGTTAAATGACTATTTTGTGAAATTATCATCATCTTTGTTTTAATTATGAGATAGTTTAAGAAACTAAGTCAACATAAAATTAATAAAAATTTTTTAAAAATCACAAATAGTTAGGACATTTGATTTTTAACTAGTTGTTGCAATTGGTAAATTAAGTAATATTGTTGTTTTACCTTTTAGTGGTTGATGACCTAAAATTGTTATTTTAACAATTTTGTTAGTAGTTGATAAGTCAATATATCTAGGTTTTCCTCAACTAAAATATTCATCAAAACTAATAACAAAATTATTTTCAGTTACTGAACTTTCTCGTTCTTTTAATATTTTTAATATTTCTGGTTTGATTGCTAAATTTAATTCATATTCTTTAACTTGTTGAGGATTTGTTGCCTTAATTTTGGTAATTGTAATTGAAGTAATATAGCAAACATCTTTATTTTTAAAGTATCTTAATATTTCATTTTCTTTGATGATTTGAGCATCGTTATTATTTTTATTAGGTTGCAAATTTGGTTTATTTGTAGTGAAGCTATTATTTTTTTTATTCTCACAAGAAATTAAATTTACTGTTCCGGCGACTGTTAAAATAGTTTCTCCTAAAATTGTCAAAAATTTTTTCATATTTTATTATCCTTTATTTTATTTTTTACTTGATATTGTAATAAGAGTAATGCTGATTTGTTGTAAGACTTTAGACTTTTCTTATGCTTTATTCGATTTTAATTAATTATAAATTGCATTTTTAACACTAATATTATTTTCTTCATCAACTTGTTTTAAAAATTAATATTAATCATACCATATCATAAAGTTATGAGAAGGTACAAGTTTTTTTATAAAAATGGTTAAGGCAGATTTAATGGTGATTTTAATATTTTTTTAATTGTGCAAAGTATTGGGGATGGTAAATTTATGGGCGCATAAAGTTTTGTTAGGTAGGTAAAGATTTGAATAAGTATTAAGACAGTCGGCAATGATTGTCTTTTTATTTTATGAGGTGTTAAAATTTTGTTCTTTGAAAATTAAATACAAGTGAATTAATAATGTTGGTATGTATTAAAGCACGATAAATTGTGGGTGGTCGCCATAACCAAAAGAAGTTTACCAGTTGATAGATAACACCCCATTAGCTATAGCAATTTGTTTCATTTTGCAATAAAAAAATGAATGGGTGGATTTCCTAAAAATATACACGCTATTAAATTAGTTCCAAGGGTAGGATGCGGATATTAAAGTGTAGAAATTTCTATATAGGGATATTATAAGTTTAAAATTATTTAAATATTTATCTAATTATTATAAAAAAAAATTTAATAACAAAGCTTGTTAAACACGTAAATCTGCGATATATAAGTGTTTAAAAAACTAAGTTAATTAACTTAGTTTATCTATAAGAAAGGTAATTTATTATGAAAAACATTGAAAACATTTTCTTAAATACTAACAAATATCTCTTAAAAGAAACACAAAATGCAATTTTAATTAAAGCACCAAAAATTCCGTGATTTTATAAACAAATCGGTATTTGGTTTCCAAAACGATTTGTTTATAAAGGAAAATATGAAAATTCCATTTGCATCGGAATAATCAAAAATAATGAACACCAAGTAATCTCAATTAATAAACAAGAGCAAGAAACCAAGTTAATTAAAGGACAAGAATTATTAAGTTTCTTCATTGCCGAAAAAGAAAACAACAAAAAAGATACAAATTATAATTATTTTAAAGGAGTTTAAAAATGAATATTGCGATTGGATTAATATTTATTATTATCAGCATCATGCTATTGGCATATTTTGCTTATAAAATTTATGCCAAAATAAAAATGCGAATTAAATATAAAAATGCCATTAAAAATAATACTGGTAATTTCACAAAAGACGAAAAAGTATTTATTGCTCGCTTTAAAGAATGAGTTAAAGCTCCTAATTCAAAAGAAAATAACGCGGATAAAAAATAATGTCTTGAGAAATTATTATGGAATTTTTAGAGCTGTTCGTTCCTATTGAAAAAATGCCTGCACAAGTTGTGTTTATTGCCGGATTAATTATTATCATTACTTTTCTTTTCGCATTAATTTCTATTATTTATTTACTAATAAAAATTATTTTTGTTATATAAAAAATGAAAATAAAATTAAAAGAATTTGATTGAGAACAAATTAAACAAACTTTCTGAGATTTATTTATTCAAATTACAACTATTCCGGATCATATTGCTGGTGGCAAAGAAATTGATTTAACCCAAGAAACACTTTGACTTTTAATAGCAAACATTGCTTTTTGATTCTTAACAGCGATTATGGTGTGATTTATTCTAATGCTACTTTGAAAAACCATATCAGTATTTAGATAGAGACAAAAGCAATGTCAAGAAGTTACGTTGTGATGCATTCCCAAAGAAATTCAAAATTAATTAGGAAAAAATATAATCGTGTTAAGGTTAATCGTGGTTTTAACAAATTTAAGAAAAACTTTGAATATAAATGATGAATGTTTTAAAAAGAAAGGGGGTGATTATATGATTGGAACTTTCTTAACAGAAGCACCAGCAGTAACAAAGATAACAGCTAGTGACGCGATGACTAAATTATGAAATGCGATTATAACAGCGTTTACTAAAATGTGAGAAATTATTGCCGTTAATATGCCGCAAGTCGGTAACTTCTTTGCTGGCTACTGAATCTTCATTTTTCCATTTATTTTGGCAATATTCTTTATTTGCTTTAAAATGTTTGAAAAATTACTTGGAGCAGTGCGCTAACAAAAAATAAAGTGAGGTGCAAGATGAAATTTTGCAAATGAATAGTAGAAAAAAATAACCATTTTATTGAATTGAATCGCACCTCATTTTTAATTTTATGACACTGAGGAGAAATTTGATATGTTTACAACGGTTATTTTAAAAACATTATGAGTTATTTATTTTTAGTGGGTTGTATTTTAATTTTCCTTTTAAAAATCGGTAATTTAACACAAATTAACAAAGTTATTAATTTCTTAAAAAATTCACCGTTAAATATTGTGATTGGTTCATTAGGAAATGGAAAAACTGCCTTTCTAGTATACGCAGCAAAATTACTAAAAAAGAAGAAATATCATATCGCATCAACTTTCCCATTACTAGAAACCCAAAAATTAAGTTTAGGGCATACGGGATTATTAGACTTTGATTACCCGGTATTGCCGGACAAAACCTTACTTTTGTGAGATGAAACCAATTTATTTTTAGAAGGAACTGATTGAGAAAAAAATAATACCAAAAACGAAGAAACCGGTATTCAAGAATATTTCGCTCTAGCACGACATTTTGGTCATATTGTGTTAGCTAGTGGCCAAAGAGATAAACATATTTGAGTTAAAGTTCGTGATATTGCCAATAATGTGATTGTAGGGATTCGTAAAAAACCCGTTAATATTTTTCGTCCCTACTTAAAAGTCATCTATGGCACATTTACGAGCATTGAAGAATATGAACGCTGACGAAACACCTTAATTGATGCTAAAAATAGTAAAAAAGGGCGTCGCATTAAATATCGTGATATTCCGGAATTTGATATTTATTTTTTTAAACTAAAAATCCCTCTACCAATATTAAACACTTACAATTCTTTTTACCTAGCATTTTTAAGAGATTACTTAAATTCAAAAGTAAATCCTGACTATGAATATAAATACTATGCTGACACAGCAATTGATTTAGAAGACTTGGAATACTTAAAAATGGATAAATTTAGCAAATTTTTAAGAAAAATGAAAGAAAAGGAATAATAAAAAATGGAAAATCTCGCAAAAATGGCCGACTTTCTGGCTCAAATGCTTTATAAAGTTTTTGATTTAATTTGAAGTCTTGAAGTACCAGGAACGAATATTCAATTAATATCTCCTCTATTCTTAACGCTGACTGTAGAATTTCTTATGGCAATTATTCTTGGATTTGGTAGTCAGCAAGTTAATTTAGAAAAACAGCGACAATATGCGGTTAAAAATAAAGGTTGTTTAAGTGCGTGAGGAAAAGCTAAAAAACAAATAAAACCAATAAAAACAAAGCAAGGTAACTAACAATGTTTAAACTAATTATTATTTTTATCTTAATAACTGTTCTTGGGCTTTTAGCTGGTAGTCATTTTGAAACTTTAACAAACTATATTAGCGAAAGCCTTGCGAATTTCCAAAATTTTATTACTAGCAATTTAACAATTCTAGAACTATTTAAACCAATGGCCCGGACATTTTCGCAACACCCAATTTTTAGCATTCTGGGTGTCACTTGTGTACTGATTGCCTTATTTATCGTGATTAAAGGACGATAAAAAACATGAAAGTAGAGCTAAAATGAAAAAACTTTTAATAAAATTATTTAAAAAAGATAATTCAAAAGAAAAAATGCCATTAAAATTAAAAATTAAAAATTCTTTTAAAAAGCAGTGGTTAAAAATAGTATTAAGTATCATTTTCATCTTTATAAGCTTATTAATTTGTGCATTAACAGTAATCGATACTAAATGAATAACCGGAACAAGTGACGAATTTAATGATTTTATGAATAAAGAAATGGTTAATTTCTTTGGCAAGTTCAATAGTGGTATTATGCTGGCGGGAATATTTGTTTTTTGATGAGGCGGAGCAATATATTTTGCAATTAAATTTGAAAAATTAATCCGCTTTATTATTCAAAAAATTAAAGCAAAAAGAGCCTTGAAAAATGAAATCAAACAAACTCATTAATTTTTTAAAAAAATATTGATGAATAATACTTAATTACATTATATTCATATCTTTAAGTATAGTTTTATTATTACATACAGATATTGAAAATTTGCAACAATTTATTAAAAATTTTGGAGCAATTGGTAAGTTAATGATTATAGGTTATTCATTAGTAGGAGTAACCATAACAGAAATAGTAAACTGCTTAATTCGTTTTATATTAAAAAAGATTAAAGCTAAAAGAATAATGAAAAATAAAATATTTTAAAAAGGAGTGATAAAAATGTTTATGAAAATATTTACCGTGTTAATTATTAGTTTCAATAACATTTTTACCATTCCACAAAACATTAATAATGACAAATCAACAGCACAATTACTAATTAGAAGTAAAAAGCAAAATAATTAATCATACGACTTAAACTTAAAAAAATCAAAATTAACACTTAAATCATCAAAAGATGATAACGGCAAGTGAAATCAAAAATGAGAAATAAAAGTTAATGTAGAAAATGAATTTATGCCCAAAAACTTGCCTCCGCGAATGAAGCTTAATGATTGAGAATTTTATGTTGATAAAAATGACAAGATTACAATACCGATATTAAAATCATTAGAATATGATTTAAATTGAGAAAAAAACAGTGAACCAAGATATTGAGAAAATAAAGATTTTTTATCATATCAAAATAAAAAATTAAAAAACATAAAAATGAAAGTACAAGAATGAGATAAAAATGAAAGATATGCCAAATGAAAAATATTAGAATTTAACGCACAATCAGAAATTAAATCCTCGACTGATATTGATTTACCAGAAAAAACCACCAAATTTGATGGCAACCATAACTATAACGATGTTGTTGATAATCTTGATTACTTAATGATTCACCGTGGTGATTTTGATAAATTTAATTACTCGTATCTCTATTGAACGCCCGTATTTAATTTCATTGACACCCTAGAAAAAGGTTATTACAAAGAATTTACGATTAAAAATCACGGCCTTAAAGACGAGAGCTACTTTTATCATAAAACTTCTAGTGATAAAAATGTAGTAAATGAGAATGTTTTGAAAATTAAGGCATTTAACAAAACTCTAATTGCTGGAAATAAGTATTTACAATTGATACACGGTGAAAATGAAATCTGAAAATATGGCACTACGAATTCTAACGATTATTACCTAATTAAATATCTTTTTGGTACCTTAAATTACCTCAATGTTAGATTTAGTTTTCTACGCTATGACCCCGATTTAAAAAATGATATTTACCTATATTTTAAAAACAACATTCCTAATATTAACAATAGCGATTACAAAAATTTTTTTAACGAAATCTATGAAATTCTTGGCAATTTCTTTGCTAGTTTATTTTATGCGACTTTTGATATAGACGAAAAAACTCATACCGAAATTGATTTTAAGGGTGTAGAAAACTATAAGAAGGATTACTTTATTCAAATCGGTTTCTTTTATCTTTCATTAATTACCTTTTATCCCAAAAAATACTTAGTAAATATTATAGGAAACTCAGAATTATTACTAAGAAGTTATTTCTTTACTTTTGACAAAAAAATGCAACAAGATAATTACAATGCTATTAACAACACCAATAGCATTTATCAAATTGATTTTAATGTCCTTAAATCTTATGATAATAAACTCATTGCATTGCCTTGCCAACCAACAAAACCGCTAACAGTATTAATTATCTAAATACCGATATTGATATTCGTTATGGTATTAACATTTTTACCTTAACTTTTCCACTTTATCACAAAGGGAACGTCTTTAACTACAATTTTAAAATTTATGACTTTAATGTATTAAATTCAACAGCCTTTATCCCTGATGGCTCAAATAACAGTGAATGAGACGATTTAATTCCACCAGCAAATTGCAAATATTCTGGACGATGAATACCAACCTTTAATGATATTGGTTGTGCCATTCAAAATGCTGGTATCAAAATGATAAACTGAATACTCACAGCTTCACAAATCATCACGATTTTGCGACCGTTAGCAATTATTGCAAAAGCAACAGTTAACTTTTCAACCGCCATTTTTCCAGTTTTTAAAACGGTGCCAGCTTTTTACTATACCTTTCAATTTTTAATCGGTTTTGCCATTTTTCTAATGATATTAAGAATTTTTGTATAATTATATATATATATATATATATATTGAAAAAACAAAATGAAGGAGTTAAATTTATGAAAATTTTAAATATAATAGCTCTTTTGGGGCCGACAACATTGCCAATAGCTGGGTGTTCTAAAAAAGAAAATAAACCAATATTACAAATTAAGAATGAGTCATACGACTTAAACTTAAAAAAATCAAAATTAACACTTAAATCATCAAAAGATGACAACAGCAAGTGAAATCAAAAATGAGAAATAAAAGTTAATGTAGAAAATGAATTTATGCCCAAAAACTTGCCTCCGCGAATGAAACTTAATGATTGAGAATTTTATGTTGATAAAAATGACAAGATTACAATACCGATATTAAAATCATTAGAATATGATTTAAATTGAGAAAAAAACAGTGAACCAAGATATTGAGAAAATAAAGATTTTTTATCATATCAAAATAAAAAATTAAAAAACATAAAAATGAAAGTACAAGAATGAGATAAAAATGAAAGATATGCCAAATGAAAAATATTAGAATTTAAAACTGAATTTAAAAATAATTAAAATAATTAAACTGTTAAAATTTCTACCCCAAAATGTAGCTTTATATGACGATATTGCTCTTAAACAATTTTTTAATTTTTTCTATTTTGACAAAATAAAAACCAGTAATTTTAATTAATGGTTTGAATATTTTTTATTTTTACAAGAAATTTAAACTTGTTGAGCTTGTTTTAATTAAAGTTATTGTTCTAAATAGCTAATATCGTTTTTATAAAACCTTATACTATAGTAGTAACTGTATTTGTTCTTACTAGCCCTTCTCTTTCTGACGAGAAAAATGCTTCACCGTTAAATGTTATTTTATCATTGTTTTTATCTATAGTAATTTCATTGGGTAATAAACTATATTTTTTAAAAATTTGCATTACTTCTGTAATTGATAATGTAACTATTTGTTCTTTATTGTTATCATCAATTATTTCGGCAGTAATATTTCCTGTAATTTTTTGTTTTAAATTTAATATAATTTTAGATGTAATTATTCTTACTGGATAAGTAATTTTTAATTTTTCATTGGGATTAAGTTTAAATTTATCAGTGGGTTCCTTAAAAATACTTAAAATCATTTCTTGTTCTTGTTTATTTGTGTTTGATAAATCAAATTCATTTGATAATACATTAATGATTTCAGAATTTTTATTATTTATATTTATAAAATCTGTTAATTTCATTTCATCATCAGCATTTATGTTTCAACCATTTAATTTATTTTCTTGCTTTTTTTTAGTTAATCCTGTTGTAATTTGAAATACTAATTTTGATTTCGAATTATATTCACAAGCAGGTACATTAAATGATCTTGTATTTGAAGTTTTATTGATAATTTCTCTATCAGAACATACATTTTTAGGAACATTAGATCATGAAAATTAATTTTCTTTTTTTGTTATTTCAATATCTGAAAAATTTAAATTATTAATATCAATATAATTTATTTCCTTAAATTTTAAATTAGGGTTTTCATCACGAAATTTAAAAAATGATGCTTTTTTAATTAATTCATTTAAATCAATAGTACTAATTTCATCTTTATTTTTAATTTTATAATTAACAATAACTTCTCCAAAATATTTATTATTACTATTATTTTTTTTTATTATCGATGAATTATTTGTTTTGTTAACTGTTTCTAATGGTGAAATATCTAAATCAGGATTTAAATAATTTAATTCATTTAAAATTGTATTATCAGAATTATTATTAATTTGTCCTAAATTATAGTAATTACTATATTCATAAATATTACCATCTCCTGAACCAAAATATAATTTATTGTTGAAAACTATCCCAGAAGATTTAATTTCTCCATTTGTTGTAATGACAACTTTTTGTTGGCCTGTTGTTGGATTATATTCATATACTTTATGATCTATTGAACCAAAATATAATTTATTGTTGAAAACCACACCAGAAGATCGAATTCCTTCTTCTGTTTTTATGACAGTTTTTTGTTGGCCTGTTGCCGGATCATACTCATAAACATTATGATCAAATGAACCAAAATACAATTTATTATTTAAAATAATTCCACTAGCAA
This sequence comes from Spiroplasma endosymbiont of 'Nebria riversi', assembly GCF_018831625.1. Classification (GTDB taxonomy): domain Bacteria; phylum Bacillota_I; class Bacilli_A; order Mycoplasmatales; family Nriv7; genus Nriv7. Next base: position 700,686 of record NZ_CP065193.1, read on the forward strand.
AAATCGCTCCCTTTGTTGTAATGATAACCATTTGTTGTCCTGTAGCAGGATCATACTCATAAACATTTTTATCTCATGAACCAAAATATAATTTATTGTTGAAAACCACGCCCGAAGAATGAACTCAGTTATTTTTATTTGCTTTAATAATAATTTTTTGTTGTCCTGTAGCAGGATCATACTCATAAACATTTTTATCTCATGAACCAAAATATAATTTATTGTTGAAAACCACGCCAGAAGATTGAACTACAGAATTTGCTTTAATAACCATTTGTTGTCCTGTAGCAGGATCATACTCATAAACATTTTTATCTCATGAACCAAAATATAATTTATTGTTGAAAACCACGCCCGAAGAAAAAACATGTCCTCCTGTTTTAATAACAATTTTTGTTCTATTTATTTTATTATTTTCATTATTACTTCGTTTTTGTCTTTTATAATTTATGTTTTCTAATTTAGTTTATTGTTCTTGTTTTTCATAAGGACTATTGGCAACGACCCCCGCTATTCCGCCGCTTGCCATTGTTATTGTACTTAATAAACTAAGTAATTTTTTCATATTAATCAAATCCTTTTCATGGATTTTTGTTAATTAATAAATTTTTATAGTAAAACACCCAACCCTTCCTTGAATTTATAAAGTTTAATTAATACAAATTAATTATAAATTATTAAATAATAATTTCTATTATTTTTTCAGAATATTGAATACTAATTCTAGAAAAACATTTATCTTTAAAAAAGAAAAATAAGTTAACTAAATTTAACTTTGTTAAAATTACTCTACCAAGAAAGATTATTTTTTTATGTTAGAAATTAATAATAATGTAAAAACCTTAGAAAACAAGCATTGATTTAGTTTATTTACAACCCATAAAAATATGTACACTAATAAATGTTAACAATTAGCTAATGAATATGAAAAATTAGATGAATACTTATATAAATATCATTATCGTTTAAAACAAGGTTATAAAGTAGTTAATTTTGCAACAAGAACAATTATTACAATTTTTGTTGAAGTTACTTTTAAACGACGCCGATATAAATATTGAAATCAAAAATCAGGTAAATTTGAATATGTATGTTTATTAGATAAATAAATGGGTATGTTTACCTAAACAACGCATTTATTTTGATGTCCAATTTAAAGTTTTAAGTCTTTTAGGTGATGGTAAGCGCTATCGTGATGTTTTAGATGCTCTAAATCATTGTTATATTTCAAAAGCTAGTATTTCAAGTATTTTAAATAAATATGATATTGCTGAATATTTTCAACTCGCAGAAAAAGAAACTAAAACTAGAATTGATGTTAAAAATAAGGATTTATATATTCAACTAGATGAGACCTTTTTAGCGACATTAGATCAGAAAGTTAAACAAGACCAGAGAATTCTTTTGGTTACTTTTCATACCGGACATAAAGAAAAAAATTATAAAAATGCTCGTAGAGAATTAGAAAACAAACGAGGTCATTTTCTAATGTTAAAAGCTGATAAACGAATAAATACAATGGATTATCATGATTTATTAATTAAGGAATTACAAAAACATTATGTAAATATTAATTACGACAGAATAATTGTTTGTGGTGATGGTGATACTTGAATTAGAGAAATTGCCAATAGTTTTGGTAATGTTAGATATATTTTAGATGGTTATCATGCTATTAAAAAATTAAAACAAACCGCATTTAATATTATTTTTGAAAATCGCAAAGTAACACTAAATAGTTGAATTAAATTATATAAGGATGGCAAATCATCAAGAATTAATCAAAAACATTCGTAATGTTGCTAAAAATGAATTAAATAAAGATATTAAAACAAATTTAAGGAAAGCGAGTAATTATTTCAGTAATAATAAGCATGGCATTCATCATCAAAATTTAGAATGAAATATCGGTTGTAGCATTGAAAGTGATGTATCTCATTTAGTAAAACAACAATTAGGATATGGGGCAAAAATATATAATCATAAGAATTTAAATAACCTATTACATTTAAGAATGGCAAATTTAAACAAATTAAACGTACTACATTACATTAATGAAAATATTAATTCATAAATAGAAATCAGAAAAGAAATATATAAAAATTCATTATGAAATAAATATAATAATAAAAATGATGATAGTTGAATTAATTATAAAGGTAATGCTGTAACAAATAAATATAATAAATTTAAGTAAGTAAAAATATTAGTTAAAATTTAATAAAATTAATAATTTTTGTTGTGTAAAAATTCAATAATATGATAAAATGAAAAAGAATAAAAATGACAATAACAAGAAAGGCAGGGTTAGTTTAGTAATTAAATAATATAATTAGCTGATTGTTTTATTTCTTCAAAGCAGTACCTAATAAAACTAAACGCGACCGGCAGTCAGCAATGATTGTCTTTTTATTTTATAAGGTGTTAAAATTTATTCTTTGAAAATTAAATACAAGTGAGTTAATAATGTTGGTATGTATTAAAGCACGATAAATTGTGGGTGGTCGCCAAAGCGACAGTTAACTTTTCAACTGCAATTTTCCCGGTTTTTAAAACAGTAACCGCCTTTTACTATACCTTTCAATTTTTAATCGGTTTTGCCATCTTTATAATGATATTAAGAATTTTTGTATAATTATATATAATATATATATTGAAAAAATAAAATAAAGTTTTAATTTTGTCGAAAACTCTTGATAAAATAAAAAAAATCATCAACTTGATAATTTTAAAAGGCTTTTATGTAAAATTACTATTTTTACTTTAATTTTTTATACATTAAAATATAATACCGCTGTTTGTTGGTTTGGAGTTAAACCCTTATGTTGGTATTTTCATTTTCAGAGATTTAAATAATTTTTAATATTAGTAAAACCTAAACCATGATAATGAATTAAGGCTTCTTTAAGACTAGATTGTAATTTACTGATTTTATTTAAGTTACGATAACTAGCTTCAGGATTAATTGTTGTTTTAGTTACACACAAAGTAGAATTTGTTTGTTTTGCTACTAAAAAATATAATTTTTGCATATCAGAAGTAATAATTGAATTTTGGTTAATTAATTCTTTGTTCATATTTTCAATAACTCATTGTTTTTGTAAACGTTTGGTGTTTGTGGATTTAACATAAATATTGTTATTATTATCAACTGCCATTTGAATACAGCATTTAGTATTAGTTGCGAATGGGTTCAAGGTGAATTCTTCGTGGATCAGTTTTATGTTTGAAATGTCCTTTATGAATTTATTTAATAAATGTTTCATCGATTTGGATTTTACCAGATAATTTTTTAAATTTTAATTCGGTATTTTCTAATTGTTTTGATTTCATTAATTTTTGACGATTATATCAAGCAGTTTTTAATGTAGTTTTAATAAAACGAGAAATTGTTTTACTAGATTGCCCCAGCAATGAAATTTGAATCAATAAATTTCATTGTTCATAATTTAAATGACTTCAATAAATAAAATGATTACGAGAAGCGTCAAAATTTGCATGACAATTTTTACATAAATATTTTTGTTTTCCTTCTGAATTATGTCCATTTTTAACGCAGTGGTAAGCTTCACATTTAGGGCATTTAATACCTTGTGCTCTAAATTTTTGATCAATTTCATTTAAACGTTTTTGTTTTTTTATTAATTTTGCTTGTTGTTTGACTTTTTCATAAAATTCTAAAAATTGATCATCTGTTAAAATATTTACTAGTTCTTGAATTATTTTTTCCATAATTATTATCCACCTCCGTCATATAAAAATATACTTAAAATTAAGTATATTCAATAAATATCAAGAGTTTTCTACAAAATTAAAACAATTATTTTAGAAGAACGATATGGAAGAGAAAACAAGCATGAGGATGATTAGTTTTTGTAATAAAAAAGGTGGCGTTGTTAAAACGACCCTTTGCAAAAATGTTGCTTATAAATTTGCCCTTGATGGTGCAAAAGTGTTGTTGATTGACCTTGACCCACAACCACAAGCCACCCACATTGTCTGTTCAATTTTATACAAATAAAATTATAAAAGGTGTCACCCTATTAAAAATGTTTTGTGGTTTTAATGTTGGAATTAATAATATTATTCAATCAACAAAATATAAAAATATTGACATTATTATCACGGGAGAAGAATTAACAAAATCATCTACAATTTTAAATAATTTGTATACCAAAGATAATATATATAAGGTTGGTAAAAATATATTTGGTAGTATTAATAATATTTTTTTAAAGTATGATTATGTGTTAATTGACTACCCACCAACAGTTTTAGAATTAGCAGTTAATTTTTTAATTATTTCTGATTTAGTTATTACGCCAATTAATAATGGTTTGGGAGCGTTTAAAGGAATATTAGACTTAAAAAATACTTTAAATAACATTTGTAGACAAGAAAATATTACTGTTCCAATATTAAGAATAGTTTTTAACAACATAAAAGAGGATGAAGATACTATTGAAATTTATAAATTATTAGAAGAAGAAAAATTAAATAGTAATTTATTACAAAGTGTAACAACTAATTCCAAATCGTTTATTAAAACTGAGAATAAATTAAACAGCATTTGAGAAAATAAATATTATTGACGACAAAAACAAGCATACGAAGAAATTATTAAAGAAATTATATAACATTTTATTTAAGAATCAATTTATATAAAAAACAGAAATTTTCAAATAAAGGGTATATAATTATTTCGTAATTAAATAAATAAAAAAACGGAAACACAAATCATTTTGAAGAGACTGTGTCTCCATAGAGAATTATATCAAAAATCTAACTTAAAAATAATGATTTATTATATTTATTTGGTTTCTTAACATAATTACCTATAGGAATATCAGCAGTTTGATATTCTCTTTTTTATTTATCAGAAGGGAAATAGAAAGTATGAAAAAATTACTCAGTTTATTAACTATAACAGCCATAGCAACGAGTATACCATCCCCGTTGCTTGCCAATGCACCTCTAAATCGTGTCAAACGTGATGTTGACAAAACAACATCACAACTGATTAGAAATAAAAGAGCAAGTGAACAAACATATGAATTAAAACTTAAAAAAGGTAAATTTTTAATTGAAAAAATGACTAATGTTAAAAAAACATATGATTTTTCTTTAAAAATAGAATCTATTCCTAGAAAAGATGTTAGTGATTGAACACAAAAATTTATAACATTCCAAAATCAAGCAGATAATGAATATGTTGAAATCAGTAAATGAATGTTTTTCAATGAAAATTCTAATGTTTACAATAATCTTATAAACTCAAATTTTGACTTAAAAAAACAAACTAAATTTGATTTTAATAAAAACATTACTTTAAATCTCCTTAAACATAACCGCTCTAAATTTTTTATGATTGAAATAGTAAATATTGAAATTGAAAGAGATAGTGCCGACAATTTAGAGTGAGTAAAACAACAAAGTCAGTTTTCCTTGGTTGATAGCACAAAAACTATGATTTGAACTCGCCCCGACTTAATTACGGCGGATGGGGAGTTAAACATTGCCATTGCCAACCCGAACATTGATAAAGTTATCTTTGATAATGTCCTACAACCACAAACGGCGAAAAAATGAACTATCAATGTTAAACCTGAAACTGAACCAAGAGACCATAATTTACAAGTAACGTTTACTTTGGATGGCAAACAATACACTAGTGAAATTATTGTCTCAATGTTGGCGAAAACGGAACCAACACCAACGCTAGTAAAAAAACAATTAAGCGGGTTAATTAAAAAACCAGATTTAGGAAATATTTTAGATAAAAATGATGATACTATTTTCTTAGCAGTAAATAAGACAAATAATAATATTATTGATGATTTTTCGCAAATTGAAATAACAAAAAAAGAAAACAATGAAGCAACTTTAACCGCCAAAAAAGACAGTAAAAGTTATCAAGGTTCGGTTTTTATTAAATACAATGCTGCCCCCGCCACGGTGGTGGATTTAAAGATTGAATTACAACCAACCGCAACAAATGGGGCCGTAGTTGACAACGATTATTTGGCACAACTAGATAGTAGTAAAATGACAAACAAAGTTAATACATTTTATTATGCAAGTAGTGAAAACGTTATCAAAATTGTAAAACCAACCCCAAGTAGCGTGATAAGTGGTGTTGTTTATGGTTGCGATAATAAATGAAATAAAACATCACAATCAAGTGCTATTGACCCAATAAACGGTATTAAACTTGACGGGAGTCAATTCGGAACGGTTAAGGGAAAATACTTAATTGAGTTAAAAAATGAATTAAACCAAACTAGCACCATTTATTTACAAATTCACGGTGAAAAAACAATAAAAGAATATTGAAATACTGATAATGGCAAACAGTTTGAACAATGAGCAAAAGACCAAGAACAAGGATACGACAATATCCGTGGTTCTAGTGTTACTCAATTGAATAAGTTGTTTGAGTTATCAAAAACTTGAAAGCAAAGTTTAAAACATTTAGATCTAAAATTAGATAATTTTGTTGTTGATAACATTAAAAATGTTACGCAAGATGAAATCGATAATTATAAAACAAAACTCCTTGCTAGTGTAAAATCACAAGTTGAAAAATATGTCCCTGATATCGCAGAAAACAACGATTATAAAATTTTTGTTAATAACATAGTTGTTGGTGATTGAACTAGTGGTAAAGACGTCATAGTTCAAGCAGTTGAGGGTAGTACAAAATTGTTGAGTTTTGGCGGCAAAACGATTCCAACGCAACAAAAAGAACAACCGGTTCCGCCAACTACAATGACAGAACCGACACCCGATAAAAAATATGAGGATAGTAAACTGTGAATTATTGGCGTTGTTGTTGGTGTCTTGGGTTTCGGTGGCATAGCATACTTGCTATTTCGTAAATTTGTTTTTAATAAATACATTTTGCCGAAAATATATGCTCGTCGTCAACAAAAAGTAGTTGAACAGTGAAAACGCGACGACCGTGAAGAAGCGGAAGAACTAGCACGCAAACAACAACAAGAAGAAAAACAAAATAACAAAAATGATGGCAACAAAGGAGGTGATAAATAATGGTTTAATTTTTAGCGATAAGTGGCATAAATGATTTACTTAACAAAATTTTAGGTATTTCAATACCGATATTAATTTGCGGGTGCGGTTGTTTCAGAAATTATTATGATTGGTGTTTATACGATTGGCGGTAAGTTTAACGCCGATAGTAATAATCGCAAAGAAACAATTAAAAAAGTGATGTGAGTTTTAATTTGCTTGTTAATTTTGATTTTGGCAAGTGCAATTGTTTTGGCATTTAAAGATACTATCGCTCCAATTACAAGTTAGGGGGTGAAATTATGTTATTGCAAAAACAAAAACAAGATAATTTATCGATTATAAAATCAAAAAAACCAATATTAAAGCAAAGTTTAGAGCGATTTGTGGCATTTTATTTTAAAAAAATATTAACAGTGCTAGCAATCGCGATGGCACCACTACTAATTATTGTTTGTATTATCATTGCAATATTATTGGCGATTTTATGGTTTTTACCAAATACCGAAACATCAAACAACATTCAAACATTTTTCTCTAATACTTTGAATGTTGAGACAGTACAACCACCAACTAATGGGTCAACCTGAGTGGGCGATATTATCGGTTGAGCGATAAATAGTTTTTGTGCTATTTTGTATCTTGTTTTTATAACTCCTATTGTTTGGTTGTTGGACGGGATGCAAGATGTCGTGTATTTTATCGGCGGGGGAGCATTAAGCGCGCGATTATTTAGTATGGATAATATTTAGCACGATATATTGATTGCTGTTTGGTATTGCAATGGCAATGTTTATTGTCATTATCGGCACAAAGGCGATTGCGTGGATGTACAACAATCGCCGTCACGAAATGAAACAAGCAATTACAAATATGTTGATTATAATTATTGCAATTCCATTAATCCCAACATTATTTATTATGGCAAATACAATTATGACGATGATTGTTAAATTGTTTTTGCAAAATGCCCCCATTAATACTAATAATTTTGCCTTAGCAATTTTTAATAGTAGTTTTATGAATAGGGTTCATAATTTAGATTATATTCCAGTGTCGTGGACATTTGCGGATAGTAGTAATTTTAGTTATATTATTTGTTTGATATCGGAGTGTTTTATGGTTTATATTATGTTTACTGTTTGTATGTTCTTATTTTGACGGGTAATTGAGTTATTTATCTTATTGTGCTATTTGCCCGTAGTGGTCGTTATGTCTGTTGCTGACCAAGGACGGCGGTTTCGCAATTGAAAAGATATGGTCTGGTCTTGGGGTGGTTTATTAGTTATGCCTTTATGTTTATCACTTACAATATTTTTATTATGAGAGTATTGCGTTGTTGGGACAAGTGGCAACATTTACGCCTAATTCTTTATCACAACCAATCTTTATATTACTTGGTATCTTCGCCCTTGGTTTTGCGGTTGCAAAATCGCCACAAATTATAACAAGTTTAATCGGTGGCAATACAGCGATGAGTGACAGTATCGGTAATTTGATGTCGTTTGGTATGGCAACTAATCTTGCTAAAATTGGGGGGGAAATTCACTTGAAAATCTGGTAAATTTGCCACTCGCAATGCTATTGGTAAACAAATCGGAGTAACATAAGGAATAAGTCACGCGATGAAAAGTGGCACACCATTTAAACAAGCAGCGGCAGGTACTTTGTTTGATGGTTTTAACCCGAATACGGGTGGTGTTGCGGTTGCTTTTGCGGGACAAGCAATGAAAACCAAAGATAAGGTTATGACAAATATAAATGATTATCAAACATTCAAAGAAAATTATAAAAACAATAAAGTTAAAGATAGTGTTTTAAAACAAGCAAGTGTGCCGCCAACAAAGAAAGATAAAGGAGACAAAAACAATGGAAAATAACCCAAAAATAATCACTAAAAAAGCAAGTAGAGTTCGTTTTACCATTTCAAATGTATTGGGCGGTATCGGATGACAAGAACTTTTTATCATTTTTGTGGCTGTCGTTTTGATAACTTCATCTTTGACTTTGCTTTCGAAAATATCTTTGTTAGCAGGAATTATTACAACTGTTATGGTTGCTATGTTGACTACCTTTTTCATTTCACCCAATAAAAATGGTGATAAATTATATTATGTAGTTTTTATTGCTATTGTTTTTTTATTTAAGTCAAAAAAACATAACATAGAAAATAATAACAAAGTTCAAATTATCAAAAACCGTGTGGCATTTCACAATGGAAAACAAGTCCGTATTTATAAAATAAATGCTGTTGATTTAACATTTTCAACCCAAGAAGAACGCAATGTCCCGCTTTATGACTTTTCAAATTATATGTGAACATTAAATTTTGATTTTGAAATTATCAAAATTGATAGCAATTTGAATTTTGACAAAAATAAAAACTATCTTACAAGGGTTTTAAAACAAAATAGTTTAAAAAATTCACAAAAACAACAATTAAAAAATTTTTTGTCGATGTCTGAATACTTGGAAAAACAAAATTTAAAATTAGAACAAAATTATTATTTAATTGTTTTTACAAATAACAATGATAAAAAAATTGAATTATCATTGTTATCTTATAACCAACATCTTTCTTTAACGTTGCCAACAAGCGAAGAAATTTAAAAAATTGTTGATAAAAAAATTATACCAACAAATAGTGCGGTTTCAACATTGCCGACAAACATTAAAGAAACCGCAAAGTATTTAAAACTGGCAAGTAATAAATTTGTCAGTTATCTTTCTATTAATCAGTTTCCATTGACTGTTAATGATATGTGATTAAGTAATTTTAGTGAAATAGAAAATGTGAATATTTCTATTCGTGTCCGTCATTTAGATAATATGACAGCGTTTAAATTACTTGACCGTGCTATACGAAGAGCCACCACAGACCAAGAAACTAAAAAAGCAAGTGAAGATATTGAATATAACTTATACTTGCAAAACTTTAATGACTTATTACAGCTCATTCAAGTTAGTGGAGAAACTTTAAAAATGGTTTCGATTGGTTTTTACTTGTTTTGCGGATAGTAAAAAAGACTTAGAACAAGTTGTTTCAAATTTAAAAAATGAAATGATAAGAAATCGTTTTACTATTAACGATTTAACATTTCGCCAATTTACAACTTATAAATGTTTATTATTTAATAACAACGATAAATTAAAAAGCATTGAGCAAGAAATGGCAACGATTACTCTTGGCGAGCGCCTTACCACTTCCAAGCACCCCCTTAATAGACCCCCGAGGTGAAATCATGGGTGAAAACGAACAACTACAACCATTAATTTTTGATATTAAAACCAAATCAACAACAAGAGCCAGTCACAATGCTTTTATTGTTGGAATGATGGGATTTGGGAAAACTTTTAATGTTAAAAAACACCTTAACTGATTATATTGTAATAACAAAAAAATCTATATTATTGACCCACAACGCGAATATGGTAGTTTTGTCAATTATCATGGTGGGGAAATTATTGAATTTGGTAATAACCCAAAGGCAAAAATTAACCCCCTTGAAATCTTTAATGATAATTTTGCCGAACATATCTCGTTGCTTGAACAATGGTTTAAAAATTTGTATAGTGATTTAACGAATATTGACCTTGCTAAATTGCAAGAATATATTATTCAGTTATATAAAAACTTTAATATTGCTGCGGATACAAATTTGAGTAAGTTAACGAAAAAAGATTATCCAATTTTAACTGATTTATATAACTTGGTTAATAAAAAAGAACAAGATACTTTATTAGAAAAAATGTTGTGAAAACTAACCAAAGGAGCAGACGGTACATTATTTAATGGCATTAGCACCTTAGCAATTAAAAGTGACTTCATTGTTTTTGATATTTATAATATGGCAAAGTCAAAAACTATTGCCAATGCTCAAATGTATTTGCTCCTTGCTTTGCTTGACCGTGTTATGAAAAAGAATAAAGAAGACAACTTAAATTTGCTACCTGAAAAACAGAGTTGAATTTGCATTGTGGTAGATGAAGCCCAGTTATTAATTAACCAAGATAATATGATTGCTCTTAATTATTTATTTACTTTATCTAAAACTTCCCGAAAATTTAATGGAATATTATACATATTAACGCAAAGTATCGGCGACTTTACCCAACGCGGCGAAGAGGTAAAACGTCAAGCACAGGGAATAATATTGAACAGTGTACTTATCAATTTATTCATCATTTGAACTCGATTGGCGCGCAAAACTACACTGAGTTACTAACTGATAACAATATGATAAATGAGTATGAAAGAGAAATGTTATTTTAACTACCAAAAAGGGTCTGTGTTTATTTAGTATCAATGATACGCGTTATATTTTACAAGTTGTCGCTACAAGCGAAGAAATCAAAGCTATCGGGACAAGTGAAGATATTAATAATTTAAGAAAGGAAAGATAATAAAATGGAAACAAAACAAAACGACTGAGTAACTGTCAATATTGTGGCACGAAGAAAACTCAAAAACGAAACCGACAAAGCGAATTTATTTTCTATTCCCGGGCATAAAGGTTTGTCGGTATGAATAAGTAAAAAATGTATTCACGGCTCACAGAGCGATAAGTCGCTCGCCGTGAGCATAAAAACCAATGATGAATATTTATTATTTGAATATATGACAATGATGCTAAAATACATGTCAAAAGTGAAATTTGACAAGGACAGCAATTAATTAATATATATCAAAAAGAATGAAACAAAATACTTGAAGCAATAAAAATCAACCACGAAGTGTTAAACAAATAAAATCGTTTGTACTGCGTTGAATTGATATCTTATTCATTAAAATGTTTTTCAATGCGCTACAGACGATAATTTTTATTAAAATAAAGGTGGAGATTTAAATGTGAAAAAAATAATAAACTGGCGAGATAAAAATATTAGCAACAAAATTATTTATTGAATTATTTTTATTTTAGCGGTTCCGTTTATTCTTCTGTGTTTGATAAATTGTGCTTCGGCAATAATTATTATGTTGTTAACATATCATACATTAGATTTTAAAAATTTTAATCTTGTTTATACTGATAAATATAGTTGGACAATATCGCTTGTTGTTTTTATTATAGGTGCTTTGTGTTTCTTATGGTTTTATGCAAGTCATAAAATATATAATACGGATAACCCTAAAACACAACAACAAAAAATGGATAGAGCAATCAATAGAGAATTTAAAACATTACAGTATAAAATGCTGGTGGTTGGTAATAACTATGGTATTCCAAAAAATAATTTAACTCAACACACTTTATTGGTTGGAACAACAGGGAGCGGTAAAATAACAACATTAATGTTTTTGGTAAAACAATTAACCAAATTATTTAAACAAACAACTATAATTATTGATGATAAGGGTGATGTTGATTTAATTGATAAAGTTAGACAACTAGACCCCGGCGCTTTTATTTGAGAAATTGGGGGCGAAACTGAATATAACCCCTTTTAAAATAAAAATAATGTTGTTTTAGTGGATAAAATAATGTCTCTGTTTGACGTCACTGAGCCGTATTATCGTGACAAAGCAGAACATTTTTTATTAATATTATTAGATACTATGTTAATAAATAACATTGATATTACTTTAAAAAATATCATTGAACATTTTAATATTTAAAAACTAATAAAGTTAGTTGATGTCAAAAGTGCAAATTATGATATGATTACCAATAATTTTGCAGAGAAAGAAATATCAGGGATGTTAAGTAAACCTGATATTACTAATATGCAATTAAGCAAAAATCTTGGCAATCGCAACAACCTATTAGAATTGATTACTAATCATAAAACAATATTGTTTAGTATCAATTCGTTGATGTATCCCAAACTAGCGGGGGCGGCTGGTAAAATTATTATCAAAGACTTAAAAGAATTAACCACTTTAAAACCAGTTAATCAAAAAATCAATGTTGTTTTAGATGAATTTAATGTCTTTGCTAGTGAAACCATTATTAACTTAATTAATAAATCGCGTAGTTTTAATTATCAATGTTTCTTGTCATTTCAAGTAACAGATGACTTATCAACAGATAATAAAAAACTTTTAAATACAATATTTGAAAATGTAGCAAATATAATTTCCCATAAAGTAAATGATGTCGAAAGCCCTGAATACCTTGCCAAAGTTTTTGGTACCCAAGAAACCGAGAAACTGACCCGCCAAATTGATTTTAAAAATAGCAGTGCCAATATGGTAGGTTCGGTTGATAAATTTATTGTTCACCCCAACGACCTTAAAACCCTTAAAATTGGTGAGTGCTATTTTAAAACCACCCTCCCGAGTGGCAAGTTGTGTATTAAAAAAATTCATGTTGACCCTACTTGTTTAGACTTGTTAATTCAGCAAATAAACAACTTTCTCATTTTTGCTATTTTGTCAAAATAAAAACCAGTAATTAAAATTACTGGTTTGTTTGAATATTTTTCGCGAGAAATTAAACTATTGAAGTATTAATAATTAGTTTTGGTTCTGCTTCTTGTGTTAAAGAAATTTTGCCTTTTCCATTAAAAGTTATACTGTTATCTTCATTGATAGTAATTTCATCTGACAATAAGTTATATTTTTGTAATATTTGCATTGCTTCTTTAATTGATAATATAATTATTTGTTCTTCATTATTATCATCAATTATTTTAGCAGTAATTGTTCCGCTAATTTTTTGTTTTAAATTTAATGTAGTTTCAGCGTTAGTTTCTCGGACTGAATATTTAACTATTACGCGTTCGTGAGGTGCTAAGTCTACTTCATCTTCTACATCACTAAAAGAATACAAAATCATTTCTTGTTCTTGTTTATTAATATTTGATAAATCAAAATTATTTGATAATTCATTAATAATTTCAGATTGTTTATTATTTAAATTAACAAAGTCATGTAATTTCATTTCATCATCAGGATTTATGTTTCAACCATTTAATTTATTTTCTTGTTTTGTTTTAGTTAATCCTGTTGTAATTTGAAATACTAATTTTGATTTTGAATTATATTCACATTTAGGTATTTTAACTGTTTTTATAACTGAAGAAGTATTGATGCACTCTCTTTTTTTAAAACATGCTTCTTTAAAATTAACACTATGTAATAATTTAGAATCTCTTGTAACTTCAACATTTCCAAAATTTAAATTATCTGTATTAATATTTTTTATTTCTTTAAAAAAGAAATTATGGTTTTCATCACCAAACTTAAAAAATATCGCTCTTTTAATTAATTTATTCAAGTTAATAATTTTATTTTGATTATTATTTATTTTATAATGTACCATATTTTCGCCAATAGATTTAATACTATTTATTTTTGCTTTAATTATTGCTGAATTATTTATTATATTAGTTACTTCTAATTCTGATATATCTAAATCAGGATTTAAATAATTTAATTCGTTTAAAATAGTTTGCTGATTATTGTTATCTAAAAATCCTATTTTAACACTTTTAATAACATTTATTAAATTTTGTTGATTATTAACTGTATATTCATAAACATTATGATCATCTGATCCAAAATAAATTTTATTGTTTAATACTACCCCTGAAGAATGAATTGCTCCGTTTGTTGTTATGACAACTTTTTGTTGACCTGTGATTGGATCATATTCATACACTTGGCCGTTAGAATAAATATATGATGAAGAAAAATAAATTTTATTGTTTAATACTACACCAAAACCTAAAAATTCTCCCTTTTTTACTGTAATAACAACTTTTTGTTGACCTGTGATTGGATCATATTCATATATTTTAATATTATTATAAATTGATGATCCAAAATATAATTTGTTGTTAAATACTATTCCTGAAGATTCAACTCTTCCATTTGTGGTGATGACAATTTTTTGTTGACCTGTGATTGGATCATATTCATATATTTTACTATTATTATATTCTGATGTTCCGAAATATAATTTATTGTTGAAAACCACACCAGAAGATCAAACTTCTCCTCCTGTTTTAATAACAATTTTTTGTTGTTCTGTTACTGGATCATATTCATATATATTTTGATCTGCTGAACCAATATATAATTTATTATTAAATACTGTTCCTGAAGATTTAATTCTTGCACTTGTTGTGACAACAACTTTTTGTTGGTTTGTAATTGGATCATATTCATAAACATTATGATCTTCTGATCCAAAATAAATTTTATTGTTAAAAACAACTCCGGAAGACCCAATTATTGCATTTGTTGTAATAACAGTTTTTTGTTGTTGTGTTGCGGGATCATATTCATAAACATTATTATCTTCTGATCCAAAATATAATTTATTATTAAATACTGTTCCTGAAGATTTAATTCTTGCACTTGTTATGATAACAATTTTTTGTTGTTGTGTTGCGGGATCATATTCATAAACATTATGATCTTCTGATCCAAAATATAATTTATTATTAAATACTGTTCCTGAAGATTTAATTTCTCCTTTTGCTGTAATAACAACTTTTTTTTTATTTATTATTGGCTCATATTCATAGACATTATGATCTCGTGAACCAAAATATAGTTTGTTATTTAATACAACCCCAGAAGATCAAATTTCTCCTTTTGCTGTAATAACAACTTTTTGTTTATTTATTATTGGCTCATATTCATAGACATTATGATCTCGTGAACCAAAATATAACTTATTATTAAAAATAAAACCAGAAGATCGAATTTCTCCTTTTGCTGTGATGACAACTTTTTGTTGACCTGTTACCGGATTATATTCATAAACATTTTTATCATCTGAACCAAAATATAATTTATTATTAAAAACGACACCAGAAGATAATATAAAACTATTTGCTTTAATAACAATTTTTTGTTGTTGTGTTGCGGGATCATATTCATAAACATTATTATAAGCATAACGATCATTACCATAATATGATGAAACAAAATACAGTTTATTATTAAAAACTATCCCTGAAAATACAAAACTTCCACCTGTGGTGATGACAACTTTTTGTTCACCTGTTACCGGATCATATTCATAAACATTTTTATCATGTGAACTAAAATATAATTTATTGTTGAAAACCACGCCAGAAGATTGGATTAATGATTTTGTTCTAATAACAATTTTTTGTTGTCCTGTAGTGGGATCATATTCATAAACATTTTTATCATTTGAACCAAAATATACTTTGTTGTTGAACACCACCCCCGAAGAACCAACCGGACCATTTGTGGTGATGACAATTTTTTGTTGTTGTGTTGCGGAATCATATTCATAAACATTTTTATCATTTGAACCAAAATATACTTTGTTGTTGAACGCCACCCCCGAAGAACCAACCGGACCATTTGTGGTGATGACAATTTTTTGTTGTTGTGTTGCGGGATCATATTCATAAACATTTCCATAATTAAAACCAAAATATAATTTATTGTTAAAAATCAAACCATTAGTATAACTTTTACGTGCTATTACACCAGGAGCTAAAATTTCTTTTTCTTTATTAATGACAATTTTTTGTTGTTGTGTTTCTGGATCATATTCATAAATATTACCATCATCTGAACCAAAATATACTTTATTATTTAATACTGCCCCAGAAGAATCAACATAATTATTTGTGGTGATGAAAACTTTTGTTCTATTTATCTTCTCATTATTACTTCGTTTTTGTCTTTTACAATTTATGTTTTTTAATTTAGTTTGTAAAAAGTTACTTTCTGATATTTGTTCTTTTTTATTTGGAGCATTTCCAACAATACCGGTCATTCCGCTTCCCGTCATTGTTATTGTTCCTAAGATTACTAACAATTTTTTCATTTACTAAATCCCCTACCTTTATGTTAAATTTTACTAATTATAAATTATTAAATAAGAGTTTTCGACAAAATTAAAACAAAAAAAATATTAAGGGGACAATTACTGCCAAAATAATTGAAATCATTTACTGTCAGCTATATAAGGAATGTGTTTAGCAATTATTATAATGGTTATGGAAATAACAGACTGTTATTTTTATTTGTTAAAGAAAGAGGGCGAGTGGCGAATAAATAAATTTATTGCAACATTAATGTTACAATAAACTAAACTAAATAGAAAATGACCTAACAGTCAGTCTTCTATACACCTATTAAGTGGTTATCCAGACCACTTAATAGGGTTACTATAATTTACCCGAATTTAACTTTTTGTTAGTTCGTGATTAAATTATAACATTATTTATAATCTTGTGTATATGTAGAATGACAAAAAAAATCATTCTACCTATTTTTTATTTATTAGAAAGGATATAAATTTATGCGAAAAGCGAGTTATGTTGATACCAATATTGATTATGCCCCAAATGAAGAATTAAAAAATATTGGACGCGGGATTTTAAAACAGTGAGAAAAACAATGAAAAGGTGACTGATTTGACAATCTAACTAAGGAAAAACAAAAAGAATACAAACTTATAACAAACAAACTGGCGTTAGAAAATAAAAAAGCCGAATTTACTAAATTACGCAATGAATGAAAACGCAACTGGTTCGTCAATTTAGACAAAGAAAAACAACGCGAATATAAAAAACGCGTTGAATAAATTAAAAAAGCACATAATTTATTGAAATAAAGCAATTTTAAGCCCTTATTAGCGCCGAAAATATAAAATTTATATATAAAAAAAATAAAAAAATATAGCAATGATAATTAACCGCCCTAATGGGGGTTAAAAAAGAATAAAACAATGAAAGGAGCATATTATTATGCAAGAGTTATTATTACAAAATGAAGCACAAGCCTTCAATAAATTAAACCCAAATAAGGATATTTCCAATATTTTCACACCGAAAAAAAGTGTCAATAAAAAATTTACCGAAGACAGTCACATTTTGGTATGGCAACCCTTTTTAGGACACTTTTTATGTAGACTGTTGTTTTCTAAATTCAACAGGCGTTAAATAATTTAGGCTGCCGTGAATTCGAATGTTGTTATATCAATTAATAAAATCAAATAATTCGTATTTTAATTATGTTAAATTTTCAAATTTTTTACCCTCAATAAATTCCGTTTTAAAGGTTTTGTAAGTTGTTTCAGCAACAGCATCGTCATAAGAATACCCCTCATTGCTTAATGATCTTTTAATTTTAAAAGTGCTTAAAATTTCATCAATAATTTTATTTTATTTGAAAGTCCACATAAATATGGTCCAACTTATTGTAACCTATCCATTTATTATGAAAAATTCACGAAAAGGAGGTGATTAACATTAAAAAGTTGCTGGCCGGAATCGTTGCCAATAATCCTTATCAAAAACAAGAGCAATTAGAAAATATAAATAATAAAAGAGAAAAACGAAGTAATGATGAAATAAATAGATCAAAAATTGTTATCATTACAAATGGTATGGTTAGTTCTTCCGGTGTGGTATTTAATAATAAAATCTATTTTGGATCAAGTGATAAAAACGTTTATGAATATGATCCCGACACAGGAAAACAAAAAATTATCATTAAGGCAGAACGTCAAATTTGATCTTCTGGTGTGGTTTTCAACAATAAATTATATTTTAGTTCATTTGATCATAATGTTTATGAATATGATCCTGTGACAGAACAACAAAAAATTGTTATTAAGACAAAAGAACAAATTCAATCTTCTGGTGCGATATTTAATAATAAACTTTATTTTGTTTCATATGATCATAATGTTTATGAGTATGATCCTGGTACAGGACAACAAAAAACTATTATTATAATGGGTGCAGTTAGATCTTCTTTGATGCTCAACAATAAATTATATTTTAGCTCATTTGATCACAATGTTTATGAATATGATCCTGTCACAGAAAAACAAAAAATTCTCATCACCGCAAACAACTCGATTTGATCTTCTTTGGTAATTAATAATAAACTCTATTTTGGATCAAGAGATTATAATGTGTATGAATATGATCTAATAAAAAATAAACAAAAAATTGTCATCACTACAAATGATATAATTGTTTCTTCTGGAATAGTTTTAAACAATAAAATATATTTTGGTTCATGAGATAAGAATGTTTATGAGTATGATCAAATCACGGAACAACAAAAAATTGTTATTACCACGAATGGTGCAGTTAATTCTTCTGGGGTGGTGTTCAACAACAAAGTATATTTTGGTTCAGAAGATGGTAAAGTTTATGAATATGATGGATTGGTACTTAATAATAAACTGTATTTTGGTTCAAATGACGGAAAGGTTTATGAATATAAATCAACCACACAACAACAAAAAATTGTTATTAGCACAGGGGGCTCTATTCTTTCAAGGACGAGGGCATCCATTTTTTCTTCTGGATTAGTATTAAACAATAAAATATATTTCGGGGCAACAAATAATTATGTGTATGAATATGATCCTGTCACAGAACAACAAAAAATTGTAATTACAACAAAAGGAGAAGTTTGATCTTCTGGAGTGGCATTTAATAATAAACTGTATTTTGGCTCACTTGATCATAATGTGTATGAATATAATCCAATAAAAAATAAACAAAAAATTGTCATCACTACAAAAGGTATAGTTTCTTCTTCGGGCTTGTTTTTAAACAATAAATTATATTTTGGTTCATTTGATCATAATGTTTATCAATATGATCCAATCACAGGACAACAAAAAATTGTTATTACCGCGAATAGTGCAATTAATTCTTCAGGGGTGGCATTTAATAATAAACTCTATTTTGGTTCAAGCGATAAGAAAGTATATGAATATGATCCTGACACAGGAAAACAAAAAGTTGTTCTTAGAACAAATGGCGGAGTTGATTCTTCTGGTGTGGTATTTAATAATAAACTGTATTTTGGTTCAGGAGATGGTAATGTTTATGAATATGATCCAATCACAGGACAACAAAAAATTGTTATTATTGCAAATGAAGCGGTTGAATCCTCTGGTATAGCATTAAATAATAAATTATATTTTGGATCAAATGATAAAAATGTTTACGAATATAATCCAATCACAGGAAAACAAAAAGTTGTTCTTAGAACAAACGGCGGAGTTGAATCTTCTGGTGTGGTATTTAATAATAAACTGTATTTTGGTTCAGGAGATGGTAATGTTTATGAGTATGACCCCGCTACAGAACAACAAAAAATTATTATTACATGACGGGGTGTCGTTAGATCTTCGGGGATTATATTTAACAACAAATTGTATTTTGGTTCAGGAGAAGGCAGAGTTTATGAATATACAACAATTAATCAACAAGATTTATCTGATGTTATAAAAAATACCCAATTAGGAAAATTAGATAATAATAATCAACAAGTTATTTTAAATGAACTAAATTATTTGAATCCAGAATTAGATATTTCACAATTGGAAATAACCGACATAACAGATACTTCAACAATAGTTAAAGCAAAAATTAATAGTATCAGTTCTCTTGGAAAGAAAAAAATTTTTTATACAATAAATAATCAGCAAAATAAAATTATTGACTTGAATAAATTAATTAAAAGAGCAATATTTTTTGAGTTTCAAGATGAATACCCTACTTTCTTTTTTAAAGAAATAAAAGATATTAATACTAATAATTTAAGTTTTGGAAATGTTGAAATAACAAGAAATGAAGATTCTAAATTATTACATAGTGTTAATTTTAAAGAGTCGTCATGTTTTAAAAAGAGAGAACGCATTAATACTTCTTCGATTAAAAAAACAGTTAAAATACCTAAATGTGAATATAATACAAAATCAAAATTAGTATTTCAAATTACAACAGTATTAACTAAAACAAAACAAGAAAATAAATTAAATGGTTGAAACATAAATCCTGATGATGAAATGAAATTACATGACTTTGTTAATTTAAATAATAAACAATCTGAAACCATTAATGTATTATCAAATAATTTTGATTTATCAAATATTAATAAACAAGAACAAGAAATGATTTTGTATTATTTTAGTGATGTAGAAGATGAAGTAGACTTAGCACCTCACGAACGCATAATATTTAAATATTCAGTCCGAGAAATTCATTTTGAAAATGCACTAAATTTAAAACAAAAAATTACTGGAACGATTACCGCTAAAATAATTGATGATAATAACGAAGAACAAACAATTACATTATCAATTAAAGAAGCGATGCAAATATTAAAAAAACATAGCTTATTACCAGATGAAATTACTATCAATGAAGATAACAGTATAACTTTTAATGGGAAAACAAAAATTTCTTTGACACAAGAAGCAGGGCCAAAATTAATTATTAATACTTCAATAGTTTAATTGCTTTTGTAAAATAGGAAAAATATTCAAACCAGTAATCTAATTAGAAGAAGAGAAGAAAAGAAAAAAAAGATGGAACGATACCCAAAAAGTAGACATGAAATAAAAAACATTTGGTATTAATATTCTACACGATATGTTTGTTTAAAATTCATTCATTTATTTAATTTTGTCGAAAACTCTTGATAAAATAAAAAAAATCATCAACTTGATAATTTTAAAAGGCTTTTATGTAAAATTACTATTTTTACTTTAATTTTTTATACATTAAAATATAATACCGCTGTTTGTTGGTTTGGAGTTAAACCCTTATGTTGGTATTTTCATTTTCAGATATTTAAATAATTTTGAATATTTGTAAAACCTAAACCATGATAATGAATTAAGGCTTCTTTAAGAATAGATTGTAATTTACTGATTTTATTTAAGTTACGATAACTAGCTTCAGGATTAATTGTTGTTTTAGTTACACATAAAGTAGAATTTGTTTGTTTTGCTACTAAAAAATATAATTTTTGCATATCAGAAGTAATAATTTAATTTTGGTTAATTAATTCTTTGTTCATATTTTTAATAACTCATTGTTTTTGTAAACGTTTGGTGTTTGTGGATTTAACATAAATATTGTTATTATTATCAACTGCCATTTGAATACAGCATTTAGTATTAGTTGCGAATGGGTCAAGGTAAATTCTTCGTGGATCAGTTTTATGTTTGAAATTTCCTTTATGAATTTCTTTAATAAATGTTTCATCGATTTGGATTTTACCAGATAATTTTTTAAATTTTAATTGGGTATTTTCTAATTGTTTTGATTTCATTAATTTTTGACAATTATATCAAGCAGTTTTTAATGTAGTTTTAATAAAACGAGAAATTGTTTTACTAGATTGCCCCAGCAATGAAATTTTAATCAATAAATTTCATTGTTCATAATTTAAATGACTTCAATAAATAAAATGATTACGAGAAGCGTCAAAACTTGCACGGCAATTTTTACATAAATATTTTTGTTTTCCTTCTGAATTATGTCCATTTTTAACGCAATGGTAAGATTCACATTTAGGGCATTTAATATCTTGTGCTCTAAATTTTTGATCAATTTCATTTAAACGTTTTTGTTTCTTTATTAATTCTGCTTGTTGTTTGACTTTTTCATAAAATTCTAAAAATTGATCATCTGTTAAAGTATTTACTAGTTCTTGAATTATTTTTTCCATAATTATTATCCACCTCTACCATATTAAAAATATACCTAAAATTAAGTATATTCAATAAATATCAAGAGTTTTCTGCAAAATTAAAACAAATTTTTAATTAAGGCGGTATGTAATCTTATTACAACAAGGAAATAAAGAGTGATTTATAAATGAGAGAAAAAGGTTATTATGATTTATTATTAAAATTAGGTGAAACAATTAATGAAGATTATATTGTTAAAAATCTTAATGATGAAAAAAGTGCTATTAAAGACATTGATAAATATTTATTGAAGCAATTTAATAATATTTTAAGTATTAAATTGCAAGAATATAAAACAGTTGATGATAAGTTAAAATTTTTAAATCAAATTATTGGTATTTATAGTGAACAATCACAATTATCTAATAATGTTTTATTACAAATAGGTAATGATTTGCAAGAAAAGGTTAGTTATCATCAAGAAATTCGATTAATTGATAATCACTTATTTACTAATGAAAATGAACAAGAATTAATTAATGAAATTAATAAAGAAATTAAAACTGCTGATAGTGTTTATTTTATTTATCCTTTTATTTCTAAGGGAATGATTAATAAAATTAGAAATTCTTTTTTGTATGCTCAACAACATAATATTAAGATTAATTTTATTACGACAAATTTTGATGATATTGCTTTATTTGTTAATTTATATGAATTAGAAAACTTAGTTAATAGTTATAATAATATTTTAATTAGGGTAGAAGATAATACTGAAAAGCGTAGCGAAAGAATTCATATTAAAGCAGCGATTTTTAAAAGAAAATCAGGTTTTTCAACAGCAATTGTAGGCTCTTCTAATTTAACTTATAAGGGAATGATGCGCGGAAGAGAATGAAATATTAAAATTAGTGAGTTTAGTAATCCTGATTTATATTATCATCTCTTTCGTGAATATGAAAAAATTTGAAATGATAATCTTGTTAATTTTAATAATGTTAATGAGCGTGAGATTGTACTAACAAGAATTGATAATAATCGTTTACATATTAAAGCACAAAGTGAGGGAACGATAACAAGAAAATATTCAATGTATGATTTTCAGCAAAAAATTGTTAATCGTTTACAATATCGTCGCAAGATTAATAAAACTAAGCATTTAATCATTATGGCTATGGGAAATGGGAAAACTATTATTAGTGCTTTTGATTATTTAAATCAAATTAAAGAAAATAATATTTTTCGCCCCCGATTATTATTTTTAGCTCATCAACGAGAAATTATTGATCAAGCAATATTAACTTTTCGTAATGTTTTACAAGATAATAAGTTTGGTTGTGTTTTTTATGAAAACCAAACATTAGATAATACTAATTATTTATTTGCTACTGTGCAATCAGTTTATCGTAATTTAAAAAAGTTTTTACCGGATTAGTTTGATGTTATTATTTTTGATGAAGCCCATCATATTGCTGCTAAATCATTTGTAACGATTTTTAATTATTTTCAATCAAAACAAGTTATTGGTTTTACAGCAACTCCCGAAAGGGAAGATAATAAGTTAATTATGCCGTATTTTGATAATGAATTTGCTTATGAATTACGATTGTGAGATGCTATTAATCAACGCTTATTATCGCCATTTGACTATTATTGTATTGATGATATTAGTAGTAATCTTGAAGGTATTGATTTAAATAATGATGTTGAATTGTTTAAGAAGTTGAATACTAGTGAACGCAATAAATTATTATTTAGTGTGATAAATAATTATATTGGTATTTATGCTCAACCATTTTGTTTAGTATTTTGTATCACAACAACGCATGCTAAAATTGTTGCTAATTTTCTTCAAAAGGAAGGGTTACAGGCTGCTTATTTAACTAATGAAGTATCCCAAGAGCGAACAACAATTATTAATAATTTTAAAAAGGGTAAAATTAATTATTTATGTGTTGTTAATATGTTTAATGAAGGCATTGATGTTCCGCAAATTGATACAATTATAATGTTGCGACCAACAAGTTCAAAAACTATTTATTTACAACAATTAGGTCGCGGTTTAAGAAAAACTGATAGTAAAAACAAGTTAGAAGTTTATGATTTAATTGCTAATGTTGATAAAAAATATGATATTACTGCGGGAATTAAAAATCTTTATAATTCTAATTTAGAAAGGAATAAAGCATTTTTAGGTGGTAATAGCAGTCTACCCTATAGGGTGTAAGATTACTTTAGAGAAACGCAGTCAAAAAGTTATTTTGGCAAACTTACAAAAATGATATGAAAATAAAAAACGCATCCATTTAGTTATTAAACATTATTACCGGATTTATGGTGTTGATGGTTTAGTTAAAATTTTACAAGATTATGAATTAACCTTATGGGAATTTTATAATTTTTTAAATGATTTTTATTTAAAAATTGGTCAAGATATTAAAGTTTATGCAAATGGTATTAATGACTCTAATCGTAATAAAAATCTTTTAAAGCAATTTTTATTTCTTAATGATTATCATTTAATAAATTATTTTTATCAGCGATTGTTAAAAAAAATTAATAATGAAGCAATTAATTATGAATATGATAATTTATTAATTTGTTCGCTTTTATATGAAGTAACTAGTATGAAAGCCTTTTTAAAAGTATTTCCTAATTATTTAGCAATTGATGATTTAGTAGTAGAATTTATTAATCATAATAAATTAGTTGTTAATGAACTAGTAATGATATTAAAATATAAATTAGAAAATGAAACCTTATTAGTTAATGAACATAATTTTTTGTTGTGTCTATTGTTAGCTTATGAATCAATATTTACTGTTCGTCAAGCCTTATGTGCAATTCGCCGCGTAAATTTTATTAAACAATTAGGTGAATTAAGAATTATTGCTTTTCAAGCGGGACATTTAACTTTTGATCAAACAAAAGCAGTTATTTTTGCTGATGTTGCCGGTAGTAAATATGGTAAGAAAACGAAATATGATGCTGCAAGTAAAGAATATTGGTGGTCAATTCCTGAGGATAAAACAATGCAAAGTAAACTAGTGAATGATTTACAAAATTTAAAAATTGCTAAATTTTTATTTTTAGATAATAAAATTAATCACAATTTACCAAATTTATATTTAAAACTTTATAATTTTATTGGTTTGGGAAAATACATTGATTATGTACAAGAAGATTACATTATTGTAAAGTTTTTGATAGAATAAATCTATATATAATAACTTTGATTGGAGGCATTTTATTTAAAAAATTTTTTTAATTTTGTAGAAAACTCTTGATATTTATTGAATATAATTAATTTTAGGTATATTTTTAATATGATAGAGGTGGATAATAATTATGGAAAAAATAATTCAAGAACTAGTAAATACTTTAACAGATGATCAATTTTTAGAATTTTATGAAAAAGTCAAACAACAAGCAGAATTAATAAAAAAACAAAAACGTTTAAATGAAATTGATCAAAAATTTAGAGCACAAGGTATTAAATGCCCTAAATGTGAATCTTACCACTTCGTTAAAAATGGACATAATTCAGAAGGAAAACAAAAATATTTATGTAAAAATTGTCATGCAAGTTTTGACGCTTTTCATAATCATTTTATTTATTGAAGTCATTTAAATTATGAACAATGAAATTTATTGATTCAAATTTCATTGCTGGGGCAATCTAGTAAAATAATTTCTCGTTTTATTAAAACTACATTAAAAACTGCTTGATATAATCGTCAAAAATTAATGAAATCAAAACAATTAGAAAATACCCAATTAAAATTTAAAAAATTATCTGGTAAAATCCAAATCGATGAAACATTTATTAAAGAAATTAATAAAGGAAATTTCAAACATAAAACTGATCCACGAAGAATTTACCTTGACCCATTAGCAACTAATACTAAATGTTGTATTCAAATGGCGGTTGATAATAATAACAATATTTATGTTAAATCTACAAACACCAAACGTTTACAAAAACAATGAGTTATTGAAAATATGAACAAAGAATTAATTAACCAAAATTCAATTATTACTTCTGATATGCAAAAATTATATTTTTTAGTAGCAAAACAAACAAATTCTACTTTATGTGTAACTAAAACAACAATTAATCCTGAAGCTAGTTATCGTAACTTAAATAAAATCAGTAAATTACAATCTAGTCTTAAATAATCCTTAATTCATTATCATGGTTTAGGTTTTACTAATATTCAAAATTATTTAAATCTCTGAAAATGAAAATACCAACATAAGGGTTTAACTCCAAACCAACAAACAGCGGTATTATATTTTAATGTATAAAAAATTAAAGTAAAAATAGTAATTTTACATAAAAGCCTTTTAAAATTATCAAGTTGATGATTTTTTTTATTTTATCAAGAGTTTTCGACAAAATTAAAAAAAATTTTTTATTGTTGCTAATTATTTAAAAAAACTAAAAATTAATCAATTAGATGCAATTTTTATTTCTCACGATCATACTGACCATACAAGTAATTTAGAAACGATTGTTAATGTGGTTAATGTTAAAAATATTTATGGTAGTCGTTCATTTTGTGAACGCTATCAAGGCAAAGCAAGCAAAAAACGACCAAAGCAATGAAAGATTTAAAAATTATTGTGCAAGACGTTAAGCCAAGTGATAATATCTTAGGTTTATCATTTGATAATTTAACTTATAAAATTCAGGACTTTATTAATAGCAATTCAAGTAAAGATGAAAATAATCAAAGCTTAGTATTATCTTTTGTTTATCAAAATCAGCCGTTTTTATTAACAGGCGATACCGAAAAGAAAGTAGAACAAGAGTTATTAAAAAAGAATTTGCTTTCAGAAGTTAATTTTTTACAAGTAGCCCATCATGGTAGTAAAACATCAAGTTCATTGTCATTTTTAAATAAGATTAAACCTAAATTTTTAATTTTGTAGAAAACTCTTGATATTTATTGAATATACTTAATTTTAGGTATATTTTTAATATGATAGAGGTGGATAATAATTATGGAAAAAATAATTCAAGAACTAGTAAATACCTTAAGAGATGATCAATTTTTAGAATTTTATGAAAAAGTCAAACAACAAGCAGAATTAATAAAAAAACAAAAATGTTTAAATAAAATTGATCAAAAATTTAGAGCACAAGGTATTAAATGCCCTAAATGTGAATCTTGCCATTGCGTTAAAAATGGACATAATTCAGAAGGAAAACAAAAATATTTATGTAAAAATTGCCGTGCAAGTTTTGACGATTTTCGTAATCATTTTATTTATTGAAGTCATTTAAATTATGAACAATGAAATTTATTGATTCAAATTTCATTGCCGGGGCAATCTAGTAAAATAATTTCTCGTTTTATTAAAACTACATTAAAAACGGCTTGATATAATCGTCAAAAATTAATGAAATAAAAACAATTATAAAATACCCAATTAAAATTTAAAAAATTATCTGGTAAAATACACATCGATGAAACATTTATTAAAGAAATTCAGAAAAGAAATTTCAAACATAAAACTGATCCACGAAGAATTCACCTTGACCCATTCGCAACTAATACTAAATGCTGTATTCAAATGGCAGTTGATAATAATAACAATATTTATGTTAAATCCACAAACACCAAACGTTTACAAAAACAATGAGTTATTGAAAATATGAACAAAGAATTAATTAACCAAAATTCAATTATTACTTCTGATATGAAAAAATTATATTTTTTAGTAGCAAAACAAACAAATTCTACTTTATGTGTAACTAAAACAACAATTAATCCTGAAGCCAGTTATCGTAACTTAAATAAAATCAGTAAATTACAATCTAGTCTTAAAGAAGCCTTAATTCATTATCATGGTTTAGGTTTTACTAATATTCAAAATTATTTAAATCTCTGAAAATGAAAATACCAACATAAGGGTTTAACTCCAAACCAACAAACAGCGGTATTATATTTTAATGTATAAAAAATTAAAGTAAAAATAGTAATTTTACATAAAAGCCTTTTAAAATTATCAAGTTGATGATTTTTTTTTATTTTATCAAGAGTTTTCGACAAAATTAAAATAAAATTATTAATTATTTAAAAAATTTAATGATTACGATATAATTACTATGTAATTTAAAGATAATCATAAAGAAGGTAATTATTTTGCAAGGATTTTTAACTAATGAAAAAGATTATATTAATATTTTAGGACAAAATTTAGCAATTCAATATTTAATTATTTCTTGTATTATTATTGGGGTAGTATTTATTGCAATTATTAGTGCAATTTTATTGGTTATTAACTATCGCAATCGTAACCTGAAAAATTCAGCTTGAGAAAAATTTAAAAATGAAAAATTAATTTATAATATTGAATCAGAAGTAATTAAAATGGGGCAAGCATTAAAAAATAAATAGTTATATTTTTATAAGGTAGGCAATAGATATGTCATGAAAAGAAAAAATAATGGATAAGTTTTTTAATAAAGCAGAACAAAAACGATTTAATGATAATAAATTAAAGGCAGAGCAACTTGATCCGTATTTTCCTTATGAAAGAAAAAAAAAGCAAAATGATGTTCCCCGCGTAATTAATCGTTATGAGTTTACAGTTGATGATAAAAAATATTTTAATTCTGGTATTAATAAAGAACCGCCACCATATTATGAAGAAAATTATAGTTTACCAAAAGCAAGAGTTTATAGTCCTAAAAATGGTTATAGTCGTGAATTGGGGGGTAGTCCGTACCAACAAAATTCGCCAACAATAACCTCTTATCAATATCCTCAACCACAACAACCAATTTTAGATTCATCACCTAATGATTTTTTAGAGGATAATCATAATGATTATAGTCCAACTTTATATCAAAAAGCATATCAAGAACCATATTTATCATATGATGAACCACGAGGACAAGAGACACCGTATCGTCCTTTAAGTTTAAAAACTATTCCTAAAGAAATTGCTAATGAGGTTCG
Organism: Spiroplasma endosymbiont of 'Nebria riversi'; assembly: GCF_018831625.1. Classification (GTDB taxonomy): domain Bacteria; phylum Bacillota_I; class Bacilli_A; order Mycoplasmatales; family Nriv7; genus Nriv7. The sequence continues at coordinate 730,075 of NZ_CP065193.1, forward strand.
TAATGAAAAATATCGTTTGGTTTTAATAATGATTATTGGTTTTTTAGGAATAATTGCTTCGTCAATACCATTAATTTTGTGATTTTTAAAGCAACAAAATATTGTTATTGACAATGAAAATTTAATTCCGCATCCAACTTTGATGATACCGTTATGTGTTGTGTCATTAGGTTTATTTTTTATTTCTTTGTTTGATTGAATTAAAATTAAAAAAGAAGTGGAAGGATATTTAAAAAAAGCTAAATTAGGAAATAACGTTATTCCTAATTTCATTATTGCTAATTATCGAAAAATGCATATCCGTAGTATTATTATTAATTGAGTAGCTTTTCCTTTGTATATTATTGGTGCTGCAATTATTGCTATTCTTTATGGATTATCAGGCGCAACACAGCCAAAACTTTTTGGTTTTTTAATTTTAGATATGACGATTAGAGATTTAATAACAGAAATTATTATTCTAACAGGAATATTATTTGCCTTATTTTTTTTACAAGTATTAAATATTATTTTTGTTCGTAAAAGAAAAGCTAATATTATTGGTTTTTATGGTTATGAAATTATTAATCCTTATGAAATGCATGAATTAAAGCGAATAATAAATCGTCGCTGTTTATGAACTTGATTAACAATTATTGCGATTATGTTTTTTGTTATTGCGATTCCGATTTGATTATTACGAAGAAAAAAAAATAAGGTTGCTTCAAGTTAAAATGTATTTTCATTTATTTGTAAATCTTTTTATTAGTAATGATGGAAATTATCACTTGCAAAATATTAATCAAAAATTAATTGTTAAACAAGATTTTAATATTATTATTGATAATATTGAACAAGAAATAATTTGTGAGCGAGAAAATTTACAGCAATTACAAACAATATATATTGCTGTTAATTGTTCTCGTGACCTTGATTTTGAACAATGACAGCGAATTTTAAATATATTACAACCATTAGCAAGGAATATTATTGAATATAATTTAGAATTACATTGTAATAATACTTATGAATTATTTTTGTTATGAAATAGTTATGGTGTTAATCGGTTAATATGAAAAGTAATTTCATTTAGTTGGGCGGTATTTTTACAAAATAATTATTGTGATAATATTAATTATGTTAAGCAAATTAATAAAGCATTAGTTAGTGGTTTTAAAAATCAAGCAATTGATTTATTTTATAATTTAAAAGGTTCTTCTAAAGCTGTTATTGAAAATGGTTTAAATATTTTAAGAAAATTGCCTGTTAATCATATTAGTTATTATGAAGCTGATAATAATTGTGTTGTGATTACATATCAATGATTGAAAAATATTTTAAAACAAAATGGTTATTTACCTTATGAGAAAAATAATTTTATTACTAATAGAGGCATTAAATCGCAACATCAATATAGTTATTGAACTTTACAAAATTATTTAGGTGTTGGCATGGGCGCTAGTTCTTTTCATAAAAATTCACAAATAGTTATTTGCCAAAATACTAATGAATATCCATTATGGCGACAAACAATTACTAAAATTACAAAACAAGAATATTATGGACAAATTTTTATTATGGGGTTAGGACTAATTGAAGGCGTTGATTTGCGAATAAAGCAAAATCAAGTAGCTTATGAATATTTTAAAAATGCGATTAATAAACTAATAGTAAAAAAGAAACTAAATATTAAAAATAATTTTCTTTTTTGTTATCAAGATGAGTGAGAAAATTTAGATGAGATTTTATTATCATTTATTTAATATCGCAAACAAGTTATAATGAAGAAAGAAATATCAATTGCTGGTTTATTTCAGTCGGTAGAACACAGCCATGGTAAGGGTGAGGTCAAGAGTTCAATTATCTTAACCATAACCATTGGAGAGTTGTGTGAGTGGTTTAAACAGTCATCTTGGAAAGGTGATGAATTCGAAAGGATTCCACGGGTTTGAACCCCTTACTCTCCGCCATAAAATGAAATATAATAAATAAATATTTATAAAGGGGTTTTTATTAAAAAAAGGATTATTTTAGATGAAAAAGTTAAATTACATAATGGTATTATGATGCCAGTTATTGGTTTTGGAACATATAAAATTGAAAATAATGAATTAGGTAAGGAAGTGATTTTAGAAGCTTTAAATCAGGGTTATCGTCATATTGATAAGGCTAAAATTTATGGGAATGAACAAATCGTTGGGCAAGCAATTAAAGAAAGTAAGATTTATCGCAGTGAAATTTTTGTTACGACTAAACTTTGAGATAATGAATTAACAAAAGAACAGTATTTACAAGAGATTGATAGCTCATTATAAAAATTAGGTTTGGAATTTGTTGATTTATTTTTAATGCATTGACCGTGAAATAATCGTAAAATTTCTTGAGAAGTATTAGAGGAAATATATCGCGCTAAAAAAGCTCGCGTGATTGGTGTTGGTAATTTTAATATTGAGCAGTTAGAACAATTAAAACAAGATGCTAAAGAATTGCCAGTTGCTAATCAAATTGAGTTTCATCCGGGATTAAATCAAACAGAATTAAGGGCATATCATCAAAAAAATAATATTGTAACTATTGGTTGAGGAACAATGAAATATCATGACTCTTTACCAGAAACTTGTGAGCAGATTGCTCGTGAATATAATAAAACAATTCAACAATTATTTTTACAATGAGCTTATCAACATCAAAGTTTAATAATTCCCAAGTCAATGCATAAGACGCGGATTATTGAAAATAGTGCGATTGATGATTTTAAAATTAGTGATGAACATATGAAGTGAATTGATAGTTTACCACAATCACGAAAAGGCCCTGATCCTAATAATTTTTATTTTGGAAATTAGAAAAAACCTTGTAATTTTACAAGGTTTTTTCTAATATATTGTTAGCTTTAAACTAATGAAGAGTCAGATTTTAAAGCTACTTCTAAATTGTTTCCTGCGGTTAATAAATAAGAATGAAGCATATCTTTTTCAATACTATTTAATTTATTTAACAAAATGCTATCAATTTGTTCTTTGATTAATGCCGCCTTTTTAATGATTTCTTGTGCTTTAGGAGTTAAAGTTAATAGTTTTGAACGACGGTCATTAGCAAGAACTTTACAAGTAATATATCCCTTTTTAACTAATGTTGATATCACGGCTGATGTGTCAGCTTTGGATTTGCAAAGTTCTTTTGCAACATTAACAATAATGGGTTTATCTTTGATCTTATCAATTACTAATAAAATATTTATATGTACAGGCATTAGATTTTTAATTTCTAATTTTCTTAATAAGTCAATGTATAACTTTTCTTTAAGTTGCGAGATTTTATATAATAGATCTAGATGATTTATCATTGTCATTCGTTAGACCGCCTTTTTGTTGTTTTCTCTTCATAATATAATTATATAATAAATTATCAAAATAATTCAAATATATTTTTTTAATTTTGTCGAAAACTCTTGATATTTATTGAATATACTTAATTTTAGGTATATTTTTAATATGATAGAGGTGGATAATAATTATGGAAAAAATAATTCAATAACTAGTAAATACTTTAACAGATGATCAATTTTTATAATTTTATGAAAAAGTCAAACAACAAGCAGAATTAATAAAAAAAACAAAAACGTTTAAATGAAATTGATCAAAAATTTAGAGCACAAGGTATTAAATGCCCTAATGTGAATCTTTACCCACCTAACAAAACTTTATGCATCCAATACAATTTAATAAGTTGTATTATTAAACTATGATTTTCCTTAATTAAATCTTTTCGTTCACCAATTATTCGTAAAAATTCAGCTTTAATATGGGCAATTTTACCCTTTCAATCAGTTTTAGAACCCGTAAAAGGTTTAATATCCTTTAATTTATTTTTACCAAAACTATTAACTAACTCATCCAATTTTTGTAAATCAGCATTTAAAAGTGCTAATTCATCTCGGTATTTTTTAATCTTAATTTCTAATTCGACCTTAATATTTTCTAATTGTGCAATAGTTAAATCAATATTTTTATCAAGATTTTTTATTTGATTAGTCAAATCATTAATTTTATTCACTAAAATTTGTTTTTCAACGCGAAATAAAGTCTTATTAACAATTTCATCAAAAATAATATCTTTAACAATTAAGTTTTGTTCTGTGGTAATTGGCGCTTTAACAGCTTGCGCTGTTAAAGTAACCCCTGCCCCAACTGTAAAACTAGCTACAATTAAAAGATTTAAAATATTTAAAAGATTTTTAAACATCATAATATTGCCTCTTATTGTTTGAAGTCGTTAATTAACTTTTCTAAGTTATCAACAGCAGTTTCTAATTCAATTTTAACGGCTTTACCAGTATCAATCGCTATTTGTAAAGCATCTAAAGCCTCATTAGCATCCTTAATTTCTTGCTTATTTGTTTCATTTTCAGTATTAAGCTTAGTTTTTTCTTTAATTATTCTTTCAAACTCAGCTTTAATATGATCAACTTGTTCTTCGAATTTCGCTTCTTCTTTTACTTTTTTAAGTTTTTTTAAACTACCTTCTTTACCAAAAGTAGCAACTAAATCAGTAATTAACTTAACTTGTTTTGTATATATTTTAATTTGGTCATTTAATTTAGTAATTTTTTCATCCTTCTCAGCTAATTTATCATTTAAAGCTTTTTCTTTTCTAACTCGGTAGTCTTCAAGAGCCTTAACATAACTTAAAGCACTAGTTTTTTGACTTTCAAATTCAGCTAACTCTTTAATTACAACAACTGTATCATTTTATTTAATCGCATCATATTGTATTTTAAATTCTAGTAATAATGTATCATTATTTTCTCCAATAGTTATAATATTAATTAGGTTATCAATCTTACCTTTTACTGCTTTAAATGCTTGTTTTTGTACATCATATTAAGTTTCAAAAGTTTTAATTCTTGTCTTTAAAGTATTAACAAAACTTGTTCTAAGCTGTTCAATTGCTTCTTGACTTGTGATTTTATCAAAAGTAACTGTCCCTGTTGAACAAGCAACTAAACCGATTGTCGCTGTTCCTAAACATAATGTAATACTAGTTAAAGCCATTAATAAACGATTTGTTCCATTCATATTAATATTTTTCCCTCTTTTTTTAATAATTTGTTCAGTATAAACTGAAACTTTCTTTTCCTATTTTATACCTTTAGCTCGTTAATATATACATTAAAAATAGGAAAATGTCAACATTTCTGCTTCTGAGGCTACTCTTGATGATAGACTTGATATACAAGACTTTTAGGAAGATTTCGCATGTTTGCTACTTCCTTAATTGCTTGTTTAATAGTAATATTTTGCTTTTTAGCTACTAAGATAATGTGGTCTTTAATAGTTAAAGAACGATAATCAACCACCACCTCATATCCTTTAACAATTAACACAAATTCACCCTTTAATGAAGTTAAATCAAGGTTAATAATATCATTTAATGGCATTCGATAAATAGTTTCATACATCTTTGTTAACTCTCTTGCTAAACAAACATCGCGATTACCTAAAATTTCTTTCATTGCCCTTAATGTTTTTTCTAAATGATACACGCCAACATAAAAAATTAACGATTCAGAACGATATTTTAATTGTTCAACTTGTTGTTTAAGTTTTTCTACTTTGCGGTCTAAAAAACCTCAAAAAGAAAACGGATATGGTGGTAATCCCGAACAAACTAAAGCATTTAATAACGCACTAGAACCACTAATACTAACAACATTATATTCCTTAGCAATTACTGCTTGGACTAATTGATATCCGGGATCCGATATTAATGGATAGCCAGCATCACTTAGCAAAGCAACTGATTGATTATTATTTAAAAATTGTAATACTAAATCAATTCGTTCTTTTTCATTATGTTGATGTAACGAAATAAGTTTTTTCTTAATATTAAAATGTTGTAATATTTTCTTACTTACTCTTGTGTCTTCACAAAAAATTACAACAACCAATTGTAAAGTTTCTGCAATCCGACTATTTAACTCTTTTAAATTGCCAATTGGTGTTGCTACTAAATATAGTGATGACTGCTCATTACGAAAACTTTTCTGAATCATTATTATCTTACCCTATTCTCTTTTAGGAAAAACCCGTTCATAAATAATATTAACATTACGAACAAAATAATTAATATCAAAACATTTTTCTAATTGCTTATCATCTAAATATTTAGAAATTTTATATTCTTTAACAACTTCCTTAAAATCTCGTTTTTCTTTTAAACTAGCGAAAGTACACTCTTGTAAAAAATCATAAATTTCTTCACGAGAAAATTGGGTTTTCTTAATAATTTCTAATAATAATCTTTGACTAAAAAAAGTATTAAATGTTTTTTCAATATTTAAAGCAATATTTTTTTCATTAACTTCTAAAAGATTAAGAATCGCATTCATCCGCTTTAAAATAAAATGTAATAATGAAAATGTTCCACTAATAATTATTCTTTCATTAGAACTATGCGAAATATCTCTTTCATTTCATAACAAATTATTTTCATAAGCAACAACACTATTAGCACGAATCAGACGCGCTAACCCACAAATATTTTCGCTCCCAATTGGATTTTGTTTATGAGGCATCGCACTAGAACCTTTTTGGTTTAATAAAAATCCTTCGCGAATTTCATCAACTTCACTTCGATGACTATGACGAATTTCAAGAGCAATTTTTTCTAATGTGGAAGCAATATTTGCAAAAACACTAAAAAGAAACGCATGCCGATCTCTTTGGGTTACTTGTGTTGAAATATTATCAACCCCTAATTCTAACTCTTGTCTGACAAAATCCTCCACAACTGGTTCAACATTCGCATAATTACCAACCGCACCAGAAATTTTAATAACTTCAATTTGCTTACGCGCTAACAAAAATCTTTCCACTTGCCGATTAATTTCTTCATACCATAAAACAAATTTTAAACCAAAAGAATTCGGTTCGGCAAATATGCCGTGTGTTCTGCCAATACAAATTAAATTCCGATATTTTAACGCTTTTAGTTTTAAATTATCTAATAATTTTTGCAGTTCTTTAGCAATAACATCGTTTGCTTGCTTAATTAAATAATTTTGGGCGGTATCAACAACATCAGTTGAAGTTAATCCTAAATGAATTCAGCGTTTTTCATTTTCTAAACTATGTGATAACATTCTTGTAAAAGCAACCATATCATGTTGTGTTTGCTTTTCTAAACTATTCATTAATTTTAAATCAACTTTAACTTTTTTCAATTTTTTTAAATCAGATTTATCAATTAATCCTAAATTGCCTCAGGCATCACACACTAATAATTCTACTTTTAATCAAGTATCATATTTCTTTTCTTCGCTTCAAATCACTTTCATTTCTTTTGTTTGATAACGCTTAATCATCTTTATTCCTCCTTTATGGAAATAGATTTATAAAATTACTAACTGCTTTGTAATCATTTCTTTAATATTATCATTAGTTAATATTGCGACTAGTTGTAAAGCAAACTTAATTGCAACACCAGCTGATGATGCCGTAATAATATGACCATCAATAACAACCGCTTCACTGCTAATAATTTTAGCAGTTTCTAAACCATTGAAAAACTCAGGATAAACACTAATATTCTTATTATTAGCAATGCCTAACAATCCTAAAATTTGCGGGGCAGCACAAATCGCAGCAATAAATTTATTTTGTTCATTAAATGTTTTTAATAAGTTCATTAAATGTTCATTTTTTTGTAAATTATTAACACCCGTCGCTCCACCAGGTAAAATTAACATCGCATAATCATTAGGCATTTGACTAAAATAATAATCACTTTTAATAGTAATATTATTAGCACCCACAATAAAATCTTTATTTTCACTACTAATAATATCAATATTAATTTTTGCTCTTCGTAAAATATCAATAACAGTTATTGCTTCAATTTCTTCATAACCAGTTGCTAAAAAAATTGCTACTGTTGCCATTAATTAAAACCTCTTTTTTCTTAAAATATTTCAGTTAATAAAATTGTTTGTTCGCGATCTGGACCAACAGAAAACAATGCTAATGGTAAATTAACTAATTTACTAATTGTTTGTAAATAAATTTTAGCATTTTCAGGTAACTCTGCTCACGATTTTACTTTTGTAATATCCGCTTCTCAACCAGCTAATTCCATATAAACTGGTTGACATTTTTCATACTCTTCAATATCGGCGGGAATATAATTAATTTTTTCACCCTTATAAATATAAGCAACACATAATTTTAATAATTTAATATTGCTTAAAACATCTAAAAGCATAATTGCTAATGATGTAAACCCATTAACACGACTTGCATGTTGTAAAACAACAATATCTAATCAACCAATCCGGCGTGGTCGTAATGATACCGTACCATATTCTTTACCAACTTCTCTAATTGTATGGGCCATTTCAGCATTCATCTCTGTAATTAATACACCACTACCAACACGAGTATTATATGGTTTACTAATTGCTAATATATTATTAACCATTCACGGAGCAATTCCTGCCCCAACAGCAATTGATGATGCTGAGGGATTAGAACTAGTAACAAAAGGATATGTTCCGTGGTCAATATCTAGCATTACCCCTTGGGCGCCTTCAAATAATACTTTTTGATTTGCTTTAATTAAATTATTTAATAATAATGAAGTATCACAAACATATTGTTTAATTACCGCATATCACTCTTGACATTGTTTTAATAAATCATCTACTATAATATGCAAATTATCTTGATATATTTGTTTTAAAATATCTTCTTTAATCGCAATAACATTTTCTAATTTTGCTTTTAATGTTAATGGATTTTCTAAATCACAAATTCTAATGCCTACTCTTGCGATTTTATCTTCATATGTGGGCCCAATGCCTCTTTTAGTTGTCCCAATAATATTTTTTCGCTTTGCTTCTTGATATTCATCAATTTTTAAATGATATGGCATAATGATATGGGCACGATTTGAAATTTTTAAATTACGACACAAAAAACCCTTATCTTGTAAGCTTTTAATTTCTATAATTAACTTTTCTAAATTAATAACACAACCATTAGCAATAATATTAATTGCTTGCCCATTAAATATCCCTGACGGAACTAAATTTAACTTATATTTTTCATTATTAAAAACTATTGTATGACCAGCATTATCGCCACCAGCTCAGCGAACAATAATGGCACTATTTTGCGCAAAATAATCACTTATTTTGCCTTTTCCTTCATCACCTCATTGACTACCAATAATTGCTAATGTATTTCTCATTTCATTACTTCCTTTAATTATTTTATTATTACTTCTATTTTACTACAAAACTTAATTATAAATATTCATAACTCTTTCAAAATTAAAATCAACAACAAAATCATCAATAATATTTAAAACTTTATTAACAGTGTCGTCAATGATTGGTTGTTCCTTATTAGTAAATTTACCTAAAACCCAAGAACTAGTATCATAAGCATTATCTTTACCAATACCAATTTTAATCCGTTTAATTTTATTACTATTTAAACTATTAATAACGCTATTAATACCGTTATGACCACCGCTACCACCGCTATGCCGTAATTTTATAACTCCAAGTTGTAAATCAACATCATCATAAATAACAATGATATCGGATATTGCAATTTTAAAATAATTAGTTATTGATGAAACACAATATCCTGATAAATTCATATATGTTAATGGTTTTAACAAAATAATACTTTCATTATTTTTAATCGTTTTACCATATTGACCATCCATTTTTTTACTATCTAACTTAATATTTCATTTTTTAACTAAAGCATCAATAATTTGAAAACCAATATTATGTCGCGTATGGACATATTTTTTATCAGGGTTTCCTAGACCTACAATTAATTTCATTTTTTTAACCTTTCGAAAAAAATTCATTAAATAAACAAAACTCGCTAGAATGCGAGTTAATTAACTATTACTCCTTTAAATTTGATAATTTTTTTGAGTGAGTAGCATATATTTCTGACAATGATTCACAATTAATAGAAGCATTAATAATCTTCGCTAAAAAACCAGCAATAGAAATTATTTTTAAACCAGTAAATTTTTTTGCTTCTAACAATTCAATTGAATTAGTAACAACAACTTCATTCACAATACCGCTAGCGACCGCATTTTTTAACCCTTCCACAGCGTTACCACTAAATATTGGATGCGTGGCAGCAATATAAACAGTTTTGGCACCAGCATCTTTTAATGCTTTCGCTGCATTAACAATGGTACCACCCGTATCAATCATATCATCAATAATAATACAGTTTTTATCTTTAATATCACCAAGCACAAATTCAACTTCACTAACATTAGGTTCATGGCGTTTTTTAACAACAACTGCTAATTCGCCAGGTAAATAAGTTGTTAAATGTCGCGCTCGGGCAACACCACCATGATCTGGCGATACTACAACAACATTATTAAGTTTTTTTTCTAAAAAATATTCCGCAAAATCATGACTTGATCGTAAATCATCAACAGGAATATCAAAAAAACCTTGAATTTGTGATGAATGAATGTCTACTAACATAATCCGATCAGCACCAGCGCCAGTTAACATATTAGCTACTAATTTGGCAGTAATTGGTTGTCGCCCTTTTGCTTTCCGATCTTGTCGTGCATAACCAAAATATGGAATTACAACATTAATTTTATTAGCTGATGCTCGTTTTAAAGCATCAATAAAAATTAATAATTGCATTAAATTTTCATTAACTGGAAATGATGTTGATTGAATTACATAAACATCTTTACCACGAACTGACATTAAAGATTCAACAGAAATTTCACCATCTGCAAAATTATTTACTTTTGCTTCCTGTAAAGGAACTTTAAGAATATTACAAATTTCTTGTGCTAATTTTTTACTGGCATTCAATCCAAAAAAAGCAACATGCTCATAACTATTATTCGCCATTAAATGACCTCCTCGTTAATATTATATTACCATTATCTTTAATAAAATGGTATAAATTGATAAACTGTTCAATTGTTAACTGCTCGCTTCTAATGGTTAAAGGTAAATTTAATTTTAAAATTAATGATTCAGAAATTTGTTTATGATTAGTAATCAGATTTAAATTATTAAGTAAAGTTTTTCTTTTCATAGCAAATAATTTACGAACAAAATCATTAAATTCTCTTTCATTATCAACTTGATAATTTTTTTGTAAAGCAAAATGAACAATTCAACTATCAACACTAGGTTCAGGAAAAAAATTATGACGACTTACTTTTAAAGTAATATTCACTTTACTATAATACTGACAAATTACACTTAAATTACTATATGCTTTATTATTTGGTAAACTAGTAATTCTTTGAGCTACTTCCTTTTGCATCATTAATGTAAAACTCGTAAAATATTGAACATTATCTAATAATTTAAATAAAATTGGTGAAGTTAAATAATATGGTAAATTAGCAACAATATGAATTCGTTTAATATTAACAAAATGTTCTTTAATTAATAATGGTAAATTAACATTTAAAAAATCATCATTAATAAGTTTAAAATTTGCTTCATTTTTAAATTGTTCATTTAAAATTGGAATTAATTTTTTATCAATTTCAATGCTAACTACTTTTTGTGCCTTTTTTAAAAGACTAACTGTCATTATTCCTAATCCGGTTCCAATTTCTAAAATGCCATCAGTATTCTCGCATCTAAAACTATTCGTAATTTGATTAACTATTTGTTCATTATTTAAAAAGTTCTGTCCTCATTTTTTCATCGGATGTAAATTATATTTTAAAAGTACTGCTTGTGGTTTCATTTTCAAATCCTATAATAGTTTTTTATATTATATAATTATAACATAGTAAATAAAATATTATTAAATTTTTAATAAAAATTGGCCGCGTTTAGTTTTCTTGGGTATTGTTTTGAAGAAGTAAAACAATCAGCTAATTATATTATTTAATTACTAAACTAACCCTGCCTTTCCTATTATTTTCATTTTTATTCATTACCATTCTGTCATATTATTGAATTTTTACACAATAAAAATTATTTTAATTTTGTAGAAAAATCTTGATATTTATTGAATACACCTAATTTTAGGTATATTTTTAATATGATAGAGGTGGATAATAATTATGGAAAAAATAATTCAAGAACTAGTAAATACTTTAACAGATGATCAATTTTTAGAATTTTATGAAAAAGTCAAAAAACAAGCAGAATTAATAAAAAAACAAAAACGTTTAAATGAAATTGATCAAAAATTTAGAGCACAAGGTATTAAACGCCCTAAATGTGAATCTTACCATCGCGTTAAAAATGGACATAATTCAGAAGGAAAACAAAAATATTTATGTAAAAATTGCCGTGCAAGTTTTGACGCTTTTTGTAATCATTTTATTTATTGAAGTCATTTAAATTATGAACAATTAAATTTATTGATTCAAATTTCATTGCCGGGGCAATCTAGTAAAATAATTTCTCGTTTTATTAAAACTACATTAAAAACGGCTTGATATAATCGTCAAAAATTAATGAAATAAAAACAATTATAAAATACCCAATTAAAATTTAAAAAATTATCTGGTAAAATACACATCGATGAAACATTTATTAAAGAAATTCATAAAGGAAATTTCAAACATAAAACTGATCCACGAAGAATTCGCCTTGATCCATTCGCAACTAATACTAAATGTTGTATTCAAATGGCAGTTGATAATAATAACAATATTTATGTTAAATCCACAAACACCAAACGTTTACAAAAACAATGAGTTATTGAAAATATGAACAAAGAATTAATTAACCAAAATTCAATTATTACTTCTGATATGCAAAAATTATATTTTTTAGTAGCAAAACAAACAAATTCTACTTTATGTTTAACTAAAACAACAATTAATCCTGAAGCTAGTTATCGTAACTTAAATAAAATCATTAAATTACAATCTAGTCTTAAAGAAGCCTTAATTCATTATCATGGCTTAGGTTTTACTAATATTCAAAATTATTTAAATCTCTGAAAATGAAAATACCAACATAAGGGTTTAACTCCAAACCAACAAACAGCGGTATTATATTTTAATGTATAAAAAATTAAAGTAAAAATAGTAATTTTACATAAAAGCCTTTTAAAATTATCAAGTTGATGATTTTTTTTTATTTTATCAAGAGTTTTCTACAAAATTAAAAACAAATTATACTTTATGTGTAACTAAAACAACAATTAATCCTGAAGCTAGTTATCGTAACTTAAATAAAATCAGTAAATTACAATCTAGTTTTAAAGAAGCCTTAATTCATTATCATGGTTTAGTTTTTACTAATATTAAAAATTATTTAAATCTCTGAAAATGAAAATACCAACATAAGGGTTTAACTCCAAACCAACAAACAGCGGTATTATATTTTAATGTATAAAAAATTAAAGTAAAAATATTAATTTTATATAAAAGCCTTTTAAAATTATCAAGTTGATGATTTTTTTTATTTTATCAAGAGTTTTCGACAAAATTAAAACAAAATTTTATTTTTATTCATAATGCTTTTTAAGTTGTAATTCCTTTAAATATAATGGTTCTAAATCATCAACATTAGTTACTTTTTTACATAAATGTTTAATTTGTAAAAAATTTTCTACTACATCAACCCGATGATAACCTTCAATTAACTTAAAATTTTTTCATTCTTTTTTCAATAATAATAAATTATTTCTTGTAACCACTTGTTCCAAAACCATCGGATTAAAATTATCATAAACCGCAACAAAAAATTGATCAGTTTTAGCATTAATAACACTAATCGCCTGCTTGTTACCAACTTGCAATAATAAACTATTCGTAACAAAAACTTGCAAGGTCTCATTAACAGCTTTCATTGTTTTCGCAATTGTAATCCCCACCCGAATTCCAGTATAACTTCCCGGACCAACAGTTAAATATAAACTATCAATATCAAATCAACTTAATTTATGATTAGTTAACATTTCATCTATTAAAATTGTTGCCTTCTCAGTGTGTTTTTGATGATTTCAAATTTGTAAACTATCTAATAAACCACGATCATCTTGTAAAATAATTACTAAATATCCATTTGTTGTATCTAAAAATAATGTTTTCATTATTCCTCGCCTTCATTTAATGTTCATAAAATATTTAAACCAGTAAAAATTAAATCATTAATAAATTGATAATCTTGCAAAATATCTTTAACAAAAAAATAATTACCACCTAATATTATTACTACTGAATCTTTTAATTGTTTTTGATAAATTTCCACAATACCTTTAATTGCCATCGCATGACCACAAATAATACCAACGCTTAAACAATCTTTAGTATTCTTGGCAATCATTTCTGGTGGCAAAAATCAAGGATCTTTTTTTAATAAAGCTGCTTTTTCAATTAAAGCTTCACCACTTGTTAGTAATCCTGGCAATATTGCACCACCAATAAACTAATTATCTTTAATACACGAAATTGTTGCTGCTGTCCCCATATCAATAATAATTATATTACGATTTGGATAAACACTAACAGCCCCTGCCGCCGCCGCTATTAAATCAGCGCCCAAAGTAATAACATCATCTAAAATAAATTTAAAATTTTTTTTAACACACTATCAACAAGTAAATAATTCCAACAATATTTTTCAACTAATAATTCAATTACCGAATTAAATTGCGGTTTAACACCACTAACAATACATCGTTGAATTTTTAATAAAAATGGTTCAAGAAATTCTTCCATACAAGATAATAATTTATCAACATTAATATTACTAGATAATTGCTCATAAAATACTTTTTGATTTTCTTGATAAACACCTAAATGAATTAAACTATTACCAATATCAACTAATAACTTCATAAATATCCTCCTTTGCTAACCTATTTTATTAATAACCTTAACAATTGGTAAAATAATTAAAGTTGTAATCATAAGTTCTGGTAAATAATTTGTTGCTAATGCTAATCAAATAATATATTGCAACACATTAAGATTAGGAAAAAACGCAGCTCCTAAAAAATAAATCATTGCTAAAAGGGCGTATAACAAAGATGTAGAGAATGAAAAAGACTTTTTTTCATTCAATTGTAAATTTATTATACATTTATTAATCAAAACTGCAAAAAACTGGTCGCGTTTATTTTTCTTAGGTATTGTTTTGAAGAAGTAAAACAATCAGCTAATTATATTATTTAATTACTAAACTAACCCTACCTTTCTTGTTATTGTCGTTTTTATTCGTTACCATTTTATCATATTATTGAATTTTTACACAATGAAAAATTTTTTTTAATTTTGTAGAAAACTCTTGATATTTATTGAATATACCTAATTTTAGGTATATTTTTAATATGATAGAGGTGGATAATAATTATGGAAAAAATAATTCAAGAACTAGTAAATACTTTAACAGATGATCAATTTTTAGAATTTTATGAAAAAGTCAAACAACAAGCAGAATTAATAAAAAAACAAAAACGTTTAAATGAAATTGATCAAAAATTTAGAGCACAAGGTATTAAATGCCCTAAATGTTAATCTTACCATTGCGTTAAAAATGGACATAATTCAGAAGGAAAAAAAATATTTATGTAAAAATTGCCGTGCAAGTTTTGACGCTTTTCGTAATCATTTTATTTATTGAAGTCATTTAAATTATGAACAATGAAATTTATTGATTCAAATTTCATTGTAGGGGCAATCTAGTAAAAAAATTTCTCGTTTTATTAAAACTACATTAAAAACTGCTTGATATAATCGTCAAAAATTAATGAAATCAAAACAATTAGAAAATACCCAATTAAAATTTAAAAAATTATCTGGTAAAATCCAAATCGATGAAACATTTATTAAAGAAATTTATAAAGGAAATTTCAAACATAAAACTGATCCACGAAGAATTTACCTTGATCCATTCGCAACTAATACTAAATGCTGTATTAAAATGGCAGTTGATAATAATAACAATATTTATGTTAAATCCACAAACACCAAACGTTTACAAAAACAATGAGTTATTGAAAATATGAACAAAGAATTAATTAACCAAAATTCAATTATTACTTCTGATATGCAAAAATTATATTTTTTAGTAGCAAAACAAACAAATTCTACTTTATGTGTAACTAAAACAACAATTAATCCTGAAGCTAGTTATCGTAACTTAAATAAAATCAGTAAATTACAATCTAGTCTTAAAGAAGCCTTAATTCATTATCATGGTTTAGGTTTTACTAATATTCAAAATTATTTAAATCTCTGAAAATGAAAATACCAACATAAGGGTTTAAATCCAAACCAACAAACAGTGTTATTATATTTTAATGTATAAAAAATTAAAGTAAAAATAGTAATTTTACATAAAAGCCTTTTAAAATTATCAAGTTGATGATTTTTTTTATTTTATCAAGAGTTTTCGACAAAATTAAAAGAATTATTTTATTTTGTTAATTGATACAATATTCGTAGAATACATGGCAGTTTAAATTATTTAACGCCTGTTGAATTTAGAAAATGACAGTCTACATAAAAAAAGTGGATAGGTTACAATAATTTGGACCATATTTATTTGGACTTTCAAATAAAATAAAATTATTAAGAAAGTAGGAAGATAAAAATGGGAAAAAACTCATATTCAAATGAATTTAAAAAACAAATTGTCATGCTTTATCAAAACGGAAAAAGCGTTGTTGAAATTATTAAAGAATACGGGATTTCAAAATCAGCCGTATATCAGTGAATTGAAAATTTTAATAATTTTGGGTCATTTAAAGTGCAAGATAATCACACTGTCGAAGAAAATGAATTAATTTACTTGCGAAAAGAAAACCAACAATTACGAATGGAAAATGACATTTTAAAGCAATTAGCACTGATAATTGGCAAAAAATAGGAATTATTAACAATAATAAAGAAAAATACCCCGCGCTAAAAATGTGTCAAATATTAAAAATAGCAAAATCAACATATTATTATCAAAATAATAATTGTGTTAAGTATGATGTTAATAATTATGAAGAAGAAGTTATCAGTGCATTTAATAAAAGTCGTAAAATTTATGGTGCTCATAAAATTAAAGCTGTTTTAATGAGAAAAGATATGATCTTATCATGTCGAAAAATCAGATTCCTTATGATCAAAAATAATTTGGTTTCTAAATACACCAAATTAAAATATCGTAATCACAAAACAATGGTTAATAATGACCAGATTAGTAATGTTTTAAATCGTCAATTTAATAACAAAAAACCTAATGAAGTTGTTGTTAGTGATTTAACATATGTGCAAGTTGGAGGAAAATGACATTATATTTGTTTATTAATTGACTTGTTTAATCGAGAAATAATTGGCTATAGTGCCGGACCAAACAAAACCGCTGAACTAGTTCAACAAGCTTTTCATAAAATAACACGACCATTAAATAAAATAACTTTATTTCATACTGATCGTGGTAATGAGTTCAAAAATAAAATCATTGATGAAATTTTAATAACCTTTAATATTAAAAGATCATTGAGTGCGAAGGGTTGTCCTTATGACAATGCTGTGGCCGAAACAACTTACAAAACTTTTAAAACGGAATTTATCAAGGGTAAAAAATTTGAAAATTTAACACAATTAAAATGCGAATTATTTGATTTTGTTAATTGATACAATAATCTTAGAATACATGGCAGTTTAAATTACCAGTTTTTAGCACTCTTAAAAATTTTTGATGAGTTTCACTTTGCAATAAAAGAGCGGTGTTATCTCATTTTCCGCCACTGTAATTTATCTCATAGGGTGGATCGGTAATGATAATATCAACACTATTTTCTTTCATCTTTTCTATTTCCTTTAAACAATCATTATTCTTTATTTCATATGTGAAACTCGTATATTTTTTCCCTTATAAAATGTCAATAAAAAAGAACTTTAAAATAGTTAAAGTTAATTAACTAAATTTAAAGTTCTTTTTTATTTTGTAATGGTCTTTCCACAATAAACTGCCTCCTAGTTTATTTGTGAAAATAAAAGTCTAATATTTATCTATACCCCAGAGAATTTTACACTACCAAATAAAATTAATAGCCACTAAATCCTTTAAATATAAAAAAATGTTAACATTTGTAAAAAGAATTAAAAATTTATTCCCTTTTATTATTTTAAAATTCCTTCAATTCCTTTAATTTTATTAATTGCTTCTTGAAAATTTTTAACCTTGAAAATTTTCTTTTTACTAATATCATTGTATTTTAAACTACCTGATATCATCTCATTAATACCATATCCAGGAATTTCCTCAATATCAATATTTGATTGATACAACCTAAAATCACTATAAACACATATTAAATATTTTTCTTCCTGCAAACATTGTTCAAAGGCAAAACCATATTCCATATATGTCCCACTATCACGGCCATCAATATCAAATATTACATATTTTGACTTTTTAATCTCTTCATAATCTTTTTTAAATATCTCGTTATTTTCTGGCGTAGCATTTTCACTATTAAAACTAAACTCAATGGGATTTAAAATTTCAAAATTATCACCTAATTGCTTTCTTAAATTTATTCCTTCTGCTTTTCTCTGATTTTGTTCTGCTTCACTAAATAATGGTCCCGCATTATAAACAAATATTTTTTTCATTCTTATTGTCCCTTTCCAAATACTTATCTTTTAATATCATTACGAAAGTGGTACTACTTTCGTAATGATATTATATTTAAAATATTGCTGGTGAAGTTGCCAATTTATGAACAAAAATCCAAAATTATTATTTAATTTCTAATCCCAAGAAGTAAACTTTTGTAAATATTCTCTAATTGCTTTTTTTATATAAGATGTCTTATTTTTTTCAAAATGTTTCTTCTTAAAAGCACGATCTCAGCCACCATACATCGCAGTACCACCAATTAAACCATAAGTACTATATCAACAAGTTAATTTTTCTTGAATATTATCAAGGTATTTTTAATTTTTTAATAACCTATCTGGTTGTTGTCCACAATTAGCATAATATTTTGTAATTTCGTTATTTTTTCTAGTAAAACGAACGGCTAGTGCTACTTGCCCAAAAAGTTGTTGGACATCATTATCCTCTAAATAATAGTTACGATAAATATTATCCTTAGCATTAGTGAAATTAGAATTAAAATCATTAATATCATCACCTAATACCATCATAATGCGAATATTAACAGCAATCCCTTCTTTAATATGCAATTTATTACTGTTTAAATAATGATAACGATCTTCTTTTTCTTTAATAATATTTCTATGGATAGGTTACAATAAGTTGGACCATATTTATGTGGACTTTCAAATAAAATAAAATTATTAAGAAAGTAGGAAGATAAAAATGGGGAAAACTCATATTCAAATGAATTTAAAAAACAAATTGTCATGCTTTATCAAAACGGAAAAAGCATTGTTGAAATTATTAAAGAATACGGAATTTCAAAATCAGCCGTATATCAGTGAATTGAAAATTTTAATAATTTTGGATCATTTAAAGTGCAAAATAATCGCACTGTCGAAGAAAATGAATTAATTTACTTGCGAAAAGAAAACCAACAATTACGAATGGAAAATGACATTTTAAAGCAAGCAGCACTGATAATTGGCAAAAAATAGGAATTATTAACAATAATAAAGAAAAATATTCCGTGCTAAAAATGTGTCAAATATTAAAAATAGCAAAATCAACATATTATTATCAAACTAATAACTGTGTTAAGTATGATGTTAATAATTATGAAGAAGAAGTTATCAGTACATTTAATAAAAGTCGTAAAATTTATGGTGCTCGTAAAATTAAAGCTGTTTTAATGAGAAAAGATATTATCTTATCACGTCGAAAAATCAGATTCCTTATGATCAAAAATAATTTGGTTTCTAAATACACCAAATTAAAATATCGTAATCATAAAACAATGGTTAATAATGACCAAATTAGTAATGTTTTAAATCGTCAATTTAATAACAAAAAACCTAATGAAGTTGTTGTTAGTGATTTAACATATGTGCAAGTTGGAGGAAAATGACATTATATTTGTTTATTAATTGACTTGTTTAATCGAGAAATAATCGGCTATAGTGCCGGACCAAACAAAACCGCTGAACTAGTTCAACAAGTTTTTCATAAAATAACACGACCCTTAAATAAAATAACTTTATTTCATACTGATCGTGGTAATCACCAGTTTTTAGCACTCTTAAAAATTTTTGATGAGTTTCACTTTGCAATAAAAGAGCGGTGTTATCTCATTTTCCGCCACTGTAATTTATCTCATAGGGTGGATCGGTAATGATAATATCAACACTATTTTCTTTCATCTTTTCTATTTCCTTTAAACAATCATTATTCTTTATTTCATATGTGAAACTCGTATATTTTTTCCCTTATAAAATGTCAATAAAAAAGAACTTTAAAATAGTTAAAGTTAATTAACTAAATTTAAAGTTCTTTTTTATTTTGTAATGGTCTTTCCACAATAAACTGCCTCCTAGTTTATTTGTGAAAATAAAAGTCTAATATTTATCTATACCCCAGAGAATTTTACACTACCAAATAAAATTAATAGCCACTAAATCCTTTAAATATAAAAAAATGTTAACATTTGTAAAAAGAATTAAAAATTTATTCCCTTTTATTATTTTAAAATTCCTTCAATTCCTTTAATTTTATTAATTGCTTCTTGAAAATTTTTAACCTTGAAAATTTTCTTTTTACTAATATCATTGTATTTTAAACTACCTGATATCATCTCATTAATACCATATCCAGGAATTTCCTCAATATCAATATTTGATTGATACAACCTAAAATCACTATAAACACATATTAAATATTTTTCTTCCTGCAAACATTGTTCAAAGGCAAAACCATATTCCATATATGTCCCACTATCACGGCCATCAATATCAAATATTACATATTTTGACTTTTTAATCTCTTCATAATCTTTTTTAAATATCTCGTTATTTTCTGGCGTAGCATTTTCACTATTAAAACTAAACTCAATGGGATTTAAAATTTCAAAATTATCACCTAATTGCTTTCTTAAATTTATTCCTTCTGCTTTTCTCTGATTTTGTTCTGCTTCACTAAATAATGGTCCCGCATTATAAACAAATATTTTTTTCATTCTTATTGTCCCTTTCCAAATACTTATCTTTTAATATCATTACGAAAGTGGTACTACTTTCGTAATGATATTATATTTAAAATATTGCTGGTGAAGTTGCCAATTTATGAACAAAAATCCAAAATTATTATTTAATTTCTAATCCCAAGAAGTAAACTTTTGTAAATATTCTCTAATTGCTTTTTTTATATAAGATGTCTTATTTTTTTCAAAATGTTTCTTCTTAAAAGCACGATCTCAGCCACCATACATCGCAGTACCACCAATTAAACCATAAGTACTATATCAACAAGTTAATTTTTCTTGAATATTATCAAGGTATTTTTAATTTTTTAATAACCTATCTGGTTGTTGTCCACAATTAGCATAATATTTTGTAATTTCGTTATTTTTTCTAGTAAAACGAACGGCTAGTGCTACTTGCCCAAAAAGTTGTTGGACATCATTATCCTCTAAATAATAGTTACGATAAATATTATCCTTAGCATTAGTGAAATTAGAATTAAAATCATTAATATCATCACCTAATACCATCATAATGCGAATATTAACAGCAATCCCTTCTTTAATATGCAATTTATTACTGTTTAAATAATGATAACGATCTTCTTTTTCTTTAATAATATTTCTATGGATAGGTTACAATAAGTTGGACCATATTTATGTGGACTTTCAAATAAAATAAAATTATTAAGAAAGTAGGAAGATAAAAATGGGGAAAACTCATATTCAAATGAATTTAAAAAACAAATTGTCATGCTTTATCAAAACGGAAAAAGCATTGTTGAAATTATTAAAGAATACGGAATTTCAAAATCAGCCGTATATCAGTGAATTGAAAATTTTAATAATTTTGGGTCATTTAAAGTGCAAAATAATCGCACTGTCGAAGAAAATGAATTAATTTACTTGCGAAAAGAAAACCAACAATTACGAATGGAAAATGACATTTTAAAGCAAGCAGCACTGATAATTGGCAAAAAATAGGAATTATTAACAATAATAAAGAAAAATATTCCGTGCTAAAAATGTGTCAAATATTAAAAATAGCAAAATCAACATATTATTATCAAACTAATAACTGTGTTAAGTATGATGTTAATAATTATGAAGAAGAAGTTATCAGTACATTTAATAAAAGTCGTAAAATTTATGGTGCTCGTAAAATTAAAGCTGTTTTAATGAGAAAAGATATTATCTTATCACGTCGAAAAATCAGATTCCTTATGATCAAAAATAATTTGGTTTCTAAATACACCAAATTAAAATATCGTAATCATAAAACAATGGTTAATAATGACCAAATTAGTAATGTTTTAAATCGTCAATTTAATAACAAAAAACCTAATGAAGTTGTTGTTAGTGATTTAACATATGTGCAAGTTGGAGGAAAATGACATTATATTTGTTTATTAATTGACTTGTTTAATCGAGAAATAATCGGCTATAGTGCCGGACCAAACAAAACCGCTGAACTAGTTCAACAAGCTTTTCATAAAATAACACGACCATTAAATAAAATAACTTTATTTCATACTGATCGTGGTAATGAGTTCAAAAATAAAATCATTGATGAAATTTTAATAACCTTTAATATTAAAAGATCATTGAGTGCGAAGGGTTGTCCTTATGACAATGCTGTGGCCGAAACAACTTACAAAACTTTTAAAACGGAATTTATCAAGGGTAAAAAATTTGAAAATTTAACACAATTAAAATGCGAATTATTTGATTTTGTTAATTGATACAATAATTGTAGCACCAGTTTTTAGCACTCTTAAAAATTTTTGATGAGTTTCACTTTGCAATAAAAGAGCGGTGTTATCTCATTTTCCGCCACTGTAATTTATCTCATAGGGTGGATCGGTAATGATAATATCAACACTATTTTCTTTCATCTTTTCTATTTCCTTTAAACAATCATTATTCTTTATTTCATATGTGAAACTCGTATATTTTTTCCCTTATAAAATGTCAATAAAAAAGAACTTTAAAATAGTTAAAGTTAATTAACTAAATTTAAAGTTCTTTTTTATTTTGTAATGGTCTTTCCACAATAAACTGCCTCCTAGTTTATTTGTGAAAATAAAAGTCTAATATTTATCTATACCCCAGAGAATTTTACACTACCAAATAAAATTAATAGCCACTAAATCCTTTAAATATAAAAAAATGTTAACAAATAATTTTACAAAAATGTTGATAGAAATTATTTTTTAAATTCTATCAACATTGCTTCTTCATTTGTAAAAAGAATTAAAAATTTATTCCCTTTTATTATTTTAAAATTCCTTCAATTCCTTTAATTTTATTAATTGCTTCTTGAAAATTTTTAACCTTGAAAATTTTCTTTTTACTAATATCATTGTATTTTAAACTACCTGATATCATCTCATTAATACCATATCCAGGAATTTCCTCAATATCAATATTTGATTGATACAACCTAAAATCACTATAAACACATATTAAATATTTTTCTTCCTGCAAACATTGTTCAAAGGCAAAACCATATTCCATATATGTCCCACTATCACGGCCATCAATATCAAATATTACATATTTTGACTTTTTAATCTCTTCATAATCTTTTTTAAATATCTCGTTATTTTCTGGCGTAGCATTTTCACTATTAAAACTAAACTCAATGGGATTTAAAATTTCAAAATTATCACCTAATTGCTTTCTTAAATTTATTCCTTCTGCTTTTCTCTGATTTTGTTCTGCTTCACTAAATAATGGTCCCGCATTATAAACAAATATTTTTTTCATTCTTATTGTCCCTTTCCAAATACTTATCTTTTAATATCATTACGAAAGTGGTACTACTTTCGTAATGATATTATATTTAAAATATTGCTGGTGAAGTTGCCAATTTATGAACAAAAATCCAAAATTATTATTTAATTTCTAATCCCAAGAAGTAAACTTTTGTAAATATTCTCTAATTGCTTTTTTTATATAAGATGTCTTATTTTTTTCAAAATGTTTCTTCTTAAAAGCACGATCTCAGCCACCATACATCGCAGTACCACCAATTAAACCATAAGTACTATATCAACAAGTTAATTTTTCTTGAATATTATCAAGGTATTTTTAATTTTTTAATAACCTATCTGGTTGTTGTCCACAATTAGCATAATATTTTGTAATTTCGTTATTTTTTCTAGTAAAACGAACGGCTAGTGCTACTTGCCCAAAAAGTTGTTGGACATCATTATCCTCTAAATAATAGTTACGATAAATATTATCCTTAGCATTAGTGAAATTAGAATTAAAATCATTAATATCATCACCTAATACCATCATAATGCGAATATTAACAGCAATCCCTTCTTTAATATGCAATTTATTACTGTTTAAATAATGATAACGATCTTCTTTTTCTTTAATAATATTTCTATGGATAGGTTACAATAAGTTGGACCATATTTATGTGGACTTTCAAATAAAATAAAATTATTAAGAAAGTAGGAAGATAAAAATGGGGAAAACTCATATTCAAATGAATTTAAAAAACAAATTGTCATGCTTTATCAAAACGGAAAAAGCATTGTTGAAATTATTAAAGAATACGGAATTTCAAAATCAGCCGTATATCAGTGAATTGAAAATTTTAATAATTTTGGGTCATTTAAAGTGCAAAATAATCGCACTGTCGAAGAAAATGAATTAATTTACTTGCGAAAAGAAAACCAACAATTACGAATGGAAAATGACATTTTAAAGCAAGCAGCACTGATAATTGGCAAAAAATAGGAATTATTAACAATAATAAAGAAAAATATTCCGTGCTAAAAATGTGTCAAATATTAAAAATAGCAAAATCAACATATTATTATCAAACTAATAATTGTGTTAAGTACGATGTTAATAATTATTAAGAAGAAGTTATCAGTGCATTTAATAAAAGTCGTAAAATTTAAGGTGCTCGTAAAATTAAAGCTGTTTTAATGAGAAAAGATATTATCTTATCACGTCGAAAAATCAGATTCCTTATGATCAAAAATAATTTGGTTTCTAAATACACCAAATTAAAATATCGTAATCATAAAACAATGGTTAATAATGACCAAATTAGTAATGTTTTAAATCGTCAATTTAATAACAAAAAACCTAATGAAGTTGTTGTTATTGATTTAACATATGTGCAAGTTGGAGGAAAATGACATTATATTTGTTTATTAATTGACTTGTTTAATCGAGAAATTGGATAGGGTACAATAAGTTGGACCATATTTATGTGAACTTTCAAATAAAATAAAATTATTGATGAAATTTTAAGCACTTTTAAAATTAAAAGATCATTAAGCAATAAGGGTGCCCTTATGAAAATGCTGTGGCTGAAACAACTTACAAAACTTTTAAAACGGAATTTATCAAGGGTAAAAAATTTGAAAATTTAACACAATTAAAATGCGAATTATTTGATTTTGTTAATTGATACAATAATCTTAGAATACATGGCAGTTTAAATTATTTAACGCCTGTTGAATTTAGAAAATGACAGTCTACATAAAAAGTGTCCAAAAAAGGGTTGTCATACCATTCCTTCAGATTTTTCAACGGCCCCCTTAATTGTTGCGCCTTTAAAAATCACTTTTAAAGTTACAATGTTTTGTTGTGATTCTTTTGTTAAGTTAATCATATTCTTCCTCCTAATAATAAAATTATATAAATTATAATACTTTTGATTGCACAAATGCCGTAATATATTGATATAATCATAAAATAGATTAATAAGGGAAGAGGATATAACTAATGAAACGAATTAATGCTGATAAGAAGTATCAATGAGATTTAAGTTATTTATTTACTAGTGATGACGAATGAACGAAGGCGTTACAAAATTATATTAGTCATTATGGTAAATTGTATAATTTAAAAGGGAAATTACATCAACAAGAAAATTTTAAGCAATATATTTTATTGTCAGAGGTGGGAGAAATTTTAGGTGCAAAACTTTCACAATATTTACATTATGGTAGTTTAGATACTACTGATGAACGATTTATTAATTTAAGTAATTTAATGATGAACGAGTCATTAAAAATTCAAACTAAGATGTCATTTGTTGAACCGGAATTAAAACAAATTGGTGCGGAAAAAATTATACAAATGTTAGCAAATGATGCAGAATTAAAAAATTTTGAATATGATTTTCGGTCATTTTTTGAAAAAGTAAAATATTTATTAACAGAAGAACAAGAGGAATTATTAAACAATGTAGCTAAAACGCGAAGTACTAGTTATCAACTTTATGATTTATTATCATATGCCGATAAGGAAAAACAATATCTTTATTATGAAGGTAAAAAACAGGAATTAACAGAATCATTAGCAACTTCAATAGCACAATTATCGCGCCCCAAAGAAGATCAAAAATTACGACGAGAAACTAGTATGTTATTAAACAAACATTTAATTACAAAGAAACATTCATTAGCTAAAGTGTATGAAGATATTATTCAATATAGTGTTGAAGAAGTTAAATTAAGAAACTATGAAAGTTCATTGCAAGCATCATTATTAGGTGATAAAGTATTGCCATATATGTATTTAACTTTATTAGAAGTTGGAAAAGCATATATTCATTTATATCGGCGTTTTATTAAAATTAAACAAAAATATTTTCAATTAGATAAGTTTTATGCAACTGATAGTCATTTATTAATGAATAAAACAGAAAATAATAAGTATACTGTGATGCAAGGGATTGCAATGGTAAAAGCAGCTTTTCAGCCATTGGGATCAGAATATTTAACGATGTTAGATATCACTTTATTACCAGGGCGAATTGATTATTTTGAAGATACTAACAAACGCAGTGGGGCATATTCGTCATCAGGTAAAGGTGTTGAACCAATTATTTTAATGAATTGAGATGATTCATTACGATCTGTTGCTACCTTAGCACATGAATTAGGGCACTCCGTACATACATTATTTTCTAATAAGTATCAACCGCCTAATTTAGCACAATATCCGATTATTTTAGCAGAAGTGGCATCAACTTTTAATGAGCATCTTTTATTTAAATATCTGTATACGCAAGCTAAAGAAAAAGATGAACAAATTTATTTATTGGAAACAAGAATTAATGATTTAATGGCTACTTTCTTTCGTCAAATTCAGTTTGCTAAGTTTGAATGGGAAGCTCATAAATTAGTTGAACAAGATCAACCGATTAATGCTAGTATTTTAGCAAAACTGTTTAAAGATGTTTCAATTGAGTATGGTTATGATGTTTATGATGAAATTGCTGATGATGGCATTTATGTTTGACCACGAATTTTACATTTCTTTAATTCCCCTTATTATGTTTATAAATATGCTACTTCTGTGACAACTTCGTTTAAGTTATATGATGATTTTGAAAAGGGTAATAAAGATAACATTTTGAATTTTCTTAAAGCAGGGGGTCATAAAGAACCAATGTTAATTTTGCAAGATGTTGGCATTGATTTAACACTGGAAGCAACCTACGTGCCGTTAATGGAGCATTTGGAGCAACTATTGGATGAATTGAAAAAATTATTACAGCTTTAAAATAACAACTAAATTAACTTGTATAAAAGATGTTAAAAGTCAGAAGTTTACTTCTGACTTTTTTAAATTAGTTTTTAAAATGGGTCACAATGTCATTTTTAGAAAATAGTTTCAATGGAAATCATTTAATTTTAGATATAATAATGTCATTATAAGGTTAAGAAAAATATTTATATTTTGAGGGGTTGATAGTTTTTAAATTTATCAAGTAAAGTTTAAAAAATATAAGTAATTAAAAATAGAGGGGTAGTTGCTAAATGCTTAGTCTAAAATCAGGTGAGAGACTTATACAAAAAACAGTTTTTTTAAAAATATTTTATTTAAAACTAGCAATATATTTATTATTATATATTTTGTTGCTAATTCCGATTTCTAATCGCAATGAAACATTTTATATTTTTTTAACAATGGTTGTAATATACCACAGACTTATGACAAACACAAGAAGTTTTTAAAAGGGTCGCGTTTAGTTTTATTAGGTATTGCTTTGAAGAAGTAAAACAATCAGCTAATTATATTATTTAATTACTAAACCAACCCTGCCTTTCTTGTTATTGTCATTTTTATTCGTTACCATTTTATCATGCTATTGAATTTTTACACAATGAAAAATTTTTTTTAATTTTGTAGAAAACTCTTGATATTTATTGAATATACTTAATTTTAGGTATATTTTTAATATGATAGAGGTGGATAATAATTATGGAAAAAATAATTCAAGAACTAGTAAATACTTTAACAGATGATCAATTTTTAGAATTTTATGAAAAAGTCAAACAACAAGCAGAATTAATAAAAAAAAACAAAAACGTTTAAATGAAATTGATCAAAAATTTAGAGCACAAGGTATTAAATGCCCTGAATGTGAATCTTACCATTGCGTTAAAAATGAACATAATTCAGAAGTAAAACAAAAATATTTATGTAAAAATTGCCGTGCAAGTTTTGACGCTTTTTGTAATCATTTTATTTATTGAAGTCATTTAAATTATGAACAATGAAATTTATTGATTCAAATTTCATTGCTGGGGCAATCTAGTAAAACAATTTCTCGTTTTATTAAAACTACATTAAAAACTGCTTGATATAATCGTCAAAAATTAATGAAATCAAAACAATTAGAAAATACCCAATTAAAATTTAAAAAATTATCTGGTAAAATCCAAATCGATGAAACATTTATTAAAGAAATTCATAAAGGAAATTTCAAACATAAAACTGATCCACGAAGAATTCACCTTGACCCATTCGCAACTAATACTAAATGCTGTATTCAAATGGTAGTTGATAATAATAACAATATTTATGTTAAATCCACAAACACCAAACGTTTACAAAAAAAATGAGTTATTGAAAATATGAACAAAGAATTAATTAACCAAAATTCAATTATTACTTCTGATATGCAAAAATTATATTTTTTAGTAGCAAATCAAACAAATTCTACTTTATGTGTAACTAAAACAACAATTAATCCTGAAGCTAGTTATCGTAACTTAAATAAAATCAGTAAATTACAATCTAGTCTTAAAGAAGCCTTAATTCATTATCATGGTTTAGATTTTACTAATATTCAAAATTATTTAAATCTCTGAAAATGAAAATACCAACATAAGGGTTTAACTCCAAACCAACAAACAGCGGTATTATATTTTAATGTATAAAAAATTAAAGTAAAAATAGTAATTTTACATAAAAGCCTTTTAAAATTATCAAGTTGATGATTTTTTTTATTTTATCAAAAGTTTTCTACAAAATTAAAAGAATTATTTGATTTTGTTAATTGATACAATAATTTTAGAATACACGGCAGTTTAAATTATTTAACGCCTGTTGAATTTAGAAAACGACAGTCTACATAAAAAAGTGGATAGGTTCCAATAAGTTGGACCATATTTATGTGGACTTTCAAATAAAATAAAATTATTAAGAAAGCGGGAAGATAAAAATGGGGAAAAACTCATATTCAAATGAATTTAAAAAACAAATTGTCAATTAGGATTAATTTTTCTTAGTAATGTTTCCGTTTCCAAAAGTTGACCTAATGTTGTTATATTTGCACTTTTATAATTCTTAACAAATTGTTTTCGTGCCAAAAATCCCAAATGATTAAGCATAGTTTCTTTAGTTGGTTTTTTAGTATAGTCAAATCAATTTTTATATTTGTCAAGAATAATTTTTTTATTATGAACCTGCGAAATAATCTGCTCTAAATTATTAGCCGTTGTTATCCCTAAGTGACTAATAATTTTATTTTCTTTCGCTAGATTAAAAAATTTTGTTGTTTTATAAGCTCTTGATATCTTACTAATTTCACCAATAGCTGGCGTTAAATTAAGTAAATTGCTTATTGTATTACTTTGTTCTTTATAAATATCATATACTTGATTAATTGTAAAATCAGTTACAACACGCACACTTGAAGCAATTAATTGGGATGTTAAATTTGATAATCCAGCACTTAGAGAAAATTTTAGCGACAGACCAGCAGTAAATTTTGCTAATAAAATACCAATGATTTGCACACCTACAAATTTTAATAATTCCAGTAAAAAATCATTTTCTTGTTCTTGGGGCATTTGCGTAGTTTTAATAACTCTCAACTGCAAAGCAGTTATATTAGTTCCAATGGGCATAATCTAAAAAAGGCTACCTATGTAATATAGCCTAATTTCCTTTTTAATCATCTTTTTGACCTTGGTCTCCGCCCGGGTCTGGTGTTGATTTATGATAATGAACCATTTTGGCTACAGCAACTTTGCCAGTAAAAAATTCTCGTTAAGAGATATAAACTTGCCCCATATATTTTTCGTCTGTATACATACCTACATCCATAGGTAAATCAATACCTGTAAATGTCGCATATGCCAAAGTATTAACTCATATCATATTAACATTTTCGGGCAAGCGAGATTTGGGCACTTCAATAGTTATACAACCTATTAAACAACACCGACAACTCCGTTAACCATACCTAGCACGCCATCAGGAGAAGTGGTTACCAATTTCGCATAAGTAGCTTTGGCCACTACATCAGCCGCCGCGAGCAAGAAACCACTTGTCCACTCATTTTCAGAATTGACAACAGCAATTCTCATTTTTGCCATTTCTTCAAGAATTGTGTTTTTAGTAATCGGTTTTGCGGTCGCAATTGCTGTACCGCCACCGCCAGCCACTAATTGTTCAGCGTCGTATTTGTCATAAATTTCAGCCATTTGTTGGCGAAGACGAATAATCTTACTTTCAATGAATTTGGGACCTACTGCTTTATTCTCTAAACGCCCTATGCGTTCTTGAATATCAATTACCTTGTCCAAGGTAGCTTCTATTTTTTTTCTCGTTGCATAGTTAGATTTGGAACCAGTATTTGGGTCTCATGTTATGTTAATAACTCCGTACGTTGCAAGTGGAATAACTACTTTCTCGCCATATTCAAATTCGGTAAAAGCTATTTCGTTTGCAAAAAGTTGGTGAATTAAACTTCCTGTTCGCGGAAATTCGGGTCTTCATTTTCTTGAAACCAATGTTCTTAATTGGTCAACATTAATAAAAAACGCCATTATTATTTATCTTCCTTTCTTTTAAACATTAACTCCTGAGGGGTTAAAGCATCTGATGAAAAAATTATTTCTTATGAGTCAGAAGGGTTAGTATTTTTATCATCAGCCTTATTTGGGACGTCTCCTGTATCTAATGTGTTTTTAATTTTTGGCATCGTGGCCACAAAATTATTAATATCATTTTTAATTACTTCAATATCATTTTCAAAATTAATTGAGTTTTTCACAAAATTAATAAATTGATTATCAATATTAGCATCTTGAATTAATTTATTAATTTCTTGTTCTTTTTTATCCGCCAAATATCTTTTTCTTTGTTGGCAAGTTTTTTTAGTGCATCCGTTTCTCTTTGTAACAGATTTTTTGCTTTTTCCTGAAAATTAGCAGTATAGTCATTTTGCTCAGTGAAGCCGCGATATAAATTTTTCACCTTAAAAGTCCCATCAGCATTTTTTTCGGGTTGTCCGTCTTCACCAATAAAGACGATTTTTTGGTATGGCAACCCTTTTTTGGACACTTTTTATGTAGACTGTCATTTTCTGAATTCAACAGGCGTTAAATAATTTAAACTGCCATGTATTCTACGATTGTTGTATCAATTAACAAAATCAAATAATTCGCATTTTAATTGTGTTAAATTTTCAAATTTTTTACCCTTGATAAATTCCGTTTTAAAAGTTTTGTAAGTTGTTTCAGCCACAGCATTGTCATAAGTACAACCCTTCGCACTCGATGATCTTTTAATATTAAAGGTTATTAAAATTTCATCAATGATTTTATTTTTGAACTCATTACCACGATCAGTATGAAATAAAGTTATTTTATTTAATGGTCGTGTTATTTTATGAAAAGCTTGTTGAACTAGTTCAGCGGTTTTTTTGGTCCGGAACTATAGCCAATTATTTCTCGATTAAACAAGTCAATTAATAAACAAATATAATGTCATTTTCCTCCAACTTGCACATATGTTAAATCAATAACAACAACTTCATTAGGTTTTTTGTTATTAAATTGACGATTTAAAACATTACTAATTTGGTCATTATTAACCATTGTTTTATGATTACGATATTTTAATTTGGTGTATTTAGAAACCAAATTATTTTTGATCATAAGGAATCTGATTTTTCGACGTGATAAGATAATATCTTTTCTCATTAAAACAGCTTTAATTTTACGAGCACCATAAATTTTACGACTTTTATTAAATGCAATGATAATTGGCAAAAAATAGGAATTATTAACATCATACTTAACACAATTATTAGTTTGATAATAATATGTTGATTTTGCTATTTTTAATATTTGATACATTTTTAGTACGGAATATTTTTCTTTATTATTGTTAGTAACTCCTATTTTTTGCCAATTATCAGTGCTGCTTGCTTTAAAATATCATTTTCCATTCGTAATTGTTGGTTTTCTTTTCGCAAGTAAATTAATTCATTTTCTTTGACAGCGCGGTTATCTTGCACTTTAAATGACCCAAAATTATTAAAATTTTCAATTCACTGATATACGGCTGATTTTGAAATTCCGTATTCTTTAATAATTTCAACAATGCTTTTTCCGTTTTGATAAAGCATGACAATTTGTTTTTTAAATTCATTTGAATATGAGTTTTTCCCCATTTTTATCTTCCTACTTTCTTAATAATTTTATTTTATTTGAAAGTCCACATAAATATGGTCCAACTTATTGGTTTCGCAAGAATATATAACATAACAATATTTTTTAGCCATTTCGTACTTGCTCAATATTTAATCTAATTTAAATCAGTTTCTTTTAGCCATTCGGGAATAATATAATTAAAATTAATATTTTTATCAGCTTCAGATTTTTTAATATTTTCTAAAAATTTTTGTCGATTTTTAATTTTAACTTCTTCATACAAATTAATAATTTTTCGCCCCTTAATGGTTGTAATTTTCTGTGCACCGTTGGTATCATAATTAATAACTTCATAATTATTTTCTGTAAAAATACTGATCACCATCTGATTTGCATGTTTAATTGATGGGTATACTAGTTTGCGAGGAACTCAAGAACCACCACCACTATTGGGAATTGATAGTAAAATCGCATTTGTTGTTTCAGCAACAATATATTTTTTATTCAAAAATAA
Source organism: Spiroplasma endosymbiont of 'Nebria riversi' (assembly GCF_018831625.1). Taxonomy (GTDB): domain Bacteria; phylum Bacillota_I; class Bacilli_A; order Mycoplasmatales; family Nriv7; genus Nriv7. Next base: position 763,401 of record NZ_CP065193.1, read on the forward strand.
ATTTTTTAAGTTAGTCATTATTTATTAACTCCTCATATCAATAATTTTTTATTTTTTGTAAAAAGATAATATACATCCTTCCTTATATGCAATTTCCTAGTTAGCTAACATAGTTAACTATCTAAATAAATCTATGTTATCTCTTTTATGTTAACTAAGTTATGTTAACTAAGTTATGTTAGCTAACTAGGTGCGAGAAATGCTGGAAATTACCAAAAAGCATTTTTTGGCACACCTAAAAAGTGTTCTCATATTTACAACACAATTTTTAGATAGAGTTTAGTTTTTTGTTCGAACAAGTTAATAAAGTTAGTTTAATTTTATTAATTAAAATACCCACCTTCTTTAAAAAATTATTGTTAAGAGGAGTATTCTTGCTGGTCTAAAATGGTTACCTTGCACACATAATTATAAACCAATCTCCAATATTTATACGAAGTGCATATTTTGTTTTACAAAAGAACAAAAAAGACGATATTATTGTCTTTTTTTTATCTCACTACATCTTTGTTATATGCCCTTTCTAAAGTTGTAAAAGAATTAGTACTAATAACAAAAAATGATCAAATGATAATTGTTAATCAATAACGAAATTTAGAACGCAATACTAGAAGTTGTAATATAATTCCTGAAACAATACCAACTAATAATCTTGGTACAATACTAAATAATGGATTTTGAAAAACTACTGCCAAAGGTCCAGGTCCACCTATAATAAATGATGCTAAAAAAGAACTTAATCCTAATAATAATCCTGAGATAACACCAACAATAAATGGGTTCCGCTTTAAAATTTTAATTCAAATAATACTAATAATCATTACCACACAAGGAACTAAAGTAATACTAATAACACTAATTTGAATATAACCTAGAAACGGCGTAAAAGTAAATAATAGTAGTAAGGCCACACTAAGAGTTAAATAACTAATTGCCTTAACATTTAACATTTAAATCATTGTCCTGTAAAAATTTAATTACTTGCGTTGCAAGAAGACCCGTACCACTCAAATTAATTACTCTGATAGTATCATCAATTATTTTCCATTGTAATATTAACGCATTATTAAAATCAATAATTTGTAAAACATTTTCATATCATTCAATAATATTTAAATTATTATTAAATGTCTCTTCATACATTTCTAAATCTTCATCATTATTTAAACGATAAGCATCCATATGAATTAATTTAAATGATTGTTTTGGAATTACATACTCATTCATAATAACAAATGTTGGCGAATTAACTACCGCTGAAATTTGCAAGGCATCTGCTAAATATCTTGTAAATGTTGTTTTCCCGGCCGCCAATGCTCCTTGCAACAAAATAAAACCCGGCTGCTTAGCATATTTAGCAATAATAGCTCCCAATGCTTCTGTTTGTGCCTCATTATGAGTTATAAACTGCAAATTCATCACTTATTTTGGTTCTCCTCTACTAATCACTTCATCTAAATCACTAATAATATTTTTAACATCATTAAAATCATTAATTCGTGCTCCCGCAGCAAAATTATGACCACCACCATTATATTTGCCAGCAACAGTATTAACAAAAAATTTATTTGATCGTAGTTCAACACGAATATTATGATTTTCATCCTCGCAAAAAAATACTCAAATTGGTTTATTTTTAACATTAGCTAATAGATTGACCTTACTAGCAACAGTATTATGATTAATGCCTAATTTCTTTAATGTTTTGTTATCAAATACTAAATATAAAACTCCCTTCTTTGAAGTTTGATAATTTTCATAAACAAAACTCATAAATTTTAAATCTTCTTCACTAATTTGATACATTTCACGATATAATTGATCTAAATCAAACCCTTTTATTAATAAAAAACTAGCAAGACTAAATGTTCTGGCATTAGTTCGTGAATAAAGAAAACGACCACTATCTGTTACCATTCCATGATAAATAATTCTTGCTGCTAACGGCGTAACTTTTAAATTACATTCCTTAACTCATAAAGCAATCATTTCACTAGCTGAACCAAATTGTTCATCAACTCAAATAATATCACCATAAGGTTCAACATTGGGATGATGGTCAATCTTAATAATAGTTTTCGCTAATTTATATCGGTCATCATCAACTCGTGCTAAATTACCACAATCACCAATAATAACTAAACTATCTTTAAAATCATCATCACGCACTGTATCCATAGTCCCAATAAAGTTTAAATAATCACTATTCGTTCCCGCCGCCAGGACAATCTTATCAGGTCAATTAGTTTTAATTATTTCTTTTAAACCTAACTGCACACCATAAGCATCACCGTCAGGAATAATATGACGAAGCAATATAATTCGATTATGTTCCTTAATTAACTGCAAAATCTTATCTTTCATATTTTTACCTTCCTAAAATTCCTTATTAAGGTAATTTTATAACAAATTCTCTTAATTTTAAAATAATAAATAATTTTACTAAATTTATTATTTTTAATAAATAACTCTAACATATTTTTTTAATTTTGTAAAAAACTCTTGATATTTATTGAATATACTTAATTTTAGATATATTTTTAATATGATAGAGGTGGATAATAATTATGGAAAAAATAATTCAAGAACTAGTAAATAGTTTAACAGATGATCAATTTTTAGAATTTTATGAAAAAGTCAAACAACAAGCAGAATTAATAAAAAAACAAAAAAGTTTAAATGAAATTGATCAAAAATTTAGAGCACAAGGTATTAAATGCCCTGAATGTGAATCTTACCATTGCGTTAAAAATGAACATAATTCAGAAGTAAAACAAAAATATTTATGTAAAAATTGCCGTGCAAGTTTTGACGCTTTTCGTAATCATTTTATTTATTGAAGTCATTTAAATTATGAACAATGAAATTTATTGATTCAAATTTCATTGCTGGGGCAATCTAGTAAAATAATTTCTCGTTTTATTAAAACTACATTAAAAACTGCTTGATATAATCGTCAAAAATTAATGAAATCAAAACAATTAGAAAATACCCAATTAAAATTTAAAAAATTATCTGGTAAAATCCAAATCGATGAAACATTTATTAAAGAAATTCATAAAGGAAATTTCAAACATAAAACTGATCCACGAAGAATTAACCTTGACCCATTCGCAACTAATACTAAATGTTGTATTCAAATGGCAGTTGATAATAATAACAATATTTATGTTAAATCCACAAACACCAAACGTTTACAAAAACAATGAGTTATTGAAAATATGAACAAAGAATTAATTAACCAAAATTCAATTATTACTTCTGATATGCAAAAATTATATTTTTTAGTAGCAAAACAAACAAATTCTACTTTATGTGTAACTAAAACAACAATTAATCCTGAAGCTAGTTATCGTAACTTAAATAAAATCAGTAAATTACAATCTAGTCTTAAAGAAGCCTTAATTCATTATCATGGTTTAGGTTTTACTAATATTCAAAATTATTTAAATCTCTGAAAATGAAAATACCAACATAAGGGTTTAACTCCAAACCAACAAACAGCGGTATTATATTTTAATGTATAAAAAATTAAAGTAAAAATAGTAATTTTAGATAAAAGCCTTTTAAAATTATCAAGTTGATGATTTTTTTTATTTTATCAAGAGTTTTCGACAAAATTAAAATTCTTTTTTATTATTATTTATAGTAAAATTGATACATTATCAATGAGATTTATTTATTTTAGGAGGAATTACTATTGAAACCACGCTTATTATCAGGTATTACTAATACTGGAAAAATTACTATTGGTAATTATATTGGTGTTATTCAAAATTTTATTAAATTACAAGAAGAATATGATGTTTTTATCTTTGTTGCCAATTTGCATGCTATTGTCTCAATAAAAAATCATGACCACGATGTTCTTAAAAATAATATTCGTGATTTAGTTGCGTTATATGTTGCTTGTGGTTTAGATCCCGATAAGATTACAATTTTTGCTCAATCTGACATTTTAGAGCATTGCCAATTAGGTCATATGCTGCTATGTCATACATCAATGGGAGAACTAAATCGCATGACACAATTTAAAGATAAAACACAATCATTTAAACAACATAATAATACTGAAACGATACCAACAGGATTATTTACTTATCCAGCATTAATGGCGGCTGATATCTTACTATATGATGCTACTATTGTTCCTGTGGGAATTGATCAAAAGCAACATCTAGAATTAACAAGAAATATTGCGATCAGAATGAATAATAAATATGGTAATATCTTTACAATTCCAGAACCATATATTGCTCCTAATGGTAAAAAAATAATGAACTTACAAAATCCCTTAAAAAAAATGTCAAAATCACATGAAAATCCTAAAACTTACATTTCTCTTTTAGATAATTTAAATGATGTTACCACAAAAATTAAAAGCGCCATTACTGATAGTGAAAATAAAATTTTTTATGATGAAATTAATAAACCAGGAATTAGTAATCTTTTAAATATTTATTGTGCTTTTACAAATACTACAATTGAAGAAGCAACAAATGAGTTTTCTGACCAAAATTATGTTGTTTTTAAAGAAAAAGTTGCTAAAGTTGTTTGCCATCAACTTGAAATTATTCAAAGAAAATATAACGAAATTATTGCTAATAATAAATGAAAACATTGATTATTGCAAGGAAAAGAAAAAGCAACAAAAATTGCTCACGAAAAATTGCAATTAATCCAAGATAAAATCGGGATTAATTACTAAAAATAAAGGAGAAAAACAATGATTAAATTTAATCATATTGATAAAAAAAGATTAATCCTTATTGACCTTGATGGAACAACATTAATGGATGATGGAAAAACAATGCATCCATTAACTATTCAAGGATTACAAAAAACTATTGCTCAAGGTCATATTGTTTGTATTGTTACAGGAAGACCCCGCCGTGGAAGTATTTCTTTTTATAATGAACTAGGATTAAAAACATTACTTTGCAATTTTAATGGTGGTCACATTCATGATCCATTATTAAGAGAATTTAAACGCTTAGTATTTCCAATTTCTTATGACACCGTAAAAGCAGTTTTAAAAGAAAACGATGTCAAAACTTCTTTATATAATGGTCTTGTAGAATACTACAACAAAGCAGTTTGCTTAAAACAAACAGAAAATTTTGAACGATACTTTCATTTAACAGATATTCCAACGGACAATTTTATTATTGGCAATCTTTTAGAAAACTGAAGTGGTTCTGCTAATAATATTGTTTTACAATTAAAAAGTCCCCAACATTTAGATAAAGTTATTCGTAGTTTAGAAAAATATACTAATACTTTAAAAATTAATATTTGAACGCATGATAATGACAAAGAACACCCTGTTCTAGACCTATCAAATAAATTTATTAATAAAGGGATGGCGGCTGAAATTCTTTCACAATATTACAATATAGATATTAGAGATGTTATTGCCTTTGGTGATGAATTTAATGATTTAGAAATGATTACCAAAGTTGGTTATGGTATTGTAATGAAAAATGGTATTGAAACTTTAAAAGTATTTTCTAAAGATATTACTGAACATACTAATGATGAAGGTGGTGTTGGCATATATTTAGAAAAACTATTAAACTTATAACTTAAAACAAATAAAAAGATGCTTGGATATTACAAGCATCTTTTTAATATAGTACATTACCTACCAATATTAGTATGAATAATAATATTTTTCGGTTAATTTATTATTGTTTGAATTATCACCAATTTTAAGATGCCAAACATTCATTAACTATTTTTTATTTACTATTAATTCATTACATAAATTAATAAACTCATCAATCGTAACTGTTATTTGTTCTTCTTTACTATATTGACGATAAGTAATCTTTTTAGTAGCAATTTCCTTTTGACCGATAACAATTTGGAAAGGTATTTTTTTAGTTTGCGCAATACGAATTTTATAATCTAACCGTTCACTACTAGCATCAACAAATGACCTTAAATTATGGGTTTTAAATAGCTTTTCTAATTCATAACAATATGCTTGATGCTCTTCTTTAATAGGAATTAAAGTAATCTGCTTAGGACTTAATCATAGTGGTAAAATTCCACCTGTTTGTTCTAATAAAACAGCAATAAAGCGTTCATAAGTGCCAATTAAACCACGATGAATAATAACAGGGCGAACTTCTTGTCCATTCTCATCTTGATAAGATAAATCAAATTTTTCTGGCAGTAAAAAGTCCAACTGAATTGTTGAAACCGTAATATTGTGTCCTAACACTGTTTTAATTTGAATATCTAATTTCGGACCATAAAAAGCTGCTTCGCCAAGCATTACAATATATTTAATTTTTAATTCATCTAAGGCTTCTTTTAAAACTTTCTCAGCTTTAATTCACATTTCATCATTATCATAATAACTTTTTTTATCTTGAAAATCTCTTAATGATAATGAATAGTAATTAACTTCAATATTTAATGCTAACAATATTTCGCTAATTAATTTAAATGTTGTTTGAAATTCAGTTTTTATTTGATCAAAACGACAAAAAATATGAGCATCAGTCAACTCCATTGCTCGAACGCGTTCTAAACCAGTTAAAGCGCCACTAGCTTCATAACGATATAATAACTCATGTTCAGCAAATCGTAATGGCAAATCACGATAAGAGCGTAATTTATAACAATAAATTAAACAATGATGTGGACACGACATCGGTCGAAGCACAAGTTGTTCATTATTCAATGACATAACCGGAAACATATTTTGTTGATAATGATCTCAATGACCACTAGTGCGATATAATGCTATTGCCCCCATTACTGGTGTTGCAACTTCTAAATAATCATAAAAGAACTCTTGCAAACGCAAATACTCTTGCAATTGTTTTTTAAGAATCATTCCATTAGGCAATCAAATTGGTAATCCTTGACCTGCCAATGAATCAAACATAAAAATTTCTAAATCTTTACCAATTTTTCGATGGTCTCGTTCTTTTCTTAAAGCAATTAATGCTAATAATGTTGCTAATTTCTCTTTTGAAAAATGACAAACACCATAAATTCTTTGAATTTGCTTATTGTTAGCATCATTATTTCAATAAACTCCAGCAAGTGATGAAAGCATAAAATTTTCAACAATTTTAGTATTATCTAAAGCAATAAAATTATTAATGAAGGAACTGTTATCAACAGTATATATACCAACAACACCTCTAAGTGTTAAAAGTTGTTCTAGAAAATAAGGATTATTTTCATATAATCGTTGTAAATCGTGCGGTGATTTTAACTCATATTTAATTTCTAAGTCTTTTTTAAGAAATTCTTGCATTTGCTTAGTAATAATTTCTAAATCTTGTTCTTTAATGTGGGTTTGAAAATCAAAATCAACAAAAAAACCTTCATCACCAACATTAATATTGGCAATTAGTAAACCCTTTCAATTAGTTTGTAATGTTTTTGCTAAAACAATAGCTGCTGAATAATTAATTACTTTTAATGCCTCATCTAAATCTTTTGTAATTATTTCTAATATAATATCATTTTCTAAAACATAAGTTTTAATATCTTTTCATTCATTATTAACTTTAACAGCAATAATATTTTCTTGTCAATTAGCATCAATACTTGTTAAAACATCACTAAGTACTACTCCTAATGGATACGATTTATTTTCATTATTAATTTTTACAGTAACAATTTGTTCCGTTGCCGACATATCCTATATCCTTTCTAGCGAAAAAGACGTTCATTAGCAAATTGAACGTCTTTAACACTGTTAATGTAATTATTTTATTTGTAATTTTCTCATTTCATTACCATTAACAATTAAAACTTGTTCATTAGTTTTGGCGCCATATTTTCTAGCAATATTATTTAATAAACTATCATCATTAATTACTTTATTAATATTAATAACTAATTCTGGATAAACACCATACCAAATCCCAAAACTATTTCTAATTCTTTCATCAGTAACTAATGGAATTAATGTACTGCGAACACGAGCATTAGATAAAGTTTTAGTTAATAATTGATCATTGCTATCATCTAAAACAATAACTTGATGAATTCGTTTTTGCTTTTGAATTTTTTCACCAAGAACTTCTTTACCAACTTGATAAACAAAATCTTTAAAAGGTGACGTTGATCATTTAATAAATCTTTCTAAATAACCTTCATATCAAAAATGAATTTCTGCTTTTCTAACGACTCTCGTCATTGCTTCAATTGATTTTTCAGGATATTCACCATTAGCTGTTTCGCCAGATAACATTGTTGTATCCACACCTAAATCAACTGCTCAATAAATATCTGATACTTCAGCTCTTGTTGGTAAAGGATTAGATAACATCGACTCTAACATTTGCGTAGCGACAATTACTGGCACCATTGCTTTATTACATTTACGAATAACATGTTTTTGAATTAAAGGCACCTCAGCATAAGGTACATCAACACCTAAATCACCACGCGCAATCATAATACCATCACTATTAGCAATAATTTCATCAATGTTATCAACAGCATATCGTGATTCAATTTTGGCAATAATTTTAATATCAGTACCACCATTTCCATCTAACAATTGACGCATCTCTTGTAAATCTTTAGCATCATGAACAAAAGAAGCAGCTACATAATCTACTTTTTGTTCACATCCAAAAATAAGATCGGCACGATCTTTGTCGGAAATAAAAGGTAATGACAGTTTAATTCCTGAAACAATAATCGCACGATGATTTTTAACAAGATGAGTATTAACAGCACGACAAATAATTGACTTATCATCATCTTTATTATTAATTCCTAAAACAATTAACTGTAACTTACCATCATCTACTAATAATCTTTGTTCAACTTGAATATCATTAACAAGATTTTCATAATTAATTGAAAATTCCGTTTCCGTACCTTCAATTTCTTTATTCGTATAAATAATAACCCTGCTATCTTTACTTATTAACGCCTCGCCGCCTTTAAAAGAATGAGTTCTAATTTCTGGACCTTTAGTATCTAATATTAGTGATAGTGGCCTTTGTACTTGCTGAATAATAGATTTAGCAAATTCAACGCGCTTACCATGTTCTTCAAAATCACCGTGAGAAAAGTTTAAACGATATACATTTGCTCCCTTTTGTGCTAAACGAAGCATCAAATCTCTGGTTTCACTAGTCGGACCAATTGTCGTAATGGTTTTTACTCTTTTATTTATAAAAAGCATTTATTTTAATCCTCATTTCTATTTTTGTAAATAACAGTTTAATTTTAACATAAAAACATATTTTAAATTAATTTGTTAATTGTAAAGAAAGTAAATTCAATTATTTCTTTTATTAATTATATCAAATATTATTAATAAACAATAAAATTTAAAAAACAAGTCTTATTGTTCAATATCAATAAATAACCATTCATTTTTTTCTAATTTAAAAATGTCTGCATTGTAATTTCTAACCCTTGATTTAATAAGTCGTGATTTAAAACAACATAAATTTTATCATCAATTATCTTGTAAGATGAAATTCAAAATGAGTCCATTGAAAACTTATATGTTTTATTATCAATAATCATTAATTCCTTTTGTAAAATTTGCGAAATAATTTGAAAAATCTGAAACTTTTGATTACTACTATCTAATAATTCCTGATTTATATATGCTCCTTCCAATTTACTTTTAATATTATTAAAAAATTTAGTAATTAATGAAAATGATTGATTATTAATTTTTGAATTAAATAAATGCAATTTAAATGATAAATCAGTATTTTTTACTTTAATAACTCCATAACGAGTAACATCAAATATTCCTCATTCTAAGTAATTTAAATTATGAGTAATATCTTCTACTTTTAAATTTAACAATATATTATCATATTCATGATTTCAATCATCAAAATTAATTTTTAAATCGCCAAAAATATCCTAATTCTCAGTTAGAAACCTAGGAACAGAATTTTTAGATACTGTTGCTTGCTTCATTTTACTCAAAAAGCCACTAAAAATTCTTCGTAAAAAATCAAGTAATTTATTACTTTCAACAGTAGTAACATCAGTAACGCTTTCAAGTAATTCCGTCGCATTACCAAAAGATAATAATGGCATTGTTTTACTAACAGTAGATATTAGCGCTGATAACTTAGAAGTTTTTCATAAGTAATATCCTAATATTGCCATCCCTGCTAATGACAATCCCCCGGCAAGTCATTTTCAATATGTTGTTGATCACCGCAATCTTTGACCTTCATCACCCAATTCTTTCAAGACTCTCCTCATCAATTTTGACTCCTTCTGGATCTTCCCTTGGAGGGCGGGATGATTCAATAATATTGATTTTTAATTTAATTGGCTCTTGTTCTTTAAAATAATTAAAAATGGCATAAGCCTCATTTTCACTAATAGTGGTATGGCAACCCTTTTTTGGACACTTTTTATGTAGACTGTCATTTTCTAAATTCAACAGGCGTTAAATAATTTAAACTGCCATGTGTTCTAAGATTATTGTATCAATTAACAAAATCAAATAATTCGCATTTTAATTGTGTTAAATTTTCAAATTTTTTACCCTTGATAAATTCCGTTTTAAAAGTTTTGTAAGTTGTTTCAGCCACAGCATTGTCATAAGGACAACCCTTCGCACTCAATGATCTTTTAATATTAAAGGTTAGTAAAATTTTATCAATGATTTTATTTTTGAACGCATTACCACGATCAGTATGAAATAAAGTTATTTTATTTAATGGTCGTGTTATTTTATGAAAAGCTTGTTGAACTAGTTCAGCGGTTTTTTTGGTCCGGAACTATAGCCAATTATTTCTCGATTAAACAAGTCAATTAATAAACAAATATAATGTCATTTTCCTCCAACTTGCACATATGTTAAATCAATAACAACAACTTCATTAGGTTTTTTGTTATTAAATTGACGATTTAAAACATTACTAATTTGGTCATTATTAACCATTGTTTTATGATTACGATATTTTAATTTGGTTTATTTAGAAACCAAATTATTTTTGATCATAAGGAATCTGATTTTTCGACGTGATAAGATAATATCTTTTCTCATTAAAACAGCTTTAATTTTACGAGCACCATAAATTTTACGACTTTTATTAAATGCACTGATAACTTCTTCTTCATAATTATTAACATCGTACTTAACACAATTATTAGTTTGATAATAATATGTTGATTTTGCTATTTTTAATATTTGATACATTTTTAGTACGGAATATTTTTCTTTATTATTGTTAGTAACTCCTATTTTTTGCCAATTATCAGTGCTGCTTGCTTTAAAATGTCATTTTCCATTCGTAATTGTTGGTTTTCTTTTCGCAAGTAAATTAATTCATTTTCTTCGACAGTGCGATTATCTTGCACTTTAAATGACCCAAAATTATTAAAATTTTCAATTCACTGATATACGGCTGATTTTGAAACCCCGTATTCTTTAATAATTTCAACAATGCTTTTTCCGTTTTGATAAAGCATGACAATTTGTTTTTTAAATTCATTTGAATATGAGTTTTTCCCCATTTTTATCTTCCAATTTTCTTCTCAATTTTATTTTATTTGAAAGTCCAAATAAATATGGTCCAACTTATTGTAACCGATTCAATCTATTTGACTTCGCTCAATAACAAAACTTATAACTAATTGTCATATTAGTATTAGTTAATTTTCCAGCAATATGCTTATCAACCGCAATGACTTTAAAATTTAATTTTATTTGTTCAATATCTTCATCCATATCTAAAAAAGCAAATAATCATTACGAAATTTATAATATTCATCTTTAATAATATTAAGCATTTTGTAATTCTCTTTGTTAAGTTTTTTTATTCGTTGTTCGGTTTCATAACTAATAATTTTTTCTTTAAATTCATCTCAATTAAGATTCTGAGATAAATCTAAAAATTGATTGAAAAACAACTTAGGTATTGGGATTACTTGGTTAATTCAGCGCATTAAAAATAACTTATTTGGATCCACATCTAATATTCCTTTCTGATTACTATATAAAAAATAAAAATTAAAAGCACTTTAATTCTTAACTAAAAATTAAAGTGCTAATTTTTTTAAAGATAAATTAAGTTATCTTTAAAATTAAACAAACTTTTTTATTGCAGAGTACGCGCCTGAACTGCTATAGTTTTTTAAATAATTTTAAAAAACTGGCTATCTTTACCATTGGAGTAGACCAATCCAATTTTTAAATATAATTTATATAATTACTACTAAATTACACTTTTTATTATGTAATAAAATAATAAAAATATCAAGGGCAATAATTATCAAGCATATTATTTATTCAAGAATATAATGACCAACCCGCATGATGCGATCAGCAATAATTTCTAAATAATGATTCTCATTATCTTTATATTGAAATGATTGAATTCTAGCTTTAATAGCAATCACCGTATCAATTACTAAAAATGATACGATATCAGCAATTAAATTATTTCACACTTTAATAACAAGATAATCTTCATCATAATGACCTAATTTATTTTTAAAAGGTCGGGTTATATTAATAGTTAATCGTATCATTTTTGATGTTTTTTCACCAGTTTGATTATGAATAATTTCTGGTGGATTAACAATTATTCCTACTAAAACAAGATTATTTAACATTATATCATCTACCTTTCCTATTTTATTGTAAAAGAAGATAGCAGTGATTTTTAAGTTAAAAGATATTACTGTCGTATATTTATAATGTTAATATTGCCATACCAACGGCATATTCTTTTTCATGACTAATTGATAATCAACTATTATTTTCAAATCCAATCCATTGTAATTGCTTATTTACTAATTGAATATTAACTTCACAAAAAATTAAAACCTCATTAACATTATTTATTGCTTTATACAATGCTTCTTTTAATGCTCATCTCCCTGCTAAAAATTGTTTTTTTTCGGTTTCACTTTTAATTGTTTGTAAATAACTAACTTCTTCTAAATGTAATACTTTATTAATAAATGATTTTTTTAATTGCATTCGTTTAATGCTAACAATATCAATTCCCACACCTTTAATCATTTTTATTGCCATCCTTTTGAAATAATATTATTTAAATTATAACAAAGAAACAATTTATAAATAAAACTATTAATTAATATGATAGAGTTTCTATTTTGGTAGATTATGTTGTAAAAATGTGTTCCAATGTCTTAATTGGAATTCACGAGCTTCAAATTATCTTAAATTATATCATTTGTTTAATTTAAAATGGTGAAAAATAATTTTAATTTTGTCTAAAACTCTTGATAAAATAAAAAAAATCATCAACTTGATAATTTTAAAAGGCTTTTATGTAAAATTACTATTTTTACTTTAATTTTTTATACATTAAAATATAATACCGCTGTTTGTTGGTTTGGGGTCAAACCCTTATGTTGGTATTTTCATTTTCAGAGATTTAAATAATTTTGAATATTAGTAAAACCTAAACCATGATAATGAATTAAGGCTTCTTTAAGACTAGATTGTAATTTACTGATTTTATTTAATTTACGATAACTAGCTTCAGGATTAATTGTTGTTTTAGTTACACATAAAGTAGAATTTGTTTGTTTTGCTACTAAAAAATATAATTTTTGCATATCAGAAGTAATAATTGAATTTTGGTTAATTAATTCTTTGTTCATATTTTCAATAACTCATTGTTTTTGTAAACGTTTGGTGTTTGTGGATTTAACATAAATATTATTATTATTATTATCAACTGCCATTTGAATACAGCATTTAGTATTAGTTGCGAATGGGTCAAGGTGAATTCTTCGTGGATCAGTTTTATGTTTGAAATTTCCTTTATGAATTTCTTTAATAAATGTTTCATCGATTTGGATTTTACCAGATAATTTTTTAAATTTTAATTGGGTATTTTCTAATTGTTTTGATTTCATTAATTTTTGACGATTATATCAAGCAGTTTTTAATGTAGTTTTAATAAAACGAGAAATTGTTTTACTATATTGCCCCAGCAATGAAATTTGAATCAATAAATTTCATTGTTCATAATTTAAATGACTTCAATAAATAAAATGATTACGAGAAGCGTCAAAACTTGCACGGCAATTTTTACATAAATATTTTTGTTTTTCTTCTGAATTATGTCCATTTTTAACGCAATGGTAAGATTCACATTTAGGGCATTTAAATACTCTGTGCTCTAAATTTTTGATCAATTTCATTTAAACGTTTTTGTTTTTTTATTAATTCTGCTTGTTTTTTGACTTTTTCATAAAATTCTAAAAATTGATCATCTGTTAAAGTATTTACTAGTTCTTGAATTATTTTTTCCATAATTATTACCCACCTCTATCATATTAAAAATATACCTAAAATTAAGTATATTCAATAAATATCAAGAGTTTTCTACAAAATTAAAAAAAATAATCAAAATATGAATACAAAAAATATTACTTTCGTAATTAATAATAGATTTGTTAAGTTTTTAATTAAATTAGAAAAGAGTAAAGAATTTTTTAGATTATTTACCTTTTTTTGAACCATTTTTAGTAATAGGTAATTCGTACCTATTATCAATACCGACTTATTTTTGTGTTTTTTTGCGAATACTATTTAGTAGCTAATATCTCAAAATCCAATGTACCTCATTCAGTACCATTCACAATAAGCGTAAGTGAATGAATACCTGGATAATGCTTTCTTGTGCTTACATCTGCAAATGAATGTCTTTTTGTATAAGATTTCTTCGTGTTTGCGTTTAAAGATATCTCGGAGATTTGGAATATCTTACAATTTCGTTTACCATTTGCTTTTACATAATCAATAGCATATTCTAATCGTAACTTGATCGCTTTTTTTGATTCAATCTTAAAGGAAAAACTCATCTCCGCTCCAAAAAAATAGACTCAAAACTCAAAGAGAAATCATCCACATTCACACAATCAATATTTTTAAATCCGAATATGTCCAGTGTAACCCTTATTGCCTTTTTTTAGAATTGTTCTACAACCATGCTTTACAATCCAATCAGTACGGCTGTTTTTACCATACCATTCCCTTGCAATTTTTGTAACTAGATTAGGATGTGTTTTGGAAATATCATTTAAGTTATTGGCTACACTTTTGCGAACATATAGTGACGGATCATCTTTTAATTGTTCTAAAATATTAAAGATTGGGTAAGGGTTTTTTTTGAAACTTGCTAATGATTGGCCTCAAGGTAATTGCGGGCGGTAACCTCCGCTAGCAAGTCGTCGCACATGTTCATTCTCATGGTTAGACCAAGCGAACATTTGTTGCATCATACGCTTTTCATGATTTATGATAAATTGTCTCACTGCAAATTCAGAAGATGAGGATTTAGTATACCGTTCTAATGCAGTTATTGACAAATTCCAATGCCCTTCATTCTGCCCGTAGATTTCAACAAAATCAGGGAAGTACATTAAAGTAAAGTCATTTAACCCTACAGGATAATGAGCTATGATTTTATCAATAATTTCAAGTGCTTATTCATAATCACTTGGCAAATACCTTCCTAAATTCATAGTAATTTTCCTCATACGAGCTTTCAGTTCTAACTTATCTCATGTTTTTTCTATAATGTCATTAATAAAATTATCAATCTTAAACAAAGGATATACAGCTCTAATTCTCAAAGCCAAATCTTGAATTGACTGGTCATTATAACTGTTTTTTAATAGTTTGGGCATATATTTTGGACAGGTTACAATAAGTTGGACCATATTTATGTGGACTTTCAAATAAAATAAAATTATTAAGAAAGTAGGAAGATAAAAATGGGGAAAAACTCATATTCAAATGAATTTAAAAAACAAATTGTCATGCTTTATCAAAACGGAAAAAGCATTGTTGAAATTATTAAAGAATACGGAATTTCAAAATCAGCCGTATATCAGTGAATTGAAAATTTTAATAATTTTGGGTCATTTAAAGTGCAAGATAATTGCACTGTCGAAGAAAATGAATTAATTTACTTGCGAAAAGAAAACCAACAATTACGAATGGAAAATGACATTTTAAAGCAAGCAGCACTGATAATTGGTAAAAAATAGGAATTATTAACAATAATAAAGAAAAATATTCCGTGCTAAAAATGTGTCAAATATTAAAAATAGCAAAATCAACATATTATTATCAAACTAATAATTTTGTTAATTATGATGTTAATAACCATGAAGAAGAAGTTATCAGTGCATTTAATAAAAGTCGTAAAATTTAAGGTGCTCGTAAAATTAAAGCTGTTTTAATGAGAAAAGATATTATCTTATCACGTTGAAAAATCAGATTCCTTATGATCAAAAATAATTTGGTTTCTAAATACACCAAATTAAAATATCGTAATCATAAAACAATGGTTAATAATGACCAAATTAGTAATGTTTTAAATCGTCAATTTAATAACAAAAAACCTAATGAAGTTGTTGTTAGTGATTTAACATATGTGCAAGTTGGAGTAAAATGACATTATATTTGTTTATTAATTGACTTGTTTAATCGAGAAATAATTGGCTATAGTGC
The DNA here is from genome assembly GCF_018831625.1 of Spiroplasma endosymbiont of 'Nebria riversi'. Taxonomy (GTDB): domain Bacteria; phylum Bacillota_I; class Bacilli_A; order Mycoplasmatales; family Nriv7; genus Nriv7. Next base: position 779,875 of record NZ_CP065193.1, read on the forward strand.
CGAACCAAACAAAACCGCTGAACTAGTTCAACAAGCTTTTCATAAAATAACATGACCATTAAATAAAATAACTTTATTTCATACTGATCGTGGTAATGAGTTCAAAAATAAAATCATTGATGAAATTTTAATAACCTTTAATATTAAAAGATCATTGAGTGCGAAGGGTTGTCCTTATGACAATGCTGTGGCTGAAACAACTTACAAAACTTTTAAAACGGAATTTATCAAGGGTAAAAAATTTGAAAATTTAACATAATTAAAATGAGAATTATTTGATTTTGTTAATTTATAAAATAACATTAGAATACATGTTGGTTTAAATTATTTAACGCCTGTTAAATTTAGAAAATGACAGTCGACATAAAAATTGCCCAAAAAAGGGCCGCCATACCAATTTAGAATACTTAAAAATGGATAAATTTAGCAAATTTTTAAGAAAAATGAAAGAAAAGGAATAATAAAAAATGGAAAATCTCGCAAAAATGACCGACTTCCTGGCTCAAATGCTTTATAAGGTTTTTAACTTAATTTGAAGTCTTGAAGTACCAGGAACGAATGTTCAACTAATATTTCCTCTATTTTTAACACTAACTGTAGAATTTATTATTGCAATTATTCTTGGATTTTGTAGTCAACAAGTTAATTTAGAAAAACAACGCCAATATGCTGTTAAAAATAAGGGGCATTTAAGTGCGTGAGGAAAAGCTAAAAAACAAATAAAACCAATAAAAACAAAACAAGGTAACTAACAATGTTTAAACTAATTATTATTTTTATCTTAATAACTGTTCTCGGGTTATTAGCTGGTAGTCATTTTGAAACTTTAACGAATTATATTAGCGAAGGCCTTGCCAATTTCCAAAAATTTATTACTAGCAATTTAACAATTTTAGAACTATTTAAACCAATGGCTCGAACATTTTCACAACATCCAATCTTCACCATTCTTGGTGTTACTTGTGTACTTATTGCTTTATTTATTGTATTTGGTATGGCGACGCTTTTTTGGACACTTTTTATGTAGACTGTCATTTTCTAAATTCAACAGGCGTTAAATAATTTAAACTGCCATGTATTCTAAGATTATTGTATCAATTAACAAAATCAAATAATTCGCATTTTAATTATGTTGAATTTTCAAATTTTTTACCCTTGATAAATCCCGTTTTAAAAGTTTTGTAAGTTGTTTCAGCCACAGCATTGTCATAAGGACAACCCTTCGCACTCAATGATCTTTTAATATTAAAGGTTATTAAAATTTCATCAATGATTTTATTTTTGAACTCATTACCACGATCATTATGAAATAAAGTTATTTTATTTAATGGTCGTGTTATTTTATGAAAAGCTTGTTGAACTAGTTCAGCGGTTTTGTTTGGTCTGGCACTATAGCCAATTATTTCTCGATTAAACAAGTCAATTAATAAACAAATATAATGTCATTTTACTCCAACTTGCACATATGTTAAATCACTAACAACAACTTCATTAGTTTTTTGTTATTAAATTGACGATTTAAAACATTACTAATTTGGTCATTATTAACCATTGTTTTATGATTACGATATTTTAATTTGGTGTATTTAGAAACCAAATTATTTTTGATCATAAGGAATCTGATTTTTCGACGTGATAAGATAATATCTTTTCTCATTAAAACAGCTTTAATTTTACGAGCACCATAAATTTTACGATTTTTATTAAATGCACCGATAACTTCTTCTTCATAATTATTAACATCATACTTAACACAATTATTAGTTTGATAATAATATGTTGATTTTGCTATTTTTAATATTTGACACATTTTTAGCACGGAATATTTTTCTTTATTATTGTTAATAATTCCTATTTTTTGCCAATTATCAGTGTTGCTTGCTTTAAAATGTCATTTTCCATTCGTAATTGTTGGTTTTCTTTTCGCAAGTAAATTAATTCATTTTCTTCGACAGTGTGGTTATCTTGCGATTTAAATGATCCAAAATTATTAAAATTTTCAATTCAATGATATACGGCTGATTTTGAAACCCCGTATTCTTTAATAATTTCAACAATGCTTTTTCAGTTTTGATAAAGCATGACAATTTGTTTTTTAAATTCATTTGAATATGAGTTTTTCCCCATTTTTATCTTCCTACTTTCTTAATAATTTTATTTTATTTGAAAGTCCACATAAATATGGTCCAACTTATTGTAACCTATCCAAAATACAAACATGCTCGTAGAGAATTAGAAAACAAACGAGGTCATTTTTTAATGTTAAAAGTTGGTAAACGAATAAGTACAATGGATTATTGTAATTTATTAATTATGACAAAATAATTGTTTGTGGCGATGGTGATGTTTGAATTAGAGAAATTGCCAATAGTTTTGGTAATGTTAGATATATTTTAGATGGTTACCACGCTATTAAAAAATTAAAACAAACGGCATTTAATATTATTTTTGAAAATCGCAAAATAGCATTAAATAGTTGAATTAAATTATATAAGGATGGCGCAATCATCAAGAATTAATCAAAAACATTCGTAATATTGCTAAAAATGAATTAAATAAAGATATTAAAACAAATTTAAGGAAGGCGAGTAATTATTTCAGTAATAATAAGCATGGCATTCATCATCAAAATTTAGAATGAAATATCGGTTGTAGCATTGAAAGTGATGTATCTCATTTAGTAAAACAACAATTAGGATATGGGGCAAAAATATATAATCATAAGAATTTAAATAACCTATTACATTTAAGAATGGCAAATTTAAACAAATTAAATGTATTACATTACATTAATGAAAGTATTAATTCAGAAATAAAAATCATAAAAGAAATATATAAAAATTCATTATGAAATAAATATAATAATAAAAATGATGATATTTGAATTAACTATAAAGGTAATGCTATAACAAATAAATATAATAGATTTAAGTAAGTAAAAATATTAGTTAAAATTTAATAAAATTAATAATTTTTCATTGTGTAAAAATTCAATAATATGATAAAATGGTAACGAATAAAAATGAAAATAACAAGAAAGGCAGGGTTAGTTTAGTAATTAAATAATATAATTAGCTGATTGTTTTATTTCTTCAAAGCAATACCTAAGAAAACTAAACGCGACCCAATCATAATAAAGTTATTTTACAACCACTTTTTGCTAATATTAGTTCAACTAAAATTCGCCAAGAAATCATAACAACAATTGATTCTAAAGTTTTAGCATATATTAATGATAATTTACTTTATATTGCTGATCGTTTGTTATTACATATGGATAAAACTCGTTATCTTCATTGTTTAAATGTAGGAACAATGGCAAAACAATTAGCGAATCATTATCAAGTTAATTGTTTAAAAGCCGAAATAGCAGGCGTTTATCACGATATAACTAAACAATGAGAAGATGCTCAACATCAGCAATATTTACAACAGTATTTACCACAATTTTTAAGTGAAACCGTACCAACTTGACATTCAAAAACAGGAACATTATGTTTAGAACATCATTTAGGTTTTAATGATAAAGAAATTATCCTCATATTGATAATTTGCGAAAATTAGCATTTACTAATCTTGATGAAGCTTTTAAAAAAATTTTTTATTATCATTATTTAGAAGTATTTAATAAAAATGGTATTGATAATATTGGTCAAGAAATTGAAAAAGTTTTTTAATTTTGTAGAAAATTCTTTTAATTTTGTAGAAAAATCTTGATATTTACTGAATATACCTAATTTTAGGTATATTTTTAATATGATAGAGGTGGATAATAATTATGGAAAAAATAATTCAAGAACTAGTAAATACTTTAACAGATGATCAATTTTTAGAATTTTATGAAAAAGTCAAACAACAAGCAGAATTAATAAAAAAAAAACGTTTAAATGAAATTGATCAAAAATTTAGAGCACAAGGTATTAAATTCCCTAAATGTGAATTTTACCATCGCGTTAAAAATGGACATAATTCAGAAGGAAAACAAAAATATTTATGTAAAAATTGCCGTGCAAGTTTTGACGCTTTTCGTAATCATTTTATTTATTGAAGTCATTTAAATTATGAACAATGAAATTTATTGATTCAAATTTCATTGCTGGGGCAATCTAGTAAAACAATTTCTCGTTTTATTAAAATTACATTAAAAACTGCTTGATATAATCGTCAAAAATTAATGAAATCAAAACAATTAGAAAATACCCAATTAAAATTTAAAAAATTATCTGGTAAAATCCAAATCAATGAAACATTTATTAAAGAAATTCATAAAGGAAATTTCAAACATAAAACTGATCCACGAAGAATTCGCCTTGACCCATTCGCAACTAATACTAAATGCTGTATTCAAATGGCAGTTGATAATAATAACAATATTTATGTTAAATCCACAAACACCAAACGTTTACAAAAACAATGAGTTATTGAAAATATGAACAAAGAATTAATTAACCAAAATTCAATTATTACTTCTGATATGCAAAAATTATATTTTTTAGTAGAAAAACAAACAAATTCTACTTTATGTGTAACTAAAACAACAATTAATCCTGAAGCTAGTTATCGTAACTTAAATAAAATCAGTAAATTACAATCTAGTCTTAAAGAAGCCTTAATTCATTATTATGGTTTAGGTTTTACTAATATTCAAAATTATTTAAATCTCTGAAAATGAAAATACCAACATAAGGGTTTAACTCCAAACCAACAAACAGCGGTATTATATTTTAATGTATAAAAAATTAAAGTAAAAATAGTAATTTTATATAAAAGTCTTTTAAAATTATCAAGTTGATGATTTTTTTTATTTTATCAAGAGTTTTCGACAAAATTAAAAGAAAATTTTTTATGTAATATACCACAGACTTATGACAAGCACAAGAGGTTTTTTAAAAAAGGGATGATAAATTATCAAATAATGCAGGAAATTTTTAAAAAATGTTTTATAATTGAATTCCAAGGTAAAGAAATTGCAGAGCAAGATTTAGAGAAAGGAAAAGGTGTTATTAATTTTATTAATTAGTAAAAATTTACAAAAAGAGGTTAATTAATATGAAAAAATTACTAGGAATTTTAGGAACAATAATAATATCAGGAAGCGGAATGACAGGGATTGTTGCTAACAGTCCAATACCAGCAAAACAAAAAAACCAAATAAAAACAGGTGAAGAAAATATAAATATGGAAATTACTGTTAGTGGAAAAAATTACACTGAAGCAAATAAAGAAGAATTAATTATTTTAGTCACATTTATGTCAGAACTAATAAAAGAAAAAGAAAAAATAATTAGAGAAGCAAAAAAACTAATTGAATTACAAAAAGCACTTATTACATATTACGAAAAAAAATAAACAAAAAAGTGATTTATTTTTAATTTGATAAAAAACAGTTTTGATTTTATCAAAATATTCACAAGTTATTTTCTTGAAAATTCTTGTAATACTTGAAATGGAGTTTTAGTGTTTAATGATGAATGACGGCGTTCAAAGTTGTAAAAATAATAATATTTGTTTAAATAATGTTGGAGTTCATCTTGATTTAATTTTTTATCCTTAGCATAAAATAATTTGGTATAATGTTGATGGAATCGTTCAATTTTGCCATTTGATTGTGGTGAGCGAATCGGCGTGGTTTCGTGAACAATTCCGTTCCTCGAAAGAAAGGTTGTAAAAGGCCTTTCTTTTACTTTGTATAATTTTTTATTATTTCAGTTAGTGGTAGTAAATTCGGGAGCATTGTCATTACGAAGGCGTTTAATTTTTATACCAATTTCGCCAAAATCTTTCATTGCTCTTTGCGTGGCATTAATCGCATTATTAGTTCCTAAACTATCATAAACATAAACAAATACTATGCGTGTCATTTCGTCAATAAAATCATAAATGTAATATTTTTTATCAACCGGAAAATTTGATGTGGTAATAATTTTGGCATCCATTTGTAAAAGACCAATCTCGGAGACTTCATACCGCTTAAAATGGCGTTTCGTTTGTTTGATTTGTTGTTTTAATTCTTTTCAACGAGGGTCATTTTTAATTCAACGATAAAAAGTTTTGATATTTTTCGGAACTTCTGAATTTGCGACATCGTGAAAACCGGTTTTTAAATTGTTAAATAAAGACCACATTCCGCTAGCTTGAAGATTTTTGTAATCAAAATATAAATCACATACTTTTTCGCGAGAATTTAAACTATATTGATAATTAAGATTTTGTGGTTTTGTAGTTTTAAACAATAACAAATCTAAATTGTCAGAATAATAAGCGGTCATAATTTTTTCTGCCCAACGATAAAAGGTTTTCGTTGCATTCTTAAAATATTTTTTAATAAGTTTTGTTAAAGTGATTTCTTCAATATAGAAATAAGTACATAAATTTAAATAGGCAGTAATGCGTTTTTTAGTTTTATAGTAATAAGGATTACGACAACTGGCACTTAATCAACTTTGTGCTTTTGCTTTTAAATCTGTTAAATCGGCTTAAGAAATAATATATTTCATTTTTAAACTCCTTAAATTAAGAAAATCGCATTACAAAAAATACGATTTTCAAAAATATTTATTAAATTACTAAATTAATGAGGCATTTCCATCGAAAATGAAGTTATTCAAAAATTACCTGAATTATAACCAGGAATACTAGCAATTGTTATTTTAACATTAACGATTTTATCAATACTATAAGTTTTATTTTTTAAAACTCCATTTTTTTTATAAAAATCAAAAACACTAGAAATAATATTACCATTACCGTCGTTATAAACAATATAGAAATCAGAATATCCAGTATCAGAGGGTAATTGATTTTTAACACTATTAATTTGTAATCAACCCGTTAAATAGTTACTAACACTTGTATTAACAAAAGAACTATTTAAAATCTCAGCAAACTCCAAATTATATTTTTCTTCAATTTTACTATTAGTAGAATTACATGCAGAAACTAACATTATATTTGCTAAACTTAACGCAATTAAAAATTTTTTATACATCAAAACTTCTCCTTTCAAAAAGAAACTATATTACACATAATAAATTTAAAGCTTATAAAAATTTTCACATAACAAAACTTCTCCTTTCAAAGGAATTATATTATAAAAAATAATGGCAATATTTAAGAGAACTTTTTTAATATCATTAGTAAGAGTGCTAATGACACTACAAATTCAAATAACATCTGAAATGCCGGAATAACTTCAAACACCGGAAAGGCAGTTTTCGTAAAATTAATTGTTTTTTTGACAATATCTGCAAGGGGGCGAATTAAAAGATTAATCCCTGAAAGACCAAGTAATCAATTTAACATTCTAACAGAAGAGTGCTGAATACCACACGATATTGCACTAAATAAACCTCAATAAGAACAGTTAGGTGTTGGGATTAAGTCATGCATATTACCACTTACTCCGCCACCAATAAAAGCTGTTGAATTCAAAATGTTAAAATCGTATAAAGAATAATGATATTCAATGCTTTCATTTTTCTTTTTATATAGCGGAAAAGTTAGCGTAAAAATATTAATCCCATACATTACATCGACTTTAGCATTATAAAAATGCAATTTATTATTATTAACATTCCATAATTGGTTATCATAGGCTTTTAACACATTAAAATCTATTTGATAAGAACTTTTACCAATATTAAAACCATTGGCAATTTGTTTATCTTTAACAAAGAAATAAGAACGGAAAATCCTATTCTTACTATTTTCGATTGTTGAACCAAAGTTAATTAAATACTGTTTGGGATAAAAAGTAATTAATGAGCGATAGAAAAACCCCGTTTGTAAAACATTTTTAGGAATTTCTTGCATTCCGTTATAACTTAACCCTACATAAGCATAAGCATCCATATCAAAACTCGCATAAAAGAATTGTTTAAAAAAACCACCTAAAACTTTATAAATTTTATCAAATAAACTGAAATAATACTGATTCGATAAATCCTTTAAATAAAAAAACATAAAATCTTTAAAATCAGTCTTTAATTTGTTATCATAGCGTAAAAAATAAAAAGTATTACCATAATAATTAATTTGTCCAAAAAAAACATTAATAAAATCTTCAGTTCAACCATCAAGTAAAATAAACTTAATTAATTGTTCATCATTCAAATAAAAAGTAACCGCCCCTAAAGAAATTTCAATTCTAAAAACATCGCTAAAACCAGAAAATTCTAAGCTATCAAAAAAATATAACGAGTTTTCAGGTTCAAAACTACGAATTAAAGTAAATTTACTATTTTGTTTAAAACCATTTAATTCAATTGACATTTCACTAATATATTTAAAATTATTATCAAAGAAATTAAAAATGGGTACTCAATATAAATAACTATAATTAAATTTATCAAAATCTCGCCGTTGTGTCATTAAATAATCAAGTTTATCTTGAAACTGATTATACTGATATTCACCATCCTTTTAAGTTATTTCTGTAGGCAAGGGTTGTTCGTTATCTTTTTGTGGTAAAGAAGGCATTTCCGCCGAAAATGAAGTTATTCAAAAATTACCTGAATTAAAACCAGGAATACTAGCAATTGTTATTTTAACATTAACGATTTTATCAATACTATAAGTTTTATTTTTTAAAAATCCATTTTTTTTATAAAAATCAAAAACACTAGAAATAATATTACCATTACCATTGTTATAAACAATATAGAAATCAGAATATCCAGTATCAGAGGGTAATTGATTTCTAACACTATTAGTTTGTAATCAACCCTTTAAATAGTTACTAACACTTGTATTAACAAAAGAACTATTTAAAATCTCAGCAAACTCCAACTCACAACTTTTACCACATCGACCGGGATTGGTGGCTCGTTTTTGTCGTTTTATAAAGGATTGTTCCATATCGGGTTTTGGTGGTTGTCTTGTATCAAAGAAAGCACCTAATGGTACCAAACCAATAAACAATTATAATAAAATCAAGAAACAATCTTATGTATCTCATCTACACCTTAAAACTCTCTTTATCGCTTTAAAAGCGTCAGAAAATTTATAATGATTATGTTGTGGGCATTTGCAATTAACAACTTGCATTAGGGGCTTTCTAAAAACTTTATTAAAGTAATAACCCCTAATAATTAACTTAATACCAGTTATTAAGAAATAAACGATTAATAATCAAAGATAAACATTAAAAAATACACTTTGAAAATTTAATGGTATAAAATCTTTAAAAAATTAACCCCCTTTAATTTGAAGAATCGTTAAAAATACTCAAATTATAGTAATAACACTATGAAGTATGATAAAAAAATGTATAAAACTTAAAACGCTTTTAAATCATTTAATACTTAATATTTTCTTTAACTTTTTCATTTTTTAACTCCTTTCAAAGTATTTTTTTATTCAGTAGGTCCTCGTAAAATTAAATATATTGTTGATAAAATACAAATCGTCCCTAAAATTTGGAAAATCGGATGTTTGGAAAATAACCTTATCATTGGTTTAAACAAATCTAAAATTTTAATATTATTTGATAGAACTTTATTAAAATATTCTAAACCCTCACGCACATGGGCTCATAAACCTAAAAAGTCATTTAAAGCAAAAATATAAAAAACAGCAACAAGAATAAATAAAATTATCAATTTAAACATTTTAAAAACCTACCTTTTTATTCGCCGTCCATGTTGGTTAACTCACGGTCTATTTTTATGACTATTACCACTGAATTTCTTAATTGGACCACTAGATGATTTTTTCTTAGCTCCTAAATTAGCAACTGATTTTTGATATTTTTTACGAAATCCAACTTTTGGTCGTTCAATATGAATACCTAAAATGCCGCCAATTACAAGATTTATCAAAAGCATAATTAGTGGAAAAATAATAATGCGAATATCTGTTCCAGGAATGGTTAAAGTTCAAATTAAATCAAAAACTTTATAAAACGTATCGCCAATCAAACTAGCCATTTTTTATAAGTTTTCCATTTTTTTAAACTCCTTTACTTATTTTTCTTATTCAGATTATTTTTTAACTTAGTAAGTATCTTACTGAATTTTTCCATTTTTAAATATTCTAACGCTTCAATATCCATTACATTATCATTTCAAAATTTATGTTGATAATTATCATTCAAAGCACGATTATTTAATTCACGCAAGAATGATAAATATTTATTATCATAAAGGTTTAAAATTGACATCGGAATTTTTAATTTAAAGAAATAAATGTCTAATTCCGGAATGCTACGATACTTGATTTTGCGACCTTTTTTATCGTTTTTAGCATTAATTAAAGTTAATCGTCATTGTTCGTATTCACTTACGGATTTAAAAGTGCCATAAATAACTTGTAAATAAGGACGAAAGATGCTAACTGGTTTTTTTCTAATACCAACAATTATTGAATTAGCAATATCGCGAACTTTAGCTCATATATGTTCGGCTCGTTGTCCGCTTGCTAATACGATATGAGTAAATTGCCGTGCTGAAGCAAAATATTCTTGTAAACCTTGGGCCGCCCTATCATTTTCTTTATAGTCAGTTCCTTCTAAAAATAAGTTGGTTTCATCTCATAACAGCAAATGCTTTTCTTCTAATATCGGATAATTATAATCTAATAAAGACATATGCCCTAATGAAAGCATTTGTTTATCCGTAATCGGAAAAGTAGAAATTGTTTTTCAACCACTTAATAAGTAAGAAGCCAAAACCATTAAAACAGTTTTTCCAGTCTCTAAGGCGCCAATTACTAAATTTAAGGGTGAATTTAATAAGAAATTAATAAAACTACGACAAGCAAAAAAATGAGAAATTTTAGTATATAAAATATACAAAGCAATTAATAAATAAATAATATCAAATAACATTCGTTAACTTTGGGGATTATAATAATGCAAAAGCACACCATAAAATCACGCAATAATAAATAAAGTGCGATTTAAAGCGACAAAATCATATAATCTTAAATTTATTTTTTTAAACAATAGCACCACTTAAATCACACTTTCTTTATTTTTATTACTATCTGCAGGGCATTAATTTTTCAAACATTTTGAAAGCGATTAAAAATAAACCAATAATCACACCAAGCAAGAAAACTCAATATGTAGCAAAGAAATTAACAACATTTGGGATATTACCACCAATAATATCAGTTCAAATATTGCCGAACTCTGTAATCAATGCTTTTCATAAGTTAGTAACCGCTTGTTCACCAGTAATTGCTGGTGGTGTTGTTACTCCATCAAGAAAAATTCTAAACATATAATCACCCCCTTTATAAACAAAATATGATTTAACCGTATAAAAAAAATAACCATAAATAAGACAATAAATACTAATGCCATCCAAAAAGCAATGTTTGCTATTAAAAGTCAAAGTGTTTTTTGAGTTAAATCAATTTCTTTACCAGAAACCCGCGCCAGAATGGTTGTAATTTGAATAAATAAATCTCAAAAATACAACTTTGTTATTTCTCAATCTAAATCTTTTCAAACAACTAAAAACATAATAATTATCGCTTAAAAGGTCAAAAGAGTAGAAAAATAATGGCCGGAAACAGCATTACAATTATTAAAATTGAAAACAAAAATATAACTTGAGGTGGTAAATCGGCAGTTGGATAAATTAATTCAATTAACTCAATAATTATTTTTTTAAACATTTTCTAAAACCTACTTTTTAATTTCTTTTTCATCTTGTTCTAATAAATCTCGCTTAAACTTTGGAATAAATATTCTTTGTGCATAAGTAAAATCTTTTGGTAGCTGTTTTGCTTCACTACCATATTTCTTTTTATCTTTAAAAAACCGATAAATATTAACAGCAATATAATATGCTAGTAATAATGTTAAAATCGTAAAAAACACTAATTCAAAAATACTCATTTTTCTTTTCTCCTTAATTTTTTAATTAATTTATTGTTTTAAACAATTATGTTCAAAAAAATCAACATAAAGTCAATTATCACCAACTAAATCAGTTCTAACAGAATCAACTGCAAATTTAGACGCTCAAATTTTTTGTTCTAATCCGGTTTTTTTATTAATAGAATATATAAACTCTTGACAATAATCTTTGCCAGGATCATCCACACTAACTCATATTTTCATTTCTAAAACTCCAAAACTATTTTTTTATTACATCAAATCAAAAAATTGCAGTAACTTAGTTAAATAACTCACTCATCCATAACTAGCAGGCGGAGCATACGCTTTCCGCACTGCTTCGCCATTATAAATATCAACCAAGATGTTTTTTTTATTTACCTTTATTCTTAAGGTACCTTAAAACACCTTTAAAATTAATTTTTAAAATAATTAAAACTTACATCTTTTTTATCATTCTCTTTTTCGGCAATAAAAAAATTTAACAATTCTGGCCCTATAATCAAATTAGACTCCTGCTCTTTCTTATTAACTGAAACCAACTGATACTCACCATTTCTAATTATTCCAATACAAATAGAATTTTCATATCTTCCTTTATAAACAAATCGCTTTGAAAATCAAATACCAATAGGATTACTAAATCACGGAATTTCTGGTGCTTTAATAAGAATTGCGTTTTGTGTTTCTTTTAAAAGATATTTTTTAGTATTTAAAAAAATATTTTCAATATTTCTCACATACATACCATCCTTACAAATATATTTAGTTATATTAAACTAAGTTATATTTAACTTAGTTATCTAACTAAGTTAAATATTTATTTTGTTAAACATTTATGTTTAACAAAATTTGTTAGTAAACTTCGTTTACTAATTAACTTAGTTTATTACTATCAAGGCATAAAAAAATACAAGGCATAACTAAAAATAATAAATATTAATTTAACCTTATATTTCTTGTAATAAATAAATGAGCTCGTATTTATTTATTAATTAAAAGCAAGTTTGTAGAAACCAAAATCTTGTCATATGTATATGGTTTCCACAAATTACTAAATGCTGTATTCAAATGGCAGTTGATAATAATAACAATATTTATGTTAAATCCACAAACACCAAACGTTTACAAAAACAATGAGTTATTGAAAATATGAACAAAGAATTAATTAACCAAAATTCAATTATTATTTCTGATATGCAAAAATTATATTTTTTAGTAGCAAAAAAAATTCTACTTTATGTGTAACTAAAACAACAATTAATTCTGAAGCTAGTTATCGTAACTTAAATAAAATCAGTAAATTACAATCTAGTCTTAAAGAAGCCTTAATTCATTATCATGGTTTAGGTTTTACTAATATTCAAAATTATTTAAATCTCTGAAAATGAAAATACCAACATAAGTTTTTAACTCCAAACCAATAAACAGCGGTATTATATTTTAATGTATAAAAAATTAAAGTAAAAATAGTAATTTTACATAAAAGCCTTTTAAACTTATTAAGTTGATGATTTTTTTTATTTTATCAAGAGTTTTCGACAAAATTAAAAAAAAAATTATAAAAAATTTTTTTAAATTATGATAGCTAATTATATAATTAATTGTAAGGAGAATAAAAATGAAAAAAATTAGTCGTAGTTTTTCAGTTAAAGGTTTTTATACATTGATTTTTGCTATTGTTGGTACAATTGTTTTAATTTGAGATTTTATTGATTATTTATTTTTCCATTCTTATTTAGCAAAATATGATTTATTATATACTGATAAAGGAACAATCTTTATTTCTTTTTTTACGCAACAAACTAATATTATTGTTATTATTTATTTTTATTTTGTGGCATATTTTCATTTTACTTATCAAAAACTAGACATCCATTCCTTTTTGATTCGTTTATTTGTTACGGTATATATTGCTGTTACTTCAATAGTTTTTATGGCTGGTTTATTACCAGGAATTGTTAATAAAACTACATATGACCTTAAAGGTTGAATTTTTACAATATTTTTACATTTTATTATTCCGATAGGAATGCTTATTTATTTTTTTTGAATGTCAGGTAAATTTCATTATGATTTACGAAGATTTAATCGTCAATCTTTATATAAAGTTTATATGTATCCATTTTTTTATTTTTTGTTTATAATGGTGCGCGGTGAACTTCGCCATCAAAATTCATTTATTGATAGTCTTTATGATAAATTTCCCTTAGAAATTTTTGATTTAGAATATCCCTATTGATTTTTAAACTATCATCATTATACTTATGGTATTGCAACAATTACAGTAACATTTTTATTTTTATTTATATTAATTACTGGGTTAACTTATTTATTCATTTCATTAAATAATGTTATTTTTGAAAAACGACAATATCGTCATTCTAAAATGGTGCGCAGATAATGATAATTGGAATTATGGCGGCAATGAGCCAAGAGTTAACAATTTTAAATAAGGAATTAAGTAAAATTGCTAAAAAAACAGATATTAGTGAGGATTTAGTTGTATGAAATTATCTTGACCACCAAATTATTATTACTGAAAGTGGTATTGGAAAAGTTAATAGTGCTATTAATACTTATCATTTGTTACAAAATTATAATTTAGATTTATTAATTAATATTGGTAGTGTTGGCGCTATTAGTGAAGAAATAAAAATTAGTTCATTATTCTTGGTTCAACAAGTCTTTTATTATGATGTTGATTTAACAGCATTTGATTATAAATATGGACAATTACCAAAATTGCCACAAGCATATAATTGTATTTATGAACCTTGAAAAAAATTTAGTAAAAATAATAATATTATGATAACTAATCCCGCTACAGGTGATAGTTTTATTAATAGTGTATCACAAGCACAAATAATTCAAGAAAATGTTGGTAAGAAAGTAACAATTGTTGATATGGAATGTGCAGCTATTTTTCAATTAGCATATTTACAACAATGTCCCATCTTAGTTTTAAAAGCAGTTTCGGATAATGTTTATCATCAATTAAAAAATATTAATCAGTTTAATAAGAGTTTAGAAAATATTAGTCGGAAGTTGACAAAAATAACATTGAAATTAGTTGCTGAAATTATTAGTAAAGGGAGAATTGAAGATAATGGTTAAACATTATATTTTAGGTTTATTAACTTGAAGAACAATATATAAAGTTATTGCTATTAGTTTATGTATTGTTGTTTTGGTAATTGGTTATTTGATAGCTTTATTTGATTATCAAGGAACAGCTTTTGATGAAACCCCTGCTAATGGTCGGAGTGGTAATTATTTAAGTTTTTTTGTGGTGCAAGTAAATATTTTAATTTTAGCATATTTTGTTAATGCGTTAGTCTTTTATCGTAATGAAGGATTAACAAGGTGGACTAAATCAACGGCTAAAATTGCTTTTTCTGTTTATGCATCATTCACTTTATTAGTTTATTGAATAATTATTTTTCCATGAGTATTAATATCCACACCGTATACTATTAAAGGTTGACATTGGATTATTATTGCGTTTCAAAACGGTATTATTCCTTTACTGTTAATTATTTACATTGTGATTATTAGTTATGAAGATATAATCTATTCAAGAAATTTTTTTCGTTGAAAGCTATGAATTATTATTTTATATCCCTTAATTTATTTAATGTTTATTTTAGTGCGGGGCGCATTACGCTTATTAGATCATAATAAACACCCAGATTTATTTACTACTAATGGTAAGATTGATTGGATTAAAATTTATAATTATCCATTTCTTTCATATAATCAAGAAGTTTCTTTTATTAATTTTGATGGTGTATTTACTTTTATTTTCTTTATGATTATTTTTACTATTTTATTATTATTTTTAGTATGATTTTATGTGTATATTTTTAATTATCGTTATGATATAAAACATAAAAGAAAAAGGAAATAAAAATGAAAAATTATCGTAAAATTATTAATTATTTATATTTAGGAGATTATCAATTAAAACCAGCATTTTGTGAATTTATTGTCAGTGCTGCGAGTGATTTTTTTGTTCAAAAAATTCCTAATCTTGATGACCAATCAGAACAAGTTTATTTAAGCGATGATAAAAAAGAATTATATTTAAATTTGTTAGATTATCCAGAAATCGGTACCTTAGACAAAAAAGTTTTAAAAGCAGGTTTAAATTTTATTGATGAACATCTTAAAGAGGAAGAAAATGTTTTCGTTCATTGTGTTTGAGGAGTTAATCGTAGTGCTTCATTAGTCTTTATTTATTTAGTTATTAATAACCATTTATCACAAGATAACTTTCATAGTGCTTGAAAACAATTTAAAAAAAATTATTCCCGTGCTAATCCGAACCCAGCTTATTGACATTATTTGAATCATGAGTTTCCTTATAATGATTTAAAAAATAAGTAAAATCTTTTTTAGTAATTAAGGAGAACATAATGGAAAAAATTAAAGGCTATTTAAAAACAATTGTTTTTGAAACTAATGGTTTTATAATTTGTAAGTTTTTGTTACATGATAGTATTAATCGTTATATTTTTGTTAAAGGTTATTTATTTAATTTGCAACCCGAACAGTTATATGAACTACAAGGGCAATTTGTTAGTCACCCAAAGTATGGTAAACAATTTCAAGTTGAACAATATGAAACAGTAATTATTGAAGACAATGAATATTTAGTGAAGTATTTGTCATCACCATTATTTCCGACAATTGGTAAAACTACAGCTCAAAAAATTATTGATTATTTACAAGATGATGTTTTAAATAAGATTTATTGTGATGATAAGATTTTATTTAATATTGGTATTAAAAAAAATCAAGCGCAAATTATTTATGAACAAATTAAAAAGCAAAAAAATGATCATCAATTAACACAATGATTTTCACGAGCTCAGTTATCTTTTGATTTATTGCATAAGTTACAAGCACAATATGGAGAAAAACTTTTACAATTAATAAAAGTTAATCCTTATGTGTTAAGTGATCAATGTGAATTTTGAACTTTTCATAAAGCTGACCAACTTGCTAGAGTCTTAGAAATTAATCTTGATAATGTTTCGCGTTTAGTATATGCATTAAGATATATTATTCGTCAAGAGTCCTTTAAGACAGGACATAGTTATTTTCCAGTTAATATAATTTTAAAACAACTTATGAAGTATAGTATTTTAGATGAAAAATTAATTAATCAAGTAGTAATGCAAGCTGTTAATGAAAATAAAATTATCGTTAATAATAATAATTTTTATGATATAGAAATTTATTATAGTGAAATTTTTATTGCTAAATATTTAAATCAATTACAAAAATTAGATAATAATATTAATGATGCTGTTATTATTGAAGATATTCATATTATTGAACAAGAAAATAATATTAGTTATAATAACAAACAACAATTAGCATTATTAAAATTTAGTCAAAAAAATTTAACCATTATTAATGGTGGACCAGGGACAGGAAAAACAACTTTAATTAAAGGAATTATTGCTTTATATCAAAAAAATTATCCTCATAATACAGTTGCGATTTGTGCGCCCACAGGAAGAGCCGCTAAACGATTAAAAGAGCAAACTAACGTTGAAGCGATGACAATTCATAAATTATTAAAATGAGATTTGCATCACAATAAATTTAATCATAATGAAACTGAGCCATTAAATTTTGATTTAATTGTTGTTGATGAGATGAGCATGGTTGATACAATTTTATTTAATAATTTATTGGTTGCTAGTCCTAATTTACATAAATTAGTTTTAGTTGGTGATAACAATCAATTAACTTCTGTTGGTAGTGGCAATGTTTTAGGAGATTTATTACAAGTATCACATTTAAATATTATTAGTTTACAGAAAATCTATCGTCAACTTGAAAAATCAGAAATTATTAATTTAGCATATCAAATGCAACAAAATAATTTTAGTTATGAATTTACTAATAGTAATGAAGTTCAATTTATTGAATATGATCAAATCCAACAACTTTTAGAAAATTTGGCAAAGATATTTTTACAATTAGTTAATGAAAGCAATATCTTTGAAGTTCAGGTTCTTGCTTCAATGTATAATGGTCGTTGCGGCATTAATGCAATTAATGAAATATTGCAAGAAGCATATAATCCTTTTTGTAAAGATAAAATGCAAATTAAAATTGCAACAACTATTTTTCGTGTTGGTGATAAAGTAATGCAAACTAAAAATGATAGTGAAAAAGATATTTATAATGGTGGTATTGGGATTATTGATAGCATTATTACTAATGAACAAAATAAACAAGTTATTATTGTTCGTTATGAGCAAAGAATTATTGAATATCACCATCAGGAGTTGAATAATCTTATTTTAGCTTATACTATTTCTGTTCATAAATCACAAGGTAGTGAATACCCGTTTGTAATAATGATTATTGACAGTAGTGCAACATATATGTTAAAAAGAAATCTTATTTATACGGCCATTACTCGCTGTCAAAAGAAATTATATCTTTTAGGTCAAAAAAATATTTTTATTAAAGCTGTTAATTCATTAGAAAAACCACGAATTACAACATTAGTTAAAAGATTAATGGAAAATAAAATAATCCATAGTGGTAAAATATCATCATAAATGACATCATCTAATAAGTGAAAAGTGAGGGATATTATGAAAAAGAATGTATCGCCAATAGTTATCTTTTTTTGATTAATACAAGTTCTTAATATTATTAGTGCTTGTTCTTTAAGTGTTAAAGATTTAAACACTTTAAATAGTATACAATCAATTATTTATCAATCAAATAATCAATATAATAAACTACAACAAGAGATTATTAAAGAAGAGTAATTTATTAAGCGCCCTCTTCATAAATAAGGCAAAATTTAAATATTTTGCTGATAGTGAAGCAACCAATGATATTAGTAGTAATTTACAAGTGAAAGGGGATATATGAGAAACTATTTCTGTTGGGAATGATGAAAAGTATTGAACTGGTACTAGTAAACCATTACTAATGAGTCTTATTGGTCCATTTACTGAAATTGCTAATTTTGGAAATCCATTGCAAACAATTCCAACTTTTAGTTATAGTAATGGTAGTTTTTATGTATTTTTATATAACAGAATTCTAAAAGGTGATCGGACTGGTAACTTTCAAGAGTTAGGAACGATGCCTATTTCTGATGCTTTTTGAAGTGCATTAGTATATAATGACAATATTTATATGGGAACAATAACCAAAAAACTTTTTAAAGGTAATAAAAATGGTAACTTTCAAGAATTAACCAATTGAACTGGCGGGATGATTTGAAGTCTTGCTGTTCATAATAATAATTTTTATTTAGGTACTGATACGGGGAAAGTTTTTTTAGTTAAAGATTCTAATACTTTTGAAGAAATATTTAGTTTTTCTGATAGTGGTGCTAAAATTATCAGAATAGGTTCTTTTTTTAATTTTGTCGAAAACTCTTGATAAAATAAAAAAAATCATCAACTTGATAATTTTAAAAGGCTTTTATGTAAAATTACTATTTTTACTTTAATTTTTTATACATTAAAATATAATACCGCTGTTTGTTGGTTTGGGTTAAACCCTTATGTTGGTATTTTCATTTTCAGAGATTTAAATAATTTTGAATATTAGTAAAACCTAAACCATGATAATGAATTAAGGCTTCTTTAAGACTAGATTGTAATTTACTGATTTTATTTAAGTTACGATAACTAGCTTCAGGATTAATTGTTGTTTTAGTTACACATAAAGTAGAATTTGTTTGTTTTGATACTAAAAAATTAATAGGTTCTTTTAATAATAGTTTATATATTGGTGTTAATTATGGAACAAGTGGCAGTAAACTCTTTAAAGAAAGTACAGTCGGTAATTTTACTGAATTAAGTAATTTTGATAAAAATATTAATGATATGATTTTTGTTAACTTGGTCGCAGGAATTAGAAATTTAGTATTTTATAATAATAATTTTTATACTAGTAATTTTGCTGGTTTTATATTTAAAATAAATCTTATCACTTTTATTGTTATAATAAAAAAAATTAATATTCCCTTTAATTTCTTTTTTAAATATTAATTTATCTGAGTTTAAAACATATAACCCGTTTTCTGTACAAATATACATATTATTAATTTTATCAATTATAATAATTGAATTAATTTGACCATTAATTCCATTAATTTCTGTTGGTGTTATTTCACCCGATTTCAGAACATAAATATCATCAAAAGTCCTAAAATAAACATTATTATGCGTATCAATTACAATTTGTTGAATTTGACCATTAATTACTAAAATTTGATTTGCTTTTAATTCTCCATTTTTTATAAATTGAGGATTTCCATCAGAATAACCATTTGTTCAAAAATATGAATTATTGTTACTATCAGATACAACTGTGTTAATAACATTTCCAACAAATGCATAAATTTTTCTGGATTCTGTATCTCCATTTCTTAAAACAAAAGTTCCATTCTCTCTTGTTTGAAAAAAAATATTATCATTATTATCAACAATAATTGAATAAACGCTACTAAAGTTTGGAACTATTGTTTCCTCCACTTCAATTATTATATTTTTTTCAGATTTTAAAATATATGTTCCACCATTAAATCCAGAAAAATAAACATTATCATTACTATCTATTGCAATGTTACTAACAGCAAATTTAAAATTAATTTTTGTTGGTGTTGTTTCGCCATTTTTTAAAATATATGCTCCACCAGCGAACAATGTATAATAAACATTATTTTTACTATCAACAGCAATTGAAATAAAGTTTTCATTAATTCCAAAAACAATTGGATCAATATTTCCTCTATCTTTTAAAAGATAAGATTTATCTTTTTTTTGTAAATAAACACCATCTTTAAAAATTTGAATATAATAAACTGGTGTTTCAATGATTTTAATAACTTTTGTTTTATTATATTCTAAAAAATAAAGTCCATCATCTGTTTCAAAATAAGCATTATTCTTATTGTCAAATATAATTTGATTTATATTTTCATTAATACCAGTAATTTCTATAATTTGTAATTCATTTTCTTCAAATTTATTAGAATTAAATATTAATTTATAATTACCACTTTCAGTATTAACATAAATTTTAATTTTGTAGAAAACTCTTGATATTTATTGAATATATTTAATTTTAAGTATATTTTTAATATGATATAGGTGGATAATAATTATGGAAAAAATAATTCAAGAACTAGTAAATACTTTAACAGATGATCAATTTTTAGAATTTTATGAAAAAGTCAAACAACAAGCAGAATTAATAAAAAAACAAAAACGTTTAAATGAAATTGATCAAAAATTTAGATCACAAGGTATTAAATGCCCTAAATGTGAATCTTACCATTGCGTTAAAAATGGACATAATTCAGAAGGAAAACAAAAATATTTATGTAAAAATTGCCGCGCAAGTTTTGGTGCTTTTCGTAATCATTTTATTTATTGAAGTCATTTAAATTATGAACAATCAAATTTATTGATTCAAATTTCATTGCTGGGGCAATCTAGTAAAACAATTTCTCGTTTTATTAAAACTACATTAAAAACTGCTTGATATAATCGTCAAAAATTAATGAAATCAAAATAATTAGAAAATACCCAATTAAAATTTAAAAAATTATCTGGTAAAATCCAAATCGATGAAACATTTATTAAAGAAATTCATAAAGGAAATTTCAAACATAAAACTGATCCACGAAGAATTTACCTTGACACATTCGCAAATAATACTAAATGCTGTATTCAAATGGCAGTTGATAATAATAACAATATTTATGTTAAATCCACAAACACCAAACGTTTACAAAGACAATGAGTTATTGAAAATATGAACAAAGAATTAATTAACCAAAATTCAATTATTACTTCTGATATGCAAAAATTATATTTTTTAGTAGCAAAACAAACAAATTCTACTTTATGTGCAACTAAAACAACAATTAATCCTGAAGCTAGTTATCGTAACTTAAATAAAATCAGTAAATTACAATCTAGTCTTAAAGAAGCCTTAATTCGTTATCATGGTTTAGGTTTTACTAATATTCAAAATTATTTAAATCTCTGAAAATGAAAATACCAACACAAGGGTTAACTCCAAACCAACAAACAGCGGTATTATATTTTAATGTATAAAAAATTAAAGTAAAAATAGTAATTTTATATAAAAGCCTTTTAAACTTATCAAGTTGATGATTTTTTTTATTTTATCAAGAGTTTTCAACAAAATTAAAATAATTTTTATTGTGTAAAAATTCAATAATATGATAAAATGGTAATGAATAAAAATGACAATAACAAGAAGGGTAGGGTTAGTTTAGTAATTAAATAATATAATTAGCTGATTGTCTTGCTTCTTGAAAGCAATACCTAAGAAAACTAAACGCGACCCGTTTTATGTCGTAGATATAAAAGATGATATTTATGTGCAAATTAATGATAGTGATTTATATTTTGTTATTGATAAAAAATATAATTTGGTTAAAACAATAACGCCAATAAGTCAAGAGCGTTTATTAATTATTATTAAAGGAGGAAATGACTAATGTTTTTAGTAACAGGTAATTTACAAAATGGACAAACTACTTGGGTAATGTTAGGTTTAATTATTATTATTGTAGTTGTAATGATAGTTTCTTCAATTCGTAAACGAAAACAAGATAAAATTGAAAAAGAAAAGCGTCAAAAAGAAGTTAGAGATAAAATTAAGCAGTATTTAAAGATTAATGATAATATTGCTCATAAAAGAATTGAATATGATAAAGTAATTGCTAGAGCAGGTAAAGATTATAAATATCGTGATGTTTTTGATATTGTTATCAAATTATATGAC
Source organism: Spiroplasma endosymbiont of 'Nebria riversi' (assembly GCF_018831625.1). Lineage (GTDB taxonomy): Bacteria > Bacillota_I > Bacilli_A > Mycoplasmatales > Nriv7 > Nriv7. The sequence goes on from NZ_CP065193.1 coordinate 802,535, forward strand.
TCAAAATCAAATGCGTTATATGCTACTAAAGCTTTTGAAGTTGAAGGTTTAACAAAACAATTAAGTAAAAAAGAATATGAAACAACTTGAAAAGTTAATCATGAATTAGAATTAGAAGCTACTTTAATTCGTTTGCAAAAAGAACAAAAGAAAAATTATTGAAAGATGACTAAGGCTGAGCGAGCACAAGTCAGATTAGAGCGCAAGGAAGCAAAAATAATAGAAAAAGCAGAAATTAAAAAAATTAAGCAAGAGAAAAAAATCAAAGCAACTAAAAAAGTTGTTCAAAATAAAAATGAGGTTCTTATTAAGCGACAACCTAATGAGAAGTTTGGTGCTAAAAAATAAATAGTTTAATTAATTCATAATCTGAGGAAATGATAAAATGCTTCATAAAATATATAAAGAAGATTATAAAAATTATCGGGAATGTGCTAAATTATCATTTCTTTTACGAAAAGAAAATCATCAAAAGACAATTCAATGGCACGATAGGGAGTTAACTTATTTTTTTAGTTTGCCTGAATTTGGTGATGAAAAGCAAAAAGATGACTTGACAAATATTTCTGCGCATAGTTTAGAATTATTAGCGAACGATGATTATAGTTTTAGCGATTTAGAGGTAATTGATAGTGAAACTATTCTTGATGGTTTAGAAGTAGGTTACCATGCTAAGCAATATTTTTTACGAAATTATCGTTGTTTTGATTTAGATACTTATGAAAAACATCTTGTGGCAAATAAAACGGTAGAAAAAATTCTTGATGCTAATCTTGGAGTGTTGTTTGAACCGCGATTTGAATATAATGATTGTGTTACAAAGGTTGATGTTTTAAAACGAAATGGTACGGGTTGAGACTTAATTGAAGTTAAGGCAACAACTAAGGTTCATCGTGAACATTTATATGATGTTCTTTATCAATATTATATTTTGACTAATTGCAATATTGAGATTAAAAATATTTATTTAATGCATTTAAATGGTTTTTATTTTCATCAAGGTGATTTAGAATATGATAATTTGTTTATTTTAGCAAGTAAATATAATTTAACAACTACTGGTTCAAAGCAAGAAAATATTATGGTTGGTGTAAAAAAAGATTTAGCAAAGCGAGATTTTAATCAAGATATTCAGCGCATTAAAGATATTTTTCAAATGCCAGTTGCTGAAGCATTAGTGTGGTTAAAGACTAGTCAATGTCATAATCGGGGTAAATATGATTATTGTATTCATGTTTATGCTAAATTACCCAAAGAGCATACAATATTTAATCTTTATCGGTTAGTAAAAACTAAAAAAGCAAGATTATATTATGAAAATAATTTTTTGTCGCTTTATACATCTAATTTTTTTGATCTTAATTTAACAGCTAATCAATATCGCCAAATTAAAGTTGTTCAAAATTTAGAAGGTGTTGTTGCATTGTCAGAACGAAGATATTTACAAAGTATATATAAGGAATATGTGTATCCGATTTATATGTATGATTTTGAAACTGTTAAAAGTGCCATTCCGAAATATGAAAATAGTACACCATATGATCAAATTCCGTTTCAGTATTCAATTCATGTTTTATTGGATAATAAGTTTAATGAAGAGAAACATAATATTAAACATTATCGTTATTTAAGTGACGGTGTTGGTGATCATCGTTTAGTTTTAATTGAAAATTTAATTAAAGATTTAACACGATATGGCGTAGGTACTTATGTTGCATATAATAAAAGTTTTGAGAAGCAAGTTTTAAAAAAAATGGCATTATTATATCCGATTTATGAAGAAATATTAATGCAAATTTCTGATCGGACTGTTGATTTAATGGATTTCTTTAAAAATTTTGCAATTTATAAAGCAGAATTTAATGGTAGTCTTTCAATTAAGAAAACATTGCCGGCTTTTAATTCGGAATTTTCTTATGATGATTTAGAAGTGCAAAATGGAACCGATGCTTCCAGTTTATTCCGTAAACGGTTGTATAATGAATTACAAAAAGATAATAATCATTTGTTTTTCTTGAAATTAAATGATGCTTGAAAAACTATTAGTTGGCAACAATGACAAGACAATTATGTTAAAAATTTGTTATTATATTGTGAACGCGATACTTATGGAATGATAGTTTTATTTACTAAAATTTCTGAATTATTGCGAGAACAGGGATGAATTGAATGGTAACGAAAGTTATTTTTATGGGGACACCGATTTTTGCTAAAGAAGTATTATTAAAATTATTAACAATGGATTTTATTGAAGTTGTAGCTGTTGTTTGTCAACCTGATCGGAAGGTCGGGAGAAAGCAAGAAATGAGGATTGGTGTTGTTAAACAAGTAGCATTAGCATCAAAATTAAAGATTTTTCAACCAGATAATATTAACGATATTGTTTTAGAACTAGATAATTTAAATGCTGATTTAATAATTACTTGTGCGTATGGTCAATTTTTGGGAACAAGGATTTTACAATTGGTGCCGAAAGGTTGCTTAAATATTCATACTTCGTTATTACCTAAATTACGAGGTGGAGCGCCAATTCATTGAGCGGTAATTAATGATGAAAAGGAAACTGGTATTAGTTTAATGAAAATGACATCACAAATGGATGGGGGGCCAGTATTTGTTCAAGAGAAAATTAGGTTGGTAGCAAATGAAACGGCAAGTAGTTTGCATTATCGTTTAATTTTGTTAGCAAATATGATGTTAGAAAAATATTTATTCTTAATAATTAGTGGTAAAATTACTCCAGAAATCCAAAATGAACGACTCGTATCGTTTGGTTTAAATATTAAACGAAATAATGAAAAGATTATTTGAAATGTTGATGCGAGAAAAGTAACTTGTCAAATTCGTGGTCTTTTTGAAATCCCTTTAGCTTATACGACTTATGAAAATAAGATTTATAAAATTCATCAGGCGATCGTTTATGATATTAATAAACAGGAAAAGGTGGCGGGAACAATTTTATCATTTCAACAAGATGGTATTGAAGTTCAAACGAGTAAAGGAAGTGTTTTAATTCAAAAATTACAACCTGAGGGTAAAAAAGCAATCTTGGTTAAAAATTTTTATCAAGGACAACATCCTTTGCGGGTTGGAACAAAATTTATTTAAGGAAAGGATTTGAAAGAAAAATGTATCGTTTTCGTTCATTGAAATATTTAGCAACAACAGGTGTAATCACAGGTCTTTTAATGGTTTGTGGTTATGCTTCTAGTTTTATTAAAATTGGCGTTGGTTGTTTGCAATTAGCTGATATTATTGCTTTACCTTTAATTACCTTTATTTCGGGGCCAATGATTTTATTTACTAATCCGTTTGCGATGGCATTTGCTGATATTATGGGGGGATATTTTGTTTTTATTCCCATTACGATTGTTGTTAGGATTTTAATGTTTGTTATTATTCGGATATTAGAACCATATTTTCATTTTATTATCAGTCATTTTTTTGCGGTTTTACCAGTTTTAATTATTTATCCACCATATACTTACTTTATTTCTAATTTTGATTATAGTTATGCGATTACAGCATTAATTAATGATGCTGTGCAAGCGATATCAACATATATTTTTTCCTTGTTTATTACTTGGTTTTTAATTAGAATTAATAGTGTCAGTTATGGTCATCTTTGAAGTGATAATGATTTTGATTATTTACGAGCGACAGCGTTAGAAAATAGTAATTTAGAACAAAGTAAGGAAATTAAAAATAATGGCAACAAATAAAAATTTAATTCGTAATTTTAGTATTATTGCTCATATTGATCATGGTAAGTCTACTTTAGCGGATAGGCTTTTAGAATTAACGGGTACGGTTAGTAAAAGAGAATTAAAAGATCAATTATTAGATTCAATGGATTTAGAGCGAGAAAGAGGAATTACTATTAAGTTAAATGCTGTGCAGTTGCAGTATGTTGCTAAGGATCATCAACAATATTGTTTTAATTTAATTGATACGCCGGGACATGTAGATTTTACTTATGAAGTTTCGCGTAGTTTAGCGGCTTGTGAGGGAGCATTATTAGTAGTTGATGCTACACAAGGGGTTCAAGCGCAGACAATAGCCAATGTTTATTTAGCGATTGATAATGATTTAACAATTATTCCTGTTATTAATAAAGTTGATTTGCCTAATGCGGACCCCGAAAGAATTAAACAACAAATTAGAAAATTGACAGGAACCGCGTATTCGCATATCCCGTTAATTTCTGCCAAGACTGGTTTAAATGTTGATGAAGTGTTAGAAACTATTGTTAGAGATATTCCTGCTCCAATAAAATCCCAAGATGATGTTCCTTTGCGGGCATTGATTTTTGATTCTTATTATGATCAATATCGTGGTGTAATGATTTTTATTCGTGTTTTTCAAGGAACTGTTAAGATTAATGATAAGATTCGTTTTATGGCGACAAGGGGTGAATATGAAGTTATTAGTGTTGGTATTAAGACACCGTTGGAAGTTCAGCAGGATGCAATCTATGCTGGTCAGGTTGGTTGAGTAGCGGCGGCTATTAAGAATATTAAAGATGTTCAAGTAGGAGATACAATGACACATGCTGATTTTCCAACATTAGTGCCATTATCAGGTTATCGAAAAATTAATTCAATGGTTTATTGTGGATTATATTCCGTTGATAGTTCGCGTTATGAAGATTTAAAAGATGCATTATCAAAATTGCAATTATCAGATGCTGCTTTGGTATATGAACCAGAAAATTCACAAGCATTAGGATTTGGTTTTCGTTGTGGGTTTTTAGGTTTATTACATATGGATGTTATCCAAGAACGACTTGAGAGAGAATATAATTTAGATTTAATTGCTACGGCGCCAAGTGTTATTTATGAAGTGCATTTAACTGATCAACAAATTATTATTGTGGATAATCCGAGTAAATTACCAGAAGTGCAAAAAATTCGTAGTATTAATGAGCCTTTTGTTAAAGTAACGATGATGACTCCTGAAACTTATTTAGGTGGTTTAATGGAGTTATGTCAGCAAAAACGCGGTATTTATCAAAATCTTGTTTATGTTGATAATACAAGAAGGATTTTGACTTATGAAATGCCGTTAAATGAGATTATTTTTGATTTTTTTGATCGTTTAAAATCTGTGTCTAAGGGCTATGCTTCATTAGATTACGAATTATTAGGTTATCGACCAAGTAAATTAGTAAAGATGGATATTTTATTAAATGGTGCGGTTGTTGATGCTTTATCAATGATTGTGCATAAAGATTTTGCGTATGCTCGTGGAAGAAATTTATGTGCTAAATTAAAAGATATTATTCCGCAACAAAACTTTGAAATTCCTGTACAAGCTTCCATTGGTAATAAAATCATTGCGCGAGAAACTATTAAGGCGTTAAGGAAAAATGTTACTGCTAAGTGTTATGGTGGTGATATTAATCGCAAGAAAAAGTTATTAGAAAAACAAAAGAAAGGTAAAAAGCGGATGAAGGCTTTTGGAAATGTTGAATTACCACAAGAAGCTTTTATGGCAGTTTTATCTATTGATGATAAATAAGCATATTATATTGAAATGTTAATTAATCGGTTATTTTATTATTAGTAATAAAATTATGAAACGAAAAAGGATAAATATTAATGTCGTTAATTTTAAATCAAATTCAAAAAATAATTAAAGAGGCAGTAAATAATCTTACTCCTTTTGTTGATGATATTGTTATTGAGAAAACTCGTAATATTGCATATGGTGATTATGCTACTAATATTGCGATATTGTTAGCACCAATTTTAAAGCAAAAACCGGAAGTCATTGCTAAAAAGATTATTGCTATTATTAAGTTAAATGATTTTTTTACTAAAATAGATTTTGTTTTTCCTGGGTTCATTAATTTAACAGTTAATCAAAATGGACTTAGTGCTGTTATTACGGAAATTTTAAAATTAAAAACTAAGTTTGGTAGTGGAGAAGCGACTAATATTAAATATAATTTAGAAATTGTTTCCGCTAATCCAACAGGAATTTTACATATTGGTCATGCTCGTAATGGCGCTATTGGTGATGCGGTTGCAAGAATTTTAAAATTTGCAGGAAATATTGTTGAAACAGAATATTATCTTAATGATGCTGGTAATCAGATTAATGTGTTAGCAAATACAATTTGTTCGTATTATTTACAAAAATTAGGGGTTAATGTTGAAATACTAGAACAATCATATCAGGGTGTTTATCAAGAAATATTAGCAACTAATTTTGTGAATAAATATCAAGATAAATTTATTGCCGTACGAATTGTTAATGGTGTCATTAATGATGAACAAGTATTAGCAATATTTAAACAAGAGTCAGTTGCTTTCTTTTTACAATTAATTAAAACGCAATTAAAGGATTTTCGGATTAATATTGATTATTGGTCGAGTGAGTTAGAAATGTATACAACAAAAGAAATTGATAAGTTAGTAAAGGAATTGCGAGCAACTAATAAATTTTTTGAAAAAGATGGTGCTTTGTGGTTGAAAACGACAGATTATGGTGATGATAAGGACCGAGTTCTTGTTAAACAAGATAAATCGTGTGCTTATATTTTACCGGATTTAGCTTGTCATAATTTACGAATTAAACGAGCAAAAGCTAATTATTTAGTTAATTTTTGAGGCGCAGATCATCATAGTTATTTAACACGAATGCAAGTGGGTTTACAAATTTTAGGTTATGATGCTAATATTTTAAAAATTGTTATTATTCAAATGGTGCGATTAATTAAAGATGGTCAAGAATATAAAATGTCAAAAAGAAAAGGGACGGCCGTATGGTTAATTGATTTAGTTATGGAATTAGGTATTGATGTTGTTCGTTATATGTTATGTTCAAAAGCATCTTCTAGTCATATGGATTTAGATTTGAGTCTTTTAACATCTCAAAGTAATAATAATCCGGTTTATTACTTTCAATATGCTACAGCGCGTTGTGCGAGTATTTTACGAAATGTGCCTCATAATATTGATTTAACAAAGACAATTGCTAGTTATAATTTATTAACACATCCCAAGGAGCGAGAGTTAATTAAAGTATTAGATTATTTTAGTAAAGTAGTAAAAAGTGCTGCTAAATTTTGTCAACCGAATATTATTTGTGATTATATTCAGGAATTAACACGGGGATTTCATTCATATTATTCAGAATGTAAAATTTTGGATGAAACTAATATTACTTTATCAGAACAAAGATTGCATTTAATTATTAGCACACAGTATGTCTTTAAAAATGCTTTAAACTTAATTGCTGTTGATTTTAAGGATCAAATGTAATTTGCTTATTCAGTTAGTGCTGTTTCTAAGAAATTAATTACTATTGTCATATTTAACTTATAAGGTTTCATTTTCCCACGATTATTTTTTCGCATAAATTTTTTTTCGTATCATTGTTTTATTTCGTTATAAGTTGTTAAATTTCATTTAGTGAGAGAAATGTCTTGTTTAGTCAGAAATTTATTAATAACAGCAAATCATGAAAGGTTTTCTTCATAACAATTAAATTGTTTTAAATCTCATTGTAAACAACATTCAATAATGAGAAAAATATTGGTGTCTATTATTAAACTTGGGGGATTGTTTTTAGCATAATATTGGACCAATGTTCCCACATATAAATTTCTTTTGTTCATTTCAGTTATTCAAGTATAAATTACAAGATTAAAATAAGGTCGTTTTAATTTTAAAAAAGGATTCATTGCGATATTGTTTTTATTTTTATTAAGACAATAATCATACATTGAAATTTCTTTTCTTAAAGCTGATAGACTCATATTGTTAGCATAGCAAATAAGTTCATAGGGAATAATACGCATAGTTTCTCCTTTAAAATTAATAATAAATAAATTATACTCTTTAATTTATAAATTATAATTTATAAATTTTTGTAAATCACACACAGTTATTAGACTATGCTTCTCTTAATTGATTTCATAATACCATATTTTGTATTATTAAAATTAAAAAGTTTTTTTAATTTTGTCGAAAAATCTTGATAAAATAAAAAAAATCATCAACTTGATAATTTTAAAAGGCTTTTATGTAAAATTACTATTTTTACTTTAATTTTTTATACATTAAAATATAATACCGCTGTTTGTTGGTTTGGAGTTAAACCCTTATGTTGGTATTTTCATTTTCAGAGATTTAAATAATTTTGAATATTAGTAAAACCTAAACCATGATAATGAATTAAGGCTTCTTTAAGACTAGATTGTAATTTACTGATTTTATTTAAGTTACGATAACTAGCTTCAGGATTAATTGTTGTTTTAGTTACACATAAAGTAGAATTTGTTTGTTTTTCTACTAAATAATATAATTAGCTGATTGTTTTACTTCTTCAAAGCAATACCTAAGAAAACTAAACGCGACCAAATTGCAATTGTTATTGGAAAAACTGAACTTTTTTATATATAATTACTATTAAACATATATAGAAACGAGGACATATTATGGAGTTGAAAGCTATTGGTGCTTCAAACGGAATTGCCATTGCTAAAGTATATAAGTTAATTGAACAACGAATTGAAGTTGAGAAAGAACAAGTTACTAATATTGAAGAGCAATTACGAAATTTAGAACAAGCATTGGATGTATCACTTACTGAAATTCGGAAATTGTATACTGAAACTCTTAAAAAGCTTGGTGAAGATAAAGCTAAAATTTTTATGGCTCATGAGCAAATTATTAGTGATCCCACTATTATTGATGAAATAAAACAGATGATTACTAGTGAACAAGTTACTAGTTCGTATGCGAGTTTTGTTATTGCTAATAAATATATTGCAATGTTTAAAGCGATGGATGATGCTTATATGCGCGAAAGAGCAAGCGATATTGAAGATGTTACTAATCGTTTAATTAAGCATTTATTGGGAATAAAAATTCAAGATTTAGCAATTATTGATGAAGAAGTAATTATTGTTAGTTCTGATTTAACACCATCGCAAACAGTACAATTAAATCCGGAATTTGTGAAAGGATTTCTTTGTGATATTGGCGGTAGAACTTCGCATGCGGCGATTATGGCGCGTAGTTTAGAAATTCCGGCGATTGTAGGATTAAAAGATATTACTAGTAAAGTAGAAAATGACGAACTAATTATTATGGATGGAAAAAGTGGTGTTGTCATAACCAACCCTACTAGTGCTCAACAAGGTGAATGAAAAGAATTGCAAACGCAATGAAAAATTAAGCAACAACAATTGCAAAAATATAAGGATGAACCAACGATAACTTTAGATGGGCATAAAGTTACTTTAGAAGGAAATATTGGTTCTTTTCATGATGTTGATAGTGTTATTGATAATGGCGGCAATGGAGTGGGATTATTTCGTTCGGAATTTTTATATATGAATAGTAATCAATGACCAACAGAGGAAGAACAATTCCAAGCATATAAAGCTGTCTTAGAGAAAATACCTAATGATATGGTTGTTATTCGGACACTTGATATTGGTGGTGATAAGCATTTATCGTATTATCATTTTGAATCGGAAATGAATCCTTTTTTAGGTTATCGCGCAATTCGTTTGTGTTTAGATCAGATTGATGTTTTTAAAACGCAATTGCGAGCATTACTAAGAGCATCGGTTTATGGTAAATTAGCAATTATGTTTCCTATGATCGCTACTGTGAATGAGTTTAAAGAAGCTAAAGCCATAACTTTACAATGTAAAGAAGAATTAAAGCAAGAAAATATTGCTGTTAGTGATGATATTCAAATTGGAATGATGGTTGAAATTCCTGTTGCTGCTGTAATGAGTGATATTTTTTCTCAATATGCTGATTTTGTTTCGATTGGAACTAATGATTTAATTCAATATGGAATTGCTGTTGATCGAATGTCACCGAAGATATCATATTTGTATCAACCTTATCATCCAGGAATATTAAGACTAATTAAAATGACAATTGATGGTGCTCATTTAAATAAGAAATGAGTTGGAATGTGTGGCGAAATGGCAGGAGAAATTTTGGCATTACCATTATTATTAGGAATGGGATTAGATTACTTTTCAATGTCATCAACATCAATATTAGAAGCAAGAAAAATTATTAATAGTTTAACTAAAAAAGATACAGTTGTTCTTGTGAATGAGGCTTTAAAATCTCATAATGAAAATGAAGTAATTACTCTTGTTACTAAATTTTTACAAGAAAAGAAATTAATTTAATGTTTTTAAATATGATATTGGCAACGACAACAATAAATAAGAATATGGGTATTGCTTTAACTGTTAGTTGTCTTATTTTGACAATTTTATGTTTTGTTATTCATTGACTGTTAGTAACAAAATATTTTTCAAAAGTTTTTTATAAGGATACATTGTGATTTTTTATTAAGAAAAATATTTTCTTTTTATGTGGATGTATGTTTACTCTTGGGTTTGTTGCTTCCTTAATTTCTGTATTGAGAATATTTAGTTAAAAGATATATGATAAGAAAGGATACATTATGATTTATTCACATCGTGCTTTAGAAAAAAAGTGACAAGAGTATTGAAAAAATCAGCAAATATTTAAGACGCCTAGTAATATGACAACTAAAAAAACTTATATTCTTGATATGTTTCCATATCCATCTGGTGCCGGATTACATGTTGGTCATTTAAAAGGTTATATTGCTACTGATGTAATGGCACGATTTCGCAAGATGCAAGGTTATGCTGTTTTGCACCCTATTGGTTGGGATGCGTTTGGTTTACCAGCTGAACAGTATGCTTTAAAAACAAAAAATAATCCTGTAAGTTTTACTTTGGAAAATATTAATAATTTTCGTCATCAATTGAAACTCTTAGGTTTTTCTTATGATTATAATAAAGAAATAAATACTACTGACCCTAATTATTATCAATGAACACAATGAATATTTTCACAAATTTATAAAAAAGGTTTAGTTCAATTAAAATGAAGTGATGTTAATTGATGTGAAAAATTAGGAACAGTTTTAGCTAATGAAGAGGTTTTAGTTATTGAAGGAAAAATGGTTTCTGAAAGAGGTCATTATTCGGTTATTAAAAAACCAATGCAACAATGAGTTTTAAAAATAACTAATTATGCTTCAAGACTATTAAAAGGATTAGATGATTTAGATTGACCTAATTCCGTTAAAGAATTACAAAGAAATTGAATTGGTGAACGATTAGGGGCATTAGTGGATTTTAAAATTCAAAATTCATTAGAAAAAATTTCAGTTTTTACTACAAGGTTGGATACGATTTTTGGTGTTAGTGCTATTATTTTAGCACCAGAGCACCCATTAGTAGTTTTGCTTACTATTAAGAATAATGAGCAACAAATGAATGAGTATTTATCAGAAGTTAAAATGAAAACTGATTTAGAACGCCAAGAGTTAAATAATGATAAACAAGGGGTATTTACGGGTAGTTATGCGTTGCATCCGTTAACAAATGAATTACTTCCGATTTGAGTTGCTGATTATGTGTTATATCATTATGGAACAGGAGCAATAATGTGTGTTCCCGCACATAGTGCTGAAAATTATCATTTAGCATTAAAATATAATTTACCAATAAAGATTGTTATTGAAAATAATAATATGAAAATGCCAATAACTGGTGATGGTATTCATATTAATTCTCAGTTTTTGAATGGACTAAATAATGAACAAGCCATTAGTAAAATTATTAATGTTTTGGAAGCAAAAGCAATCGCTAAAAAACATACAACTTATAAATTACGCGATTGATTGTTTTCGCGCCAAAGATATTGAGGTGAACCGTTTCCAATTATTTTTTGAGATGATGGTACCACTAGTTTAGTTGATGAGTTAGATTTACCGGTAATGTTGCCATTAACAGATAATATTGTTTCAACAGTTAATGGTCAGTCGCCATTGGAAAATATGGTTGATTTTGTTAATGTTACTAGAAATGATGGTGTTAAAGGGAAAAGAGATACAAATACAATGCCACAATGAGCAGGTAGTTGTTGATATTATTTAGCATATATTTTGAAACAAGATGACGGTAGTTTTATTCCCTTAAATAGTAAAACCGCATTTAAATTATTGGAACAATGATTACCAGTTGATTTGTATGTTGGTGGTCAAGAACATGCGGTGTTGCATTTACTATATGCTCGATTTTGACATCAAGTACTGTATGATTTAAAAGTTGTTCCGACACCTGAACCTTTTATGAAACTTGTTAATCAAGGAATGATTTTAGGTGTTGATGGTGAAAAGATGTCAAAATCAAAAGATAATGGTGTTAATCCTGATGATATCATTATGACGCATGGCGCTGATGCTTTACGCGTTTATGAGATGTTTATGGGACCATTAACAGCATCAATGCCATGAAATATTCAAGGTATTGATGGTACAAGGAGATGATTAGATCGGATTTACCGTTTAGTAACTGAACATCTTGCTTGAATTATTAAAAATAATGATGGTCAAATGGATAAAATTTATCATCAAACAGTGTTTAAAGTAACTACTGATTTGGAAAATTTAGCTTTTAATACGGCATTATCATCATTAATGGTTTTTGTTAATGCTTGTTATAAAACAAAGCAAATTTATTTACCTTATTTTTTAGGATTTATCAAAATGTTAAGTTTATTTGCTGTGCATTTGGCAGAAGAATTATGATTAATATTAGCCCAAGAAAGTAGTGCTGCTGTTCAAAAATGACCTGAATATGATGCTAAGTATTTAGTGAAAGATGAAGTTGTTGTTATTATTCAGGTTAATGGTAAATTACGAGGAAAATTAAATGTTGTGCCGAATTTATCACAAGAAGAAATTTTAAAAATTATTCAAAATGATGACTATTTACAAAAAATTTTATATCAATATGAAATTAAACAAACAATATTTGTAATGAATAAAATTATTAACTTTGTTACTAAAGTAGCGAATAAACACGATGATTAAGCGAGCGATTATTTTTGCGGCCGGAGTTGGCAGAAGATTAAAATTAAATCATCAACATAAATCATTATTAAATATTAATGGTGAAATTTTAATTTAAAAAATAATAACTAATTTATTAGTGGCTAAAGTTAATGAAATTATTGTTATTACTGGTTATCGTCATCAAGATTTTTTATATTTAGTTGATAAGTATGTGCAAGTTAAGCTTGTTCATAATGCGCATTATGAAAATGGTTCTAGCGCCTATGCTGGTTATTTAGTTAAAGATTACTTACAAGATAATACAATTATTATTAGTGGTGACATGGTAATGGGGCGAAATTTTTTTATGAATTTAACAGCAAAACCAATTATGTGTGCCGTTAAACGAGTAACTAAAAAGATTGATTGAGTGTATAATATATGTAATGACAATAATATTATTGGTTATGAAAAAAGTAATAATATGCACAAGCTATTATTAGGTGAATGGTCATTGTTAGATGAACGATGAGCAAAGGCGATTAGAGAACAATTGCAAATTAAGTTTGCTGAAAATGAGATTTCTCAATATCAAATGGTCGATATTCTTATTGCTAGTGCTTTAAAAAATAAAATTGTTATTGCTCCTTATATATTAATGTGAAGGAGCGCATAAAATATTCGGTTGGTATAAAATTTACAAAAACTAAGAAAAAGACAGAAATAAAATTCTGTCTTTTTTAATTAGGTTAAAATTGTCGTTAACCTTGCTTAGTTTAAAAAATAACAGCAAAAACAACTAAATAAAACTCCCCCACTTGGAATGTCGTTAAACCAAGCAAGCGAGGATAAACAAGATAGGGTTTGCCGTACCGATACAACACCAATGGAGGCAATTCTTTTATACTATCTAAAAGAATTATGGTGGTTTTGGGATAAATATTTAACCTGCAATGGTTAAAGGGTAAGTGTTCCACAATAAAAAAATTTAGAAATCTTACTATTTATAAGGAGGTTTTGTGAGTGTCTTTAAAAGAACTCTTTCAAAAAGAATTAAAAATTAAAGTAAAAAATAAATCAACACTGATTAACAAATGTAAGTGTTATATCAATGATTATTTTACAAAATTAACCAAAAACAGAAAAGGTGGTTGATATTGTAAAAAATATGCTCGGCATTGTTTAGCAAGTTAGAATTTATTAATAAACAAACAATAAATGATAAACTTTGATTTTTAACTTTGCAATGCCAAAATAATCATCAAATTATTAAAAAATTAATTTTTGAAAAAAATAAATGGAAAATTATTAATATCAAAAATTAGTAAAAATGTATATATAGATGTAAGAAGTTTAACAAAGTGGTCAAGCTGGAACACTAAAAAATAAACGAAGTGGAAGGAAATCTGATAAAGCTAATCAACTAATTAAATTAGCACTACATGGGGCAGAAGAGTGGTCGCAAGTGATTAACCAAACCAATGCCTAAGGGAAACTATGCCCAAAAGAGAAAAAACAATAAAGATATCTAACAAATAACTAATGATAAACAAAAAAATAAATGAAGAAAGGAAAATATATATGCTTGAAAATAATATCAAAAATACGATTAGCGATTTAATTAACGAAATTAAAACAACAACAGAAAACAATTTAAGTAATTTAGAACAAATTATGGAGGCTTTAATTGATAAAGTTAACAATATTGAAAATATTTTAAATCAAATAAGATAAAAATTAAATTAAACCAACTATTTATTAAAATTAGTTGGTTTTTTATTTTCCAAAAATAAAACAGAAAGGAAATAAAATATATGGATAGGTTATAATAAGTTGGAACATATTTATGTGGACTTTCAAATAAAATAAAATTATTAAGAAAGTAGGAAGATAAAAATGGGGAAAAACTCATATTCAAATGAATTTAAAAAACAAATTGTCATGATTTATCAAAACGGAAAAAGCATTGTTGAAATTATTAAAGAATACGGAATTTCAAAATCAGCCGTATATCAGTGAATTGAAAATTTTAATAATTTTGGGTCATTTAAAGTGCAAGATAATCGCACTGTCGAAGAAAATGAATTAATTTACTTGCGAAAAGAAAACCAACAATTACGAATGGAAAATGACATTTTAAAGCAAGCAGCACTGATAATTGGCAAAAAATAGGAATTATTAACAATAATAAAGAAAAACATCCCGTTCTAAAAATGTGTCAAATATTAAAAATAGCAAAATCAACATATTATTATCAAACTAATAATTGTGTTAAGTATGATGTTAATAATTATGAAGAAGAAGTTATCAGTGCATTTAATAAAAGTCGTAAAATTTATGGTGCTCGTAAAATTAAAGCTGTTTTAATGAGAAAAGATATTATCTTATCACGTCAAAAAATCAGATTCCTTATGATCAAAAATAATTTGGTTTCTAAATACACCAAATTAAAATATCGTAATCATAAAACAATGGTTAATAATGACCAAATTAGTAATGTTTTAAATCATCAATTTAATAACAAAAAACCTAATGAAGTTGTTGTTAGTGATTTAACATATGTGCAAGTTGGAGGAAAATGACATTATATTTGTTTATTAATTGACTTGTTTAATCGAGAAATAATTGGCTATAGTGCCGGACCAAACAAAAACGCTGAACTAGTTCAACAAGCTTTTCACAAAATAACACGACCATTAAATAAAATAACTTTATTTCATACTGATCGTGGTAATGAGTTCAAAAATAAAATCATTGATGAAATTTTAATAACCTTTAATTTTAAAAAATCATTGAGTGCGAAGGGTTGCCCTTATGACAATGCTGTGGCTGAAACAACTTACAAAACTTTTAAAACGGAATTTATCAAGGGTAAAAAATTTGAAAATTTAACACAATTAAAATGCGAATTATTTGATTTTGTTAATTGATACAATAATCTTAGAATACATGGCAGTTTAAATTATTTAACGCCTGTTGAATTTATATAAAATGACAGTCTACATAAAAAGTGTCCAAAAAAGGGTTGCTATACCACTATCCGGAAAATATGAGTTTTTCCCCGTTTTTATCTTCCTACTTTCTTAATAATTTTATTTTATTTGAAAGTCCACATAAATATGGTCCAACTTACCGTAACCTATCCATTTTACCGGACATAAAGAAAAAAATTACAAAAACGCTCGTAGATAATTAGAAAACAAACGAGGTCATTTTCTAATGTTAAAAGTTGGTAAACGAATAAATATGGTGGATTATCGTGATTTATTAATTAGAGAATTGCAAAAACATTATGTGAATATTAATTATAACAAAATAATTGTTTGTGGCGTTGGTGATGCTTGAATTAGAGAAATTGCCAATGGTTTTAATACTGGTAAAAAAGTTCTTATCAAATAGATTTTAATGTGTTAAAAGCATATGATAATCAATTATGAAACCCCACTAGTAATAAACTTCATTTAATATTATTTTTGAAAATCGCAAAGTAGCATTAAATAGTTGAATTAAATTATATAAGGATGGCAATCATCAAGAATTAATCAAAAACATTCGTAATATTGCTAAAAATGAATTAAATAAAGATATTAAAACAAATTTAAGGAAGGCGAGTAATTATTTCAGTAATAATAAGCAAGGTATTCATAATAAAAATTTAGAATGAAATATCGGTTGTAGCATTGAAAGTGATGTATCAAATTTAATAAAACAACAATTAGGATATGGGGCAAAAATATATAATCATAAGAATTTAAATAACCTATTACATTTAAGAATGGCAAATTTAAACAAATTAAATGTATTACATTACATTAATGAAAGTATTAATTCAGAAATAGAAATCAGAAAAGAAATATATAAAAATTCATTATGAAATAAATATAATAATAAAAATGATGATAGTTGAATTAATTATAAAGGTAATATTGTAACAAATAAATATAATAGATTTAAGTAAGTAAAAATAAAAAATTAATATTTATTTAGTTAAAATTTAATAATAATTAATAATTTTTTTTTAATTTTGTCGAAAACTCTTGATAAAATAAAAAAAATCATCAACTTGATAATTTTAAAAGGCTTTTATGTAAAATTACTATTTTTACTTTAATTTTTTATACATTAAAATATAATACCACTGTTTGTTGGTTTGGAGTTAAAACCTTATGTTGGTATTTTCATTTTCAGAGATTTAAATAATTTTGAATATTAGTAAAACCTAAACCATGATAATGAATTAAGGCTTCTTTAAGACTAGATTGTAATTTACTGATTTTATTTAAGTTACGATAACTAGCTTCAGGATTAATTGTTGTTTTAGTTACACATAAAGTAGAATTTTTTTGTTTTGCTACTAAAAAATATAATTTTTGCATATCAGAAGTAATAATTGAATTTTGGTTAATTAATTCTTTGTTCATATTTTCAATAACTCATTGTCTTTGTAAACGTTTGGTGTTTGTGGATTTAACATAAATATTGTTATTATTATCAACTGCCATTTGAATACAGCATTTAGTATTAGTTGCGAATGGGTCAAGGTGAATTCTTCGTGGATCAGTTTTATGTTTGAAATTTACTTTATGAATTTCTTTAATAAATGTTTCATCGATTTGGATTTTACCAGATAATTTTTTAAATTTTAATTGGGTATTTTCTAATTATTTTGATTTCATTAATTTTTGACGATTATATCAAGCAGTTTTTAATGTAGTTTTAATAAAACGAGAAATTGTTTTACTAGATTGCCCCAGCAATGAAATTTGAATCAATAAATTTCATTGTTCATAATTTAAATGACTTCAATAAATAAAATGATTACGAAAAGCGTCGAAACTTTCATGGCAATTTTTACATAAATATTTTTTTTTTCCTTCTGAATTATGTCCATTTTTAAAGCAATGGTGAGATTCACATTTAGGGCATTTAATACCTTGTGCTCTAAATTTTTGATCAATTTTATTTAAAAGTTTTTGTTTTTTTATTAATTCTGCTTGTTGTTTGACTTTTTCATAAAATTCTAAAAATTGATCATCTGTTAAAGTATTTACTAGTTCTTGAATTATTTTTTCCATAATTATTATCCACCTCTATCATATTAAAAATATACCTAAAATTAAGTATATTCAATAAATATCAAGAGTTTTCTACAAAATTAAAAAATTTTGGATGTTATTTTTTTAAATTTTAGATATAATTACTTATGTGTGTTAATCACTATGGAGCAGTACTCAAGTGGTTAAGAGGGCTCCCTGCTAAGGAGTTAGGTCAAGCAATTGGCGCACGAGTTCGAATCTCGTCTGCTCCGCCATTAATTTTAAATAATTTGATATTTGTTGGGGTTGCGTTTAGTTTTCTTAGATATTTTTAAAAAAAGAAAAAATAATCATTCATTATAAATTATTTATAAATTATTTCAATATGCAAGTTAAGTATATATATCCTATGTATTATTTTTGTTGTAAAAAATTATTTTAATGTTGTTTTTATAACCTTTTATTAAAATTATGTTTGTTAATATTAAATATTTTTCTTTATTACTTATTTTTAAAATAAAATGATAATTAAATTGTAATTACTTTTCTTTTAAAATTATTCAAATCTTTACCCACCTAACAAAACTTTATGTGTCCTTTGTTGTTAATAACTTTACTTATTGTAAAGTTGTTTTTTTGTGATATTAAGATAAAATTAATACATATTTAAAAAACAATATTTTATTTATAAGGTGGAATTAAATTAATGTTAAATAAAAAAATGCGTTTAGCAATTACTTTTGTTCTTTTAGTACTTTTATTGGTGACTTGTGTTTTTATTATTGCTAAATATATTGATTGATTATGAATTATTGGTGTTGTAACAATTTCATTTGGAACTTTAACAGCATTAATTATTTTTGTTTCCAACCGACCAGCACGAACAAAAATTTCTTGAATTATTGCTGTGTATGCGTTACCAATTGTTGGTATTGTAATCTTTATTATTTTTGGTCGAACCTATCGTTATACTAAAGCACAAAAGTTTTATTTAAAAAAATATCAAGATTTTTATGCTAAAGAGGATTTTAATTACACGAATAACTTTTTAAAAAATCAAATTAAAGAAGAACGAAGTATTTTACATTTGACTACTAATATATCACAAAGACCACTATATAATCATACGAAAGTTGATTTAATAACTAATGGAATTGAAAAGTTTTCGTTGTTATTTAAAGACTTAGAAAGTGCTGAAAATTATATTCATATTAATTATTTTATTTTAGATGATGGTGAAGTTTTAAAATATTTGACACAGTTATTAATTAAAAAAACTTATCAAGGGGTTAATATTCGCTTAATTTATGATCATGCTGGAAGTTTTTTTACGGTTTATCATGATACAATTCAGAAATTGAAGCGAGCTGGTGTTCATTTAAAAAGATTTTCACCGATAAATTTACCTTTTATTAGTGGTCGTAATAATTATCGTAATCATCGTAAAGATGTTATTATTGATGGCAAAATTGGTTATACGGGAGGCATTAATGTTGGTGATGCTTATTGTCATTTAAGTTCTAAATATGGCTTTTGACGCGATAGTCAAGTTCGTTTGCAAGGTAGTGCTGTTCGTAGTTTAGAGTTAATATTTTTACAGGATTGATATTTTACAACGGGTGAGTCATTAGTGTTTGATAAGAAATTATTAAAAAATGAACCATATGATGGTAAAACTAGTAATATTGTTCAGGTTATTGATGATGGTCCCAATACTTATGAAACGATTCAAAAGGATATTTATGTTAAAGTTATTTCTAGTGCTAAAAGTCGTATTTGGTTATCGACGCCGTATTTTATTCCAACTGATGATATTGTGACGGCATTAAAAAATGCTGCTAAGTCAGGTGTTGATGTGCGATTATTAATGCCAGGAAAAACTGATAAATTTTTTATTCTTGATATTAGTCGTTCATATTATGATGAATTATTTAATTCGGGGATAAAAATTTATGAAATGAGTAAGATTTTTAATCATTCAAAAACAGCATTAATTGATGATAATTTAGTTATTATTGGATCAACTAATTTAGATTTTCGTAGTCTTTATCACGATCATCAAACTATTGTTATTCTTTATGGTGATGCTAATAAGCAACTAGAAAAGAATTATTTATGAGATATTGAAAGAAGTATTCTTTTAACGACATCGCCGTTAAAGAAAAAAAATTGATTTTATCGGATAATGATTTTGCCAATTGTTAAAATTTTTGATCCCTTATTTTAGGAAAGGAAAATAATAATGCACAAAACGAAAAAAATTAATAAAAAAATTGCTAAGCAGTTAGAAAAACAAGATTTTCCTGTAAGTTTAGAAAAAAAACCGGAAGTTAAAGAAAGACGAGGTTTTTTTAAACATTTATTTTCAAAAAGTATTCAAACAGTTAATAAAGTTGATATTCATTTTGGATGAACCCGAAAAGCTACTAAAAGAATTATTAAGCAATTATTATTACAAAAGGTTGATCATTTTTATTTTTATAGTTCCATTGCTAATATTTTTTATATTTTGGAGCAAGGAATTAAACCGGTAAAATCTAAGAAACTTAAAGAAAATGAAAAGTATATTGTTTGAACATATTTAGAAAAAGATGATCATATTGAATTAGAATTATCCACTAGTAGTCGTCATCAATTTTGAAGTTGATGCTTAGAAAATAAGATTGATTTAACTACGGTGGCAATTTTTTATATTGATTTAGTGAAATTATATGAAAATACTAAAAAAGATTGAGAGTTTAATAATAATTTGCAACGAGTTATCATTAATGAACCAATTAGTGTTAATGCTATTAGAGCAATTTTAATTAAAAATATAGAAATATACAAAAGATTACAACAATATGTTTCTCATCAACAAATTGATATTAAAATATTTTATGGTGATAAAGGTATTATTGAAGAAATTAAAGGAAAGGAGTTAAAAGTTAATGAATAAAAATCTTAATAAAATTACATCGTTGGAGGAAAATTTTAGTCAATGATATACTGATTTGATTATAAATGGTAATATAATTGATTATGGAGTAGTTAAAGGAGCGCCAATTTTAAAACCGCATGGTTATGCAATTTGAAAAAATATTGTGAAAAACTTAGAAATCAGATTTCTAGAAGTTGAAATTCAAGATGTTTATATGCCTTTATTAATTCCTGAGAGTTTATTAAATCAAGAGAAAGAACATATTCAAGGTTTTGCCCCTGAATGTGCTATTGTTACCAAAGTTGGTGATAAAAATTTAGATGAACCGTTAGTTATTAGACCAACTTCTGAAGTTTTGTTTGGGACATATTTTTCAAAAAATATTTCTAGTTATAAGGACTTACCATTAAAATATAATCAATGAGCGAATGTTATTCGTTGAGAAAAAACAACAAGACCTTTTTTAAGAACGACAGAATTTTTGTGGCAAGAAGGTCATAGTGTTCATAATAATATGGAAGAAGCCCGAGATTGAACGGTAGAAATGATGAATTTATATGTTAAATTTTTTAAAGAAGTTTTAGCTATTGCTGTTATTAATGGTAAAAAAAGTCTTCACGAAAAGTTTGCTGGTGCTGTCGATACATATAGTTTAGAAGCATTAACGTTAGATGGGCAAGCACTACAATCAGCAACTAGTCATTATTTTGCCCAAAATTTTTCTAAAAATTTTGATATTAAGTTTACTAATGCTAACAATAAAGAAGAATATGGTTATCAAACTTCGTGAGGGATGTCAACAAGAGTTATTGGGGCTTTAATTATGTCTCATAGTGATAATAGGGGATTAGTATTACCACCAATGGTAGCACCAATTCAAGTAGGAATAATTCCGATTCAAGATGATGAGCAAGTAAGAAAACAAGTTAATAGGATTTATCAACAATTAAAAACTAAATATCGTGTTGTCGTTGATAATTCTTTAAAGTCATTGGGTTATAAGTTAAGTAATAGTGAAATTCAAGGAGTTTGTTTTCGCATTGAAATCGGGATTCGGGAATTAGAAACTGATGAAGTATTAATTGTGCGCAGAGACACAAAAACAAAATTGATGGTTAAGATTAATAATGTGGAATCATATTTAAAAACTAATATGGAACAAATGCAAAATGATTTATATGCAAGGTCGGTAAAGCGGTTAGAAGCGCAAGTATTTGTTGTTAATAGTTTTGATGAATATGAACAACAATTGAAAACAAAAACAGGGTTTTTTGGCGCTTGATTTTGTAATCGTATTGAGTGTGAAGCAGAAATTAAACAGTTAACTAGTACTGTTAGTCGTTGTCAAGATTTAGAAAAGCAAGTTGAAGAAAATTCTAAATGTTTTAAATGTAATCAAAGAGCAAAAGGTCATTTTTACTTTGCGCGGGCATATTAAAAAGGAGGAAGAATTTAATGAATTGATTAGTTGAAATTGCTAAATTATTGAAAGAAAAAAAGGGTATCAAAGTAAAAATATCATTAGAAACTAATTTCCGTAATTTAGGTTTGGACTCTTTAGAATTGATAGATTTAATTATTTTAGCAGAAGAAGAATATAAATTTCGGATTCCTGATAATAAGTTAAGTGATATTAATACTGTTCAGGATTTAATAATTATTATTGAAGAAGTAGTAAATAGTAATAGTTAAAAAGGGCGTTAAAATTGTGAAATGAGATTATGAGAAATTAACGCAAGTATTAAAAAATAAAGGACATCGTTTAACTAATATTAGATTAGCAATATTAAAATTATTATTAAAGAAACAACATCTAAATATTAATGCCATTGTTAGAGAACTGAAAAAAGAAAATGATGAACATAAGAATATTAATGTCATGTCAGTTTATAATACTTTAGATTTGTTTTTGCAAGAAGAATTGATTTATCTTAATGTTTTTAATGGCCGAGATATTGTTTTTGAATTATCAAATCCTGTCTTATTTCATTTATTTTGTGAAACTTGTCATAAGGTTATTCATCTTAGTGAAGATATGCATTTAAGTGATCAAGATTTTCAAGATAATTTGAAAAAATTAGAAGAAAAATTACAAAATGCTGATTTTAAACTGGTGCATTATAAATTAGAAGCACATGGAATTTGTATATCTTGTCAGGAAAAAAATCAAGAAGGTAATTAATAATCTTTAAAATTTCTTTAAAATTTACTTTGTCATTTTTAATAACTTTGATAGAATATATTTATTGTAGGGGTATAGTTCAATTGGTAGAACAGCGGTCTTCAAAACCGCGTGTTGTGGGTTCAAGTCCTGCTACCCCTGCCAATAAAATTAGTTATTAAGAATGATATCAATATAAAAATAACCATTATTGTTATCATTACAAATGGTTATTTTTATATTTTTTAATGAAGTATATTGCATTTTTTGGAAAGTTTACCTAAGTTTACCTAAGTTTACCTAAGTTTACCTAAGTTTACCTAAGTTTACCTAAGTTTACCTAAGTTTACCTAAGTTTACCTGATGAAATGTTTTTGCGATATAATTTATGGTATGGCAACCCTTTTTTGGACACTTTTTATGTAGACTGTCATTTTCTAAACTCAACAGGCGTTAAATAATTTAAACTGCCATGTATTCTAAGATTATTGTATCAATTAACAAAATCAAATAATTCGCATTTTAATTGTGTTAAATTTTCAAATTCTTTACCCTTGATAAATTCCGTTTTAAAAGTTTTGTAAGTTGTTTCAGCCACAGCATTGTCATAAGGACAACCCTTCGCATTCAATGATCTTTTAATATTAAAGGTTATTAAAATTTCATCAATGATTTTATTTTTGAACTCATTACCACGATCAGTATGAAATAAAGTTATTTTATTTAATGGTCGTGTTTTTTTATTAAAAGCTTGTTTAACTAGTTCGGCGGTTTTGTTTGGTCCGGAACTATAGCCAATTATTTCTCGATTAAACAATTCAATTAATAAACAAATATAATGTCATTTTCCTCCAACTTACACATATGTTAAATCACTAATAACAACTTCATTAGGTTTTTTGTTATTAAATTGACGATTTAAAACATTACTAATTTGGTCATTATTAACCATTGTTTTATGATTACGATATTTTAATTTGGTGTATTTAGAAACCAAATTATTTTTGATCATAAGGAATCTGATTTTTCGACGTGATAAGATAATATCTTTTCTCATTAAAACAGCTTTAATTTTACGAGCACCATAAATTTTACGATTTTTATTAAATGCACCGATAACTTCTTCTTCATAATTATTAACATCATACTTAACACAATTATTAGTTTGATAATAATATGTTGATTTTGCTATTTTTAATATTTGACACATTTTTAGCACGGAATATTTTTCTTTATTATTGTTAATAATTCCTATTTTTTGCCAATTATCAGTGCTGCTTGCTTTAAAATGTCATTTTCAATTCGTAATTGTTGGTTTTCTTTTCGCAAGTAAAAATTAATTCATTTTCTTCGACAGCGCGATTATCTTGCACTTTAAATGACCCAAAATTATTAAAATTTTCAATTCACTGAGTATATGGCTGATTTTAAAATTCCGTATTCTTTAATAATTTCAACAATGCTTTTTCCGTTTTGATAAAGCATGACAATTTGTTTTTTAAATTCATTTGAATATGAGTTTTTCCCCATTTTTATCTTCCTACTTTCTTAATAATTTTATTTTATTTGAAAATCCACATAAATATGGCCCAACTTATTGAAACCTATCCAGAAATACAACCTTAATCAACTCAGAAAAAATCCTTTTCGTTTACTTTAAAGAAAAAAAAATGACATTTTGTAAATTACAGCAATGAATGAAAAAATTTAGCAGTACCAACACTCGGGAATTAAATATTGATGTTTCTAGTTTTACAACTGATCATTTTAATGAACAATTGGCATTACAAGCCATTAGTGAAGCCTTTTATATGCCCAACATCAAGTAACATCTTATAAACAAGAAAAAAAGCAAGAAAAAGCAAACTGTCATCTAATTACTAATATTAGTGATAACACCAAAATTTTTAATATTGCTCAAATTAAACTAGATAGTGTTAATTTAACAAGAAACTTACAAGATACACCGCCAAACTTAATGTACCCAGAAATCTTTGCTCAAGATATTCAAAAAGTTTTTGAAGGCATTGATAATGTTAAAATTACTATTTTAGATAAAAAAGCAATTATTGAAAATAAAATGGGTCTTCTGCCAGCTGTTGCTAATGGTAGTCACAACGACCCCCGAGTTGTGATAATTGAATACATAGGAAATCCTAATAGCAAAGAAAAAATTGGTTTAGTCGGCAAAGGAATTACCTTTGATTCTGGTGGTTATTCATTAAAACCAGCAGCTTCAATGATTAATATGAAATTTGATATGTCGGGAGCAGCGATTGTTTGTTCAACATTGTTAGCCATTGCTAAAATTGAACGCGCAATTAATGTTGTTGCGGTTGCCTGTTTAACTGAAAATCGCATTGGAGGTCACGCGCTGCCCTTAGTTGAAGCTGTGGCAACCGCAATGAACGGTAAAACCGTTGAAATTTTAAATACTGATGCTGAAGGATGCTTAGTTTTAGCTGACGGAATTACTTATGCCATTAGAAATAACAACGCTACTAAAATTATTGATGTTGCTACTTTAACCGGAGTAATTCGTGGTTTCTTTAGGAAAGTGCGCTACAGGTGTATTTAGTAATAACAATGATTTTTGCCACCAATTTGAACAAGCAAGTAATTTAAGCAAAGAACGCATTTGAAGAATGCCGATATACAAAGAAAATATTGAAGAAATGCAATGCTCACAAATATCTGACTTAGCAAATATTGGAAAAATTCGGGATATGGGTTCTTCACAAGTGGCTGCTTTCTTACAAGAATTTGTTGAAGAAAAACCTTTCATTCACTTAGATATTGCAGGAACAGCTGATAGCGATTCTCGCGGTAGCGGGGTTATGTATGGTTAAAACACTAGTTGAACTTTTAACTAGAGTTAAATAGTAATAATTTGTAAAACTAAAAAGTTATCTATTTAAAATAGATAACTTTTTAGTTTCTTTATTTTGTTTGTTTTTTAAAATTTTTATTCTAAAATCTTATTAATTATTCCTGAAGCCACGGTTTTACCGCCTTCACGAATAGCAAATTGTGTTCCTTCTTCTAAAGCAACTTTAGTATTTAACTCAACAGTTATTTCAGTATTATCACCAGGCATTACAAAGTCAACACCAGCAGGTAAGGTAACTGTTCCTGTTACATCTGAAGAATGTAAATAAAATTGTGGTTGATAATTACTTTTAGTTGCCGTATGACGACCACCTTCAGCTTTTGTCAATAAGTAAATTTCTGCTTGAAATTTATTATGAGGCGTAACTGTTCTTGGTTTACATAAAACTTGTCCTCTTCGTACGGCATCTTTTTCAACACCTCGTAATAAGATTCCAACATTATCACCAGCTCTAGCTTCATCTAGCGTTTTGTGACCAGTTTCAATACTTGTAGCAATACTTTTAATTACCTTATCACCAAACCCGACAATTTCTACCGCTTCACCAGGTTTTAATATTCCCCGATCAACAAGACCAGTAGCAACTGTTCCACGACCTGGAACACTCACAACACTTCCGACTGACATCATAAATGGCTTATCTAAATCTCGCTCTGGCGTTGGAATATATTCATCAACAGCTTTCATTAATTCAAGAATTTTTGCTTCTTGTTCGGGATCACCATTTAATGCTTTTAATGCTGAACCTTCAATAATTGGTGTATTGCCACCATCAAAACCATGTTTAGTTAATAATTCTCTAATATCTTCTTCTGCTAAGATTAACATATCAGGATCATCAAGTAAATCAACTTTATTTAAATAAACAACTAATTTTTTAATTCCCACATTTTTAGCCAATAAAACATGCTCATTAGTTTGGGGCATTGCGCCATCAGTTGCAGCGACAACTAAAATTGCTCCATCCATCTGTTTTGCACCCGTAATCATATTTTTTACATAATCAGCATGCCCTGGAGCATCAATATGTCCATAATGTCTTGCTCCAGTTTCATAATCAACATGGGCAATATTAATTGTAATCCCTCTTGCTTTTTCTTCTGGTGCAGCATCAATTTCATCATATTTTCTTGCTTTTGCTCCACCTTTCTTTGCTAATACCGCAGTAATCGCTGCTGTTAAAGTGGTTTTACCATGATCAACATGACCAATTGTTCCAATATTAACATGCGGTTTACTTCTCGAAAATGCTTCTTTTGCCATTTCATTTCTTCCTTTCATTTTTATTACTACTTTTTAAAAAAGATATTTATATTTTATCTTAAATTTATCTTAAAATTAAAGTTGCTAACAACAAAATTATTATCCTTGTTTTGAATTTTGAGCAACAATTTTTTCACTAACCGATTTTGGTGTTTCTTGATAGTGATAAAACTGCATTGTATAACTTGCTCTTCCTTGTGTAAAGGACCTCAAATCAGTTGCGTACCCAAACATTTCTGCTAACGGTACTTTAGCTTTAATAACTTGAATATTACCTCTTTGCTCACTGCCTTCAATCTGGCCTCTTCTTGAAGAAAGATTTCCGATCACATCACCATAATATGCTTCGGGTGCTACAACTTCAACAGTCATAATTGGTTCTAACAATACTGGTTGCGAATGCTGCTTAATTTTTTTTAAAGCCATTGAAGCCGCAATCTTAAATGCCATCTCTGATGAATCAACATCATGATATGACCCATCAAATAATGTTGCTTTAATATCAATTAATGGATATCCCGCTAAAACACCACCAGATAAACTAGCTTCTAGTCCCGCTTTAACAGAACTAATATATTCGCGGGGAACTCTACCACCAATAATCTTATCAATAAATTCAAATCCTTTATCTGGATTAGGTTCAAATTTAATTCATACATGCCCATATTGTCCACGACCACCTGATTGTTTAATATATTTACCTTCACAATCAGATGAGACTTTAATAGTTTCACGATATGATACTTGTGGATTTCCAACATTTACTTCAACTTTAAATTCCCGTTTCATGCGATCAACAATAATATCAAGATGTAATTCACCCATTCCCGCAACAATTGTTTGTCCAGTTTCATTATCAGTTCATGTTTTAAATGTTGGATCCTCTTCAGCAAGTTTTGATAGCGCTAAACTCATTTTATCTTGATCAGCTTTAGTTTTTGGTTCTAATGCTAAAGAAATAACTGGTTCTGGAAAAATCATTGATTCTAAAACAATCGCACGCTTCTCATCACATAAAGTATCACCAGTTGTTGTATCTTTCAAACCAACGGCCGCTGCAATATCACCAGCATATACTTCTTGAATTTCTTCACGGTTATTAGCATGCATTTTTAATAATCTTCCAATGCGTTGTTGTTTATCTTTAGTGGCATTCAAGATATAAGAACCTGAGTTTAATACCCCTGAATAAACACGAAAGAAAGTTAACTTTCCGACATAAGGGTCAGTCATAATTTTAAATGCTAAGGCAGCAAAAGGTTCATCATCAGATGCTTTTCTTTCTGCTTCTTCGCCATTACGAAACACCCCTTTAATGGCTGGAATATCTAATGGCGATGGTAAATAATCAACAACCGCATCTAATAACAACTTAACCCCTTTATTTTTAAACGCTGATCCACAAACAACAGGAAAGAATTCAGCTGTTAAAGTAGCATTACGAATCGCTCGTTTAATTTGTTCAATATCAATCGCTTCGCCTTCTAAATATTGCATCGCTAACTCATCATCAAGTTTAGCAAGTGTTTCAATTAAACTACTGCGCTTTTCTTTAACTAATTCTTGTAATTCATTAGAGATCGGAATCTCCTCTACTGTTTCATGAACATCATTTTGATTATAATAATATGCTTTCATTTCAATCAAATCAATAATACCATCAAAATTATCTTCACTACCAATTGGCAATTGAATTGGATGAGCATTACCTTGTAAACGGTCATAAATTGTATTAATAGAATATAAGAAGTCAGCACCAATTTTATCCATTTTATTAATAAACACAATTCTTGGTACCTTGTAAGTATTTGCTTGCCTTCAAACTGTTTCTGTTTGTGGTTCCACACCTGACTGGGCATCTAAAACCACAACTGCACCATCTAATACTCGTAATGACCGCTCTACTTCAACAGTAAAATCAACATGCCCAGGCGTATCAATAAGATTAAGTCTGAATTCTCTTCAAACCGCTGTTGTCGCTGCTGAAGTAATCGTAATGCCGCGTTCTTGTTCTTGAGCCATTCAATCCATTTGTGAACCACCATCATGGGTTTCTCTAGCTTTACGAATTTTTTTAGTATGTACCAAAATTCTCTCAGTAACCGTAGTCTTGCCAGCATCAATATGGGCTATAACACCCATATTGCGAATTTTTTCTAAACTATATTCTCTTGGCATCCTCTATCTACTCCTCTTAAATTATCAACGGTAATTAGCAAAGGCTTTGTTTGCTTCTGCCTGTTTTTCGGTTTCCTCTTTTTTCTTAGCAGCGCCACCTATACCATTTGATGCATCAATAATTTCTGCTGCTAACTTTTCTTGCATACATTTTCCATTACGACTATGTGAATAATTAATTAATCATCTAAGACTCAATGTCATTTTTCGCACTTCATATACCTCAATAGGTACTTGATAATTAGCACCACCAATTCTTCTTACTTTCAACTCCAATTGTGGTGAAACATTATTTAATGCTTTATTAAAAATATCCAATGGATCATCATTTGTTTTTTCTTTAATAATATCAAAAGCTTGATAAAGAATTGTTTGGGCAATTCCTCTTTTACCATCAACCATAATTTTATTAATTGCTCTCGTAACCAACTTTGAATTATATATTGGATCTGGTAAAACATCTCGTTTTTCTGCTCTTCTTTTACGCATATAATAACTCCTTTCTTAAACTATTACTTTTTAGGTTTCTTTGTTCCATAAATTGAACGACTTTGTCTTCGCCCTTCAACACCAGCCGCATCTAAAACACCACGAATAACTCGATAGCGCACTCCTGGTAAATCCTTCGTTCTTCCGCCTTGAATAAGTACCACTGAATGCTCCTGCAAGTTATGTCCTTCACCAGGAATATATGCAGTCACTTCTAAACCATTACTTAGTAGCATACGAGTAATCTTTCTTAAAGCTGAGTTAGGTTTCTTTGGCGTTTCTGTTTTCACAAGTTTACATACTGCTTTTTTTTGGGGAGAAGAACCAGTAGTTTGCTTTTTTCTTAATGAGTTATAGCCTACTCCTAATAACGCTGACTTTGATTTACGAGTCTTTCCTTTTCTTGGCTTGTGAATCAATTGATTAATTGTTGGCATAATTAATACTCCTTTCATTCTTTCATCGTGTTATTATTTTATACACACGATACCGTGCGTATCTAAATAAAGTCCTTTATAATAATAACTAATTTATTATAAAAATGCAACATATCCCCAAAATAAAATCTAGAACTTATATATAATTAAGTTCTAGATTTTAGAATAACTAACCACCTTGATAACAAATAGGACAACTACCATTAGTAAATATATAATTTGGATATTGCGAATGATAATGTTCTGCAATTACTGCTGTATCAAATTGTTGATTAATAACAGATTTATTATATGTTTCTTGGTTTGGTAAATTAATATTTAATTCTGTTTGTTTATAATAATTAGATTTTGTTTGATATCGTGCTTGCACATATCCTTGTGGATAGGAAACCGCTTCTTGTATTCCTACTGGATTAGCTTGGCGCTGCATTGTTTGGTCAAAAATTCCATAAGAACGACTTTCGTGATTCTTCTTTTTGCCCTGTTTTGGTTTCTTATCTTGTTCTTCAATCGGATTATATTCATACACCGGACTTTCTAACTCATCTGGTTTTTCTGGAAGATTAGCAAATAAAAATTTTCTTGTCTTTTGTGGATCAATTTCAACAGTTTTTCCTGTCATCGGTGAATGATAATAAATTTTATTAGGCTCAATGTTTGTATCATCAGCTTCCTTTTGTTCACCTAACGCCACTATTTGTTCCTGAACTTGTGAATATTGCTGTCCTTGATAATACTCATTAGTAAATAATTGCTTCCCAGAACCATATTCCCCATTACCAGTTTCTGAACTATTACTCATCAATGGATGTTTAACATCGTCATACTCCAATTCGCTTGGAGCAACATATGAACACTGCGGTTGCTTAACTTGTAGATTTTCTTTATTAATATTAACTTGCTCCTTATCATCAGCTTCCTTTTGTTCATCTGATGATATCACATTATTTTTTGAATCTAACTGTTGTTGCTTATTGCTAACAACTACTTGCTCCGCGGTAATCTGTGAATTAAACACTATCTCGTCTGTTGCTATTTCTTCATAAATCGGTTCTGCAATTATTTTACAAACCTCGCCATCATCTTTATTCTCTTTTAACAACATTGGA
Source organism: Spiroplasma endosymbiont of 'Nebria riversi' (assembly GCF_018831625.1). Taxonomy (GTDB): domain Bacteria; phylum Bacillota_I; class Bacilli_A; order Mycoplasmatales; family Nriv7; genus Nriv7. Next base: position 833,879 of record NZ_CP065193.1, read on the forward strand.
TTTAAAATATCTGGTAATGATGCTTTTGAGTTTACCACCAACTTATTGTTATCAATTTCATTAGTTTCATAGTCTTTATCATTTAAAAACTCTGAATGTAACTGTTCTTTTACTAAAGACAATGATTGTTGTGCTTGAATATTATTTTTTCTAATATTTACAATTTCATTATTAATATCTAAATAATTTTCATTACTAATTTTTCCATCACCCACAGTAATAATATTACCAATTTGGTATTCTTTATGATTAATAGAATTTTTAATTAATGATAAGAAGGAATTTTGTAAAAAAAAATAACCCCATTGCTAAAATTGCTAAAATAAATGAAAATCATCATATTCCCGTAAAAATAATCATTAAAACCAAAATAGTAAAAATAATTCCCGTTAAAGCAAAATTTGTATAAAATAGTCTAATTGCCACTTTATGATTTTTACGATGACGAATTTGTGATATTACTATTGTTACTAAAACAAAAAATATGGTAATTAAAATTCCAAAAAATACATAAATTACAAGATTACTCATTAAATTATTTTTTAATTTAATTAATGCAAAAGAAAAATTTTCTTTACCAAATCTTAAAAATAATTTTTCTAACCAAATTTCATTAGTAATAAAATTAAAAATAATTGGCATTGATAACACTAATAAAAATATCCCTAAAAGAGTAGATAAAAATATCATTATTGCTCCCATAATCATTAACGTCATTGCTTTTCGCCCCTTAATATCCACTTACTTAAATTCAAGAAATAAACCATTATTTTCCTTTTATTTTATTAAATTATACACCATTTTATAAAAAAATTATTTTAATTTTGTTTTAATTTTGTAGAAAACTCTTGATATTTATTGAATATACTTAATTCTAGGTATTGCCCTAAATGTTAATCTTACCATTGTGTTAAAAATGGACATAATTCAGAAGGAAAACAAAAATATTTATGTAAAAATTGCCGTGCAAGTTTTGACGCTCCCCGTAATCATTTTATTTATTGAAGTCATTTAAATTATGAACAATGAAATTTATTGATTCAAATTTAATTGTTGGGGCAATCTAGTAAAACAATTTCTCGTTTTATTAAAACTACATTAAAAACTGCTTGATATAATCGTCAAAAATTAATGAAATCAAAACAATTAGAAAATACCCAATTAAAATTTAAAAAATTATCTGGTAAAATCCAAATCGATGAAATATTTATTAAAGAAATTCATAAAGGAAATTTCAAACATAAAACTGATCCACGAAGAATTCACCTTGACCCATTCGCAACTAATACTAAATGCTGTATTCAAATGGCAGTTGATAATAATAACAATATTTATGTTAAATCCACAAACACCAAACGTTTACAAAAAAAATGAGTTATTGAAAATATGAACAAAGAATTAATTAACCAAAATTCAATTATTACTTCTGATATGCAAAAATTATATTTTTTAGTAGCAAAACAAACAAATTCTACTTTATGTGTAACTAAAACAACAATTAATCCCGAAGCTAGTTATCGTAACTTAAATAAAATCAGTAAATTACAATTTAGTCTTAAAGAAGCCTTAATTCATTATCATGGTTTAGGTTTTACTAATATTCAAAATTATTTAAATCTCTGAAAATGAAAATACCAACATAAGGGTTTAACTCCAAACCAACAAACAGTGGTATTATATTTTAATGTATAAAAAATTAAAGTAAAAATAGTAATTTTACATAAAAGCCTTTTAAAATTATCAAGTTGATGATTTTTTTTATTTTATCAAGAGTTTTCGACAAAATTAAAAAATAACTTCAATAAAATAAAGAGTTTTTATATATTATTAATTAAATTAATATATAAAAAATATTAATACAATAACGCCTAATATAACTTATGAACGAATAATAACAATCTCACTACCTGTAGCATCAATAATTGTTGAAGCCTTTTGGTCAATAATACCCCCATCAACAATAAAATCAACTTCAAGTTTATTCTCATTAACAGTTATAATTGGATTTTCATTATGAATATTAGCACTAGTGGCAAATAGTGGTCCTGTTTGATAAACAATATCTTGTAACCAGTGATAATTGGTAATCCTAATTGCTATCGTTTCTGTGACATTCACTTTTTGTTTAACAATAATTGTTATTTTCCCCCGAGGATACGATTCATATAACTTTTCAATTTGCGAAGTAATAACCCCAATATCTTTTGCCATTGCAATATCAATAACAATAACTGCCAATGGTTTATTTTTATCTCTTAATTTTAAATGCGAGATTCTTTTAGCGACAAATTGCGAAGAATAAATTCCCACTAAACCATATACTGTATCGGTAGGAACAATACCAACTTGCTCGTTTAATAAATTATGAATAATAAGATTTTTTTGTTCTAATGATAATATTTGCATAAACTAATAAAACTATCTCGGTACCGATTCTTGCAAATACTTTTCAATATCATTACCCATAATAGTTATTCCTTCATTAAGACTTTTCTTAAAAGCAGAACGACTAGTACTATAAAAATTATTTACCTTATTAGTATAAGAATTAAATCATTTACGAGCTAAATCAGAAATAAATTTGCTATCTAGTTTATATAAAATAGCATCTTTTAAATATCCAAAAAGCGGTTCGTGTTCTAATGCTACCCGATAGATTAAGAGCATTACCCGATCAACATCAAGATCCAAACCGCGGTCATAACGATTATAAAAAATATTAATTAACTTCGCAACACGAGCATTACTTTGTGCCATATTAATACGATGCAATTCCTGAACCAAAACAAAATCCTTTTCATATTCATTTTTAATTTGCTGTGTAAATCCCATTGTTGGTGGTGTAATAGTTGGTAACGGATTTACAATTCCCAAACTATTAAATTCTTCATTTTCTTTTATTAATGGTTTAATATTATTATCCTGTAATAAATTTTCTTTAGCATAAAAGTTATTAATATTAGGGATATATTCTGTTTTTGGTTCTTTATTACTATATTTCATATTTTGTAAATTAGAATTTAAACTAAACGCTGTTCCGTCATCCTTAAAACTATTTTCTAATAGCGAGTTATATTTTAATAATGAATTATAATTCATTGCAAACTCAACAATAGCAACAATTTTAGCAACGATTATTACTCCGCCGATAATTCAAATTGAACGACCATTTAACCACGAAATACTTAAACCACTGTCACCACTATCCATATACACTGCTAATGATATTTGCGAATAAAAAGATAACATTAAAGATATTGCCATTGATAATGATAATAAAAAAATTCAAGCAATAAGATATTTACTTTGCTTAGTTTTATAATTTTTAAAATTTAAAAATAAAGCAACAGCAATACTTATTAAACTAATAAGTAGCGATAATAATGGTAACAAAAGAATTTTTGTTGAAGACAATAGTAAAGAATCTTTAAAAACATCACTTCAAAGAACAACCTCACTACTTAGGTAATTAGCAATAATAAAATATACAAGGTTTCATATTAATACTACATTAGCAATTAAATAAAGCCATTTTTCTTTTCTAATCATATTGTCTCTACCTCACACTATAAACTAATTCTACTTTATTAGATGCTTTTTTTCGCGTTCTAATAATTTTTTTATATTTGTAATTATATCACACAACAATTGCATTAAATATTAAGATTGGAATAAATATTAAATAAATTAAATAATCCGCATTCTGATAAACAGCATTTCTCACACTAATCGGCAATTTTATTAAACTAAAAAAAGTCGTTATCATTAACAAAATAAAAGTAGTATAAGTAAGAAAACGATTTAAAAGATATCATTGATAATAATCACTAACAGTTAAAAATGGTCGGTTCCACAGCGGATAAAACTTAATCATAATAAATAATACTTCACTCAAATAAAGAATGGCAACAATGCTAATACCAATAGCTCAAATTAACGCTGAAAACTCCAATGGAGCAGCTTTATAATTATATGTAAAATAATAAAGTGTTCAAATGACTAAAAAGTGACTAAAAAATAATAATATATTAGTCAAAAATCAAATTAACATTGAACGATTATATGCAAAAAACATTTTATTTTCCTCTTTATTTTTTGGATATTTTTTTTACTTTTTTAAATCTTTTTTTCTTTTGTTATGGCAACCCTTTTTTGGACACTTTTTATGTAGACTGTCATTTTCTAAATTCAACAGGCGTTAAATAATTTAAACTGCCATGTATTTTAAGATTATTGTATCAATTAACAAAATCAAATAATTCGCATTTTAATCGTGTTAAATTTTCAAATTTTTTACCCTTGATAAATCCCGTTTTAAAAGTTTTGTAAGTTGTTTCAGCCACAGCGTTGTCATAAGGACAACCCTTCGCACTCAATGATCTTTTAATATTAAAGGTTATTAAAATTTCATCAATGATTTTATTTTTGAACTCATTACCACGATCAGTATGAAATAAAGTTATTTTATTTAATGGTCGTGTTATTTTATGAAAAGCTTGTTGAACTAGTTCAGCGGTTTTGTTTGGTCCGACACTATAGCCAATTATTTCTCGATTAAACAAGTCAATTAATAAACAAATATAATGTCATTTTCCTCCAACTTGCACATATGTTAAATCACTAACAACAACTTCATTAGGTTTTTTGTTATTAAATTGACGATTTAAAACATTACTAATTTGGTCATTATTAACCATTGTTTTATGATTACGATATTTTAATTTGGTGTATTTAGAACCCAAATTATTTTTGATCATAAGGAATCTGATTTTTCGACACGATAAGATAATATCTTTTCTCATTAAAACAGCTTTAATTTTACGAGCACCATAAATTTTACGACTTTTATTAAATGCACTGATAACTTCTTATTCATAATTATTAACATCATACTTAACACAATTATTAGTTTGATAATAATATGTTGATTTTGCTATTTTTAATATTTGAAACATTTTTAGCACGGAATATTTTTCTTTATTATTGTTAATATAATTCCTATTTTTTGCCAATTATCAGTGCTGCTTGCTTTAAAATGTCATTTTCCATTCGTAATTGTTGGTTTTCTTTTCGCGAGTAAATTAATTCATTTTCTTCGACAGTGCGATTATCTTGCACTTTAAATGACCCAAAATTATTAAAATTTTCAATTCACTGATATACGGCTGATTTTGAAATTTCGTATTCTTTAATAATTTCAACAATGCTTTTTCCGTTTTGATAAAGCATGACAATTTGTTTTTTAAATTCATTTGAATATGAGTTTTTCCCCATTTTTATCTTCCTACTTTCTTAATAATTTTATTTTATTTGAAAGTCCACATAAATATGGTCCAGCTTATTGTAACCTATCCATTTTCTAAAATAAAATTAGGAATTGTCATTTTTATTTTTAAATTATCTTGTTGATAAATTTTCCATAACAAAATTGAAATAATAATTGAAAAGACAGTAAGAACAATAATTTCAACACTAAACACAATTCACTCGCCAATATTAGAAATAGCACCCCCAAATAAGGATGATTTATAATATGATATATGAAAATCAGGATATTTTTCTTTAAGTTTATAAAGTATATCATTAGCAACAGCAATTAAATTATTAGTATTAGTTTGTGAATATGTAAAAAGAAATAAACCAGCAAAAAGAATTGGCAGAAAAAAAGTATAAAATAAGATTATTGAACCACGAGATAAATAAGATATTCTCTTAATAAGAACAAAAGATACACTTCAAATAATTATTAAAAATGTTAAACCTAAAATTGGCACAAATTGCACAACAAAAACAGTTGGTAAATTAGGATAATAATAAATTGGTGCTAAAATTTCAATCAAAAAAGTCTCACGAATAATTTCTTGTGATTGTTCAGGAATTTCAAGAATATTTCCAGGATTATTATGACCATAAGGAAATTTTGATAACAAATCATAAAGATTTACTAAATCTTTATTCAGAAAATTAGCAATAATTAAAATAACTTCAATTAAAATAAATATTGAAATTAAAAAAATTGAAATTCGCAAAACATTTCAAATTGTTGGTTGTTTAAAAGAAACCCAAGTTTTTCGAAATCAATTTTGACCAAATAATAAAATTTTTTCCCGTTTATTAAAAACAAAAGCCGGTTTCACTAAATGACTAGCATAACTAGTATAATCAAAAGCAACAATTAAAGAAACTAATGTTGCTTGAATAAGAAAAACTCATCAAATACCAACTTCACTAATTCAATCATTAGTATTTCCTTTTAAATTAATTAACTTTTGATAAAATTCTTTAAAAAGAAAATTTTTAAATCACTCAATAGCTTCAGAATGAATTTTTTTACCAGATAATGCCACTAAAAATTCATGAAATTCTTCACTCGCAAAATGATAAGGATTGGGAATAATGATAATATCTTTAGCATCCTTAACTTTTACTAGCGAATTTAAAGTTGCTTCATTAGTTCATTGATATTTATATTGCCCCACAGCTAATAATCCAAAACCAACAATTGTTATAATTCAAAAAATTAATAAAACAATTACTAATGCCCTTGTTGTTTTTCACTTTTTATTTAAAAAAAATGCTCCCCCTAAAATAATAAAAATTCCTAAAAATACTAATGAAGTTCCCGTAATTGTATAGGCAAGTTGCTCATTCATACTGGAAATTATTTTAAAATCATAAAAATCAGATAAATATTGCAAAAGGATTTTAGTATTTTCCAAAGAAAAATTATAGGTCTTTTGAAAATATTGTAAGTAATATTCTTCTCTTGTAAAAACATTAAGATCATTAGTAAAAGTTGTAACTAATGAATCATTAACCAAGACAATAAGAAAAGCAATTCCCGGCGCTAACAAAAGAATTAAAAAAAGTGATATTAACAATGGTTTTGTTGTTTTACCCTTCATTTCATTTCACCCAATTCTTTATTTTTTAATGTCATTATTTTACTATAAAATTATTTATTATTTATTATTTATTGTAAATAAAAAGCATTCTCCATCGACCACTAATATCTTTAATAAATTCATATTCACTAGTTGCAAAATATTCCTTTACTAATAATTCTAAAGCCGCTTTTTGTGAATAACCAAATTCAAAGGCTAATAAATATTTATTATTCATTATTGTTTTTACTTGTTTAAAAATTAATTTATAGAAAAATAAACCATTATCAGTAGCAAATAATGCTAAATGCGGTTCATAGTCTTTAACCATATTTTCAATCTGTTCATCAATTCCAATATAAGGGGGATTACATACTAAAATATCAAACTTATCATCATTATTAACAAAGGACGCTAACAAATTACTATTAACAAATTTAATATTTTGACAATTAAGATTTAGCGCATTAGCTTTTGCAACTTTTAAAGCTTCACTACTAATATCACTAGCAACAACAAAAACTTTTGCTTCTTCTAACGCTAAACTAATAGCAATCGCACCACTACCCGTGGCAACATCAAGTACTTTAATTTGCTTTACATCTTGAAAATAGTCATCAACATAATACAAAAGATTTTCTACTAATTCTTGCGTTTCAGTACGCGGAATAAAAACATTGGGGTTAACAATAAAATCACGCCCCAAAAAAGTTTGATAACCTAAAATATATGCCAACGGTTTTCCCTGTAAATTAATATTAATTAAAGCATAAAAGTCTTCTTCACTAACTTTACTTTCAATATCTAAATTGGCATATAATTCTTGCAATGAATAGTCTGCTAAATGAGCTAATAATCATTTACAATGGTGACTACGATAATCAACATATAATTTTTCACCCTTTTGTAATAACTTATGATAGGTCATAACTAATCTTCCATTCCCATTTTTCTTTTTTGTTCATCGTCAATTAAAGCATTAATAATCTCATTAAGTTCACCCAGCATAATTCGATCAAGTTTATTTAATGTCAAATTAATCCGATGGTCACTAACACGATTTTGAGGATAATTATATGTTCGAATTTTTTCTGCCCGTACACCACTACCGACAGCAATTTTTCGTAATCTGCCCATTTCACTTTGTTGAGCTTCAAGTTTAGCTTCATAAATTTTAGCAAGTAACACTTTTAAAGCCTTATCCTTATTATCATGTTGACTACGACCATCTTGTGAAGTTGCCACAATTCCAGTTGGTAAATGAGTAATACGCACTGCTGAATCAGTAGTATTAACATGTTGCCCCCCGGCACCAGAAGCCCGATAAGTATCAATTTTTAATTCTGACGGTTTAACATCAACATCTAAAGCGCTAGCTTCGGGTAAGATAACAACCGTAGCTGTAGAAGTATGAATTCTTCCTTGTGATTCGGTTTTAGGAATTCTTTGTACGCGATGACTACCAGCTTCAAATTTCATTTTTGCATAGACTTTTTCGCCTTTAATCAAAAATGAAATTTGCGAAAAACCACCAGAATTTGATATTCGTGCATCCAAAAGTTCTGTTTTTCAATTTTGTGATTCACAATATCGTAAATACATCTGATATAAATCACCAGCAAAAATATTAGCTTCATCACCACCAACAGCACCACGAATTTCAATAATAACATTTTTATCATCATTAGGGTTTGCTGGCAATAATGCAATTGTTAACTGCTGTTCAACAAATAATAATGATTCTTCATTACCTTTTAATTCTTCTTTTGCTAAATTTAACAAATCAGCATCTTTTTCATTTTGAAAAATATTTTTAATTTCTTGAAGATTGCTTTCAATACTAAGATATTTCATATATAGCAATACTGTATCATTAAGTTTAGCTCTTTCTTTAGATAACTTAGTTAATAATTCAATATTATTATTAATATCGGAGTGACTTAGTAAACTATTAATTTCATTATAACGATGTTTCATTGTTTCCAATCGTTCTCGGGTTTTGACATTCATTTTTATTCTCCTTAATATTAGTTTGTGGATAATCATTAACAATATGACAATGACGACAGCGTGCCTCATAAAATTCATTAGCACCAATTAAAACAATCGGGTCATGATAACTAGCAGGAAACCCATTAATTATTCTTTGAGTTCTTGTTGCCGGCGAATGACATTTAACACATATTGCTTCTAATTTAGTAACAAATTCAGCCCGCGTTAATAGTTCTGGCATACATTTAAAAGGTTCACCACGAAAATCTTTATCTAAACCAGCAACAATAATCCTCTTCCCCTGATCTGCTAATTGTTCTAAAACTATTAAAATATCACTTGTAAAAAACTGAATTTCATCAATCGCAATAACCTCGGTATCATTATCTAAAAATTCAATTAATTGTTGCGCACCACAAATTCTTATTGCTTTAATTTTTCTATTATTATGACTAACAATTTCTTCTTCTTCATAACGATTATCAATTAATGGTTTAAAAATTTGAATTTTTTTATTAGCAAATGATAACATATTTATTCGACGAATTAATTCCTCAGTTTTACCAGCAAACATACAACCACTAATTACTTCAATTCATCCATCTTTATAACGCACGTACATTATTTACCCTCACTTTGATTAATTTTTTTTGCCAACAAATTTAAATCATTTAATAAGGCATCAACAGTATGTCAAGAATTAGTTTTTACACCTGCTGCACGATGATGACCACCGCCACCATATTTTGCTGCTAAATCATTAATTCTCAAACCAGTACTCCGAATACTAATTTTAATAAACTCATCATTTTCATCTTGACTACAAAATGCTCATATATGTATTCCCGAAATACTCCCTAAGAGATTAACTAAATTATTAGCTTTTTCTTTAGTAATTAAAAATTCTTTCAAAATATCAGGTGTTAACTTTAAAAAAGCAACACCATTGTCAGTAACCTTAAAATTACTCAAAGCAAATGCTTGAAATTTAATAATATTCATTGGCCGTTGATACAAATTATTATAAAGTTGTTCAATATTAAAACCCGTTGTCATTAAAAAATTTGCTAATAAAAAAGTTTCTGCCCGTAAATTACCATAAAGAAACCTCCCCGTATCAGTTACCATTCCATGAAATATCGCTTTAGCAGCTTCCTTTGTAACTTGCAAGTTATTATCTAAAGCTAATTTTGCTACCATTTCACTTGCTGAAGGTACCACATCATCAATTCACTCTAAATCGGCATATTGTTCATAAAATGGATGATGATCAATTTTAATCTTATATTTTCCTTTTTCTCAACCAACACCATCAATTCGCTCGGCATTAGCACAATCACCAATAATTACTAAAGCATCACGATAGTCTTCTTCCTTAACATCATCACAGATACCAATATAATTCAAGTCTAATAAGCTAGCACCCCCAGTTAAAACTCTAATATGAGGCAAATTAGCAACAATTAAATTTTTTAAACCAAATTGTACACCATATGCATCACCATCAGGACTAATATGGCGTAAAATTATTACCGTGGAATATTCTTTTATCTTATCTCAGATTTGCTTTGTCATTTTTTATTATTATCCTCTATCATCTCTTAATTAATTGATCGGTTTTACTATCAAATAAATAAATACCTCCTGACAAAATATCAAATTTAATTTCTTCTTTTAAAAATTTTTTATTATTTGATGGTGGAGTTATTACTTTAATAATTTTATTATCATTTAAAATTACATCAAGTAATCAATCACCTTTACGCATTTTTTTTAACTTAATAACTCATCCATAAAGGGGTTGCTTATTAATAACTTTTATTTTATGTTTGTAAAAATCAGGAACAATTTTTTCTGGTAAAATACCAACATTAAAACTAAAATTTTTATTTTCCATATAAAGTGTCTTTAAACTGACAATATTAATATTATCAATTAATAATCATGATTCAGTATAATTAAAGTACGCAAACCAATTTAAATGTGGCGAGCTAATCGCCTGTAAAACACCCTTATTAAAAGGTTGAGCAATAATATTTTCTTTTGTATCTTGCTGAACAATATCGCCATTTTGTAAAATAATAACTTTTTGGGCAATATCAATAACACAATAACCATATTTACTAATAATAAGAATCGTTAAATTATAATGCTTTTGAAGTTTTTCAATTAAATGACCAAACTCATTTTTATATTGTTTAACTAAAGTATCATCAATAATAAGTAATCGTTTTTGTTGAATAAGAGCAATAACAATTTGCAACTTAATCCGATCTCAACCCGTAAATTGTCAAATAAAACTAAACTTTAAGCCTTTTAAATCAATATCATCAATAATATTCTTTACTTGTAATCAAGCTTGCTGACGAACCCTAATAACTGCTCTACTAGCAGTATGAACTTCATTTTTAAACTTTTTTACACTAATTTTATCAAAACCATTTAAAAGCAATTGATGATAAATATAGGTTTCATTCATAATTTTTCCTTGAAGCATTTTAATTTCTGAAACTAAAATTTCACTAATAATTTGTCCTTGTTGAAAATAAAATTCATTGTAATATTCTCTTGTTGCCTTTTTTCACTGCTTAAATTTATTACTTTTTTTTAAACTAATAAAATCAGCATTTTTATGTTGATATTCAATGCTTTTAACTAACTTTCAAAAGTTTTTCGCATATGCTTTCGTATCAATTTCCGCTTGTAAAATATTTTTTCTTAACTCAGTAATTTCCCCACCTAAAGTTTCTAAAAACTCATTAGCAACAAATGTTACTTCTTTCATCTTAAATGAACGCTTATTTTCCTTATGTCCTTGATGACAATGACAACTTTTTTCCATTCTTGTTAAAATAAAAATTTTATCTCATAAAGCTTGTAAAAAAGTTAACCGACTATTTAAAATTGTTAATTCCTCCGCTTCTACAACTCAACTTTGAAATCTCTGCATTAAAATTGAAGTATTATTAGCATTAACATCATTCATAATTTGTTTAATTGCTGTTTGATGAAATTTGTTAATAAACTCATAATATTTATTAATCCGTGTTTCTTCAAGAATCCGACTATTTTTAATAAAATTCTCATTAAAATCTCGTAACTGGTCTTTATATTTTTTCTTATCAAGATTAATACCATTATCAATTAAATCATTTAAATGATGTTTAGCATCACGATAATCTTGTTTAGCTTGCAAATAAAAATTTTTATTTTTTAAATATAAACTAGTTAATTTTCAAGGAATTGAAAAAATTGAAAAAAGAAATTTTTGTGGAAAAATTAATGCTAACGGTCGTTTTTTTGTTAATTGTGTTGTAATGTTTTCTTCATTAAAAATTATTTGCCCAGTTTCTAAATTCTTACCATCTTTAAAAGCTTTAAATAAAGCACTTTTTTCTTCATAAGAATTAGTAATTAAAACACAAACATCATTATTAGAAATATTAAAGGAAATATTTTTCAAAATAACAATATTTTTTTGTTTAACAACAATATCCTTAAGTTCTAATATCACAAAATCACCTATTTCTTAGTCTCATTACATTATACGACAAACTAAAAATAATACGAAAAAACTCACTATAATTTGTTTTAGTGAGTTTTAAACTATTTATTTAAAGAATTTTTCAAGTCTTCTAATGATACCTCTTTTAACTTATCACTTTTTTTACTTTTATTTTTAACGATTGGTTTTTGATTTTTAGCATCTGCAATTTGTTGCTTTAAAATTTCTTGTTGTTTTGCTTGTTGCTTAGCAAACTTTTCTACTTGGCCATCAGCACGCATTGATTGTTGTTGACCAGTATAAAAAGGATGACATTTTGAACAAGCGTCTACTCTAATTTCTTTTCCCTTAGTTGAACCAACAGTAAAGACATTAGAACATGTTATACAAGTAATTTCTGCTTCATAATAGTTAATAGCATTATCTTTACCTTTTTTATTCATTATTCCACCTCTAAAATATTTTCACTATAAAATAATAACATATATTATGTTAATTACAAAATCAGCGAAGTATTTGGGTTGCGTTTAGTTTTCTTAGGTATTTTTAAAAAAAGAAAAAATAATCATTTACTATAAATTATTTCAATATGCAAATTAAGTATATATATCCTATGTATGATTTTTGTTGTAAAAAATTATTTTAATGTTGTTTTTATAACCTTTTATTAAAATTATGTTTGTTAATATTAAATATTTTGTTTTATTACTTATTTTTAAAATAAAATGATAATTAAATTGTAATTACTTTTCTTTTAAAATTATTCAAATATCTACCCACCTAACAAAACTTTATGCGTCCAAGTATTTTAACCTATCTTGTTGGTAACAACATTATCGCTTACGCAAGCAATTTTGTTCCAATAATCTGATAATACTTATTAGGTAAGTATTCCAAGAAAAACTCATTGAGTATTGTTCAGCGAACTGATAATTGATCGCTTGGCATACTAATCGGTTGTAACAACCATTGACTAAATAACTCTGCAAACTGTTCTTTTAAACTAACAAACTTACCATAGTTACTATCAACAAATAATTTTGATACTAAAGCACTAATTTTTGCTTCTGAATTAGAAAAATATATTTTGCCATTTGTATCAATAAATTTAATCTTACTTGGAAGATACCCCAGTTTACTAGCAATAAAACGAACAAATTCTTGGGATGCAGAAATTTTTGTTTTTTTTAATTTTCACCCTTTTTTATATCACGCTTGATTTTTATTAGTAGATTTTTGTAATCCATTTTTAAATCATTTATCTAAATGAACTTCATCAGCAGCATTAGTTTCATCTGGTAAAATATTACTATTTAACTGCTCAGGAAAAAAATTTAACAAGTTTTCTAACGCATGACCATACTCATGAATAACCCCAGTAGTAACATTACTAGTTGAAAATTGACCATTAAAATATTGGGATTTAATATGATCTTTATCAACAATACTTGGTCGCAAAGCAATAAACTGATAACCATATCGTCAATCTAAAACCGTAACCCCTAAGGTCTTTTCTGAATCAGTCTGGAAATCAAAACTATTAGTAAACGAAAGGGCAACTAATAACTTAGCAACATTTTTTTTACCATAATACTTACTTAAATAATTATACATCGCTAACAAATATTTTGAATTATTACCAATTTTTTGTTCCAATAGTTTCAAATCAAGCATTGGTTTTTGTCCATCTCTTAAGTCAGTATTTTCAAGATTTTTTACTAAATCATCATAACTTGAATAATAATCTCTTAACAATAATGAACTTTGTTCGTACTTATTATAGTGCTCTGTACTTTTATTAGAAACTTTTAAAATCTCATTATAACAAGATTGTAACGCTTTTCTTTCAGCAATATTGTTTTTCTTTCTATTAATAGTTGTTAAATATTTCATATATTTTGAATCATCATCATCAAATCATGATTCAAAATCTAAATTCCAACGATGAAAAGTATCTTCTAACTTTAACCCCTCACTTTTAAGATTAACATTCTTACCCTCAAAAGCACAATTATAATTAATTAACGAATCATTATCATTAGATAATTGATAATCATAAAAATTAAAAGCGTTGCACCCTACTAATAAAAACAATATGATGATAATATTAACAACTAATGGTGTTTTTTTAATCATTGTTACCCTCCCGGTCGCGTTTAGTTTTCTTAGGTATTGTTTTGAAGAAATAAAACAATCAGCTAATTATATTATTTAATTACTAAACTAACCCCGCCTTTCTTGTTATTTTCATTTTTACTCATCACCATTCTATCATATTATTGAATTTTTACACAACAAAAATTATTTTAATTTTGTCGAAAACTCTTGATAAAATAAAAAAAATCATCAACTTGATAATTTTAAAAGGCTTTTATGTAAAATTACTATTTTTACTTTAATTTTTTATACATTAAAATATAATACCGCTGTTTGTTGGTTTGGAGTTAAACCCTTATGTTGTTATTTTCGTTTTCAGAGATTTAAATAATTTTGAATATTAGTAAAACCTAAACCATGATAATAAATTAAGGCTCCTTTAAGACTGGATTGTAATTTACTGATTTTATTTAAGTTACGATAACTAGCTTCAGGATTAATTGTTGTTTTAGTTACACATAAAGTAGAATTTGTTTGTTTTGCTAATAAAAAATATAATTTTTGCATATCAGAAGTAATAATTGAATTTTGGTTAATTAATTCTTTGTTCATATTTTCAATAACTCATTGTTTTTGTAAACGTTTGGTTTTTGTGGATTTAACATAAGTATTGTTATTATTATCAACTGCCATTTGAATACAGCATTTAGTATTAGTTGCGAATGGGTCAAGGTGAATTCTTTGTGGATCAGTTTTATGTTTGAAATTTCCTTTATGAATTTCTTTAATAAATGTTTCATCGATTTGGATTTTACCAGATAATTTTTTAAATTTTAATTGGGTATTTTCTAATTGTTTTGATTTCATTAATTTTTGACGATTATATCAAGCAGTTTTTAATGTAGTTTTAATAAAACGAGAAATTGTTTTACTAGATTACCCCACCAATGAAATTTGAATCAATAAATTTCATTGTTCATAATTTAAATGACTTCAATAAATAAAATGATTACGAGAAGCGTCAAAACTTGCACGGCAATTTTTACATAAATATTTTTTTCCTTCTGAATTATGTCCCATTGGATATGTTCCAATAAGTTGGACCATATTTATGTGGACTTTCAAATAAAATAAAATTATTAAGAAATTAGGAAGATAAAAATGGGCAAAAACTCATATTCAAATGAATTTAAAAAACAAATTGTCATGTTTTATCAAAACGGAAAAAGCATTGTTGAAATTATTAAAGAATACGGAATTTCAAAATCAGCCGTATATCAGTGAATTGAAAATTTTAATAATTTTGGGTCATTTAAAGTGCAAGATAATCGCACTGTCGAAGAAAATGAATTAATTTACTCGCGAAAAGAAAACCAACAATTACGAATGGGGAATGACATTTTAAAGCAAGTAGCCCTGATAATTGGCAAAAAATAGGAATTATTAACAATAATAAAGAAAAATACCCCCGTACTAAAAATGTATCAAATATTAAAAATAGCAAAATCAACATATTATTATCAAACTAATAATTGTGTTAAGTACGATGTTAATAATTATTAAGAAGAAGTTATCAGTGCATTTAATAAAAGTCGTAAAATTTATGGTGCTCGTAAAATTAAAGCTGTTTTAATGAGAAAAGATATGATCTTATCACGTCGAAAAATCAGATTCCTTATGATCAAAAATAATTTGGTTTCTAAATACACCAAATTAAAATATCGTAATCATAAAACAATGGTTAATAATGACCAAATTAGTAATGTTTTAAATCGTCAATTTAATAACAAAAAACCTAATGAAGTTGTTGTTAGTGATTTAACATATGTGCAAGTTGGAGGAAAATGACATTATATTTGTTTATTAATTGACTTGTTTAATCGAGAAATAATTGGCTATAGTGCCGGACCAAACAAAACCGCTGAACTAGTTCAACAAGCTTTTCATAAAATAACACGACCATTAAATAAAATAACTTTATTTCATACTGATCGTGGTAATGAGTTCAAAAATAAAATCATTGATGAAATTTTAATAACCTTTAATATTAAAAGATCATTGAGTACGAAGGGTTGTCCTTATGACAATGCTGTGGCTGAAACAACTTACAAAACTTTTAAAACGGAATTTATCAAGGGTAAAAAATTTGAAAATTTAACACAATTAAAATGCGAATTATTTGATTTTGTTAATTGATACAATAATCGTAGAATACATGGCAGTTTAAATTATTTAACGCCTGTTGAATTTAGAAAATGACAGTCTACATAAAAAGTGTCCAAAAAAGGGTTGCCATACCAAACAATCATAATTCAGAAAAAAACCGCTATTGGTGTAAAACCAAATAAAAACTCAAATATATTATATACAAGAGTTCAGGCGCCTTTTAAAAATTTTAAAGAAGCTTCTTCGGCGGTTGGACTATTTATCATATTTCACCTCCTTTCTAATATTGTTGCTACTAAAAACGCAATCAACCACAACATTATTTTACTCTATGAAAGGAACAATAAAAAATGGAAAACTTAGAAAAAATGGCTAGTTTGATTGGCGATATGTTTTATAAAGTTTTTGATTTAATTTGAACTTTAACCATTCCTGGAACAGATATTCGCATTATTATTTTTTCGCTAATTATGCTTGTAATAAATCTTGTAATTGGTGGCATTTTAGGTATTCATATTGAACGACTAAAAGTTGGCTTTCGTAAAAAATATCGAAAATCAGTTGCTAATTGAGGAACTAAGAAAAAATCATCTAGTGGCCCAATTAAGAAATTTAGTGATAACAACCCTAAAAATAGACCGTGATTTAACCAACACGGACGGCGAATAAAAAGGTAGGTTTTTAGAATGTTTAAATTAATAATATTATTTATTCTTGTTGCTGTTTTTTCTATTTTTGCTTTAAATGACTTTTTAGGTTTATGAGCCTATGTGCGTGAGGGTTTAGAATATTTTAATAAAGTTCTATCAAGTAATATTAAAATTTTAGATTTGTTTAAACCAAGGATAAGGTTATTTTCTCAACATCCGATTTTCCAAATTTTAGGAACGATTTGTATTTTATCAACAATATATTTAATTTTAAAGATTTAAAAAATGAAAAAGTTAAAAAAAATATTAGGTATTAAATGATTTAAAAGCGTTTTAGGTTTTATACATTTTTTTATTATATTTCATAGATTTATTACTCTAATTTAAATATTTTTAACAAAAATTCGAACTAACACAGATGAGTTTTTTAAAGATTTTATATTGTTTGATTTTCAAAATGTAGTTCTTAAGATGTATTTTTGATTATTAATCGTTTATTTGTTAATAACTGGTATTAAGTGGACGCATAAAGTTTTGTTAGGTGGGTAAAGATTTGAATAATTTTAAAAGAAAAGTAATTACAATTTAATTATCATTTTATTTTAAAAATAAGTAATAAAAAAAATATTTAATATTAACAAACATAATTTTAATAAAAGGTTATAAAAACAACATTAAAATAATTTTTTACAACAAAAATCATACATAGGATATATATACTTAATTTGCATATTGAAATAATTTATAAATAATTTATAGTAAATGATTATTTTTTCTTTTTTTAAAAATACCTAATAAAACTAAACGCGACCGTAATTTTACATAAAAGCCTTTTAAAATTATCAAGTTGATGATTTTTTTTATTTTATCAAGAGTTTTCGACAAAATTAAAATATTTTATTGCAAACTAAATTTGCCATATAAAAACTGCCATTATATGGCAGTTTAAAAAATTATTTTATTAGTTCTAAGGTTTTTTTTGATTACGACGCATCGCATTCATCACAGCTTTAATTTGTGATTCGGAAGGTTTTCTTCCCATTTGCATATACATTGCTCGAATCATTTTTTCATTAACTGGCGGATTATCTCTTAATTGCTTTTCAAACATCTTTTTAGATATTAAAAATGCTAATAACCCCCCCATTACTAAACCACCAACAAGACCAATTAACAATCCTGCTCATCAAGGCATTTTATCTTTTCTCCTTTATATTATCTTTTTGTAATAATTTTTTAACTTGTAATACAATATTATCAACAGTAAATCCTAATTTATTCATTATATCTTGCATTGGTGCTGATATTCCAAATCTGTCAATACCAAAAGTTATCCCATTATCAACATATTTATGTCATCCTCAAGTTGAAGCCATTTCTAAACTTATCTTTTTAACATTCTGCGGAAGCACTTCTAACTTATAAGTCACATCTTGACAATCAAAAACAGTTGTTGAAGGCATAGAAACAACACGAATAGTATTAATATTTTCTTTTTGTAATTGTTGCTGAACTTTTAATGCTAATTGCACTTCACTACCAGTAGCAATAATTATTAATTCTAATTGTGATTTTTCAGGACTAATAATATATCCGCCTTTTAATGCTTTATTAACATCACTAGAAATAATTTGCGGTAAATTTTGTCGCGAAACTAAAATTGCTGTAGGCTTATTTTTACTATTCAATGCACAAATATAACTAGCAATTGTTTCTTTCATATCACAAGGACGAAAAACATTTAAGTTAGGTAATGCTCTTAACATTGAAATTTGTTCTACCGGTTGATGGGTCGGCCCATCTTCACCAACAGCAATTGAATCGTGACTAAAAACAAAAATATTAGGAATTTCCATTAATGAAGCTAAACGAATTGCAGGTTTCATATAATCACTAAAAATTAAAAAAGTAGCAACAAATGAGCGAACAGTTTTTTGTAATAGCAAACCATTACTAATAGCACCCATTCCAAATTCGCGAACGCCAAACATAATATTACGACCTTGTAAATTATTAGATGCAAAGTATCCATCACTTCCTAAAACTTTTGTTGATGATGATAAATCAGCACTACCACCAATAAATAATGGCAATTTTTTACTAATAGTTTTTAATACTATTGATGAACAATCTCTTGTTGCCATATCTTGTTCAATTAAAATATCTTGAAAATCATTAGCAGTAAAATTATAGTTATGATATAAAGTATCATTAATTTCCTTATATTCAGTAACATATTTATTAGCATATTCAGTTCACATTTGATTTCAAATTTGTTGTTGTTGTTGACCTCTTTGCGCAACTCTAACTTTAAAATCATTTTTCACATCATCAGGAACAAAAAATGGTTCATAATCTCACTTTAAATTTTCTTTTAACTTAATAATATCATCACCTAAAGGGGCACCGTGAACACTGCTAGTTCCTGCTTTTGAAGCGCCAACACCAATAATAGTTTTAATTTCAATTAAAGTTGGCTTTTCAGTTTCCGCTTTAGCTTGCCTTATTGCTTGACTAATTGCTTTAAAGTCACTACCCGCAGTAACTAAAATATAATTTCAATTAGCACTTAAAAAACGCTGTTTTGTATTTTCACTTTGTGATAAACTTACTGGACCATCTAATTGAATATCATTAGAGTCATATAAAACAATTAAATTACTTAATTTTAAATGACCTGCTAAACTAATAGCTTCTTGACTTATGCCTTCTTGTAAATCACCATCACTACAAATAATATAAGTATGATAGTCAAAAATATTAAAATCAGGTTTATTATATTTATGGGCCAGAAAAGTTCTTACTAAATCACAACCAACACCCATTGCTAATCCTTGTCCTAATGGTCCCGTTGTTGCTTCAACACCAGGTGTTAAATTTCTTTCTGGATGTCCAGGAGTAATTGAATCCAATTGCCGAAAATTTTTAACTTCATCAATACTAATATCATAACCACTTAAATGTAATAACGCATACAATAATGCTGAGCCATGTCCAGCTGATAAAATAAAACGATCACGATTAATTCATTGGGGATCTTGCGGATTACAATATAAATGTTCACTAAATAGTGCATAACTCATTGGAGCTGCTCCTAAAACAATTCCTGGATGCCCTGAATTAGCTTGATTGACAGCTTCAACACCTAACATCTTAATATTATTAATTGACTGCTCACGATTATAATCATCGTTTTCATTTTGAAATTGGTTTTGTGACATATTATTCCTCCTTGTTACTTTTCACCATACTTATTTTAATATATTTTTCATAAAATACCTATATTTTACTAACTATTTACCACATTTAACCCCAAAATGTTCAATTGTTCTTGTTTAACAACACTAGGAGCATGCGTTAACATATCACTACCCTTACTATTCTTGGGAAAAGCAATCACATCACGAATACTATGACTATTACTTAATAACATTATTAAACGATCTAATCCCAAGGCAATACCACCATGAATTGGTGCTCCATAGGATAAAGCATTCAAAAGAAAACCAAATTTTTCCTTTTGTTCTTCAACAGAAACTTGTAAAAACTCTAACATTTTTTGTTGCATTTCAAGACTATGAATTCGCATTGAACCACCACCAACTTCATAACCATTCAATACTAAATCATAAGCCTGAGACTTAACTAACAGCGGATTACTAGTAAAATCAATTTCATCTTTAATATTAGGGCGCGTAAAAGGATGATGGGCAGCAACAAATTTTTTACTTTCATTATCATAAGCAAATAATGGTCAATTTATAACTCATAAAAATTGATAATCTTCATTAGTAAAAAGATTTAATTGTTTAGCAATAGCCTGTCTTATGGCCCCCATTGTATTACAAGCCAATTCATAATTATTTGTAATCATTAAAACTGTTGCTTGATTACTAATTGCTAAATTATTAATGATAGTTTCAGCATTATTAGATAATAACTCTGAAGCAATAACTTTATTGTCATAAGTAATATATTCTAACTGTCCCGCCCGATATTGACTAACAATAACTTTTAGGTCTGCTAATTGTAAATCAGTTAATAACTGAGAAACAACAATTGCTTTAGTAGTTTTCTTTTTACTACTAGTATTCATTAAACTAAGGTCAATAAGTTTTAAATCATATCGTAAATCTGGTTTATCACTACCATATAAATCAATTGCTACTTCATAATCTAATTGTAAAAAAGGTATTTTTAGATTAATGTTTTTAGTTTTTAACATTATTTCCTGCATCATTTGCTCTAAAAGACTAATAATATCCTTTTGTTCAATAAAACTCATTTCTAAATCTAATTGACTAAATTCTGGTTGGCGGTCACTTCTTAAATCTTCATCACGAAAACAACGAGCAATTTGATAGTAGCGATCATAACCACCAACCATTAATAATTGCTTAAATATTTGCGGCGACTGTGGTAACGCATAAAAATGTCCTTTTTGATTTCTTGCCGGAACTAAATAGTCTCTTGCCCCTTCGGGAGTTGCGCTTGCTAAAATTGGCGTTTCAATTTCTAAAAAATTATTATTATTTAAAAAATTGCGCATTATTTGCATAACTTGATGACGCAAAATTATTTTATCTTGCATTACTTGTCTTCGTAAATCTAAAAACCGATATTCTAAACGCGTTTCCTCTAAACTTTCATTATCTAATGGTGATACTTGTGATTTAGTTATTAACTCTAAATTAGTACAAATAATTTCAATATTTCCTGTTGATAAATTATTATTTTTAGATTTACGAAGCACTACCATACCATTAACTTTAATAACATCATCAGCGCTTAAACTTTTAGCAAGAACATAGTTAGGATTTTCACTATTAATTATAATTTGCGTCATCCCATAACGATCGCGTAAATCTAAAAATATTAAATTATTAAGTTTACGAATTGTATGAACTCAACCACAAAGGTTAACTTCTAAATTAACATTTTCTTCTCTTAATTCACCACAATTATGACTTCTCATTATTTATCTCCCTTATTTGCATTCAAATAATTAATTAATTCATTAATACTAATCTTTTCTTCTACCTTAGTTTCCTGATTTTTAATAGTTAAATTATTCTCTTTAACTTCGCTATCACCAATAATGATAACAAAACGACAATCTAATTTAGAAACAACATTAAACTGAGACTTAATATTCCTTTGTTCATAATCCATATCACTAATAAAATTATTACTTCTTAAAGTTAATAATACATTAGTTGCTAATTCATAACCAGTAGAGGTTAAAGCAATAATGTATACATCAACCAATGGAAGCATTTTTTTAATAAATTCTGAATGATTTTCAGTAGCATTAATTAATCTTTCAATTCCGATTGCAAAACCAATTGCTGGAACTGATTTTTGATTTTTTAATAATTCCTCAACTAAATTATCATAACGACCACCACCAATTAATGTATTCTGTCCTTCAACACCCGTCTCTAAACTAATAATTTCAAAAACAATATCATTATAATAGTCTAAACCGCGAACTAATTTACTATCAATTTCATATTTAACTTTTAAATTATCCAATAACTTTATTAATCTTGTAAAATATTCTTGTTCTTCAACAGAATAAGTTTCACTAATTATTGGTAAATTTTTAATATTTTGATCAATTTTACAATCTAATACTCGCAAGGTATTTTTAGTAATTCTTCTTTGACAATCCTCACATAATGTTGTGCTTATATCTTGTAAAAATGTTTTTAAAATTTGTTGATATTTATTTTGGGTTGCTTTTGCTCCTAAAAAATTTATTTTAAGAATAATATTATTAATCTTTAACGATTTAACAATATCCATTGCTAAACAAATAATTTCAGCATCTAAATAAATAGTTTTTTTACCAAAAACTTCCACACCAAATTGCGTAAATTGTCTTTGACGCCCTCGTTGTGGTCGCTCATAGCGAAACATATGTCCATAGTAAAATAATTTTAAAGGTAATCCTAAAACATCAACTAATTTATTTTCAATTACTGCTCTAACAATTGGCGCTGTATTTTCAGGACGAAGCGCTAATTCACGACCTTTTTTATCTTGAAAGTTAAACATTTCTTTACTAACAATATCGCTATTAATACCAACAGTTCTTTGAAATAATTCATAATGTTCAAATATTGGCGTACTAATTTCTTCATAATTATATTTTTTAACAATATCTCGTAAAATTTGTTGTAATTTATATCGTTGTTTATTTTGAATTGGTAAAATATCATTAGTACCTCTGGGGGCTTTATATTCCATACATTTCTCTCCTTAGACTTACTTTCACTACTAATTTTACTAGTTATTTACAAAAATTAAAAATTTTTCAATAAAAACTTCTTGTTGTTGTCTTAACTACAAGAAGTTTTTTAAAATTACAATAATTTTTTTAAAGAATCCTCAATTTTAGCAATTAATATTTCTTGTAAATTCTCTTTAACGCTTTTTAATTTCTCATTAGAATTTTGAATTTGTTGAATATGCTTTTCAAACTTAATAAACTCTCGCATCGCTTTACCAATTAAAGAACTAAATTCATCTTGTAATCAAATATTAAAGCGTTCTTTAAATTCCTGATCATTTTTATTAGTTAAAGATTGTAATGATAAAGCAAATTCTTTTTTAATTAAAAATTTTAAAATATTAACAATTAATGCAATAACTTCAAGGTCAGTATTAATAATAAAAATATCACGATATTTTGAAGAACGACTAAATGGTGCTTTAGCATAAGTTCAAACAATAATGCCAAACTTAGCATTTCATTCTTTTAATTCAATTGCTAATTTTTCCTCTCATTTACTATCTAATTTTTCTTGATTTTTTAACTCAAATAAGATATTACCAACTACTTTATTATCCTCTTCATCATTCAAAACTCCTAACCTAAAATCAGGTTTTTTACCATTAATGGTTTTAGTTGTTTTTTCAAAATGATCATTTGGGAAAAATGATGGCATTTTACCTGCAAAATCATTTTCTAAATTAGCTCCTAAAATTCCTGTTCTAATATTTCGTCCTTGTTCTAATTTAAGTTTTAATTCAGTTGTTTCATCAACTAACTTATTAATTTCTTCTTGTTTAGAATTAATAATTTCAGTTTCTTTTTTTGCTACTAATTCTTGGACCTTAGCATCATTAGTTTTAACTAACATATCTAATTGATGATTTTTCTCTTGTAAATCATTAATGTTTTTTTGATAGTCTTTATTTAAAGTATCCAACTTATTTTGTTGTAAATTACTTCACTCTTTTTCTTTTTCAGCCAAAATAACCTTAATATCTGCTTCCTTTGTTTTCTTTTCGTTTTCTAAAATACTAATTTTATCCTTTAATAAATCAATTTCTTGTTGTTTATTTTTAGTAATTTCAAGTTCTTTTTCTGTAAACGATTTTTCTCGTTGAGATGCATTAGTTTTTTCTTTAATATCTAAATCTTTTATTTTAGAATTTAACTTATCAATTATCTTTTGATAATTATCTTTAATATCAGCAATTTCTTTTTGTTTTTGTTTTTCAATATTGCTTTTTTCTTTCAAAATAGAAACTTCAATATCAGCCTTTTTTGTTTCTTCTTGGGATTTTAAATTGCTCTTAGCAGCGTTTAATTGTTGGTT
This sequence comes from Spiroplasma endosymbiont of 'Nebria riversi', assembly GCF_018831625.1. Taxonomy (GTDB): domain Bacteria; phylum Bacillota_I; class Bacilli_A; order Mycoplasmatales; family Nriv7; genus Nriv7. Next base: position 858,783 of record NZ_CP065193.1, read on the forward strand.
TAAACCATCTAAAATTTGTTGATGGGCTTCTTTTATTTTATACAATTCATTATTGTGTTGCTTATTTCACTCATTTTCTTTTTCATTTACTAGACTAGTAATTTCTATTGCTTTTTGTTTTTGAAAATCAGCATCTAATTGATTTTTTAACTTATCACAATATTCTTGCTCCTTACGATTAAAAAATTGTTGTAAATATGATAATGCTTGATGACTCTTTTCAAAATCCTTTTCGGTAATTTCTTGATGACAATGTGGACATTGAATTATAAATGACATTAGTTAAATCCTTTCTTTTTTTAATTTTATAAATTAATATTATCATTAACAATCTGAAATAAATTTCTATTCTAGATTATTTTCTAAACATTTTATATTAATTTTAAAAAAATAAAATGTCGCCCTCTATAAATAAAAAAGACATTTTTCTTTACTGCATTAATTAATATGGATAGGTTACAATAAGTTGGACCATTTTTATCTTCCTACTTTCTTAATAATTTTTTTAATTTTGTAGAAAACTCTTGATATTTATTGAATATACTTAATTTTAGGTATATTTTTAATATGATAGAGGTGGATAATAATTATGGAAAAAATAATTCAAGAACTAGTAAATACTTTAACAGATGATCAATTTTTAGAATTTTATGAAAAAGTCAAACAACAAGCAGAATTAATAAAAAAACAAAAACGTTTAAATGAAATTGATCAAAAATTTAGAGCACAAGGTATTAAATGCCCTAAATGTGAATCTTACCATCGCGTTAAAAATGGACATAATTCAGAAGGAAAACAAAAATATTTATGTAAAAATTGCCGTGCAAGTTTTGACGCTTTTCGTAATCATTTTATTTATTGAAATCATTTAAATTATGAACAATGAAATTTATTGATTCAAATTTCATTGCTGGGGCAATCTAGTAAAACAATTTCTCGTTTTATTAAAACTACATTAAAAACTGCTTGATATAATCGTCAAAAATTAATGAAATCAAAACAATTAGAAAATACCCAATTAAAATTTAAAAAATTATCTGGTAAAATCCAAATCGATGAAACATTTATTAAAGAAATTCATAAAGGAAATTTCAAACATAAAACTGATCCACGAAGAATTCACCTTGACCCATTCGCAACTAATACTAAATGCTGTATTCAAATGGCAGTTGATAATAATAACAATATTTATGTTAAATCCACAAACACCAAACGCTTACAAAAACAATGAGTTATTGAAAATATGAGCAAAGAATTAATTAACCAAAATTCAATTATTACTTCTGATATGCAAAAATTATATTTTTTAGTAGCAAAACAAACAAATTCTACTTTATGTTTAACTAAAACAACAATTAATACTGAATCTAGTTATCGTAACTTAAATAAAATCAGTAAATTACAATCTAGTCTTAAAGAAGCCTTAATTCATTATCATGGTTTAGGTTTTACTAATATTAAAAATTATTTAAATCTCTAAAAATGAAAATACCAACATAAGGGTTTAACTCCAAACCAACAAACAGCGGTATTATATTTTAATGTATAAAAAATTAAAGTAAAAATGGTAATTTTACATAAAAGCCTTTTAAAATTATCAAGTTGATGATTTTTTTTATTTTATCAAGAGTTTTCGAAAAAATTAAAAAATAATTTTATTTTATTTGAAAGTCCACATAAATATGGTCCAAATTATTGCAACCTATCCAGGTAAGATTCACATTTAGGGCATTTAATACCTTGTGCTCTAAATTTTTGATCAATTTCATTTAAACGTTTTTGTTTTTTTATTAATTCTGCTTGTTGTTTGACTTTTTCATAAAATTCTAAAAATTGATCATCTGTTAAAGTATTTACTAGTTCTTGAATTATTTTGTCCATAATTATTACCCACCCCTATCACATTAAAAATATACCTAAAATTAAGTATATTCAATAAATATCAAGAGTTTTCTACAAAATTAAAAAAATCAAATAATTCGTATTTTAATTATGTTAAATTTTCAAATTTTTTACCCTTGATAAATTCCGTTTTAAAAGTTTTGTAAGTTGTTTCAGCCACAGCATTTTCATAAGGACAACTCTTATTGCTTAATGATCTTTTAATTTTAAAAGTGCTTAAAATTTCATCAATAATTTTATTTTATTTGAAAGTCCACATAAATATGGTCCAACTTATTGTAACCTATCCACATAATGAGTTCTCTGAGAAATAAATAGTAATAAGGTTTCAGTAATATTAACTAAATGATCACCAGATCGCTCTAAATATTTTAATTGTTGCATAATTCCTATATAAATTCATATTTTATCTTCAGTAACATTATCTAAAACTAAATCAATTAACAAAGTATTAATATCATTATATTCACTATCAACAATATCATCTAATCTAATAATAGTTTTAATAATTTTCTTACCTCATTGTGTTTCATCAGCAAGAACTTTAATAATAAACTGCATAATTTTTAAGACTTTTTTAGATAATTGACCAATATATTTACTATATTTAACAGGTGGTTTATCTTTTAAATAAAAATTATCAATGTTGCGAGCATAATCAGAAATTCTTTCTAATTCTTTGACAATTGACATATAGCCAATAATATGGTGTAAATCGCTAGCAACTGGTTGTTGCTTAGCAATTCTTCAAATGGCACTATATAAAATTTCAGCATAAAATTTGTTAATATTATTATCATTCGCAACAATTATTTTATATTTACTAATACTTTCTTCTTCTAAAGCCTTAATAACTTCTTTATGTTGTTTCATTGTTAAATTAAATAATTCAATAATATTATTTTTCAAGCTTTCAATCTCAATATTAAATTTAGTTCTTAACATTTTAATAGCCTCCATTGGATTAAATCATTAATATTTTACCCTTATCATACTAAATAATACACGATAAATTAATTAGCAGAAGTAACTAAATTTTTTGCTTGTTCTAATCTAATAGCAACCATTTTAGTAACACCTTTACTTTGCATTGTTGTGCCATACAATGTATCACAGTTTTCCATTGTTCCTGGGCGATGCGTGATAACAATAAATTGTGTTTCCGTAGCAAAAGACTTTAAATACTTAGCAAATCTTTCAACATTAGCAACATCTAATGGTGCTTCCACTTCATCAAGAATAACAATTGGTAAAGGGCGTGCCTTTAAAATTGCAAAAAGCACTGCTAAAGCTACTAGTGATTTTTCACCACCTGATAATAAATTCAAGTTAGTAATAGTTTTTCCTGGTAAATTTACTAAAATATCAATTCCAGTTTCTAAAATATTATTAGGATCAGTATATGCCAAACTAGCAGTACCACCAGCAAAAAGAACTTTAAAAGTTTCTGGCAAAACTTTATTAATATCTTTAATGGTCGCATCAAAACGAGTTATCATAATTTTATCCATATCTTTAATAGCAGTAAGTAATTGTTTTTTACCATTATTTAATTCTTGTTCTTGTTCTTTTAAAAATTGATATCGCTCATTAATTGTTTCATATTCAGAAATAGCATCAATATTTACTGGCCCTAAATCTTGTAATTCTTGGCGTAATAAAATAATTTGTTCACGAACTTCTTTAATATCACCAATCGGGTCTTGACCATACTTTCCATAACCATATTCATAAGTTAAACGATATTCTCGCGCTAATCTTTCTAAATTTTGTTGTAAACAATTATCGATTGCTAACTTTTGATAGTTATATTCTTGTAATAGTTTCTCTTGATTTTTATACTCAGTACGCATTTTTTTTATTTCTAAAGTTAATGAATATAATTGATTACTATAAGTTTCTCGCAAAGCTCTTTGTGTTTGTTGTTGCTCAGCAATTTTTAATTTTTCTAACTTTAAATTACTAATTTTATTTTCTAATATTAGTCGCTCATCAAGTTTTTGATTAAAATCATCACTAACTCGCATTTTTTTCTTTGTTAAATGTTGATATTCTTGCTCAATTATTCTTTGTTTTTGTTCATTACTTTGTTTACTTTGTTGAAACTTACCTAAATGCAATTGTTTTTGTTCTAATTCATTATTTAAAGTTATTATTTTCTCTTTAATACTTTGCCATTTTTGATAATAAGTTTGAACTAATTGTTCTAATTCACTAATTTTAGTTTTTAAATTATTAACTTGCTCTTCATTATTAAATAAAAATGGCTTAACTCTTTTGTGGCCACCACTAATACTGCCCCCAGAGCGAATAACATCACCTTGTAAAGTAATAATATGATACTTCCGATAAGTCAAATGAGCAATTTCATTTGCTTGCGCTAAACTCTCAACAATAATTATTCTTCCTAATAAAAAACGCATTACTGGTTCAAACTTAACATTAGTAGTTAATAATTCATAAGCAATACCAATAAAACCTTTTTGAGTTTTTAATAATGATAAATCCTCATTATTAATCATTTGAATCCGTAAACTATTTAAAGGTAAAAATGTTGCAATTCCACCTTCGTTAGCTTTTAAAAATTGAATTGCACGAATAGCATCACTATCCTTTTCAACAACAATATGTTGCATACTGCTAGATAAGGCTTCTTGAATAGCTAATTGATAAATACTAGGAACATTAATTAATCGATCAATAGTATCAATAATTCCTGTTAAATGAATTCGATTATTTAAAATTGTTTTAACACCCTGATAATAATAAGTATTATTACTTTGCAAATCAACTAAATAATCTTGTTTACTTTTTAATTCATAAATTTCCTTATTTAAAAGATTGTACTTTTTAACAGCAACTTCTAAATCTTCATTTAATAAAATTCTTTGTTTTTGAAAATCATCAATCATATTTTGCTGTTCAGTAATTAATTTAGTTTGTTGTAAAATTTCTTGATTAATATTATTAGCATCTTGTTCTAAATCTTGAACTTGATTGTTACTATTAACTTGCTTTTCATTTTGTTGTGAGATTTTTTCATTTTGTAATAGTTCTAGTTGATTAAGATGTTCATCTAATTGTTGTCCGAATTGTTGCATTTTATTATCAATAGTAAAAATATTTTCTTGCAACAAATTAATTTTATTATCATAATTAGTAATTTGAACACTTAAATCTTCAGTTTGAGAAGTATATCTTTTAATTTCTAATTGCAAATCACGAAGCCCTTCATACTGACTAGTAATATCTTTTACTAAAATAGCCACTTCAATAGTTGTCAATTGTTCTTTTTTAGTAACATGTTCTTGTGCTTTTTTAGCTTGACGACGCAAATAATTAATATTTCTTTCCATCTCAATAATGATGTCATTAATGCGAACTAAATTTTCTTCAGTTTTTTCTAATTTCCGAACTGACTCTAATTTGCGTTTTTTATACTTAGATACATTAGCTGCTTCTTCAAATAATAATCTTCTTTCTTCTGGTTTAACTTGTGAAAAATTGGCGACATTACCTTGATTAATAATAGCTAATGAACCTTTACTTAAACCAGTACCTAATACTAATTCTTGAACATCCTTTAATCTGCTACGACTTTTATTAATTGAATATTCATTCTCATTATTATCACGATAAACTCTTCTAGTTATTTCTACTTCATCAAAGTCAATAGGAAAAATGCGTTTTTTATTATTAAAAATTAATTTAACTTCCGCCATATTTAACTGTGGATATTCAATGCTACCTTGAAAAATAATATCTTGAATATTATCGCCCCGTAATGATTTAATTGATTGTTCGCCCAATACTCAACGAATAGCATCATTAATATTAGACTTACCAGAACCATTCGGACCCACAACACCAATAATACCGTGTTCAAAAACTATTTTTGTTGGCTTAGCAAACGATTTAAACCCATACGCTTCTAATCTTTTTAAAAACACCATATTTATCTACCTCACAAATTTTATTATAACAATATATTTTAACTATGTATTATGTCTTAGTAATACTTCTAATTTTATTGCGATATATTAATGATAGTCAACAAATACTAAAAGATACTGTAAACAAAATAACTAATATTAATAAAACCAACGGATAGTATCAATCTGCAATATATACAGGAAATAAAACTTTAGTTTTACTATAAATAATATCAGTTAATAATTTAATAATTGGTCTTGCTAAAGGAATGGATATTATTCAAGTAATTAACATAATTGGCATAAAAATTAATATAAAACGACTAGCTAATCATTTATAATGATACCCAATAACATTTAAAATTGTAACAAATCGCAAACTATCATTAATAGTAATATTACTAGTTGCAAAAACAATAATTAAAACAATAACAATAGCTCCAATGATAAAACATATAATTAAACTTTCTAAATAAGTGTTAAATTTTAATGTTAACTGTTTTTTTATGATGAATATTAGTAAATACTTCAATTGCACTACTCCAACCTAAATCATCATTTCAATAACCAGTCTTAAATAATTCATTTTTATTGAAACTAATTTGATAATTTTTCTTATTACTAACAATTGAAAAATAAGATTGAAAGTCATTCGCTGTATTTTGCGATAACTTGGTATTAAAATATGTTGCATTTAAATTAGTATATTCATAAAACTCCTTTTCACGAGTAATAACAGTATCTTTTGTTAAATTATCAAAAGTATCAAAAATATAACCAAATAATGGTTTTTTATTATCATCATTAATAAAATTAAAGTCACCATCACTCAAATAAACAAAATCATCTTGTTTTAAGTTTGAAGATTAAACACCGTTAGCATTTACTAAAAGTGGTAAAATAGTGATCTTATCATACCCAAAATTATTTTGTAAAGACGATAAAAAATGTTCATATTTAATTTTAATATTTTCAATATCAAAATCAAAAAATTCTTTTAATTTTGTCGAAAACTCTTGATAAAATAAAAAAAATCATCAACTTGATAATTTTAAAAGGCTTTTATGTAAAATTACTATTTTTACTTTAATTTTTTATACATTAAAATATAATACCGCTGTTTGTTGGTTTGGATTTAAACCCTTATGTTGGTATTTTCATTTTCAGAGATTTAAATAATTTTGAATATTAGTAAAACCTAAACCATGATAATAAATTAAGGCTTCTTTAAGACTGGATTGTAATTTACTGATTTTATTTAAGTTACGATAACTAGCTTCAGGACGCATAAAGTTTTGTTAGGTAGGAAAATATTTGAATAAGTATTAAGGCAGTCAGCAATGATTGTCTTTTTATTTTATAAGATGTTAAAATTTGTTTTTTGAAAATTAAATACAAGTGAGTTAATAATGTTGGTATGTATTAAAGCGCGATAAATTGTGGGTGGTCGCCATAACCAAAAGAAGTTTACCAGTTAATAGATAACATCCTATTAGCTATAGCAATTTGTTTCGTTTTGCAATAAAAAAATGAATGGGTGGATTTCCTAAAAATATACACGCTATTAAATTAGTTCCAAGGGTAGGATGCGGACATTAAAGTGTAAAAATTTCTATATAGGGATATACTAAGTTTAAAATTATTAAAATCTTTATCTAATTAAAAAAACAAAATTTACTAACAAAGCTTGTTAAACACTTAAATCTGCGATATATAAGTGTTTAAAAAACTAAGTTAACTAAAACTTAGTTAATATAACTTAGTTTATTCATAATAAAGGTAATTTATTATGAAAAAAATTGAAAACATTTTCTTAAATACTAAAAAATATCTTTTAAAAGAAACTCAAAACGCAATGCTTATTAAAGCACCAAAAATTCCGTGATTTAATGAACAAATCGGTATTTGGTTTCCAAAGCGATTTGTTTATAAAGGAAAATACGAAAATTCAATTTGCATTGGAATAATAAAAGATAGTAAATATCAAGTAATTTCAATTAATCAAAAAGAAAAAGAAACCAAATTAATTAAGGGACAAGAATTATTAGGTTTTTTCATTGCCGAAAAAGAAAAAAATAAAAAAGATATAAATTATAACTACTTTAAAGGAGTTTAAAAATGAATATCGCGATTGGGCCGCGTTTAGTTTTCTTAGGTATTGTTTTACTTCTTCAAAACAATATCTAAGAAAACTAAACGCGACCATGTGGTTTAAAAAGTTTACATTTTGAAAAAAATGATATAGTATGAAACGAGCTTAAAAGATTAAAAATTACAATAAAAAATGACAAAACGTTTGATAAAACAGAATTTATTGCCTCAAATACTCATGTTAAAATTGCTAATGAAACAATTACTATTCCAATAAAAATACTATCTTTTAAAGCAGAATTAAAAAATAATTAAACTGTAAAATGGGGGGGATTGGGAACTGTGCAATTAACTGTGTTTCTAAGTGATTAACTTAAATTCACTCTGTCCTCAAATTTTATCATTAAATGTGAAATTGCACTACCCCAATTTTGAATTGGCATCGTTCATTTCTTAACCATATTTTGAAATGCTAAATAAAATATTTTAAAAACTGATGCGTCATTAGGAAAAATCTTTTTATTCTTAATAACTAAACAATTTTTTCATTTTTTCAAAATAGAAAGGATGATAAAAAAAAAAATGAAAAATGACAATTTAATTAAATTGTCATTTTAAATATTTATTTATATTACAAATTTTTTATTCTATTTCTCCTGCAACATTTCCGACAAGGCCACTATAAAGTACCGCCTTTAGCAAGTACTTTAGAAGAATTTGCTAAATTATTTATTCTGTTTTCTAAATCATTAAGTTTTAATTCTATATTTTTAATTTTTAATTTCTAACTTATAAATTTTATTTGAATCACGCCCCCAAACCAAAAATAATGTATCTGACATTTTATAAAATGAGAATACTTTTATATCTCCACTTAAATTTGTTCAAATTGGATTACTTTGATTTGAAAAATCTAAATGTCAAATAGTTGAAGGCCCTAAATCGGGGATCCATTCTAAAAACATAAATTTATTATTAGATAAAAATCAACTTAATGATCCTTGTTTACCTAAATCATTTCATATTGAATTTTTTGGATTTGAAAAATCTAAATATCAAAGTTTATTCGTATTATATTCCATAATAAAACTTGTAGTATTGGTTATTTTAGTTACACCACTATCAGAAACCTTTATTACTTCTTCTAAATTAGTTCAAACAGGATTATATGGATTTGAAAAATCTAAATATCAAAGTTTTTGAGTATTTTTTTCAACAAAAAGAGCTGTTGTGGTTGTAAATTTAATTACATAACCTAATGATCCTTGTTTACCTAAATCATTTCATATTGGATTTTTTGGATTTGAAAAATCTAAATATCAAAGTTTATTCGTATTATATTCCAGAATGAAAGCCGTTGTGCTTGAAATAATAGTAATTGCATTGTTTGCATTTTTACCCAAGTCAGTTCAAACAGGGTTATATGGATTTGAAAAATCTAAATATCAAAGTTTTTGAGTATTTTTTTCCATAATAAAAGTTATAGCACTAGAAACATGACCATATCAAGGAGGATTCATAATATTTTTTCCTAAGTCAACCCATCTCCTGCTAACTGGCTTTGTTACATCCAAATAATAAAGCCCATTGGTATCTTTTTCTAAAATAATAAAAACTGTATTTGACATTTGAGCAGGACCAAAAGTTACTTTTTTACCTAAGTCAGTTCAAACAGGGTTATATGGATTTGAAAAATCTAAATATCAAAGTTCATCAGTTTTAAATTCTTGAACAATAACAATTGTATTTAAAACTTTAATAGTTGACCCACTTTGTTTTCCTAAGTCAACCCATCTTTCGCTAGCCGGCTTTGTTACATCCAAATAATAAAGTTGTTGATTATTTGTGAAAACAATAATAATTGTATTTGATATTACTGTTGTTAAACCCCCGAATGTTTTTTCTAGATCAGTTCAAATTGGTGTAATTTCAATTTTATTTTGATAACTATCAATTATTATTGGTTTATTTTTGCTTCTTTTGTATCTTTGTAAATAATTAATTTCATTTTTTGTTAAAACTGGAGCATTTCCAACAAGCCCTGTCATTCCGCTTCCTGTTATTGTTATAGTTCCTAAGCCCCCTAATATTTTTTTCATTAATATCAAATCCTTTTCACAAATTTTTACTAATTAATAAAAATTTAATAAACAATCAACATCCTTTCTCTAAATATGAGCCTAGAATCTTTCTTACTTTGGAATCTCCTTATACACCAACAAACAAAAATTTCTACTTTTTCAGGTCATTAAATATGAAAAAATTTAATAACAATTTTATATTTAATTCTTGATATCCTTATTTTTTATCATAAAGTTAAGATTATTTTGTTCTAGCGAATTTTATTAAATAAATATGAATAAAATTACTATAATCATTCAAACGAATTTATAAAATAACAATAAATTTTTAGAAAAACATTTATCTTTAAAAAAGAAAAATAAGTTAACTAAATTTAACTTAGTTAAAATTACTACCAAGAAAGGTAATTTATTATGTTAAAAATTAATAATAATGTAAAAACCTTAGAAAACAAGCATTGGTTCAGTTTATTTACAACCCATAAAAATATGTACACTAACAAATGTGAACAACTAGCTAATGAATATGAAAAATTAGATGAATACTTATATAAATATCATTATCGGTTAAAACAAGGTTATAAAGTAGTTCATTTTGCTTTAAGAACAATTATTACAATTTTTGGTGAAGTTACTTTTAAACGACGCCGATATAAATATTGAAATCAAAAATCAGGTAAATTTGAATACGTATGTTTGGTAGATAAAGAAATTGGTCTATTATCCAAACAACGCATTTATTTTGATGTTCAATTTAAATTTTTAAGTCTTTTGGGCGATGGTAAACGGTATCGCGATGTTTTAGATGCTCTAAATCATTGTTATATTTCAAAAGGTAGCATTTCAAATATTTTAAATAAATACGATATTGCTGAATATTTTCAACTAGCAGAAAAAGAAACTAAAACTAGAATTGATGTCAAAAATAAGGATTTATATATTCAACTAGATGAGACATTTTTAGCGACATTAGATCAGAAAGTTAAACAAGACCAAAGAATTCGTTTAGTTACTTTTCATACCGGACATAAAGAAAAAAATTACAAAAATGCTCGTAGAGAATTAGAAAACAAACGAGGTCGTTTTCTAATGTTAAAAGTTGGTAAACGAATAAATACAATGGATTATCGTGATTTATTAATTAAGGAATTACAAAAACATTATGTGAATATTAATTATGACATAATAATTGTTTGTGGCGAAGGCGCTACTTGAATTAGAGAAATTGCCAATAGTTTTGGTAATGTTAGATATATTTTAGATGGTTATCATGCTATTAAAAAATTAAAACAAACTGCATTTAATATTATTTTTGAAAATCGTAAAGTAACACTAAATAGTTGAATTAAATTATATAAGGTTGGAAAAATGATCAAGAATTAATCAAAAATATTCGTAATGTTGCTAAAAATGAATTAAATAAAGATATTAAAATAAATTTAAGAAAGGCTAGTAATTATTTCAGTAATAATAAGCATGGTATTTATAATCAAAATTTAGAATGAAATATTGGTCGTAGCATTGAAAGTGATGTGTCACATTTGGTAAAAAAACAATTAGGATATGGGGCGAAAATATATAATCATAAGAATTTAAATAACTTATTACATTTAAGAATGGCAAATTTAAACAAATTAAATGTATTACATTACATTAATAAAAATATTAATTCAGAAATAGAAATCAGAAAAGAAATATATAAAAATTCATTATGAAATAAATATAATAATAAAAATGATGATAGTTGAATTAACTATAAAGGTAATGCTGTAACAAATAAATATAATAGATTTAAGTAAGTAAAAATATTAGTTAAAATTTAATAAAATTAATAATTTTTCATTGTGTAAAAATTCAATAATATGATAAAATGGTAATGAATAAAAATGACAATAACAAGAAAGGTATGGTTAGTTTAGTAATTAAATAATATAATTGGCTGATTGCTTTACTTCTGATATGCAAAAATTATATTTTTTAGTAGCAAAACAAACAAATTCTACTTTATGTGTAACTAAAACAACAATTAATCCTGAAGCTAGTTATCGTAACTTAAATAAAATCAGTAAATTACAATCTAGTCTTAAAGAAGCCTTAATTCATTATCATGGTTTAGGTTTTACTAATATTCAAAATTATTTAAATCTCTGAAAATGAAAATACCAACATAAGGGTTTAACTCCAAACCAACAAACAGCGGTATTATATTTTAATGTATAAAAAATTAAAGTAAAAATAGTAATTTTACATAAAAGCCTTTTAAAATTATCAAGTTGATGATTTTTTTTATTTTATCAAGAGTTTTCGACAAAATTAAAATTATTTTATAATTTATCATCCCTTTTTAAAAAAAAAGAAAAAATAATCATTTACTATAAATTATTTCAATATTCAAATTAAGTATATATTTATTATGTAGATTTTTGTTGTAAAAAATTATTTTAATGTTGGTTTTATAACCTTTTATTAAGATTATGTTTATTAATATTAAATATTTTGTTTTATTACTTATTTTTCAAATAAAAAGGTAATCAATTTTTAGTTGTTTTTCTTTCAAAATTATTTATACCTTTTCCTACCCAACAAAACTTTATGCGTCCAAAATAAAATTAATAAATATTAGTTAAAATTTAATAAAATTAATAATTTTATTTTAATTTTGTCGAAAACTCTTGATATTTATTGAATATACTTAATTTTAGGTATATTTTTAATATGATAGAGGTGGATAATAATTATGGAAAAAATAATTCAAGAACTAGTAAATACTTTAACAGATGATCAATTTTTAGAATTTTATGAAAAAGTCAAAAAACAAGCAGAATTAATAAAAAAACAAAAACGTTTAAATGAAATTGATCAAAAATTTAGAGCACAAGGTATTAAATGCCCTAAATGTGAATCTTACCATTGCGTTAAAAATGGACATAATTCAGAAGGAAAAAAAATATTTATGTAAAAATTGCCGTGCAAGTTTTGACGCTTTTCGTAATCATTTTATTTATTGAAGTCATTTAAATTATGAACAATGAAATTTATTGATTCAAATTTCATTGCTGGGGCAATCTAGTAAAACAATTTCTCGTTTTATTAAAATTACATTAAAAACTGCTTGATATAATCGTCAAAAATTAATGAAATCAAAACAATTAGAAAGTACCCAATTAAAATTTAAAAAATTATCTGGTAAAATACACATCGATGAAACTTTTATTAAAGAAATTCATAAAAGAAATTTCAAACATAAAACTGATCCACGAAGAATTCACCTTGACCCATTCGCAACTAATACTAAATGCTGTATTCAAATGGCAGTTGATAATAATAACAATATTTATGTTAAATCCACAAACACCAAACGTTTACAAAAACAATGAGTTATTGAAAATATGAACAAAGAATTAATTAACCAAAATTCAATTATTACTTCTGATATGAAAAAATTATATTTTTTAGTAGCAAAATAAACAAATTCTACTTTATGTGTAACTAAAACAACAATTAATCCTGAAGCTAGTTATCGTAACTTAAATAAAATCAGTAAATTACAATCTAGTCTTAAAGAAGCCTTAATTCATTATCATGGTTTAGGTTTTACTAATATTCAAAATTATTTAAATCTCTGAAAATGAAAATACCAACATAAGAGTTTAACTCCAAACCAACAAACAGCGGTATTATATTTTAATGTATAAAAAATTAAAGTAAAAATAGTAATTTTACATAAAAGCCTTTTAAAATTATCAAGTTGATGATTTTTTTATTTTATCAAGATTTTTCGACAAAATTAAAAAATTTTTATTGTGTAAAAATTTAATAATATGATATAATGGTAATGAATGAAAATGACAATAACAAGAAAGGCAGGGTTAGTTTAGTAATTAAATAATATAATTAGTTGATTGTTTTAATTCTTCAAAATAATACCTAAGAAAAATAAACGCGGCCCTCTTGTATGATATCTATAAATTTTTTATTACATATGATATAACTATTAGCGAAGTTAAAATTTATAAATAAATGGGGTATAAAAATGTTTACTGATTTTCTGGCGAATCGTATTACTAAAGCTATTAAGAAGAATATTAAGAAATCAACTTTAACAGAACAAAATATGGAAGCTACTTTAAGTGAAATTAAACTTGCTTTATTAGAGGCTGATGTTAATTTTAATGTGGTAAAAGAATTTGTTAATAATGTTCGTGATCTTGCAAATGGAGAGTTTATTCTTGAAGGTTTAAAGCCTGAACAAATGTTAATTAAAATTGTTCATAATGAGTTAATTCGTATTATGGGACATAAAGAACATTTATTGAATCTTAATAAACGACCAACAGTTATTATGATAGTGGGGCTACAAGGAAGTGGAAAAACAACCACAATAGCTAAGTTAGCAAATTTATTACGAAAAAAGTATCATAAGAATTCTTTGTTAGTTGCTTGTGATGTGTATCGGCCAGCAGCCATTGAGCAGTTAAAATCGTTAGGTAAGCAATTAGACATTCCTGTATTTTCATTGGATGATGAAAAAGATGTTGTTAAAATTGCTAACAATGCTCTTAATTATGCAATGGAAAATAAGTTTGATGTTGTTATTGTTGATACAGCAGGAAGATTGCATATTGATAGCGTATTAATGGATGAATTATCTAATTTAAAACAAAATATTAATCCCCAAGAAATTCTTATTGTTGTTGATGCGATGACAGGACAAGAAATAATTAATGTTACTGAACGATTTCATCAATATCTTAATTTAACAGGAACAATTCTTTCTAAATTAGATGGTGATGCTCGTGGTGGAGCGGCACTTTCTATTAGTCATTTAACTAAAATTCCGATTATTTTTGCTGGTACAGGAGAAAAGGTTGAAGCATTAGATATTTTTTATCCCGAAAGAATGGCTGACCGAATTTTAGGGATGGGCGATGTTCAAAGTTTATTTGAAAAAGCCCAAGATGTTGTTGATGAAAGATCAATTCAGAAAACAATGAATCGAATGATGATGGGACAATTTGATTTAGATGATTTAGCTAATCAAATGAAACAAATGTCAAAGATGGGTAAACTTTCAGGAATAATTAAAATGATGCCCGGGGTTAATAATCTTAGTGATGCCAAAATTGAAGGCGCTGAAAGTAAACTATTAGTTACAAGAGCATTATTAGATTCAATGACTAAAAAAGAACGAAGAGATCCACGACTTTTAAAACATTTAAAAAGAAAAAATCGGATTATTAAAGGTTCGGGACGAAATGAAAAAGAATTTAATAATTTAATAAATCAATTTGAAAAAGCTAAAAAAAGTGTTGATGCAATGGCAAAACAAATTAAATCAGGAAGAATGCCAGATTTTAGTAAGTTTAAAAGATAAAGAATTTCTAATCCTTAGTTAAGAATTAGAAATTCTTTTATTTTTATTTATTTTATGTCACGATTATCTTTTTGAAAGTAAGTATTTTAAAATTTCCGAAGATAAATTAGCACCACTAAGATTATTTAGTATAGTGCGTCCTTGATAAATTAAATCTGTCATTGAACCATTATATTTGGATGTAATCCCAAAACTAAATCCTCAATGTGGTAATGTTGTCGATTTTTTTTCATTACCTCATGCGTTATATGTTTTAGGATTTATTGTTAAGATAAATTCATTATTTTGATTTGTTTTATCTAATTTAAAGGCACAAGGGTTAACTAAATCCATTGGTGAATTCATTACAGGTTTACCAACAAAAATATATTGAGCGTATTCTTTATACATTGCTATTCATTTATCAGCTTGTTGTTGTCTTCAATCGCTTTTACTTTCTAGGTAAGGCGTGAAAACTAACTTGGTAATAAATAAAAATTTTATTTCGTTTCATCATAGTTGTTTTGTTATGGATTTATTGCGAAATCTTGGTGGCATTTCATTGCCATTAGTATAATATAGAAAATCACTTTTTTCTTTATTTAATATGGGATATTTATCTACGGTGCTATTAAAAGTTAAGTAATGATTAGAGCAAAAAGCATTACCTTTTTGATAATCTAATCGGATTATTTATGTAGTTTTTGTTACGGGTGATCATTCATTAAATGATGCTTGGGCGCTATCCGCTATCAATTGGTTTAATATATTTGGCTGCTTGCTCCAAATTAATATTTAAGTTTTTCTTAAATTTAAAAGTTAATTGATTACTTTCTTCATTGTTTAATCACCCTTTAGTATCAATATGGACGCATAAAGTTTTGTTAGGTGGGTAAAGATTTGAATAATTTTAAAAGAAAAGTAATTACAATTTAATTATCATTTTATTTTAAAAATAAGTAATAAAGCAAAATATTTAATATTAACAAACATAATTTTAATAAAAGGTTATAAAAACAACATTAAAATAATTTTTTACAACAAAAATCATACATAGGATATATATACTTAATTTGCATATTGAAATAATTTATAGTAAATGATTATTTTTTCTTTTTTTAAAAATACCTAAGAAAACTAAACGCGACCTCGTTTTATAAAGGATTGTTCCATATTGAGTTGGATGGGTTACAATAAGTTGGACCATATTTATATGGACTTTTAAATAAAATAAAATTATTAAGAAAGTAGGAAGATAAAAATGGCGAAAAACTCATATTCAAATGAATTTAAAAAACAAATTGTCACGCTTTATCAAAATGGAAAAAGCATTGTTGAAATTATTAAAGAATACGGAATTTCAAAATCAGCCATATATCAGTGAATTGAAAATTTTAATAATTTTGGGTCATTCAAAGTGCAAGATAATAGCACTGTCAAAGAAAATGAATTAATTTACTTGCGAAAAAAAACCAACAATTACGAATGTAAAATGACATTTTAAAGCAAGCAGCACTGATAATTGGCAAAAAATAGGAATTATTAACAATAATAAAGAAAAATATTCCGTGCTAAAAATGTGTCAAATATTAAAAATAGCAAAATCAACATATTATTATCAAACTAATAATTGTGTTAAGTATGATATTAATAATTATGAATAAGAAGTTATCAGTGCATTTAATAAAAGTCGTAAAATTTATGGTGCTCGTAAAATTAAAGCTGTTTTAATGAGAAAAGATATTATCTTATCACGTCGAAAAATCAGATTCCTTATGATCAAAAATAATTTGGTTTCTAAATACACCAAATTAAAATATCGTAATCATAAAACAATGGTTAATAATGACCAAATTAGTAATGTTTTAAATCGTCAATTTAATAACAAAAAACCTAATGAAGTTGTTGTTAGTGATTTAACATATGTGGAAGTTGAAGGAAAATGACATTATATTTGTTTATTAATTGACTTGTTTAATCGAGAAATAATTGGCTATAGTGCCGAACCAAACAAAACCGCTGAACTATTTCAACAAGCTTTTCATAAAATAACACGACCATTAAATAAAATAACTTTATTTCATACTGATCGTGGTAATGAGTTCAAAAATAAAATCATTGATGAAATTTTAATAACCTTTAATATTAAAAGATCATTGAGTGCGAAGGGTTGTCCTTATGACAATGCTGTGGTGGCCGAAACAACTTACAAAACTTTTAAAACGGAATTTATCAAGGGTAAAAAATTTGAAAATTTAACACAATTAAAATGCGAATTATTTGATTTTGTTAATTGATACAATAATCTTAGAATACATGGCAGTTTAAATTATTTAACGCCTGTTGAATTTAGAAAATGACAGTCTACATAAAAAGTGTCCAAAAAAGGGTTGCCATATCAAAAGCTCCTAATTCAAAAAACAATAACGCAGATAAAAAATAATGTTTTGAAAAATTATCACGGGATTCTTAGAACTGTTTGTTCCGATAGAAAAAATGCCTGCACAAGTTGCGTTTATTGCCGGATTAATTATTATCATCACGTTTCTTTTCACACTAATTTCAATTATGTATTTACCAATAAAAATGATTTTTGGGAGATAAAAAATGACAATAAATTTAAAGGAATTTAATTGAGAACAAATTAAACAAACTTTCTGAGATTTATTTATTCAAATTACAACTATTCCGGACCATATTAGTGGCGGCAAAGAAATTGATTTAACCCAAGAAACACTTTGACTTTTAATAACGAACATTGCCTTTTGATTCTTAACAGCGATTATGGTGTGATTTATTCTAATGCTACTTTGGAAAACCATATCAGTATTTAGATAGAGGCAAAATTAATGTCAAGAAGTTACATCGTGATGCATTCACAAAGAAATTCAAAATTAATTAGGAAAAAATACAATCGCGTTAAGGTTAATCGCGGTTTTAACAAATTTAAGAAAAACTTTGAATGTAAATGATGAATGTTTTAAAAAGAAAGGGGGTGATTGTATGTTTGAAACTTTCTTAACAGAAGCACCAGCAGTAACAAAGATAACAGCTAGTGACGCAATGACTAAATTATGAAATGCGATTATAACAGCGTTTACTAAAATGTGAGAAATTATTGCTGTTAATATGCCACAAGTCGGTAACTTCTTTGCTGGCTACCGAATCTTTATTTTTCCATTTATTTTGGTAATATTCTTTATTCGCTTTAAAATGTTTGAAAAATTACTTGGATCAGTGTGCTAACAAAAAAATAAAGTGAGGTGCAAGATGAAATTTTGCAAATGAATAATAGAAAAAAATAATCATTTTATTGAATTGAATCGCACCTCATTTTTAATTTTATGACATTGAGGAGCAATTTGATACGTTTATAACGGTTATTTTAAAAACATTGGGGGCTACTTATTTTTAGCAGGTTGGTATGGCAACCCTTTTTTGGACACTTTTTATGTAGACTGTCGTTTTCTTAAATTCAACAGGCGTTAAATAATTTAAACTGCCATGTATTCTAAGATTATTGTATCAATTAACAAAATCAAATAATTCGCATTTTAATTGTGTTAAATTTTCAAATTTTTTACCCTTGATAAATTCCGTTTTAAAAGTTTTGTAAGTTGTTTCGGCCACCACAGCATTGTCATAAGGACAACCCTTCGCACTCAATGATCTTTTAATATTAAAGGTTATTAAAATTTCATCAATGATTTTATTTTTGAACTCATTACCACAATCAGTATGAAATAAAGTTATTTTATTTAATGGTCGTGTTATTTTATGAAAAGCTTGTTGAACTAGTTCAGCGGTTTTTTTGGTCTGACACTATAGCCAATTATTTCTCGATTAAACAAGTCAATTAATAAACAAATATAATGTCATTTTCCTCCAACTCGCACATATGTTAAATCACTAATAACAACTTCATTAGGTTTTTTGTTATTAAATTGACGATTTAAAACATTACTAATTTGGTCATTATTAACCATTGTTTTATGATTACGATATTTTAATTTGGTGTATTTAGAAACCAAATTATTTTTGATCATAAGGAATCTGATTTTTCGACGTGATAAGATAATATCTTTTCTCATTAAAACAGCTTTAATTTTACGAGCACCATAAATTTTACGACTTTTATTAAATGCACTGATAACTTCTTCTTCATAATTATTAACATCATACTTAAAACAATTATTAGTTTGATAATAATATGTTGATTTTGCTATTTTTAATATTTGACACATTTTTAGCACGGGATGTTTTTCTTTATTATTGTTAATAATTCCTATTTTTTGCCAATTATCAGTGCTGCTTGCTTTAAAATGTCATTTTCCATTCGTAATTGTTGGTTTTCTTTTCGCAAGTAAATTAATTCATTTTCTTCGACAGTGCGATTATCTTGCACTTTAAATGACCCAAAATTATTAAAATTTTCAATTCACTGATATACGGCTGATTTTGAAATTTCGTATTCTTTAATAATTTCAACAATGCTTTTTCCGTTTTGATAAAGCATGACAATTTGTTTTTTAAATTCATTTGAATATGAGTTTTTCGCCGTTTTTATCTTCCTACTTTCTTAATAATTTTATTTTATTTGAAAGTCCACATAAATATGGTCCAACTTATTGTAACCTATCCAGAATCTGCAATTCTTGTGATAAAAACGGTTTTTAATTTTGAAAGAAACGACAAATTATAAAATATGTCGCTGATGCTTGCATATTAAAAACTTAGGAAATCACGATGGTTGCGTTCAAAAATGTATAAATTAATTTCCCTTTAATTTATTTTCTTTATATTTTTTCTGCAATTAGAAGACTAATAGTTATATTTTTGTATAAATTTATATTCATTTTATCTTTTGTTAAAACCAAAAGATCAATTTTAATATCCTTTTTTTCTTTTAGACTTATATGATTTTCATTTCAAAAGACATCTTTAAAAATAAAACTTATATGATTTTCATTTATTGCACTATCAATTTCTTTAATTTTTTTTGTAATTTCTGGTAGTAATATTTTATTTAATTCTTCTTGAGTAACATTAGATGGATTTTTTACAAATATGCTATTTATCTTAATTTTAGTATTAGTTAGTGACTCATTAGTTGGTTTTGGTTGTTCTATTGATTTTGTTAATTTATCACCACAAGAAATAATTAAAATTGTTCATATTACTATAAAATTAGTCATTCCTAAAATTGATAATATTTTTTTCATAGCTTAAATAACTTCTTTATAAGTTAAAAATTAACAATTCCTGAACCAATAATTAATATTTTTTTCACCCTAACATTCCTTCTTTCCTTACCAAATAATTTAATATTTTAAAAACATTTTTATTTTAATATAAAATAAAGTGAAAAATTCTTTTTTTTCTAGACATTATTACATAATTAAATTTAATCATTATTAATTTATCATTTTAAGATTTTTAATTTTTTATACTCTTAACTAACAACTTTTATTTAAATAAATTCCTCTCTAAGATATAAAAAATCCAACTAAAAAATTTGCTACTAATCAAAGTAATAAAAAGAAAGGTCTTTTATATTATAACCCTTCTTTCTAAGAATAAATCAAAATTTACAATCCTTATTTATATTTAACTAATTTTTTAATGCCATCGGTAATTTAAAATTATTTAAATTTATATTTGGAGCAAACACTAAAACTGGTAGCATACTACTTATAAATTTAAAACTAATATTAAACTTTGTTAATATTTTTTCAGAAGATAAATCAAGGGGAAAATTTAGATTTTCTATTTCAAATTCTTTGATTAATATATATTTTTTATTTACAGCATTAGGAAATCCAGAATTTAATTTTTCTAATGCTTTTAAAATTTCTGGCAATAATGCTGTTTTTAATTCTTCTTTAGTAACTTTTGTTGGATCGTTAGCAATTATTTTTTGAGGAGATTCAATTGATATAATTTTAACATTTGTATAAAACCCTCTTTTAATATTTATTATTATTTCGGCATTGTTGTTATTATTATTTTTCTCACTAACTTTTGCTTTAATATTAATATTTGTTTCATTTCTTATGTCAACTGGAAAATTTTGACTAAAATCAACGATAAAATCATTTTCAGTTAAAGAATTATCATTTTCTTTTAAAAGTTCTAAAACTGCCCTTTTTACTTTTTCACTAATGTCTGTTTCAAGAATTGACTGTTTTGTTAAAAATTCATCATTAGATGTTTCATCTAATAATATTTTTTTTTGACTAATTTTACTTAGATCAAATTTGAAGTTATTAGGATTAGAATCACCTAATGTCAGGTCACCATAAATTGTTTCTTCTGCTGATTTTGGTTTAGCAATTGGGTTAATTTTAGCTCTGCTACTACCACAACTAACAACTGAAATTAATCCAATGGCAACCAAACTTACTGCACCTAATAAATTTAATATTTTTTTCAATCTTGTATACTCCTTTTTACTTGTTATTAATATATTGACATTTATATGTGCAAAGATATTTAAATTAATACAAAGCAAATTAAACAATAAAAATTCCTTTCTCCAAATTTTAATCCATAATATTCTTGGTTTGGAATTTAATTATAAAACATTTCTCAAACTTTTGCTAAAAATAATTTTTCTTGACCGGTGTCCAAAATATGTAAATATTATAAGATTATCAATTTTTCATATTAAATTTAAAGGTAACAATTAAACTAACTGTTACCTTTCAAGAAAATCTTTTTATTTATTATAACGGTTCAAAACCTTCAGGATAAATATACAACCTAATAAAGAAATATAATCCCTTTCCTTGATCGAGCTTAATCATATTTATAAAAAAACTTTTTAATTTTGTCGAAAACTCTTGATAAAATAAAAAAAATCATCAACTTGATAATTTTAAAAGGCTTTTATGTAAAATTACTATTTTTACTTTAATTTTTTATACATTAAAATATAATACCGCTGTTTGTTGGTTTGGAGTTAAGCCCTTATGTTGGTATTTTCATTTTCAGAGATTTAAATAATTTTGAATATTAGTAAAACCTAAACCATGATAATGAATTAAGGCTTCTTTAAGACTAGATTGTAATTTACTGATTTTATTTAAGTTACGATAACTAGCTTCAGGATTAATTGTTGTTTTAGTTACACATAAAGTAGAATTTGTTTGTTTTACTACTAAAAAATATAATTTTTTCATATCAGAAATAATAAAACAAAATATTTAATATTAACAAACATAATTTTAATAAAAGGTTATAAAAACAACATTAAAATAATTTTTTACAACAAAAATCATACATAGGATATATATACTTAATTTGCATATTGAAATAATTTATAAATAATTTATAGTAAATGATTATTTTTTCTTTTTTTAAAAATACCTAAGAAAACTAAACGCGACCATGTTAATAATTTTTATTGTGTAAAAATTCAATAATATGATAAAATGGTAACGAATAAAAATGACAATAACAAGAAAGGTATGATTAGTTTAGTAATTAAATAATATAATTAGCTGATTGTTTTACTTCTTCAAAGCAATACCTAACAAAACTAAACGCGACCTAGTTATCATATATATAACAAGAAAATAATAACTTTATGTTATAATGGTTTTGATTTTATTTTTATAGAGGTGAATTAAATGCAATTTAAAAAAATATTGAATATTAAAAGCAGTTTTATTTTAACAATATTACCTATAATATCTGTTGCTGCGTGTAATAGCAATTATGATGAAATAATATTAAAAATTAAAAATAAAGAAACATTTATTGGTTATATTGGATCAGAAAATTGTCCAGGATGTCAAACATTATCAAAACAATGAGATCTTTGAATGCAAGAAAAAGATTGAGACAAAGATATTTTGGATTTAAAAGATGAAAATTTAAAAATTAATCGATATGATTTTGTTAGTGATTATGACTTTAAAGGTGCTAATGATAATACTTGAAATAAAACTTTTTTTGAAACTAAGTGAGTTAAGAATACTTTTGAATGATTAAAAAAATCACAAAAAAACTTATGAGCAACCAACGAAAATATTAAGAACGGCTTTGAACCAGATTATCTCCCTGGAAATGGTATTCCCATAATATTTTTTGTTAAAAATGGTGAATATCGCTGATTTATTAATAAATGAGGTGACGCTGTTGATGGTATTGATGATATGTTAACTAGCAACAGCGACTTTAAGCAAAAACCAGCATATAATCGTAGTACTTTAACACGACTAGTTCGTGACTTTATAATTAATGATTTTAAATATTTTTATACATTAAATTAAACAAAAAGCTGGTAATTCAATTACCAGCTTTTTAATTTTGTAAATAATCTTTACCTTTCTGAATTTCATTTAAAGATAAATCTAAATAATCTAATTGCCGTAAAACCTCATAACTTACAGTACAAACAACATTAGCAACATTAATACTGCGAGTATTAATACTCATTAGTAAACGAAAACATTGATTCAAATACTCTTGTAATATCGTTTTTGGAATACCCAATGATTCTTTACCAAATACTAAATATATTAGTGTTTCACTTTTTGTAAAATCAATGGCACTAGGTGGTTTTTGGATAGATTACAATAAGTTGGACCATATTTATGTGGACTTTTAAATAAAATAAAATTATTAAGAAAGTATGAAGATAAAAATGGCGAAAAACTCATATTCAAATGAATTTAAAAAACAAATTGTCATGCTTTATCAAAACGGAAAAAGCATTGTTGAAATTATTAAAGAATATGGAATTTCAAAATCAGCCGTATATCAGTGAATTGAAAATTTTAATAATTTTGGGTCATTTAAAGTGCAAGATAATTGTACTGTCGAAGAAAATAAATTAATTTACTTGCGAAAAGAAAACCAACAATTACGAATGGAAAATGACATTTTAAAGCAAGCAGCACTGATAATTGGCAAAAAATAGGAATTATTAACAATAATAAAGAAAAATATCCCGCGCTAAAAATGTGTCAAATATTAAAAATAGCAAAATCAACATATTATTATCAAACTAATAATTGTGTTAAGTATGATACGTATGACAATGCTGTGGCTGAAACAACTTACAAAACTTTTAAAACGGAATTTTATCAAGGGTAAAAAATTTGAAAATTTAACACAATTAAAATGCGAATTATTTGATTTTGTTAATTGATACAATAATCGTAGAATACATGACAGTTTAAATTATTTAACGCCTGTTGAATTTAGAAAATGACAGTCTACATAAAAAGTGTCCAAAAAAGGGTTGCCATACAATTTTGACCATATATTGTGGAAAAAAATAAGTTAGCATGAGGATTTTTACTAAGAAAACTATTTCAATCTGCATAACTTTCATATTGTAAAAATTCAAAATAGTTAGCAGATGACCGGATAATAAAACGATCATCTAAAAATAACCCTAATGGTTCAATTAAATGCAGTTTAGCATTAATAGCAACACAAGTTTGCATAATCGAACCGACATTACCAACAATTTCTGGTTCATATAAAACAATGTTAATTTTAGTATTCATTATTATCTTCCTTATTTATTCAATTAAACATCTTTTGGATTGCTATGGCACGATGTGATATTTGATTTTTTTCTTGTGCTGTTATTTCACCTAGCGTTTTTTTATATTCTGGTAAATAAAATATTGCATCATAACCAAAACCATAATTACCTTGGCGTTCACTATGAATTAAACCATTTAACGAACCGACAAACACTTTTTCAATATTTTTAGTAACATCAACAAAAGCAAGAGCACAAACATAGCGACAATATCGGAATTTAATATTCATCATCTTTTCTAAAATAACATTAGACGCTTGCACAAAACCATCAGTAGTATCCATCCAACGCGCCGAATAAATTCCCGGAAAATTATCTAATGCTAATATTTCTAATCCAGAATCATCACCTAAGACTGGTTTTTGTAATAATTCGCTTAAAGTTCTTGCCTTAATTAAAGCATTTTCAATAAATGTTGCTCCTGTTTCTTCAATGTCTTCAAATTTCACAGTACCCAGAAACTGCTTAATGTCTAAAAGTGTCTTTACATCGTATTTTTGCCCTAATATGTTTTGAAATTCTTCTAACTTATTAGCATTAGTAGTTGCTAAAAATAATTGTTTTATCATTAATACTCAATACCCTTCCGAGCCCAAATACTCTTTTCTGAATAATGTCTTTTTGGTGTTACCTCATTAATTAAATCAGCAATTGATTGTAATTTTTCTGGACAATATGTTCCTAAAAGGGCAACTTCAATATTCTTAGCTTTATTTTCTAATACTAACACTAATTCATCTTCATAAATTAATTGATTTTGTAAACAGCCTAAAATCTCATCAACGACAATTAAATCAATATTAGAATTTTTTAAAGTTGCTACTAAAACTTCAAGACCTTTTCTCGTTTCAACTTTTAATTCTTGTTTTTCTTCATCATTCATTTCTCAAAAAAATTTTTTTTGATGAATGATAAAAATCAAGAATTGTTAAATTAGTATGCTTTTCAAAAAATATTAATTCACCTGTGGGACGATTTTTTAAAAAAAGAAAATATACTACATTTCAATCATTTTCTAATGCTCTAATTGTCATTCCATTTAAAATACTAGTTTTACCTTTACCTTCACCACAGTAAATATGAAGATATCCTTGTTCTTGATTCATTACTTAACCTCCAGATAATATAATATATTTATTCATTGTCATTATATAATAAAATTAATTACTTGGGAGGTATGATATGAAAATAAATTGAACTAAAGCAAAATTAACAAAACATGGTTTAACAAATATTAATTATTCTTATTTAGATTATATTATTCGCAAATCACAACTATTTTGTGATATTTTCTTAGACCGTAAAACTGAACAACTAGTTTTACCATTAGTTAAAAATATTAATGTTCCGGTTATTGATTATTTTCAAAATAATAAATATTTCTTTTATGTTACTAAACATATTAAAGATGCTTTAAATTTAACGCAAATTAAAATAACTCCTTCATTAGTTAAGAAAATTGCTCATCTTATTAAAGATTTACATCAAATAGAAATTCCTACAACTATTAAAACTTGAAACTGAAAATCACAATTAGAACTATTTAAAGGAATTGTAAATACTTCCCAACAAAATTTAACTAGTGATGAACAAAAAATAATTAATTTTTTTACTAACTATGAACCCCAAGAATTAAAACTTTGCCATAATGACTTAGTTCCTGGCAATATTTTAATTACTAAGCAACAAATTTATATTATTGACTATGAATATGCAATGAAAAATGACCCCTTATTTGATATTGCTTCTTTTATTAGCGAAACTATTTATCGTAATAACAATTTAATTAATCATTTTTTACACGAATTTAGTTTAACAATAACTGATGTTAAAACGATTTGATGATGAATTCAATATCAAAACCTAATCTGATGCTATTGAGCCAATTACCTATGAGAACAAACTTCATCATCAATCTATCAAGAAATATTAAATGATAAATACGAAGAGTTACAAAAAGGTTGAACAAATGACTTATTATTTATTTAGTTATTATTTTTTATAAAAATAATTTGTAATTGTCATCACAATAATTGTCGTCACTAAAGTTCCTAAAATAGCTAATGAGATTGCAATAATAAAGCGTCAAAAAACTGATAACAATCATAAACTAGTTAAATATAACACAACAAATTCTAACATCACAATAATACTATAAATAAACTGTTCTCGTTGATGATAACCACATAAAAAACAAACTAATGTTGTAATAAAAGCATATAGTAGCATTCCCATTCCAATTAAAAACATATATCCAAAAGCAATACTATCTTTAAAATTCAATTTTAATAAATTTAATTGTGGATCTAAAAGTAATCAAATCATCAACCCCGGGATTAGTGCTTGCCACAAAACAAAAAAAATACTTCTTAACTTATTATCACCTCGTATCTTTTCATTACTTAACATCACTATTCCCGTCACCCTTATAAATTATACAACAAAAAACTAGACTTTTAGAAGTCTAGTTTTATTTATCTAATGGAGCGAGTGATGGGAATCGAACCCACACAATCAGCTTGGAAGGCTGAAGTTCTACCATTAAACTACACTCGCATAATGTAAGTTCATTAAAAAATATATCACATTTAAAAATAAGAAGCAATAAGTTTTACTAAAAAGGTTGTAGAAACCATATACATATGACAAGATTTTGGTTTCTACAAACTTTTAGGGGATGTATTCTTTTGGCAGTAATATTTTGTATCGAATGCGATAGCGAAAGTTATGTTGTTGGTAATAAAAATGCAGTTGTAATCTGTAATTCTTGTGACAAAAATGGCTTTTAAATTTTGAAAGAAGTTATAAATTTAAAACATTTAAACGAAAAGCAAAGATTAGCTGTTTTAAGTAGTGAAGGCACTAATAGAATTATAGCTGGTGCAGGAAGTGGCAAAACAAGAGTTATTATTTATAAAATTGCTCATTTAATTCATAATTTGGCCATTAATAGTAGTCAAATTTTAGCGGTAACTTTTACTAATAAGGCAACTAATGAAATGAAAAGTCGATTAAATGAATTGGTTGATAATGATGAATCTAAACATATATGAATCCATACATATCATGCTTTTTGTGTTAGGGTTTTAAGAAGAAATATTATGGTTTTAGGATATACAAAAAATTTTATTATCATTGATACTGTTGATAAAATTAATATTTTAAAAAATATTAGTAAAAATAAGCAATATAATTTTGATAATAATGAAATTAAAAAAGTTAGTAGTATGATTTCTTATTTAAAGAATAACCAATTATCTTATTCTGATGTTATTAACAACGCCTTTTATTATGAATATAAGCAACAATGATTAGAAATTTATAAGATTTATTTACAATATTTGTCTAAAAATAATATGGTTGATTTTGATGATTTATTAATATTAACTTTGAAATTATTTTCTCAGCATTCAGAAGTACTACAAAAGTGACAGAAACGATTTTCTTATGTTTTGGTTGATGAATTTCAAGACACTAATGAATTATAGTTTCAATTAATTAATTATTTAGTAAAAATACATCAAAATATTACTGTTGTTGGCGACCCTGACCAAACAATTTATTCTTTTCGAGGGGCAAAAGCAAGATTAATTTTAGATTTTAATAACTATTTTCCTAATGCGAAAACTTTTATTTTTAATCAAAATTATCGTTCAATACAAAATATTTTAGATGTTGCAAATATTCTTATTAGTTATAATCATTCACGAAGTGCTAAAGATTTATTTACAATGAATAACCGAGGTAACAAGATAAAACTATATTGTGGTAATACTAGTATTTGCGAGGCTAATTGGGTAATTAAAGAAATTAAAAAGTTAGTTGAAAAAAATATTTTATTAAAAAATATTTTAATTCTTTATCGCGCTAATCATCTTTCTCATCATTTAGAATAGGCATTAATTAATAATTATATTAATTATCGTATTTATGGTACTTTTAAGTTTTTTGAAAGAAAAGAAATTAAGGATGTTTTAGCTTACTTAAAAACTTTAGTTTATGGTGATGAATTATCAATAATACGAATTTTGAATTTAATTAAAGGCGTGGGAATAACAACAATTAACAATTTAATTGAACAATCACAAAATAGCGGGCAATCGCTTTTAAAATATTTAATGATAAATGTTTCTAGTTTAAAACCATCAATAGTTAAATTAGTTACATATTTAAAAGTTTGAAAAGAAAAACTAAAGTCATATAAAAAAATAACTTATTTAGCACAAGATTTTTTAAAAAATGGTACTTACTTACAACAATTAGCAGGTGGTTTTGAAGAATAACGCTTAGAAAATGTTAAACAATTATTTAATCATATGGAAAATTATGATTTGCAAAATTCTGATTCATTACAAGGGGTGGAATTATTACAACATTATTTACAAGAAGTTAGTTTATATGTTGATCAAGATGAAAATTCTGTTGTTCAAGATAGAGTTAGTTTGATAACAATTCATAATGCTAAAGGGTTAGAATATGATTTTGTATTTATTATTGGTTTAAACGAAGGTATTTTTCCTAATACTTTAAGTATTGAAGATGGAATTACTGCCATTGAAGAAGAACGAAGAGTTTTATATGTTGCGATTACAAGAGCAAAAAAAGGATTATTTTTAAGCTATAGTAAAGGATTTTCTTATATAGCTAATAATTATTGTTTACCTTCAAGATTTATTGCAGAAATTGATACTAGTTTATTAGAAATTAAATTTAATTAACAGGACTTTTAAATTTTGTGAAAAGCTATTAAAAGCTTAATATTTATAAATATATTAGATGTGGAAAATTTATATGAATAACTAAATCCAAA
Organism: Spiroplasma endosymbiont of 'Nebria riversi'; assembly: GCF_018831625.1. Taxonomy (GTDB): domain Bacteria; phylum Bacillota_I; class Bacilli_A; order Mycoplasmatales; family Nriv7; genus Nriv7. The sequence goes on from NZ_CP065193.1 coordinate 888,514, forward strand.
CAAGTTTTAAAAATGAAAGAAAAAAATTAAAGGAGTTAAAAAATAATGTTTAAGATTAAATTAGTTAGTATAAAAAGAAAAGTATTTAAAAACAAAGATTGTTCTGTGATGTCAGGTTACTCTGACGAATTTTTGCGGTATGAAAATGATTTATTTGAGCCTACTGGTGAACAAAAAGCTTTATGAATTGATGATAACAATCTAGAACAACAAGAAATTTATAAGTTGTTAAAAGAAAATGTTAAATCATTTTTTAGTTGTGAATTAACTTTTGATAAAAATCCTAAAATAGTTAATTTGCAAAAAATTGAATTATCAAAAAATTAAAAAAACTTGTTCAATTAATTGGTAATCATTTTTGGTCTGCGCGAAGCGGTGCGGAAGGCGTATGCCCCGCCCGCTAGCTGTTTAGTCGGCGAAGCCGACTATTACTTGATTAAATAACACAACTGGCAAAAATCTAAAATTGGAGCATAAAATATGAATTTACAACCTCAAAATCCGACTGATTTTTATATGAAAACCATTTATTACGGTCAATATATTCGCAATATTGTTATGCCTTTAGAACGCATTAAAGCAAATACTCGTACTGCTAGCGGTTTAAAATCAAGGCTTATCAATTATCATATAACTGTCAAAATCCCATTACTAGAAAACAAGTATTTACCGATACTTTGAATAATATTGTTAATCGAACTGTAAATTCTGAATTTGTAAAATACTTAAAATCAGCAGTTAACAAATTTAAAACTAAAATGTGCGGAGTAATCTATGAATTTAAAAATATCAATTATGTAGAATTCGAAAGTGAAAATTATGCTTCGTTAGAAAGTTTAAGGTTTAGAAATCAATTAAGAAAAATGAAACACTAGGAGTTAATAAGTATGTCTCGTAGTTATATCGTTATGCATTCACTATAAAACCTGGGAGTTTAAAAATGAAAATATTAGTTAATTTAAAAGATAAAAATTAGAAACTTAAGGAGAAAAGAAAGATGAGTATATTTGGACTAGTATTTTTTACGATTTTAACATTATTACTAGCATATTATATTGCAGTTAATATTTATCGGTTTTTTAAAGATAAAAAGAAATATGGTAGTGAAGCAAAGCAGTTGCCAAAAGATTTTACTTATTCACAACGAATATTTATTGCAAAGTTTAAGCGAAATTTATTAGAACAAGATGAAAAAGAAATTAAAAAGTAGGTTTAGAAAATGTTTAAAAAAATAATTGTTGAGTTAATTGAATTAATTTATCCGACTGCCGATTTACCGCCTCAAGTTGTATTTTTGTTTTCAATTTTAATAATTGTAATGCTGTTCTCTGCCATTATTTTTCTACTCTTTTGACCTTTTAAGCGGTAATTATTATGTTTTTAGTTGCTTGAAAAGATTTAGATTGAGAAATGACAAAATTGTATTTTTGGGATTTATTTATTCAAATTAAAGTTATTCCAGCGTGAGTTTCTGGTAAAGAAATTGATTTAATGAAAGAACCACTTTGACTTTTAATAGCAAATATTGCCTTTTGAATGGTATTAGTATTCATTGTCTTATTTATGGTTATTTTATTTTATAAGGTTAAATCATATTTTGTTTAGAAAGGGGGTGATTATATGTTAATAAATTTCTTAGTAGGAGAAAATACATCAGGAGCAATTACTGGTGAACAAGCGGTTACTAACTTATGAAAAGCATTAATTAAAGCATTTGGTAATATTTGGACTGATATTATTGGTGGTAATATGCCAAATGTCGTTAATTTTTTTGCTACATATTGAGTTTTCTTGCTTGGCGTGATTATTGGTTTATTTTTAATCGCTTTCAAAATGTTTGAAAAATTAATGCCTGGCAGATAGTAATAAAAATAAAGAAAGTGTGATTTAAGTGATGCTATTGTTTAAGAAAATAAATTTAAGATTATATGATTTTGTCGGTTTAAATCGCACTTTATTTATTATTGCGTGATTCTATGGTGCGATTTTGCATTATTATAATCCTCAGAGTTGACGAATGTTAGTTGATATTATTTATTTATTAATTGCTTTGTATATTTTGTATACTAAAATTTCTCATTTCTTTGCTCGTCTTAGTTTTATTAATTTCTTATTAAATTCACCCTTAAATTTAATAATTGGTGCCTTAGGGACTGGGAAAAACGCTTTAATGGTTTTAGCTCCTTACTTATTAAGCGATTGAAAAATGATTTCTACTTCTCCGATTACCAATAAACAAATGCTTTCATTAGGACATATGTCGCTTTTAGATTATAACTATCCGATATTAGAAGAAAAGCATTTGCTGTTATGAGATGAAACCAACTTATTTTTAGAAGGAACGGATTATAAAGAAAATGATAGAGTAACTCAAGGTTTACAAGAATATTTTGCTTCAGCACGGCAATTTACCCATATCGTATTAGCGGGCGGGCAACGAGCCGAACATATATGAGTTAAAGTTCGCGATATTGCGAATTCAATAATTGTTGGCATTAGAAAAAAACCGGTTAGTATTTTTCGTTCTTATTTGCAAGTTATTTACGGTACTTTTAAATCGGTAAGCGAATACGAGCAATGACGTTTAACTCTGATTAATGCTAAAAATGATAAAAAAGGTCGCAAAATCAAGTATCGTAGCGTTCCGGAATTAAACATTTATTTCTTTAAATTGAAAATTCCGATGTCAATTTTAAATCTTTACGATAATAAATATTTATCATTCTTGCGTGAATTAAGTAATCGTGCTTTGAATGATAATTATCAACATAAATTTTGAAATGATAATGTAATGGATATTGAAGCATTAGAATATTTAAAAATGGAAAAATTCAGTAAGATACTTACTAAGTTAAAAAATAATCTGAAGAAGAAAAACAAGTAAAGGAGTTTAAAAAATGGAAAACTTAGAAAAAATGGCTAGTTTGATTGGCGATATGTTTTATAAAGTTTTTGATTTAATTTGAACTTTAACCATTCCTGGAACAGATATTCGCATTATTATTTTTCCACTAATTATGCTTGTGATAAATCTTGTAATTGGTGGCATTTTAGGTATTCATATTGAACGACCAAAAGTTGGTTTTTGTAAAAAATATCGAAAATCAGTTGCTAATTGAGGAACTAAGAAAAAATCATCTAGTGGTCCGATTAAGAAATTTAGTGGTAATAGCCCTAAAAACAGACCGTGAGTTAACCAACACGGACGGCGAATAAAAAGGTAGGTTTTAGAAAATGTTTAAATTAATAATATTATTTATTCTTGTTTCTGTTTTTTCTATTTTTGCTTTAGGTGATTTTTTAGGTTTATGAGCATATGTGCGTGAAGGTTTAGAATATTTTAATAAAGTTTTATCAAAAAATATTAAAATTTTAGATTTGTTTAAACCAATGATAAGGTTATTTTCTCAACATCCGATTTTCCAAATCTTAGGAACGATTTGTATTTTATCAACAATATATTTAATTTTAAGAGGACCTACTAAATAAAAAATATTTTAAAAGGAGTTAAAAAATGAAAAAGTTAAAGAAAATATTAAGTATTAAATGATTTAAAAGCGTTTTAGGTTTTATGGATTTTTTTATTATATTTCATACTGTTATGGTTGTAATTTGAGTGTTTTTAACAAGAATTAGAACTAATATAGATGGATTTTTTAAAGATTTTATATTATTTGATTTTCAAAATGTATTTCTTAAAGTGTATTTTTGATTATTAATGATTTATTTGTTAATAATTGCTATTAAGTTATTTATTAGGGGTTATTACTTTAATAAAGTTTTTAGAAAGCATCAAACGCAAGATGTTAATTGTGAATGTCCAAAACATAATCATTATAAATTTTCTGATGCTTTTAAAGCGATAAAAAATAGTTTTAAGACGTGATGAAATGCATAAGATTATTTCTTGATTTATTATAATGTTTATTAGTTTGGTGCCATTAGGGGCTTTCTTTGATACAAAACAACCATCAAAACATAATATAGAACAATCCTTTATGAAGCGAGAAAAACGAGCAACTAATACTAGTCAATGTGGCAATAGTTGCGAATTAGAATTTTCTAATATTTATAATAGTTTTTTAATTCCCAGCAAAATTGGCGGAAACCAGAGAAAGATAACGAGCAACCGTTACCTACGGAAATAAATAAAAATGATGGTGAGTATGATTATACTCAGTTTCAAGATAAATTAGATTATTTGATGATACAACGCCGAGATTTTGATAAATTTAATTATAGTTATTTATATTGAGTTCCGATTTTTAATTTCTTTGATGATAATTTTAAATATATGAGTGAAATTTCAATTAAATTAAATGGTTTTAAACAAAATAGTAAATTTAGTTTAAGTCGCAAAAATTCATATCCGCCTGGTTTCATTGAAAAAGTTATTTTTAGAAAACTTTCCTTTTCTATTTTTGGTGATGTTATTACTATAAAAACTGAGCACGGTAGTATTGTGGGCAATAATGAGTTTTTAGAAAATGGTAAATCACTTTGAAAATCTGGCTCGCGAACAAGTTTTGGAGAAGATTTTATTAATACCTTTTTTGGACAAGTTAATTATTATGATAATACCTTCCATTTTTTACGATATGATGACAAATTAAAAGTTGATTTTAAAGATTTTGTGCTTTATTATCAAAAAGATTTAACTATTAGTTTTATTAATGAATTATTTAACAAAATTTATAAAGTTTTAGGTGAGTTTTTTGTATAATTCTTTTATGCGAGTTTTGATATGGATGCTTCTACTTATGTAGAATTAGATTACAAAGGGACGCAACAAATTCCTAAAAATGTTTTACAAACGGGCTTTTTCTATCGCTCCTTAATTACTTTTTATCCTAAACAATATTTAATTAATTTTGATTCAACAATAGAAAATAGTAAGAATATGATTTTTCGTTCGTATTTTTTTGTGAAAGATAAACAAATTGCTAATGATTTTAAAACTGGTAAAAGTTCTTATCAAATAGATTTTAATGTGTTAAAAGCATATGATAACCAATTATGAAATGCTACTAGTAATAAACTGCATTTTTACAACGCCAAAGTTGATGTGATGTATGGAATTAATATTTTTGCGCTAACTTTTCCGCTATATAAAAAACAAAGTGAAAGCACTGAATATCATTATTCTTTATAAGATTTTAATATTTTGAATTCAACAGCTTTTATTGGTGGCGGAATAAGTGGCAATATGGATGACTTAATTCCGGCGCCCAACTGTTCTTATTGAGGTTTATTTAGTGCGATATCTTGTGGTATTCAACACGCCTCTGTTAGTGTGCTAAATTGATTACTTGGTCTTTCTGGAATTAATCTTTTAATTCGCCCTATTGCTGACATTGCTAAAACAACGATTAATTTTACTAAAACTGCCTTTCCGGTGTTTGAAGTCATTCCGGCATTTCAGATGTTATTTGAATTTGTAGTGCCGTTAGCAATCTTATTAATGATATTAAAAAAGTTCTCTTAAATATTGCCAATATTTTTTATAATATAATTCCTTTGAAAGGAGGATTTTTATTTATGTGAAAATTTTTATCAGCTTTAAATTTAGTATGTATAATGTTTATTTCTGGGTGTAATAAAAATAGCAATGATTTAAAAAAATATGATTTAGAATTTTCTAATATTTATAATAGTTTTTTAATTCCCAGCAAAATTGGCGGTGGGGCTAAAATTAAATTTCAAGATAACATCGATTTACCACTTGAAATTAAAAAAACTCGCATTTTTAGTTTATCTCTTGGTAATAAAAATAAAGATTGAATTAATTTTTATAAAAATAATGGTGTTAAAAAAACTTACGATGATTTTAGTTATTTAGATTTAGATTTTGGTTATGAGATTTCTGAGATAATTAATGTTAAGATAACATTTACTAAATCAATAGGATTATCTTATAGTATAACTTCCTTCTCTGCCAAGATGCCTCATTAATTAGCAATTTTAATAAATATGTTTGAAAATCGTATTAAAAAATACGATTTTCTTAATTTAAGGAGTTTAAAAAAAATGAAATATATTATTTCCCAAGCTGATTTAGCAGATTTAAAAGCAAAAGTACAAAGCTGATTAATTGCTAATTGCCGTAATCCTTATTACTATAAAACTAAAAAACGCATTACTGCCTATTTAAATTTATGTACTTATTTCTATATTGAAGAAACTACTTTAACAAAACTTATTAAAAAATATTTTAAGGGTGCAACAAAAACTTTTTATCGTTGGGCACAAAAAATTATGACTGCTTATTATTCTGACAATTTAAATTTGTTATTGTTTAAAACTACAAAGCCACAAAATCTTAATTATCAATATAGTTTAAATTCTCGCAAAAAAGTATGTGATTTATATTTTGATTACAAAAATCTTCAAGCCGGTGGAATGTGGTCTTTATTTAATAATTTAAAAATCGGTTTTCACGATGTTGAAAATTCAAAAATTCCAAAAAATATCAAAACTTTTTATCGCTGAATTAAATCTGACTTTCGTTGGAAAGAATTAAAACAGCAAATCAAACAAACAAACCTCCATTTTAAGCGTTATGACGTCTCCGAGATTGATATTTTACAAATGGATGCCAAAATAATTACTACATTAAATTTTCCGGTTGATAAAAAATATTACATTTATGATTTCATTGACGAAATAACGCGGATAGTATTTGGTTATGTTTATGATAGTTTAGGAACCAATAACGCAATTAATGCCCTGCAAAGAGCAATGAAAGATTTTAGCGCGCTTGGCATAACAATTAAACGCCTTCGTACTGATAATGCCCCTGAATTTACTACTACTAATTGAAGCAATAAAAAAACATACAAAGTAAAAGAAAGGCCTTTTACAACCTTTCTTTCAAAAAATGGAATTGTTCACGAAACCACGCCGATTCGCTCGCCACAATCAAATGGCAAAATTGAACGATTCCATCAACATTATACCAAATTATTTTATGCTAAGGATAAAAAACTAAATCAAAATGAAATTCAACATTTCTTAAATCAATATTATTACTATTACAACTTTGAACGTCGTCATTTATCTTTAAACACTAAAACTCCATTTCAAGCCTTGAAACATTTTTTTTATTTTGTCAAAATAAAAAACCAGTAATTTTAATTAATTACTGGTTTGAATATTTTTTTATTTTTCACAAAAAATTAAATTTGTTGTTCTTGTTCCAATTAAACTGATTGCTCCTAAAAAATAAATATTTTTTAATAAAACCTTATACTATGGTAGTAACTGCATTTGTTCTTACTGGCCCTTCTATTTCTGATGAAAAAAATGCTTCACCATTAAATGTTATTTTATCATTGTTTTTATCTATAGTAATTTCACTTGGTAATACACCATGATTTTGTAAAATTTGCATTACTTCTGTAATTGGTAATGTAACTATTTGTTCTTTATTACTATCATCAATTATTTTAGAAGTAATTGTTCCCATAATTTTTTGCTTTAAATTTAATATAATTTCAGATTTAACTATTCTTACTGAATAATTAATTTTTAATTTTTCGTTGGGATTAAGTTCAAATTTATCAGCGGATTCCTTAAAAATACTTAAAATCATTTCTTGTTCTTGCTTATTTGTGTTTGATAAATCAAATTCATTTGATAATACATTAATAATTTCAGAATTTTTATTATTTATATTTGTAAAATCTGTTAATTTCATTTCATCATCAGAATTTATGCTTCAACCATTTAATTTATTTTCTTGTTTTGTTTTAGTTAATCCTGTTGTAATTTGAAATACTAATTTTGATTTTGAATTATATTCACAAGCAGGTACATTAAATGATCTTATATCCGGAGTTTTATTGGTAATTTCTCTATCAGAACATATATTTTTAGGAACATTAGATCATAAAAATGAATTTTCTTTTTTTGTTATTTCATTATTTGAAAAATTTAAATTATTAATATCAATATAATTTATTTCTTTAAATTTTACATTAGAATTTTTGTTAGCGTCTTTATATTTAAAGAAAATTGCTTTCTTAATTAATTCGCTTAAATCAATAGAACTAGCTTCATCTTTATTTTTAATTTTATAATTAACAGTAACTTCACCAAAATATTTACCATTATCTTTTGCTTTAATTGTAGCCGATGTATCTGTTTTATTAATAATTTCTAATTGTGATATATCTAAATCAGGATTTAAATAATTTAATTCATTTAAAATAATTTCATCATTAATAATGTTATTAACCCTTAAATTATTTATTTGAATAATAATATTTAAAAGCATTTTAGTTTTAGTTATCGCAAATACATTACCACTTTTTTGTTCAATTATAATAGAAATAACTGTTTCATTTATTCCATTAATTTTAATTAAATTTGATGAAGGTCTTGATTTAAAATATAATCCATCATCTGTTGCAAAATAAGTAGCGCCTGCAACTGTAGAAGCAACGTTTCTGTCATGGATTGCAATATCATTAACTTGACCTTTTATTTCGATAATTTCTATAGCATCATAATTGTTTGGTTTATCTTCAATCAAATAAACTTTTTTATTTGCAGATATTGCGTAAGCTTCTCCTGTTGATTGAGAAATTATAATGCGATTAACCTTGTTATTTATTCCATTAATTTTAATTAAGTTTGATGAAGGTCTTGATTTAAAATATAATCCATCATCTGTTGCAAAATAAGTAGCACCGGCAACTGTAGACTTAATATTTCTGTCATGGATTGCAATATCATTAACTTGACCTTTTATTTCGATAATTTCTATAGCATCATAATTGTTTGGTTTATCTTCAATCAAATAAACTTTTTTATTTGCAGATATTGCGTAAGCTTCTCCTGTTGATTGAGAAATTATAATGCGATTAACCTTGTTATTTATTCCATTAATTTTAATTAAGTTTGATGAAGGTCTTGATTTAAAATATAATCCATCATCTGTTGCAAAATAAGTAGCACCGGCAACTGTAGAAGCAACGTTTCTGTCATGGATTGCAATATCATTAACTTGACCTTTTATTTCGCTAATTTCTATAGCATCATAATTGTTTGGTTTATCTTCAATCAAATAAACTTTTTTATCTAAATTTTTTAAATTATTTGTTTTTAAATAATTGATTTCACTTTTTGCTGAAGTTGGAGCGTTTCCGATGATTCCCGACATTCCGCTTCCTGCTATTGTTATAGTTCCTAAGATTCCTAGTAATTTTTTTATTAACATCAAATTCCTTTCATAAATTTTATTAATCAGTAAAAATTTATCGAATAATCAACATCCTTTCTCCAAAAACTAATCTGCAATTTCTTTATCCTGGAATTTCATTATAAATTATTTTTAAAAATTTTCTTGTGTTTGTCATAAGTCTGTGGTTTTTTACAAATAAACTGCATTTTTATAACGCTAAAGTTGATGTGAGGTATGGAATTAATCTTTATTGGTGGCTGAATAAGTGGCAACATGAATGATTTAATTCCGACGCCTAATTGTTCTTATTGGGGATTATTTAGTGCTATATCTTGTGGTATTCAGCATGCTTCTGTTAGCGTGTTAAATTGATTACTTGGTCTTTCTGGGATTAATCTTTTAATTCGCCCCATTGCCGATATTGCTAAAACGACGATTAATTTTACCAAAACCGCTTTTCCAGTGTTTGAAGTTATTCCAGCATTTCAGATGTTATTTGAATTTGTAGTGTCATTAGCAATCTTATTAATGATATTAAAAAAGTTCTCTTAAATATTGCCATTATTTTTTATAATATAATTCCTTTAAAAGGAGGATTTTTCTTTATGCGAAAATTTTTATCAGCTTTAAATTTAGTATGTATAATGTTTATTTTTGGATGTAGTAAAAATAGCAATGATTTAAAAACATATAAATTACAATTTTATAAAATTGGTAAAAGTGCTTGAGTAATTAGTGGTTATGGTCAGGGTTCATATCATTTAGAAATTGATGCTACTGATTTAAAGATTTCTAGTGATTTTGATATTCAACTAGGTAATGGCGATTTTGTTCAAAGGCCAGCCCTTCAATTATTTGTTGACAAAGATAGTGCTGGTTATAATCAAATTAATAACTTTTATCGTTCTAATGGTTCTTATAAGTCCAAGCCTTTTAAAGAATTTTATTTTATTGATAATTTAATTAATTTTAAAGTATTTCTTAATAAAAAAGTTCCACAAGGTCTTAACACGAAAATGTTTCATATCACTTCATTCTCAGCAGAAGTACCTAATAAAAAAAATTAGTAATTTAATAAATATTTTTGAAAATCGTATTTTTGTAATGCGATTTTCTTAATTTAAGGAGTTTAAAAAAAATGAAATATATTATTATGCAACGAAAACCTTTTATCGTTGGGCAGAAAAAATTATGGCCGCTTATTATTCTGACAATTTAGATTTGTTATTGTTTAAAACTAAAAAACCACAAAATCTTAATTATCAATATAGTTTAAATTCTCGTGAAAAGGTATGTGATTTATATTTTGATTACAAAAATTTTCAAGCTGGCGGAATGTGGTCTTTATTTAACAATTTAAAAATCGGTTTTCACGATATTAAAAATTCAGAAGTTCCGAAAAACATCAAAACTTTTTATCGTTGAATTAAATCTGACCCTCGCTGAAAAGAATTAAAACAACAAATCAAACAAACAAAACGCCATTTTAAGCGTTATGAAGTTTCTGAGATTGGTCTTTTACAAATGGATGCCAAAATTATTACCACATCAAATTTTCCGGTTGATAAAAAATATTATATTTATGATTTCATTGACGAAATAATACGCATAGTATTTGGTTATGTTTATGATAGTTTAGGAGCTAACAATGCTATTAACGCTGTGCAAAGAGCAATGAAAGATTTTAGCGAACTTGGCATAACAATTAAACGCCTTCGTACTGATAATGCTCCGGAATTTACCACTACTAATTGAAGCAATAAAAAAGCATATAAAGTAAAAGAAAGGCCTTTTACAACCTTTCTTTCAAAAAGCGGAATTGTTCACGAGACGACGCCAATTCGTTCACCACAATCAAATGGCAAAATTGAACGACTCCACCAACATTATAGCAAATTATTTTATGCTAAGGACAAAAAATTAAATCAAAATGAACTTCAACATTATTTAAACAAATATTATTACTTTTACAATTTTGAACGCCGTCATTCACCTTTAAACACTAAAACTCCATTTCAAACATTACAAAAACTTTTAATAAAATAATTTGTAAACTTTTAAACAAGCTGTTAGTGTTGTGTTTTATTAAACTATTTGTTGCTATAGTATGTTAAATATTTTTATTGTCTTGTAACATAGTTAAGTTCCCCGCTACTTCTCATAACTATATCTAAACCAACATTACTAGGAAGAAAATTATAACAATTATTAATATTTTCAATTTTATTTAATAAAATATTAAAAATTTTATTATTATAATCATTCCCATTGACTCTGTCATCTCTATGCATCATGGAAACAAAATTTTTTAAATATTCATTAAATTTTTTCGAACTTAAATTATCATATATAGTAGCTCACGATTCTTTTTTAATTTTTATAAAAAGTAATGTTTTATAATGTGTAGCTCCTCATTGATAATCAATGCCTTCTACATTTTTTACATAACCTTTATTTTGCCCACACCTTTTATCTCGTAAGTAATTTTTTCATATTAATCAAATCCCTTGCGTGAATTTTTACTAATTAATAAAATTTACCGAATAATCAACAACCTTTCTCCAAAAATTAATCTACAGTCTCTTTGCCTTGGAATCTAATTATAAACCATTTTAAAAAATTTCTTGCATTATTTTATAATTTATCATTCCTTTTTTAAAAAAATGCTTGTACTTGTCATAAGTCTGTGGTATAATACATTTTACTAAAAAGGTCGCGTTTAGTTTTCTTAGTTATTGCTTAGAAGAAATAAAGCAATCAGCTAATTATATTATTTAATTACTAAACTAACCCTGCCTTTCTTGTTATTGTCATTTTTATTTGTTTTCATTTTTTCATATTATTGAATTTTTACACAACAAAAAATTTTTAATTTTGTAGAAAACTCTTGATATTTATTGAATATACTTAATTTTAGGTATATTTTTAATATGATAGAGGTGGACAATAATTATGGAAAAAATAATTCAAGAACTAGTAAATACTTTAACAGATGATCAATTTTTAGAATTTTATGAAAAAGTCAAACAACAAGCAGAATTAATAAAAAAACAAAAACGTTTAAATGAAATTGATCAAAAATAATTTGGTTTCTAAATACACCAAATTATTTTTGATCATAAGGAATCTGATTTTTCGACGTGATAAGATAATATTTTTTCTCATTAAAACAGCTTTAATTTTACGAGCACCATAAATTTTACGACTTTTATTAAATGCACTGATAACTTCTTCTTCATAATTATTAACATCATACTTAACACAATTATTAGTTTGATAATAATATGTTGATTTTGCTATTTTTAATATTTGACACATTTTTAGCACGGAATATTTTTCTTTATTATTGTTAATAACTCCTATTTTTTGCCAATTATCAGTGCTGCTTGCTTTAAAATGTCATTTTCCATTCGTAATTGTTGGTTTTCTTTTCGCAAGTAAATTAATTCATTTTCTTCGACAGTGCGATTATCTTACACTTTAAATGACCCAAAATTATTAAAATTTTCAATTCACTGAGTATACGGCTGATTTTGAAATTCCGTATTCTTTAATAATTTCAACAATGCTTTTTCCGTTTTGATAAAGCATGACAATTTTTTTTAAATTCATTTGAATATGAGTTTTTCCCCATTTTTATTTTCCTACTTTCTTAATAATTTTATTTTATTTGAAAGTCCACATAAATATGGTCCAACTTATTGTAACCTATCCAAACTTTGATATAATATTATTCAAGAAAAGAAATAGTAAAGGATAATTTGATGATAAGAATAGCAAAATTTGTAATCAAAAAAGAAATTTTATTAAAAAACTATATTACAATATTTATTAAGTAGTAAAATTGATATATTAAAACTAATAATTATATAAGAGATTTGAGGCTATTTAAATGACAAAATTTAAATTTGATGTTCGTATTAAAGAAGGTTATTATAGTGCGATTTATTTTTTAAAAACCCAAAAAATTCTTAAAAAGTATTTTCCTAATAATATTGTTACGATGCAATTTTTTCAAAGACAAGATAATGTTATGCTTTGCGTTATTGATGAAGTTGAGGCATTATTGAAAGAATTTGTAAGGCCATTAGAAAAAATATCTGTTTATGCTTTAAATGAGGATGATATTATTAAAGCTAATATTCCGGTTTTAAAAATAACAGGTCCTTATCATTTATTTGGTTACTTAGAAGGAATTATTGATGGCATTTTAGCAAGAAGAAGTAGTGTTGCCACTAATTGTAATGAGATTTTAAAAGTTAGTAATGATAAACCAATCATCTTCATGTTTGATCGTAATGATGACTATGTTAATCAACAAGGTGATGGGTATGCTGCATATATTGCTGGTATGAAATCACAAGTTACGAGAGCACAAACTTGAATGATGGAATAATCAAGAAATATTGGTTGGGACAATGACCCACGCTTTAATTCATGGTTTTAATGGCGATATTATTAAATCTTTAGAGCTTATAGTGAATTATTTCCTAATGATAAGTTGAGTAGCATTAGTTGATTTTGATAATGATGTTATTAATACTAGTTTAAAAGTATGTCGTCATTTTCAAAATCGTCTTAGTGCTGCTCGGGTTGATACTAGCATTAGTTTAGTTGATAAATATTTTACTATTAAAGAAAATCAAGAGAAATATTATAATGAAAATATTATGGGTATAAATCCAATTTTAATTAAGGCTTTAAGAAAAGCAATGGATGATAAAGATTTTAATAATGTAAAAATTATTTTTAGTTCTGGATTTGATAAAGCGAAGATTAGTTGATTTGTTAGTGATAATAACCCCGTAGATTTTTATGGTGCGGGAGCGACTATTGGTAAGTTTGATATTCATTTTACTGGTGATTTAGTGCAATTAAATAATAAAAATTTTGCTAAAGTTGGTCGTGAAAATATTGAAAATGATAAGTTAGTACAAAAAATCTAATTTTGATTATGTTATAATTTAAAAGAACGCATACTTCTTTTAAAAGGAGGGTCATAATGAATACTAATGATTTTAAAATTAAATATGGATTAAATGGTCCATTATCAAAACTTTATGAAGAAAATAGTCATCAGCAAAAAATTGCAGAGTCAAAAATTGCTGAAAATCGTCGTAAACAAAGAAATTGATGAATGCAACAAAAGCAAGTATATGGTTATGAACCAACAGAGATTATTTCACCAATTACAGGTTCTAATGCTAAGAAAGAAAGTATTGCTAGTGATAAACCAAAAGATTTCTCATTAGTAAATAATACTTATAGTATTATACCACAATCATTAGTTAGAACAACAAAGACCTATAGTTCAATTGAAGAATATGTTAATGAGCATGTTCAGCAAGAAATTATTAATCGTAAAATTCAAAAATATCAAGATTTTTAAATATATGTTGAAGGAAGAAATATGACAAGAAATGTTAATCCAATTCCAATTGATTTTATTAATCGAAAAAGTGATAACAGTGTTAATTTAGCAACTAGTGATGCACATTATGATGATACTAGTTATATTCGGGCGCAAAGTTATGTTAATCGTTTTAATGATATTCATCAACGCGCCAGTAAATTTTATGATCAACAGCAAGTTACTGAAAAAAATCGGAGCATTATTAATTTAATTGATGAGAAACAAAAATAAGAGAAAGAATGGTAAGAAATGGAATTTTTATAAGAATTGCAAGCTCGAGGACTTTTAAAACAAGTTTACTAATAGTGAAAAAATAAAACAGGCTAAGAATAGTAATGCTAGTGTTTATTGCGGTATTGATCCAACAGCAACATCATTGCATGCGGGACATTTAGTACAAATTGTTTTATTATATCGCTTTTCATTAGCGGGTCTTAAACCGCTTGCTGTTATTGGTGGGGCGACGGCAATGATTGGTGATCCGAGTTTTAAAGTTGAAGAAAGAAAATTATTAGATGCTAAAACAGTAAAATTAAATAGTTATGCGTTTGCTTTACAATTAGATAAATTATTAGATCATAATATTAAAGTTTTAAATAATGATGATTGAATATCAAAATTAAATTTAATTGATTATTTAAGAGATTTGGGGAAAGAGTTTACGATTAATTATATGCTTGATGGATAGGTTACAATAAGTTGGATCATATTTATGTGGATTTTCAAATAAAATAAAATTATTAAGAAAGCAGGAAGATAAAAATGGGGAAAAACTCATATTCAAATGAATTTAAAAAACAAATTGTCATGCTTTATCAAAACGGAAAAAGCATTGTTGAAATTATTAAAGAATACGGGGTTTCAAAATCAGCCGTATATCAGTAAATTGAAAATTTTAATAATTTAGGGTCATTTAAAGTGCAAGATAATCGCGCTGTCGAAGAAAATGAATTAATTTACTTGCGAAAAGAAAACCAACAATTACGAATGGAAAATGACATTTTAAAGCAAGCAGAACTGATAATTGGCAAAAAATAGGAATTATTAACAATAATAAAGAAAAATATTCCGTGCTAAAAATGTGTCAAATATTAAAAATAGCAAAATCAACATATTATTATCAAACTAATAATTGTGTTAATTATGATGTTAATAATTATGAAGAAGAAATTATCAGTGCATTTAATAAAAGTCGTAAAATTTATGGTGCCCGTAAAATTAAAGCTGTTTCAATGAGAAAAGATATTATCTTATCACGTCGAAAAACCAGATTCCTTATGATCAAAAATAATTTGGTTTCTAAATACACCAAATTAAAATATCATAATCATAAAAAAATGATTAATAATGACCAAATTAGTAATGTTTTAAATCGTCAATTTAATAACAAAAAACCTAATGAAGTCGTTGTTAGTGATTTAACATATGTGCAAGTTGGAGGAAAATGACATTATATTTGTTTATTAATTGAATTGTTTAATCGAGAAACAATTGGCTATAGTGCCGGACCAAACAAAACCGCTGAACTAGTTCAACAAGCTTTTCATAAAATAACACGACCATTAAATAAAATAACTTTATTTCATACTGATCGTGGTAATGAGTTCAAAAATAAAATCATTGATGAAATTTTAATAACCTTTAATATTAAAAGATCATTGAGTGTGAAGGGTTGTCCTTATGACAATGCTGTGGCTGAAACAACTTACAAAACTTTTAAAACGGAAATTATCAAGGGTAAAAAATTTTAAAATTTAACACAATTAAAATGCGAATTATTTGATTTTGTTAATTGATACAATAATCTTAGAATACATGGCAGTTTAAATTATTTAACGCCTGTTGAATTTAGAAAATGACAGTCTACATAAAAAGTGTCCAAAAAAGGGTAGCCATACCAGTTTATAATTGATTAATAAACAAAATAGAGATTTTTGTGAGGTGTAAAATTAATGAAGCAATACATTATCTTAGTGGACTCAGCAACTGGTTATGATGAAGAAAAAGCAAAAGAACATAATATGGCATTTGTCCCTTTAATGATAAATGTTAACAATAAAACTATTGCTGACAATAATAAAGAAATTACTATTGATAAATTTTATAAAATTTTAGAAACTGAACCAATTAAAACCAGTCAAACGCCACCAGGAATTTTAAAAGAAAAATGAGATGAACTACTACAAGAATATGAACAAATTCTTTTCTTTCCGATTTCTTCGCATTTATCGGGACAATATCAAAGTGCAATATTACTAGCTCAAGATAATGCTTATAAAGACAAAGTCTATATAATTGATAGCGAAGCAGTTGGCGACATTAATAAAGAAATGATTAACCGCGCAGAACTATTTTTACAAGAACGACCTATTAATGAATTACAAGGTTTTATTGATGAACAGAAAACAAAATATTGTGCCTTCATTCTTCCATATCAATTAGATACATTGGTTCGTGGGGGCAGAATTAGCAGTTCTGCTGCTACCCTAGCTAATTTATTGAAAATTAAACCAATCCTAGAATTTAATGGTTTTATTGATAAATTTGATAAAACCAGAACATTTAAAAAAGCAATTAAAGAGGTTTTAAAAGAAATCAAAAAGCGCTATGACAGTGCTGGCGAATTAACAATTATGCATTCATTATGTGATATGGAATTAAAAGAAGAAGTAATTAAAATCATTACTAAAGAAAAATTTACAATTAAGCATATGAGTTTAATATCTAATGTTATTGCTGCTCACACCGGATACAATACATTTGTACTTGTATATTGAATAAAGTAAAGGATAAAAAAATGTCCAACACAAATAAGAAAATTGCTGTTATTGTTGACTCATCTAGCAACCTTGATCCTACAACCCTAAAAGAAAAGAATATTAATATCATTGCTTTATTAATAAGTTTTGAAGATAGAACTGAAATTGAAGATACCACTAGTGATATTAAAAAATCTAATTTTTATGCTCGTGTTAAAAATGGTGAATATACTAAAACTAGTCAATCATCACCGGGAAAACTAATGAGCTTATGGCGAAAACTATTAGCTGAAGGAAATGATGAAATTATCTTTATTCCGATTGCTAAAGGATTATCTGGTCAATACCAAAATGTTTATATGCTATCATAAGAAAATGAATTTAAAAACCGCGTTCATATTATTGATACTAACGGTGTGCCGCTACATTTAATAGTACATTAGCAATTAAAGCTAGTGAAATTGTAGCTAATGGTGGCAACATTAATGATATTAATAAAATGGTAACCCAAGTTAAAAAAATAGTTTAATTTACATTATCCCTGAAGATATCTCGCGACTTTCTAAAGGCGGCCGTGCTAAATCTGTTGTTCGCTTCCCTAATAAGTTTAATCCGGTCGCGTTTAGTTTTCTTAGGTATTTTTAAAAAAAGAAAAAATAATCATTTACTATAAATTATTTCAATATGCAAATTAAGTATATATATCCTATGTATGATTTTTGTTGTAAAAAATTATTTTAATGTTGTTTTTATAACCTTTTATTAAAATTATGTTTGTTAATATTAAATATTTTGTTTTATTACTTATTTTTAAAATAAAATGATAATTAAATTGTAATTACTTTTCTTTTAAAATTATTCAAATCTTTATCCACCTAACAAAACTTTATGCGTCCATAAAACAAAAACGAGCCACCAATCCCGGTCGATATGGTAAAAGTTGTTAGTTGGAGTTTGCTGAGATTTTAAATAGTTCTTTTGTTAATACAAGTGTTAGTAACTATTTAACGGGTTGATTACAAATTAATAGTGTTAAAAATCAATTACCCTCTGATACTGGATATTCTGATTTCTATATTGTTTATAACGACGGTAAGGGTAATATTATTTCTAGTGTTTTTGATTTTTATAAAAAAAATGGAGTTTTAAAAAATAAAACTTATAGTATTGATAAAATCGTTAATGTTAAAATAACAATTGCTAGTATTCCTGGTTTTAATTCAGATAATTTTTGAATAACTTCATTTTCGGCGGAAATGCCTTCTTTACCACAAAAAGATAACGAACAACCATTGCCTACGGAAATAACTGAAAAGGATGGTGAATATCAGTATAATCAGTTTCAAGATAAACTTGATTATTTAATGATACAACGGCGAGATTTTGATAAATTTAATTATAGTTATTTATATTGAATACCCATTTTTAATTTCTTTGATAATAATTTTAAATATATTAGTGAAATGTCAATTGAATTAAATGGTTTTAAACAAAATAGTAAATTTACTTTAATTCGTAGTTTTGAACCTGAAAACTCGTTATATTTTTTTGGTAGCTTAGAATTTTCTAGTTTTAGCGATGTTTTTAGAATTGAAATTTCTTTAGGAATGGTTACTTTTTATTTGAATGATGAACAATTAATTAAGTTTATTTTACTTGATTGTTGAACTGAAGATTTTATTAATGTTTTTTTTAGACAAATTAATTATTATGGTAATACTTTTTATTTTTTACGCTATGATAACAAATTAAAGACTGATTTTAAATATTTTATGTTTTTTTATTTAAAGGATTTATCGAATCAGTATTATTTCAGTTTATTTGATAAAATTTATAAAGTTTTAGGTGGTTTTTTTACACAATTCTTTTATGCGGGTTTTGATATGGATGCTTCTACTTATGTAGGATTAAGTTATAAAGGAATGTAAGAAATTCCTAAAAATGTTTTACAAACGGGGTTTTTCTATCGCTCATTAATTACTTTTTATCCCAAACAGTATTTAATTAACTTTGGTTCAACAATCGAAAATAGTAAGAATATGATTTTCCGTTCTTATTTCTTTGTTAAAGATAAACAAATTGCCAATGGTTTTAATATTGGTGAAAGTTCTTATCAAATAGATTTTAATGTGTTAAAAGCCTATGATAACCAATTATGGAATGTTACTAATAATAAATTGCATTTTTATAATGCTAAAGTCGATGTGATGTATGGAATTAATATTTTTACGCTAACTTTTCCGCTATATAAAAAGAAAAATGAAAGCACTGAATATCAGTATTATTTATACGATTTTAACATTTTGAATTCAACAGCTTTTATTGGTGGCGGAATAAGTGGTAATATGCATGAATGATGACTTAATCCCAACACCTAACTGTTCTTATTGAGGTTTATTTAGTGCAATATCGTGTGGTATTCAGCACGCTTCTGTTAGCATGTTAAATTGATTACTTGGTCTTTCAGGGATTAATCTTTTAATTCGCCCCATTTCGGATATTGCCAAAACAACAATTAATTTTACGAAAACTGCCTTTCCGGTGTTTGAAGTTATTCCTGCATTTCAGATGTTATTTGAATTTGTAGTGCCATTAGCAATCTTACTAATGATATTAAAAAAGTTCTCTTAAATATTGCCATTATTTTTTATAATATAATTCCTTTGAAAGGAGAATTTTTGTTATGTGAAAATTTTTATAAGCTTTAAATTTATTATGTGTAATATAGTTTTTTTGAAAGGAGAAGTTTTGATGTATAAAAAATTTTTAATTGCGTTAAGTTTAGCAAATATAATGTTAGTTTCTGCGTGTAATTCTACTAATAGTAAAATTGAAAAAAAATATAATTTGGAGTTTGCCGAGATTTTAAATAGTTCTTTTGTTAATACAAGTGTTAGTAACTATTTAACGGGTTGATTACAAATTAATAGTGTTAAAAATCAATTACCCTCTGATACTGGATATTCTGATTTCTATATTGTTTATAACAATGGTAATGGTAATATTATTTCTAGTGTTTTTGATTTTTATAAAAAAAATGGATTTTTAAAAAATAAAACTTATAGTATTGATAAAATCGTTAATGTTAAAATAACAATTGCTAGTATTCCTGGTTCTAATTCAGGTAATTTTTGAATAACTTCATTTTCGATGGAAATGCCTCATTAATTTAGTAATTTAATAAATATTTTTGAAAATCGTATTTTTTGTAATGCGATTTTCTTAATTTAAGGAGTTTAAAAATGAAATATATTATTTCTCAAGCCGATTTAAAAGCAAAAGCACAAAGTTGATTAAGTGCTAATTGTCGTAATCCTTATTACTATAAAACTAAAAAACGCATTACTGCCTATTTAAATTTATGTACTTATTTCTATATTGAAGAAATTACTTTAACAAAACTTATTAAAAAATATTTTAAGAATGCAACGAAAACCTTTTATCGTTGGGCAGAAAAAATTATGACCGCTTATTATTCTGACAATTTAGATTTGTTATTGTTTAAAACCACAAAACCACAAAACCTTAATTATCAATATAGTTTAAATTCTCGCGAAAAAGTATGTGATTTATATTTTGATTACAAAAATCTTCAAGCTGGCGGAATGTGGTCTTTATTTAATAATTTAAAAATCGGTTCTCACGATATTAAAAATTCAGAAATTCCTAAAAATATCAAAACTTTTTATCGTTGAATTAAATCTGACCCTCGTTGAAAAGAATTAAAACAGCAAATCAAACAAACTAAACGCCATTTTAAGCGTTATGAAGTATTCTGATATCGGTCTTTTACAAATGGATGCCAAAATCATTACTACATCAAATTTTCCGGTTGATAAAAAATATTACATTTATGATTTCATTGACGAAATGACACGCATAGTATTTGGTTATGTTTATTATAGTTTAGGAACTAACAATGCTCTTAATGCCATGCAAATAGCAATGAAAGATTTTGGCGAACTTGGCATAACCATTAAACGCCTTCGTACTGACGACGCTCCTGAATTTACTACTACTAACTGAAGTAATAAAAAATCTTACAAAGTAAAAGAAAGGTCTTTTACAACCTTTCTTTCAAGGAACGGAATTGTTCACGAAACCACACCGATTCGTTCGCCACAAAGTAACGGTAAAATCGAGCGGTTTCATCAACATTATACCAAATTATTTTATTCCAAGGATAAAAAATTAAATCAAAATGAACTTCAACATTATTTAAACAAATATTATTACTTTTATAATTTTGAACGCCATCATTCATCTTTAAACAGTAAAACGCCTTTTCAAAAATTGCAAAAATTTTTAACAAAGTAGTTTCTAGAAGTTTGAATAATTATTTTTTATAAAATATTTAACTTATTGTTCCAATCGCTATTAAATTAAATATTTCTAGAATTGAAAGTATTTTTTTTAATTTTAATTATTTACAATTTTAGCAAAATCTATTTCTAAAACAGTTGTTAAGTGTCTATTATTAGTTCCGGCACTATAAAGATAACTATAAACATAAATATTTAATTTTAATTCTTTATTATTTTCAATTCATAACCCTATTTCAATATCACAATCAACATCATATGAAGCAAATCAATATTGATTTGCTTTAACTAAAGTTCTTCAATATGCTTTATCACTATTATTGTTATGATTTATATCGATATTATTTAAATTAATTTTAATATCTCTAAATTTATCTTTCCCTACATTACCAAAAGTTTCTGGTGAATTTTCTTCTCCATAAGTATTAATTATAATGTAAAGATATTTTTCTATAAATGAATTTCAATCAGAAGCATATTTAGTAAAATCTACTATATTTAATGTTTTCTTATCATTAAACTTTAAAGTATAACTTCAACTAGTATCTCCAGTTCTACTATAATAATAATCATATTTTACGATTATATCATTATTAGCTTCTACTAAATAAGGATTTGTTGCTCGTTTTTCTCGTTTCATAAAAGATTGTTCTATTTTTCTTGGGGCATTGTCAACAATTCCTGTCGTTCCACGCCCCGCTATTGTTATTGTTCCTAAGTGGATGGGTTACAATAAGTTGGACCATATTTATGTGGACTTTCAAATAAAATAAAATCATTGATGAAATTTTAAAAGTGCTTAAAATTTCATCAATGATTTTATTTTTGAACTCATTACCACGATCAGTATGAAATAAAGTTATTTTATTTAATGGTCGTGTTATTTTATGAAAAGCTTGTTGAACTAGTTTAGCGGTTTTGTTTGGTCTGGCGCTATAGCCAATTATTTCTCGATGAAACATGGTATGGCAACCCTTTTTTGGACACTTTTTATGTAGACTGTCATTTTCTAAATTCAACAGGCGTTAAATAATTTAAACTGCCATGTGCTCTAAGATTATTGTATCAATTAACAAAATCAAATAATTCGCATTTTAATTGTGTTAAATTTTCAAATTTTTTACCCTTGATAAATTCCGTTTTAAAAGTTTTGTAAGTTGTTTCAGCCACAGCATTGTCATAAGGACAACCCTTCGCACTCAATGATCTTTTAATTTTAAAAGTGCTTAAAATTTCATCAATGATTTTATTTTTGAACTCATTACCACGATCAGTATGAAATAAATTTATTTTTTTATACATTAAAATATAATACCGCTGTTTGTTGGTTTGGAGTTAAACCCTTATGTTGGTATTTTCATTTTCAGAGATTTAAATAATTTTGAATATTAGTAAAACCTAAACCATGATAATGAATTAAGGCTTCTTTAAGACTAGATTGTAATTTACTAATTTTATTTAAGTTATGATAAATAGCTTCAGGATTAATTGTTGTTTTAGTTACACATAAAGTAGAATTTGTTTGTTTTGCTACTAAAAAATATAATTTTTGCATATCAGAAGTAATAATTGAATTTTGGTTAATTAATTCTTTGTTCATATTTTCAATAACTCATTTTTTTGTAAACGTTTGGTGTTTGTGGATTTAACATAAATATTGTTATTATTATCAACTACCATTTGAATACAGCATTTAGTATTAGTTGCGAATGGGTCAAGGTGAATTCTTCGTGGATCAGTTTTATGTTTGAAATTTCCTTTATGAATTTCTTTAATAAATGTTTCATCGATTTGGATTTTACCAGATAATTTTTTAAATTTTAATTGGGTATCTTCTAATTGTTTTGATTTCATTAATTTTTGACGATTATATCAAGCAGTTTTTAATGTAGTTTTAATAAAACGAGAAATTTTTTTACTAGATTGTCCCGGTAATGAAATTTGAATCAATAAATTTCATTGTTCATAATTTAAATGACTTCAATAAATAAAATGATTACGAAAAGCGTCAAAACTTGCACGGCAATTTTTACATAAATATTTTTGTTTTCCTTCTGAATTATGTCCATTTTTAAAGCAATGGTAAGATTCACATTTAGGGCATTTAATACCATGTGCTCTAAATTTTTGATCAATTTCATTTAAACGTTTTTGTTTTTTTATTAATTCTGCTTGTTGTTTGACTTTTTCATAAAATTCTAAAAATTGATCATCTGTTAAAGTATTTACTAGTTCTTGAATTATTTTTTCCATAATTATTGTCCACCTCTATCATATTAAAAATATACCTAAAATTAAGTATATTCATAAATATCAAGAGTTTTCTACAAAATTAAAAAGTTATTTTATTTAATGGTCGTGGTAATGAGTTTAAAAATAAAATCATTGATGAAATTTTAATAACCTTTAATATTAAAAGATCATTGAGTGCGAAGGGTTGTCCTTATGACAATGCTGTGGTTGAAACAACTTACAAAACTTTTAAAACGGAATTTATCAAGGGTAAAAAATTTGAAAATTTAACACAATTAAAATGCGAATTATTTGATTTTGTTAATTGATACAATAATCTTAGAATACATGGCAGTTTAAATTATTTAACGCCTGTTGAATTTAGAAAAATGACAGTCTACATAAAAAGTGCCCAAAAAAGGGTCGCCACACCATAATTATATAATTAGCTATCATAATTTAAAAAAATTTTTTATAAACTTTTTCAATTTCTTGACCAATATTATCAATACCATTTTTATTAACTACTTCTAAATAATGATAATAAAAAATTTTTTTAAAAGCTTCATCAAGATTAGTAAATGCTAATTTTCGTAAATTATCAATATGAGGATAATTTCTTTCAAAAGAAATTTTATCAGCAATAAAAATAATTTTATCTAAATTACTCATTGTAACAGCAGCAGTAGTATGATTACTAATTGCTAATAAAATCTCTTTATCATTAAAACCTAAATGATGTTCTAAATATAATCCTCCTGTTTTTGAATGTCAAGTTGGTATGGGTTCACTTAAAAATTGTGGTAAATACTGTTGTAAATATTGCTGATGTTGAGCATCTTCTCATTGTTTGGTTATATCGTGATAAACGCCTGCTATTTCGGCTTTTAAACAATTAACTTGATAATGACCCGCTAATTGTTTTGCCACTGCTCCTACATTTAAACAATGAAGATAACGAGTTTTATCCATATGTAATAACAAACGATCAGCAATATAAAGTAAATTATCATTAATATATGCTAAAACTTTAGAATCAATTGTTGTTATCATTCCTTGGCGAATTTTAGTTGAACTAATATTAGCAAAAAGTGGTTGTAAAATAACTTTATTATATGATTGTAATATCTTTTCATTTAAAAGATATTCTGCTCTTTGAGCAATAACAAAAATAACTTTAGTTTTTAAAATCGCAATATTATGTCAGCGATGCAAATTATTAGCTTGATCAGAACCAACAATAATATAATATTGATGATTAAAACCATATTTTTCTTGTAAAGATATTACCGTATCAATCGTATAGGAAATGCCTTGACGATCTGCCTCACAAGTTTCTAACTTCATTCAAGGATATTTACTAATGACAAGATTAATCATTTTAATCCGATGAAGAGAATTAGTTAATTGTCGTTTTTTTAAAGGTGAACAATATGCAGGAACAATTAAAAGCATATCAGCTTTTAATTGTTCATAAGCTTGAAGCATAATTTCTTTATGTTGGTTATGAATAGGATCAAAACTCCCGCCAAAAATAATAATTTTCATCTTATTCCTTTCTGATTATACTATTGGTTTAATAATTTGATAATCACAATTTTCTGGTAATAGCAACCTCAATTTTTGCTTTCGAGCTTTAAATGAAATTCATCTATAATCATAAATTTGAATGCCAATTTTTTCTTCATCATCTTTAGAAATTTTAATTTGATGTTCAACCATTTTAGTATTTGGTTTTAAAAGTAAAATTTGTTGCTTTCAAATTCACGAACAATTTTCAATCTTACTACGATGTAAAACTAATTTATTAGAACCATAAAAATGAAATGATGTTGCTAACCCTTCAATAAATGAAAATTGAAATAATCCCACAATAGTTATTATTTGTCCATATTCCAATTGATAAGTTTTACTTTTAATTTTTGATTCAAAATTTAAATTACGATAAGCATTACTATTTAAATAATAATTTAATTCATTGCTATTAGCAAATCCTGGAGTATCACAAAAATATAAGTAGTCACGATAAGCAATAGCAATTAGATTCATTGTTGTATTAGGAAAATAACTTATTAATGGTAATTTACGAGGAAACTGTTGTTGTAATGATAATATCTTATTAATTAATGAACTTTTACCAACATTAGTTTTTCCAATTCAATAAATATCAGTTTGCTGTTTTTTTAAAAATTCAACAAATTCATCAATAAAATAATTTTTTGTATTACTAATAAGAATAATATCAATTGGTTCTAGTCCAATTAATGTTATTTGTTTTCTAACTCAATCTTTAAGTTTATTAAAAGCAATATATTGCATTATGGTATCAATTTTATTAATTATTAGATAGAATCTTAAATTCTTTAATTGATAATGATACTGCCAAAAAAGTCCATTATGTTAATAACATAAAAAACTACCCCATCATTATTTTTAATCTTCATAAATAAATCATCATAATTATAATTAACATTATTAACATTTACTAATTCATTATAATGTTTAATCCGAAAACATCACCAACAATAAAAATGAGAATTATTTTGAAGTTTTGCAATGTAACCAGCTTGTAAATTATTATTAGATTGTAATTCTGAACCACACCCATAACATATCATCGCGATCATTTTAACGATTTAAAAAATTATTAAAGGTTCAGAATTATTTCAAGGAGTTTCTAAAATTTTAATTATATTAGCAAATTTAGGATGATAAAGAATACTACACAAACTATCAAACCCTAAATTACCATAACCAATATTCTCGTGGTGGTCTTTATGGGAACCTTTAATATTTTTAAAATCATTAAGATGAATAACAAATAATTTATCCAAACCAATTATCTTATCAAATTCTTCAATAACTTGTTCTAAATTATTAACTAAATCATAACCCGCATCATTCAAATGACAAGTATCCCGACAAACACCAACTAAATATGAATATTTAACACCCCGAATAATTGTTTGTAATTGCAAAAAGTTAATTCCTAATTCACTACCTTTACCTGACATTGTTTCTGAAGCAATTTTAATATTTTGATTAGGTTCCAACACCACTTCCGGGATGCAATACGATATATTTAGCACCAATTGCTAAAGAACGATTGATTTCTGTTTTTAAAAACTCCTTAGCTAGCAGATAAGTATTAGGATTAATATTATTAGCTAAATTAATAATATAGGGTGCATGAATAATAACATTATTAATATCTAAATCATGGTTTTCTAATCCTCGTTTAAATTCATCAATTTTTAACTGGTCTAAGGGTTTTTTTCTTATATTTTGAGGCGCTCCCATATAAAAAACATCACGGCATTAGTTCGATAACTAATAGCCTCATTTAATGCTCCTGCTGGATAATCAGGATTTTTCATTGATACACGACAACCTAATATTAATTTATTTTTCATCAACATAATCACCTTTATATTTTAAGTTATATGCAAATTATACTATAAATTATTTTCTTATCTTACATAAAGTAGGTCGCGTTTAGTTTTCTTAGGTATTTTTAAAAAAAGAAAAAATAATCATTTACTATAAATTATTTCAATATGCAAATTAAGTATATATTTCTTATGTAGATTTTTGTTGTAAAAAATTATTTTAATGTTGGTTTTATAAGCACTTTACTTAGGTTTTATAACCTTTTATTAAGATTATGTTTATTAATATTAAATATTTTGTTTTATTACTTATTTTTCAAATAAAAAGGTAATCAATTTTTAGTTGTTTTTCTTTCAAAATTATTTAAACCCTTCCCTACCTAACAAAACTTTATGTGTCCTAAGAGCGAATAACCTTACTTCTTAAAACTTTTCTTACGATATTTTTGAATAACTTTTTTAACTTCTTCTTTTCTTTGTTTTTTATAACCTGGTTTAATTGGTTGAGAATGATACTTGGAGATAACTTTTTGTAAATCATTTAATGACGCTTGGGGAATATTTTTAATAACCTTCTTTGCTGGTTTCTTAATTTTTTCATTTCATAATGTAAAATTAATTCCCTTTTTAGTTAAATATGCGATCCCCTCTTCATCTGACGAATCATAAAATAAATAAGAATATCCATGATATTTTCCTCTACCTGTTCTTCCTGCGCGATGAAAATAATATGTTAAATCATACGGTAAATTTAATGAAATAACATGTGAAACTCCAGGTAAATCAATACCTCTTGAAGCAATATCGGAGCAAACAACAAATTTAAATTCAAGATTATTAATTCGTTTTAGCATTTTAATGCGTTCACGCGATTTTAAACTACTATGAATTTGTCCGACTTTAATATTTTGTTCTTGTAACAAATCAAGAACTTGGTCCATATCTTCTTTTTTATTAACAAAAATTAAACATAAAAATGGATCAACTGTTGTTAAAAGATTTTTCAAAATTTCAATCCGATTACGATATCGGGTTTTAACTAAAAAATGTTCAATATTTGTTTGAATTTTATAATCACTTAAATTAAAAATTGTCGTATTTTTTAAATATTTCTTTAAAAAATTTTGTAATTCATTATTAATAGTTGCTGAAAATACCATAAATTGTGTATTTGAAGCAAGTTTCGATAATAAAAAATCTACTTCATTAACAAAATCTAAATCAAAAACCATATCTACTTCATCCAAAACAACCATCTTACTAGTAGTTAAAGCTAACGCTTGTTCATCAATCATTCGCTTTAATCTTGTTGGTGTTCCAATAACTAAATGCGGATAATTAGTATTAAACTTTTGCTTTTGTTGCTCTAAATCTTGACCACCAATTAAATTAGCAATTTTCAAATTAGGATTACTTTTAATAAATTTTTGAATAACATTATATATTTGTATCGCTAACTCTCTTGTTGGTACGATTATAATCGCTTGCGTCTTGTTAATTGTTGGATTAATTTTACTTAAAACTGCTAATAAATAACCAACAGTTTTTCCGGTTCCTGTATTGGCACTAACAATAACATTTCGCCCCTTAACCATTAAAGGCAACATCTTCTTTTGAATATTTGTTGGAGCAACAAATTTTAATGAATCAATTGTTGCTAACACTTCATTACTTAAACCAATATCTTGAAATCTCATTATTACCGCCTCTAAATAGTTTTAATAAAAACTATTATTTTTTTTCAAATCAAAAGTAATTATAACACAAAATAAAAGCGCAGAGAATTTACTCTACCTATCGTTCATTAGGAAATCACAATATATTTTTATAAACTAATTAACTATGTAATATACCACAGACTTATGACAAACACAAGAGGGTTTTTAAAAAGGGTTGCGTTTAGTTTTCTTAGTTATTGCTTTGAAGAAGTAAAACAATCAGCTAATTATATTATTTAATTACTAAACTAACCCTGCCTTTCTTGTTATTGTCATTTTATTCGTTATGATTTTATCATATTATTGAATTTTTACACAATAAAAATTATTAATTATTATTAAATTTTCACTAATTATCTAAATTTATGTTTTCTATATTTATTCGTATATACAATAATACCTTTATTAATTCAACTATCATCATTTTTCTTATTATATTTATTTCATAATGAAGTTTTATATATTTCTTTTCTGATTTCTATTTCTTAATTAATATTTTCATTAATATAATGTAATACATTTAATTTGTTTAAATTTGCCATTCTTAAATGTAATAGATTATTTAAATTATTATGATTATATATTTTTGCTTCACACCCTAATTGTTGTTTTACCAAACGCGATACATCACTTTTAATGCTACAACCGATATTTTATTCTAAATTTTGATGATGAATACCATGTTTATTATTACTGAAATAATTACTCGCCTTTCTTAAATTTATTTTAATATCTTTATTTAATTCATTTTTAGCAATATTACGAATGTTTTTGATTAATTATTGACGATTTCCATCCTTATATAATTTAATTCAACTATTTAGTGTTACTTTACGATTTTCAAAAATAATATTAAATGCAGCTTGTTTTAATTTTTTAATAGCATGATAACCATCTAAAATATATCTAACATTATCAAAACTATTGGTAATTCCTCTAATTCAAGTATCACCATCGCCACAAATAATTATTTTGTCATAATTAATATTTACATAATTTTTTTGTAATTCCTTAATTAATAAATCACGATAATCCATCGTATTTATTCGTTTGCCAACTTTTAAAATTAGAAAATGACCTCGTTTGTTTTCTAATTCTCTACGAGCATTTTTGTATTTTTTTTCTTTATGTCCGGTATGAAAAGTAACTAAATGAATTCTTTGGTCTTGTTTAACTTTATGATCTAATGTCGCTAAAAAGGTCTCATCTAGTTGAATATATAAATCCTTATTTTTGACATTAATTCTAGTTTTAGTTTCTTTTTCTGCTAGTTGAAAATATTCGGCAATATCGTATTTATTTAAAATATTTGAAATACTACCTTTTTAAATATAACAATGATTTAGAGCATCTAAAACATCGCGATAGCGTTTGCCGCCACCCAGAAGACTTAAAACTTTAAATTGGACATCAAAATAAATGCGTTGTTTGGGCAATAAACCAATTTCTTTATCTAGTAAACATACATATTCAAATTTACCTGATTTTTGATTTCAATATTTATATCGGCGTCGTTTAAAAGTAACATTACCAAAAATTGTAATAATTGTTCTTAAAGCAAAATGAACTACTTTATAACCTTGTTTTAACCGATAATGATATTTATATAAGTATTCATCTAATTTCTCATATTCGTTAGCTAATTGTTTACATTTATTGGTGTACATATTTTTATGGGTTGTAAATAAACTAAATCAATGCTTATTTTCAGCGTTTTTTAAATTATTATTAATTTCTAACATAAAAATCGCCTTTCCTGGTAGTAATTTTAACAAAGTTAAATTTTGTTAGTTTATTTTTCTTTTTTAAAGGTAAATATTTTTCTAGAAGTAGTATTTAATATTTTAGATTTGGTATATAACCTTTAATTTTATCTACTATTTTGATAATATTATTTCCTAGGTGAAGTACAAATGTTAGATAAATACAAAGATAAAAATGAATTTTATAGTTTAGTAGGCTAAAATGTTATAGTTATGTACCAAGTCTTTTGAAAAAATGATAGAAATTCTTATTTGATGATTTATAATTAATTTGTATTAATTAAATTGTAAAAATTTAAGAAATAGTTGGGTGATCTATAAAAATTTATTAATTAGTAAAAATTCATGAAAGGAATTTGATTAATATGAAAAAATTACTTAGTTTATTAAGCACAATAACAATGGCCGGAAGCGGAATGTTAGGAATTGTCGGAAACGCTCCAACTTCAGAAAAAAGTGAAATCAGTTATTTAAAAACAAGAACTTGAGAATAATAAAAAAATAAGTAAATTTAAAAGAAATATTAATAATTTAAATTTAATAAATTCTTATTTTATTAATAAAGATAATTTTAATGTTAGACAAATTAATGAAATAACAAGATCATTTAATCATATTGCTATTTTTTCAAATACTGTTGGTACAACCGTAGCTAATAGTCTTTATTTTGCAACAAACGATGGCCTTTATTTTATGGGAGCAGATTGAAGAGTCCAAAAAATAAATGGTATAAATGAAGCAGTTATTTTTTTTACAATTTCACCAATAAGTGGTAATGCATTTGCAATAACTAAAACAGGAAAATCTTATTTTATTAGTAATACACCTGGTGATTATGGTGCTAGAAAAATTATTGAAATATCAGGATTTATTAATTCTATATCTGTTTATCAAAATGATATTTCTGATAGCGTAAAAGCTAATAGTCTTTATTTCGCAACAGATGATGGCCTTTATTTTATGCATGATGATAATTCATGAAAACCACATAAAATAAATGGTATAAATGAAGCAGTTAGTTCTATTATAATTGAACAAAAAAGTGGTAATGCATTCGCAATAACTAAAACAGGAAAATCTTATTTTATTAATAAAGATAATTTTAATGTTAGACAAATTAATGAAATAACAATATCAGTTAATCATATTGCTATTTTTTCAAATACTGTTGGTACAACCATAGCTAATAGTCTTTATTTTGCAACAAACGATGGCCTTTATTTTATGGGAGCAGATTGAATTATTATAATTGAACAAAAAAGTGGTAATGTATTTGCAATAACTAAAAATAAAATGCTTTTAAATATTATTCAAATAAATAATTTAAGGTTTAATAACATTATTAATGATGAAATTATTTTAAATGAATTAAATTATTTAAATCCTGATTTAGATATATCACAGTTAGAAATTATTAATAAAACAGAGACATCAGTTACAATTAAAATAAAAGACAATGGTAAATATTTTGGTGAAGTTACTGTTAATTATAAAATTAAAAATAAAGAAGAAATTAATGCTATTAATTTAAATGAATTAATTAAAAAAGCATCATTTTTTAAATTTCGAGATGAAAATCCAAATTTAATATTTAAAGAAACAAATTATGTTGATACTAATAATTTAAATTTTTCAGATATTGAAATAACAAAAAAAAGAAAATTCATTTTCATGATCTAATGTTCCTAAAAATGTATGTTCCGATAGAGAAATTGCCAATAAAAATCCAAATACAAGATCATTTAATGTACCTGCTTGTGAATATAATTCAAAATCAAAATTAGTATTTCAAATTACAACAGGATTAACTAAAACAAAACAAGAAAATAAATTAAATGGTTGAAACATAAATTATGATGATGAAATGAAATTAACAGATTTTACAAATATAAATAATAAAAATTCTGAAATCATTAATGTATTATCAAATGAATTTGATTTATCAAACACAAATAAACAAGAACAAGAAATGATTTTAAGTATTTTTAAAAGGAACCCGCTGATAAATTTGAACTTAACCCGAATGAAAAATTAAAAATTACTTATCCAGTAATAATAATTCAATCTGAAATTATATTAAATTTAAAACAAAAAATTACAGGAAATATTACTGCCAAAATAATTGATGATAACAATAAAGAACAAATAGTTACATTATCAATTACAGAAGTAATGCAAATTTTAAAAAAATATAGTTTATTACCCAATGAAATTACTATAGATAAAAACAATGATAAAATAACATTTAACGGTGAAGCATTTTTTTCATCATAAAGAGAAGGGCCGGTGAGAACAAATACAGTTACTACTATAGTATAAGGTTTTATAAAAACGATATTAGCTATTTAGAATAATAACTTTAATTGAAACAAGCACAACAAGTTTAAATTTCTTATAAAAACAAGAAAAATATTCAAACCAGTAATTAATTAAAATTACTGGTTTCTTATTTTGTTAAAATAGAAAAAATGAAAAAGTTGTTTAGTTATTTAAGGGTATTGTCATAATGAAAAACCATCTTTCTTATAAAGAAATCTTAACATTTTATATATTTTTATTAATTAAATAATGAATTAATTGTTGTCTTTTTTTGTATTAAATTTTTTAATATGAAATTTGTTTGAACCGGGATAACTATATTCTTGTATTGTTATTTTTACATCTTTAATTTTTTTAGCAGTATAAAAATATTCAATATTTGTTTTTTGAAAATCTTTATCAAAAAATTCTCTTTCTTCTGGGGTGCTGTTTTCTTTTTTATAATTATAAATTTCTTTAATTTCTTTAAATACCGTTTCATTGGTAAAGACAGCAAACCCTCTGGTATTTTCTCCATAATTTTTTATTTCCAAAGGTAATTGCTCTTTTACTGAGTCAATATTAATATATACTGGGTCATCGCCTTTTTTATACAATGATTGTAAATAACTGTTATTTATTTCTGAAAATTTTAAGTCATATTTTTTATATTGAGTTTCTCTTTTATTTCTAACTGGTTGCACTGCCGTTTTCTCGTTGTTAATGTTTTGAGGAATGGTAAAAATGTTATTGAAACTAATAATTAATACGGTAAATATTTTCATAAACATTTTTATCACTCCTTTTTAAAATATTTTATTTTTCATTGTTTTTTTAGTTTTGATTTTTTTAATAAGTCATTCAATACCACAATTTATAATTACAGCTATTGTCATGCACATATATATCTAAATACCCTAGTATCATAAGTGAAATTAATGCTTCAAATTTTTCATATAATAATTTCAAATCATTAATTTCCAATTTTAAAAATGAAATGAAAAAGATATTAATCATAAAAATGTAAGATACAATTCTCCATCAATATTTTTTTAAAGAATTAATTAATTTGTTTCATTTCATTTTTCAAAGCTCTTTTTGCTTTAATTTTTTGAATAATAAAGCGGATTAATTTTTCAAATTTAATTGCAAAATATATTGCCCTGCCTCATCAAAAAACAAATATTCCTGCGAGCATAATACCACTATTGAACTTGACAAAGAAATCAACCATCTATTTATTCATAAAATCATTAAATTCAGCACTTGTTCCGGTTATTCATTTAGTATCGATTACTGTTAATGCACAAGTTAATAAACTTATAAAGATGAAAATAATACTTAATGATACTTTTAACAACTGTTTTTTAAAATAATTTTTAATCCTTAATTTTAATGGCATTTTTTCTTTTGAATTATCTTTTTTAAATAATTTTATTAAAATCTTTTTCATTTTAATTCTCCTTTCATATTTTTTTATCGTCCTTTAATCACAATAAATAAGGCAATAAGTACACAAGTAATGCCAAGAATGGTAAAAATTGGGTGTTGCGAAAATGTTCGTGCCATTGGTTTAAATAGTTCTAAAATTGTTAAATTACTAGTAATAAATTTTTGAAAATTGGTAAGGCCTTTGCTAATATAGTTTGTTAAAGTTTCAAAATGACTACCAGCCAATAATCCAAGAATAATTGCCATAAGAAATTCTACAGCCTGCGTTAAGAATAAAGGAAATATTAGTTGAATTTTTTTTCCTGGTACTTCTAAACTTCAAATTAAGTCAAAGACTTTATAAAGCATTTGGGCGAGAAAGTCGGCCATTTTTGCGAGATTTTCCATTTTTTATTGTTCCTTTTCTTTCATTTTTCTTAAAAATTTGCTAAATTTATCCATTTTTAAGTATTCCAAATCTTCTAAATCAATTGCTATGTCGGCATAGTATTTATCTTTATAGTCGGGAGTTACTTTTGAATTTAAGTAATCTCTTAAAAATGCTAAGTAAAGAGAATTGTGGGTGTTAAGTATTGGTAGAGGAATTTTTAGTTTAAAAAAATAAATATCAAGTTCAGGAATATCACGATATTTAATGTGACGACCTTTTTTACTATTTTTAGCATCAATTAAGGTGTTTCGTCAGCGTTCATATTCTTCAATGCTCGTAAAGGTGCCATAGATGACTTTTAAGTAGGGACGAAAAATATTAACTGGTTTTTTACGAATTCCCACAATCACATTATTAGCAATATCACGAACTTTAACTAAAATATGTTTATCTCTTTGACCGCTAGCAATCACAATATGACCAAAATGGCGCGCCAGAGCAAAATACTCTTGAATACCAGTTTCTTCATTTTTGGTATTATTTTTTTCTCAATCAGTTCCTTCTAAAAATAAGTTGGTTTCATCTCACAAAAGTAAGGTTTTGTCTGGCAATACTGGATAATCAAAGTCTAACAATCCCATATGCCCTAAACTTAATTTTTGGGTTTCTAGTAATGGAAATGTTGATGCGATATGATATTTTTTCTTTTTTAGTAATTTTGATGCGTATACTAGAAAAGCGGTTTTTCCAGTTCCTAATGAACCAATAACAATATTTAATGGTGAGTTTTTTAAGAAGTTAATAACTTTGTTAATTTGTGTTAAATTACCGATTTTAAAAATAAAAATTAAAATACAACCTGCTAAAAATAAATAGCTTACAATGTTCTTAAAATAACCGTTGTAAATATATCAAATTGCTCCGCAATGTCATAAAATTAAAAATGAGGTGCGATTCAATTCAATAAAATGGTTATTTTTTTCTATTATTCATTTGCAAAATTTCATCTTGCGCCTCACTTTATTTTTTTGTTAGCGGACCGCTCCAAGTAATTTTTCAAACATTTTAAAGCAAATAAAGAATATTGCCAAAATAAATGGAAAAATGAATATTCAGTAATCAGCAAAGAAGCTACCGACTTGTGGCATATTAACAGCAATAATTTCCCACATTTTAGCAAACGCTGTTATAATCGCATTTCATAATTTAGTCATTGCGTCACTAGCTGTTATCTTTGTTACTGCTGGTGCTTCTGTTAAGAAAGTTCCAATCATATAATCACCCCCTTTCTTTTTAAAACATTCATCATTTATATTCAAAGTTTTTCTTAAATTTGTTAAAACCACGATTAACCTTAACGCGATTGTATTTTTTCCTAATTAATTTTGAATTTCTTTGGGAATGCATCACGATTTAACTTCTTGACATTAATTTTGCCTCTATCTAAATACTGATATGGTTTTTCAAAGTAGCATTAAAATAAATCACACCATAATCGCTGTTAAGAATCAAAAAGCAATGTTTGCTATTAAAAGTCAAAGTGGTGCTTCGGTTAATTTAATTTCTTTACCACCAGTAATGTGAGCCGGAATAGTTGTAATTTGAATAAATAAATCTCAGAAAGTTTGTTTAATTTGTTCTCAATTAAATTCTTTTAAGTTTATTGTCATTTTTTATCTCCCAAAAATCATTTTTATTGGTAAATACATAATTGAAATTAGTGTGAAAAGAAAATTAATGATAATAATTAATCCGGCAATAAACGCAACTTGTGCAGGCATTTTTTCTATCGGAATAAACAGCTCTAAGAATTCCGTGATAATTTCTCAAAACATTACTTTTTACCAGCGCTATTGTTTTTTGAATTAGGAGCTTTAATTCATTCTTCAAAGCGAGCAATAAATACTTTTCCGTCTTTTGTAAAATTACCAGAATTATTTTTAATGGCATTTTTATATTTAATTCGCATTTTTATTTTGGCATAAATTTTATAAGCAAAATATGCCGATAGCATTATGCTGATAATTATAAATATTAGTCCAATCGCGATATTCATTTTTAAGCTCCTTTAAAATAGTTATAATTTATATCTTTTTTGTTGTTTTTTTTGGCAATGAAGAAGCCGAATAATTCTTGCCCCTTAATTAATTTGATTTCATTTTCTTTTTGATTAATTGAGATTACTTGATACTCACTATCTTTAATTATTCCAATGCAAATTGAATTCTCATATTGTCCTTTATAAACAAATCGCTTTGCAAACCAAATGCCGATTTGTTCATTAAATCACGGAATTTTTGGGGCTTTAATAAAAATTGCGTTTTGTGTTTCTTTTAAGAGATATTTTTTATTATTTAAGAAAATGTTTTCAATGTTTTTCATAGTAAACTACCTTTCTTATAAATAAACTAAGTTATATTAACTAAGTTGTTAGTTAACTTAGTTTTTTAAACACTTATATATCGCAGATTTAAGTGTTTAACAAGCTTTGTTAGTAAATTTTGTTTTTTAATTAGATAAAAATTTTAATAATTTTAAACTTAGCATATCCCCTATATAGAAATTTCTACACTTTAACATCCGCATCCTGCCCTTGGAACTAATTTAATAGCGTGTATATTTTTAGGAAATCCACCCATTCATTTTTTTATTGCAAAACGAAACAAATTGCTATAGCTAATAGGGTGTTATCTATTAACTGGTAAACTTCTTTTGGTTATGGCGACCACCCACAATTTATCGTGTTTTAATACATACCAACATTATTAACCATTGTTTTATGATTACGATATTTTAATTTGGTGTATTTAGAAACCAAATTATTTTTGATCATAAGGAATCTGATTTTTCGACGTGATAAGATCATATCTTTTCTCATTAAAACAGCTTTAATTTTACGAGCACCATAAATTTTACGACTTTTATTAAATGCACTGATAACTTCTTCTTCATAATTATTAATATCGTACTTAACACAATTATTAGTTTGATAATAATATGTTGATTTTGCTATTTTTAATATTTGACACATTTTTAGCACGGAATATTTTTCTTTATTATTGTTAATTAATTCCTATTTTTTGCCAATTATCAGTGCTGCTTGCTTTAAAATGTCATTTTCCATTCGTAATTGTCGGTTTTCTTTTCGCAAGTAAATTAATTCATTTTTTTCGACAGTGCGATTATCTTGCACTTTAAATTACCCAAAATTATTAAAATTTTCAATTCACTGAATATACGGCTGATTTTGAAATTCCGTATTCTTTAATAATTTCAACAATGCTTTTTCCGTTTTGATAAAGCATGACAATTTGTTTTTTAAATTCATTTGAATACGAGTTTTTCCTCATTTTTATCTTCCTACTTTCTTAATAATTTTATTTTATTTGAAAGTCCACATAAATATGGTCCAACTTATTGTAACCTATCCATTTCATACTGGACATAAAGAAAAAAATTATAAAAATACTCGTAGAGAACCAGAAAACAAACAAGGTCATTTTATAATGTTAAAAGTTGGTAAACGAATAAATACGATGGATTATCGTGATTTATTAATTAAAGAATTACAAAAACATTATGTAAATATTAATTATGACAAAATAATTATTTGTGGCAATGGCGATACTTGAATTAGAGAAATTGCCAATAGTTTCGGTAATGTTAGATATATTTTAGATGGTTATCACGCTATTAAAAAGTTAAAACAAACTGCATTTAATATTATTTTTGAAAATCGTAAAGTAACACTAAATAGTTGAATTAAATTATATAAGGATGGAAATCATCAAGAATTAATCAAAAACATTCGTAGTAGTTTTGCTAAAAATGAATTAAATAAAGATATTAAAACAAATTTAAGAAAGGCGAGTAATTATTTCATTAATAATAAACAAGGTATTCATAATCAAAATTTAGAATGAAATATCGGCTGTAGCATTGAAAGTGATGTATCGCATTTGGTAAAACAACAATTAGGATGTGGAACAAAAATATATAATCATAAGAATTTAAATAATCTATTACATTTAAGAATGGCAAATTTAAACAAATTAAATGTATTACATTATATTAATGAAAATATTAATTAAGAAATAGAAATCAGAAAAGAAATATATAAAACTTCATTATGAAATAAATATAATAAGAAAAATGATGATAGTTGAATTAATAAAGGTATTATTGCATATACGAATAAATATAGAAAACATAAATTTAGATAATTAGTGAAAATTTAATAATAATTAATAATTTTTTGTTTTAATTTTGTAGAAAACTCTTGATAAAATAAAAAAAATCATCAACTTGATAATTTTAAAAGGCTTTTATGTAAAATTACTATTTTTACTTTAATTTTTTATACATTAAAATATAATACCGCTGTTTGTTGGTTTGGAGTTAAACCCTTATGTTGGTATTTTCATTTTCAGAGATTTAAATAATTTTGAATATTAGTAAAACCTAAAACATGATAATGAATTAAGGCTTCTTTAAGACTAGATTGTAATTTACTGATTTTATTTAAGTTACGATAACTAGCTCCAGGATTAATTGTTGTTTTAGTTACACATAAAGTAGAATTTGTTTGTTTTGCTACTAAAAAATATAATTTTTGCATATCAGAAGTAATAATTGAATTTTGGTTAATT
This sequence comes from Spiroplasma endosymbiont of 'Nebria riversi', assembly GCF_018831625.1. GTDB lineage: Bacteria > Bacillota_I > Bacilli_A > Mycoplasmatales > Nriv7 > Nriv7. Next base: position 928,063 of record NZ_CP065193.1, read on the forward strand.
AATTCTTTGTTCATATTTTCAATAACTCATTGTTTTTGTAAACGTTTGGTGTTTGTGGATTTAACATAAATATTGTTATTATTATCAACTGCCATTTTAATACAGCATTTAGTATTAGTTGCGAATGGATCAAGGTAAATTCTTCGTGGATCAGTTTTATGTTTGAAATTTCCTTTATAAATTTCTTTAATAAATGTTTCATCGATTTGGATTTTACCAGATAATTTTTTAAATTTTAATTGGGTATTTTCTAATTGTTTTGATTTCATTAATTTTTGACGATTATATCAATAAGTTTTTAATGTAGTTTTAATAAAACGAGAAATTGTTTTACTAGATTGCCCCAGCAATGAAATTTGAATCAATAAATTTCATTGTTCATAATTTAAATGACTTCAATAAATAAAATAATTACGGAAAGCACCAAAACTTGCGCGGCAATTTTTACATAAATATTTTTGTTTTCCTTCTGAATTATGTCCATTTTTAACGCGATGGTAAGATTCACATTTAGGGCATTTAATACCTTGTGCTCTAAATTTTTGATCAATTTCATTTAAACGTTTTTGTTTTTTTATTAATTCTGCTTTTTGTTTGACTTTCTCATAAAATTCTAAAAATTGATCATCTGTTAAAGTATTTACTAGTTCTTGAATTATTTTTTCCATAATTATTATCCACCTCTATCACATTAAAAATATACCTAAAATTAATTATATTCAATAAATATCAAGAGTTTTCTACAAAATTAATAGGTTCTTTTAATAATAGTTTATATGTTGGTGTTAATTATGGAACAAGTAGCAGTAAACTCTTTAAAGAAAGTACAATCGGTAATTTTACTGAATTAATTAATTTTGATAAAAATATTAATGATATGATTTTTGTTAACTTGTTCGCAGGAATTAGAAATTTAGTATTTTATAATAATAATTTTTATGCTAGTAATTTTGCTGGTGTTATATTTAAAATTAATCTTAATGGTAGTTTTTATGAATTTGATAATTTTAATAGCAATTTAATTATAATATTAGAAGTAGTGGATGATTATCTGTATGCATTGACAACGGCAGCGCCATTTTTCTTTACAGCGAAAGAAAATAATAAATTAAGTTTAGCGGAAAATGTTCTTAATAAGTTTTGAAAAACAAAATTAATTTAAAATTTGTAATATTAATTTTCGTGTCATTTTTAATTTTGTAGAAAACTTTTGATAAAATAAAAAAAATCATCAACTTGATAATTTTAAAAGGCTTTTATGTAAAATTACTATTTTTAATTTAATTTTTTATACATTAAAATATAATACCGCTGTTTGTTGGTTTGGAGTTAAACCCTTATGTTGGTATTTTCATTTTCAGAGATTTAAATAATTTTGAATATTAGTAAAACTTAAACCATGATAATGAATTAAGGCTTCTTTAAGACTAGATTGTAATTTACTGATTTTATTTAAGTTACGATAACTAGCTTCAGGATTAATTGTTGTTTTAGTTACACATAAAGTAGAATTTGTTTGTTTTGCTACTAAAAAATATAATTTTTGCATATCAGAAGTAATAATTGAATTTTGGTTAATTAATTCTTTGTTCATATTTTCAATAACTCATTGTTTTTGTAAATGTTTGGTGTTTGTGGATTTAACATAAATATTGTTATTATTATCAACTGCCATTTGAATACAGCATTTAGTATTAGTTGCGAATGGGTCAAGGTGAATTCTTCGTGGATCAGTTTTATGTTTGAAATTCCCTTTATGAATTTCTTTAATAAATGTTTCATCGATTTGGATTTTACCAGATAATTTTTTAAATTTTAATTGGGTATTTTCTAATTGTTTTGATCTCATTAATTTTTGACGATTATATCAATAAGTTTTTAATGTAGTTTTAATAAAACGAGAAATTGTTTTACTAGATTGCCCCGGCAATGAAATTTGAATCAATAAATTTCATTGTTCATAATTTAAATGACTTCAATAAATAAAATAATTACGGAAAGCACCAAAACTTGCGCGGCAATTTTTACATAAATATTTTTGTTTTCCTTCTGAATTATGTCCATTTTTAACGCAATGGCAAGATTCACATTTAGGGCATTAAATACCTTGTGCTCTAAATTTTTGATCAATTTCATTTAAACGTTTTTGTTTTTTTATTAATTCTGCTTTTTGTTTGACTTTCTCATAAAATTCTAAAAATTGATCATCTGTTAAAGTATTTACTAGTTCTTGAATTATTTTTTCCATAATTATTATCCACCTCTATCATATTAAAAATATACCTAAAATTAAGTATATTCAATAAATATCAAGATTTTTCTACAAAATTAAAACAATTTTTTGATTTGGTGTAGTAAAAAAATAGTTTTGGAGTTTTAGAAATGAAAATGTGAGTTAGCGGGGGCGAACCACCTAAAAATTATTGTCGAAAGTTTATATATTCTATTAATAAAAAAACTGGATTAGAACAAAAAATTTGAGCGTCTAAATCTGCAGTTGAATCTGTTAGAACTGATTTAGTCGGTGATAATTGACTTTGTGTTGATATTGCATATTAAAAGATTAGAAAATTAAGGAGAAAAGAAAGATGAGTATATTTGGATTAGTATTTTTTACAATTTTAACATTATTATTAGTGGTATGGCAACCCTTTTTTGGACACTTTTTATGTAGACTGTCATTTTCTAAATTCAACAGGCGTTAAATAATTTAAACTGCCATGTATTCTACGATTATTGTATCAATTAACAAAATCAAATAATTCGCATTTTAATTGTGTTAAATTTTCAAATTCTTTACCCTTGATAAATTCCGTTTTAAAAGTTTTGTAAGTTGTTTCAGCCACAGCATTGTCATAAGGATAACCCTTCGCATTCAATGATCTTTTAATATTAAAGGTTATTAAAATTTCATCAATGATTTTATTTTTGAACTCATTACCACGATCAGTATGAAATAAAGTTATTTTATTTAATGGTCGTGTTATTTTATGAAAAGCTTGTTGAACTAGTTCAGCGGTTTTGTTTGGTCAGACACTATAGCCAATTATTTATCGATTAAACAAGTCAATTAATAAACAAATATAATGTCATTTTCCTCCAACTTGCACATATGTTAAATCACTAACAACAACTTCATTAGGTTTTTTGTTATTAAATTGACGATTTAAAACATTACTAATTTGGTTATTATTAACCATTGTTTTATGATTATGATATTTTAATTTGGTGTATTTAGAAACCAAATTATTTTTGATCATAAGGAATCTGATTTTTCGACGTGATAAGATAATATCTTTTCTCATTAAAACAGCTTTAATTTTACGAGCACCATAAATTTTACGACTTTTATTAAATGCACTGATAACTTCTTCTTCATAATTATTAACATCATACTTAACACAATTATTAGTTTGATAATAATATGTTGATTTTGCTATTTTTAATATTTGACACATTTTTAGCACGGAATATTTTTCTTTATTATTGTTAATAATTCCTATTTTTTGCCAATTATCAGTGCTGCCTGCTTTAAAATGTCATTTCCCATTCGTAATTGTTGGTTTTCTTTTCGCAAGTAAATTAATTCATTTTCTTCGACAGTGCGATTATCTTGCACTTTAAATGACCCAAAATTATTAAAATTTTCAATTCACTGATATACGGCTGATTTCGAAAACCCGTATTCTTTAATAATTTCAACAATGCTTTTTCCGTTTTGATAAAGCATTGTTGAAATTATTAAATTCATTTGAATATGAGTTTTTCCCATTTTTATCTTCCTACTTTCTTAATAATTTTATTTTATTTGAAAGTCCAAATAAGTATAGTCCAACTTATTGTAACCTATCCAATTTTCAATTTTTTCACAAACAACTAAACTATTTGTACTTGTTTCAATTAAAGTTATTGTTCTGAATAGCTAATATCGTTTTTATAAAACCTTATACTATAGTAGTAATTGTATTTGTTCTTACTGCCCCTTCTCTTTCTGATGAAAAAAATGCTTCACCGTTAAATGTTATTTTATCATTGTTTTTATCTAAAGTAATTTCATTGGGTAATAAACTATATTTTTGTAAAATTTGCATTACTTCTGTAATTGATAATGTAACTATTTGTTCTTTATTGTTATAATCAATTATTTTAGCAGTAATATTTCCTGTAATTTTTTGTTTTAAATTTAATATAACTTTAGATATAATTATTCTTACTGGATAAGTAATTTTTAATTTTTCATCGGGATTAAGTTCAAATTTATCAGCGGGTTCCTTAAAAATACTTAAAATCATTTCTTGTTCTTGTTTATTTTTGTTTGATAAATCAAATTCATTTGATAATACATTAATGATTTCAGAATTTTTATTATTTATATTTGTAAAATCTGTTAATTTCATTTCATCATCAGAATTTATGTTTCAACCATTTAATTTATTTTCTTGTTTTGTTTTAGTTAATCCTGTTGTAATTTGAAATACTAATTTTGATTTCGAATTATATTCACAAGCAGGTACATTAAATGATCTTTTATTTGGAGTTTTATTGATAATTTCTCTATCAGAACATACATTTTTAGGAACATTAGATCATGAAAATGAATTTTCTTGTTTTGTTATTTCAGTATTTGAAAAATTTAAATTATTAGTATCAATATATTTTATTTCTTTAAATTTTAAATTAGGGCTTTCATCACGAAACTTAAAAAATACTGCTCTTTTAATTAATTCATTTAAATTAATAGCATTAATTTCATCTTTATTTTTAATTTTATAATTAACAGTAACTTCACCAAAATATTTACCATTGTCCTTTGCTTTAATTGTAGCTGATGTATCTGTTTTATTAATAATTTCTAATTGTGATATATCTAAATCAGGATTTAAATAATTTAATTCATTTAAAATAATTTCATCATTAATAATGTTATTAAATCTTAAATTATTTATTTGAATAATAATATTTAAAAGCATTTTAGTTTTAGTTATTGCAAATGCATTACCACTTTTTTGTTCAATTATAATAGAACTAACTGCTTCATTTATACCATTTATTTTATGTGGTTTTCATAAATTATCATCATACATAAAATAAAGGCCATCATCTGTTGCAAAATAAAGACTATTAGTTTCTACGCTATCAGAAATATCATTTTGATAAACAGATATAGAATTAATAAATCCTGATATTTCAATAATTTTTCTAGCACCATAATCGCCAGGTGTATTACTAATAAAATAAGATTTTCCTGTTTTAGTTATTGCAAATGCATTACCACTTATTGGTGCAATTGTAACAAAAATAACTGCTTCATTTATACCATTTATTTTTTGGACTCTTCAATCCGCTCCCATAAAATAAAGGCCATCGTTTGTTGCAAAATAAAGACTATTAGCTATGGTTGTACCAACAGTATTTGAAAAAATAGCAATATGATTAACTGATATTGTTATTTCATTAATTTGTCTAACATTAAAATTATCTTTATTAATAAAATAAGATTTTCCTGTTTTAGTTATTGCAAACGCATTACCACTTTTTTGTTCAATTATAATAGAACTAACTGCTTCATTTATACCATTTATTTTATGTGGTTTTCATGAATTATCATCATGCATAAAATAAAGGCCATCATCTGTTGCGAAATAAAGACTATTAGCTTTTACGCTATCAGAAATATCATTTTGATAAACAGATATAGAATTAATAAATCCTGATATTTCAATAATTTTTCTAGCACCATAATCACCAGGTGTATTACTAATAAAATAAGATTTTCCTGTTTTAGTTATTGCAAATGCATTACCACTTATTGGTGCAATTGTAACAAAAATAACTGCTTCATTTATACCATTTATTTTTTGGACTCTTCAATCTGCTCCCATAAAATAAAGGCCATCGTTTGTTGCAAAATAAAGACTATTAGCTACGGTTGTACCAACAGTATTTGAAAAAATAGCAATATGATTAACTGATCTTGTTATTTCATTAATTTGTCTAACATTAAAATTATCTTTATTAATAAAATAAGAATTTATTAAATTTAAATTATTAATATTTCTTTTAAATTTACTTATTTTTTTATTATTCTCAAGTTCTTGTTTTTCATAAGGACTATTGGCGACGACCCCTGCCATTCCGCCGCTCGTCATTGTTATTGCACTTAATAAACCAAGTAATTTTTTCATATTAATCAAATCCTTTTCATGAATTTTTGCTAATTAATAAATTTTTATAGTAATCACTCGGACCTTTTTTAAATTTTTACAATCTAATTAATACAAATTAATCATAAACTATCAAATAAAAATTTCTATAATTTTTTCAAAATATTGAATACTAATTATAGAAAAATATTTATCTTTAAAAAAGAAAAATAAATTAACTAAATTTAACTTTGTTAAAATTGCTCTACCAAGAAAGGTGATTTTTTATGTTAGAAATTAATAATAATGTAAAAATCTTAGAAAACAAGCATTGATTCAGTTTATTCGCAACCCATAAAAATATGTACATCAATAAATGTGAACAATTGGCTAATGAATATGAAAAATTAGATGAATACTTATATAAATATCATTATCGGTTAAAACAAGGTTATAAAGTAGTTCATTTTGCATCAAGAACAATTATTACAATTTTTGGTGAAGTTATTTTTAAACGACGCCGATATAAATATTGAAATCAAAAATCAGATAAATTTGAATATGTATGTTCACTAGATAAAGAAATTGGTTTATTGCCCAAACAACGCATTTATTTTGATGTCCAATTTAAATTTTTAAGTCTTTTGGGGTGATTGTAAAAGCTATCGTGATGTTTTAGATGCTCTAAATCATTGTTATATTTCAAAAGCTACTATTTCAAATATTTTAAATAAATACGATATTGCTGAATATTTTCAACTAGCAGAAAAAGAAACTAAAACTAGAATTGATGTCAAAAATAAGGATTTATATATTCAGCTAGATGAAACATTTTTAGCGACATTGAATAAGAAAGTTAAACAAGACCAAAGAATTCGTCTAGTTACTTTTCACACCGGACATAAAGAAAAAAATTACAAAAATGCTCGTAGAGAATTAGAAAACAAACGAGGTCATTTTCTAATGTTAAAAGTTGGTAAACGAATAAATACTGGTATGGCCATCCTTTTTTGGACACTTTTTATGTAGACTGTCATTTTCTAAATTCAACAGGCGTTAAATAATTTAAACTGCCATGTATTTTAAGATTATTGTATCAATTAACAAAATCAAATAATTCGCATTTTAATTGTGTTAAATTTTCAAATTTTTTACCCTTGATAAATTCCGTTTTAAAGGTTTTGTAAGTTGTTTCAGCCACAGCATTGTCATAAGGACAACCCTTCGCGCTCAATGATCTTTTAATATTAAAGGTTATTAAAATTTCATCAATGATTTTATTTTTGAACTCATTACCACGATCAGTATGAAATAAAGTTATTTTATTTAATGGTCGTGTTATTTTATGAAAAGCTTGTTGAACTAGTTCAGCGGTGTTGTTTGGTTCGGCACTATAGCCAATTATTTCTCGATTAAACAAGTCAATTAATAAACAAATATAATGTCATTTTCCTCCAACTTGCACATATTTTAAATCACTAACAACAACTTCATTAGGTTTTTTGTTATTAAATTGAAGATTTAAAACATTACTAATTTGGTCATTATTAACCACTGTTTTATGATTACGATATTTTAATTTGGTCTATTTAGAAACCAAATTATTTTTGATCATAAGTAATCTGATTTTTCGACATGATAAGATAATATCTTTTCTCATTAAAACAGCTTTAATTTTACGAGCACCATAAATTTTAGGGCTTTTATTAAATGCACTGATAACTTCTTCTTCATAATTATTAACATCATACTTAACACAATTATTAGTTTGATAATAATATGTTGATTTTGCTATTTTTAATATTTGACACATTTTTAGCACGGAATATTTTTCTTTATTATTGTTAATAATTCCTATTTTTTGCCAATTATCAGTGCTGCTTGCTTTAAAATGTCATTTCTCATTCGTAATTGTTGGTTTTCTTTTCGCGAGTAAATTAATTCATTTTCTTCGACAGTGCGATTATCTTACACTTTAAATGACCCGAAATTATTAAAATTTTCAATTCACTGATATACGGCTGATTTTGAAACCCCGTATTCTTTAATAATTTCAACAATGCTTTTTCCGTTTTGATAAAGCATGACAATTTGTTTTTTGAATTCATTTGAATATGAGTTTTTCCCCATTTTTATCTTCCTACTTTCTTAATAATTTTATTTTATTTGAAAGTCCAAATAAATATGGTCCAACTTATTGTAACCTATCCACCGTTTGTTTATTAAATCACGGAATTTTAGGTGCTTTAATTAAAATTGCGTTTTGCTTTTCTTTTAAGAGATATTTTTTAGTATTTAAGAAGATGTTTTCAATGTTTTTCATAGTAAATTACCTTTCTTATTTGTTATAAACTAAGTTATTTAACTAAGTTTTTTAAACATTTATATATCGCAGATTTGAATGTTTAACGATTTTTGTTAGTAAACTTCGTTTACTAATTAACTTAGTTTGATTTTATGGGTGCAAAAAAATATAAGGCATAATTAAAAATAATAAGTGTTAATTTAACCTATGTAATATACCACAGACTTATGACAAACACAAGAAGTTTTTTAAAAAAGGAATGATAAATTTAAAATAATGCAGAAAATTTTTAAAAATAATTTATAATGAAATTCCAGGATAAAGAAATTGCAGATTAGTTTTTGGAGAAAGGATGTTGATTATTCGATAAATTTTTACTGATTAATAAAATTTATGAAAGTAATTTGATGTTAATGAAAAAATTACTAGGAATCTTAGGAACTATAACAATAGCAGGAAGCGGAATGTCAGGAATCATCGGAAACGCTCCAACTTCAGCAAAAAGTGAAATCAATCATTTAAAAACAAATAATTTAAAAAATTTAGATAAAAAAGTTTATTTGATTGAAGATAAACCAAACAATTATGATGCTATAGAAATTAGCGAAATAAAAGGTCAAGTTAATGATATTGCAATCCATGACAGAAACGTTGCTTCTACAATTGCTGGTGCTACTTATTTTGCAACAGATGATGGATTATATTTTAAATCAAGACCTTCATCAAATTTAATTAAAATTAATGGAATAAATAACAAGGTTAATCGCATTATAATTTCTCAATCAACAGGAGAAGCTTATGCAATATCTGCAAATAAAAAAGTTTATTTGATTGAAGATAAACCAAACAATTATGATGCTATAGAAATTAGCGAAATAAAAGGTCAAGTTAATGATATTGCAATTCATGACAGAAACGTTGCTTCTACAGTTGATGGCGCTACTTATTTTGCAACAGATGATGGATTATATTTTAAATCAAGACCTTCATCAAATTTAATTAAAATTAATGGAATAAATAACAAGGTTAATCGCATTATAATTTCTTAATCAACAGGAGAAGCTTATGCAATATCTGCAAATAAAAAAGTTTATTTGATTGAAGATAAACCAAACAATTATGATGCTATAGAAATTAGCGAAATAAAAGGTCAAGTTAATGATATTGCAATCCATGACAGAAACGTTGCTTCTACAGTTGCGGGTGCTACTTATTTTGCAACAGATGATGGATTATATTTTAAATCAAGACCTTCATCAAATTTAATTAAAATTAATGGAACAAATAACAAGGTTAATGGCATTATAATTTCTCGTTCAACAGGAGAAGCTTATGCAATATCTGCAAATAAAAAAGTTTATTTGATTGAAGATAAACCAAACAATTATGATGCTATAGAAATTAGCGAAATAAAAGGTCAAGTTAATGATATTGCAATTCATGACAGAAACGTTGCTTCTACAGTTGCTGGTGCTACTTATTTTGCAACAGATGATGGATTATATTTTAAATCAAGACCTTCATCAAATTTAATTAAAATTAATGGAATAAATGAAACAGTTATTTCTATTATAATTGAACAAAAAAGTGGTAATGTATTTGCGATAACTAAAACTAAAATGCTTTTAAATATTATTATTCAAATAAATAATTTAAGGTTTAATAACATTATTAATGATGAAATTATTTTAAATGAATTAAATTATTTAAATCCCGATTTAGATATATCACAATTAGAAATTATTAATAAAACAGATACATTGGCTACAATTAAAGCAAAAGATAATGGTAAATATTTTGGTGAAGTTACTGTTAATTATAAAATTAAAAATAAAGATGAAGCTAGTTCTATTGATTTAAGCGAATTAATTAAGAAAGCAATTTTCTTTAAATATAAAGACGCTAACAAAAATTCTAATGTAAAATTTAAAGAAATAAATTATATTGATATTAATAATTTAAATTTTTCAAATAATGAAATAACAAAAAAAGAAAATTCATTTTTATGATCTAATGTTCCTAAAAATATATGTTCTGATAGAGAAATTACCAATAAAACTCCGGATATAAGATCATTTAATGTACCTGCTTGTGAATATAATTCAAAATCAAAATTGGTATTTCAAATTACAACAGGATTAACTAAAACAAAACAAGAAAATAAATTAAATGGTTGAAGCATAAATTCTGATGATGAAATGAAATTAACAGATTTTACAAATATAAATAATAAAAATTCTGAAATTATTAATGTATTATCAAATGAATTTGATTTATCAAACACAAATAAGCAAGAACAAGAAATGATTTTAAGTATTTTTAAGGAATCCGCTGATAAATTTGAACTTAATCCCAACGAAAAATTAAAAATTAATTATTCAGTAAGAATAGTTAAATCTGAAATTATATTAAATTTAAAGCAAAAAATTATGGGAACAATTACTTCTAAAATAATTGATGATAGTAATAAAGAACAAATATTTACATTACCAATTACAGAAGTAATGCAAATTTTACAAAATCATGGTGTATTACCAAGTGAAATTACTATAGATAAAAACAATGATAAAATAACATTTAATGGTGAAGCATTTTTTTCATCAGAAATAGAAGGGCCAGTAAGAACAAATGCAGTTACTACCATAGTATAAGGTTTTATTAAAAAATATTTATTTTTTAGGAGCAATCAGTTTAATTGGAACAAGAACAACAAATTTAATTTTTTGTGAAAAATAAAAAAATATTCAAACCAGTAATTAATTAAAATTACTGGTTTTTTATTTTGTCAAAATAAAAAAATGTTTCAAGGCTTGAAATGGAGTTTTAGTGTTTAAAGATAAATGACGACGTTCAAAGTTGTAATAGTAATAATATTGATTTAAGAAATGTTGAAGTTCATTTTGATTTAGTTTTTTATCCTTAGCATAAAATAATTTGGTATAATGTTGATGGAATCGTTCAATTTTGCCATTTGATTGTGGCGAGCGAATCGGCGTGGTTTCGTGAACAATTCCATTTTTTGAAAGAAAGGTTGTAAAAGGCCTTTCTTTTACTTTGTATGTTTTTTTATTGCTTCAATTAGTAGTAGTAAATTCAGGGGCATTATCAGTACGAAGGCGTTTAATTGTTATGCCCAAGCGCGCTAAAATCTTTCATTGCTCTTTGCAGGGCATTGATTGCGTTATTGGTTCCTAAACTATCATAAACATAGCCAAATACTATGCGTGTCATTTCGTCAATGAAATCATAAATGTAATATTTTTTATCAACCGGAAAATTTGATGTGGTAATAATTTTGGCATCCATTTGTAAAAGACCAATCTCGGAGACTTCATAACGCTTAAAATGGCATTTTGTTTGTTTGATTTGCTGTTTTAATTCTTTTCAACGAGGGTCGGATTTAATTCAACGATAAAAAGTTTTGATATTTTTTGGAATTTTTGAATTTTCAACATCGTGAAAACCGATTTTTAAATTATTAAATAAAGACCACATTCCACCGGCTTGAAGATTTTTGTAATCAAAATATAAATCACATACTTTTTTGCGAGAATTTAAACTATATTGATAATTAAGATTTTGTGGCTTTGTAGTTTTAAACAATAACAAATTTAAATTGTCAGAATAATAAGCAGTCATAATTTTTTGTGCCCAACGATAAAAAGTTTTTGTTGCACCCTTAAAATATTTTTTAATAAGTTTTGTTAAAGTAGTTTCTTCAATATAAAAATAAGTACATAAATTTAAATAGGCAGTAATGCGTTTTTTATTTTTATAGTAATAAGGATTACGGCAATTAGCAATTAATCAGCTTTGTACTTTTGCTTTTAAATCTGCTAAATCAGCTTGGGAAATAATATATTTCATTTTTAAAATAATTAAATTAAGAAAACCGTATTTTTTGTAATACAATTTTCAAACATATTTATTAAAATTGCTAATTAATGAGGCATCTCGGCAGAGAAGGAAGTTATACTATAAGATAATCATATTGATTTAGTAAATGTTATCTTAACATTAATTATCTCAGAAATCTCATAACCAAAATATAAATCTAAATAACTAAAATCATCGTAAGTTTTTTTAACACCATTATTTTTATAAAAATTAATTCAATCTTTATTTTTATTACCAAGAGATAAACTAAAAATGCGAGTTTTTTTAATTTCAAGTGGTAAATCGATGTTATCTTGAAATTTAATTTTAGCCCCACCGCCAATTTTGCTGGGAATTAAAAAACTATTATAAATATTAGAAAATTCTAAATCATATTTTTTTAAATCATTGCTATTTTTATTACACCCAGAAATAAACATTATACATAATAAATTTAAAGCTGATAAAAATTTTCACATAAATAAAAATCCTCCTTTCAAAGGAATTATATTATAAAAAATAATGGCAATATTTAAGAGAACTTTTTTAATATCATTAATAAGATTGCTAACGGCACTACAAATTCAAACAACATTTGAAACGCCGGAATGACTTCAAACACCGGAAAGGCAGTTTTAGTAAAATTAATCGTTGTTTTAGCAATGTCAGCAATAGGGCGAATTAAAAGATTAATTCCAGAAAGACCAAGTAATCAATTTAGCACACTAACAGAGGCGTGTTGAATACCACAAGATATCGCACTAAATAAGCCTCAATAAGAACAATTAGGTGTTGGAATTAAGTCATCCATATTACCCGCTTATTCCGCCACCAATAAAAGCTGTTGAATTCAAAATGTTAAAATCGTATAAAGAATAATGATATTCAGTACTTTCATTTTTCTTTTTATATAGCGGAAAAGTTAGCGTAAAAATATTAATTCCATACATCACATCAACTTTGGCCTTGTAAAAATGCAGTTTATTACTAGTAGCGTTTCATAGTTGGTTATCATACGCTTTTAAAACATTAAAATCTATTTGATAAGAACTTTTACCAGTATTAAAACCATTTGCAATTTGTTTATCTTTAACAAAGAAATAAGAACGAAAAATCATATTCTTACTATTTTCGATTGTTGAACCAAAATTAATTAAATATTGTTTGGGATAAAAAGTAATTAAGGAGCGATAGAAAAAGCCCATTTGTAAAACATTTTTAGGAATTTGTTGCATTCCTTTATAACTTAATCCTACATAAGTAGAAGCATCCATATCAAAACTTGCATAAAAGAATTGTGTAAAAAAACCACCTAAAACTTTATAAATTTTATTAAATAAACCATTAATAAAATCAACAGTTAAATCTTTTTGATAATGAAGCATAAAATCTTTAAAATCAAATTTTAATTTGTCATCATAGCGTAAAAAATAGAAAGTATTACCATAATAATTAACTTGTCCAAAAAAGGTATTAATAAAATCTCCTCCAAAACTTGTTTTTGAACCAGATTTTCAAAGCGATTTACCATTTTCTAAAAACTCATTATTACCCACAATACTACCATGCTCAGTTTTTATAGTAATAACATCACCAAAACTAGAAAAGGAAAGTTCTCTAAAAATAACTTCTTCAATAAAACCAGACGGATATGAATTTTTGCGATTTAAACTAAATTTACTATTTTGTTTAAAACCATTTAATTTAATTGAAATTTCACTCATATATTTAAAATTATTGTCAAAGAAATTAAAAATTGGGACCCAATATAAATAACTATAATTAAATTTATCAAAATCTCGCCGTTGTATCATTAAATAGTCTAATTTATCTTGAAACTGATTATATTGATATTCACCATCATTTTTAGTTATTTCGGTAGGCAATGGTTGTTCTTTATCTTTTTCTGGTAAAGAGGGCATTCCCGCCGAAAATGAAGTTATACTATAAGATAATCTTATTGATTTAGTAAATGTTATCTTAACATTAATTATCTCAGAAATCTCATAACCAAAATCTAAATCTAAATAACTAAAATCATCGTAAGTTTTTTTAACACCATTATTTTTATAAAAATTAATTCAATCTTTATTTTTATTACCAAGAGATAAACTAAAAATGCGAGTTTTTTTAATTTCAAGTGGTAAATCGATGTTATCTTGAAACTTAATTTTAGCCCCACCGCCAATTTTGCTGGGAATTAAAAAACTATTATAAATATTAGAAAATTCTAATTCGCAACTATTGCCACATTGACTAGGATTAGTTGCTCGTTTTTCTCGCTTTATAAAAGATTGTTCCATATTAGGTTTTGGTGGTTGTTTTGTATCAAAGAAAGCCCCTAATGGTACCAAACCAATAAACATTATAATAAATCAAGAAATAATCTTATGCATTTCATCATGTCTTAAAACTATTTTTTATCGCTTTAAAAGCATCAGAAAATTTATAATGATTATGTTTTGGACATTCACAATTAACATCTTGCGTTTGATGCTTTCTAAAAATTTTATTAAAGTAATAACCTCTAATAAATAACTTAATAGCAGTTATTAACAAATAAATCATTAATAATCAAAAATACACTTTAAGAAATACATTTTGAAAATCAAATAATATAAAATCTTTAAAAAATCCATCTATATTAGTTCTAATTCTTGTTAAAAACACTCAAATTACAACCATAACAGTATGAAATATAATAAAAAAATCCATAAAACCTAAAACGCTTTTAAATCATTTAATACTTAATATTTTCTTTAACTTTTTCATTTTTTAACTCCTTTTAAAATATTTTTTATTTAGTAGGTCCTCTTAAAATTAAATATATTGTCGATAAAATACAAATTGTTCCTAAAATTTGAAAAATCGGATGTTGAGAAAATAACCTTATCATTGGTTTAAACAAATCTAAAATTTTAATATTTTTTGATAAAACTTTATTAAAATATTCTAAACCTTCACGCACATATGCTCATAAACCTAAAAAATCACCTAAAGCAAAAATAGAAAAAAACAGAAACAAGAATAAATAATATTATTAATTTAAACATTTTCTAAACCTACCTTTTTATTCGCCGTCCGTGTTGGTTAACTCATGGTCTGTTTTTAGGGCTATTACCACTAAATTTCTTAATCGGACCACTAGATGATTTTTTCTTAGTTCCTCAATTAGCAACTGATTTTTGGTATTTTTTACGAAAACCAACTTTTGGTCGTTCAATATGAATACCTAAAATGCCGCCAATTACAAGATTTATCACAAGCATAATTAGTGGGAAAATAATAATGCGAATATCTGTTCCAGGAATGGTTAAAGTTCAAATTAAATCAAAAACTTTATAAAACATATAGATAATCAAACTATCCATTTTTTCTAAGTTTTCCATTTTTTAAACTCCTTTACTTGTTTTTCTTCTTCAGATTATTTTTTAACTTAGTAAGTATCTTACTGAATTTTTCCATTTTTAAATATTCTAATGCTTCAATATCCATTACATTATCATTTCAAAATTTATGTTGATAATTATCATTCAAAGCACGATTACTTAATTCACGCAAGAATGATAAATATTTATTATCGTAAAGATTTAAAATTGACATCGGAATTTTCAATTTAAAGAAATAAATGTTTAATTCCGGAACGCTACGATACTTTATTTTGCGACCTTTTTTATCGTTTTTAGCATTAATCAGAGTTAAACGTCATTGCTCGTATTCGCTTACCGATTTAAAAGTACCGTAAATAACTTGCAAATAAGAACGAAAAATACTAACCGGTTTTTTTCTAATGCCAACAATTATTGAATTCGCAATATCGCGAACTTTAACTCATATATGTTCGGCTCGTTGCCCGCCCGCTAATACGATATGGGTAAATTGCCGTGCTGAAGCAAAATATTCTTGTAAACCTTGGGTTACTCTATCATTTTCTTTATAGTCGGTTCCTTCTAAAAATAAGTTAGTTTCATCTCATAACAGTAAATGTTTTTCATCTAAAATTGGATAATTATAATCTAAAAGTGACATATGTCCTAATGAAAGCATTTGTTTATTGGTAATCGGAGAAGTAGAAATCATTTTTCAATCGCTTAATAAGTAAGGAGCTAAAACCATTAAAGCGTTTTTCCCAGTCCCTAAGGCACCAATTATTAAATTTAAGGGTGAATTTAATAAGAAATTAATAAAACTACGACGAGCAAAAAAATGAGAAATTTTAGTATATAGAATATACGAAGCAATTAATAAATAAATAATATCAAATAACATTCGTCAACTTTGCGGATTATAATAATGCAAAATCGCACCATAAAAATCACGCAAAAATAAATAAAGTGCGATTTAAACCGACAAAATCATATAATCTTAAATTTATTTTCTTAAACAATAGCATCACTTAAATCACACTTTCTTTATTTTTATTACTATCTGCCAGGAATTAATTTTTCAAACATTTTGAAAGCGATTAAAAATAAACCAATAATCACGCCAAGCAAGAAAACTCAATATGTAGCAAAAAAATTAACGACATTTGGCATATTACCACCAATAATATCAGTTCAAATATTACCAAATGCTTTAATTAATGCTTTTCATAAGTTAGTAACCGCTTGTTCACCAGTAATTGTTACTGGTGTAGTTATTGTTTCTACTAAGAAATTTATTAACATATAATCACCCCCTTTCTAAACAAAATATGATTTAACCTTATAAAATAAAATAACCATAAATAAGACGATGAACACTAATACCATTCAAAAGGCAATATTCGCTATTAAAAGTCAAAGTGGTTCTTTCATTAAATCAATTTCTTTACCAGAAACTCACGCTGGAATAACTTTAATTTGAATAAATAAATCCCAAAAATACAATTTTGTCATTTCTCAATCTAAATCTTTTCAAGCAAATAAAAACATAATAATTACCGCTTAAAAGGTCAAAAGAGTAGAAAAATAATGGCAGAGAACAGCATTACAATTATTAAAATTGAAAACAAAAATACAACTTGAGGCGGTAAATCGGCAGTCGGATAAATTAATTCAATTAACTCAATAATTATTTTTTTAAACATTTTCTAAACCTACTTTTTAATTTCTTTTTCATCTTGTTCTAATAAATTTCGCTTAAACTTTGCAATAAATATTCGTTGTGAATAAGTAAAATCTTTTGGCAACTGTTTTGCTTAACTACCATATTTCTTTTTATCTTTAAAAAACCGATAAATATTAACAGCAATATAATATGCTAGTAATAATGTTAAAATCGTAAAAAACACTAGTCCAAATATACTCATCTTTCTTTTCTCCTTAAGTTTCTAATTTTTATCTTTTAAATTAACTAATATTTTCATTTTTAAACTCCCAAGTTTTATAGTGAATGCATAACGATATAACTACGAGACATACTTATTAACTCCTAGTGTTTCATTTTTCTTAATTGATTTCTAAACCTTAAACTTTCTAACGAAGCATAATTTTCACTTTCAAATTCTACATAATTGATATTTTTAAATTCATAGATTACTCCGCAAATTTTAGTTTTAAATTTGTTAACTGTTGATTTTAAGTATTTTACAAATTCAGAATTTACAGTTCGATTAACAATATTATTCAAAGTATCGGTAAATACTTGTTTTCTAGTAATGGGATTTTGACAGTTATATGATAATTGATAAGCCTTGATATTTAAGTCATACTGGTTTAATGATTTTTCATTCAAGACATTTTTAGTAATATATTTAGAGCAGTATTTAACAACTGATTCATTAGTATCTTGTTTAACAACCAAATTTTTATTTAATCCATAAGGTCAGTGTTTAAGAACTAATTTATTTGGTATTTTTTTATCAAGTAAAATATGAAAATGTATAGCTCCTCTTTGTTGATATTCATATGTATAAAAATATTTAATTTCTTTATTCTTTTTTTTGAAATAATATTTTATATTTCTAAAAAATTTTTTTAATTCTTTTTTACATTTTTTAACATCTGTTTCATTTAACTTATAAGTTAAAGTTAAAAATGTAAGTTCTTTAACTGAAAAATTATGATATGCCTTTCTGACAGCACTACATTTAGCACACACATTACTATTTAACATTTTGGTTTCTCGTTCTCCTTTGTTTTTTAAACCGCTAGCAGTACGAGTATTTGCTTTAATGCGTTCTAAAGGCATAACAATATTGCGAATATATTGACCGTAATAAATGGTTTTCATATAAAAATCAGTCGGATTTTGAGGTTGTAAATTCATATTTTATGCTCCAATTTTAGATTTTTGCCAGTTGTGTTATTTAATCAAGTAATAGTCGGCTTCGCCGACTAAACAGCTAGCGGGCGGGGGCATACGCCTTCCGCACCGCTTCGCAGACCAAAAATGATTACCAATTAATTGAACAAGTTTTTTTAATTTTTTGATAATTCAATTTTTTGCAAATTAACTATTTTAGGATTTTTATCAAAAGTTAATTCACAACTAAAAAATGATTTAACATTTTCTTTTAACAACTTATAAATTTCTTGTTGTTCTAGATTGTTATCATCAATTCATAAAGCTTTTTGTTCACCAGTAGGCTCAAATAAATCATTTTCATACCGCAAAAATTCGTCAGAGTAACCTGACACCACAGAACCATCTTTGTTTTTAAATACTTTTCTTTTTATACTAACTAATTTAATCTTAAACATTATTTTTTAACTCCTTTAATTTTTTTCTTTCATTTTTAAAACTTGTTTGGATTTAGTTATTCATATAAATTTTCCACATCTAATATATTTATAAATATTAAGCTTTTAATAGCTTTTCACAAAATTTAAAAGTCCTGTTAATTAAATTTAATTTCTAATAAACTAGTATCAATTTCTGCAATAAATCTTGAAGGTAAACAATAATTATTAGCTATATAAGAAAATCCTTTACTATAGCTTAAAAATAATCCTTTTTTTGCTCTTGTAATCGCAACATATAAAACTCTTCGTTCTTCTTCAATAGCAGTAATTCCATCTTCAATACTTAAAGTATTAGGAAAAATACCTTCGTTTAAACCAATAATAAATACAAAATCATATTCTAACCCTTTAGCATTATGAATTGTTATCAAACTAACTCTATCTTGAACAACAGAATTTTCATCTTGATCAACATATAAACTAACTTCTTGTAAATAATGTTGTAATAATTCCACCCCTTGTAATGAATCAGAATTTTGCAAATCATAATTTTCCATATGATTAAATAATTGTTTAACATTTTCTAAGCGTTATTCTTCAAAACCATCTGCTAATTGTTGTAAGTAAGTACCATTTTTTAAAAAATCTTGTGCTAAATAAGTTATTTTTTTATATGACTTTAGTTTTTCTTTTCAAACTTTTAAATATGTAACTAATTTAACTATTGATGGTTTTAAACTAGAAACATTTATCATTAAATATTTTAAAAGCGATTGCCCGCTATTTTGTGATTGTTCAATTAAATTGTTAATTGTTGTTATTCCCACGCCTTTAATTAAATTCAAAATTCGTATTATTGATAATTCATCACCATAAACTAAAGTTTTTAAGTAAGCTAAAACATCCTTAATTTCTTTTCTTTCAAAAAACTTAAAAGTACCATAAATACGATAATTAATATAATTATTAATTAATGCCTATTCTAAATGATGAGAAAGATGATTAGCACGATAAAGAATTAAAATATTTTTTAATAAAATATTTTTTTCAACTAACTTTTTAATTTCTTTAATTACCCAATTAGCCTCGCAAATACTAGTATTACCACAATATAGTTTTATCTTGTTACCTCGGTTATTCATTGTAAATAAATCTTTAGCAATTCGTGAATGATTATAACTAATAAGAATATTTGCAACATCTAAAATATTTTGTATTGAACGATAATTTTGATTAAAAATAAAAGTTTTCGCATTAGGAAAATAGTTATTAAAATCTAAAATTAATCTTGCTTTTGCCCCTCGAAAAGAATAAATTGTTTGGTCAGGGTCGCCAACAACAGTAATATTTTGATGTATTTTTACTAATTAATTAATTAATTGAAACTATAATTCATTAGTGTCTTGAAATTCATCAACCAAAACATAAGAAAATCGTTTCTGTCACTTTTGTAGTACTTCTGAATGCTGAGAAAATAATTTCAAAGTTAATATTAATAAATCATCAAAATCAACCATATTATTTTTAGACAAATATTGTAAATAAATCTTATAAATTTCTAATCATTGTTGCTTATATTCATAATAAAAGGCGTTGTTAATAACATCAGAATAAGATAATTGGTTATTCTTTAAATAAGAAATCATACTACTAACTTTTTTAATTTCATTATTATCAAAATTATATTGCTTATTTTTACTAATATTTTTTAAAATATTAATTTTATCAACAGTATCAATGATAATAAAATTTTTTGTATATCCTAAAACCATAATATTTCTTCTTAAAACCCTAACACAAAAAGCATGATATGTATGGATTCATATATGTTTAGATTCATCATTATCAACCAATTCATTTAATCGACTTTTCATTTCATTAGTTGCCTTATTAGTAAAAGTTACCGCTAAAATTTGACTACTATTAATGGCCAAATTATGAATTAAATGAGCAATTTTATAAATAATAACTCTTGTTTTGCCACTTCCTGCACCAGCTATAATTCTATTAGTGCCTTCACTACTTAAAACAGCTAATCTTTGCTTTTCGTTTAAATGTTTTAAATTTATAACTTCTTTCAAAATTTAAAAGCCATTTTTGTCACAAGAATTACAGATTACAACTGCATTTTTATTACCAACAACATAACTTTCGCTATCGCATTCGATACAAAATATTACTGCCAAAAGAATACATCCCCTAAAAGTTTGTAGAAAACAAAATCTTGTCATATGTATATGGTTTCTACAAAATATAGTTGTTAGTCTATTGATAATTGTGGTGATTTTGTATTATAATGTTAAAGTAATTTGTAATGCGGGTTTGGCGGAATTGGCAGACGCACCAGACTTAGGATCTGGCGTTTTACGACGTGGGGGTTCAAGTCCCTTAACCCGCACCATTTACTATAAAATGTGCACTTAATAGTGCATTATTTTTTTAATTAATTAGTATTATTTTAATAAATAGATATTTAAAAAATGAAAAAGGTGGATTTAATGAAAATAAAAATTATTTTTATTGATATTGACGGGACTTTGTTTAATGATAATCATTGTCTAACTGAATTTAATAAGGAAATGTGTATTACAGCTCAAAAGCAAGGTGTTATTGTTGTTATTAATACAGGAAGAATTACTACTAATGCTATTAGTGTTGCTAAACAAATTAATGCTCATAAATTTAAAAGTTTTGTTGTTGCTAATAATGGTGTTCATATTTATTCATTTAAAGATAAAAAATTAATTTTTAATGGAAATATTAATAATGATGTTGCTAAGGCGGTTTATCGTTGAGTTGATAATAAAGGTTTTAAATGTCAATTGTATACTGAAGATGGTTCTTTTGTTAATCGCCTTGGAGAAAATTCTAGTTATTGAGCTGATATTATGCAAGCAAAATATACAGTATTGAATGATATTGATGATTTAAATAGTGATATCGCCCGGATTGTTATTATTGCTAAAACTATTACTAGTCAAGTTGCTTCTCAGGAATTAATTAATGAATTTAATGAAAAATTTTCGCATTTAGATATTAAAGAATATCATCCAGGAATATATGAAATAACATTGCCAAAAATGAGTAAAGGTTATGGTGTTACATATATTTGTGATTTATTAGGAATTAGTGCTAGTGAAGCAATGGCGTTTGGTGATTCATATAATGATCAATGATTAATGCAAGCAGTGGGACATCCAGTGGCAATGGATAATTCAGTTGAGATTATTAAAGAATTATCTAATTATATTTGTCAAAGTAATAATGAAAATGGTGTTGGTAATACGATCCGCAAACACATTTTGAAGTAAAAATATTATTATTTTAATTATGTTAAAATAATAAAGAATGAAAGGAGAATTTAAAATGGTTATTAAAGCAGATGTAAGTAAGTTTGATGAAGCTATTAAAACTGGTAAAGTTATTATTGATTTTTATGCGGATTGATGTGGACCTTGTAAAATGTTAGCACCAATTTTTGAACAATTATCTGATGAAATGAAAGAATTTTCTTTTGTTAAAGTTGATATTGATGAATCACAAGAATTGGCACAAAGATTTAATATCAGTTCAATTCCGACATTATTAATTTTTGATGAAGGTCAATTAAAAAGAACTTTAAATGGTTATAAGTCCAAAGAAAAATTAAAAACGGCTTTAAGTTAAAATCAGTAATTTTTTTCTTGCCAAATTTAATTTTTTATATTATTCTTAAACTATAATTTCATAAGAAGGGAAGTTTAAAAATGAAAAAACCATCAATTAAAGACAAAGTAGCTGATTTTATCGTCGAAGAGTATAAAAAATATGGGATTACAAAAAGCAAAGCTAACGATATTTTTGATAGTATTATTAATATTTTAACCGAAGAAATTCAGAGTGCTGAGAGAACGCCTATTTCAGGTTTTGGTATTTTTAAAACTAAAGAAAGAAAAGCTCGAGAAGGAAGAAATCCGCAAACAGGAGAAAAAATCGCTATTCCTGCGAGAACTGTTGTCAGTTTTAGTCCTTCAACAACTTTAAAAGAAAAAGTTAATACAAATAGTTAATAATTATTAAAAATATTTGAAAAATTACAGTAATTACTGTAATTTTTTTTATTTAACTTTATCGTTTAGTAAATAATAAAAAATTAAAATATTTTACTATTGTTATTGTAATTGTGCTAGAAAATAGCAATATTAGTTTATTAAGAATGTGCTTAGTTATTTATTTAATAGGATAAGCAATTATACAAATTAATATTAATGTCATTAATAATCATTAAATAAATGATAAGTAATCCTTATTTTCACTATATTTATAAAAGGAGGAATAAATTACTTAAAAAATTATGTACTTTAACATTGATCATATCACCAGTTTCACCTATTATTTGTTGTTCTAGTAGTAGTGAATCGTTAGATGAGCAAAATGATTATACATATAGTTTAGAAGAAATTAAAAATCATTTAGGAGCAGGTATTGATGCTAGTAATTTAAGCGTTCGCGATGCTTATGTTAAAGGCTTAGATTATTCCTCTAGTTATATTAAAAAACAACAATTGGTATGGCAACCCTTTTTTGGACACTTTTTATGTAGACTGTCATTTTCTAAATTCAACAGGCGTTAAATAATTTAAACTGCCATGTATTCTACGATTATTGTATCAATTAACAAAATCAAATAATTCGCATGGTCGCGTTTAGTTTTCTTAGGTATTTTTAAAAAAAGAAAAAATAATCATTTACTATAAATTATTTATAAATTATTTCAATATGCAAATTAAGTATATATATCCTATGTATGATTTTTGTTGTAAAAAATTATTTTAATGTTGTTTTTATAACCTTTTATTAAAATTATGTTTGTTAATATTAAATAGTTTGTTTTATTACTTATTTTTAAAATAAAATGATAATTAAATTGTAATCACTTCTCTTTTAAAATTATTCAAATCTTTACCCACCTAACAAAACTTTATGCGTCCTTAAATAATATTTAGTTGTAGTATTGGATAAAATAGTTTATAATAATTAGGTTGTTAAATAAAATACTGTACATTACAATTCCCTTGCTTTATAGGTGCTGATATGTGATGAATTGACAATAAAAAATGTCATAACACCATTTATTTATGCAACTATATTCAAGGAGGAAAAAATATGAGTTTTAATGAATTAAATTTAAAGGAAGATAATATAAGTTTTGATGACTTAAATTTAAATAATAACTTAAAGCGCGCAATTTTAAAGGCGGGTTATGTTAACCCTACTGAAATTCAAAAGAAAACAATTCCGTTAGCATTAGAAAATTATGATATTATTGGAAAAAGTCATACAGGAACAGGAAAAACTGCTGCATTTGTATTACCAATCTTAAATAATTTAAATCCAAAACTACGAAGAGTACAAGCAATGATTGTTTGTCCAACAAGAGAGTTAGCATTACAAGTTTTAGATCAAGTAAGAAAATATGCTTTTTATTTAGAAGGAGTTAATGCGACAGCATTATTTGGTGGTTCGGATTTACGAAGACAAATTTATAGTTTAAAAAATAGTAATATTGTTGTTGGGACACCGGGAAGAATTGTTGATCATATTCAACGCAGAACTTTAAGATTGAATGATATTCAAACTGTAGTTTTAGATGAAGCTGATGAAATGTTAAAAATGGGATTCAAACAAGATATTGATAAAATATTTACTAGCGTTACATCAAAGTATCAAACATTATTGTTTTCAGCAACAATGAATCGTGCTGTTTTAGAAGTTGCTAATAACTATCAAAATAGTCCGGTTCAAATAAGTATTAAAAGAAATGCTGCGGAATTAAATAATATTAAGCAATATTTTATTAATACAAGAAATACAAGTAAAGATCGCGCGTTAGTGGATTTATTTTTGAAAATTCAACCAAATTTAAGTATTGTTTTTTCTAATACCAAAGCATATACTGAAAGAATTTCTAAAATATTATGAGAAAATGGAATTAAGTCAGCTATTATTAATGGTGATAAGCGACAAAGTGAAAGAAATAAAGCAATGAATGCTTTTAGAACTAATAAAGTTCAAGTGCTAATTGCTACTGATGTAGCAGCACGGGGAATTGATGTTGATGGGATTGATTATATTTTTAATTATGATTTACCTCGTGAACAAGAAAGTTATGTGCATCGTATTGGAAGAACAGGACGCGCTGGCGAAACCGGAATTGCAATTACATTAGTAAATAATAAAAAAGAATTAATTGACATTAAAAGATTAGAACAAACTTTAAACATTAAGATTAACCCGTACAATACTTAATACTGAATTTAAGGATATTACAGAAGAACATCATTTTAACTAATGATGTTTTTTACTATTCAATAAACTAAAATTAAATATCAAATTTGCAAAAATTATCAAAATTCATTAAAATTATTAGCAAAGTTAAATACTTTTTATAAATAAGGAGAAACAGATGAAATTTTCAATTATTATTGAACGATTAATAAAAAAATATCATAATTTTAAACTTAATGATATTTCACTTAAAGTTAGTAGTGGCAAGATGCATGCGATTATTGGTGCTAGTGGTAGCGGGAAAACAGTTACGATTAAATCATTAATTGGTGGTATTAATTATGATGGCGGTAAAATTTATATTAATGGTCAAGATGCTAAAAAACCGTTAGCAAAACAAACTATTGGGTATGTTCCCGAGTTTACTAAATTTCCTCGTAATATTACAACTTATCGGTTTTTAAAATCACTAGCTAAAATGAATGGTTTAAAAAATAATCAGATTAAACAAAGATTACAATCATTAATGGAAGAGTTTAATATTTGAGAATTTCGTAATAAAAATATGAATGCTTTTTCTAGTGGTATGAAAAAGAAAGTGATGGTAATTCAGGGAATTATTCATAATCCGGATATTTTAATTTTAGATGAACCGGAAGCAAATTTAGATACAACAACAAGAAAACAAATTTTAGGTTATTTAAGAATACTAGTTAATCAAGGTAAAACAGTCTTTTTTTCAACTCATTTATTAAATGAAGTTAAAGATGTTATTGATGAATGTTCAATTATTTATCGGGGTAATTTATTATATAGTGGACCAATTAGTGGTTTTCAATTAACAAATTCATTTGTTATTGAATGCGAGGATAATGAAGCGATGGTGATATTTTTTAAAGATAATGATATTGACTATTTATTTAGAGAAGAAAGTAATGATCTTTTCTTTAAATTAAAAAATTCGTTAGAAATTAATAAGATATTTATTTATGCCATTGAATATAATCTAATTATTTATCGGATTGAGCCATATACGATTGATTTAGATTTCTTTTATAATACTTTAATCAGTGAAAAATTTAATTTGTAAGAAAGGAATAAAATATGAAAATTTTATCAAGTAATAATTTTTTACCGATTTTTAATTTTGCTTTAAGAAAAATATTAGTTTCTTTGTTAACGTTAATAATTGAAATTATTACTTTATTAAGTCTTATAATAACAATAATAGTTCTTTTTATTCAATTAGGAAATGATAATGATAGTTTTTTAGTAAATTTTCAATATATTATTTTAGTATTTTTAAATTTATTATTATTTCTTTTTATTGTTTTAAATGTAGTTCGAATTATTAGTGAAGAAATAACTGATGGAACATTTTTGTTATTAATTTCTAAACCTTATTCACGATTTAAAATATTATTTTCTAAATATTTAAGTTTATTATTTGTAGTTTTTTTATTTATTGCAATTAATTTAGGAATAGCTATTTTATTATGCTATGTTATTAGTACTATTAGTAATAAGCATGCTCAGTTTATTTTACTTTTAAATATGATGATAAAATTAATGCTTTTCTCATCATTTCTTAGTTTTGTTGTGTTAGCAGGTTCAATATTAACAGCTTTAATATTTTCATCAAATATTGTTTTTTTAATATTAGTTGTTTTTAGCAGTATGTTTTTATTAGGCGGATTACCATATTCTTTAATTAAAGAAATTAGTAATAAACAAACAGTTACTATTGGTGCGGACACTTTTGATATTAATAATATTAAAGAAATAATCTTATTTAATGATGCTGTCAAAAAACTTGAAAATAACCAAACTAATATTAAAATTCGCTACTCTAAATTAGTAACCGAAATTTTTAATTTTTATAATGAATATGAATATGAACAACTTACAGCAAGGTTAACAAAAATTGATGACAAAAGAAGAGCAATGTATAAAAAATTTGATTTATATACTGATGAAATTAAGACATTTACTGCCGAGGGTAGTGTTGTACGATGAACAGGAGATCTTACAAAGGACTTAAAGAATAAAGATGTTAAATTGCATATTCGATTTAAAACATATTTTAAAACATTAGAACAATTAGATGCTAGTAATGAATACCAATATGAACTAATACAACTTATTAATAATGATTTATCACCACAAGTTGTTGAACTAACTAAAGATAAAAATGTTTCGTTAGTGGAATTAGATATTGACAAAAATAATTCAACTACTAGTAAAACATATATCGAAGTTAAGAACAAAAAAATATCTGAATGAAATCCATTTACTGTTTTTAGAGAGAATTATAATTATGAATTTGATGAAAAATTATCTGAAAAATATAATGATTTGTTTAGTAATAAGGTATATTTTGCAATTCAAGAATTAGATAATAATATTTTAGTGAAAGTTCGTCATTTGAAATTATTAACTAATCAATCATTATCAATAAATAAAAATTGGGCTGATTATCAATCATTAATGAAGACATATCGGATTATTAGTTTTCTTAATCTTTTTGAACATTGAAATCAAATGTGAACAACATTTTTAGGATTTAATGATTTCTTTTTTAGCCCCACAGGTAATTCATATATTGATTTTGATAAACAAAAAAATTATTTAAATTCATATCGTGATTTTGAAATTATAACAAATAATGAAGGACGGATTGAAGTTCAAAAGATTAATCACATTTTAAATTCAACAGCAGTAGCTATTGGTTATGGGATATTTGCAATGCTATTAAATATTGGTTCAGTTTTAGTTATTAAGCACCGAGATATTGTTTAGGTTTTCAATGGGGTTGTGCTTTTTTAATTTTGTAGAAAAATCTTGATATTTATTGAATATACTTAATTTTAGGTATATTTTTAATATGATAGAGGTGGTGGATAATAATTATGGAAAAAATAATTCAAGAACTAGTAAATACTTTAAAAGATGATCAATTTTTAGAATTTTATGAAAAAGTCAAACAACAAGCAGAATTAATAAAAAAATAAAAACGTTTAAATGAAATTAATCAAAAATTTAGAACACAAGATATTTAAATGCCCTAAATGTGAATCTTACCATTGCGTTAAAAATGGACATAATTCAGAAGGAAAATAAAAATATTTATGTAAAAATTGCCGTGCAAGCTTTGACGCTTTTCTTAATCATTTTATTTATTGAAGTCATTTAAATTATGAACAATGAAATTTATTGATTAAAATTTCATTGCTGGGGCAATCTAGTAAAACAATTTCTCGTTTTATTAAAACTACATTAAAAACTGCTTGATATAATCGTCAAAAATTAATGAAATCAAAACAATTAGAAAATACCAAATTAAAATTTAAAAAATTATCTGGTAAAATCCAAATCGATGAAACATTTATTAAAGAAATTCATAAAGGAAATTTCAAACATAAAACTGATTCACGAAGAATTCACCTTGATCCATTCGCAACTAATACTAAATGCTGTATTCAAATGGCAGTTGATAATAATAACAATATTTATGTTAAATCCACAAACACCAAACGTTTACAAAAACAATGAGTTATTGAAAATATGAACAAAGAATTAATTAACCAAAATTCAATTATTACTTTTGATATGCAAAAATTATATTTTTTAGTAGCAAAAAAAACAAATTCTACTTTATGTGTAACTAAAACAACAATTAATCCTGAAGCTAGTTATCGTAACTTAAATAAAATCAGTAAATTACAATCTAGTCTTAAAGAAGCCTTAATTCATTATCATGGTTTAGGTTTTACTAATATTCAAAATTATTTAAATCTATGAAAATGAAAATACCAACATAAGGGTTTAACTCCAAACCAACAAACAGCGGTATTATATTTTAATGTATAAAAAATTAAAGTAAAAATAGTAATTTTACATAAAAGCCTTTTAAAATTATCAAGTTGATGATTTTTTTTATTTTATCAAGAGTTTTCTACAAAATTAAAAGGTTGCTTCATTTTATGTAATAAAATTTATGTTATAATTAAAATCGAAATGCAGATGCGAGGATTGTAAATAATGAGATTATTTATTAGTTTAAAAGAATGAAATTGATATCATTGATTAATAACCGGTTTAATTTTTCTGTTAATATTTTCTCTTATCATATGACAAATATTATTATTTATTTTGCATCAAAGAAAATTTTTAGAAGGTAAAATCATTAATTGTTTAGAAATAATTAAATTATTGCCACTGCGTCAAAGATTATATCGGTTATCAGAAATTGCTAGTTATCATCATGAATTTAAAACAATTTTACCATATTGGATTTTTCTTTATGAAAAGCATAGTCAAGAACTATTAGCATTAATAATTTTAAAACAAGATCAGCAAGATATTAAGAAATTTAGTTTATATAAGTTAAAACAATTATTAGCAAAAATTAATAAGTTAAATAAAAAATCACGCGACTTATTATTAGATTATGAAAATGCTCTTAAAATTGAATTAACCCAACGCGAGCAAGCATCATTATATAAAAGTTTTTTTAATCAGTTAGTTAATAATGCTACTAAATTACAAATTCATGTGGCAATAAATCCTGAAAAATTAGATTATTTAGTTAATGTTTTACAAAATATGTTATATAACTTTGAAATTGAATTAACTAAAGGAGTATTTTTGAAGTCATATCAAATTCTTGATAAGATTGCTGTTGGTTTAATTTCCTTTACAGAAATTTTAGATAAGATTCCGCAGTTATTAACGATTGTACATAAAGTTATTCCCAAACAATTAAAACAAATGACTACTTTATATATGAATAAAGGTAATGATATTATTTTGCAAGAGCAGTTTGTGAATTTATTTGATGATGTTAATCTTCAAGTTCAACAAGTTAAAAAATTGTTAGATAATTTACAATATAAAAAGGGGCAAGTCAGAGTTGAAAAAATTCTGGTTTTGCTAGCTAATTTCAATTATCAATCACAAAAAGAAAAAGATTTAAAAACAATTTTTTCAACTTACTATGAGCCAACCATTAAATTAGTTGAATTAATTGAAAATAGTTTTGAAAATTTAAAAAAAGAATTAGTACAAATTGAAACTATTTATTTATTTTTGCCAATGGAAAAAGAAATAATTAATAATAGTCAAAAATTAGTTAAGAATTTAAGTTCACAAATGAATGAATTAATTGTGATTATGAATCAAACAAAAACTAATGCTTATCATCAATTGGTTAAATTACAGGTAAAAATTTTAGAAAATGCTTTAAAAACTCAAGTTCATTTAGAACAAGTGTACAAATTAATAACGCAAAAAACTGAAGAAGAAAAGCAATTAAAACAGTTACTTTCACATTTAGGAATCTTATTAATGCAATTAAATGCTAAGTTAAATAAAATTACTTATCAAAAAATTGCTTATACTTTCAAAGACCGGATTAGTGATGTTTATAACTCATTTTCGGAACTTAAAGAATTAATTAGTATTAGTGATAATTTACAAGAACAAAAGCGGTTATTACGCAAGTTATATTTATTAAAAGATAATATTTATAAATTACATAGTAAAATCAAAAATATTGCCATCATTGACCAACTAATTCAACGAGCAATTGTCTATGGTTATAAATTTTGTGATATTGATGATAGTGTTAACAATAAAATTAAAAGCGCACAGCTAATTTATAACAGCGCTAATTATGAAGATGCATTACAGTTAGTATTACAAGCATTAGAGTATTCGTGTGAACAACGGTTACATAAAAGATTGCAAAAAAGGTAATAGAGAGTAGGGATAATTAAAAATGAATGATACTATCTTAATTCGTTATGGTGAATTATCAACTAAAGGTAAGAATCGGTATTTATTTATTAATCAGTTAGAAAAAAATTTAAAAGCTAAGTTAATCGCATTTAAATATTTAAATATTGTTGCAACACATAGTCGGATGTTGATTTATTTAAATGAACATCAAGCTAATCCTATTGAAATTGAAAAAATTACTAATATTATTAGAAATACTTTTGGAATTACTTCGTTTTCTTTTGCTAAACAAGTTATTAAAGATTTAAATGTTATTCAGAAGGAAATTTTGACATTGATTAGCAATTTAGAATTTAAATCATTTAAATTAGATGTTAATCGGATTGATAAAAAATTTCATTGTACTTCGTTAGAAATAATTAATGTTATTGCTGGATTAATTTTAGATTATAAAAAAGATTGTCAAGTTAATTTAACAAATCCACAATTAACGATATATTTAGAAATTCAAATTGATAATGCTTTTATTATGTTTGATAAAATTACCGGATTAAAAGGTTATCCTGTTGGTATTGCCGGAAAAGTATTATTACTTATGAGTGGTGGGATTGATTCACCAGTTAGTGCTTATTTATTAATGAAACGCGGATTGGAAGTTCATTATTTACATTTTATAACTCCACCATATACTAAAGATGAATCATTACAAAAAGTTATCAATTTAGTTAAAACCTTAGGAGTTTATAGCGGTAATGTTGCTTCAAAATTATATATATGCAATTTTAGTAGTTTACAACAAGAGTTAAACCATATTCCTTTATCATCGTATCAGATTACAATTATGCGCCGAATGTTTATGCGTATTGCTAATTATTTAGCAAGAAAATTGTGTATTAAAATTTTAGCAACGGGTGATTCTTTAGGACAAGTAGCATCACAAACAATTGAAAGTTTATCAGTTATTGCTGATGTTAGTGATATGGTAATTTTGCGACCATTAATTACTTATGATAAAAATGAAATTATTAATATTGCTAAAAATATTAATACTTATGAAACATCAATTATTCCTTTTATAGATTGTTGTTCATTATTTGTTTCTCAAAATCCAGTAATTAAACCGATAATTGCTATTGCTAAGAAACAAGAACAAAGCATTTTATGAGAAGAGATTTTAGCATTAACAGTTGAAAATAATATTATAAAACAAGAAATTAATTTTCTTGAAAAAAAGTAGGTGGAAATAATTATTAATTTAAATGTTCACAGTGAGTATTCAATATTAAGTTCACCGTTAAAGTTAAAAGATTATTTTAAGTTTGCAATTAAAAATAATCTTTCAGTTTTAGCATTAACCGATAAGAATACAATGTTTGGGGCAATACGATTTTATGAACAATGTCAAAAATATAATATTAAACCAATTATCGGCATTGATATTGATGTGTTAGATATTGCTCGTAATTTGAAATTAGAATTAATTGTTATTGCTAAAAATCAGCAAGGTTATGAACAACTTTGTCTTATTTCTTCAATAATTGCTATTTCTAATAATTCAACAATTAGTTGTGAACAATTATTAGAACATTTAAATGAGATTATTGTTATTTTTAAACCACAAAATACTTTAGCAATGGCTTTAACAATGCAAGCGGAATATTTAACAAGAATCCAAAAAAAGGCCCGCACATATATGGGAATTAATCAGGATAATTTTAGTAATATTCAATATTGAATTGATAAGCAACAATTAGTTGTTCCTTGTAATTTAGTAAAATATTTACAATCGGATGATAATCAAACATTACAGTTAATTGAAGCTATTAAGGAACAAAAATTGTTAGCAGAAACTAATGTTAATGATTTTAGTAATTATCATTATTTATTATCATTTGATATTTATTGTGAATATAAACAAATATTAATAATTAATTTGGAACAGTTAATTAATAATGTTAATTTACAATTACAATTTAATATTAAGGAAAATATGTTACAGTATGTGCCACCAATTGGTGTTAAGAGCAATGAATATTTGCAAAACTTATGTTTACAACGATTACAAAATAATAAGGAAATTAATAATGATTATCGTTATCAACAACGATTATCTTATGAATTATCAATTATTTGTGAAATGAGTTTTGCTAATTATTTTCTTATTGTTTATGATTATGTTAAATATGCTCGTGAGCAAAATATTATGGTCGGCCCGGGAAGAGGGTCTGTTGCTGGTAGTTTGGTAGCATTTTTATTACAAATCTCTACAGTTGACCCAATAAAATATGATTTAATTTTTGAAAGATTTTTAAATCCGCAACGAATATCAATGCCAGATATTGATATTGATTTTCAAGATGATCGTCGCGAAGAAGTAATAAAATATTTAGTTGAAAAATATGGTAAAAATAATGTCGCCCAAATTATTACTTTTCAAACCATTACTTGTAAAATTGCTCTTAAAGATACGGGAAGAGTATTAAATATTCCTTTAGATATTATTGATAAAATCAGTAAAGCGGTGCCATTAGATTTAAATTTAGATTTATCATTAGCTGTTAGTAAAATTGAAATTTTACAAGTGTATATAACACAATATCCGCAGTTATTTTTATTAGCAAAAAAAATTATTGGCTTACCTCGACAATTTGGAACGCATGCTGCTGGTGTTGTTTTATCACAATTACCAATAATGCAAATTGTTCCAATTCAAAAAGGTTATAACAATATTTATTTAACGCAATATTCAATGAATCATTTAGAATCATTAGGATTACTAAAAATGGATCTTTTAGGTTTAAGAAATTTAACAATTTTAAAGCAAATTCTTAATATGATTAATAAAGATTTATCAATGATGATTAGTTTAGATAAAATACCCTTAAATGATAGTAAAACATATCAATTATTAAGTGAAGGATATACGGCCGGGATTTTTCAGTTAGAGTCTAAAGGAATGCAACAAATTTTAATAACCATTCAACCCAAAAATTTAGAAGATATTGTTGTTACAAGTTCATTATTTCGCCCTGGTCCGCAAGAACATATTAAGACATATATTAAAAGAAGATTAAAGCAAGAAGCGGTTTGGTATTTACATCCTGATTTAGAACCAATATTAAAAAAAACTTATGGAATTATTGTTTATCAAGAACAAATTATTTTAATTGCCCAAAAAATTGCTAATTTTTCATTAGCAAAAGCTGATATTTTAAGAAGAGCAATTAGTAAAAAAAATCAGAATGAGATGACCTTATTAAGTAAAGAATTTATTGCTTCTGGTGTTGCTAATGGTTATGATGAAAAAACTGTTAATCAAATTTATGATGATATTAATCAGTTTGCTAGTTATGGGTTTAATCGCAGTCATGCGGTGTCATATTCATTATTAGGTTATTGAATGGCTTATTTGAAGGTTAATTATACATTACAATTTATGTGTGCGTTATTAACTAGTGTGATTGCTAGTGCTAATAAAATTGAACAGTATCTTAAAGAATGTCAAAGATATCATCTAAAAATATTGCCACCATCAGTTAATTTTTCAACAGAAAATTTTATTATTGAGAATCATATGATTAGGGCACCGCTCACGATAATTAAGCAGGTGGGAATGGTAATGTATGAAGCAATATATGTTGAAAGAGAAGCAAATGGACAATATACTGATTATTTCTCGTTTGTGGCGAGAATGGTGCTTAAAGGTTTAAATATAAGCATATTAGAAGCATTAATTGCTGCGGGATCTTTAGATGAATTTAAAATCTCACGAAAAACGATGAAATTAAATATGACACTAGCTTTCCGCTATGCACAATTAATTCAGGTATCAAGGAATGATAATATTACCCTAAATTATGATTTGGTAGCAATACCTAGTTTAAAACAAGAACCAGATAATTTATTAGAAAAAGCTCAAGATGAGTTAAAATATTTTGGTTTCTATTTACAAAATCATCCTTTATTTTTAATTAAAAAGCAATTGCAATTAGAAAAAGAAATTATTAAATTACAAAATCTAGATAAATTGATTAATTTAAAAGTTAAAGTATTGGTTTTTATTAATCGGATTAAACAAATTAAAACTAAAGATGGTCAGTATATGTGTTTTTTAACAGTAAGTGATGATTATGGGACAAGTGATGTTACAGTTTTTAGTAATATATATATGCAATATCAAGAACAACTTAAAGAAAATACTATTGTCTTAGTTAATGTTACTGTTGAAAAGTATAATGATAAAATTCATTTAGTTTTACGAACTTTAAAAGTAATAAGTATTTAAAAAAATCTTATCTAATTTAGATAAGATTTTTTTATTCATCACTGTTTTTTACTAATTCCAGAACATTAAGTTTTTTTAAATGATAAGTAGTCATAATATATGTTGATGAATAAATAACTATAATAATAACAAAACTAATTAAAATTACTCATCAAACTAAAGAGAAGGGAATTATTAAAAGAAAGAAATTTTGTAAGATATAAATAAAGATACTTGCTGTTGTTCAAGATAGTTGGTATGGCAACCCTTTTTTGGACACTTTTTATGTAGACTGTCATTTTCTAAATTCAACAGGCGTTAAATAATTTAAACTGCCATGTATTCTAAGATTATTGTATCAATTAACAAAATCAAATAATTCGCATTTTAATTGTGTTAAATTTTCAAATTTTTTACCCTTGATAAATCCCGTTTTAAAAGTTTTGTAAGTTGTTTCAGCCACAGCATTGTCATAAGGACAACCCTTCGCACTCAATGATCTTTTAATATTAAAGGTTATTAAAATTTCATCAATGATTTTATTTTTGAACTCATTACCACGATCAGTATGAAATAAAGTTATTTTATTTAATGGTCGTGTTATTTTATGAAAAGCTTGTTGAACTAGTTCAGCGGTTTTGTTTGGTCTGGCACTATAGCCAATTATTTCTCGATTAAACAAGTCAATTAATAAAAAAATATAATGTCATTTGCCTCCAACTTGAACATATGTTAAATCACTAACAACAACTTCATTAGGTTTTTTGTTATTAAATTAACGATTTAAAAAATTAATAATTTGGTCATTATTAACCATTGTTTTATGATTAAGATATTTTAATTTGGTGTATTTAGAAACCAAATTATTTTTGATCATAAGGAATCTGATTTTTCGACGCGATAAGATCATATCTTTTCTCATTAAAACAGCTTTAATTTTACGAGCACCATAAATTTTACGACTTTTATTAAATATACTGATAACTTCTTCTTCATAATTATTAACATCATACTTAACACAATTATTAGTTTGATAATAATATGTTGATTTTGAAATTTCGTATTCTTTAATAATTTCAACAATGCTTTTTCTATTTTGATAAAGCGTGACAATTTGTTTTTTAAATTCATTTGAATATGAGTTTTTCCACATTTTTAGCACAGGATATTTTTCTTTATTATTGTTAATAATTTCCTATTTTTTGCCAATTATCAGCGCCACTTGCTTTAAAACCTGGTATGGCAACCCTTTTTAGGACACTTTTTATGTAGACTGTCATTTTCTAAATTCAACAGGCGTTAAATAATTTAAACTGCCGTGAATTCGAATGTTGTTATATCAATTAACAAAATCAAATAATTCGCATTTTAATTGTGTTAAATTTTCAAATTTTTTACCCTTGATAAATTCCGTTTTAAAAGTTTTGTAAGTTGTTTCAGCCACAGCATTGTCATAAGGACAACCCTTCGCACTCAATGATCTTTTAATATTAAAGGTTATTAAAATTTCATCAATGATTTTATTTTTTAACTCATTACCACTATCAGTATGAAATAAAGTTATTTTATTTAATGGTCGTGTTATTTTATGAAAAGCTTGTTGAACTAGTTCAGCGGTTTTGTTTGGTCAGACACTATAGCCAATTATTTATCGATTAAACAAGTCAATTAATAAACAAATATAATGTCATTTTCCTCCAACTTGCACATACGTTAAATCACCAACAACAACTTCATTAGGGTTTTTTGTTATTAAATTGACGATTTAAAACATTACTAATTTGGTCATTATTAACCATTGTTTTATGATTACGATATTTTAATTTGGTGTATTTAGAAACCAAATTATTTTTTTAATTTTGTCGAAAACTCTTGATAAAATAAAAAAAATCATCAACTTGATAATTTTAAAAGGCTTTTATGTAAAATTACTATTTTTACTTTAATTTTTTATACATTAAAATATAATACCGCTGTTTGTTGGTTTGGAGTTAAACCCTTATGTTGGTATTTTCATTTTCAGAGATTTAAATAATTTTGAATATTAGTAAAACCTAAACCATGATAATAAATTAAGGATTCTTTAAGACTAGATTGTAATTTACTGATTTTATTTAAGTTACGATAACTAGCTTCAGGATTAATTGTTGTTTTAGTTACACATAAAGTAGAATTTGTTTGTTTTGCTACTAAAAAATATAATTTTTGCATATCAGAAGTAATAATTTAATTTTGGTTAATTAATTCTTTGTTCATATTTTCAATAACTCATTGTTTTTGTAAACGTTTGGTGTTTGTGGATTTAACATAAATATTGTTATTATTATCAACTGCCATTTGAATACAGCATTTAGTATTAGTTGCGAATGGGTCAAGGCGAATTCTTTGTGAATCAGTTTTATGTTTGAAATTTCCTTTATGAATTTCTTTAATAAATGTTTCATCGATTTGGATTTTACCAGATAATTTTTTAAATTTTAATTGGGTATTTTCTAATTGTTTTGATTTCATTAATTTTTGATGATTATATCAAGCAGTTTTTAATGTAGTTTTAATAAAACGAGAAATTGTTTTACTAGATTGCCCCAGCAATGAAATTTGAATCAATAAATTTCATTGTTCATAATTTAAATGACTTCAATAAATAAAATGATTACGAAAAGCGTCAAAACTTGCACGGCAATTTTTACATAAATATTTTTGTTTTCCTTCTGAATTATGTCCATTTTTAACGCAATGGTAAGATTCATATTTAGGGCATTTAATACCTTGTGCTCTAAATTTTTGATCAATTTCATTTAAACGTTTTTGTTTTTTTATTAATTCTGCTTGTTGTTTGACTTTTTCATAAAATTCTAAAAATTGATCATCTGTTAAAGTATTTACTAGTTCTTGAATTATTTTTTCCATAATTATTACCCACCTCTATCATATTAAATATACCTAAAATTAAGTATATTTAATACATATCAAGAGTTTTCTACAAAATTAAAAAATCAGAGGAGTTATATTTTTCCATTTTAATGGGAATATTAAGATTCAAAGGTTTTTTTAATAAAAATGAGTCACTAAGTAATGTTTTGTAATTAGTTAAATCCTTTTCTAATTTATTTTTAGTTCCTTGATGAGTTAAATAAA
This sequence comes from Spiroplasma endosymbiont of 'Nebria riversi', assembly GCF_018831625.1. Taxonomy (GTDB): domain Bacteria; phylum Bacillota_I; class Bacilli_A; order Mycoplasmatales; family Nriv7; genus Nriv7. The sequence goes on from NZ_CP065193.1 coordinate 966,463, forward strand.
CACTAGAAATATCTTTAACAATTTGTTTGTTTTGTAAAAAATTATCAAAAAATACTCAATTTTTAAGAAAAACTATTGGTTCATTGGCATAGTTAGGAATTGGATTTAATTGATTAGTAGAAGGTAAAACGGTTCAATTATCACCACCAATACCAGTAATCATAAAATTAAAATTGGTGATTTTAATTTTATCGCCAATATTATAGCCTCGTAATTTTGCAAACTGGGGACTAATAACAATTTGATTACTAGCATCTGGACTTGTACCTTGAATAATTTTTAAGGAATGAGGATTAAGACTATCAATGTTAACAAACCGATAATTAAAGTTACTTGCAAAGTTAGTAAGAATAAATTCTCTTCTTGTTGTTAATTTAAAATTAGTAGCTATCCCCGCTAATTCATTTTGCATTTGCATTAAAATATTATTTTCAATTGTTTTTGTAGTTACTGATTTAGCAATATTAGTTTTATTTTTTAAACTTGGATTTGGTTCTGCTAGTTAATTAGTAATTAAATATTGTTTAAAAATTTCAATATTATTATCAGGTGGATATTGAAAAAAATTCGGATTATTTTTATAAATGTTAATATAATAATTTCATAACATTTTATTAAGTAAAGAAGAAAAATATATATCAATTACATTAATAAATTTATTAAAAAGTTATTTAAATTCAATGTTGTTAATGGCATAATGATATTTTTTTTTTAAGAATTTTTCCAATAATTGATTTTTGAAAATAAGAACTTTGATGATTAATTTGTTCTCATGTTAAATAATTAACTAGTTTAATATCATCAATAGTATATTGCTCGTTAACTTTTTTAGTTATTAGTTGCACATTTTTAGTTTTCAATGTTATTAGACTGTCATCATTAGGATTATTACTAATACTAAAGTCACTAACTGTTAATTTATTACTTTCTGTAAAATCAGTGTTAGAAAAATTAAATTTATAATAATAATCATATTTTACTTCTTGCCCCATAAAATTATTACTTTGCTTTAAATTATTAATTGTTGACATGGCGAGACTAATAATAGCAGTGAGAATTATTGTTAGCAAAATTAGTAAAATCATTTGAACTTTTACTTTAAACATTGAAAAAAATGCTTTTTTATAAGTTGGAAATATTTTTTTCATTAGTTTTTGTAGCCTTTCTGCTTTAAATAACTTACTTGTCACTACTTTTTACTAATTCAAGTACATTCATTCGTTTTAATGTTTCAGTTGAAATTATATAAGTCAGTGTGTAAATAATTGTAATTGTTGCTAATGTTATTGGTAAAAGTCATCATTGGAAATATAGGGGAATAATTAATCCGGTAAAAATTCCAATAGTTCATAAGATAACTTGACAAATAAATCAAGCACTGATAAATCCAACGATAAATCCCATAATAGCGGCCGGAATAAACATTGATAAAGTTAAACTATTAATTTCACGATATTTATACCCTTGAATTTTCATAATCGCCATTAGTTTAGCAAACTGATGGACAAGAAGATTAGAAATCATTATAACAATAATTACGGATAGACTAATTGAACTTAAAATAAAGATGGCAGCAATACTAGAAGCCACTGTTGTTAAGTTCTTAATTAATTCTCGTTTTACTGTTAATAGTTCACTGTTAGTAACAGTACTAGCAACATTATCATTTAAACTAGCAATTGAATAATCACCAAGAGTTGCAGTTGTTGAATATCTACTAGTAACATCAGTTAATTCAGGATTAGATGATAACCGACCATTAAATCATAATGGCTCATTATTAAAAGGATCTTTTTTATAAATTTCACTACTTGTTGTGGCATTAAAACCAAGAATTTGATTAGCAACTCGTTGATTAATATAAACTTTTAATTCACCATAAGATTCATGAATTGCTTTAACTTGATATTTAACTTTTTGCTGTATTGGGGTGTTATCAATTTTTAGAATTTTAGGTATTTCTTTATTACCAATAGTTTTACCGTCTAGTATGGCAATAAAAATATTTCATAATGGATTGTCATATGATTGATTTAATAGATTTAGTGCTGATGTCATAAAGTTTTCATCAATGAATTTATTTTTAGTAGCAAATGGCACAAAGGCTCTAATATGTCATCATTTATTGTCGGGTGATTGTTCAATAACAAATTTATTATTATTTGTTGGTATTTTTGCATTAATAATTTCTTTTAAAAATTCATCTTTAATTGCTGGGTATTTGATATTATCAATTGTTATTTCTTCTTTGGGTAATCGTAAAATTATTTCATTTAAGTTACGATAACTTTTAGCAATGTCGTCATCACCAATATCGTTTTCTTTATAACCATAATGGTTAGTTCAACCATAAGGCGAGTTATTATCATTAATACTTCATTTATCTAGAGGCATATTATAGATATTTTCAGAGTTATTTTCATCACGATAAATTCAAAATGAAGTGTGAGCAGGATATCATTTATTATTAGCACTCATATATTGTAATTGTTTTTGTTGAACTTCACTTTCAAAAATACTATCAACTTTTAAATTATGTTTTATTTGCATTGCCCGATTAATAACTGCCGGAATCTTATCAAGTCATTTTTTTTCTTGGATATATTTTGAACTTTCTTTTAATGCAATCATATCACTATTTGGTTTTATTCCTAGGGTTTTAAAAGCGACATTATTTAAGTTGGCATCATAATATGTATATAATTCATCTTCTTTAGCATTATAAGGTAAAGTATTATGAGTAATTGTTAAGCGTTGTTTTCTTCCAGAAATATTAAGAAAGTCTTTAATATAAGAAGGAACAGCTGTTTCAATTGCATTCATTGTACAGGTTCTTCAGTTATCACTAGTGCTTATTTCGGCATTAGTTGTTAAAATAGTGTTTACCATTGGACAAATAATTGTGGATAATAATCCTGAAAGTTTGGGATTATTATTAAAACCCTTAGAAATTTGTTCTAATCAACCTAAAGAAATTCCTCTGCCACCTGTTCAATAATAGTTATAAGCAATTTGTTTTAAAATATTATCTAAATTAATGTTTTGGGTATTATCACTAAGTTTTTTTCAAGAATTAGCAGGAGCATCTTTATAGTAATCAGCTACTGGACGAATTTCGGTAATTGGGTAATCAAGACTTTGATTTTGAGCATCAATCCCTTTTCAAGGGTATAAATTATAACGAGTTGTTGGGATATTACTAATCGGTTGTTGAAATTCAGCATTAGTTTGATATTTTAAAAGTCCATAATAAGAATCATCAAGACTGCGAACAGCAGCGGGGATCATTAATGCAATAGCGATAGTGAATGAAGCAATAAGAATTGTTATAAACATAATAATAATTTTCTTATATGAAACTGATGCCAATGCCAAACGAAACCGAGTTTTAAAGCTTCCAAATGCAAATCATCTTTTGTGGATGCCAGAAATTGCTTTTGAAGGTTTATTATCACTGTTAGGTCGTAATAGGGTAATTGTACTTTGTGCTACTTGTTTATAAGCAGTAATTGTTACGGTAATTAAAATTACAATGATATTAATTGCCAAAGCAATTAGAAAAGGAATAATATCAAAATAAAAAATATTATTTGGAATTGTAAAGAAATTTTCAAAAATTTTCATTATGGCTATTTGTAAAATACTACCAACAATTCAACCAATGGGTACAGCAATAATTGTTGTTATTAAGGCATAAGATCAATATGAACCAATAATTGTTTTATTTTCATAGCCTAATGCTTTCAAAACACCAATTTGTGTTGCGTTGCGTTCAACGGTTTTTCTAATAATTAATACTGTTGCAAAAACTGTTAACATTGTCATAAAAATAACAATAATAATACTAAATCAAGTATATGTTCTAGTAATTGTTGGTAACGAATTAAAGCCACGATTAATATAATTGTTGCTGTCACTATTTTCAATTGTTGAAGTTATTTTTAAATCTTCAGTAATTTTTTGAATGTCTCGAGGGTTGTTATTGTAAGCTAACATTTTTTGATAAACAGCTTCAATGCTGTTATTTTTTTTTTAAAATTATCATTAAGAAAAAGTCGAAATAATTCGAAATCATTGGCAATATGATTTCCTGTGTATGTTAAATAGACATTAGATATATCTTCAACATCACTATAACGAATGAATTCATCACGAATAAATAATTGGTGGTTAACGAATAAGACGGCTTCTTTTGCTGGATTAGGAAGAAAATTTATTGGATGAACAACAGGTAACGATGTAAAGTTATCGCCACCAATGCCAGTAATTATTAATTTATAGCTACCAATTTTAAGAGTATCACCAATTTTATAATTATATTTTTCAGCAAACTGAGGATTAATTACAATTTGATTAGTACCAGTAGGATAGGTGCCACTAATGATTTTAATATTATTTTTTTTAGGGTCATTATTAGGATTAATACTAATTACACGATAACGGATATTAGTGGCAAAATCAGAAAATAAATACTCTTGGCGTAAATTGACATTAAAGTTACTTAATAAGCCAACTAATTTATTATGGTGATTTCATATTGCTTGCGAAATATCTCAATTATTTCTTAAAGATGTTCCACTAATCGGAAGTGTTAGATATTTGGCAACATCGAGATAACTACTATCCTTATTATCATTTATGTGGTCGTTCATTAGTTGAAAATTAATTTCATTATTATCTTTGTTAATATTCATTAAAATATTTCCTAAATCGCCTTTAAAACCTTGTTTAAAAAAAGCTTTGTTATTAAAATTTGTTGCCCGAGGAAACCTTTTTTCATAATCTTCTTTTGTTAATTGTTGAAAAATATTAATTCCGCCACCAAAAATTGGAACATTATCACTAGATAAATCAGTTTCATTATTGATATCTCTTATTCAACTGTTGCCATTATGGGCATTAACAAAGTCTCTTAAAAATATTTCTTTAAATGCTTTAACTTTGTCAAAATAATCAGCATCAGTTGTTTTTTTTGGATATTTAAGTTTATCAATATTGGCTTTATAAAGATTAAATAAATAAAAGGCAAAAATTGGGTTAATGTATTGTTCAACCAAAGCTGTATATTGTTCATATAATATTTTAAATTCGTTATTAGGAATGTCATGATATTTTTTATTTAAAATTTGACCAAAGAGTGAATTTTTAAAGGCCGAACTATTTGTATTAATTTTTTCTCATTTTAGTAAATTTTTAAAGGAAATATTTTCAATTGTGATATTATTATCACTTGCTATTTTTTCCGTAATATCTAAACTTTCTGATATTAATGGTAATAAACACCCCGTAGGGTCATTTTTATCTTTTGCAATGGTAAGTATTGGTGTACTGTTATCTTTTATACTTTTACTAGTATTAGATTCTGCTAATGAACTTTTATTAAAAGCAGTACAAATATTAAATGTTGGTGATATGTTTTGAATACTAGGACTATTTTTACTATTAAAGCGATAATTATAATTAAATGGTGTTGTAGCACTATTCATTGCTGTTTCGCCATCTAAGAGTCATCTTGTCGTAATTCAAGTTAAGGTAATTGTTGTTGATAAGATAATAGTTAATAAAATTAATGAAATAATTTGGATTTTATGTTTAAATGCTCCCCAAAAGGCTTGCTTAAATAATTTGTTTCATTTTCAATGTTTCATAAATGTATCTAACCTCAACTTAATAAATTATTATAAAAAAGATAAATATTTTTTAACATAAATAATTATATCAACTTATTTGCGAACGGCAACCTTGTAAGAAATTATGGTCGCGTTTAGTTTTCTTAGGTATTGTTTTGAAGAAGTAAAACAATCAGCTAATTATATTATTTAATTAATAAACTAACCATACCTTTCTTGTTATTGTCATTTGTTACTATTTTATCATATTATTGAATTTTTACACAATGAAAAATTATTAATTTTATTAAATTTTAACTAATATTTTTACTTACTTAAATCTATTATATTTATTTGTTACAGCATTACCTTTATAGTTAATTCAACTATCATCATTTTTATTATTATATTTATTTCATAATGAATTTTTATATATTTCTTTTCTGATTTCTATTTCTGAATTAATATTTTCATTAATGTAATGTAATACATTTAAATTGTTTAAATTTGCAATTCTTAAATGTAATAAGTTATTTAAATTCTTATGATTATATATTTTTGCCCCGTAACCTAATTGTTGTTTTACTAAATGAGATACATCACTTTCAATGCTACAACCGATATTTCATTCTAAATTTTGATGATGAATACTTTGTTTATTATTACTGAAATAATTACTCGCCTTTCTTAAATTTGTTTTAATATCTTTATTTAATTCATTTTTAGCAATATTACGAATGGTTTTGATTAATTCTTGATGATTGTCATCCTTATATAATTTAATTCAACTATTTAATGCTACTTTGCGATTTTCAAAAATAATATTAAATGCCGTTTGTTTTAATTTTTTAATAGCATGATAACCATCTAAAATATATCTAACATTACCAAAACTATTGGCAATTTCTCTAATTCAAGTAGCACCATCGCCACAAACAATTATTTTGTCATAATTAATATTTACATAATGTTTTTTTAATTCCTTAATTAATAAATTACGATAATCCATCGTATTTATTCGTTTACCAATTTTTAACATTAGAAAATGACCTCGTTTATTTTCTAACTCTCTACGAGCATTTTTGTATTTTTTTTCTTTATGTCCGGCATGAAAAGTAACTAAACGAATTCTTTGGTCTTGTTTAACTTTCTTATCTAATGTCGAAATGGTGGTATGGCAACCCTTTTTTGGACACTTTTTATGTAGACTGTCATTTTCTAAATTCAACAGGCGTTAAATAATTTAAACTGCTATGTATTCGAATGTTATTATATCAATTAACAAAATCAAATAATTCGCATTTTAATTGTGTTAAATTTTCAAATTTTTTACCCTTGATAAATTCCGTTTTAAAAGTTTTGTAAGTTTTTTCAGCCACAGCATTGTCATAAGGACAACCCTTCGCACTCAATGATCTTTTAATATTAAAGGTTATTAAAATTTCATCAATGATTTTATTTTTGAACTCATTACCACGATCAGTATGAAATAAAGTTATTTTTTTAATTTTGTCGAAAACTCTTGATAAAATAAAAAAAATCATCAACTTGATAAGTTTAAAAGGCTTTTATGTAAAATTACTACTTTGACTTTAATTTTTTATACATTAAAATATAATACCGCTGTTTGTTGGTTTTCTTTTCGCAAGTAAATTAATTCATTTTATTCGACAGTGCGATTATCTTGCACTTTAAATGACCCAAAATTATTAAAATTTTCAATTTACTGATATACGGCTGATTTTGAAATTCCGTATTCTTTAATAATTTCAACAATGCTTTTTCCGTTTTGATAAAGCATGACAATTTGTTTTTTAAATTCATTTGAATATGAGTTTTTCCCCCAGTTTTATCTTCCTACTTTCAAATAAAATAAAATCATTGATGAAATTTTAATAACCTTTAATATTAAAAGATCATTGAGTGCGAAGGGTTGTCCTTATGACAATGCTGTGGCCGAAAAAACTTACAAAACTTTTAAAACGGAATTTATCAAGGGTAAAAAATTTGAAAATTTAACACAATTAAAATGCGAATTATTTGATTTTGTTAATTGATATAATAACATTCGAATACATGGCAGTTTAAATTATTTAACGCCTGTTGAATTTAGAAAATGACAGTCTACATAAAAAGTGTCCAAAAAAGGGTCGCAATACCATACTGGTTATGATGAAAAAACAATTAATAAAAAAAGAAAGAAATTGAAAAATAAGAGAACTACATTCTTTATTGGCAAGGATGAAAGATTGCCAACTGAAGACTTATCAAAAAGATTATTTGAATTAAGAACATTATTTTATGAAAATTTTGAGAATGCTAAATTAGTCGTTGGTGGTGATGGTGCAACTTAAATTAAACAACTAGCATCTTTCTGTGGGAGCTAAATATATTTTAGATCGATATCATGCTGTAAGAGAATTAAGAAAAGTATTCTTATTTTCAAAGTTATATCATGGCGAAGAACTTTTTCAAAAAGCTATTAATTATTTTTATTCTGGTGATTATGACAATTTAATGGAATTATTAAAAATTTATGTCCCAAAAGAAATATTTAAGTACTTTAAAAATAATCGAGTTGGCATTATACATCAAGGAGAAAGTTGGAATATTGGAGTATCAGTTGAATCTGATGTATCTAGATTAGTGAAATCATGTCTAGGCTATGGAAGCAAGATATTTTCGCTGGCCCTGCTTTAAAACATGCTAAATGGAAGAACATATAAACTAAACAATAATTTTTTAATTTAATATTTTCAAAAATATGCAAATTTTAATAAGTTTGTAATTTTTGTTTTGCAGTTTTGATTAATAAATGTATAATAAATTTACAATTGAATGAAAAAAAGTCTTTTTCATTCTCTGCCTTTAAGTTATGCACCCACAGTTGATGAAGAACAATGAGAACAGAATATTAAAATTATCTTAGAGGATTTTATTTTTTTAAAATCGTTGATTTTTAATTGAACTGTTGTGTTAATACTTTTAAAAAAGATTTTAATATTTCTGAACAACAAAAACAACCATATAATTTCTCTTTAACGGATGCTAAATATTATTATTACAAAATTCTTAATGATGTTAGAAGATTTATTGATAGTCAATTAAATATCCGGTGAAGGGTTGATCTTGAAGTTAAGAAAATTAAATGAAGAGCTAGTAATTCGGATTTAACAGCAGCTTTAATTAGTTCATTTGATTTATATGTTGATTGGCCCGTAACTAGTTATTTAGATGTGTATTTGTGAAGTAATAAAATGCAAAAGTATTATTTAGCAACAGGTATTAGTTATAATGTTGGATTTAATATTATAAAATAAATTATTAAGGTAAGATGATGGGATATATCACTTTGGTTGCGTTTAGTTTTCTTAGGTATTTTTAAAAAAAGAAAAAATAATCATTTACTATAAATTATTTCAATATTCAAATTAAGTATATATTTCTTATGTAGATTTTTGTTGTAAAAAATTATTTTAATGTTGGTTTTATAAGCATTTTACTTAGGTTTTATAACCTTTTATTAAGATTATGTTTATTAATATTAAATATTTTGTTTTATTACTTATTTTTCAAATAAAAAGGTAATCAATTTTTAGTTGTTTTTCTTTCAAAATTATTTAAACCTTTTCCTGCCTAACAAAACTTTATGCGTCCATCACTGTTTTAATGACAAAAGTGATTTTTTCACATATAATTAAAGATATATATAGTATATGAAAGGAGAATAATTAAATGTTTAGTTTTGGTAATTTTTTTAAAAAAAAGCAAATTGAAATTTTATCACCAGTAGATGGTGAAGTAATTAATATTACTGATGTTGATGATGAGGTGTTTAATAAAAAGATGTTAGGTGATGGTGTCGCAGTAATTCCTGCTGCCAATGAGTTTTATGCACCGTTTGCAGGTACGATAACTTCAATATTTCCTACGAATCATGCTTATGGAATTCAACATCGAACAAAAGTAGAATGTTTACTACACATTGGTTTAGATACGGTTAATTTAAAAGGTAGGGGGTTTGAACCAAAAGTTAAACAAGGTCAAAAAGTAAAGGCTAATGAATTATTAGCAGTTGTTAATTGAAGTGAAATTGCTGGTGAGATTAAATCAAATCAATCGCCGTTAATTTTTTTACCTGATAGTTTAAAAGGTAAAAAAATTACTAATATTAAATTAGGCGCCGTTAAAGCTGGTGAAGTTATTGCAATAATTCAATAAATTATTTAATAAAAAAGATGAATTCAATGAATTCATCTTTTTTATTAAAATTAGTATTATTTAGAATTATTTTTTAAATAAGTGTCATATAGTTTTTCAACTTCTTCTCAGTTAATAATGTCAAAAAATTTAGTTACATAAGTTTTACGGTCGTTACGATAGTCAATATAATAGGCATGTTCTCAAACATCAATACCGATTAAAGGATAGGATTTTAAAAATCAAGGATTATCTTGGTTAAAGGTGTTAAAAATTTTTAATTTGCCATTACGATCAATTAATAATCATGTTCAACCACTACCAAAGACTTGTAAGGCGGTGTCGCACATTTTTTCTTGTCATTTTTCCATTGACCCGTAGGTTTCTTCAATGAGAGTTTTTAATTTACAATTACTAATTGGTTTGTCTTTAGCTAGGATACTAAAAAAGAAATTATGGTTAATTAATCCGCCACCAAATTGGCGAATACCAACATGGCATTCATTTGGTAAGGTTAAATAGTCGCGCATTAATTGATTTAGATCGGTAGGTTGATTGTTATTTTCTAATTTTGCAAGAGTGTTATTTAAACCATCTTCATATGCTTTGTGATGTTTGTTGTAATGATAATCCATTGTTTCTTTAGATATAATTGGTTCTAGAGCATCTAACGAATAATTTAATTCTTTTCTTTGAAACATTTATAATTTCCTCCTTTTAATAAATTAATTATATACACATATACTATATAAATGTATAATAATTGTATAAGAAAGTAAAAATGGAGTAAGGTTTAAAGATGAGTTCTGAAAGTTTTTCGCATCCCCAACAATTAAAATCGCACAAATGATATCGTCCACAGTATCGAATTCCAAAAACTTTTGTTGATGATTTACAGGTTTATAATTATAAAATGTTTTCTAAAGTTAGTACTTGTTTATTTCTCATAACAGTTTTTTCTCTTCCAATAATTTTTGATTTACTTCGGATTTATGTTTTAAATAATAATAATTATATTTTTTTATTTTTAATTCTTAATTTAGTTTCGTATGGTTTTAGTTTTGGATGATTAATGATTGAAGATGCAAAAAAATTTATTAATAGTGGTGCTTGAGCAATTTATTTATTTGTAGCTTCCCAAACAGTTAGTACGATTTTATTTGCTATTTTTATTAAAACATCGCCATTATTTTATGAGCAAGTTGGTAATAAAATTGAACTTACGAATGCCGGTTATGCTCTTAGTTCTTTTATACAAAGCATTACTGGATTAGTAACAATTTTTATAATTTTGTTTTTTAGTAAGCAGTTAGCAAGTAGGATTGGTAATACATTACTTTATAATGTGCTATTAGTTGCTATTGTGATTATTATTTCTTTGTTAATTATTTTTCAAGTTACTACTGTTTTTAATTTTATTAATGATGCTATTGGTACTAAGAAATCCGCTAATCAAACTGAAATTGAAAAATCTTTAAGTACTATTAGTGGCAAGATTGGTTTATTTATTATGGTTGTTATTATAGCGCCATTATTGGAAGAATTAGCAACTAGGCATAGTATTTTTATACTATCAAGATATCGTTGATTGGGATTTTTTATTTCTTCTTTTTACTTTGCTTGAATGCATGTCCGCCTGGCTGGCGATATTCAAAATATTTTTAGTTATTTAGATTTTTCTTTGTCGTTGTCATTAATATTTATTTTTAGTCGTGAGAATGTAACATATTCATTTGTAATTCATTTAATAAATAACTTGATTAGTTATACAGTTTTGGTTGCAACTTAGGATGGTACAATTTGTTATTGAAGAAAATGATGCTCATCAAACAATTATTAAATTTATGCGTAAAACTTTTAATACTGTTCCTTTACGACTAATTTATAAGTTATTTCGTTTAAAAAAGATAAAATTAAATGGTGAAGTTATTACTGATTTGAAGTATTATTTAAAACCTAATGATACGATTATTGTTTTAGATAATTTAACTTTCAAAGATGAAGTAAAAAAGCAATTTGCTAGTCAAATTGCTTTAACAATTATTTATGAAGACGAATATATTTTAATTGTTGATAAACCCCATAATGTTTTAATTCACCATCCTGTGGGTGAATGTTTAGATTTAGCAGTTCGTAAGTATTTGCAAATTAATAACAGTTATTCTTTTACTATTAGTCATGTACATCGTTTAGATAAATTAACAAGAGGTTTAGTAATTTATGCGAAAAAGAAAATTGCTTTAAATATTTTTCATCAATTTTGAAATCAAAATAATATTACTAAAAAATATTTAGCGTTATTAGCTACTAATAAGGAATTACCATTACTTGTTAAAGGTTATATATTTCAAGATATTATGCAAGGAAAAATGGTGTTTAGTCCTAAATTAGAATTGCCAAATTGTAAAGTAGCAGTAACGAAGTTTAAAATGTTTAAAAAAGTATTAAAGTTTAGTTGATATGAGATCCAACTGATTACGGGAAGAAAACATCAAATTAGAGCATCTTGTGAGTATTTAAAAACACCGATTGTGGGTGACATTAAATATGGTTCTAAATATAATTTAAATGATCGTATTATGCTTTTTGCTTATAAGTTAGAGTTTGAAAATTTACCGGTTCCTTTGGATTATTTAAATAATAAACAATTTGTTTTACCAGATATTGATAAGATATTAGAAATAAATAGCAGAGAAATTAATTAATTTTGTGATAAAATAATTTAAATTGAAGGGGAATGGTCAATGTATTCAACAAGCAAAAGTTTTTTTAATACACTGTTAGGAATTATTGGAACATTTTTAGGTTCTGTTTTTCAGTTTGTTCTTATTTATTTAATAATTAAATATTATGGGGCGAAGATGAATGGATTAGTACGAACTATTATGGCAATTTCATTTACTATTGGTTTGGCTGAGAGTAGTTTAGGAATTATGGGAATTTTTTATTTGTATCATCCCTTAGCAAAGAAAGATTGAATTACTGTTAATGATATTGTGGGTACGATTAAAAATAATTATATTAAAACGGGGATAATTTATTTATCATTAGTTATTTTTTTAGGTTTAGGGTTTTCTTTGTATGCCTATTGAAATAATGTTAGTGAAATTATTACTGATGATGTTATTCAAGTGATGCCGTTTTGACAATTATGAATTATTATCATATCGTTGTCATTAAAAAATTTAATTTCATTTTTCATTGTAGGTGCTTATGAAAATTTAATTCAAGCAGATAATGGTAATTATTTTAATCGGATTGTGCATTTAACTTGCGATTTATTAGTTTTTACAGGTGTTATTTTGCGAATGTGGATTAGGGCTAGAAATGGTAATCCCAATGCTTATTTACCATTTTTAGTTTATATTTTTCATGGAATTATTAAGTCAATTTTAATTTATATTTATGTGAAATTAAAGTATCCGTGATTGCAAACTAAAGAGTGAACTAAAAATGATAAATTATTGCAAGAGAGTAACTATGTTGCGGTTAAAAGTTATGCGGTAGCAATTTTTAATAATATTGATTTTGTTTTAATTGCTTTATTTATTGGTTTTCGTACAGCGTCGGCGTATTCCATATATATGACGGTGGCGATAAATATGAGAGTAATTATGTTAGTATTTATTACTTCGTTTAAAGACTTTTTTGGTACATGAATTTCTTATCAAGGAAGAATTCGTTGGAATACATTTGTTAAATTTGAATTGTTTGCTTATATGGTGGCTGCTTTTATGTTTGTTGTGCAGTTTATTATGTCACCATATTTTGTTAATGGCTTATATGGTGAATTGAAGGTTCAAATGTTAGCAACTGTTAGAAGTTCTAGTAATCCAGAGTTTGAGAATATTGCGATTAAGACTATTTTTGATACCCCGCATTTATCGTTAATTTTTGCTATTAATTCAGCATTATTAATGATAAGTGAACCGGCGAGTATTTTAATTTATGGCGCGGGAAGACATCATGAAACTACGAAGCATGCTTATATACAAGTGGTTATTAGTTTGATTATTAGTTTAATTTTAGGGTCAGTTTTTACATATTATTTAAAAGATGCACAGTTAACAATTTATGCTTTAGTGTTATCAACAACTTTTGGGTTATTTTATCGCTGAATTTATAGTAGTAGTTATACTTGGAAGTATTTAACATATAATAGTAATGCTCGGTTTTGATGAAAGAATTTGGCAATTATTATTATTCCAATGATTTTTTCAATTGTTATTGCTTATAAATTAATTTTTTCTAATCCTTATTATCAATTTGCTAACTATGAACAATTGTCGTCACAATTAGGAATTAAAGGAATTATAAAATTATTTATGTTAATTCTTGTTATTTCTGTTCCGGGGATTATGTTATTAGCAGCGATTACTGAACCTTTGCAGTTAATGGCGATATTATCACGAAGTTCATTAACTAATTGGATTATTGTTCGTTTAAAAAAACAATTGAAAAATAAAGATGATTTTTATACAAAAGATGAATTGATCGCTTTTAATGATCCCGATAAAATTAAAGTTCATAGTATTGAAGCCGAAGATAAATGAAAAGATAATCAGCGAACAAATAGTAAAAATGAGCAACAAGCAGTTTATACATTAACAGGTAAAAATTAATTTAAGGAGAAAAAAATGAGTTTACAAAAATTTAATGTTCATTTTACGAAGCAAGAGTTACTCACAGGTACAGGAATTGGTGTTATTTCAGCTTTTATGTATTCATTAGCACCATTATTAATTATTTTTTTAGATACGCGGGCATTAAATAGTTTTATTTTAGCAACAATGCAAGAATTTGTTTCTTGAATTTTAGTTGTTTGTCTTACTAATAAACCATTAAAGTTTTTAAAACAAATTTGGAAAAATACTAAAAGTATGTTAGGGATGATTGTAATTATTGCTGGTATTTTTGGTGGCCCGATTGCGCAAGTGTTGTATGTTTTATCAATTCAATTGGCAGCGCAAATGAGTGCTACGGCAACAGTGTTGGTAAATATTGCTCCAATTTTTACGGCTTTATTATCAAGGTTACTATTAGAAGAAAGATTATCTTTTATTGCTTGGTCCGGATTACTTTTAACATCTTTAGCGGTTATTGGTTTGGTTATTTGACAAATTATTACTGAGTTTAATAAAACAATATTAAGTCCTGACCCTAGTGATATTCAACCGTGAGTAAAAGCTACTTGGGCAATAATTTTGTCATTGTTAACGGCGATTTTATATGCGATTGAATCAACAATTCTTCATTTTGCAATGAGTAAGTCTAAAAATAAAATTAATGAGAAGGATGCATTAATTTTAAAAGCGTTTAGTTCATCGTGGATAATGTTAATTTTTGTTTTACCAATAGTTTCGGTAATAGGTGGGGGTTATGGTTATGAAGGCTGAGTTCAATTTAGAATTTTTGGTGAATTGAAGGGGTTAACATTTTTATTTATTATCATTTCTAGTTTTGCGATTGCAATTGGGCGAATTTTATTTTTTCGCAGTATTAAAATTTTAAATGGTTCTTATGGAATTGCTTCTCAATTGGCGATGTTGTTATGAACGCCATTGCTTTCTTTAGCAATTTTTGGTTTATATAAAGTTACTAATTGTGATTTTGGTATTATTCAATCTAATATTTTAGATATGCAAATTAAATATTTGTATTTGGGTGTGACGCAATGAGAATATTATCTCTTTTTAGTCCCAGTGCTTATTGGGTTAATATTGTTGCTGTTTAATGAAAAATTTTTAAAAAAAGATAAGGATTTTTGAACACCTCCAATGGAGTTGAAATAGTATATAATTAGTTTAAAGTTTTACTTTTTTATATTTTTTTGTTGTTATTAAATATTGATGCGTATTTACTTATATAAAAAGGGAGATATACAATATGGATTTATTAGGTGCTTGAGGTATTATCGGTTTTATTGCGATGATTTTATTAGAAATAAAATTAGTGTTTGTGGTGATATGAAGTCTTGATCGTTTACTTGTAAAGCGTAAAAAAGCAGTTAAAGCAACTAGCATAGAAGAACAAGATAATACTATTGAAGAAGTTGTTCAAGAAAATATTAAAGAAGTTAAGGTTAAAAAAGTTAAGTTAGATGGAAGTGCAGTTCCAGACGCTACTACTATAGTAGAAATTCATCAAAATAACAAAGAAGTGCCAGAAGAAAAACAAGAAACGGTTCAAGAAACAAAGTTATAATATGTTAAAAAGTCAATCAATTATTTATTGATTGACTTTTTATTTATTACTAGTTAGAGTTTAATTTATTAAATTATAATTTTAATTTTGTAGAAAACTCTTGATATTTATTGAATATTGGATAGTTTACAATAAGTTGGACCATATTTATGTGGACTTTCAAATAAAATAAAATTATTAAGAAAGTAGGAAGATAAAAATGGGGAAAAACTCATATTCAAATGAATTTAAAAAACAAATTGTCATGCTTTATCAAAACGGAAAAAGCATTGTTGAAATTATTAAAGAATACGGAATTTCAAAATCAGCCGTATATCAGTGAATTGAAAATTTTAATAATTTTGGGTCATTTAAAGTGCAAGATAATCGCACTGTCGAAGAAAATGAATTAATTTACTTGCAAAAAGAAAACCAACAATTACGAATGGAAAATGACATTTTAAAGCAAGCAGCACTGATAATTGGCAAAAAATAGGAATTATTAACAATAATAAAGAAAAATATTCCGTGCTAAAAATGTGTCAAATATTAAAAATAGCAAAATCAACATATTATTATCAAACTAATAATTGTGTTAAGTATGATGTTAATAATTATGAAGAAGAAGTTATCAGTGCATTTAATAAAAGTCGTAAAATTTATGGTGCTCGTAAAATTAAAGCTGTTTTAATGAGAAAAGATATTATCTTATCACGTCGAAAAATCAGATTCCTTATGATCGAAAATAATTGGGTCTCTAAATACACCAAATTAAAATATCGTAATCACAAAACAATGGTTAATAATGACCAGATTAGTAATGTTTTAAATCGTCAATTTAATAACAAAAAACCTAATGAAGTTGTTGTTAGTGATTTAACATATGTGCAAGTTGGAGGAAAACGACATTATATTTGTTTATTAATTGACTTGTTTAATCGAGAAATAATTGGCTATAGTGTCGAACCAAACAAAACCGCTGAACTAGTTCAACAAGCTTTTCATAAAATAACACGACCATTAAATAAAATAACTTTATTTCATACTGATCGTGGTTGGATAGGTTACAATAAGTTGGACCATATTTATGTGGACTTTCAAATAAAATAAAATTATTAAGAAAGTAGGAAGATAAAAATAGGGAAAAACTCATATTCAAATGAATGTAAAAAACAAATTGGTATGGCAACCCTTTTTTGGAAACTTTTTATGTAGACTGTTGTTTTCTAAATTCAACAGGCGTTAAATAATTTAGGCTGCCGTGAATTCGAATGTTGTTATATCAATTAACAAAATCAAATAATTCGTATTTTAATTATGTTAAATTTTCAAATTTTTTACCCTCAATAAATTCCGTTTTAAAGGTTTTGTAAGTTGTTTCAGCAACAGCATTGTCATAAGGACACCCCTTATTGCTTAATGATCTTTTAATTTTAAAAGTGCTTAAAATTTCATCAATAATTTTATTTTATTTGAAAGTCCACATAAATATGGTCCAACTTATTGTGACCTATCCATATATATATATATTATATATCCATAATTCAGAAGGAAAACAAAAATATTTATGTAAAAATTGCCGTGCAAGTTTTGACGCTTTTCGTAATCATTTTATTTATTGAAGTCATTTAAATTATGAACAATGAAATTTATTGATTCAAATTTCATTGCTGGGGCAATCTAGTAAAATAATTTCTCGTTTTATTAAAACTACATTAAAAACTGCTTGATATAATCGTCAAAAATTAATGAAATCAAAATAATTAGAAAATACCCAATTAAAATTTAAAAAATTATCTGGTAAAATCCAAATCGATGAAACATTTATTAAAGAAATTCATAAAGGAAATTTCAAACATAAAACTGATCCACGAAGAATTCACCTTGACCCATTCGCAAATAATACTAAATGCTGTATTCAAATAGCAGTTGATAATAATAACAATATTTATGTTAAATCCACAAACACCAAACGTTTACAAAAACAATGAGTTATTGAAAATATGAACAAAGAATTAATTAACCAAAATTCAATTATTACTTCTGATATGCAAAAATTATATTTTTTAGTAGCAAAACAAACAAATTCTACTTTGTGTGTAACTAAAACAACAATTAATCCTGAAGCTAGTTATCGTAACTTAAATAAAATCAGTAAATTACAATCTAGTCTTAAAGAAGCCTTAATTCATTATCATGGTTTAGTTTTTACTAATATTAAAAATTATTTAAATCTCTGAAAATGAAAATACCAACATAAGGGTTTAACTCCAAACCAACAAACAGCGGTATTATATTTTAATGTATAAAAAATTAAATTAAAAATAGTAATTTTACATAAAAGCCTTTTAAAATTATCAAGTTGATGATTTTTTTTATTTTATCAAGAGTTTTCGACGAAATTAAAAATTTTTCATTGTGTAAAAATTTAATAATATGATAAAATGGTAACGAATAAAAATGAAAATAACAAGAAAGGCAGGGTTAGTTTAGTAATTAAATAATATAATTAACTGATTGTTTTACTTCTTCAAAGCAATACCTAAGAAAACTAAACGTGTAGAAACCATATACATATGACAAGATTTTGGTTTTTACAAGTTTTCTGTTAAATTGATAAATAAATATGAGCTCATTTATTTATTACAAGAAATATAAGGTTAAATTAATATTTATTATTTTTAGTTATGCCTTGTATTTTTTGCGCCTTGTTGTTGATAAACTAAGTTTTTTAGTAAACGAAGTTTACTAACAAGTTATGTTAATTTAGTTTAAAGAAAGAGTTTAAAGAGAAATATATTGAACTAAGTTAAAAGACTAATTTAAATATAACTAAATTAATATAACTAAATATTGTAAGGGTGGTATGTATATGAGAAATATTGAAAATATTTTTTTAAATACTGAAAAATATCTTTTGAAAGAAAAGCAAAATGCAGTACTTATTAAAGCGCCAGCAATTCCCCGATTGTATGAATCTACTGGTATTTGGTTTTCAAAACGATTTGTTTATAAAGGAAAATATGAGAATTCTATTTGTATCGGAATAATTAAAGATGGTGAGTATCAGTTGGTTTTAGTTAATAATAAGAAAGGTCAAGAATCTAGTTTGATTTTAGGTCATGAGTTGTTAGGTTTTTTTGTTGCGGAGAAAGAGATTGCTAAAAAGGATGTAAGTTTTAATTATTTTAAAAATTCATTTTAAAGGTGTTTTAAGGCATTTTAAGAATAGAGGTAAAGAAAAAAATAGTTTAAAAAAATTTAGGTTGGTTTTTATGTTGTTTAAACGGTGCGTAAAGCGTATGCTCCGCCCGTTATTTATCGATGTTTTTTGAGTTATTTAACTAAGTTATTGCATTTTTTGATTTGGTGTAGTAAAAAAATTAATTTTGGAGTTTAAAAAATGAAAATGTGAGTTAATGTGGATGAGTCTGGCAAAGATTATTGTCAAGAGTTTATATATTTTATTAATAAAAAAACCGGATTAGAACAAAAAATTTGAGCGTCTAAATCTGCAGTTGAATCTGTTAGAACTGATTTAGTTGGTGATAATTGACTTTGTGTTGATTTTGTTGAACATAATTGTTTAAAAAAATAAATTAATTAGAAAATTAAGGAGAAAAGAAAGATGAGTATATTTGGATTAGTATTTTTTACTATTTTAACATTATTACTAGCATATTATATTGCAGTTAATATTTATCGGTTTTTTAAAGATAACAAGAAATATGGTGGTGAAGCAAAACAGCTACCAAAAGATTTTACTTATGCACAAAGAATATTTATTGCAAAATTTAAGCGAAATTTGTTAGAACAAAATGAAAAAGAAATTAAAAAGTAGGTTTAGAAAATGTTTAAAAAAATAATTATTGAGTTAATTGAATTAATTTATCCGACTGCCGATTTACCGCCTCAAGTTGTATTTTTGTTTTCAATTTTAATAATTGTAATGCTCTTCTCAGCAATTATTTTTCTACTCTTTTGGCCTTTTAAACGGTAATTATTATGTTTTTAGTTGCTTGAAAAGATTTAGATTGAGAAATGACAAAATTGTATTTTTGGGATTTATTTATTCAAATTAAAGTTATTCCGGCGTGAGTTTCTGGTAAAGAAATTGATTTAACTAAAGAACTACTTTGACTTGTAATAGCAAATATTGCGTTTTGAATGGTATTAGTAGTTATTGTCTTATTTATGATTATTTTATTTTATAAGGTTAAATCATATTTTGTTTAGAAAGGGGGTGATTATATGTTTAGAATTTTTCTTGATGGAGTAACAATGTACCAGTAAAAATTACTGGTGAACAAGCGGTTACTAACTTATGAAAAGCATTAATTACAGCGTTCGGTAATATTTGAACTGATATTATTGGTGGTAATATGCCAAATGTCGTTAATTTCTTTGCTACATATTGAGTTTTCTTGCTTGGTGTGATTATTGGTTTATTTTTAATCGCTTTCAAAATGTTTGAAAAATTAATGCCCGGTAGATAATAATAAAAATAAAGAAAGTGTGATTTACGGATGTTATTTTTTAAGAAAATAAATTTAAGATTATATGATTTTGTTGTTTAGATGAAAAACATTTACTGTTATGAGATGAAACTAACTTATTTTTAGAAGGAACCGACTATAAAGAAAATGATAGAGTAACCCAAGGTTTACAAGAATATTTTGCTTCAGCACGGCAATTTACCCATATCGTATTAGCGGGCGGGCAACGAGCCGAACATATATGAGTTAAAGTTCGCGATATTGCGAATTCAATAATTGTAGGCATTAGAAAAAAACCGGTTAGTATTTTCCGACCATATTTACAAGTTATTTACGGCACTTTTAAATCGGTAAGCGAATACGAACAATGACGTTTAACTCTAATTAATGCAAAAAATGATAAAAAAGGTCGCAAAATCAAGTATCGTAGCGTTCCGGAATTAAACATTTATTTCTTTAAATTGAAAATTCCGATGTCAATTTTAAATCTTTACGATAATAAATATTTATCATTCTTGCGTGAATTAAGTAATCGTGCTTTGAATGATAATTATCAACATAAATTTTGAAATGATAATGTAATGGATATTGAAGCATTAGAATATTTAAAAATGGAAAAATTCAGTAAGATACTTACTAAGTTAAAAAATAATCTGAAGAAGAAAAACAAGTAAATGAGTTTAAAAAATGGAAAAATTAGAAAAAATGGCTAGTTTGATTGGCGATATGTTTTATAAAGTTTTTGATTTAATTTGAACTTTAACCATTCCTGGAACAGATATTCGTATTATTATTTTTCCACTAATTATGCTTGTGATAAATCTTGTAATTGGTGACATTTTAGGTATTCATATTGAACGACCAAAAGTTGGTTTTCGTAAAAAATATCGAAAATCAGTTGCTAATTGAGGAGCTAAGAAAAAATCATCTAGTGGTCCAATTAAGAAATTTAGTGGTAATAGTCCTAAAAATAGACCGTGAGTTAACCAACACGGACGGCGAATAAAAAGGTAGGTTTTAGAAAATGTTTAAATTAATAATATTATTTATTCTTGTTTCTGTTTTTTCTATTTTTGCTTTAGGTGATTTTTTAGGTTTATGAGCATATGTGCGTGAGGGTTTAGAATATTTTAATAAAGTTTTATCAAAAAATATTAAAATTTTAGATTTGTTTAAACCAATGATAAGGTTATTTTCTCAACATCCGATTTTTCAAATTTTAGGAACAATTTGTATTTTATCGACAATATATTTAATTTTGAGAGGACCTACTGAGTAAAAAAATACTTTGAGAGGAGTTTAAAAAATGAAAAAGTTAAAGAAAATATTAAGTATTAAATGATTTAAAAGCATTTTAGGTTTTATGCATTTTTTTATTATATTTCATACTGTTATGGTTATGATTTGAGTATTTTTAACAAGAATTAGAACTAATATAGATGGATTTTTTAAAGATTTTATATTATTTGATTTTCAAAATGTATTTCTTAAAGTGTATTTTTGATTATTAATGGTTTATTTGTTAATAATTGCTATTAAGTTATTTATTAGGGGTTATTACTTTAATAAAATTTTTAGAAAGCATCAAACGCAAGTTGCTAATTGTGAATGTCCAAAACATAATCATTATAAATTTTTTGATGCTTTTAAAGCAATAAAAAAGAGTTTTAAGACATGATGAAATGCATAAGATTATTTCTTGATTTATTATAATGTTTATTGGTTTGGTACCATTAGGGGCTTTCTTTGATACAAAACAACCACCAAAACCTAATATGGAACAATCTTTTATAAAGCGAGAAAAACGAGCAACTAATACTAGTCAATGTGGCAATAGTTGCGAATTAGAATTTTCTAATATTTATAATAGTTTTTTAATTCCCAGCAAAATTGGCGGAGGGGCTAAAATTAAGTTTCAAGATAACATCGATTTACCACTTTAAATTAAAAAAACTCGCATTTTTAGTTTATCTCTTGGTAATAAAAATAAAGATTGAATTAATTTTTATAAAAATAATGGTGTTAAAAAAACTTACGATGATTTTAGTTATTTAGATTTAGATTTTGGTTATGAGATTTCTGAGATAATTAATGTTAAGATAACATTTACTAAATCAATAGGATTATCTTATAGTATAACTTCATTTTCGGCGGGAATGCCCTCTTTACCAGAAAAAGATAAAGAACAACCATTGCCTACCGAAATAACTAAAAATGATGGTGAATATCAATATAATCAGTTTCAAGATAAATTAGACTATTTAATGACACAACGGCGAGATTTTGATAAATTTAATTATAGTTATTTATATTGAGTCCCAATTTTTAATTTCTTTGACAATAATTTTAAATATATGAGTGAAATTTCAATTAAATTAAATGGTTTTAAACAAAATATTAAATTTATTTTAAGTCGCAAAAATTCATATCCACCAGGTTTCATTGAAGAAGTTATTGTTAGAGAACTTTCCTTTTCTAGTTTTGGTGATGTTATCACTATAAAAACTGAGCGTGGTAGCATTGTGGGTGTTAATGAGTTTTTAGAAAATGGTAAATCGCTTTGAAAATCTGGCTCACGAACAAGTTTTGGAGAAGATTTTATTAATACCTTTTTTGGACAAGTTAATTATTATGATAATACCTTCCATTTTTTACGATATGATGACAAATTAAAAGTTGATTTTAAAGATTTTGTGCTTTATTATCAAAAAGATTTAACTATTAGTTTTATTAATGAATTATTTAACAAAATTTATAAAGTTTTAGGTGAGTTTTTTGTACAATTCTTTTATGCAAGTTTTGATATGGATACTTCTACTTATGTAGAATTAGATTACAAAGGAATGCAACAAATTCCTAAAAATGTTTTACAAATGGGCTTTTTCTATCGCTCCTTAATTACTTTTTATCCTAAACAATATTTAATTAATTTTGATTCAACAATAGAAAATAGTAAGAATATGATTTTTCGTTCGTATTTTTTTGTGAAAGATAAACAAATTGCTAATGATTTTAAAACTGGTAAAAATTCTTATCAAATAGATTTTAATGTGTTAAAAGCATATGATAACCAATTATGAAATGCTACTAGTAATAAACTGCATTTTTACAACGCCAAAGTTGATGTGATGTATGGAATTAATATTTTTGCGCTAACTTTTCCGCTATATAAAAAACAAAGTGAAAGCACTGAATATCATTATTCTTTATACGATTTTAACATTTTGAATTCTTTTTATAAAATATAATTCCTTTGAAAGGAGGATTTTTATTTATGTGAAAATTTTTATCAGCTTTAAATTTAGTATGTATAATGTTTATTTCTGGGTGTAATAAAAATAGCAATGATTTAAAAAAATATGATTTAGAATTTTCTAATATTTATAATAGTTTTTTAATTCCCAGCAACTTGAAAATCGTATTACAAAAAATACGATTTTCTTAATTTAAGGAGTTTAAAAATGAAATATATTATTTCCCAAGCTGATTTAGCAGATTTAAAAGCAAAAGTACAAAGTTGACTAAGTGCTAATTGCCGTAATCCTTATTACTATAAAACTAAAAAACGCATTACTGCCTATTTAAATTTATGTACTTATTTCTATATTGAAGAAACTACTTTAACAAAACTTATTAAAAAATATTTTAAGAATGCAACAAAAACTTTTTATCGTTGGGCACAAAAAATTATGACTGCTTATTATTCTGACAATTTAAATTTGTTATTGTTTAAAACTACAAAGCCACAAAATCTTAATTATCAATATAGTTTAAATTCTCGCAAAAAAGTATGTGATTTATATTTTGATTACAAAAATCTTCAAGCCGGTGGAATGTGGTCTTTATTTAATAATTTAAAAATCGGTTTTCACGATGTTGAAAATTCAAAAATTCCAAAAAATATCAAAACTTTTTATCGCTGAATTAAATCTGACTTTCGTTGGAAAGAATTAAAACAACAAATCAAACAAACTAAACGCAATTTTAAGCGTTATGAAGTATCCGAGATTGGTCTTTTACAAATGGATGCCAAAATAATTACTACATTAAATTTTCCGGTTGATAAAAAATATTACATTTATGATTTTATTGACGAAATGACACGCATAGTATTTGGTTATGTTTATGATAGTTTAGGAACTAATAATGCGGTTAATGCCGTACAAAGAGCAATGAAAGATTTTAACGAACTTGGAATAACCAGTAAACGCCTTCGTACTGATAACGCACCAGAATTTACTACTACTAATTGAAGTAATAAAAAAACATACAAAGTAAAAGAAAGACCTTTTACAACCTTTCTTTCAAGGAACAGAATTGTCCATGAAACCACACCAATTCGCTCGCCACAATCAAATGGCAAAATTGAACGATTTCATCAACATTATACCAAATTATTTTATGTTAAGGATAAAAAGTTAAATCAAAATGAACTTCAACATTATTTAAACAAATATTATTACTTTTATAACTTTGAGCGTCGTCATTCATCATTAAACACTAAAAATCCATTTCAAATATTACAAAAACTTTTAACAAAGTAATTTCTAGAAGTTTTATTAATTATTTTTTATTTTTAAAAAATAATTAATAAAACTTCTAGAAATTACTTGCATTTTAAACTTATACAATTTATACTTTTGTTTTTAACGAGCAACTAAGGTGATTACTCCTAAAAGACTTAATATTTTTTTAATTATTTTATTCCTCTATTTTTTATATAATTCTTTTAATTAATATTAGAAGCAATAACCCCGGTAACACCAGCCACTGCTCCAGAAATTACGGCAGCAGCTCCTGTAAAAGGACTGGTGGCAGCAGCAGTTGCAACTCCTGTTGTAAATCCAAACATTGTAGCGCCGTCTCTTACTGCTTCTAAAACAATTTTTGTATTACTTCTTTTTTGAGGCTCTATTTTATTTATGTTTAAATTTTCTAAATTATTGCTACTTGTCTGTAAATAATTAATTTTATTTTTTGTTGCACTTGAAGCCGGAGCGTTTCCAACAAGCCCTGCCATTCCGCTTCCTGCTATTGTTATTGCCCCTAAGAATCCTAGTAATTTTTTCATATTAATTAATTTCATTTTCGTGAATTTTTAGTAAATACCTAAGAAAACTAAACGCGACCCCGCGTGTTAAATATATTTGTAATTGCTAAGGAATAGTGTATAATATTTAACTGTGTATATTATATGTACCATTATTGATACGCCAAGAAGCGTTGTAGAAAAAGTAATTTTTAATTCAGGAAGGAGACCGTGTTATGGCTCAAAAAATTAGAATTCGTTTATGTGGTTATGATAGCAAAACTGTTGACCAGTCAATTTTTAAAATTGTTCAAGCAGCTCAATTGACGGGAGCAAAAGTTAAGGGACCGATTCCTTTGCCAACCAAAAGAGAAATTTATACTGTTTTACGATCTGTTCATAAACATAAAGATGCTCGTGAACAGTTTGAAATTCGAACTCATAATAGAATCGTTGATATTATTAATCCAACGCCAAAAACTGTAAATAGTTTATCAAGATTACAACTACCAAGTGGTGTGGATATTGAGATTAAATTAAATGCAATTACCTAGTCGACCTTTTAGAAATATATTTTAAAAGGCAATGATATACACAATAATGATAAGTTGGAAAGGACGGTAAAATTCTTATGAAAGGAATTTTAGGCAGAAAAATCGCTATGAGTCAGGTCTTTACTGTTGAAGGAAAGATAATTCCCGTAACAGTTATTGAAGCGCAACCTAATGTTGTTACTGATGTTAAAACAGCAGAAAAAAATGGTTATACTTCGTTGCAATTAGCGGTAGAAGATAAAAGATCTAATTTAGTTAACAAACCATTGATAGGACATTTTAAAAGAGCTAAGACAACTCCGAAAAGGTTTAGTAAAGAGATTCGTGAAATGTCAGGGTTTAATATGGGAGATATTATTAATTGTGATATTTTCACTCCGGGTGAATTAGTGGATGTGCGAGCCATTAGCAAGGGCAAAGGCTTTGCGGGAGTTATTAAACGTCATAATTATTCAAGAGGGCCGATGGCTCATGGTTCTGGATTTCATCGCGAAATTGGTTCAATGGGCGCGATTGCTCCGAACCGAATTTTTAAAGGAAAAAAGATGCCGGGAAGAATGGGACATCAACAAGTTACAATGCAAAATTTGCAAGTAATTCATATTGATGTTGCTAAGAATGCGCTATTAGTTAAAGGTTCAATTCCGGGACCTAAAAAACAGTTTGTTGTTATTACTGAAGCGATTAAGGGCTTAAAAACAAAAACACCACCAAATTTAGTTAACAATCAACCACCTGTTGAAACTACTACAGTAGATGTTAGTAGCGTTGCCCCAGCAGCATAATTATTAAGGAGAAAAAATGATGAAGTTACAAGTATTAGATATTAATGGTAATGTTGTTAAAGATGTTAGTTTAAATGAGAAAGTTTGAAATATTACGCCTCATCAACAAGCAATGTTTGATGCAACAATTGCTCAACAAGCGTCTTGAAGACAGGGAACACATCAAACTAAAACTCGTGGCGAAGTTAGTGGCGGTGGTAAAAAACCATGAAAGCAAAAGGGAACAGGCCGAGCCAGACAAGGTTCAATTCGTTCGCCACAATGAAAAGGTGGGGGAATTGTATTTGGTCCGACAGTTGAGAAAAATTATAAATTGCATGTTAATCGGAAAGTAAGAAAGTTAGCATTAAAATCGGCGTTATCCTTAAAAGCACAAAATAATGAACTTATTATTGTTGATACTATTAGTTTAGAAAAATATTCAACAAAGGCAGTTTTACAAATTTGTCAAAATTTAAAGTTAGTGGATAATAAAACATTATTAATTACTAAATTAGCTGATGAAATGATTGTTAAATCAGCAAGTAATATTGCAAAATTTAATGTCATTGCCGCTAGTGGTTTAAATATTTATGATTTATTGCACGCTAATAAGTTATTAATAACTTTAGAGGCGTTAGTAAACATTGAGGGGGTATTGGCATAATGCATATTACCGAAGTAATTAAAAAGCCAGTCTTAACAGAAAAGTCATATTTAAAAATTAATGTTGATGGTAAATATACTTTTGAAGTTAATTATAAGGCTAATAAGACACAAATTAAAAAAGCATTTGAAACTATTTTTGAAGTAAAAGTTCTTAAGGTAAATATTATTAAAAAGAAACCGAAAGCTAAAAAAATGGGACGGTTTGAAGGATTAACTAATGCTAGTAAAAGAGCGATTTTTACTTTAAAACCAGGTGAAAAATTAGAGTTATTTAATAACGAATAATATTAAGGAGTAAGAGTTATGGCAATAAAGAAATATAAACCAGTTACTAATGGTCGTCGTAATATGACAACTCTTGATTATTCAGTTTTAACAACTGATAAACCAGAGAAATCGTTATTAACTACATTAAATAGGAAATCTGGTCGGAATAACCGGGGAATTATTACTACGCGTCATAAAGGTGGCGGTCATAAAAGAAAATATCGTATTATTGACTTTAAACGTGATAAAGACAATATTATTGGTAAAGTAGCAAGTATTGAGTATGACCCTAATCGTAATGCGTTTATTTCATTAATTAATTATCTTGATGGTGAAAAAAGATATATTTTAGCACCTAAAACTCTTGAAGTGGGAATGGAAATTGTTAGTGGTCCGCTGGTGGATATTAAAGTTGGTAATAGTATGCCAATGGGAAAAATGTCTGAGGGGACAGTAGTTCATAATATTGAATTGCGACCTTTAAAAGGTGGTCAATTAGCTAGAAGTGCGGGAACTAGTGCTCAATTATTAGGAAAAGATGAAAGTGGTCGTTATGTTACGATTCGTTTAAATTCTGGTGAGGTTCGCAAGATATTAGCATCTTGTCGAGCAACAATTGGTGAAGTCGGTAATGAAGATCGGAACTTAGTTAATTGAGGAAAAGCTGGAAGAAATCGTTGAAGAGGAATTCGCCCGACGGTTAGAGGTTCAGTTATGAATCCTAATGATCATCCACATGGTGGTGGTGAAGGAAAAGCGCCGATTGGAAGAGTAGCTCCTGTAACACCTTGAGGTAAGAAGACATTGGGGATGAAAACTCGTAATCCTCGTAAGGCTTCAACAAAATTAATTATTAGAAGAAAGAAAAAATAGGGTAATGCTTATGAAAGGAAATCGTTAAGGATGGGAAGATCATTAAAAAAAGGACCATATATTGCGTCACATTTATTGAAAAAAGTTGAGTTGTTGAATAGTAATAATAAAAGAGAAGTAATGAAAACTTGATCGCGCCGCTCTACTATTTCTCCTGCCTTCATTAATCATACAGTTGCTGTTCATGATGGCAGAAAGCATGTTCCGGTTTTTGTAACTGAAGATATGGTTGGTCATAAATTTGGTGAATTTGCACCAACAAGATCGTTTGGTGGGCATGGAAATGATAAGAAGAAGAAATAGTAAGGAGTTTAAAATATGGAAGCAAAAGCTATTTTAAGAACAATTAGAATTGCCCCCAGAAAGGTGCAATTAATTGCTGAATTAATAAGAAGAAAACCAGTTACTGATGCTTTAGCGATTTTAATGAATACTAATAAAAAAGCTAGTGAGCCAGTACTTAAACTTCTAAAATCGGCTATTGCTAACGCGGTAAATAATTATGCGATGGATGGGGATGCGTTATTAATTAAAGAGGTTTTAGTGAATGAGGGCGCAACTTTAAAACGGTTCCGACCATCAGATCATGGACAAGTTTATAAAATATTAAAAAGAACTAGTCACATTACAATTTTCGTAACAGACGAAAAGGGAGGTAATCAATAATGGGACAAAAGGCAAGTCCGCATGGATTACGACTTGGTATTAATAAAGACTGAGACTCAAGATGATATGCTAAAGATAAAAATTTTGCTAATTGATTACATTCTGATATTAAAATTCGTAAAGTAATTTTGAAAAAATGGAAAAATGCAGCAATTGCTAAAATTGAAATTGAACGCACGAAAGAAAATATTACGCTTTTCATTCATTCTTCGCGTCCGGGCGTTGTCTTGGGACAAGAAGGTTCAAATATTGAAAATATTATTAAAGCTATTCGGCGTGCAATTGGTTTGACAACTAAAAGTAAATTAGACATTAAGATTAATGTTGTTGATATCAAAGTTCCTGATTTGAATGCCCAACTTGTTGCTGAAAATATGGCGCAACAAATTGTTAATCGGGCATCGTTTAGAACGATACAAAAATTAGCAATCCGTAAAGCAATGAAAGCTGGGGCGAAGGGAATTAAAACTTTAGTGTCGGGAAGACTTGGCGGTGTTGATATGGCTCGTAGTGAGGGTTATGCTAAAGGCAGTGTTCCCTTGGCGACTTTGCGAAGTGATATTGATTATGCTAAAGTATCAGCGTTAACAACTTATGGTTTGATTGGAATTAAGGTTTGAATTTATAAGGGTGAAATTTTACCAGAAAAGAAAAATTCTGTTAAGGAGGCGAAGTAATTATGTTAATGCCAAAACGAACTAAATATCGCCGTCCGCATCGTGTTTCTTATGAAGGCAAAGCAACAAGAGGAACTAAGGTTTCGTTTGGTGAATATGGATTACAAGCAGTTGGCAAATTGGTTATGCCTAAAAGAAATATTGTTGTCAATACTGATCAAGTACAAAAAAAACCTGAATTACAAGGTCTTTGAATTACTTCAAAACAAATTGAAGCAGCAAGAATTGCAGCGACAAGATATATGAAACGAGGCGGAAAAGTTTGAATTAACATTTTTCCGCAGATGGCGAAAACTAAAAAGCCACTTGAAGTTCGAATGGGTTCTGGAAAAGGGTCTCCTGAAGAGTTTGTTGCTGTTGTTAAAAAAGGACGAATTATGTTTGAAGTTGCTGGTGTTACCGAAGAAGTAGCAAGAGAAGCGTTAAGACTGGCAATGCATAAATTGCCAATCAGATGTAAAATTGTTAAACGAGGTGAAGAATAATGGCAAAGAAGATATTTAAAGATAAAAGCATTAATGATTTACAACATCGTGCTGAAGAATTAAAAGCAGAATTGTTTGCCTTAAGATTTCAATCAGCAACTGGACAATTAGAAAAGCCTCATCGGATTAAAGAATTACGAAGAGAAGTTGCTAGAATATTAACGCATTTACAAATGAGAAAAGATGCTGGCGAAGTTGTTAAACCATTGAATCAACAAAAAGTTGTTATTTCTGAAACATTACAAAAAGAAATTGATCAAAAAACTAAAGTTGTTGAAGAGAAAGCAAAACCTAAACTTAAAGAAAAGAAATTAGTTGTTGAAAAGCAAGATGATGTTGTTGCTAAACAAATTGAACTGGAAAATCAAAAATTAGTGGCAAAAGAAATTAAAAAAGTTAAAGATGGTGTAGCACCAGTTATGAAAGAAAAGAAAGCTTCTAAGCCGATAACAAGTAAAGATAGTAAAGAATCTATTGTTAAAACAGCAAAAGTTACTAAATCTAAATCAGCAACGATAACCCCTAATACAAAAACTGATGAAAAGTGAGGCGATAATGATGGAAAGAAATAACCGTAAGGTTTATACGGGTATTGTTGTTTCTAGTAAAATGGAGAAGACAATTACTGTTTTAGTAGAAACATATAAAAGTGATCCGATATATAAAAAACGCGTTAAATATTCAAAAAAGTTTAAAGCTCATGATCAAGACAATTCTTCCCAAGAGGGTGATCGTGTTTTAATTATGGAAACAAGACCATTATCAGCAACTAAACGCTTTCGTTTAGTAAAAATTGTTGAAAAAGCAATTATTTTATAGAAAAGGAAGTATAGATTATGATTCAAACTGAGTCTCAATTAAGGGTCGCCGATAATACAGGAGCAAAAGTAATTTTAGTAATTCGGAACTTAGGTGGTTCGGCCCGTAAATTTACAAGTGTTGGTGATGTTATTGTTTGTTCAGTTAAACAAGCAACACCGGGGGGGATTGTTAAAAAGGGACAAGTTGTTAAAGCTGTTATTGTTCGTACTAAAAAAGCTGTTCGCAGAAGTGATGGTACATATATTAAGTTTTCGGAAAATGCAGCTGTTCTTATTAGAGATGATAAAATGCCAAGAGGAACAAGAATTTTTGGTCCGATTGCTAGAGAAGTAAAAGAAGCAGGATTTAATAAAATTGCTTCTTTAGCAACTGAGGTGATATAAGATGATAAAAATAAAAATTAAAAAAGGTGACCAAGTATTAGTTATTGCTGGTAAACACCGTGGTTTTAAAGGACCAGTTACTAATATTTTAAAGAAAAAACTTCGTGTGGAAATTGAAGGCATTACAATTAAAAAAAACCAAAAACCAACCCAAAATGATAAAGGGGAAATTAAAGAAATTCCTGCAAGCATTCATCTTTCCAATGTTGCTTTACTAGATAGTAAAGATAAAACTAAAACAACTAAAATTGGTTATGAGATTAAAGATGGTAAAAAATATCGGATTGCTCGCAAAACCAAGACAAGAATTTAATTGAAGGAGTTAAAATTTGATGAATTATTTACAAAAACAATATCAAGATAAAATTATTCAGGAAATGATGCAAGAATATAATTTTACTTCTACAATGCAAGTTTCTAAAATTATCAAAGTAGTTGTTAATGTTGGTATTGGTGATGCTGTTAGTAACAGTAAAAATATTGAAATAGTAATGCAAGAATTGTACTTAATTACCGGACAAAAACCAGTAATAACTAGAGCAAAAAAATCAATTGCTGGTTTTAAGTTACGAGAAGGAACGCCAATTGGGTGTAAAGTAACTTTACGGGGTACTAAAATGTATGACTTTCTTTATAAATTATTTAATATTAATTTACCTCGGGTTCGTGATTTTCGTGGTTTAAATAAAGCTGGTTTTGATAAACACGGTAACTACACATTAGGAATTAAAGAACAATTGATTTTTCCTGAAATTGATTACGACAAAGTTGTAAAAACAAGAGGAATGAGTATTACTATTGTAATGTCTAGTAATAATCAAAATGAATCATTTTCTTTACTAAAAAAAATGGGTGCACCATTTAAGAAATAGGAGAGGAAAGAAACTGATGGCAAAAAAATCACTAAAAGTAAAACAATTAAAAACTCCTAAGTTTGCAGTTCGCGCATACACTCGTTGTCAAAATTGTGGCCGACCAAAGTCAGTATTAAGAAAGTTTCAATTATGTCGTATATGTATTCGTGAATTTGGCAATAAAGGGCAAATCCCTGGGCTTAAGAAAGCTTCATGATAGGGGAGGTAGTTAGTAAAATATGATGACAGATCCAATTAGCGATATGCTAACAAGAATTCGCAATGCTAACCAGCGACAATTTAAAAAGGTAAGCATTCCGACTTCTAATATAAAATTGCAAATTGCCCAAATTCTGAAAGAAGAAGGGTATATTACCGATTTTAAAATTAATGAGAAACCCAAAGATGGAACTCATAGCAAAATTGATATTTTATTAAAATATAAAGCAAGCCAAAGGGTAATTTGAGGTTTAAAGAGAATATCTAAGCCAGGTCTTAGAGTATATGTTAAAAATAGTGAGATTCCAAAGGTTTTAAATGGTTTAGGAATTGCAATTATTTCGACATCAATCGGAGTTATGACTGATGCAAAAGCAAGAGAAAATCGTTTAGGTGGCGAAGTTCTTGCCTTTGTTTGATAGGGTGATAAATTATGTCAAGAATTGGTAATCGCATTCTATCTGTACAAGATGGCGTTGAAATAAATGTTGCAAAAAATAATATCATAACTATTAAAGGACCTAAAGGAACACTCAATAAACAATTACCACAAAAAATTACTATTATCGTTGAAAACCAAACGATTAAAACTATCAGATCGAATGAACAAAAACATACTAAGCAATTACATGGAACTACTAATTCATTGTTAGAAGGAATGTTAACAGGTGTTACTACTGGTTTTAGTAAAAGATTATTAATTAATGGGGTGGGATATCGTGCTAATATTAAGGGTGATAAACTAAATTTAAGTTTAGGGTTTTCACATCCGATTCAATATACTATCCCTGAGGGAATAACAGTTGTTTGTCCTAAACCAACAGAACTTATTATTTCAGGAATTAGTAAAGAATTAGTTGGACAAGTAGCAGCCGATATTCGTGCTTTTCGACGAATAGAACCGTATAAAGCCAAAGGAATTCAATATGATAATGAATACATTATTCGTAAGGAAGGGAAATCAGCAGGTAAATAGACAATAGTCTAGATTACTTTCAAAGGAGTTAAAAATGAAATCAAATCGCTATGAAGCAAGAAAAATTAGACATTTTCGCATTCGTAAAAAAATAACTGGTTCTGAATTAAGACCCCGACTTAATGTATTTCGTTCTAATAAGAATCTTTATGCACAAATTATTGATGATAGTCAGCACCGGACACTAGTTTCTTACTCAACTTTGCAAATGACAGGTAAGGGTAATTTAAATAAAGCTAGTGCTACTCTTCTGGGAGAAATGTTAGCCAAGAAAGCTTTAGAAAACAATATTACCACCGTGGTCTTTGATCGCGGGGGGTACTTGTATCACGGGAAAATTGCTGCGTTTGCGGAGGCCGCAAGAGAACATGGATTGAAATTTTAGTAGAGGAGAAGTATCTTAATGCAAGAAAAAAAAGATCAACAAAATTTAACGGCATCACCAACTAAGCCCAATTTTGCTAATCGAGGTAGTGATGGTGAACGAAATAAAAAACGATGAACTAAAAAACCAAGCGCTAATTTTCAAAAACCGGTTGAAGAGTTCGAAGAAAAGGTTGTTAAAGTAAGAAGGGTAACTAAAGTAACTAAAGGGGGGCGACATTTTCGTTTCTCAGTAGTAGTTATTATTGGTAACCATAAGGGAAAAGTTGGTTTTGCTACCGGTAAAGCTAATGAAGTACCCGATGCTATTAAAAAAGCAGCAAAAGCTGCTAAGAAAAATACTTTTATGATTCCAATGGTGGGGGTTACTGTTCCTCATGAGGGTATTGGTCATTATGGTGGGGGCCGAGTATTAATTAAACCTGCTAGAAAAGGTACGGGAATTATTGCTGGTGGTCCAGTTCGGACTTTAATTGAAGTATCTGGTGTTCAAGATATTTATGTTAAGTCATTAGGTTCTAATACCTCACTTATTATGATTAGAGCAGCAATGGATGGTTTAAAACAAATGCGAACTAAAGAACAAGTTTATAGTTTACGAGAAATTAAAGAAAAAGTTAGTGAAAAATCACTAGCAAGGGAACAATAATTATGAAATTACATGAACTTAAATATACTGAAAAATCTCGTAAAGATAAAAAACGCCTTGGAAGAGGAGCGTCTTCAGGGCACGGAAAAACTTCTGGTAAAGGACATAAAGGTCAAAATGCTAGAAGTGGTGGTGGTGTTCGTCCTGGATTTGAAGGTGGACAAACGCCTTTATTTCGTAGAATTCCTAAAATCGGTTTTACCAATTTTACAAAGAAACGATATGAAATTGTTAACTTAAGTGCTTTAGAACAATTAGATGTAACTGAAATTACTCCCCAAGTTTTAAAAAGTAAAAAATTAATTAATAGTGAAAAATCATTAGTAAAAATTCTTGCTAATGGTAAAATTAGTAAAGCATTAGTTATTAAAGCTCATAAGTTTTCAAAAGTTGCTAAAGATGCTATTGAGAAGGCTAATGGTAAAACCGAGGTGATTTAATAGTGATAACAACCATTAAAAGATTTTATCGTAATAATAAAGATATTTTATTAAAATTAGCTTTTACATTATTGGTTTTATTTATTATTCGTTTGGGAGCATTAATTACTGTTCCAGGGGTTAATATAAATAAAAACCTTAATGAATCTAACAAGGATTCAAGAGAATTTTTTAATTTGATTGCAATGTTAGGCGGAGGCTCTATTGACCGATTCTCACTTTTCGCTTTAGGGTTATCACCCTACATTACTGCTTCTATTATTGTCCAATTATTATCTACTGATTTAGTTCCAGGATTATCTCGTTGAGCCAAATCAGGAGAAAAAGGGAAACGAAAATTAGATACATTAACTAAATGATTAACATTGCCATTTGGCATTATGCAAGGTTTTGCGACAATTATGACCTTAGCACAACAAAAAATTATTAGTCTTAAATGGCAAGAAGCAGATGCTGGAAATATTGCTATGTCGGCAGTGTTTTATTATATTTTGGTACCAACATTGCTTTTGGGAGGGACATTCTTAATTCTTTGACTAGCTGATCAAATTACAATTCGTGGAATTGGTAATGGTGTTTCTTTAGTTATTTTTGCAGGAATTGCTTCTAGTTTACAATTTAATATTGCTAAAACTTTTCAATTTTGAGTTGGTGGTCAAAGTGAAGCAATAGTTGTTTTTAGTGGATTTTTAAAGTTTTTACTTTATATGGTTGGCTTTCTTTTAGTAATTTTAATGGTTGTATTCTTTGCTGAATCAGAAAGAAGAATTCCGATTCAACAGACGGGAAGTGGATTAGCGTTAAAAAGTGAAAAAGCACCGTATTTGCCGTTAAAAATTAATTCGGCTGGTGTTATTCCCGTGATTTTTGCTTCAGCAATTATAACAGCGCCTTTAACAATTGCCCAAATTGTTAAAGCTAATAATCCCGAAGGAACAAGGTTTACTAATTTTACTGAGACTTATTTGGCATTAGATTCATGGTCAGGAATGAGCATTTTTGCGATTTTAATTATTCTCTTTACTTTCTTATATTCTCAAGTACAAATTAATCCTGAACAAATGGCAGAGAATTTTCAAAAGAATGGCACATTTATTCCTGGAATTCAACCAGGAAAAGAAACTGAGAAATATATTAAATCAACTTTAAATCGTTTAAGTGTTGTTGGTAGTATCTTTTTAGCTTTTGTTGCGATATTGCCAACATTAATTTCTAAATTAACAAATTTACCGCCAATGTTAGCAATTGGTGGAACAGGAGTTATTATTATGGTTGGTGTTGCAATTGAAGTTATTCGTCAAGTTCAAGGACATTTGACGCAACAATCTTATATTCAATTTAAAAGGGATGAAAATCAAAGTAAAAATATATGATAAAAGAGAGTGATATTTAAAATGAATTTAATCTTTTTAGGAGCACCCGGAAGCGGTAAAGGAACTCAGTCACAAAAGTTATGTGAGGCATACCGTTTGATACATTTATCAACAGGAGATATTATTCGTCAAGCGATAAGAAATAATTCACCATTGGGATTGAAAACTAAAGAATATTTAGATGTAGGAAAATTAGTACCCGATGAACAAGTCATTAATCTTGTGCGAGAAACCATTGATAATTTAAGCGAAGACTTTATTCTTGATGGTTTTCCAAGAACGCTTAAACAAGCGCATGCGTTGCAAGAGATTTTAGAAAAAAAAGAACAACAAATTGATTTTGTTATTTATTTAGAAGCTGACTTAGAACATTTAATTGATCGGATTATTAATCGCTTAGTTTGTCCGACTTGTAATCGAACATATAACAAATTAGTTAATAAACCTAAAATTGCGATGCAATGTGATGATGATGGTGCATCATTAATTCAGCGCGATGATGATACGAAAGAAAAAGCTAAAATTAGAATTAAAACTTATTTGAATGAGACTTTACCTTTAGTAGAGTATTATCAAGAAGAAAACTTATTACATGTTGTTGATGCTAATCAGTCAAGTAAATTAGTATTTAATGGTATTAAAAGTATTTTAGATAGTGTGTAAAATAAATGGTTATTGTTAAAAATGAGTTGGAAATTAAAGCAATGCGTGCTGCGGGAAAAGTAGTTGCTAAAATGTTAGCTGAAGTTAAAAAGGCAATTATTCCCGGAATAAAAAAACGCGACCTTGATATAATAGCAACAAGAGTGTTAAAAGAAAATAATGCTAAAACAGCGTTTAAAGGTTATTATGGTTTTCCTAATCATATTTGTGTTTCTATTAACAATGAATTAATTCATGGAATTGCTAATAATCAAATTATTAAGACAGGTGATTTAGTATCAATTGATGCTGGTGCTGTTGTTGATGGATACTTTGCGGATGCGGCGATTACTGTTGGTGTTGGTCAAATTAAAGCGGAATATCAAAAGTTAATTACTGTAACGGAAGAAGCCTTAAATAAGGCAATAGCAATTATTGCTCCAGGTGTTAGAATTGGTTCTATTGGCGCAACAATTCAACAATTTGTTGAGCAACAAGGGTATCATTTACCAAAAAATTATATGGGACATGGGATTGGTAAACAATTACATGAAGAACCATATGTTCCTAATTATGGTAAATATGACTATGGCTTAAAACTAGTGGCAGGAATAACAATTTGTATTGAACCAATGGTACAAATTGGTACTGACGAAACTAGAGTTTTAAGTGATAATTGAACAGTTGTGTCCCTTGATGGTACATATTCAGCTCATTTTGAACATACAATTCTAGTAACCGCAAAAGGATATGAAGTTTTAACTGCTAATCCACACTCAATGGAAGAAGGGAATTAAATGGCCACCAAAGAAAAAGAAAATAAAAATATTATTGAAGCGGAAGGGATTGTTATTGAATGTTTACCTAATACTGAGTTTAAGGTAAGATTAGAAAACAATGTGGTTATTTTAGCTCACGTTTCTGGTAAAATTCGCATGAATTTCATTAGGATTTTACCAGGTGATAAAGTAATTATTGAACTCTCTCCATATGATTTAAAACGTGGGCGGATTACTTATCGTCATAAGTAAAAAAATAGTAAAAGGAGAAAAATTAAATGAAAGTAAGATCATCAGTTAAAAAAATTTGTGATAAATGTCAAATAATTAATAGAAAAAAATGTGTGCGAGTAATTTGTAAAACTCCAAAGCACAAACAAAGACAAGGTTAAAAATAGGAGGTTAAATATGGCAAGAATTGCAGGAGTAGAAATCCCTAATGATAAAAGAGTTGTTGTTGCTTTAACATATGTTTATGGGATTGGCCTATCAAATGCTCAAAAGATTTTAAAACAATGTAGTATTGATGAAAATATTCGTGTTAAACAATTAACAGAAGAGCAACTAACAAATATTAGAGCAGAAATATCTAAAGATTATAAAGTAGAAGGTGAGTTACGACGCGAAATCCAATTAAATATTAAACGATTAATGGAAATTGGTTGTTATCGTGGTATTCGTCATCGTAAAGGTTTACCAGTTCATGGTCAATCTACTAAACAAAATGCCAGAACAAAAAGAGATCGCAGGCAAACGGTTGCTAATAAGAAAAAATAGTAAGAAGTGGAGATAACACGATGGCAAAAATAGAAAAAGTTGCAAAGAAAAGACAAAAAAAGAATATTTTAAAAGGAATCTCTCATGTTCATTCAACATTTAACAATACAATTGTAACAATGACTGATGAGTTAGGCAATGTTATTGCTTGATGTGCGGCTGGTGCAATTGGTTTTAAAGGAACAAAGAAATCAACCCCTTATGCTGCACAAATGGTAGCAGAACAAGTTGCTAAGGCATCAATGGAACATGGAATGAGAACGATTGAAGTTCAGTGTAAAGGACCCGGCCCTGGAAGAGATGCTGCTGTTAGAAGCTTACAAGCAGCCGGTTTGGAAATTACAAGTATTAAAGATGTAACACCAATTCCTCATAATGGATGTCGCCCCCCTAAAAGGCCAAGAGGTTAATAAATGAAACAATTTGTTAGACCAAATTTTAAATTACAAGCTGAAAGTACTAGTAAAAATTTCGGTTGTTTTATAGTAGAACCATTAGAAAGAGGATTTGGTAATACTATTGGTAACGCTTTACGAAGAACTTTATTAGCAGCAACACCGGGAGCTTCAATTTATGGTGTTGATATTAAAGGGGCTAGTCATGAGTTTTCAACAATTAAAGGGATTGTTGAAAATGTTGCTCAAATTATTTTAAATTTAAAAGGTATTATTTTAAAAATTGATAGTACTGTTTTTAAAGAAGAAGAAAGTGTCTCACTAAAAGTAGATGCTGGAGCTGGTGAAGTATTAGCTTCAATGATTGTTTGTCCGTTAGGAATTGAAATATTAAATGGTGATTATTTAATTGCTACTGTTGCTAAAGGTGGTAAATTAGAAATGACAATGTATGCTCAAAATTCTCGTGGTTATAAATCATTTGATGATAATAAACGCTTAATTACTAATATTGGAATTATTCCTATGGATTCTAATTATTCACCAATTGTTAATGTTAAATATAGTGTTGAACCAACTAAAGTGGGAAAAACTGCTGATTTAGAGCAATTAGTTTTAGAATTAACAACCGATGGTTCGGTTACTTCTGTAGAAGCAATTGCGATTGCTGCGAAGATTTTAATTGCTCATTTAGAATATTTTGTTAGTTTAAGTGAGCAAGCACAATCATTAGAAATTATTTCTATTTCTGAAAAACAAGAAACAGATGAATTAGAAAAACCGATTGAAGAATTAGACTTAACGGTGCGTTCATATAATTGTTTAAAACGAGCAGAAATTGTTATGATTGGTGATTTAACTGATAAAACAGAAAATGATATTTTAGCAACGAAAAATTTAGGAAGAAAATCCTTTAATGAAATTAAAGAGAAATTATTAGCATTAGGGCTAACTTTTAAACGAGAATAAAAGGAGGAACAGAGAATATGTCATTTATTCAAAAACGCGGTAAAAATACTAGCTGAAGACAAGGATTAATGCGTAATTTAGCAACAGAATTAGTTGTTCATGAAAGATTGCTTGTAACTGAAAAACGAGCTAAAGAATTAAGAAAAACAATTGATAAATTAATTACCTTAGCAAAAAGACAAGATTTGCATGCTAGAAGACAAGCATCAAGTATTTTAAGAAATATTGATGTTAATGAAACAGAAACAGTTTTACAAAAATTATTTACTGATATTGCTAAGCGATATAATGAAAGATCTGGGGGTTATACGAGACTTTTAAAAACTAATGACCGTAAAGGCGATAATGCCCCAATGGTTTATATTGAATTAGTTTAAATAATAAATCCGATTAATAACCTCAATAAATACTGAGGTTATTTTTTGTTATTGCAATATATGATAAAATATTGTCATAATTTTATTAAAGTAGAATAATATGCAATTAAAAACATTATTTTTAGAAATAAATATCGCTAGTAATATCCCCATAGGACTATTAATAGCATTAATAGTTTTTGGGATTTTAGTTGGAATTTTATTAATAACTTGACTGGCTACTTGAATATATTCATCAATTATTAGAAATACTAACAGTGCTGATTTAACAGGAAAAGAATTTGTTGATGCTTATTTAAAGAAGTTTGTTTTTGTTGGGAAAAAAGTTCAAAAAACTACTAGTTATGAAATTAAAAGTCAGTTTTTTCAATTAACGCCTTTTCATTACAAAAAGCAACAACCACATCATTTAATAGTTAAAATGTTACCTTGAACTTATCATCGTAGTAGTTTATATACTTTAGCTAAAGCTGGGGAAGTAGCATATTCTACTTCGCAAGGAAGAAAATTATTTCTTAGTTTTGGATGGTTGTTAGTTGTTAATTTAGCATTAGTGGTAACATCATTTTTTATTATTAATTTAGTTTTATTAATTCTTAATAGTCAAGCATTATTTGGTAATGATAATCCACATCAAGCAATAATTGTTATTGGTATCGTTGCTAGTATTTGTTTTATTTTAGCAATTAGTATTCCGATATATTTTTATATTCGGGCAATGCAACCCGTATATAAGTTTGCGCAATCATTGTTAACTGCTAATGAAGCTAAACTAATTAAATGAATTTATTTAGTTCGAATTTTATATTTAATTATTACGACAATTTATGAAACACTAAAAACCGTAGCAAATGTTATTGTTAAAATCCATGAAGGCACATAATAGTTTATTCTTTTGTTATTTTATTGCATAATAATTTTAGAGAAATTAATTAAGTAAAATCGAGCAGTTCGGGAATGTAATCTGCAATAAAAAAGTTTAATTTTGAAAATAGTTTTTTCTTATATTGATAATCAAAACTATTTTAATTAATTTTTTTAAATCAATTGAAAGGTAATGAAACATATGGATGAATAATAAAAAAGCAATAAATAAGTTAATAAAAATGTTAGGAGTTAGGAAGAATAAGGATGGTAGAAACAAATTTTGATAATAATGAAAATGAATAATAAAAAAGCAAAGTATTGAAAAACAAAGCAAGTTAAGAAAAGCATTAAAACTAATTAATCATAAAAGAAAAACTAAAAAAAACAAGTGGTATGGCAACCCTTTTTAGGACACTTTTTATGTAGACTGTCATTTTCTAAATTCAACAGGCGTTAAATAATTTAAACTGCCATGTAGTCTACGATTATTGTATCAATTAACAAAATCAAATAATTCGCATTTTAATTGTGTTAAATTTTCAAATTTTTTACCCTTGATAAATTATATTTTAAAGGTTTTGTAAGTTGTTTCAGCCACAGCATTGTCATAAGGACAACCATTCGCACTTAATGATCTTTTAATATTAAAGGTTATTAAAATTTCATCAATGATTTTATTTTTGAACTCATTACCACGATCAGTATGAAATAAAGTTATTTTATTTAATGGTCGTGTTATTTTATGAAAAGCTTGTTGAACTAGTTCAGCGGTTTTGTTTGGTCAGGCACTATAGCCAATTATTTCTGGATTAAACAAGTCAATTAATAAACAAATATAATGTCATTTTCCTCTAACTTGAACATATGTTAAATCACTAACAACAACTTCATTAGGTTTTTTGTTATTAAATTGACGATTTAAAACATTACTAATTTGGTCATTATTAACCATTGTTTTATTATTACGATATTTTAATTTGGTGTATTTAGAAACCAAATTATTTTTGATCATAAGGAATCTGATTTTTCGACGTGATAAGATAATATCTTTTCTCATTAAAACAGCTTTAATTTTACGAGCACCATAAATTTTACGACTTTTATTAAATGCACTGAT
This sequence comes from Spiroplasma endosymbiont of 'Nebria riversi', assembly GCF_018831625.1. GTDB lineage: Bacteria > Bacillota_I > Bacilli_A > Mycoplasmatales > Nriv7 > Nriv7. The sequence goes on from NZ_CP065193.1 coordinate 1,008,958, forward strand.
AACTTCTTCTTCATAATTATTAACATCATACTTAACGCAATTATTAGTTTGATAACAATATGTTGATTTTGCTATTTTTAATATTTGACACATTTTTAGCACGGAATATTTTTCTTTATTATTGTTAATAATTCCTATTTTTTGCCAATTATCAGTTCTGCTTGCTTTAAAATGTCATTTTCCATTCGTAATTGTTGGTTTTCTTTTCGCAAGTAAATTAATTCATTTTCTTCGACAGTGCGATTATCTTGCACTTTAAATGACCCTAAATTATTAAAATTTTCAATTTACTGATATACGGCTGATTTTGAAATTCCGTATTCTTTAATAATTTCAACAATGCTTTTTCCGTTTTGATAAATCATGACAATTTGTTTTTTAAATTCATTTGAATATGAGTTTTTCTCCATTTTTATCGCCCTACTTTCTTAATAATTTTATTTTATTTGAAAGTCCACATAAATATGGTTCAACTTATTGTAACCTATCCAAGAGAAGATAATAAAGAAAAGATTAAACAAGCCCAAAATGCTTTAGATAGTCTATTATTAAAAGATATTAATGTTTCAGGTGCTTTCTATATTGGTCAAGAAATAAAAATTAGTGCTACTAAATTGCAAGAAGCAATTGCGGGATTGACAAATATTAATTTTACTAATTTGACAATTGCTTTTAAAAATACTGATAGTTATCAAGTAGTAGATTTAACAACTAAGTTTTTCAATTTGGATGTTGTTCTTACTGCTAAGGCAAAAGATACTAATGTAACGGTTGTTACCAATACAACAAAAAAAGTGAAAGTTAATTTTACAGCGATTGTTAATCCTGAACAAGCAAAAATTGATGCCGCGCAAAAGGCGTTAGATAAATTATTATTAAAAGACTTTTCATTGCAAATAAATACTTTAACAGAAGCTAATGTGATGAAGTTGATTAGTTTAGAGTTTAAAAGTCCTATTAGTGGTTTAGAAAGTAATGATTTTACTAATTTAACTATTGAATTGAAAGATAAGACAAAAATATTATCATATGCAGAAGCAAAAGAAAAATATGAAGCAGAGAGAACGACTGTTCCTGTTGATGTAATTGTTAAGGCTCATTCATGCTAAGGATAAAAATAAAATGGAAGTAACAAATGATAAATATACTGTTAAAGTTGATTTGGTGATTTTTATTGCACAAGAGGAACTTAATATTTCGTATCTTAAATTGGCTTTACAATTTTTAAATTTAAAAAAAATTACTTTAGCAGGTACTGTTGTTCGTGGTGAAGATGTTACTTTAAAAATTAAAGAAATTTTAAATGATGCGATTAAAGATGTTTATGATCCAACGACTTCAAAAGTTACTGCTAATTTACAAATCGCTTTGAAAGATGCGACGATTGTTTTAAAAATTCCTTTGACTGGTAATAGTGTGGAAATTGATGTAATTATTAGTGCTACTAATAAAAATGGTTTGGTTAATCGTGTGCCGATCGATGATAAAGTTATTGTTAATTTTACTGTTAAATAAATCAAAATTTTTATTTAACTTGTAATAAATGTCGTTAATGAATTTAATTTATAAAATATGAATGCATCTTAAAGTGATGCATTTTTAATTTAGGAGAATTTGATGTCCTAGTTATTTGGGTGTGTTCTTTATCAATTTTGTGATATTATATTTAATAGAAAACATTAAATTATATGAAATGATGGGTGATGTTATTATGAACAAAAAAGTATTAACTTTACGAGAAGTTGTGGAAAAATTTAATTTGTCGTTATTGTCTGGTGATGAACAAGTATTGGAACGAGAAATTGAAATCGGGGGCATTAATCGTGCGGGATTAGAATTAGCAGGTTTTATTTCTGATGAAACTAGTCGTAAACATCGGATTGTTTTATTAGGTGGTAAAGAGAATGAATACATTAATAAGTTACCAACATCAGAGCGCAAGGCTCGTTATGAGAAACTTATTAATCAAGATGTTCCAGCGATTTTTACTAGTATTCGTTTTAATGAGCCGGTATTAGTAGAATATGCTAAAGAAATAAATTTTCCTGTTATTGAGGCTAATTATTCTTCTAATGATTTTTATAATATTATTGTTAGTTACATTGATAATCGTTTAGCACCAATGGAAATGGTTCACGCGTCGTTAATTAATATTTATGGTTTGGGAGTTTTAATTAAAGGTGATAGTGGGATTGGAAAATCAGAAAATACTTTAGAATTAGTTAAAAAAGGACATTTGTTTGTCGGCGATGATGCGATTGTTTTGCAAAGATATGTTAATAAAGTTATTGGTCGTAGTGATGAAAAGTTAAAGCATCATATTGAAATTAGAGGCATTGGGATTTTAAATTTAACGAAGATGTATGGTTTAAGAACAACTTTGGAAGTTACTGATATTGATATTATTGTTAATTTAAAATTGGCTGATAGTGAGTACTTTGCTAATTTAAATCGTGTGCAAACAGAAATTGATAGAGAAGAAATTTTTGGTATTAAAATTCCAGCGATTACGATTCCTGTAACTTTAGGAAGAAATATTTCGGAATTAATTGAAGCAGCTGTTATTAATATTAAGTTGCATAATGAAGGTATAAATAGTTCTGAGTTATTTATTAACCGAATTGATAGTGAACTTAAAACATAAGAGAAAGGTTTAAGTGTAAAAGTAAAAATGATGAATATATATTCAAATTGAGTACCTAATGAAATTCCAGGGACTAATGGTATTTTAAGATTTTATCCGCTTTTTATTCTTTTAGGAATAATTGTTTCGATTTTAGCTTCTTGGATTAAATTAAAACGCCGCGAGATTCCAACTGAACCATTTGAATGAAGTATTTTTTTAACTGTTCCGAGTGCAATTTTTGGTTCTTCAATTATTGGAAAAATTAATAGTCCTATTATTGATCAGTATGGGTTTTGAGGTTATTTTATGATTTGAGAACCGGGATTAGCAGTTCATGGTGGTGTTATTGCTGGTGTTATTGTTGGTTATTTTTGATTTCGGCATTATTCTAAAAAATATGAAATATCGTTATGAATATTTGCTGATGCCATTATTCCAAATATTTTATTAGGGCAAGTTATTGGTCGTTGAGGTAATTTTTTTAATCATGAACTTTTAGGACAGATAACGACTTCATTAGATTGATTACCTAATTGATTATTAGAAAATTTAAGAAAAGCTAATGCGGACGGTAGTCCAGCCGAAGGAATTGGTATTGTTCGTCACCCTTTGTTTTTGTATGAATCATTAATTAATTTATTTTCTTGGGTACTAATTACTTTTGTTATTCTTAAGATTGGTATGTGAAATAGTGTTAAACCTTGAAAGAAATATCCTAAAAAATTTATTCCGCTTTGAGAAAAAGATGTGGAATTATTGGAAAGTGAAAAAAATTGGGCAACACCGTTTAAAAAAATTTATTATCGTCGTCTTTGAAAGTTAAATTGTTGAAATCAAGCTTATTTTGAACAAACTCCGAGTAAAACAAAAAAGTTAACGGTAGTAAGAAAATATCCAGAACCGCATTTAAAAGCTAATAATCCATTTTTTAGACTTATAGAACGATGATTTAAAAATCAATGAATAAGAATTAAACAATTATGAACTCAAGAGGCTAAACCTTTAGAAAAAAATGCTAATCCGGATAAATATTGAATGACGCGAGTTGGTGTTCAAACTGGAAGTTATGTAGTTATGTATAGTATGGTGCGAATTATTTTGGAAATGTTTCGTGATGAAAGTGATATTTTATTTCCTTATGATTATGTGGGTACTTATATATTTTTAGGGCTAGGTGTTATTACTGGAATTATTTTGATAATTTTTGCACAAGTTATTAGCGTTCGTAAATGAAGACAAATTAGGTGATTATATGAAAAACAATATTAATACTGATTATGATTTAATTATTATTGGTGCGGGTCCGGGCGGATTTACTAGTGCGATTTATGCATGTCGGGCAGAGTTGAAAGTACTTCTTATTAATGAAGGTCCTCCCGGAGGGAAAATGGTAAAAACTTATGATATTGAAAATTATCCGGGTTTTGATAAAATATTAGGACCTGACTTGTCATTAGCAATGGATAGGCAAGTTAGAAAATTAGGCGCTGAATATGAAGCTACTAAGGTAAAAAATATTGAAATTGCAACTGACGGTAATAATAAGATTATTACTGGTGAAAATGGTAAAACATGACTTACTAAAGCGGTTATTATTGCTACGGGAACAGTTGAAAATGAGTTATTGGTGGATGGCGCTAAGAGATTATATGGTCACGGAGTTTCTTACTGTGCGGTTTGTGATGGGGCATTTTTTCGCAATAAGGATATTGTTGTTGTTGGCGGGGGTGATTCTGCTATTGAAGAAGCGGTATATTTAACTAAGTTTGCTAGAAAGTTATATTTAGTGCATCACCGAAATGAATTTCGAGCTTCGAAAGGAGCATTAACAATCGCTAAAAATAATAATAAAATTGAATGATTGTTAAATTATGTTGTTAAAGAAGTTATTGGTAAAAATTCTCTTGAACAAGTTTTTATTGAACATAATGTGACAAAAGAGCAACAAGTAATTGATGCTAGTGCAATTTTTCCTTATATTGGTTCAACACCAATTTCTAATTTTGTTAAAGACTTAAAAATTTGTGATGAAAATGGTTATATTATTACTAATGAAATAATGCATACTAGTGTTTTGGGAATATTTGCGATTGGTGATGTTCGTCAGACATTTTTAAGACAAATTGCTACTGCTGTTGGTGATGGTGCGATTGCTGCTCAAGAAGCAATAAAATATTTAGATCAATTGAAATTGTAATTGATGCTTAATTAATTAGCAGTTTTATGAACGGAGTGATTAATAGTGATGTCTTTTTCTAAAATTGTTAAGCAAGAAATTATGAAAAAGGAATTTAGTCATCCAGCAAAGCAAGCTATTTTATTGGGATTAATAAAATCGTTAGCGATATTTAATAGTAAGCAATTAATTTTTGAATTTTCTAATAAAACCGTTGCTATTTTTGTTAAAAAATTAATTGCTGAAGTTTATAATTATTATCCAGAAATTTTGACAATGGGAATTAAAACTATTGTATATAAGTTAGATCTTTCACATATTGTTTATTTAATCATTAATAATAAAGATATTAGTTATGATATTAAACGAAATGAATTAGTTGTTAATTTTGAAAGATTAAAGAGTGAAATATCAAAAAGAGCATTTATTGCGGGAGCATTTATTGCTACTGGTAGTGTTAATTCGCCAAGGATTAGTAATTATCATTTAGAAATTCAAGGAATTGATATTTTGTTTATTCGGAAGTTACAATTACTAATAAATAGTTTTGGTTTTAAATTTAAACGCATTTATCGTCGTAAAAAACCTTTAATTTATTTAAAAAAATCAACTGAAATTGCTGATTTTTTGAAATTAATTGATGCAAGTCTTGCACTATTTTCGTTTGAAAATGAACGCATTTCACGAGATATGTATAATAGTATTAATCGTTTAACAAATATTGAGATTTCTAATCAGCAAAAAACTAATAAAGCGGCTATTGAACAAATTAAGATGATTAATTTTTTAAAAGCGAATGATTATTTTTTAAAGTTATCATTAAAAACTCAACAAATTGCTAATTTACGGTTAGATAATCCTGAAGCTTCGTTGAATGAGCTTTGCGATTTATATGAAAATATTTATCACGATATGATTTCTAAATCAGGAATAAATCATATGATGCGCGAAATTAAAAATAGTTATTTACTGCTTAAAAGTATTGCTTCTGATGACAATTAAATATTTTATAAAATGTTTTTTTAATTTTGTCGAAAACTCTTGATAAAATAAAAAAAATCATCAACTTGATAATTTTAAAAGGCTTTTATGTAAAATTACTATTTTTACTTTAATTTTTTATACATTAAAATATAATACCGCTGTTTGTTGGTTTGGAGCTAAACCCTTATGTTGGTATTTTCATTTTCAGAGATTTAAATAATTTTGAATATTAGTAAAACCTAAACCATGATAATTAATTATGGCTTCTTTAAGACTAGATTGTAATTTAATGATTTTATTTAAGTTATGATAAATAGCTTCAGGATTAATTGTTGTTTTAGTTACACATAAAGTAGAATTTGTTTGTTTTGCTACTAAAAAATATAATTTTTGCATATCAGAAGTAATAATTGAATTTCGGTTAATTAATTCTTTGTTCATATTTTCAATAACTCATTGTTTTTGTAAACGTTTTGTGTTTGTGGATTTAACATAAATATTGTTATTATTATCAACTGCCATTTGAATACAGCATTTAGTATTAGTTGCGAATGGGTCAAGGTGAATTCTTCGTGGATCAGTTTTATGTTTGAAATTTCCTTTATGAATTTCTTTAATAAATGTTTCATCGATTTGGATTTTACCAGATAATTTTTTAAATTTTAATTGGGTATTTTCTAATTGTTTTGATTTCATTAATTTTTGACGGTTATATCAAGCAGTTTTTAATGTAGTTTTAATAAAACGAGAAATTGTTTTACTAGATTGCCCCAGCAATGAAATTTGAATCAATAAATTTCATTGTTCATAATTTAAATGACTTCAATAAATAAAATGATTACGAAAAGCGTCAAAACTTGCACGGCAATTTTTACATAAATATTTTTTTTCCTTCTGAATTATGTCCATTTTTAACGCAATGGTAAGATTCACATTTAGGGCATTTAATACCTCGTGCTCTAAATTTTTGATCAATTTCATTTAAACGTTTTTGTTTTTTTATTAATTCTGCTTGTTGTTTGACTTTTTCATAAAATTAAAAAAATGTTTTGTATTAATATATATAAATTTGTGATATAAAGAAATTGTTATTAATTTAGTAGTAAAATCTGTTTAGCTATTAATTTTTTATATTTTAAGTGTTAATTAAGAAAATATTGTAATTGAGTGGAACTAATGAAATTAAAAATTAATTGAAAACAATATTGAGATTGAGAATTTAATAAAAAAGTTTTACGGATGATGTTACCTTTGATTTTGCAAAGTTTGATTGTTGCTTTTATTAATGTTTTAGATACAATTTTTATTTCAATTTTTAATCCTGAACAATTAACTGGTCTAGGTTTAACGAATGATATGTTAATTTTATTAATTTATAGTTTTTGAGCGATTTCGGGCGCCGAGGGCATTTATACAACACAATATTTAGGGAAAAAGAATTATGCTAAAGTTGTGGAAACCACAAGAATAAAATTAATTTTAGCACTTATTTTGGCAGTAGTTTATTTTACCTTAATATCAACACAAGAACATCATTAATTAATATTATTGTAAATTTAGATAATCATTTGCCGGAAGATAAGAAAAGTTTTATTTCTCAATCTGCAAATGATTATTTGCAGATTATTAATTATACAACTTGGTTTTTAGGTATTTTGTTAGTTTTTTATAATACAATGTATGAGTGTGGTGATGCTTGAACGCCGTTGTATATTAACTTTCTGCCTTTAACAATTAATGCGATTTTAAATCCGATTTTTATTAAGCTTTTTGGTTGTGGTGCTGCGTGGTCAACATTTTTTGCTCGGGTTTGTTAATTTATTGTTGTCATTGCTTTTATAGTTTGAAAGAAGCCAGTTTATTATCCAGGATGAAAAATTTGAAAAACAACATTAGATTTGTGAAAAAAAATTATGAAAAACTTTGTGTTTATTTTTATGGCGAATGCCTTGTTTGTGCTTTCATCTTTTGTACAAACGATGATTATTTTAAAAGAAGGATTTTTAAATAATTCTTATCAAGCGGCAATTTTAACATTCAGCATTATTGGCGTGTTTTATTCATTTTTTAATGGTTATTATGTGGCTGTTCCATATTTTGTTGGTCGGGAGTTAGGAGCTAATCATATTGCTAAAGCAAAAGTTAATTTTTATAAAATTTTAGGTTTTGGTTTAATTTTAAATGCGACAATTGCTTTATTAATCATATTTAGTTCGCCATTTATTCTTAATTTCTTTACGGGAAATCCAGCAGTTATTTATGTTGCTAAGTGGTATTTAGCTTTTCAAGGGATAGCGTTCTTTTTCTTGTCAACATCAATTATCTTCTTTAATATTTTAAGGATGGGTGGTAAAAATTTGTTATCAAGTTTAATTGATATTCTTTGCACTTGGGTTTTTATTGTGGGGTTAACTTGATTTGCATTTACAATTTTTAAACCTAATAATTATGAAGTGTTTTCTGAGAATTGAGTAATGGTGACAATAATTGTATTTTTAATTGTTTCTTTAGCTGAAATTATTCAATTTTCAATATTAATTATTACTGTGCGAAAAGCTAATTGAGCTAATAATTTAGTAAAACAATAAAATAAAGGGATGTTTAAAAATGATTAAGGATGTTATGAATGTTAAAATTAAGTTTGGTCAACAAATTAGACGATTACGAATAAATTTGCATTTGTCACAAGAAGAATTAGCATACGAATGTGATTTAAATAAAAATTATGTTTCTGATATTGAACGCGGTGAAAGAAACATTTCTTTACAAAGTATTGCTAAACTTGCTAAGGGTTTACAAGTGTCGTTATCGGAATTATTTGATTTTGACTATCAAATTTAAATACTACGATATTTTTAAATAGGGGGCGGAATTATTTCACAGTGATTATTTGGTTGAACAAAATCAGAATATTTATGGGTATTTTTTGTTATTTTTGCGAGTATTAATTTTTTTGCTTCTAGACGGATGATTAAATATTTGTCAGCATTAAAAATGCGAACAAAAATGTCAACGGCGGTTGTGGGAGCATTATTATTATCAATTATAACTTCATTGCCAGAACTTGTATCGGCGATAACAGCCGGTGCTTTAGGGAGTCCTGAAGTTAGTATGGGTGATGTTATGGGGGCAAATTTATTTTCAGGAGCAATGTTAGCTGTTGCTGATATTATGTTTATTCGTTATTTATTTTTTAAAAAAATAAATAACTCTAATCGCTTTATTATTTATTTAATGATCGGAATTAATATAATTTTAGTATTAGTTTTAATGCCAATTAAAGCATTTGATTTTATGCGATTAACAATTCCTTATATCAATGTTTCTTGACCATTTTTAGTTTTATTATTAGTTTATGGGGGATTTTTAATAATGATTTTTAAAGGATTTCATGATGAGGAAAAAGAACCTAAAACTAATAAAGATGTTGGTTTAAAAAAATTATCATTAAAGATGATTATAATTTTTTTCGTTATTTCGGTTATTGGTTTAGTTCTTTCTTCAATAATATTAGTTGCGGTTATTGATAACTTTGATAATGTTTATGGGATTAAAAAAGAATCGGCAGGAGCGATTTTTTTAGGAATGACAACAGCCTTACCAGAAGTAGTATCACTATTTTCTTTAGCAAGGATTGGTTATGGTAATGTTGCCATTGCCGGAATTGTTGGTAGCCATCTTTTTAATTCAATTATTTACTTTGTTGCTGATATTATTAATCATCCTGTCGGAAGTTTAGAATATTTAGCAAATGGTAATATGATGAATTTAATGCCATTATTTGTTATTGCGATTTTGCTGTTGTTAACAATTATTATTTTTACTGTTAAAACAATTCCGCGTTGAAGTAGTAGTAAAATTTTTACAGTAATAACTTCTGGAGTAATTATAATATTTTATGGTTTTAATATTATTTTTCAAATTTTACAAAGTCAATATCATTTTTTCTAATTTAAGTTGTAAAATAAGGACGCATAAAGTTTTGTTAGGTAGGAAAAGGTTTAAATAATTTTGAAAGAAAAACAACTAAAAACTGATTACCTTTTTATTTGAAAAATAAGTAATAAAAAAAAATTAAAAAAATTGTTATAAAACATATATGATAGATTATGATATAATTTACAAGGTAATTATTAAAATTTATAAAAGTAGAGGTTTAATATATGAGTAAACAAAATATTTTATTAATCTTTGAGATTATTCTTTTAATTATTGGTTTTGTAATGATTGTTATTGGACTATTACAGCCAAAGAAAACGCAAGCAGGGTTAGGAGCATTAAGTGGTGGTAATCAAGAGCTTTTTGCACAAACTAAAGAGCGAGGACTTTCACGAACTTTATCATTGATGATGCTAGGTTGTGGATCTTGTTTATTTGTTCTTTCAATGATTATTAGAATTTTAGAAAATTCTTTATAATTTTTATTTAAACCATTAGTTCTTGAAAGTTCTAATAGTTTAATGACTGATGGAGAGTATATGAAGCAAAAAATTTTAAATATTTTAAAAAATGAAAAGCGAACCCTTTCAAAGTTAGAAATTAGTAATTATCTTGAAATTACTAATAAAGAACAATATGAATTAATGGTGTTGGAACTTAAGGAATTAATAATTAATGATGTTTTAAAAGTTAATAGTAATAATGAATATTTCTTAAATTTACAAAATCAATTACTTACTAGTATTATTCAACTGCATTCTAAGGGTTTTGGTTTTATTAAAACTAAGGATAATCAAGAGTATTTTGTTAAATCACAAGACTTAAATGGCTGTTTAGATATGGATGAAGTTTTATTTGCTACTAAAAATATTAAGCAAAATGATGCTCGACATTTTGAGGCTCGGGTAATTGAAGTATTAAAAAGGCCTTTAACGACGGTTGTTGCTACTGTTTGTTTTAATGAAGCAAATAAAACAAAATTTTTAAAAATTAATAATATTAAATTGCAACATTTAGTCCTTGTAGTTAGTAATTTAAATATGGCAATTGTTGATACGATTGTTATTGCTAAAATATTGTCTGTTAGTAAAAATCAATTGGTATCATTGGAAATTCAGGATATTATTGGTAATATTAATACCCCTGGAATTGATGTCATCGCTGTTGTTCACGAGTTTTTTGTTAAGACAAAATTTGATGATGCGACATTAAATGAAGTAAAAAAAATCTCGCCATTGGTAATGGCTGAAGAATTAATTGGTCGGAGAGATTTACAAAATAATTTATTTATTACTATTGATGGTAGTGACGCTAAAGATTTAGATGATGCTATTAATGTTGTTAAGTTGGATAATGGAAATTATAAATTATTTGTTGCGATTGCTGATGTGGCACATTATGTTGCTGAGAATAGTGCTTTAGATAAAGAAGCTTTTATTCGTGGGACTTCCGTTTATTTAGTTGATCGTGTTATTGCGATGTTACCAACACAATTATCAAATGGTATTTGTTCTTTAAATGAAAATGAGATGCGGTTAACGATAGTTTGTGAAATGGAAATTAATGCTATTGGTGAAACTATTAGTAATGAAATATATCCAGCAGTTATTAAAACTAAGCGAAGAATGTCGTATGATGAAGTAAATTTAGCTTTTAGTAATCAAAATCCAGATTTTATTAAAACTCATCCTGAAATTTATCAAATGCTTTTAATTGCTCGTGATTTACATCATATTTTAAGAAAATATAAAGAGCAAGCCGGGGTTATTGATTTTAATTTAAATGAAGCTAAATTAATTATTAATCAAAATGGCAAAATTAGTGATATTTCTTTGAGAAATCGGGCAACAGCAGAAATGTTAATTGAGGATTTTATGATTCGGGCTAACGAAACGGTGGCTAGCACTATTTATTGAATGAATTTGCCATTTATTTATCGCATTCATGATAAACCAAAAATTAAAAAATTAAGAGAAGTGTATAATGTATTAAAAATAATGGGTTATAACATTAAGGGTAAAGTTGAGAATGTTTATGCTAAAGATTTACAATTAACTTTGGAAAATATTAAAGATAAACCTTGATTTCAAGTTATTGCTACTTTGTTTTTAAGAAGTATGGAAAAAGCGCGTTATGATATTAATAATATTGGGCATTTTGGTTTAGCAAGTGACTGTTATACTCATTTTACATCACCAATTCGTCGTTATCCAGATTTAATTGTTCATCGGATGTTAAGAAAATATCTTTTTGAAAAACAAATTAATAATGTTATTGTTGATAAGTATACAGCGATTTTACAAAATCAAGCCGAACAGTCTAGTATTTCTGATTTGAAAGCATTAGAATGTGAAAGAGCAGTAGAACAAATGAAAAAAGCTGAATATATGGAAACACAAATTGGAAAAATATTTTCAGGAATTGTTAGTTCAGTTACTAATTTTGGGATTTTTGTAGAATTAGAAAATACTATTGAAGGATTGGTTCGTGTTAGTGATATGCGAAATGATTATTATAACTATAATGAGAAAACAATGCGTTTAGTTGGTGAAAGAACAAGAAAAGAATATTATCTTGGACAAATTGTTAATATTGAGGTTAAGCACGCTAGTAAGTTAGAAAGAAAAATTGATTTTACCCTTAAAGATTTTAAAAATGGTAATGGTAATGGTAGGTTTAAACAATGAAAATAATTGCTTCAAATCGTAAAGCACGATTTAATTATGAATTAATAGATAGTTATGAAGCCGGAATTGCATTGCAAGGTTCTGAGGTTAAATCTTTAAGAGAATCTAATGTTTCATTACAAGAAAGTTATGTTTTGATTAGAAATCAAGAAGCACTAATTTTAAATTTACATATTAGTACTTATGCTTATGCATCAAGTGCTAAACCGGACCCTAATCGTTCAAGAAAGTTATTATTGCACAAAAAACAGATTTTAAAGTTGGGAGCGAAAATGAAATTGCAAAATTTACAATTAGTTCCTACTAAAATATATTTTAATAGTAAGGGTTTAGTTAAAATTGAAATTGCGTTAGCAAAAGCTAAAAAACTTTATGATAAAAGAGAGATTATTAAAAAACGCGATGTGGAACGAAAAATTCAAAAGATTTCATAAATTTGATATAATATACCTATGGGGGTGCACTGGATTCGACAGAAATAACAAACAATTAACTGCAGTGGTGTGGTAAACCTTATCTACTTCGAGGTGTTATAACCGGAAATAAAAAAGAACATCAAGCTATTCCAACATATATGTTAAATCATAACTTTGTTGAGGCAAAATTAGTTGCTTAATTCAACCTTTTAAAGGATATAAATAGCACATTATTTTAGCGTAAGTTTATCTAGGCTAGTTTAATGTTGATACTTGATAAACTAGATATTGTGATGTTAATAAGCAATGTTGAAATTCTATTAACTAGTTAGAGATATTACTTGTTTATTCATATTTTTCTTTAATGAACTTTTCTTGAATAAAATAAACTGTAGATGTTAATTGGGACTTATTTTTGGACGTGGGTTCAATTCCCACCATCTCCACCATAAATGTAAATATAAAATAAAAAGTAAACTTATTGTTTACTTTTTATTTTATATTTAAATAACAAAAGACTTTTATTGTTAAACAAGATATAATTAATATTACATAAATAGTAAAATAACATTGTTGTGAGGTAAAATGCTAGTGTCTATTAATAATAAGTCGTTATTGCAAATAAATATTAGCAATTTGCAAAAATTAGTTAATATTAATGATAAGAAAAGCTTAGAAAAAATTTTAAAAAATTTGCATAGTGCTGATTTAGCTGATATAATTAATAAAACGGAAAATCTTAGTGAAGTTTTATATTTAGTAAGGTTGTTAGATTCAAAAATAGCTAGTGAAGTTTTTATTAATCTTGATACGGAAATAAAAATAATGTTATTAAATGAGTTAAATAATACGGAAATAACGCAAATTGTTAATCAATTATATGTTGATGATATTGTTGAATTATTAGAACAAATACCTGAAGAAGTTGTTAAAAAGCTTATTATCAATGCATCGCGTGATAAAAGAAAAGAAATTAATATCTTATTAAATTATGAAGAAAATAGTGCTGGTTCAATTATGTCAGTTGATTTTGTGCAGTTGCTTCAACATGAGAAAGTTGTTCAAGCATTGGAAAAAGTGAAACAACTGGGTGAAAGACCAGAAAATAGTGATAAGTATTATGTTACTGATAGTAAGAATAAGTTATTAGGAGTTATTAGTTTAAGAAATTTAGTTTTTGCTAATAGTAAAGAAGAAGTTAATAGTGTAATGGAAACTAATGTTGTTAGTGTTGATGCTCATAGTGATCAAGAATTAGTTGCTAATATTGTTCAAAAATATGATTTAAATGAAGTTGCTGTTGTTAATAAGCAAAATGTGTTAATTGGAATTATTACTGTTGATGATATTTTAGATGTTATGGAAGAAGAAGCAACAGAAGATATTGAAAAGTTGGCTGCGATTAAACCAACTGAGATGTTATATTTAAAAACTCCGGTTTGAAGAATTGTTCGTTCGCGAATATTTTGGTTGTTATTTTTATTAGTGTCAGCTACTTTCTCGGAATTAGTTATTGATGCTTTTTTACCTTTATTTGGTGCTAATAAAAATAGTAGTGATTTATCTAATAAGTTTTTAATTTTATTAGTACCGTTATTACCAATTATTGCTGATACGGGAGGAAATTCCGGAAGTCAAGCATCAACGACTATTGTGCGTGCATTATCATTAGGTGATGTTACAGTTAAAGATTATGGGCAAGTTGTTTGGAAAGAGTTAAGAATATCTTTTTTTGTTGGTTTAATTTTAATTTGCTTTAACTTTATTAGAATGATTATTATTAATCTTATTAAATATGATGGTGTTTTACATTGAGATCAGTGAGCTTCAATGATTACAATTTCATTATCTTTATGAATCGTTATTATTATTTCTAAAGTAGCGGGAGGAATTTTACCAATTATTGCAAAATTATTAAGAATGGATCCAGCTGTTATGGCTGCTCCTTTGGTAACAACGATTATTGACTGTGTATCAACAACAATCTTTTTTTCTATCGCTTTACTATTTTTTGTTACTTAATAGATAGGAGAATAATATGAGATTACGAAATAATCCGCAAGCAAAAATATTTTTAAAAAATAATTATCAAATTGTTATTCAAGAGCCCCAAACTTATCAAGGTAATTGATCATCAAAAATTTTTAATAATACTCAACCTTGTCATTTAGAAATTGGATGTGGTAAAGGAAATTTTATTATTGCTATGGCACATAAATATCCAATGATAAATTTTATTGCCATTGAAAAATCGGGAGTAGTATTAATGGTAGCAGTAAAGAAAGTGGTAGCATTAGAAAAAATCCCTAATAACTTAAAATTTGTTCAAATTGATGCTAATAATATTTTAACTATATTTGCTATTAATGAAATTACTGAAATATATCTTAATTTTTCTGATCCGTGACCAAAGAAAAAACATTATAAAAGAAGGTTAACGCACCCTAAATTTTTATTAGCATATAAAAATATTCTTGTTAATTCAGGTAGAATTTTAATTCGTACTGATAATGCGATATTGTTTGACTTTACTATTAATAGTTTGAGGAGTGATTCTAATTGAAAATTATTAGTTCAAGAGCAAGATAGTTTATCTAGCATGTTTTTAACAGAGTATGAGAAGAAATTTATTAAACAAAATAAAGTAATATATTATTTAAAAGTAGTAAAAAATTCGTTTCAATAAAATTACTTTTTAATTTTGTAGAAAACTCTTGATATTTATTAAATATACCTAATTTTAGGTATATTTTTAATATGATAGAGGTGGATAATAATTATGGAAAAAATAATTCAAGAACTAGTAAATACTTTAACAGATGATCAATTTTTAGAATTTTATGAAAAAGTCAAACAACAAGCAAAATTAATAAAAAAACAAAAACGTTTAAATGAAATTGATCAAAAATTTAGAGCACAAGGTATTAAATGCCCTAAATGTGAATCTTACCATTGCGTTAAAAATGGACATAATTCAGAAGGAAAAAAAAATATTTATGTAAAAATTGCCGTGCAATTTTTGACGCTTTTTGTAATCATTTTATTTATTGAAGTCATTTAAATTATGAACAATCAAATTTATTGATTCAAATTTCATTGCTGGGGCAATCTAGTAAAACAATTTCTCGTTTTATTAAAACTACATTAAAAACTGCTTGATATAATCGTCAAAAATTAATTAAATCAAAACAATTAGAAAATACCCAATTAAAATTTAAAAAATTATCTGGTAAAATCCAAATCGATGAAATATTTATTAAAGAAATTCATAAAGGAAATTTCAAACATAAAACTGATCCACGAAGAATTCACCTTGACCCATTCGCAACTAATACTAAATGTTGTATTCAAATGGCAGTTGATAATAATAACAATATTTATGTTAAATCCACAAACACCAAACGTTTACAAAAACAATGAGTTATTGAAAATATGAACAAAGAATTAATTAACCAAAATTCAATTATTACTTCTGATATGCAAATATTATATTTTTTAGTAGCAAAACAAACAAATTCTACTTTATGTGTAACTAAAACAACAATTAATCCTGAAGCTAGTTATCGTAACTTAAATAAAATCAGTAAATTACAATCTAGTCTTAAAGAAGCCTTAATTCGTTATCATGGTTTAGGTTTTACTAATATTCAAAATTATTTAAATCTCTGAAAATGAAAATATCAACATAAGGGTTTAACTCCAAACCAACAAACAGCGGTATTATATTTTAATGTATAAAAAATTAAAGTAAAAATAGTAATTTTACATAAAAGCCTTTTAAAATTATCAAGTTGATGATTTTTTTTATTTTATCAAGAGTTTTCGACAAAATTAAAAAGAGTTTTCGACAAAATTAAAAAATTATTTGATACAATAAATAGTAATAAATGTTAAAATAAGATAAAAGTTAAGAGGAGGCTTTAATGATTAAAATTAAGTTAAATAATTTACCAAGCAAATATGGTGCTATTAAGCAAATTTTAGTTGAACAAGGGAGTCATGTTAAAGCCTTTCAAAATATTTTGCTTGTTAACTGTGAAGGTCAAGAGATTCCTGTTAGTACTTTATTTGATGGTGATATTGAAAAATTATTTGTTGCTGAGGGCGATAGTGTTAAACGCGGTGATGTTGTTGTTAAAATGAAGATTATGTTGAAAGAAACTGTCTCTGAAAAATCAGTAAAACCAATAAAATCGTCATCAAAAAAGCTACCCTCTAATTGAGAAGAACAAGAGCAAGAATTAAAATTTAATTTATCAGAAAATCAATCACATTTAGAAAAGGGTTTTACAGCAGAATTTGAAAAAAAAGTTATTAATCAAAAATTATCGCCAACGCCAAAACCTAAATCTCCACATCAAGTAATTGAAAAAAACAAAAGTATTATTAATTCTAATAGTGTTATTAGTGATATGCAAGAAAAAAATGAATCTGGTATTTCTAAATTTCGTCAAAGAATTTTAAATAAATTAAATGATATTCAAGAAAAAACTCCATTGTCTGAAAATAATTTAAGTTCAAAAACAACTTCAGAAGAGTTAATAAAGAAAAATGAAAAACCGTTATCATTTCGGGAAATAATTATGAAGCGAATGAATAATTTGCAAGAACAAGTTGTTACAGTTAAAGAAAGTAAAACGCAATCAAGTGATGCAAATGCTTCTTTTGTTGATAATGCTCGGAATACTATTTATAAAAAAATTGATTTAATTCAAAAAGGTAAAATTAATAATGATAGTAATATTGAAGAAATTAATAAAATAATTTCTGAAGAAGTAGATGATAAACTAGAAACTAAAGAAACTATTAAAAGTCAATATCAATCATTAGGATATCAAGAAAAAAATACTGAGCAAGACAAAGCTGCTGTTTCTCAGTCAGAAGTAAATTTAAAAGAATTAATTTATGAATTAACTGATGAAAATATAAATACTCAACAAAGTAATCAAGGAATAAATAATATGTTGAAAAATTCAGGTCATCAATATGTACCTAGTTATTTTCATCAACCAGTATTTATTCCGCCAAAATATGTTCCAATTATTAATCCACAATTAATTGCTTCTTATCATACTGATATGCAACAATCTTTTAATTCATTATCTCAAGAACAGTTAGAAAAGATTGCTAAACAAAATTTAATTATCCCATTAGAAAATAATTTAAAGAATGAAAATTTAATCAATGATAATGGTGTTAACATTGAAATTAATCATTCTGCTGAACAAAAGAGTGGTCATTTAGAAACTAGAAAAATGCTTTCAAAAGCAAGAAATAGTGCTGTGGAAGCGTTGATATTAAGTAATAAATATGTTCCGCATTTAACATTAAATTGTGAAGTTGATATGAATAATGTCATTGCTCTTTGTGAAAGGATGTCTTCGCATAGTAACAATAGTAAGACACGGTTGAATTCAATGGTATTTATAATTAAAGCAATATCTTTAAGTTTAGAAGAATATCCAAAACTTAATGCTAGTTATGATGCTGATACTAATGAATTAGTTATTAAGAGATATCATAATATTGCTATTGCTCGACAATATGCTGACGGTTTACAAACTCCAGTTATTAGATTAGTTGATAAGTTATCAATAGCACAGTTAGCAACTGATATAGAGCAATCTGATCAAAGGATTCGGGCAAGGAAAACAAATGACCTTGAATTTGTTGGTAGTACCATTACTATTACTAATTTTGGAATGGTTGGCGCAAATTCAGGTATTTCACCAATTTTTTATCCTAATGTTGCGGTTATGGGGATTGGTAAGATTTTAAGAAAACCTGTTGTTTATGGTCAAAGCGTGACTATTAGACATATGATGAATATAACATTAACAGTTGATCAACGAGCTATTGATATTTATGATGCGGGACAATTTTTAGAAACTTTAAAAAATAATTTAGAAAAACCATATATTTTATCACTAAGTTAATCTTAGCGATTTTACGGAGGCATAAAGTTTTGTTAGGAGGGTAAAGATTTGAATAATTTTAATAATAAATCATAATAACCTTTTTCTTTCATTTATAAATCACTCTTTATTTCCTTGTTGTAATAAAATTACATACCGCCTTAATTAAAAATTTGTTTTAATTTTGCAGAAAACTCTTGATATTTATTGAATATACTTAATTTTAGGTATATTTTTAATATGGTAGAGGTGGATAATAATTATGGAGAAAATAATTCAAGAACTAGTAAATACTTTAACAGATGATCAATTTTTAGA
Organism: Spiroplasma endosymbiont of 'Nebria riversi'; assembly: GCF_018831625.1. Classification (GTDB taxonomy): domain Bacteria; phylum Bacillota_I; class Bacilli_A; order Mycoplasmatales; family Nriv7; genus Nriv7. Next base: position 1,028,019 of record NZ_CP065193.1, read on the forward strand.
ATTTTATGAAAAAGTCAAACAACAAGCAGAATTAATAAAAAAAAAACAAAAACGTTTAAATGAAATTGATCAAAAATTTAGAACACAAGGTAAGGTATTTAAATGCCCTAAATGTGAATCTTACCATTGCGTTAAAAATGGACATAATTCAGAAGGAAAACAAAAATATTTATGTAAAAATTGCCGTGCAAGTTTTGACGCTTTTCGTAATCATTTTATTTATTGAAGTCATTTAAATTATGAACAATGAAATTTATTGATTCAAATTTCATTGCTGGGACAATCTAGTAAAACAATTTCTCGTTTTATTAAAACTACATTAAAAACTGCTTGATATAATCGTCAAAAATTAATTAAATCAAAACAATTAGAAAATACCCAATTAAAATTTAAAAAATTATCTGGTAAAATCCAAATCGATGAAATATTTATTAAAGAAATTCATAAAGGAAATTTCAAACATAAAACTGATCCACGAAGAATTCACCTTGACCCATTCGCAACTAATACTAAATGTTGTATTCAAATGGCAGTTGATAATAATAACAATATTTATGTTAAATCCACAAACACCAAACGTTTACAAAAACAATGAGTTATTGAAAATATGAACAAAGAATTAATTAACCAAAATTCAATTATTACTTCTGATATGCAAAAATTATATTTTTTAGTAGCAAAACAAACAAACTCTACTTTATGTGTAACTAAAACAACAATTAATCCTGAAGCTAGTTATCGTAACTTAAATAAAATCAGTAAATTACAATCTAGTCTTAAAGAAGCCTTAATTCGTTATCATGGTTTAGGTTTTACTAATATTCAAAATTATTTAAATCTCTGAAAATGAAAATACCAACATAAGGGCTTAACTCCAAACCAACAAACAGCGGTATTATATTTTAGTGTATAAAAAATTAAAGTAAAAATAGTAATTTTACATAAAATCCTTTTAAAATTATCAAGTTGATGATTTTTTTATTTTATCAAGAGTTTTCTACAAAATTAAAATTTTATTTTAAAAATAAGTAATAAAACAAAATATTTAATATTAACAAACATAATTTTAATAAAAGGTTATAAAAACAACATTAAAATAATTTTTTACAACAAAAATCATACATAGGATATATATACTTAATTTGCATATTGAAATAATTTATAAATAATTTATAGTAAATGATTATTTTTTCTTTTTTTAAAAATACCTAAGAAAACTAAACGCGACCATTAATAATTTTTCATTGTGTAAAAATTCAATAATATGATAAAATGGTAACAAATAAAAATGACAATAACAAGAAAGGCGGGGTTAGTTTAGTAATTAAATAATATAATTAGCTGATTGTTTTATTTCTTCAAAGCAATATCTAAGAAAACTAAACGCGACCTTTTTTTACGAATAAGTTTACATTCTTTTAAAATAGTTATATAATTTTATCGGTTAATAAAAACCATTATATATGGCGACTGTGGCGTAATGGTTATCGCATTGGTTTGTGGAACCAACATTCGTGGGTTCAATTCCCATCAGTCGCCCCATTTTTATTTAAATTAAAATATTATCATAAATGCACTTTCCTTTATAGGACGTATAAAGTTTTCAGGAGTCTAGATATAATCTAGATCTCTTTTTTCTTTAACTAAAAATATGTTTCTAAAAGTATCTTTCATTAGAAATTCTTAATGAAATTTAATTAAATAGCAGTCTTGTTATTAGAAAGGAGCATAGCTAATAGAGGAGGGATGTATAAAGTAAATTTATAAAATAATGTTTTAATTTTATCAAGATTTTTCGACAAAATTAAAATATACATATGACAAGATTTTGGTTTATACAAACTTGCTGTTAATTAATAAATAAATACGAGCTCATTTATTTATTACAAGAAATATAAGGTTAAATTAATATTTATTATTTTTATTTAAGCCTTGTATTTTTTTTGTGCCTTGATAGTAATAAACTAAATATATTTGTAAGGAGTTATGTGTATGCGAAACATTGAAAATATTTTTTTAAATACTGAAAAATATCTTTTAAAAGAAACGCAAAATGCAGTACTTATTAAAGCTCCGGCAATTCCGTGATTGTATGAATCTACTGGTATTTGATTTTCAAAACGATTTGTTTATAAAGGAAAATATGAGAAGTCTATTTGTATTGGAATAATTAAAGATGGTGAATATCAGTTGGTTTTTGTTAATAGTAAAGGCCAAGAATCTAGTTTGATTTTAGGTCATGAGTTGTTAGGTTTTTTTGTTGCTGAAAAAGAATATGATAAAAAGGTTGTAAGTTTTGATTATTTTAAAAATGTTTTACGGTGTTTTAAGAATAGGGATAAATAAAAAAATATCTTAGTTGGTTTTTATGGTGTTTAAACGGTGCGGAAAGCGTATGCTCCGCCCGTTAATTATCGATGTTAGTTGAGTTATTTAACTAAGTTATTGCAATTTTTTGATTTTGTGTAGTAAAAAATAGTTTTGGAGTTTTAGAAATGAAAATGTGAGTTAGTGGGGATGAACCACCTAAAAATTATTGTCGAAAGTTTATATATTCTATTAATAAAAAAACTGGATTAGAACAAAAAATTTGAGCGTCTAAATCTGCAGTTGAATCTGTTAGAACTGATTTAGTCGGTGATAATTGACTTTGTGTTGATATTGCATATTAAAAGATTAGAAAATTAAGGAGAAAAGAAAGATGAGTATATTTGGATTAGTATTTTTTACAATTTTAACATTATTACTAGCATATTATATTGTGGTTAATATTTATCGGTTTTTTAAAGATAAAAAGAAATATGGTAGTGAAGCAAAACAGTTACCAAAAGATTTTACTTATTCACAACGAATATTTATTGCAAAATTTAAGAAAAATTTATTAGAAAAAGATGGAGAAGAAATTAACAAATAAAAAAATATTTAGAATATTTTTAAAAATACATAGATATGACTAAATTTAACTATAATACAAAAATAAATAAAATTAATCGAATTAAGAGTACAAAAAGGGTTAGAAAAATTAAAAAAATTAAAAAAATGTTAAAAATAAGAAAGATAAATTAAAAGGTAGGAAGAGAAAAGTGAAAGTATGATATGGTATTGCTTCTTCAGAAGAAGAACAAAAGATAGATAGAGTATCGCAGTTATCTGTATATATTAATGGTGATAATAATACTAAACCTAATCGTGTATGAGTGCGTGATTATGGTGTTGGTCATGTAGAGATAGATATTTTTCATGATGCGTGGGTTTGTATTGATGCTATGTTATTAATTAAGGAAGTTGGTTGTTAAATGTTTAAAAAAGTAATTATTGAGTTAATTGAATTAATATATCCAAGTACTGATTTACCACCCCGAGTTGTATTTTTGTTTTCAATTTTAATAATTGTAATGCTGTTTTCAGCCATTATTTTTCTACTCTTTTAACCTTTTAAGCGGTAATTATTATGTTTTTAGTTGTTTGAAAAGATTTAGATTGAGAAATGACAAAATTTTATTTTTGAGATTTATTTATCCAAATTACAACTATTCCGGCGTGAGTTTCTGGTAAAGAAATTGATTTAACCAAAGAACTACTTTGACTTTTAATAGCAAATATTGCCTTTTGAATGGTATTAGTAGTTATTGTCTTATTTAAGGTTATCCTATTTTATAAGGTTAAATTATATTTTGTTTATAAAGGGGGTGATTATATGATTGGAACTTTCTTGGTCGATGCACCAGCAAAAATTACTGGCGAACAAGTGGTTACTAATTTATGAAAAGCATTAATTACAGCATTCGGTAATATTTGAACTGATATTATTGGTGGTAATATGCCAAATGTCATTAATTTTTTTGCTACATATTGAGTTTTCTTGCTTGGTGTGATTATTGGTTTATTTTTGATCGCTTTCAAAATGTTTGAAAAATTAATACCAGGCAGATAGTAATAAAAATAAAGAAAGTGTGATTTAAGTGATGCTATTTTTTAAAAAAATAAATTTAAGATTATATGATTTTGTTGCTTTAAATCGCACTTTATTTATTATTGCGTGATTTTATGATGCGATTTTGCATTATTATAATCCCCAAAGTTGAAGAATGTTATTTGATATTATTTATTAATTGCTTTGTATATTTTATATACTAAAATTTCTCATTTTTTTGCATGGCGTAGTTTTATTAATTTCTTATTAAATTCGCCTTTAAATTTCAGTAATTGGTGCCTTAGGGACTGGAAAAACCGCTTTAATGGTTTTAGCTTCTTATTTATTAAGCGGTTGAAAAATGATTTCTACTTTTCCGATTACGGATAAACAAATGCTTTCATTAGGGTATATGTCTTTATTAGATTATAATTACCCGATATTAGAAGAAAAGCATTTGCTGTTATGAGATGAAACTAACTTATTTTTAGAAAGAACTGACTATAAAGAAAATGATGGAGTAAACCAAGGTTTACAAGAATATTTTTCTTCAGCTCGCTAATTTACCCATACCGTATTAACAAGTGGGCAGCGAGCCGAACATATCTTAGTTAAAGTTCGTGATATTGCTAATAATGTGATTGTGGAAATTCGTAAAAAACCAGTTAGTATCTTTTGTCCTTATTTACAAGTTATTTATGGCACTTTTAAATTGGTAAGCGAATACGAACAATGACGAATTAACTCTGATTAATGCAAAAAATGATAAAAAAGTTCGCAAAATCAAGTATTGTAGCATTCCGGAATTAGATATTTATTTCTTTAAATTGAAAATTCCGATGTCAATTTTAAATCTTTACGATAATAAATATTTATCATTCTTGCGTGAATTAAGTAATCGTGCTTTGAATGATAATTATCAACATAAATTTTGAAATGATAATGTAATGGATATTGAAGCATTAGAATATTTAAAAATGGAAAAATTTAGTAAGATACTTACTAAGTTAAAAAATAATCTGAAGAAGAAAAATAAATAAAGGATTTTAAAAAATGGAAAACTTAGAAAAAATGGCTAGTTTAATTGGCGATATGTTTTATAAAGTTTTTGATTTAATTTGAACTTTAACCATTCCTGGAACAGATATTCGCATTATTATTTTTCCACTAATTATGCTTGTGATAAATCTTGTAATTGGTGGCATTTTAGGTATTCATATTGAACGACCAAAAGTTGTTTTTCTTAAAAAATATCGAAAATCAGTTGCTGATTGAGGAGCTAAGAAAAAATCATCTAGCGGTCCAATTAAGAAATTTAGCGGTAATAGTCCTAAAAACAGACCATGAGTTAACCAACACGGACGGCGAATAAAAAGGTAGGTTTTTAAAATGTTTAAATTGATAATTTTATTTATTCTTGTTGCTGTTTTTTCTATTTTTGCTTTAAATGACTTTTTAGGTTTATGAGCCTATGCGCGTGAGGGTTTAGAATATTTTAATAAAGTTCTATCAAATAATATTAAAATTTTAGATTTGTTTAAACCAATGATAAGGTTATTTTATCAACATCCGATTTTCCAAATTTTAGGAACGATTTGTATTTTATCAACAATATATTTAATTTTAAGGAGTTAAAAAATGAAAAAATTAAAGAAAATATTAAGTATTAAATGATTTAAAATCGTTTTAAGTTTTATACATTTTTTTATCATACTTCATAGTGTTATTACTATAATTTGAGTATTTTTAACGATTCTTCAAATTAAAGGGAATGAATTTTTTAAAGATTTTATACCATTAAATTTTCAAAGTGTATTTTTTAATATTTATCTTTGATTATTAATTATTTATTTTTTAATAACTGGTATTAAGTTAATTATTAAGGTTTATTACTTTAATAAAGTTTTTAGAAAGCATCAAATGCAAGTTGCTAATTGTGAATATCCACAACATCAACAGTATAAATTTTCTGATGCTTTTAAAGCGATAAAAAAGAGTTTTAAGATGTGATGAGATGCATAAGATTATTTCTTGATTTATTATAATTTTTATTGGTTTGGTGCCGTTAGGAGCATTTTTTGGTATGGCAACCCTTTTTAGGACTCTTTTTATGTAGAATGTTGTTTTCTAAATTCAACAGGCGTTAAATAATTTAGGCTGCCGTGAATTCGAATGTTGTTATATCAATTAACAAAATCAAATAATTCGTATTTTAATTATGTTAAATTTTCAAATTTTTTACCCTCAATAAATTCCGTTTTAAAAGTTTTGTAAGTTGTTTCAGCCACAGCATTGTCATAAGGACAACCCCTGATCTTTTAATTTTAAAAGTGCTTAAAATTTAATCAATAATTTTATTTTATTTGAAAGTCCACATAAATATGGTCCAACTTATTGTAACCTATCCATTTTGATACAAAACAACCACCAAAACCCAATATGGAACAATACTTTATGAAACGAAAAAAACGAGCAACTAATCCTAGTCAATGCGGCAATAGTTGTGAATTAGAGTTTGTTAGCATTAAAAATACATTTTTTAATGTAGAGAGTTTCGGCTCTGCCGGAAGAATAACTTTTTATGATGAAAGTGTTCTTTTTCCAGATGATATGTCTGAAAAAATCTTTTTAATCGAAAATCAAAGTATTAATAATCCTATAAGGGATTTTTTTGAACGAGAAGGTGTTTATAAATCAAAACCATCTGAAGATATATTGACTACTTATGGCTGAGAAATTCTTAAACTTGAAAGTATTAAAGTGTCATTTTTTTATTTAGATAGATATCAATTAAATAAACCACAATATTTTATAAGTTCATTTTCAACTAAAGCGCCACTACAACCAGAGAAAGATAAGGAGTAACCGTTACCAACCGAAATGACTAAAAAAGATGGTGAATATCAATATAATCAGTTTCAAGATAAACTAGATTATTTGATGATACAACGCCGAGATTTTGATAAATTTAATTATAGTTATTTATATTGAGTGCCAATTTTTAATTTCTTTGATGAGAATTTTAAATATATGCGTGAAATATCAATTAAATTAAATGGTTTTAAACAAAATAGTAAATTTATTTTAAGTCGCAAAAATTCATATCCACCCGGTTTTATTGAAAAAGTTATTTTTAGAGAACTTTCCTTTTCTGGTTTTGGTGATGTTATTACTATAAAAACTGAGCACGGTAGTATTGTGGGCAATAATGAGTTTTTAGAAAATGGTAAATCACTTTGAAAATCTGGCTCGCGAACAAGATTTGGAAAAAATTTTATCAATACCTTTTTTGGACAAATTAATTATTATGGTAATACTTTCCATTTTTTACGCTATGATGACAAATTAAAGACTGATTTTAAAGATTTTATGATCCATTATCAAAAAGATTTAACTATTTATTTTATTAATTGTTTATTTAATAAAATCTATAAAGTTTTAGGTGAGTTTTTTGTACAATTCTTTTATGTGAATTTTGATATGGATGTTTCTACTTATGTAGAATTAGATTACAAAGGGATGCAACAAATTCCTAAAAATGTTTTACAAATGGGTTTTTTCTATCGTTCCTTAATTACTTTTTATCCCAAACAGTATTTAATTAACTTTGGTTCAACAATCGAAAATAGTAAGAATATGATTTTTCGTTCTCATTTCTTTGTTAAAGATAAACAAATTGCCAATGGTTTTAATACTGGTAAAAGTTCTTATCAAATAGATTTTAATGTTTTAAAAGCGTATGATAACCAACTATGAAACGCTACTAGTAATAAAATGCATTTTTACAACGCCAAAGTTGGTGTGATGTATGGAATTAATATTTTTACGCGAACTTTTCCACTATATAAAAAGAATAATGAAAGTAATGAATATCATTATTCTTTATACGATTTTAACATTTTGAATTCAACGGCCTTTATTGGTGGTGGAATAAGTGGTGGTAACATGAATGATTTAATTCCGACGCCTAATTGTTCTTATTGGGGATCATTTATTGCTATATCCTGTGGTATTTCAGTATGCTGCTGTTAGCGTGTTAAATTGATTACTTGGTCTTTCGGGGATTAATCTTTTAATTCGCCCCCTTGCGGATATTTCTAAAACAACGATTAATTTTACCAAAACCGCCTTTCCGGTGTTTGAAGTTATTCCTGCATTTCAGATGTTATTTGAATTTGTAGTGCCGTTAGCAATCTTATTAATGATATTAAAAAAGTTCTCTTAAATATTGCCATTATTTTTTATAATATAATTCCTTTAAAAGGAGGATTTTTCTTTATGTGAAAATTTTTATCAGCTTTAAATTTAGTATGTGTAATGTTTATTTTCGGATGTAGAAGTAATGTTTCTGAAAAAAAATTACAATTTTCTAGTTTAAATAATACATTTTTAATGTAGAGAGTTTTGGCTTTGCCGGAAGAATAACTTTTTATGATGAAAGTGTTCGTTTTCCAGATGATATTTTTGAAAAAAGCTTTTTAATCGAAAATCAAAGTATTAATAATCCTATAAGGGATTTTTTTAAACGAGAAGGTGTTTATAAACCAAAATCATCTGAAGATATATTGACTACTTATGGCTGAGAAACTCCTAAACTTGAAAGTATTAAAGTGTCATTTGTTTATTTAGATAGATATCAATTAAATAAACCACAATATTTTATAAGTTCATTTTTAGCAAAAATACCTAATTAATTAGCAATTTTAATAAATATGTTTGAAAATCGTATTTTTTGTAATATGGTTTTCTTAATTTAAGGAGTTTAAAAAAATGAAATATATTATTCCCCAAGCTGATTTAGCGGATTTAAAAGCAAAAATCCAAAGCTGACTAAGAGCTAATTGACGTAATCCTTATTACTATAAAACTAAAAACCGCATTACTGCATATTTAAATTTATGTACTTATTTTTATATTGAAGAAACTACTTTAACAAAACTTATTAAAAAATATTTTAAGAACGCAACGAAAACCTTTTATCGTTGGGCACAAAAAATTATAACTGCTTATTATTCGGACAATTTAGATTTGTTATTGTTTAAAACTACAAAACCACAAAATCTTAATTATCAATATAGTTTAAATTATCGTGAAAAAGTATGTGATTTATATTTTGATTACAAAAATCTTCAAGCCGGTGGAATGTTGTCTTTATTTAACAATTTAAAAATCGGTTTTCATGATATTAAAAATTCAGAAGTTCCTAAAAATATCAAGACTTTTTATCGTTGAATTAAATCTGACCCTCGTTGAAAAGAATTAAAACAGCAAATCAAACAAACAAAACGCCATTTTAAGCGTTATGAAGTATCTGATATCGGCCTTTTACAAATGGATGCCAAAATCATTACCACATCAAATTTTTCGGTTGATAAAAAATATTACATTTATGATTTCATTTACGAAATAACACGGATAGTGCTTGGTTATGTTCATGATAGTTTAGGACCTAATAATGCTATTAATGCTGTGCAAAGAGCAATGAAAGATTTTGGCGCGCTTGGCATAACAATTAAACGCCTTCGTGCTGATGATGCTCCTGAATTTACTACTACTAACTGAAGTAATAAAAAAGCATACAAAGTAAAAGAAAGGCCTTTTATAACCTTTCTTTCAAAAAATGGAATCGTTCAATCTTCCCATTGGATTGAGGCGAACTAATTGGCGTGGTTTCGTGAACGATTCCACCAACATTATAACAAATTATTTTATTCCAAGGATAAAAAATTAAATCAAAATGAACTTCAACATTATTTAAACAAATATTATTACTTTTATAACTTTTAACGCTGTCATTCATCATTAAACACTAAAACTCCGTTTCAAACATTACAAAAATTTTTAACAAAGTAATTTCTAGAAGTTTAAATAATTATTTTTTACAAAATATTTAATTTGTTGCTCCGGTTACGGAAGCGCCCACCCCTAAAAAACTTAATATTTTATCATTTTTATTTTACTTCATGAAACTCAATATTACCATTAAATCCTTTTTTTAATGACCAACTGGCTTTTCCATTAAAAGTTATGGTGTCATCATTATTTATTGTAATTTCTTGTGGTAAAAGATTATATTCTTTTAATTTTTGCATAATTTCTTTAATTGAAATTTTAAATGATTTTTCTTCATTACTTGTGTTTGTTATTTGTGAAATAATTTCACCATAAATATTTTGTGTTAATTTTAATATTACTTGTGCTAAAACTTCATCTAATGAAGCAGTAACCTTAATCTTTTGATTTGGGTTAACTTCAATTTCTTGTGAAGGTAATTCCACTTCTGAAATTTCTTTAAATTCATTTGTTTTACTGTTTGAAAAATCAAATGTATTATTTAAAGTTTTTGTTTCTGATGACATATTTGTATTTGAAGAACCATAATTGTCTCCGACTCCGGAATTAGCAGAAACTTCTGCAAAAGGTCATATTCCTCCGCTTGTACTTAATTCAATATTTCAATTATGTTCCATACTTGAAGTATAAGTTTGTTCCGTTCTTTTTTCTTCACTGTTTGTTTTACTTAAACCTGTAGTAATTTGAGAATTTACGGTTGTTTCTTTTGCATATTTACAACTCGGTGTTTTCATATTCTATTTTTCAGGTAAATTATGAAATAATGTGGTTGTTCCAAAACAAATACTTTTACTATTTTTATTGTATGTTGTTTCAATACTTTTTGTTACTGTTACATCTGAATATATTAAATCATTTGTATTAATATTTTTAATTTCTTTTAAAGTAGTTGATTTGTTCTTATCTCTAAAACTTAAAAATATACTTTTTTTAATTAATTCATTCAAATTAATAATTTTATTTTGTTTATTATCTATTACATAGTAAATTTTCTTTTTATCAAAATATTTATTACTATTATTTTTTGCTTTAATTGTAGCTGATGTATTTGTTTTATTAATTACTTCTAATTGCAAAATATCTAAATCAGGATTTAAAAAATTTAATTCATTAAAAATAGCTGTATCACTATTTTTATTAATATGTTCTAAATTAATTATTTTAATTAATTTATTTAAATCTTGTCTGATTGAAAAAGAAACTTTTTTATTGCCGCAATAAGAAGAGCTATTATTTTTTGCTTTAATTGTAGCTGATGTATTTGTTTTATTAATTACTTCTTTTAATTTTGTCGAAAACTCTTGATAAAATAAAAAAAATCATCAACTTGATAATTTTAAAAGGCTTTTATGTAAAATTACTATTTTTACTTTAATTTTTTATACATTAAAATATAATACCGCTGTTTATTGGTTTGGAGTTAAAAACTTATGTTGGTATTTTCATTTTCAGAGATTTAAATAATTTTGAATATTAGTAAAACCTAAACCATGATAATGAATTAAGGCTTCTTTAAGACTAAATTGTAATTTACTGATTTTATTTAAGTTACGATAACTAGCTTCAGGATTAATTGTTGTTTTAGTTACACATAAAGTAGAATCTGTTTGTTTTGCTACTAAAAAATATAATTTTTGCATATCAGAAGTAATAATTGAATTTTGGTTAATTAATTCTTTGTTCATATTTTCAATAACTCATTGTTTTTGTAAACGTTTGGTGTTTGTGGATTTAACATAAATATTGTTATTATTATCAACTGCCATTTGAATACAGCATTTAGTATTAGTTGCGAATGGGTCAAGGTAAATTCTTCGTGGATCAGTTTTATGTTTGAAATTTCCTTTATGAATTTCTTTAATAAATATTTCATCGATTTGGATTTTACCAGATAATTTTTTAAATTTTAATTGGGTATTTTCTAATTATTTTGATTTCATTAATTTTTGACGATTATATCAAGCGGTTTTTAATGTAGTTTTAATAAAACGAGAAATTGTTTTACTAGATTGCCCTAGCAATGAAATTTGAATCAATAAATTTCGCGTCAAAACTTGCACGGCAATTTTTATATAAATATTTTTGTTTTCCTTCTGAATTATGTCCATTTTTAACGCAATGGTAAGATTCACATTTAGGAAATTTAATACCTCGCGCTCTAAATTTTTAATCAATTTCATTTAAACGTTTTTGTTTTTTTATTAATTCTGCTTGTTGTTTGACTTTTTCATAAAATTCTAAAAATTGATCATCTGTTAAAGTATTTACTAGTTCTTGAATTATTTTTTCCATAATTATTATCCACCTCTATCATATTAAAAATATACCTAAAATTAAGTATATTCAATAAATATCAAGAGTTTTCTACAAAATTAAAAATTACTTCTAATTGTGAAGTATCTAAATTAGAATTTTTGAATTTTACTACTGTTAGAATTGTATTTTGATTATTATCATTTAAAGCCCCTAAACTAGTATTTTTAATAAATTCTTCAATATTTTCAAATTTATTGCTAGGGCAATTATTAAAACATTGTAGTGATACACTATTTTTGTTTAACTTTGCATCATCCCAAATTTCCATGTAAAGCCCATAATTTATTTTTGAAGACATATAAACATTATTAATTACTGAAAAATCACTTCAGATAGCGTTAGCAATTTTCCAATAATGATTTCTAGGACATTCATTTTGATTAAAAGTTATATTGTCAAGTATATTAATAAATTTAGGTTTAAATGTATCATAATTATTACTTTCGTTATATGCTTTTTGAATTTTTACTCAATTATCTCTCGAAAATCAAGGTCAATAATTACGCTTACCCGTTGAAAAAAGCTGACTATTTATTCTATTTTCATTTCGCGATTTACTATATCAACTTCTTTTGATTATATTTAATTTTTCTAAATTATTTGTTTTTAAATAATTTATTTCACTTTTTACTTAAATTGGGGTGTTTCCAACAATGCCCGACATTCCGCTTCCAGCTATTGTTATAATTCCTAAGATTCCTAGTAATTTTTTCATATTAATTAAATCCCTTTCGCGAATTTTTACTAATTAACAAAATTTACAACACCATTACCTTTCTCCAAAAATTAATCTACATTCTCTTTACCTAGGAATTTAATTATAAACTATTTTAAGAAATTCCAGCTTTATTTTATAATTTATCATCCCTTTTTTAAAAAACCTCTTGTGTTTGTCATAAGTCTGTGGTATATTACATACTTTTTTTAATTTTGTAGAAACCATATACATATGACAAGATTTTGGTTTCTACACGTTTAGTTTTCTTAGGTATTGCTTTGAAGAATTAAAACAATCAACTAATTATATTATTTAATTACTAAACTAACCACACCTTTCTTGTTATTGTCATTTTTACTCATTACCATTTTATCATATTATTGAATTTTTACACAATGAAAAATTATTAATGGTCGCGTTTAGTTTTCTTAGGTATTTTTAAAAAAAGAAAAAATAATCATTTAATATAAATTATTTCAATATGCAAACTAAGTATATATATCCTATGTATGATTTTTGTTATAAAAAATTATTTTAATGTTGTTTTTATAACCTTTTATTAAAATTATGTTTGTTAATATTAAATATTTTGTTTTATTACTTATTTTTAAAATAAAATAATAATTAAATTATAATTACTTTTCTTTTAAAATTATTCAAATCTTTACCCACCCAACAAAACTTTATGCGTCCCCAAATCTTGTCATATGTATATGGTTTCTACCATATAGTGTATAATATGTATTGTAAAATTAAATATTTTATGAAAACTAATATTTAAGGAGTGATTGAGATTAATGAAGAAAAAGATAGTTTTACCATTTGCTTTGGCGTTATCAATAAGTCCAATAATGACATCAGCAGCTTGCTCCAATAAATGAGAATTTATTGGTGATGATGGTTCGCAAGTACTTCTTGACCTACCGACATTAAAATTTAAAGAATTAGATGATTTTTCAGGAAAATTAGATCGAATTACAATTGATCAACTTTTCAATAATTTCATTATTGTTAATGAAATTAAAAAAGAACAACTTGTTGAGTTTACTAAACGCTTACAACTATCTGTTCTTAAAAGCAAAAAAAATGATCCGATATTTAAAAAAAGTTACGATAATATGATGACCAATTTAAATACTTATATTGAAGGAACTTTACATAAACAATGAGGAAATAATAAAACCAAAGAAGAAGCTAAAGAATATAAAAAATGAGGCGGTGCAGAAGGATTTAAAGATCATTTATTATTAGATAATTCTACTCCCAATAATGTTTATGAAACTTTTCGAAAAAAATTTATTAATGACTTTCAAATTGATTATGACTGCTATAGTATGGAGCAAATTAAAAGAATTGCCAATGATTTAATAAAGAAAATCAACAGCGATGGTGATAATTTTAACATTGATTTATGATATGGTAGCAAAACCGAAACCGAAACTCGGAACCGAGCGTTAAGAAAAGCATATGAACTTAATGATAATAATGAATTAAAAGAAAAAATTAAAAGTCTTTTCAATACTTTTGCTATTAAGCCAGAAAACCTTGTTAAATTTGATGAGAGCAATAAGATAATGATGAACCCTGATGCTCAACAATCAAATAAATTAAGTAAAGAGCAAAAATTTATTGCTGAACAATGATATTTTAATTTAAAACCGTTATTAGTTTCTCAAATTAATTTTAAATATGATGGTAAAAACAAAAATGGTTTAGAAGATAGCATTGAAACAAAAGATTTTAATGAAAATAAGAATTTAAAAAACATTAATGATTTTTTAAGTGATGCTAAAAGTAAATCTTTTGAACAATTGGCTGGTTTATATAGCGATGATAACAAAACAACCTTTGGTCAATTACCTAATTTATTAACTTTAGATAGTTCTAATGATAAATTTAGTCCAATGTTTAAAGCAGCGACTTATGATTTAGCATATGATGGTACTGATGGTGGAAGTATCCCAACTGACTTTAATGCCCTTTTAAAGGTTTTAAATGATGAACGAAAAGATAGCAACAAAAATATTATTTTTAAAAAAATTAAAATTGGTACTGATAAAGTTGTTTTTATTGCTGATACGAATGAAGTGCGTTTTATTAAAATTAATGGTTATGACGACTCACGAAAAGGTTATGATGCTGATGGTGATATTGGCGAAAATCAAGAAAGTGACGGCAAATATCCGGCAATAACTTCACCTGTAAATATGCGTCTTGCTAAAACTCCCTATTTACAATATTTATTTGATGAATTTAAAAAACGCGTTGATGATAATCCTCAAAGTGAAAGTTCTGGTTTTAATCCTTTGAATGAAATTAAAACTTATACTGATTTTTCCCAAAATAATATTGACAATAATGAAAACTGATGATTTTGATTTTGAGATATGATGGCGTGATTAGAACGAGATGATGATGGACCAAATAATGAATGATATAAAGAATACATTGAATTTGACCAAGATAAATGAAGTGCTATTTTAGGTAAAATATTTAAAACTTCTCGTTCGTCACTGTTAGGAACTAAAATTAATATTTTAAGTAAAAATCTAAATGATGAAAATGATGCTATTAATAAGATTCCTTCCAATAAAAATAAAACTATTGGAGCATTAATTGATGTTAATACAGTTATTAATGATAACTTTATGAATAATAAAGATAACTTATGAACTATTAAAGGGAATACTCCCCCGCCTATTAAACCTAAAAACAACCATTCTTTAACAGGGAACCTTTATTCATCAACAGAAATTAGTAACTATTGATTACCTTTAGAAAAGGAGAAACATTAAGATGCAAATACTAAAGAAATTAGTCAGTTTCACGAGTACAATTTTAATCTCATCTTCTCCTATTATAACCGTTATTGCTTGTAGTAAATCTAAAGACCGCATTGATACTAATATATCTGAAAAAACTCAAGAAGAACAATTTATTGAATTATTAGAAATAACCGATAAAAATAATATTACTGGAAAAGCATTATTTGATAAATTTAAAGGTAAGATTAGTGATTATGGTTTTAATGCTATTAAAGAGATTATTGCTCGTAATGAATTTGTTACGATATATGCGAAAATGCGAGGCAAAAAAATTGAAAACTTATCTAAGACAGAAATTACCAATTATTTGCAACAATTTGATAACCTTTGAAACCAAATAGCAGGTGATAAATTATATCAAGAATATTTAAAAGCAAGATTAAATAATAGTTTCTTAGAAGCAACAGTTACTAAACAAGGATACGACATTAAGCAATCAGCGGAATGACATATTTTAGGAACTTGAGATGAAGAAAAAGACGAGGCCTATACTAATACAATTCAACCAAGCATTAATGACTTAATGACAGCCGAAATCACAAGTGTCAACAATGAAACCATAAATTATAAAGTTAAAGTTCGTGAACGATTTGCTGATTACTATAATGCACAAATTAAAGCTACTATTCTTGATAATTTAATGACAATGACTTGATTACAAGATCGGATTTTTAAATTAAAAAAAGATGGTAATTATTCATTGCCAATAAGTTGAACTTCTCCTAAAAGTGTACAAACATTTGATTCAGGTAATGTTTGAGATAGTAAAATAAAAATGGTTTGAGAAGTAAAAGTTAAAAAGGAAAATGAAGCAAATTTACCTAGCGATGATGTTATGTTAATTCCAGATACTGATTTCAAAAATAAATTTAAACCTAATAATAATGAAGTCAAAACAATTTTTGATCCAATATTTAATATGGCCGGTTTTCGTGGTTTTGTTGCTTATGGTAATGATAATAATCCTTATGGTGATAACACAATGGAAGATTTTTATAAAGAACAAGTGAAAGATAGACAAATTGTTGGCTTTGCTAGTAGTAAAGCTCCTAACGATTCTGAAATAAATAAATTTTATACTGAAGAACGTCGTTATGTATCTAAAATTTATGTTCTCCCAATTTTTGTCACTGATTTGTTTAAAGGTTATAAAATTGATGATGATAAGGAAATTCAAATTGATAAGGGAATAGAATTTGAGTGAAAAAATAATACTAATAAAACGGGAACTAAAAAAAATAGCGCCAACAATAATACGGGAATGCAAAATCTTCCTAATAATCAAAAAACATCATTAATTAATGAATTATTATTCACAATTTCCAAAGATGATAATTTAAAAAAGAATGCTAGTCAATATTTATATACAAAATACATTGTAACTAAGAAAAATATTTACGATAAAAAGATATGAGAAGATTTATCTACTTATTTCCAAGATGAAGAAGATGAGTAATTTACAAAAAAAGAGAACAGTTAACTGTTCTCTTTTTTAAACAAGGAGGATTATTAAATGAATAAACAATCTTGTTTATTTTGCAAAATTATTTTGCACGAAATCCCTAGTCATATAATTTATGAAGATGAACATACAATTGCCTTTTTAGACATTATCCCCCTTGACAAAGGACACACCCTAGTTATCCCTAAAATTCATAGTACAAATTTTATTAATACTAATGATGACATCATTTCTTTTGTTAATATTACTGCTAAAAAAGTTGCTAAACAAATTGAAGTGCAACTTAATACTTCAGCAT
Source organism: Spiroplasma endosymbiont of 'Nebria riversi' (assembly GCF_018831625.1). Classification (GTDB taxonomy): domain Bacteria; phylum Bacillota_I; class Bacilli_A; order Mycoplasmatales; family Nriv7; genus Nriv7. The sequence goes on from NZ_CP065193.1 coordinate 1,045,404, forward strand.
TTAATTTTATTTCTAATAATGGTATTCTTGCTGGACAAACTATTGAACATTATCATTTACATATTATCCCTAAATATTCTTCCCACAGTGGTTTACAATTACCGAAAAGTCAAATCGTTGTTGACAGTAAAAAACTAATAGCATTACAAAAAAAACTTAAATTTAATTAAAAAAAAGAATTCCTAACAAATCTAGGAATTCTTTTTTTTAATAATTAATTATTTAATTTTCACTGTTAAAATAATTGTGACGATAAAAACTACGATTTTCTAGTCCGCCAATGCGTTGTGAAAAAGCTTCATTTTCAATTTGTTCTAAACCACTATCAATCGCATAAATTCTCGCATCTAAATTATCAATATGATGCAAAATTTCTGCTTCCATAATTTGTGGTAAAACTGGCGAACCATATTCATTTTTACCATGACTTGCTAAAACCATATGTTGTAATAAAACCACTTGTTGCATATCTAATTGTAATTTCTCGCCAATGGTAGCAATTTCACCAGCCATAATTGAAATATGTCCTATTAATTTACCTTGCACACTATATTCAACTGTTAAATCACCTTGTAATTCTTTAGTTTTTCCCATATCATGTAAAATAATTCCCGCATATAATAAACTTTTATTAATTTTACGATCATTATAAATTTCACAAATCGCTTTTGCTGTTTGTAACATAGTTAGTGTATGTCACATTAATCCCGAATGAATATTATGATGATGTCTAACCGCTGCTGGAGAAATTTTAAAACGATCTTGTTGCGTTTTTAAAATTTCTTCAATAATTTGTTTTCAAACATTATTTTTAATCTCCCCAATAAACTCATTAATTTGTTCTCACATTAAACTTTCGCTAACTGGAGCACTTTTAACAAACAAATTAAGATCTGCTTCTTGTAAAGGAATAATTTCATAATTATTAATTTTAACTTGTAAACTTCTTTGATATTCTGAAACTAAACCATTAATTTCAATAATTACTCCTGCTTGTAATCTAATTGCATCTTTGCGTTGTGAATTTCATAAGCGGGCTTCAATAAGTCCTGTTTTATCTTTTAAAGTTACTGTTAAATATGTTGCTCCATTACTTGCTGTTCCTTGATTAACTTTTTCAACTAAGAATTTATCAAGAACATTACTATTTGCTTTTAAATCTTTAATCATCTAATTTCCCTTTCTTTAAATGTAAATAATTTTTTTCTAAATCGGAAAACATTAATTCCATTTTTATTTTTGCTGCTTTCACTGATTTATCAACACAAACAAAATAAAATTTAATTTTTGGTTCGGTACCACTAGCCCTTATCGCCAACCACGAACCATCATTAAAATAAAATTTTAATAAATCTTGGGGAGGCATATTATATAAACCTTGCAAATAATCTTCTTTTTTTGCTAATTTAATATTATTTAAACTAACAATTGAATCTTTTCTTAACTTTGCTAAAATAGTCTTAATCGCTTTTTGCCCACTATTGCCTTTTAAAACAACATTAACTGTATTAAAGTAAAAATACCCATATTTTTGATAAATATCTTCTAAAACATCTACTAATGACTTATTTTGTTGGCGATAATAATTACAAGCCTCAGCAATAACCATTGCTGCGGCAATACCATCTTTATCACGAGTTAAATCTTTAACAACATAACCATATGCTTCTTCAAAACCAAAAACAAAATTTATATTCCGTGTATTTTCTTTTGCCATTTCATTACCAATTCATTTAAAACCAGTTAATGTTTTAATAACTTCACAACCATAAGATTTTGCTACCAAATCACTTAAATGACCAGTAACAAAAGTATTATACATTACTGGATTAGATGGCATAATTTTTTGCTTTTGATAATGACTTAATAAGTATTCTAACAAAATTGGTGCTGTTTCATTACCATTTAATAAAATATACTCATTATGATGTAAAACTGCAATGCCAATTCTGTCACTATCAGGGTCATTAATAATAATTAAGTCAGCATTATTTTTTTTAGCATATTTAATAGCTAATGTAAAAGATTCAGCAACTTCTGGATTAGGTGAGGGTGTGTTACTAAAATTAGGATCAAAATCTCATTGTTCTTTAACAGGAATAACTTGATAATTGCTACTTTGTAAAACATTCATTACTCAATCACGACTAGTACCATGCTGATTAGAAAAAACTATCTTAATATCCTTTTGTTCATTAGGATAAAATTGTAATGCTTTAACATCTTTAATATATTCTTCTTCAAGAATAACGGGAACAGTTTTTATTAATTGTTTTTGAATTGGTTTTAGTAACTTAAAGACATCCTCAATAGCAATATTTTCCATATTATTACCAACTTCATCAGTAACAACCGGTAAAAATTGACAACCATTTTTATCATAAATTTTAAAACCATTATATTCTGGCGGATTATGACTAGCAGTAATTACGGCACCAGCTAAGGCATTTAATTTTCTCACACTATATGATAATAATGGTGTTGGTCGTAAATCATTATTAGTAAATAAGTATACGGGAATACTATAACTAGTAAAAATATTAGCTACTTCTTGACTAAATTCTAATGAATAATGACGATTATCATGAGCAATAACAATTCCTTTTTGTAATTCATCCATTTCATAATGTTTTTTTAAATATTGGATAAAAGCAATTGTTGCCTTCCTAATATTATAAATATTCATTCTGGCAATTCCGGGCCCCATAACCCCACGAATTCCTGCTGTGCCAAAACTTAATGAATTACTAAAAGCATCAATAATTTCTTTTTCATTCATCGCAATTAATTGTTCTCTTAATTGTGGTTCTAAATCATTATTATTTAATCATTTTTGGTATTCTTTTTGATATGCCATATTCCCCTCCTATTAATTGTTAATCCTTATTAATTTTACTATAAATTTAAAGTAATATGGTATGGCAACCCTTTTTTGGACACTTTTTATGTAGACTGTCATTTTCTAAATTCAACAGGCGTTAAATAATTTAAACTGCCATGTATTTTAAGATTATTGTATCAATTAACAAAATCAAATAATTCGCATTTTAATTGTGTTAAATTTTCAAATTTTTTACTCTTGATAAATTCCGTTTTAAAAGTTTTGTAAGTTGTTTCGGCCACAGCATTGTCATAAGGACAACCCTTCGCACTCAATGATCTTTTAATATTAAAGGTTATTAAAATTTCATCAATGATTTTATTTTTGAACTTATTACCACGATCAGTATGAAATAAAGTTATTTTATTTAATGGTCGTGTTATTTTATGAAAAGCTTGTTGAACTAGTTCAGCGGTTTTGTTTGGCTTGGCACTATAGCCAATTATTTCTCGATTAAACAAGTCAATTAATAAACAAATATAATGTCATTTTCCTCCAACTTGCACATATGTTAAATCACTAACAACAACTTCATTAGGTTTTTTGTTATTAAATTGACGATTTAAAACATTACTAATTTGGTCATTATTAACAATTGTTTTATGATTACGATATTTTAATTTGGTGTATTTAGAAACCAAATTATTTTTGATCATAAGGAATCTGATTTTTCGACGTGATAAGATAATATCTTTTATCATTAAAACAGCTTTAATTTTACGAGCACCATAAATTTTACGGCTTTTATTAAATGCACTGATAACTTCTTCTTCATAATTATTAACATCATACTTAACACAATTATTAGTTTGATAATAATATGTTGACTTTGCTATTTTTAATATTTGACACATTTTTAGTACGGAATATTTTAATTCCTATTTTTTGCCAATTATCAGTGCTGCCTGCTTTAAAATGTCATTTCCCATTCGTAATTGTTGGTTTTCTTTTCGCAAGTAAATTAATTTATTTTATTCGACAGCGCGATTATCTTGCACTTTAAATGACCCAAAATTATTAAAATTTTCAATTCACTGATATACGGCTGATTTTGAAATCCCGTATTCTTTAATAATTTCAACAATGCTTTTTCCGTTTTGATAAAGCATGACAATTTGTTTTTTAAATTCATTTGAATATGAGTTTTTCCCCATTTTTATTGTCCTATTTTCTTAATAATTTTATTTTATTTGAAAGTCCACATAAATATGGTCCAACTTATTATAACCTATCCAAAAAAAAGGTTTCCACAATAGTTTTTTATTTTCTACTTTCTTTTTATTTTTTATAAGTTTAAGGACGCATAAAGTTTTGTTAGTTGGGTAAAGATTTGAATAATTTTAAAAGAAAAGTAATTACAATTTAATTATCATTTTATTTTAAAAATAAGTAATAAAACAAAATATTTAATATTAACAAACATAATTTTAATAAAATGTTATAAAAACAACATTAAAATAATTTTTTACAACAAAAATCATACATAGGATATATATACTTAATTTGCATATTGAAATAATTTATAAATAATTTATAGTAAATGATTATTTTTTCTTTTTTTAAAAATATCTAAGAAAACTAAACGCGACCTAAGTTAATATTTTTTTGCATTTTTATTTATTTATGTTATTATTTATAGGAACATAAATAAAAGAAAGTAGTGTTACACTCACCTGATAGCAACATATTATCGTTATGGGTAAACAGCTAATAATAATTTTAGATTTTAAATCTAAATATTTTAATGGTGAGTGTGTATTAGTACACACTTTTTCTATGTTGTTATAGGAGGTTTTCTATTTTATGAAACATAAGCCAAATACTGATTTTATTAACCAAAATATTCCTTTTCGTGAAGTTTTAGTTATTGATCAAGATGGCAATCAATTAGGTGTGATGTCACGAAATGATGCTTTAAGGACTGCTAAAGAACAAGGACTAGATTTGTTTGTTGTTGCACCTAATGCTAATCCGCCAGTGTCGAAAATTTTAGATTATGGCAGATATAAGTATGAAGAGCAAAAAAAAGATAAAGATAATAAAAAAAAGCAACGAATTATTCAAAACAAAGAAATGCGTTTAACACCTAATATTGGTGAGCATGATTTGAAATTCAAAGCTAAGAAGGTAATAGAATTTTTAAAAAATGGTGATCGGGTTAAAATATCTTTAAAGTTTCGAGGTAGGGAGTCACATCGTAAAGAGTTTGGTTATGAAACATTAATGCGGTTTTATGATTTAGTAAAAGAGTATTGTGAAATTGAAAAAACACCAAAGTTAACTGGTCAGTTTTATGATATGTATTTAATTGCTAGAAAAGATAAATATTTAAATAAAGAAAAGGAGCAAGAAAATGCCAAAAATGAAAACAAAAAAAGCATTACAGAAACGAATTAAAATTACTGGAACTGGTAAATGAAAGCGAAAGCATGCTTTTACTTCTCATTTAGCACAAAATAAGTCAACTAAACAAAAACGACATTTAAGCAAAGAAGGAACAGTAGATAAAACTGATTACCGAAGATTAAAAAATTTACTACTTAGTTAGAAAGGAAATATAATAATGGCAAGAGTTAAAGGAGGCGTTACTACTAAGAAACGCCGTAAAAAGGTTTTAAAACAAGCTAAAGGTTATTTTGGTTCAAAACATACATTATTTAGAACTGCCAAAGAACAAGTAATGAAGTCTTTAGCATATGCTTATCGTGATCGTAAAAAGCGTAAATGCGAGTTTCGAAGTTTATGAATTACACGAATTAATGTTGCCGCTAGAGAATGTGATATGTCTTATTCACAATTTATTAATGGTTTACATAAAGCGAATGTTGATATTAATCGAAAAATGTTATCGGAAATGGCAATTCATCAACCAGCTGAATTTAAAAAATTAGTTGATTTATCTAAATCAGCATTAGAAAAAAAGGATTAATTTTATCTAGTAATAACTTATAAGTTATTACTAGGTTTTTTTATTTTTTATTTGCAACTTGAAAAAATATAATTATAATAAATAAAACAATATAAGTTAGGGATGGGTGAAACATATTTTGGATTTACAATTATGAAAACAAATTATTAGTTTGCAAAAAAAGTTAGATGCAAGAATTTTAGAAGAAAAAAAATTATTAGTTGAAAAAACAATTGATAAACGATTTTTAGCTTTATTAGTAGAATTATCGGAATTTAGTAATGAATTACGATGCTTTAAATATTGATCAAATCGTATGACATATAAGTCAAAAGAATTAGTTTTAGATGAATTTATTGATTGTCTGCATTTTCTTATTAGTATTGGATTAAGTTTTAATATTGATTTAGAAGCATATTCTTATGAATTAAAGCAAGAACAAGATTTAACATTGTTAATATTAGAAACTTTTAATCATACGATTGCTTTTTGAAAAAATATTACTAATAATTATGTTAACATTTTAAATCATTTTTTTACAATTGCTAATGTTTTGCAGTTTAGTTTTCAAGATATTTTTCAAGCCTATTTAAATAAAAATGAGATTAATCATCAACGAATAAGTAATAACTATTAAGGGAGAAGTAAAGATGTTTTTATCATTATATGATTTTTTTAATCCAGCAGGAAATTCTGGTGAAGTTATTACTAAAATTGGTGTTACTTGACAATATTGATTGCCAGTTATTTTATCATTAATTGCTTTGGCTTGTTTGTTTATTTTTAAAACAGGATATGCTAAGTTAGCACAAAATAAATTATTTTTAAGAATTCTTGGTATTTTTCAAATTTTCTTATATTTTCTTTATTATTTTTTACATTTTTTATATTTATATTATTTTAAAGAATTAGGAAAAAATTTACGAGGTTGACCTTGAATTTTCCCGTTTCATTTAAGTTCAATAACACAAATTATTAGTGGCATTTTATTAATTAAGGCTAATGATAAATTATTTAGTATTACTGTACCTTGAGTAGTAATTATGGTTTTTGCAAGTTTACTAATTCCGGCTGATAAATCTTATGGACCGCAACATTTTTCTTACTGGTTATATTATGTTTTACATGTTATTATCATTTTTACTTATTGATTTTTATATATGTATGGTATTGTGCAATATCATCGTGATTATTTATTATGACGTTTTATTAGTTTAATTATATTTAGTTTAATGGCTTTAAGTTTTAATGCGTTTTCATTAGTTATTGCGAAAAATGAAAATGAAATAACTAATTTATTATTTATTGGTCGCGACGGTTATCCATTATGAGGTAGTGATAATAATCTTGTTACTACTGCTAATATTTTTGATCGGACTGGTCGTTTGTGACCATTAGGTTATATTTTTATATTTACTTTTGGAATATTTTTTACATCTTTAGGTTATTTAATTTTAATGAAGGTGCAACCTTTTTTTTATAAAAAAGGAAATAAATTTGTTCCTTTAAAAAGAGTAAAACAACCATGGGATTTTAAAGCTTTGGGAATAATGTTTAAAAACATTAAAACAATATTTAAAAAGTAGTATGAGGATGGTTATTAGATGCTTAAAAAGCAATTAGTTTATGAAAATGCAGCGTTGGATTATTGTTTGCAACAAGGTAAAAGATTATCAGTAAGATATTATTCATCGGATATTATTGTCAATGCCCCCTTAGGAATGAAAGAACAATATATTGAGGATTTTCTTATTAGTAATTGAAAAAAATTACAGAAAATTATTAATAAATCCTCAAAGATTTTAATTAATTTGCGTCAAAAACCATATTTTGTTTATTTCTTAGATAAGAAATATGAGGTGCAAATTAATTATTTTGCTAATAACAATAAAGTTATTTTTGTCGCAACAACTGTTGTTGTTAATTTAAAAGGCAATGATGAAAAGCAACTTGTGAAAAATTTTAATAAATTTCTTAGTAAGCAAGCTGAATTATATTTGAGTTCCCGAGTTGCATTACTTGCTAAAACAATGAATTTAAGCTATCAACAACTTAAGTTTAGAGTGATGCGTAGTAAATGAGGTGTTTGTCATTTTAACAAGCAGAAAATTGTTCTAAATTCCAAAATTATGCATTTTAATTTCGAGGTTATTAACTATGTTATTATTCACGAGTTAGTACATTTATGAGAACCTAATCATAGTCAAGCATTTTGAAAATTAGTGGTGCAATTTTGTCCTAATTTTAAAGTTTGTCAGCAGATTTTAAAACAAGTTTTTTTGTAAAATTGTTCTTATTGTAAAATTAACAAAAGTAATTTGATGTTAGTGCTTAAAACAATTTAAATTTTATTTTTAATTTTGTAGAAAACTCTTGATATTTATTGAATATGCTTAATTTTAGGTATATTTTTAATATGATAGAGGTGGATAATAATTATGGAAAAAATAATTCAAGAACTAATAAATACTTTAAGAGATGATCAATTTTTAGAATTTTATGAAAAAGTCAAACAACAAGCAGAATTAATAAAAAAACAAAAACGTTTAAATGAAATTGATCAAAAATTTAGAGCACAAGGTATTAAATGCCCTAAATATGAATCTTGCCATCGCGTTAAAAATGGACATAATTCAGAAGGAAAACAAAAATATTTATGTAAAAATTGCCGTGCAAGTTTTGACGCGTTTCGTAATCATTTTATTTATTTAAGTCATTTAAATTATGAACAATGAAATTTATTGATTCAAATTTCATTGCTGGGGCAATCTAGTAAAAAAATTTCTCGTTTTATTAAAACTACATTAAAAACTGCTTGATATAATCGTCAAAAATTAATGAAATCAAAACAATTAGAAAATACCCAATTAAAATTTAAAAAATTATCTGGTAAAATCCAAATCGATGAAACATTTATTAAAGAAATTCATAAAGGAAATTTCAAACATAAAACTGATCCACGAAGAATTAACCTTGACCCATTCGCAACTAATACTAAATGCTGTATTCAAATGGCAGTTGATAATAATAACAATATTTATGTTAAATTCACAAACACCAAACGTTTACAAAAACAATGAGTTATTGAAAATATGAACAAAGAATTAATTAACCAAAATTCAATTATTACTTCTGATATGCAAAAATTATATTTTTTAGTAGCAAAACAAACAAATTCTACTTTATGTGTAACTAAAACAACAATTAATCCTGAAGCTAGTTATCGTAAATTAAATAAAATCAGTAAATTACAATCTAATCTTAAAGAAGCCTTAATTCATTATCATGGTTTAGGTTTTACTAATATTCAAAATTATTTAAATCTCTGAAAATGAAAATACCAACATAAGGGTTTAACTCCAAACCAACAAACAGGTTGGATAGGTTACAATAAGTTGGACCATATTTATTTGGACTTTCAAATAAAATAAAATTATTAAGAAAGTAGAAAGATAAAAATGGGGAAAAACTCATATTCAAATGAATTTAAAAAACAAATTGTCATGCTTTATCAAAACGGAAAAAGCATTGTTGAAATTATTAAAGAATATGGAATTTCAAAATCAGCCGTATATCAGTGAATTGAAAATTTTAATAATTTTGGGTCATTTAAAGTGCAAGATAATCGCACTGTCGAAGAAAATGAATTAATTTACTTGCGAAAAGAAAACCAACAATTACGAATGGAAAATGACATTTTAAAGCAAGCAGCACTGATAATTGGCAAAAAATAGGAATTATTAACAATAATAAAGAAAAATATTCCGTGCTAAAAATGTGTCAAATATTAAAAATAGCAAAATCAACATATTATTATCAAACTAATAATTGTGTTAAGTATGATGTTAATAATTATGAAGAAGAAGTTATCAGTGCATTCAATAAAAGTCGTAAAATTTATGGTGCTCGTAAAATTAAAGCTGTTTTAATGAGAAAAGATATTATCTTATCACGTCGAAAAATCAGATTCCTTATGATCAAAAATAATTTGGTTTCTAAATACACCAAATTAAAATATCGTAATCATAAAACAATGGTTAATAATGACCAAATTAGTAATGTTTTAAATCGTCAATTTAATAACAAAAAACCTAATGAAGTTGTTGTTAGTGATTTAACATATGTGCAATTTGGAGGAAAATGACATTATATTTGTTTATTAATTGACTTGTTTAATCGTAATTGGCTATAGTGCCGGACCAAACAAAACCGCTGAACTAGTTCAACAATCTTTTCATAAAATAACACGACCATTAAATAAAATAACTTTATTTCATACTGATCGTGGTAATGAGTTCAAAAATAAAATCATTGATGAAATTTTAATAACCTTTAATATTAAAAGATCATTGAGTGCGAAGGGTTGTCCTTATGACAATGCTGTGGCTGAAACAACTTACAAAACTTTTAAAACGGAATTTATCAAGGGTAAAAAATTTGAAAATTTAACACAATTAAAATGCGAATTATTTGATTTTATTAATTGATACAATAATCGCAGAATACATGGCAGTTTAAATTATTTAACGCCTGTTGAATTTAGAAAACAACAGTCTACATAAAAAGTGTCCTAAAAAGGGTTGCCATGTCACCTCTATCATATTAAAAATATACCTAAAATTAAGTATATTCAATAAATATCAAGAGTTTTCTACAAAATTAAAAAAAAATTTTTTAATTTTGTCGAAAACTCTTGATAAAATAAAAAAAATCATCAACTTGATAATTTTAAAAGGCTTTTATGTAAAATTACTATTTTTACTTTAATTTTTTATACATTAAAATATAATACCGCTGTTTGTTGGTTTGGAGTTAAACCCTTATGTTGGTATTTTCGTTTTCAGAGATTTAAATAATTTTGAATATTAGTAAAACCTAAACCATGATAATGAATTAAGGCTTCTTTAAGACTAGATTGTAATTTACTGATTTTATTTAAGTTACGATAACTAGCTTCAGGATTAATTGTTGTTTTAGTTACACATAAAGTAGAATTTGTTTGTTTTGCTACTAAAAAATATAATTTTTGCATATCAGAAGTAATAATTGAATTTTGGTTAATTAATTCTTTGTTCATATTTTCAATAACTCATTGTTTTTGTAAACGTTTGGTGTTTGTGGATTTAACATAAATATTGTTATTATTATCAACTGCCATTTGAATACAGCATTTAGTATTAGTTGCGAATGGGTCAAGGTGAATTCTTCGTGGATCAGTTTTATGTTTGAAATTTCCTTTATGAATTTCTTTAATAAATGTTTCATCGATTTGGATTTTACCAGATAATTTTTTAAATTTTAATTGGGTATTTTCTAATTGTTTTGATTTCATTAATTTTTGACGATTATATCAAGCAGTTTTTAATGTAGTTTTAATAAAACGAGAAATTGTTTTACTAGATTGCCCCAGCAATGAAATTTGAATCAATAAATTTCATTGTTCATAATTTAAATGACTTCAATAAATAAAATGATTACGAAAAGCATCAAAACTTGCACGGCAATTTTTACATAAATATTTTTGTTTTCCTTCTGAATTATGTCCATTTTTAACGCAATGGCAAGATTCACATTTAGGACATTTAATAATACCTTATGTTCTAAATTTTTGATCAATTTCATTTAAACGTTTTTGTTTTTTTATTAATTCTGCTTGTTGTTTGACTTTTTCATAAAATTCTAAAAATTGATCATCTGTTAAAGTATTTACTAGTTCTTGAATTATTTTTTCCATAATTATTACCCACCTCTATCATATTAAAAATATACCTAAAATTAAGTATATTCAATAAATATCAAGAGTTTTCTACAAAATTAAAATTATCCTTTAAAAAGAAAACATTTTTTTATGTTAAAATATTATTGATTTGATTTTTTTAAAAAGACTAGGATGATATGAATGAAATTTATTGATAAGATTACAATTAAAGTTAAAGCTGGCAAAGGTGGTGATGGTGCTGTTGCTTTTCGTCGTGAATTATATGTTCCAAAAGGTGGTCCGGCTGGTGGTGATGGCGGTAATGGCGGTAACATTATTTTTATTGGCGATGAAGGAATAAATACATTATTAGAATTAAACTATCAAAAAGAAATTAAAGGTGTTGATGGTGAAAATGGGCAACATAAAAATATGCATGGTAAAAATACTAAAAATACTTATATTAGTGTTCCCTTAGGTACTATTATTTATGATGGTTTAAATAAAGAAGAAATTGGTGATGTTGTTACTAACAAACAAGAAGTTATTGTTGCGAATGGCGGTCGTGGAGGTAAAGGAAATAGTCGGTTTGCTAATTCCAGAAATCGTGCTCCGACAATATTTACTCGTGGTGATTTAGGCGATGAAAAAGAAATTACTTGTGAATTAAAATTATTAGCAGATGTCGGGATTGTCGGTATGCCTAATGCCGGGAAGTCTACTTTATTAGGAACTATTTCTCACGCTAAACCACAAATTGGTGATTTTCCTTTTACAACTTTAACCCCGCAATTAGGTGTAGTTAAACATCAAAACTTTTCTTTTGTAGTTGCTGATTTACCAGGATTAATTGCGGGTGCTAGTTTAGGAAAAGGTTTAGGATATGAATTTTTAAAGCATATTGAACGATGCCAGTTATTAGTTCATCTTATTGATATTAGTTTACCCAATGCTTATGATAATTATTCAGTGATTCAAAAAGAACTTAAAGATTATAATTTACAATTAGAAAATAAGCAACAAATAGTTGTTGCTAGTAAAATGGATCAAATTGATGCTTCTCGTAATTTAGAACTTTTTAGTAAGCAAATTAAACAAAAAGTTTACTCAATTTCCGCTTGAACTAGAGAAGGAATTGAATCATTAGTTCATATTATTCATAGGCAATTGCAAACTATTAAAAAAATACCAGAATTAAAACAAGAAATGGCACCAACAATCTATGGTTTTACACCAACAAACGAAGAAGTCATTGTTGAAAATTTAGGAAATGGTCATTGAAAAGTAATTGGTGCTAGTGTGCATCGCATTTATCACAAATTTCCATTAACAACACATGATAATTTATTATTATTTAATCAGAAGTTACGAGATTTAGGAGTTTTTAAAATTCTCGTTAAAAAAGGCATTCAAAAAGGGGATACAATTAAAATTTTTGATTATGAGTTGCAATGACTTGACGAAAATTTTTAAGTGAAAGGATATTAATTAATGGAATTACAAAAATATTTAGATTATTTAGTTCAATGATTACAAGAACAAGTAAAATTAGCTAATGCTAAAGGATTAATTGTTGGTGTATCTGGTGGTATTGATTCAGCCGTTACTGTTGCTTTGATTAAAAAAGCAATGCCAGATAACCATTTAGCTGTTTTTATGCCTTGCTATTCATCAAGTAATGACGAAATTTTAGTAAAAAAATTAGTAGTGACATTAGATTTAAAATTACAAATTATTAATTTAGAGTCAGCTTATAATGAATTACAAAATAACTTTAATTGACACGATGGTTTATCATCATTACAACAAAAAGCATTAGTTAATTGTAAACCCCGTCTCCGAATGACTTCTTTATATGCCTTAGCACAAGCAAATGAATATTTAGTTGTAGGCACTAGTAACTTTGATGAATGATATACAGGTTATTTTACTAAACATGGTGATAGTGCTTGTGATATTTTACCATTAATTCATTTATTAAAAAGTCAAATAAATACGACCGCTAAGTTATTAAATATTCCGCAAGAAATTATTAATCAGCCACCATCAGCAGGTTTATGAACAGGACAAACTGATGAAAAAGAGATGGGGATAACTTATGCTGAGTTAGATAACTTTTTAAACGGTCAAGAGAAATTGTTAGATAATAATATTGTTACTAAAGTTAAGATGATGCACAAAAATACTGAACATAAGCGAAAATCGGCAATTATCCCTAAAAAATTTATTTTTAAAAATTAGTTAAATATTAGTAAATAAAAATAATATGTGCTATACTGAAAAAAATGTAAATTAAAAAATATTGACTAAATTTACATTTCGATGAGGTGAAATATATGAAATTAATGAATATGCAAAAGTTATTAAAGTTAGTGGCGACAATAACAATTATTAGTGGGCCATTATTACCAACAATAGCTTGTAGTAATAATGCTAATGATAATATCATTACCACAAACGGGATTAATGTTAGTACTTTAGATGTTAATAAATCAAAATTAATTGCTAAGTCGCTAATTTTGGCACGAACTAAACAATGAAATCCAAATGAGATTTTAAAAAGGGCGTTACAAAATAATTTTAAAGATTTAAATGAATACTTTGTTGATGATACAATTAAAAATTTATTATTAACAAAAGAACATCATAATTTTTCAAAACCGAACTATCAAGTACCTAAAACTTTAGAAGTTGCTGGTTTTAATATTTTAAAAAAAATAAAAGCAGTTTTACAAGAGTTTATTAAAAATAATGATTTTGAAATTAAGAATTTTATGGAAAAATTATTAGAACAGTTATTAGGTTTATTAAATAGTGAGCAAATTGCTACTCATATTCCAGATATTAAAGCAATTCTAACAACACAATATCAAGATATCGTTGTTGCTATTAAGAGTGGTATTGATACTAATAAAAAATTCATTACTGATAAAAAAACATTTGGTGAAATTTTTGCGGATATAAAACATAATAAAATTATAGAAGATAATATTTTTAGTAAATTTTTAAAAATTCAGAATAAATCAATAGAAATTAAAGATATTGCGGTTTTAATAAAAACAATAATTACTTATGTGCCAATGTTAATAACTTTTATGATTAATTTTGCTGAAAAATTAGAAAATGGTTTTAATGAAGAAATAATTAATGCTTTAAAAGCAAAACCATATCAAGGTTTATTAGATAATAAAGACCAACCATTTACTTTACAAAATATCAAGAATACTTTTAAAAATATTTTTGGAGTTAATAAGAAAAAAGTCGATTTTTTAATAAAATTAATATCTGATTCAAGTTTACCATTTAGTTCTATATTTATGGCTTTACAAGGTGTTGTTGGTGAAAAAGAGTTCAATAATTTTTATCAAAACTTGAATGGTGATGAGCTTGATAATGATTTTATCGCAATAATTGATCAATTGCTTTTAAAATTACCTAAAGTGTATGATGATTTTATAACTTTATTAGAAGACAAAACTGCTATTAGTAAAGTGGGTTTTCTTAAAAAACTTATTAAGATAATGGGTGCTAATGTTAATGATAAAACTAGTATTGAAAAAGAAACTATTTTAGATTATTTAACTAAAATTCTTGGTAATAAGTGATTTCAAGATAATGTTTTGCAAAACATTATTGATAATAAAAGTATTTGAGAAGAAGATGGTGATTATATTGCTGATTTTGTTAATAAATTAAGTTATATTCAGGATACAAAAGCAGAAATTGTTTATGATTTGAGCGCAGGGTTAGTATTTTATAATATAACGATAGAAAAGCAAGAATTTAAATTTAGTTGAAAGTTTTCTTATAGTGACGAGAAAAAATTAATAGGAATGAAAATATTTAATTTTGAACAACTTAATTAAATACATATTTAGTAAATAAAACGGTAACTACCGTTTTATTTTTTAAAACAATTTTATAATTGTAAAATTGTTTTAATTTTGTCGAAAACTCTTGATAAAATAAAAAAAATCATCAACTTGATGATTTTAAAAGGCTTTTATGTAAGATTACTATCTTTATTTTAATTTTTTATACATTAAAATATAATACCGCTGTTTGTTGGTTTGGAGTTAAACCCTTATGTTGGTATTTTCATTTTCAGAGATTTAAATAATTTTGAATATTAGTAAAACCTAAACCATGATAATGAATTAAGGCTTCTTTAAGACTAGATTGTAATTTACTGATTTTATTTAAGTTACGATAATTAGCTTCAGGATTAATTGTTGTTTTAGTTACACATAAAGTAGAATTTGTTTTTTTTTGCTACTAAAAAATATAATTTTTGCATATCAGAAGTAATAATTGAATTTTGGTTAATTAATTCTTTGTTCATATTTTCAATAACTCATTGTTTTTTTAAACGTTTGGTGTTTGTGGATTTAACATAAATATTGTTATTATTATCAACTGCCATTTGAATACAGCATTTAGTATTAGTTGCTAATGGGTCAAGGTGAATTCTTCGTGGATCAGTTTTATGTTTGAAATTTCCTTTATGAATTTCTTTAATAAATGTTTCATCGATTTGGATTTTACCAGATAATTTTTTAAATTTTAATTGGGTATTTTCTAATTGTTTTGATTTCATTAATTTTTGACGATTATATCAATAAGTTTTTAATGTAGTTTTAATAAAACGAGAAATTGTTTTACTAGATTGCCCCAGCAATGAAATTTGAATCAATAAATTTCATTGTTCATAATTTAAATGACTTCAATAAATAAAATGATTACGAAAAGCGTCAAAACTTGCACGGCAATTTTTACATAAATATTTTTGTTTTCCTTCTGAATTATGTCCATTTTTAACACAATGGTAAGATTCACGTTTAGGACATTTAATACCGTGTGCTCTAAATTTTTGATCAATTTCATTTAAACGTTTTTGTTTTTTTATTAATTCTGCTTGTTGTTTGACTTTTTCATAAAATTCTAAAAATTGATCATCTGTTAAAGTATTTACTAGTTCTTGAATTATTTTTCCCATAATTATTATCCACCTCTATCATATTAAAAATATACCTAAAATTAAGTATATTCAATAAATATCAAGAGTTTTCTACAAAATTAAAATAAAATTGTTTTAATATTTATATTTATTATTGTTATAATAAATATAAATAATAATATGAAAATAAAAAAATTAAATAAAATTAATAATTTAGAAGGGAAAAAATATATGAGTCAAAATGTCGCAAGAAAATATGGTTTATTTATGTGCCTCTGTATGGTTGTGGGGACAGTAATTGGAACTGGGATTTTCTTTAAAAATGAAGGTGTTTATGGCTTTGTTAATGGTAATGGAATTTTAGGAATCATTGCTTGAATTATTGGTGGTGTTGTAGCAATTTCTTTTGGTTTATCATTTATGGAAATTTCATCGGCAAAACAAGATAGTAATTCGGGAATTGCTTTATATGCAAAAATGTTTGCTGGTAGTAAATTTGGTCGTGTTGTTCGTAACGCAATGAATAATATTTATTTGCCATTAACTGCTTTTACAGTAGCTTATTATACTAGTAAGGCTTCTGTTTGAGCAATTGGTGGCGGTCAAGATGCGGAAATGCGTTTAGCAAATGTCTTAGGTGGTTCTAATGTGTATGAATTATTATTAAGTATTTTTGCAGTTTTATATACTTTGTTTGTTATTGTTTGTTGCATTTATAATGAATCAATTAGTAAATGAGTACAAATGATTACCGTTGTTTTAAAATTAATACCATTAATTTTTATTGGTGTTGTTGGATTAATTGTTGTTAATGCAGGAGCAGGTGCTTTTTTAGAAACTGGATTAGGTGATCCAAAAAAATATGAAATTGTTAAAAATAAAGGTCATTTTGAAATGCTATTAATGGCGTTACCAGGAATTCTTTTTGCCTTTGATGGTTTTTTATCAACAACTTATATTCAAAAAGATGTTCGGAATTCTAGTAAAAATATTCCTTTAGCCTTAGTTTTTGGTTTAACAGGAATTACCTTTATTTATGTCTTAACTTCAATTTCAACATTAAATTTAGACCCTAGTGGTAGCGTTGCTATTGCTGCGGGGAAAATATTTAATAATCCAACAGTTAATGCTGTTTGTACGCGATTAATTTTTATTTTTATTCTTATCAGTGCTCTAGGCACTTTAAATGGTTATTGTTTTTCAATGACAAAGTTAACAAGGTCATCATTAGATGATGGTTTTGTTGTTGGTAACGATAAAATATGACAAAAAGTTATTAATCGTTTTGGTATTAAAACAGCAACATTAATGGTGATAGGAGTATTATTTGCAGTTTGAATTGTAATTATGGCACTACCAACGATAGTTACTGATGATAATTATAATTTCTTTGATTTTATTAGTAATGCTGGTGTTGTGATGGCATTTATGTTATATGGTGTAATTATCTTTTATGGTTTATTAAATCGTTATCGTAAAAAAATTAAAACGCTTAATGCTTGATATTTTATTCCGGCAGCGATTATTTCCATATTATGTATTACTTTAATATTGGGATATAATGTTTATTCTTACTTTGCTTTATTGGTAACCTCTGAAAATAAAGTAGCAGTAATTTTACAAATTTTCTTTTTACTATTAATTCTTGCTTTGCCTTGATCAGGATTATTTATGAAAGATAATGAATTAGAAAATGATAATGAAGCTGGTAATGCATCAGAACTTGGACAATCAACAAGTGATAATGGGACAAATAACTTTTCTAATGGTAATGGAGAAGAAAATATTTATGTTTCTCTGGAACAAATTACTCCTAATGTGACTGGTAATGGTTCTGAATTTGGTGATGAAATTACGGAATTATAAAATAGTCTTGCATTAGAATATTTGAAAATAGTATAATATATCTTAGTTAAAGGGGATGTATTATATATGGCAAAAATAAATCCAACAGGACTAATAATTCTTAAAATATTAATGATGATTGGCGCTATTTGAATTATGGTTTTTGCAGTTGCGATTGCAATTAGTAAAGACGAGAATGCTGGTGTGATGTATGGTTTAAAAATTTCGTGACCGTTATTATTATTTTTAGGGTTAGTATATATATTGATTCCTTTTTCTGTTAAAGTTGGAATTTGATCATTAGTTTGAGTTTTGGTATGGCAACCCTTTTTTGGACACTTTTTATGTAGACTGTCATTTTCTAAATTCAACAGGCGTTAAATAATTTAAACTGCCATGTGCTCTACGATTATTGTATCAATTAACAAAATCAAATAATTCGCATTTTAATTGTGTTAAATTTTCAAATTTTTTACCCTTGATAAATTCCGTTTTAAAAGTTTTGTAAGTTTTTTCAGCCACAGCATTGTCATAAGGACAACCCTTCGCACTCAATGATCTTTTAATATTAAAGGTTATTAAAATTTCATCAATGATTTTATTTTTGAACTCATTACCACGATCAGTATGAAATAAAGTTATTTTATTTAATGGTCGTGTTTTTTTATGAAAAGCTTGTTGAACTAGTTCAGCGGTTTTGTTTGGTTTGGCACTATAGCCAATTATTTCTCAATTAAACAAGTCAATTAATAAACAAATATAATGTCATTTTCCTCCAACTTGCACATATGTTAAATCATTAACAACAACTTCATTAGGTTTTTTGTTATTAAATTGACGATTTAAAACATTACTAATTTGGTCATTATTAACCATTGTTTTATGATTACGATATTTTAATTTGGTGTATTTGAAAACCAAATTATTTTTGATCATAAGGAATCTGATTTTTCGACGTGATAAGATAATATCTTTTCTCATTAAAACAGCTTTAATTTTACGAGCACCATAAATTTTACGACTTTTATTAAATGCACTGATAACTTCTTCTTCATAATTATTAACATCATACTTAACACAATTATTAGTTTGATAATAATATGTTGATTTTGCTATTTTTAATATTTGACACATTTTTAGCAAGGAGTATCTTTCTTTATTATTGTTAATAATTCCTATTTTTTGCCAATTATCAGTGCTGCTTGCTTTAAAATATCATTTTCCATTCGTAATTGTTGGTTTTCTTTTCGCAAGTAAATTAATTCATTTTCTTCGACAGTGCGATTATCTTGCACTTTAAATGACCCAAAATTATTAAAATTTTCAATTCACTGATATACGGCTGATTTTGAAACCCCGTATTCTTTAATAATTTCAACAATGCTTTTTCCTTTTTGATAAAGCATGACAATTTGTTTTTTAAATTCATTTGAATATGAGTTTTTCCCCATTTTTATCTTCCTACTTTCTTAATAATTTTATTTTATTTTAAAGTCTAAATAAATATGGTCCAACTTATTGTAACCTATCCATATATATATAATTAAAAGATAAAAATCAGAATGAATTTTAATTATTGAGGAAACAAATAAGATAAGAAATTATTCTCTGCTTAGCTGGATAATCAATGTGTTATAATAATAAAAGCAATATTTTAAAATAAAATTATATTAAATTAGAGGAGAAAAAATAGTTATGGCAACAATAAAAGTTTTTGCATTAGGGGGGCTTGATGAACGCGGAAAAAATATGTATGTGGCGGAAGTTAACCGTGATATATTTATTTTTGATGCTGGTAGTAAAATCCCTGAACGAGAAGCATTAGGAATTGATACTGTTATTCCCGATTTTTCTTATTTAAAAGAAAATGTTAATCGGATTAAAGGATTATTTATTTCTAAACCATCAGACGAATGTTTTGGAGCAATAACATATCTTTTAAAGGATATTAAAATTCCTATTTATGCTAGTAAATTAACAATCTTTTTAATTAAACAAAAACTGTACAAGTTTAAGGTATGACATAGTGAAAATGAATTAATTGAAATTAAAGAAAAGGATATGTTGTCTTTTGGTGATAATGAAATTGAAGTTTTTAATACGACAACTTGTATTCCAGGAAGTTTTGGTTTTGCTTTAAAGACTGTTGATGGAACTATTGTTTATACGGGTGATTATATTTTTGATAGTGAAGAACGCAGTAATTTTGCTACGGATATGGCACATTTAGCAAAAATTGCTAATAATAAAATTTTATTATTGATGAGTGATTCTGGTTACGCTAGTCGTAATGATTATACGGCTCCTAATCATAAATGTAAGAAATTAGTGGAATCAACTTTTAAAGCAGCAAAGTCTAAAATTATTATTGCTTGTCATGAAAAGGATTTATATAAAATAAGTGAAATTTTGGAGTTGGTTAGTGAAACTAATCGTGACGTCATCGTTATGGGCGGCACATTAAAATCAATTTTAGAAGAATTTAAGTCAGGAACTTATTTGCAATTTAATAAAATTAAGTTTAGAAATTTAACTAGTGATGCTATTAATGACAATTCAGTAATTTTTGTTACAGGTAGTGGCGAGCGACTTTATACAAGATTATATAAAATTATTAGTGGCGATGATGAGCATTTAGAAATAGAAAAGTCGGATACTGTGATTTTAGCAACGCCACCGATTCCTGGTTATGAATTAAAACATGCGAGAATATTGGATGAATTAGCAAGAACTGATGCTCGTTTTATGGCGTTATCCGATAAAAAAGTGTGAGATATGAATGCTTCATATGAAGATATTAAGATGATGATTGGAATTATGAAACCAAAATTTTTTATGCCAATTAAAGGATTACATAAAAATTTTGTTAGTGCGCAAAATAGTGCTAAAGAAGCAGGAATTCTAATTAATAATATTTTAATTAAGGATAGTGGTCAAATTTTAGAGTTTATTAATGGTAAATTAGGACCATCACCAGTTTCTTTAAAATGTAATAATATTTATGTTGATGGTCTTGGGGTTGGCGATATTGGTGCTGTTGTTTTAAATGAAAGAAAGCAATTAGCTCGTGATGGAGTTTTAATTAGTGGAATTACATTAAATCGTCGTAGTAAAGAGATTGTTTCTTTAGTTGATGTGCAAATGCGTGGGGTTGTTTTTATTCAAGATGATGAGGAATTAACTAATAAAATGCAAGCGAAAGTTCGTACCATTGTTGAAGAACATCAAAAAAAATCAGAGTTTGATGGTACAACAGTTAAAAATCAAATTCGTAGTGAGTTGCAAGAGTTATGTCGTCAAGAAACGGGTAAAAATCCAATGGTTTTAGCAATAATTAATGAGATAAATTAACTATTACTTAAAAAATATGAGGAGATAAAAGGATGAATAGCGATAAAATAAGTATTGATTTTCTCGAGTTTGAAAATAATCCCCGCAATACTAAAAAATATGAACAAGAACAACAAGCGCGAAATCCAAAATTATTCAGTTAAAGAAGAAAATTCGGCGTAGTGATAAAATTGGTGGGAAAATATGAGCTTTGTTCATTATTTTTGCTAGTATTTTGGCGCTTGCTCGTTTAACGGTTATTGGTCAATTTTTAGATGATGTTCTTTTCAATTTTCTGTTTGGGTGATTTAAATATATTATCTATTTTGTTATTTTAGTAGTGAGTTTTGGAATTTTTAGTGGTATTCAAATTAAAATTAAGAAACGAGTTCAAGTAATGATAATATTACTTGTTTTAGTTATTTGTTGATTTGTGAATGATATTGTATTATTGATTAGTTATCATCGTTCTTCTATTAATGCAGAACAAAATTGGTTTTCGCAAGTTATTAGTTCTTATACGGATAATTGACTACAAAATTCTCTTTTTATGCAACGATTAGATATTAAGAAATTTTTTCATATTAATGGTTCATATTTTATTCCTTTTGCTGGTGGCGGATTTATTGGAATGTTGTTTTCAGCAGTATTTGGTTATTTAACAACAATTGTTTCTTTAATATGTAGTTTAGTTTTTTTAACAACGATTATTTCATGAATTTTAACAGGAAATCATTGATATCTTTATCAATTAAAAGTTAATAAGGAACATAATAGTTTACATGTTGTTATTTTTATGGCTAAAAAGAATGTTAAAAATATTAATGGTAATGATTGGCAATTTTTACATACAACAAAAAATTCTGATATTACGATTAAATTACAATCCGTTAATTTACATCATTCATTAATGAATGAAGATTTATTATTTGATGATATTTATAGTAATAAAAATTATCACCTTATTGATAATTGAGATTCGAAGTTAACACCAAAAATTAATCTTAATGAGAAGGTAATTAAAGAACAAGAGTATCATCAACAAGCATTTTCTCGTGATGATTTTGGTTATGATCAAACATCATTAATGGAATTAGATGTGGTGCGCAAAGATTTCGCCGCTAATAGTTATTTAACACCTTTTAATAAAGAACAACCACCAATTCAAAAAGAACGGATAAGATCTTATCCAACTAGCTCATCAGCATTAGATGAGGTATTTTCAGTTATTGATCAATCCGATAATCAAACAAAACAAGCAGTTGTTATTAGTGACAATTTGTCCCCAGAATTTATTGAAGAGATTAATCCTTTGGATAATAAAGTTTCTTCTTCAATAATACCAAGTAATTATTTTCCTTCAATAATTAATCCTAATTATCAATTGCCACCATTTAGTCTTTTAACAAAAACAATAATTAGTGTTAATCGTGATTTAAATATTAAAACCGCAAAAAATAATGTTGAAAAAATTCATCGTCTTTTTAAACATTTTAATATTGAAGCGCGAGTTACTAATATTAATATTGGGCCAGCAGTAACTAAGTTTGAAATTGAACTAGGAATGGGCATTAAGGTAAGTAAGATTACTTCGTTAGAAAATGATATTAAGTTAGCTTTAGCGTCAAAAGATATTCGTTTAGAAGAACCAATTCATGGTAAGTCAGCAGCGGGAATTGAAATTCCAAATATTTCACCAGCATTAGTTACGATTCGTGAAGTGGTGGAAAATGTTCCCCTTAATAAGAAAGATAGTAAATTATTAATGGCCATTGGTAAAAATGTAATGGGAAAAATCTTATTTGTGGAATTAGATAAGATGCCACATTTACTAATTGCGGGCGCTACTGGTAGTGGAAAATCAATTTGTATTAATAGTATTATTGCTTCTTTAATTCCTCGGGTTAAACCGCATGAAGTAAAATTTTTATTAATTGATCCAAAACGCGTTGAATTATCGGTATATAATAATTTGCCACATTTATTAGTACCAGTAATTACTGATTTAAGAAAAGTCAATCGTGCTTTAAAACAAATTATTAGTGAAATGGAACGAAGATATATTATTTTTTCTAATATTGGCGCGCGAAATATTGCTAGTTATAATCAAAAAGTGGCAATTGAAGAAATGTTACCATATATTGTGATAATTATTGATGAGTTTGCTGATTTAATGGTTGTTGCTGGAAAAGAAGTTGAAGAAAGTATTATGCGAATAACGCAAATGGCACGAGCTTCAGGAATTCATTTAATTATTGCAACCCAAAGACCATCAACAGATATTATTACTGGCGTTATAAAAAATAATATTCCATCAAGAATTGCTTTTGCTGTTAGTTCTTCAATTGAATCTAGAACAATTTTAGATAGTATAGCAGCTGAGAAGTTAATTGGTAGTGGTGGCATGTTATTTGCTCCTTATGGTCAAATAACACCAACTAGAGCTCAAGGATTATACATTAATGACGAAGACATTAGTGCGTTAATTAAATTTATTTCTCAGCAACAAAAACCGCAGTTTAATGAACAATTCCATGAATCCACACAAAGGATGAATACTAGTCATATTATTACAGGTGAAGATGATGAATTGTATGATGAGATTTGTGATTTTGTTATTGCCAATAAAAAGGCATCAGCTTCATTAATTCAACGAAGATTTGGTGTTAGTTATAATTGGGCAGCAAGATTAATCGATAGTTTAGAAACTAATGGTATTGTTGGACCGCAAAATGGGTCCAAGCCTCGTGAAGTTTTGATTATGAATAAAGAGTAGGAATTTTGATAATGGTGTGAGTTAAGCCCCTTGTTTTACAAGAAAAAATTAAAAATTTACCACAAAGTTCGGGATGTTATCAGTTTTATAATGAAGCGCGACAATTAATTTATGTTGGTAAAGCAAAAAATATTCAACAGCGGGTAAATAATTATTTTAATAAAGTACATAATTTTAAAACTACTAAATTAGTTCGTGAAATTGCTGATGTGGATTATATTTTAACAATTAATGAAAAAGAAGCATTATTGTTAGAACATAATTTAATTAAAGATAAGCGTCCCCGATATAATATTTTATTAAATGATGATAAAACCTATCCTTATATTAAAATTACTGATGAAAATAATCCTGAATATCGTTTTGTTCGTAAAGTTCAAAAAGATAATGGTAAGTATTATGGTCCTTTTCCTGATGGCACGGGGGCTAGAGAAGTTTTAAAGATATTGCAACAATTATTTCCTTTGCGAAGATGTAAAGGAAGTTTAGGAACGCCGTGCTTATATTATCATCTGCAATTATGTTCAGGTGCTTGTTTTAAAAAGGTTCCTGAGGAATATTATGCCTTGATGAAAAAGAAAATTAATGATTTTTTCCTTGAAAAAAATCAAGATATTAAAAATAAGATTACTGAGCGAATGCAACAAGCAGCGATTAATTTACAATATGAAGAAGCGCAAAGATTAAAAAATGTTTTAGATAAGTTACAATTATTTATTTCTCATCAGTTTGTTCAATTTCGTGATTTTCGTAATCGTGATTTTATTGGTTATGCTATTAAAGATCATAAATTGTCAATAACAGCATTATTTTATCGTAATGGACAATTGCTTTCTAAAGATGAACAAATTTTTACTTTATTTAATGATAATTTAACTGATGCAATGAGAAATTATTTACAACAGTTATATACTAATAATACTGTTCCCCAAGAATTATATGTTGCAAATATTGTTTTAGATGATTTGGCAGAAGCATTAAATATTAAAATTATTAATAAGTTTACTAAAAAAATGCAAGAAATTATTTCTTTAGCTACTAAGAATGCTCAAGAATTATTAAAGCAACAACTTGTTGATTCTTATCAAATTAATTATCGTTATTATGAGATTGTTGAACAATTAGGAAAGCTTTTAAAAATCGCGACACCACAATATATTGAAATTATGGATATTGCCAATTTAGGACATGATAATGTTATTGGTGGGGTTATTTTTTATCAAAATGGTCAAGCAATTAAAAAACTATCTCGTCGTTATAAAATTCAAATTGAACAACAAGGGGATTATCATTATTTACAAAATTTAGTTTATCGTCGTTATTGAAAAAAATTAATGAATAAAGAACCAATGCCGGAATTAATTATTGTTGATGGTGGTAAATTACAAATTGATAGTGTGCAGTTGCAATTAGAAAATTTAAATATTAGTTTACCAGTTGTCGGTCTTGTTAAGAATAGTCATCACAAAACTGATTATTTATTAGATAATAAAGGTTATCGGTTGGATATTGCTAAAAAGAGTGCTTTATTTCATTGATTAACTAAAGTTCAAGAAGAGATCCATAATTATACAATTTCATTTCATCGTCAACAACGAACTAATTCTTTATTTGTTAATTCGTTAAAAAAAGTTAAAGGATTAGGTGAGTTAACTATTAAAAAGTTATATCAACAGTTTGAAACAATAATAAAAATGAAAGCAGTTTCATTTGATGAATTAAATGCTATTATTAAAAATAAAACAACAACAAAGGAGTTAATTGCTTATTTAAAAGATAATTAATTTAGAAATTTTATTCGTTAAATCGAAAAATTTTTTTAATTTTGTATAAAACTCTTGATAAAATAAAAAAATGACTTCAATAAATAAAATGATTACGAAAAGCGTCAAAACTTGCACGGCAATTTTTACATAAATATTTTTGTTTTCCTTCTGAATTATGTCCATTTTTAACGCAATGGTAAGATTCACATTTAGGGCATTTAATACCTTGTGCTCTAAATTTTTGATCAATTTCATTTAAACGTTTTTGTTTTTTTATTAATTCTGCTTGTTGTTTGACTTTTTCATAAAATTCTAAAAATTGATCATCTGTTAAAGTATTTACTAGTTATTGAATTATTTTTTCCATAATTATTATCTTCCTCTATCATATTAAAAATATACCTAAAATTAAGTATATTCAATAAATATCAAGAGTTTTCTACAAAATTAAAAAAAAATTTATTACTAATTTGATGCTAAAATGCTTATATAAAAATATAAGCATTTTTATTTTTAATAAAATAGAAGGAGGATATTATTTATTGAAAATAAAAATGCAATGATTAAATTTATAAACTAGATATAGGAGTATTAAAAAATATGTTATTAACAATTGCCCCATTAACAATAAGTGCTAACTTTTTAGTATCTTGTAATCATAATAGTAAAGACAATTTGACTACTGCTTTTAATGAATATGGAGCATTACAGTCGTTATTATGAGCAATTTCTGCTGAAAGAAAAGCACAATTATTAACACAATATCGCTTAAAAAAAAACTTATATAGTCAAGTTATCGCAAAACAAAAGCAAATTGATAAGGCATTAACTAAGGGTAAATTGAATAATAATCTTGTGAAATGAGAACATAATAAACTAACAATTAATCAAACCCAAGAAAATTAGTTTA
Source organism: Spiroplasma endosymbiont of 'Nebria riversi' (assembly GCF_018831625.1). Classification (GTDB taxonomy): domain Bacteria; phylum Bacillota_I; class Bacilli_A; order Mycoplasmatales; family Nriv7; genus Nriv7. The sequence goes on from NZ_CP065193.1 coordinate 1,072,475, forward strand.
TTCCTGTCGTAGCCGTTGATTTAGATGCATATAATATACCACAGACTTATGGCAAACACAAGAGGGTTTTTAAAAAAGTGATGATAAATTTAAAATAATGCAAGAAATTTTTTAAAATGATTTATAATTAGACTCCAAGGCAAAGAGACTGTAGATTAATTTTTGAAGAAAGGAAAAGGTGTTATAAATTTTATTAATTAGTAAAAATTCACGAAAGGGATTTAATTAATATGAAAAAATTATTATTAATCTTGGGAACAATAACAATAGCGGGAAGCGGAATGTTGGGCATTGCCGGAAACGCATCAGCTTCAGAAAAAAATGAAATTAATTATTCACAAAAAAATAATTTAAAAAATTTAAGTAGAAGTAAAAGACAAAATAATGAAAATAATATTTTTGGAATTAAAAAAATAATAATTAATACAAATAGTACTATTTACAATAGTGGAGTTACTTTAAATAATAAAGTTTATTTTGGTTCAGCAGATCATAATGTATATGAGTGTAATCCTACAACAGGACAACAAAAAAGTGTTATTCAAACAAATGGCGAAGTTTGATCTTCTGGAAAAGTATTAAATAATAAAGTTTATTTTGGTTCTGGTGATAATAATGTTTATGAGTATAGTAACTATTATTTACACTCAAATTTAAAAGAAATTATTAATAATTCTGATAATTTAATTTTAAATGAATTAAATTATTTAAATCAGGATTTAAATATTTCACAATTAAAAATTTTTAATTTTGTAGAAAACTCTTGATATTTATTGAATATACTTAATTTTAGGTATATTTTTAATATGATAGAGGTGGATAATAATTATGGAAAAAATAATTCAAGAACTAGTAAATACTTTAACAGATGATCAATTTTTAGAATTTTATGAAAAAGTCAAACAACAAGCAGAATTAATAAAAAAAAACGTTTAAATGAAATTGATCAAAAATTTAGAGCACAAGGTATTAAAATGCCCTAAATGTGAATCTTACCATTGCGTTAAAAATGGACATAATTCAGAAGGAAAACAAAAATATTTATGTAAAAATTGCCGTGCAAGTTTTGACGCTTTTCGTAATCATTTTATTTATTGAAGTCATTTAAATTATGAACAATGAAATTTATTGATTCAAATTTCATTGCCGGGGCAATCTAGTAAAACAATTTCTCGTTTTATTAAAACTACATTAAAAACTGCTTGATATAATCGTCAAAAATTAATGAAATCAAAACAATTAGAAAATACCCAATTAAAATTTAAAAAATTATCTGGTAAAATCCAAATCGATGAAACATTTATTAAATAAATTCATAAAGGAAATTTCAAACATAAAACTGATCCACGAAGAATTCACCTTGACCCATTCGCAACTAATACTAAATGCTGTATTTAAATGGCTGTTGATAATAATAACAATATTTATGTTAAATCCACAAACACCAAACGTTTACAAAAACAATAAGTTATTGAAAATATGAACAAAGAATTAATTAACCAAAATTCAATTATTACTTCTGATATGCAAAAATTATATTTTTTAGTAGCAAAACAAACAAATTCTACTTTATGTGTAACTAAAACAACAATTAATCCTGAAGCTAGTTATCGTAACTTAAATAAAATCAGTAAATTACAATCTAGTCTTAAAGAAGCCTTAATTCATTATCATGGTTTAGGTTTTACTAATATTCAAAATTATTTAAATCTCTGAAAATGAAAATACCAACATAAGGTTTTAACTCCAAACCAACAAACAGCGGTATTATATTTTAATGTATAAAAAATTAAAGTAAAAATAGTAATTTTACATAAAAGCCTTTTAAAATTATCAAGTTGATGATTTTTTTTATTTTATCAAGAGTTTTCGACAAAATTAAAAAAAATTGCAATAACTTAGTTAAATAACCTCAACTCATCCATAACCAGAGGGCGGAGCATACGATTTCCGCACCGCTTCGCCACTATAAACATCAACCAAGATGTTTTTTTTATTTACCTTTATTCTTAAGGCACCTTAAAACACCTTTAAAATTAATTTTTAAAATAATTAAAACTTATATCCTTTTTATCGTTCTCTTTTTCAGCAATAAAAAAATTTAACAATTCTCGCCCTATAATCAAATTAGAATCCTGCTCTTTTTTATTAACTGAAACCAACTGATAATCACCATTTCTAATTATTCCAATACAAATAGAATTTTCATATTTGCCTTTATAAACAAATCGTTTTGAAAATCAAATACCAACAGGATTACTAAATCACGGAATTTCTGGTGCTTTAATAAGAATTGCATTTTGTGTTTCTTTTAAAAGATATTTTTTAGTATTTAAAAAAATATTTTCAATATTTCTCACATACACACCTTCCGTATAAATATATTTAGTTATATTAAACTAAGTTATATTTAACTTAGTTTAATACTATCAAGGCACAAAAAAATACAAGGCATAACTAAAAATAATAAATATTAATTTAACCTTATATTTCTTGTAATAAATAAATGAGCTCGTATTTATTTATTAATTAAAAACAAGTTTGTAGAAATCAAAATCTTGTCATATGTATATGGTTTCTACACTTTTATTTATTAATTTATTGAAGTTATTTTTTAATTTTGTCGAAAACTCTTGATATTTATTGAATATACCTAATTTTAGGTATATTTTTAATATGATAGAGGTGGATAATAATTATGGAAAAAATAATTCAAGAACTAGTAAATACTTTAACAGATGATCAATTTTTAGAATTTTATGAAAAAGTCAAACAACAAGCAGAATTAATAAAAAAACAAAAACGTTTAAATGAAATTGATCAAAAATTTAGAGCACAAGGTATTAAATGCCCTAAATGTGAATCTTACCATTGTGTTAAAAATGGACATAATTCAGAAGGAAAACAAAAATATTTATGTAAAAATTGCCGTGCAAGTTTTGATGCTTCTCGTAATCATTTTATTTATTGAAGTCATTTAAATTATGAACAATGAAATTTATTGATTCAAATTTCATTGCTGGGGCAATCTAGTAAAACAATTTCTCGTTTTATTAAAACTACATTAAAAACTGCTTGATATAATCGTCAAAAATTAATGAGATTAAAACAATTAGAAAATACCCAATTAAAATTTAAAAAATTATCTGGTAAAATCCAAATCGATGAAACATTTATTAAAGAAATTCATAAAAGAAATTTCAAACATAAAACTGATCCACGAAGAATTTACCTTGACACATTCGCAAATAATACTAAATGCTGTATTCAAATGGCAGTTGATAATAATAACAATATTTATGTTAAATCCACAAACACCAAACGTTTACAAAAACAATGAGTTATTGAAAATATGAACAAAGAATTAATTAACCAAAATTCAATTATTACTTCTGATATGCAAAAATTATATTTTTTAGTAGCACAAAAACAAATTCTACTTTATGTGTAACTAAAACAACAATTAATCCTTAAGCTAGTTATCGTAACTTAAATAAAATCAGTAAATTAAAATCTAGTCTTAAAGAAGCCTTAATTCATTATCATGGTTTAGGTTTTACTAATATTCAAAATTATTTAAATCTCTGAAAATGAAAATACCAATATAAGGGTTTAACTCCAAACCAACAAACAGCGGTATTATATTTTAATATATAAAAAATTAAAGTAAAAATAGTAATTTTACATAAAAGCCTTTTAAAATTATCAAGTTGATGATTTTTTTATTTTATCAAGAGTTTTCGACAAAATTAAAAAAGTTATTTGAATTTATTGAAATAATAATAGGTATGAAGAAAAACTGCAAAAATTTTGGCATCCTAAATTAACCTTTCTCTGTTTTTTAGTAAATTTAATAGAAAAATCTAAAGTAATCTTATGTAGTTATATTATCAAATATTAATTATTAAAACAAATAATTTTTTACACAACCACCATTTAGGTATTCTTAATAAATTTAATTTCTTATGATATAATTTTAATTGTAAATTTATTTTTTAAAATATTTTAAGGAACGATTTGTAAAATGGAAAGAACAGATACTAAAAACATTGAAATAAAAACGAATAATGGTAACAGTAAAGGTAATTCTTCCAAATTTACTATTAGTTTTGACCACAAATGAACAAGATGATTATTTATAATTTTAATTTGTTTAGTAGTTCTTTTATTATTAAAACTTACAGGTGCTGATCAAATTATTCTTAATATTATTTTAGCCTTTATCCCCTTAGGATTAGCATTAGCTGTGATTTGAGGTCTCAATCCGTTAATTTATCGTTTGATTAAATTAAAGTTTAATAAAACTGTGGCAAAATATTTAACTTTTTTTATTTCTCTAATTATTAGTATTTTTATTATTGTTTTTTTGCTTTGATTATTTATTGACCAATTTGTAAGTTTTATTAGTCAGTTCTTAGGTGATAGTTCAGTTATTAAAGAAAGATTAGACAATTGAAAATGTACAGGAGTTAATCAAAATAAATCACTTTTATCACATATCTTTGGTTTTGCTTATGATACAGAAACTGAACAATGACGATTACAAACTAATGTTGATTGAACACCAATAAAAGATAATTGACAAGACATATTGAGTCAAATTAAAACTAAAGCACTTATTGATAATAAAGGTGCTTGGGAAATTTTATTAACAAAATTACGCAATGACTATGGTATTTATTTGAATTCAACCAATAAATTTGTTGTTGATTATTTGCGCTATTTAAAACAACCATCGTTAGATAGTGTTGGTGAATATTTTAAAAATTTATATACTGAAATCAAAGCATGGTTAATAGCAAATAACATTACTATAGATGACAATGATTTAAATTTAGTAAATGAAGTTGTAATTAATAATGCAAAAATTGGTGTTGCTTTTGACGCTAACAAATTAGGAAAAATGTATCAGTTACTATTTAGTTTTGGTGCCACAGCACAATGGTTTTTCTCAGCAACTTTTTTAGTTGATATTATTAATACAATTTATGGTTATACAACAGCCTCCAATTTAACTAATATTTTTCTTAATCGCTATTTTTGAACGATAGCTAGTATTTTTTATGGTTTATTTATTACGATTATGATTACAATGTTTTTGTTAGGTGGCGATAAATCATTTACTAATTTTTTAAAAATGCAATTAATTCCTGGAAAAAATATTAAACGCAAAGAAATTATTGCTAATGCTTTGCAAAAATCTTTATTTGGTTATGGTCGCGAAATATTAATTGATATGAGTTATATGTTTACTTTTACAACTATTATGATAGTTATTGCTGGTTATGTGGCGGGTGGTCCCACATATAAAAGTTCTTTTGCGGTATTAGGTTTATTTATGACTTTTGCTAATATTGTCCCTTATGTGGGACCATTTATTGGAATGGTTCCCATTGCTTTAGCGGGAGTGTTAGATGCTTTAGTAGCGCCATCAGGAACAAATGAATTAGTTAGTTGGGTACCAATGATTGTTGCTGTAGTTGGCGCATTTATTGTTCAATTAATTGAAAATGCTTTTGTTTATCCAAAAGTTTTTGGACGAGTAACCAAATTACATCCGGTGACAATATTAATGGGAATTTCTATTTTTGGGGCAATTATTGGTATTTGAGGAATAATTATTGCGGTACCAACAATAGCAACAATTAAAGCAGTTGCTAACGATATTTATAATAAGAAATTGCTTTTATAAATTTTAAATTAAAGGGGTATAAATTAATGAAATACTTAACAACTAGTGAGATTAGACAGAAATTTATTGATTTCTTTATTAAAAAGGGTCATTATGCTTTACCTAGTGCATCATTAATCCCTGTTAATGACAATTCATTATTATGAATTAATTCTGGTGTTGCGGCTTTAAAACCGTATTTTGATGGCAGAAAAGCTCCACCTCATCAACGATTAGTAAACTCACAAAAGGCCTTGCGAACTAATGATATTGAAAATGTTGGTTACACAGCAAGACATCATACTTTATTTGAAATGCTAGGTAATTTTTCAATTGGTGATTATTTTAAAAAAGAGGCTATTGTTTTTGCTTGAGAATTTTTAACTAGTAAACAATGATTAGGTATTGATGCTAATAAACTGATTGTTACTGTTTTTATAGATGATACTGATACCATTAAAATTTGAAAAGAAGTTATTGGTTTAGATTCAAATCGGATTATTTTAGGGAGTCGTGATACCAACTTTTGAGATATGGGTCAGGGTCCTTGTGGTCCAAATACGGAAATTTTTTATGATTGGGGAACTGCTTGAGATAAAGAAAACTATGGTTTGAAGTTATTGCAAGATGATATTGAAAATGATCGTTATTTAGAAATTTGAAATATTGTTTTTTCAGACAGTAATAATGATGGGCAAGGTAATTATCACGATTTACCTCGTAAAAATATTGATACAGGAGCAGGTTTAGAACGATTGGCTTGTATAATTCAAGAAGTACCTACTAATTTTGAAACTGATTTATTTTTACCGATAATTGAAGGCATTACTAAATTAGTTAAAGTTTCTTATGTTCCAAATAATATTTTTGAAAAACCTAATGAACAAACAAAAATTAATGTTGCGTTTAAAGTTATTAGTGACCATATTAGAGCGATTTCTTTTGCTATTGGTGATGGTGTTTTTCCTAGTAATAAAGATCGCGGTTATGTTATTCGCCGTTTAATTCGTCGAGCAATGGTTTATGGTCATAAATTGAATATTAATGAACCATTTTTATATAAATTAGTTATTATTGTTGTTAACTTGATGAAAGATTATTATCCTCATTTAGAAGCAAAACAAGAGATTATTACTAGTACTGTTAAAAAGGAAGAAGAAAAGTTTTTTAATAATCTAAAACAAGGTCTTAATCATTTTAATGAAATGCTAATTGAAGAAAAAACAATTACGGCTGAAAATGCTTTTAAACTATATGATACTTATGGTTTTCCGATTGATTTAACTATTGAGTTAGCAAGTGAAAAAAAAATTACTATTGATTTAGTAAGATATAATGAATTATTAGAAGAACAAAGAAAAGATGCGCGTAATGCACGAAGTAATCAACAAATTGAAGCGATGGATATGCAAAATAAATTATTATTAGATTTAAAAACTCCTAGCATTTTTATTGGTTACAAAGTAGAAGAAAATCCGCAAGCTAAAGTCGTAGCTTTATTTTATGGTGAAGAAATGTTAACATCAGTTAAAGATGATATTGTTGATGTGATACTTGATGCCACACCATTTTATGCTGAAAAAGGTGGTCAAGCTAACGATACAGGAATAATTAGTAATGCCGCAATGCTTGGTGAAGTTATTGATGTCAAATTAGCACCCAATAAGCAACATATTCATCGGATCAAAGTTAATGGTACTTTAAAAACTAATGATATTGTTTGTGCTGTTATTAATCATCATCATCGTAATTATGGAATGAAAAATCACTCGGGAACTCATTTATTGCATTCAGCGATTAGAGAAATTTTAGGTGCTGATGCCATGCAAATTGGTTCACTTAATAACTATCAATATTTACGACTAGATATTGCTTACAATAAAGAAATTACAACCCAAAATTTACAAGCTATTAATGATTTAGTTACTAAATGAATTGCGCAAAATGATAGTTGTGAAATTTATATTACTAGTTATGATGAAGCAATTAAAATGAAAGCTATGGCTTTTTTTAACGAGAAATATGACAAAGAAGTTCGTGTTGTTAAGTTTGGTAATTATTCTATTGAATTATGTGGGGGAACGCATGTTAAATATACAGGTGATATTGAACAATTATTAATTACTAGTATTGAATCCAAAGGAACTGGTATTTATCGTTTTCAAGCTTTAACATCAAAACAAACAATTAATAATTATTATGATGAACAAATTAAAGATTTAAAAACAAAAAGTGCTGAAAAATTCGCAAAATATAATAAAAATTTATTAACAGATAGTTATCTTGAACAACTATTTAATACCGTTACTAGTATGAATAATATTAGTAATGATATATGAAAACAATTGCGTACATTATATTATGAACTTCAAATTGCTTTTAAAAAATGAGAAAAAAAAGCTGAACAAAAACTAATTAAAGAACAAATTAATCAATATCAAAATCTGGAAATTATTTCATTGCCAACATATAATATTTTAATTTATCAATTTAATGATCTTGCGATTGCTACCTTAAAGTTATTAGCGGATAAATATCGGTTATTAGATAATAAATTAGTAATTATTTTTACTAATAAAAATATTAATACAAAAAATTCGTTATTAATAGTTGTTAGTGAATCTTTAATTAAAGAAGGATTAAGTGCCATTACAATTGTTAAATCTTTAACAAAACAATGTCAAGGTTCTGGTGGCGGAAATATGCAATTAGCTTTAGGTGGATTTAATAATAAAATAAAAATGCAAGAATTATTACAACAATTAAAACAAGAAGATGCGTTATGAAATATTTAGGCTTAGATGTAGGTAGCAAAACAATTGGTTTAGCTATTGGTCAAGGAATTATTAGTTTATCAAAAACAACAATTAATTTTCCTGAATATAATTTTTCTCAAGCTATTAATTTAGTATTACAATTTATTAAACAAGAAAATCCTGATATAATTATTGTTGGTCATCCCTTAAATATGAATGGAAATAAAAGTAGAACAACAATAATGGTTGAAGATTTTGTTTTGCAACTAAAAACAAAAACTAATTGCAAAATTATTTTATGAGATGAAAGATTAACATCACGATCGGCTAATCAAATAATGATAATGGCTAATGTTTCACGGAAAAAACGAAAAATGAATAAAGATAAATTAGCAGCTCAATTAATTTTACAAAACTATTTTGATTATTTACAGCATCTTGCAAAAACAAAAAAAGACAAATAATATATGTTATAATACATATTAAATAAAGGAGACAAAGTAATGGAAGATAATAATAACAATAATGAAATTTTGTTAACTAAAGAAGGTAAAGAAGAATTAAATCAAGAATTAAATGAGTTAATCAATATTATTCGTCCACAAGTAATTAAAGAATTAGTTGAAGCACGAAACCAAGGTGACTTATCAGAAAATGCTGAGTATGAATCAGCAAGAAATCGCCAAGCTGAAGTTGAAGGTCGAATTAAAGAAATTGAAGATACTTTAGCACGAGCTAAAGTTATTGCTACTGATCGTCAAGGAACTAAAACCATTAGAATTGGTTCAATAGTAACTATTCTTAATTTAGAAACTAATGATAAATCAACATTTAAAATTGTTGGTACTGTGGAGGCTGATCCTTTTGAAAATAAAATTTCTAATGAGACTCCCTTAGTTAAAGCCATTTTTGATCACAGTGTTAATGATATTGTTGAAATTAAAGGTAAAGAAACAAAATATAAAGTTAAAATTTTAGAAATTGGAAAATAAAATATTAAATATTAAATATTAAATATTAAAAATTTAAAGTAGTGGATTTTTGGAGTGATATCGTGAAGTTAACTGTTCTGACAAATAAAAGTGGTACCTTGAAAATTAGTCAATTAGTTATTAAAAAATTATTAATTTCATATTTAAAATCATTTCCAGCATTAGATACTCAGAGAAAAAATATTAAAATTAATTTTTTTAGTGAACAATGAGTGGTATCAATAGTTTTAAAAGTAAATAAAGAGACAAATTTAGAAACTCTTTGCGAACATTTACAAAACCACATTATTAATAATATTAACGAATCAATATTGATTAAACCCAATAATATTCACTTTATTGTCAGTGTTGCCAAATAAGGGGTTAGGTAGATGTTTGTTCTTTTAAAAAACTCTTTTCGTTCTATTAAGAAACGATTTTTACAATATATTGGTTTACTAATTTTGCTGGTGCTAGCAATTAGCATTTTTAGTGCCATGTTTGCTAACAATCAACAAATTACATCAAAATATGATTTAATCTATAAAAATCCTTTGCGACCAACACATCATATCTCTAATCCCTCAGAATTAAAGTTAATTAATAATAGTAGCAATACAACTATTGATTTGACAGAACACCCTAAACATTATCTTTTTGAAAATAATAATGCTAAATTAATGCTAATGTTAGCAAAACTTGAAAATGAAGGTTTTAATTGTCAAATTGAAAATCAAAATGAACAAGAACCTTCTATTGATCCAATGCTTTGTTCAATCCATTTAATTGTTATTACTCAAAATAAAGATAGTGATAAAGTTCCACTTCGTGAAACTAGCATTCGTAATTGGCGAATTTTAATGGCAGCAAACTCTAAAAATATTAAAAGTTCATTATTTTTTAAAGAACGCATCCAAAATAATAATGGTCAGGAATTTGATATTGTTCCTAATTTTGATTTAGAAAATATTGGATTAATTAATAATAATCCTATTAGTATTGTTAAAGGGCGAATTCCGATAAGAAATGATGAAATTGTTATTAGTGAGACTTATAGTTATGTCCATAATATTAAAATTAATGATTCATTTATAATTAAAAATAATAAATTTATTGTTGTCGGTATTGGAAATAGTTATACAACAAAGTTTATTCAAAAAAATAGTTTGATTCAAACAGTAATCCTCGAACAGTTAAGTCCTAAAGATAATGGCGTAATTTATACTACCCTTGATCTTTTATTTGATGATCATTTTTGTAATGATACTAAAAGTAGTTTTGAAAATTCTAATATTTATTTAACAATTAGTGGTGATGAAGTTCAAGCTCAAAAAGATATTTACAAGCAATTAAAAGAAAAAACTTTAATTGAAGATGTTAATAAAAATTTTATTAAAGTTATAAGTGATGAATTAATAAGTAATTTAATTATTCAAAGTATTGTTTTTATTGCTTTAACTTTTATTTCAATGTCAGCATTAGTTTTAATTGTATCTTTTTTTATTCGTAAAGAAATTAATGACCAACGCACTCAAATTGGAATTTTAAAATCATTTGGTTATAAAGGTTGACAAATTTCGTTTAATTTTATTGGTTCAATTTTTATTATTACATCTTTAGCGGCTATTTTAGGATTTGGAATTTCATTGTTATTTCAAAAGCAATTTTCGGGAGCAATGTTAATTTATAATTTTGGCATTGTAACGATTTATTTTGATATTAAAATTTTATTAATATTTTTTATCTTTTTACCATTGTTATTTACTTTTGTTTGTTGAGGGTTAACAACCTTTCTTTTACGAATGCCTGTACTACAATTAATTTATGCTTCCAATAGTAGTAAAGGTTATTTAGCAGCACATTTTTTTAAAGCATTAGTAGTTAAATTTCCGTTTTCATTTCGTCTTTCAGTAGCATTTTTTACTAAATCATTTGGAAAATGATTAGTAAGTGGTAGTATTTTGTTATTAGCTTCGTTTATTTTATTTTTACAATATTTAACTGTGGATACAATGAATCATAAAATTGATAGTTTTCATTCCGAATGAAAAGTTGCTGGCAGTAACAGCTATAATGAACAATATCGTAATATTACTGATTATGACCAATTTAATGCTAACAATACAAAACAATCAGCAACGACTGCTTATTTTTACAATCAACAATATGAATATATTGCTTTACAAGATATAATTGATCCTCAGACATCTAATGTTTATAACCACAATTCAAATAGAGAATTTACATATTATCTCGTTGATTGACAAGATGAAGAAATAAAACCTGATGCTAAAAAAGCAACTATTTATTGTGTTTTTAATACTATTGACAATGAGAAGTTAAAAGAAATTTTCGGTGACGTTGAGAAAATTGTAAATGAAAATACTAATATTAGTCTTATTCAAATATTTCAAAAGTTAGATGTTTATCAACAAAACCAACTTATGAAATGATTTAATCGTCTTAAAGCGTTACAAATAAAAATTCCTGAACGATATAAATTTAATGTTAGTAGTGACACGATAGCTATTATTTTAAAAAATCGGAAATTAATTATTGAACTTAGTAAAAAAATACCATCTGAATTTAATTTTAAAGACATTATGAGTTTTTTAAACATTATTGATGATTTTAAAAATACCAATATTAATATTAATATTGAAAATATTGATTTAACCCTTAATTATGTAGAATATGATAATACACAAGATTATTTGCTGAATCGTTATTATTTCAATATTCCCCCCAAATTAAAAGCGATTCAAAAGATTAATTCAGGATTTAATGCCTTTGTTTATGGTGTAAATCAAAAATCTTTTCAAGACATATTAAATATTAAACATAGTGGCCAATACATTGATCAACTTTACTTTAATAATCCTAATGATTATGATGTTAAGCGTCGCATATTACCAGTTCTTGTTTCTCGTAGTTATGCTGAATATTATCAGCATCAATATCAAGTCGGTGATATTATTAATAATTTTAATATGTTTTGAATTAAAGATATGAATATTAAAATTGTTGGTATTATTGATAATGCTACCGATGGATGAACTATTGTCACTAATGAAAAAATAATTACGAAATATTTTGTTTATCGTGAAGCTATTAAGAATGGTGACAATTATGACATTATTGATGTTAATAAAGAAGGTAATGATTTTCAAAATAATAATTTTTATAACTTTATAATGGGGAAAAATGAAGTATTACAACCCTTACGGTCAATGGGACTTTATTATGAAAGAGATAGTATTCCGATTGTCACAATTGGTAGTATTAGTAATAACAACAATAAAAACAATTTAGTAAGACCACCATTAATAAAAGAAGAACCTAACATCCCAACATTAGGAATTAAGAATACTGCTAATTTTAATAGCATTCTTATTATTCGTTTAGCAAAAGACGGTATTACTAATCTTTTAAATATCATTAGTAGTGTTTTAGATACAATTCGTTATGTAACCTTAATAGTAGTAATTATTGTTTTAATTTTATTAGTTTCAATGATTATTGATGATAATATTTTTATTATTGCGACAATGAAAATTCTTGGTTATCATATTAAGCAAATTGTTAGTTTAATTATTGGTTGGTATTTAATTGCTGTTATTCTTTTCTTTGCTGGTGGTGTAGGGCTTTCATTTTTAACTTGATATATTGTGGGTGCTTATATATTTAAACTCTCAGGAATTATGTATCTAACTCATATTTCATTAATTTCTTTATTATTAACAGTTGGCATTGTATTATTTATTCTTCTAATAACATACTTTATTTCAATTTTTATTATTCAAAGAAAAGATGTTCTCATCTTACAAAAAACATCATAGAAAAAACTAGTTTAAACAAAAAAAGATTAGCAATTTTTATAAAAATAAAAAATAACCTTGCTATTTTAATTTGAATATTCCATAATACTTTTATGAGAATTGAAAATCATCAGTTTTTTAAAATTTTTTTTAATTTTGTAGAAAAACCTTGATATTTATTGAATATACTTAATTTTAGGTATATTTTTAATATGATAGAGGTGGATAATAATTATGGAAAAAATAATTCAAGAACTAGTAAATATTTTAACAGATGATCAATTTTTAGAATTTTATGAAAAAGTCAAACAACAAGCAGAATTAATAAAAAAACAAAAACGTTTAAATGAAATTGATCAAAAATTTAGAGCACAAGGTATTAAATGCCCTAAATGTGAATCTTACCATCGCGTTAAAAATGGACATAATCCAGAAGGAAAACAAAAATATTTATGTAAAAATTGCCGTGCAAGTTTTGACGTTTTTCGTAATCATTTTATTTATTGAAGTCATTTAAATTATGAACAATGAAATTTATTGATTCAAATTTCATTGCTGGGGCAATCTAGTAAAAAAATTTCTCGTTTTATTAAAATTACATTAAAAACTGCTTGATATAATCGTCAAAAATTAATGAAATCAAAACAATTAGAAAATACCCAATTAAAATTTAAAAAATTATCTGGTAAAATACAAATCGATGAAACATTTATTAAAGAAATTCATAAAGGAAATTTCAAACATAAAACTGATCCACGAAGAATTCACCTTGACCCATCCGCAACTAATACTAAATGCTGTATTCAAATGGAAGTTTATAATAATAACAATATTTATGTTAAATCCACAAACACCAAACGTTTACAAAAACAATGAGTTATTGAAAATATGAACAAAGAATTAATTAACCAAAATTCAATTATTACTTCTGATATGCAAAAATTATATTTTTTAGTAGCAAAACAAACAAATTCTACTTTATGTGTAACTAAAACAACAATTAATCCTGAAGCTAGTTATCGTAACTTAAATAAAATCAGTAAATTACAATCTAGTCTTAAAGAAGTCTTAATTCATTATCACGCGTTAGGTTTTACTAATATTCAAAATTATTTAAATCTCTGAAAATGAAAATACCAACATAAGGGTTTAACTCCAAACCAACAAACAGCGGTATTATATTTTAATGTATAAAAAATTAAAGTAAAAATAGTAATTTTACATAAAAGCCTTTTAAAATTATCAAGTTGATGATTTTTTTTATTTTATCAAGAGTTTTCGACAAAATTAAAAAAAATTTTTAAAAAGCTATAGCAGTTCAGGAATGTACTATGCAATAAAAAAGGAAGTAAAATGACTTAAATTTTAATTAAAATTTAAGTCATTGGATAGGTTACAATAAGTTGGACCATATTTATGTGGACTTTAAAATAAAATAAAATTATTAAGAAAGCAGGAAGATAAAAATGGAGAAAAACTCATATTTAAATGAATTTAAAAAACAAATTGTCATGCTTTATCAAAACGGAAAAAGCATTGTTGAAATTATTAAAGAATACGGAATTTCAAAATCAGCCGTATATCAGTGAATTGAAAATTTTAATAATTTTGGGTCATTTAAAGTGCAAGATAATCGCACTGTCGAAGAAAATGAATTAATTTACTTGCGAAAAGAAAACCAACAATTACGAATGGAAAATAATATTTTAAAGCAAGCAGCATTGATAATTGGCAAAAAATAGGCATTATTAACAATAATAAAGAAAAATATTCCGTGCTAAAAATGTATCAAATATTAAAAATAGCAAAATCAACATATTATTATCAAACTAATAATTGTGTTAAGTATGATGTTAATAATTATGAAGAAGAAGTTATCGGTGCATTTAATAAAAATCGTAAAATTTATGGTGCCCGTAAAATTAAAGCTGTTTTAATGAGAAAAGATATTATCTTATCACGTCGAAAAATCAGATTCCTTATGATCAAAAATAATTTGGTTTCTAAATACACCAAATTAAAATATCGTAATCATAAAACAATGGTTAATAATGAACGAATTAGTAATGTTTTAAATCGTCAATTTAATAACAAAAAACCTAATGAAGTTGTTGTTAGTGATTTAACATATGTGCAAGTTATAGGAAAATGACATTATATTTATTTATTAATTGACTTGTTTAATCGAGAAATAATTGGCTATAGTGCCGGACCAAACAAAACCGCCGAACTAGTTCAACAAGCTTTTCATAAAATAACACGACCATTAAATAAAATAACTTTATTTCATACTGATCGTGGTAATGAGTTCAAAAATAAAATCATTGATGAAATTTTAATAACCTTTAATATTAAAAGATCATTGAGTGCGAAGGGTTGTCCTTATGACGATGCTGTGGCTGAAAAAACTTACAAAACTTTTAAAATATAATTTATCAAGGGTAAAAAATTTGAAAATTTAACACAATTAAAATGCGAATTATTTGATTTTGTTAATTGATACAATAATCGTAGAATACATGGCAGTTTAAATTATTTAACGCCTGTTGAATTTAGAAAATGACAGTCTATATAAAAAGTGTCCAAAAAAGGGTTGCCATACCATTTTTTGTTCTTTTAATTTTGATTTTTTTAATACAAAGCAAATTAAACATTTTACTATTTCTGCTAAGGTTATTCATACTAATGAGTAACCTATAATCATTAACTTACCAATTTCTCCAAAATTTTTAATAAATTTTTGCAAATTTTTAATATCTGTATGTAACAATAAAACTATACTTAAAGATATGAATATAATGTAATTAAGTATTATTCATCAATATTTTTTTAAAGAATTAATTAGTTTGTTTAGTTTCATTTTTCAAAGCTCTTTTTTCCTTAATTTTCTTAACAATAAGTCAAACTAATTTTTCAACTTGAAAAGCAATAAATACCGCACTACCAAATCAATAAACAAACAATCCGAGCAACATAATGGCGGTATTTAAGCTAAAAAACTTATACATATCTTTTTCAATAAATTCAATAAATTCTCTATTTGTTCCCAGTATCCAATAAAGTTAAAGTTCAAAGTATTAAGTTTATAAAGATAAAAACAATGCTAAGTAATATTTTTAACCAATGATTTTTAAATCAATTTTTAATTCTTATTTTAAATTGCACTTTTTCTTTCATTTTTTTACTTCTAATGTTTCATTTTTCTTAGTTGATTTCTAAATCTTAAGCTTTCTAACGAAGTATAATTTTCACTTTCAAAGTCTACATAATTAATATTTTTAAATTCATAGATTGCTCCGCACATTTTAGTTTTAAATTTATTAACTTTTGATTTTAAGTACTTTACAAATTCAGAATTTATGGTTCTATTAACAATATTATTCAAAGTATCGGTAAATACTTGTTTTCTAGTAATGGGATTTTGACAGTTGTAAGAGAATTGATAAGCCCTGATATTTAAGTCATACTGATTTAATGAGTTTTCATTCATGACATTTTTAGTTATATATTTGGAGCAATATTTTAAAACCATTTCATTAGTGTTTTCACGAACTCTAATATTTTTATTAATTCCATAAGATCAAAATTGTAAAATAATTTTATGAGGTATTTTTTCGGTGATTAAAATATGAAAATGAATAATGCCTCGTTTCTGATATGTATATGTATACAAATACTTAATATTTTTATTGTTAACTTTAAATCAGTATTTTAATTTTTTAAAAAATTTATTTAAATCACGCTTACATTTTCTAATATCAAATTCATTAACATCAGCATAAGTAAGGGTTAAGAATGTAAGTTTTTTACAGTCTCAAAAATTATGATATGCATTCCTAATAACATTAGATTTTGCACGAATATTGCTATTAAGCATTTTTGTATCACAATTACCTTTATTTTTTAAACCGCCAGCATTGTGGTTATTTGTTTTAATTCGTTCTAAGGGCATAACGATATTACGAATATATTGACCGTAATAAATCGTTTTCATATAAAAATCAGTCGGATTTTGAAGTTTTAAATTCATATTTTATGCTCCCGTTTTAGATTTTTGCCAGTTGTGTTATTTAATCAAGTAATAGTCGGCGAAGCCGACTAACCCGCTAGCGGGCGGGGGCATACGCCTTCCGCACCGCTTCGCAGACCAAGATGTTTATCAATTAACTGGACAAGTTTTTTTGATTTTTTGATAATTCAGTTTTTTGCAAGTTAACTATTTTGGGGTTTTTTCAAAAGTTAATTCGCAACTAAAAAATGATTTAACATTTTATAAATTTCTTGTTGTTCTAGATTGTTATCATCAATTCATAAGGCTTTTTGTTCGCCGGTAGGCTAAAATAAGTCATTTTCATAACGCAAAAATTCGGCAGAGCAACCCGACATCGTAGAACCATCTTTATTTTTAAATATTGTTCTTTTTATACTAACTAATTTAACATTATATTTCATTTTTCTTTTTCCCTTTCGGATTTAAAATTTTTTTAATATGATTAATAAATTTTTGGTCGTAAACATCGTTATTTTCTAAGTTTTTAATATGCAAACACCAACGACATATTTTATAATTTATCGTTCCTTTCAAAATTAAAAACTCTTTTCATCACAAGAATTACAGATTCCAACTGTATTTTTATTACCAATGACATAGTTTTCGCTGTCGTATTCAATACAAAATATTACTGCCAAAAGAATATAGCCCCCAAAATAATTTATAAAAACCAAATGTGCAAAACATCTGTGGTTTCTACAAATTCAGTAAGATGACTTATTGATAGAGTTGCTTTTTTAAAAATTTCTATATCAAGTTTATTTTCAGAAGTAAAATAATTTTTATTTTTTCAAAGTTTAGAATCGTTTCTAAAAACTAAATCTTTAGATGAACTAATTGTATTATCATAAATTGCAGCATTATTATAAATTTTAGCATATTGATTTTTAACATAATCATTTGATGAAAATACCCCTAAAAGGATAACTAACATTATTAAAATAACAATTAGTAAACTAATTACTTGAAAAAAGTTTTGAAAAAAACTATAAATAATACTTTTAAATAACTTTAACATCTAATTACCTCATTAATTGCTATCTTTTTATTTAAACAACCTTAACTAATTTTAAATAAGCATCTTTTGCAGCTGCTTGCTCAGCTTTACTATGTGAACTACCACTTCCCTTACCAAAAATAATGTCACCACTTTTTACAATAGCAACATATTGATAGCTATTTTTATCTTTATGTTCAAAAATAACTTTATATTCAATAGGATCTTGGTGTTCAGTTTGTAAATATTCTTGTAATAAAGTTTTATAATCTTTAACTAAATAAATACTTTTATCTTTAATTTTATTAAATAATGTTTGCATTAAAAATGTATTAACCGCTTGTTGGCCTAAATCTAAATAAATAGCACCGACAATAGCTTCAAAAACATCACCTAAAATGCTATCTTTTTCACGACCACCCGTTTGAATTTCGCCTTTACCTAAGCGAATATATTCATTAATCTTATAAAATCTACACACTTGTGCTAAGGTTTCTTCTCTAACAATTTGACTTCGCCAAATTGTTAACTCGCCTTCATTTAAATCATCATTTATTCAATATAAATATAATGTTGTATACATTTGCAACACCGCATCACCTAAAAATTCTAATCGTTGATAATTAAAATTTAATTGCTTTTCATTAGCATATGAACTATGAGTCAAAGCTTCTTCATATAAATTAATATTTCGTGATTCTAAATTAAATGTTTTTAACAAAATTTTAATTTCTTCAATAAACATAAATCCTTATTTTCCTTCTTCTTTAACAACATTATTTTTAATTAGTGATAATACATCTTCTAAAAGCGCTTTCCGAACTAATTTTAAAGTACTAAAAAATGCTTTAACATCACTACTACCATGCGCTTTAAAAACAATGCCATTAACACCAATTAAAATTGCTCCGCCCGTATTTCGATAGTCAAAAATTTCTTTAATTTCATTAAATGCTTTTTTCAAACATAATGATGCTAACTTACGAAAGATATTCTTAGTAAACTGATTTCGTAAAACTTGCAATAAATTCCGTGACGTTCCTTCAACCGCTTTCAAGGAAATATTACCAGTAAAACCATCAGTTACAACAATATCAATATCACCATTCATAAAATTATTAGGTTCAATATTACCAACAAAATTTAATTGTGAATTGTTACTTAATTTTATATAAGTTTTTTGATGATACTTCTTACCTTTTTTCTCTTCTGTACCAATATTTAATAATGCTACTTTTGGTTGCGATAATTCTCAAATTTTTTGAACATAAATATTTGCCATCATAGCAAATATTTCTAAATCATTACTATCATTTTCAACATTAGCTCCCGCATCAATAAGCACAACTTGCTTATTTTTTATTTTTGTTGGCATAATTGCCATAAAAGCTGGACGACTAACACCAGTTATTTCTTTTAAAATAAAATGATTAGCTGCTAAAAAAGGACCCGTAGCCCCTGCTGTTAATACTGCATCAGCTTCTTTATTAGCAACACATTCAATTGCTTTACTCATTGAATTATCGTTTTTTCTTCTAATATCTAAAATACTATCAGTCATCATTATTTCTTCATTAGCATTTTTAAAACTAATCCGCGATAATAACTTTTCATTTAATTTAGAACCAATTAAATATTCTTTAATTATCAGCTCGTTACCAACTAAAATAATATCAATGTCATTATATTGTTGTAAAAATTTTATGACACCACTTATTAGTGGTTTATGTCCTAAATCTGAGCCCATAACATCTACTGCAATTTTCACAAACTTCACCTCTTTTTAACAATTAAATTATATCTATTCAACACCAAATATGAAAGGATATACTGGTTGTTCGCCTTCAATTTTTTCATATTCAACATCAAAGTTTTCATCAATATACTTTTCAATTAGTCGTAAATCTTGGCGTTTAGCATCTTCGCCAATAAAAATTGTTACCAATTGCGATGATGATTTACTAATCATTTTACTTAGTAATTTTTTTGCTACTAAAACTAAATCTGCTTCTTGAGTATAAATTTTTTTATCTAAAATACCAAGATAATTTCCTTCTTTCACAGCAACACCATCAATAGTTGTTGTTCTAACAGCATTAGTAATTCTTGCTGACAAAATTTTTTTAGTAGCATTTTTCATATTATTAAAATTTTTTTTAGCACTTTTTTCTTCCTTATTAAAACTAAGAATACTAAGCATTCCTTCTGGAATTGAAGTTGTAGGGATAACATAAACATTAGATTTCTTTTCTAGTTTCGCTGCTTGTTGTGCAGTTGAAATAATATTAGAATTATTTGGTAAAATATAAACATCTTTAGCATCAACTAATTCAATCGCTTTTAAAAAATCATCAGTTGATGGGTTCATTGTTTGCCCCCCACTAACTACATACGATGCTTGTAAGTCATTCATAAAATATTTTGCTAAACCTTTACCAACAGCAACAGTAATAATTGCTCAAGGGTTATTTAAACTACGAATTTCTTTAATTTCTGTACTATGCTTTTTTGCTTGCAAACCCATATTTTCAATTTTTACTTTTTGAAAATCACCAAATTGTTGTAAATAAACTAATATTTGCCCGGGCATTAACGAATGAACATGAACTTTAAAAATATCTTGATCTTGAACAACAACGATTGATTTACAACCTTGCTCTTCTAACGAAAAGCGAACTTTTTCTAAAGGAAAATTTTTTTGTTTCATTTCACTTAAAATAACAATCGTTTCTGTACAATAACCAAAATTTTCATCATCTAATTTAATAGCAACTTCTTTATTATCACTAGCTACTAAATTCTTTTTCTTTTTAATTTCTTTCCCTTTTTCTAATGAATAAACCATTCCCTCAATAATTTTAACTAATCCAAAACCGCCTGAATCAACAACACCAACTTCTTTTAAAATTGGCAATAACTCAGGAGTTTGTGCTAATGCATTGTTAGCATTTTCCAAAAACTTATCCATGAATTTTAATGGCAATATTGTTTCCTTAGTTTCAAGTTTAGTATCATCAATAGCAAGTCTAATAACAGTTAAAATTGTTCCTTCAATAGGCTTCATAACCGCTTTATAAGCTACTTGTTTAGCATAAGTTCATGCTTTTAGTAAATCGCTAGTACTGATAAATTCTTCATGAACTAATCCTTTACTAAAACCACGAAAAATTTGGGATAAAATAACTCCTGAATTTCCCCTAGCTCCCATAATCAAACCGCGACTAAACACATTTGCTATTTCAGTAATACTAGAAGTTTCATATTTTTTAATTTTTTTGATAGCATTTTCCATTGTTAAATTCATATTTGTTCCCGTATCACCATCTGGAACAGGAAAAACATTTAATTTATCAATTTCTAAGTGATAATTATATAAGTTATTAGCAGCACTAATAAGCATGATTTTAAATAATTTTGCATTAATTTTCATTTTATTTCACCTACCTCTTAATAAATATTATTCACTAATTAAATCATCAATGCAAATATCAATTTTAAAATTACTATCAAATTCCATTTGCTTTTCCAATTCATATTTAACACGATGTTGAACTTCTTGTAAAACTTCAAAAATATTAGTATGAATTGAACTAATAATATGAATTTTAACCCCATAATGATTTTTTTCAATTTTTTTAACATCAATTGCAGGGGTAATGTCTTTTTCTAAAGCAATGGCATCCTCATTTTCTTTATTTTCACGACTATAAGCAAATGCAACAACACCTGGTGTTATTGATACAACTTGCTTAATAATATGAGCAATTTTATCAACATCAATTAATTTCACTTTATAACCACCATTTTATCTAATTTTTAGATTCATTATCATATAATTTTATAAATAAACTTTTAGTTTTTTAAACTAAGCCATTAATCCTGCAGTATATAATGCTTTAAAGCGACCTTCTTGATTTTTTAATGTTTCAAAATTACCACTTTGAACAACACCTTTATCTTTTTCTAAAACAAGAATTTCATCAACATCTTTAATCGTTGATAAACAATGCGCAATAATAAAGGTTGTTCTTCCTTTCATTATTTGATTAAGATTTTCTTGAATTTATTTTTCCACAATATTATCTAAAGAACTTGTTGCTTCATCTAAAATTAAAACTTCAGGATTTTTTAAAAACATTCTTGCAATTACTAATCTTTGTTTTTGACCACCAGATAAAATAAATCCCCGTTCACCTAAAATAGTATCATAACCATTTTTTAAAACAATAATAAAATCATGCAACTCTGCTTTTTTACAAGCAACAATAACTTCTTCTTTAGTAACTTTAAAAACTCCATAACTAATATTTTCAAAGAAAGTACCATAAAAAATTCGGGGTTCTTGTTCAACATAACCAACATGTTGTAAATAAGAAGTTAAATTAATTTTTTTTAAATCTTGATCAGCATTAATGTAAATTGTTCCCATAGAAGGATCATAAAACCTTAATAAATAGTTTAGAGATTGTTGATTTCCCTACTCCCGTTTTACAAACGAAAGCGTGAGACTTACCTTGTTCAAAATGATAGTTAAATTTATTCAAAATAATTTGATCACTATTACGATAATAGAAACTAACATTATCAAAAATAATATTTCCCGTAACAGTCTTCATAATCGGTTGCTCTAAATTACGATTAATTTGTGGCTTTTCATTTAATAATTCATTAATTCTAATTGACGATGTTGATGCATTAGCTAAATTATTAAAAGTACGAACTAATGTCATAATTGGAAAAATTAAAATATTAATTCCTAAAACAAATGAAATAATAATTGGAATTGCTTCAGAATTATCTGCAACCAAAGTTTGATTATGCATCATTATTATCCCTACTAATAAAATAATAATATTCAAACTAGAAATTCCCATTTTCATAAAAGAAACAATTACTGATGATAATGTTACTTGTTTAAGTGAAGTTTTATAATAAATTTTATGAATATCCACAAAATGCTCTTTTTCATAAGTTTCTGTTCCTGATGATTTAATTAAACGAATAACACTAATGCGATCAGTAATATCGCCATTAATATTTGTCAAAACTTTGTGAACTTTATAAGTTATTTTTTTAAAAATACCAAACACTACTAATAATGTAACTAAAATTGTTAATGCCGCGATTAAAGCAACAATAGTTAATTTAATTCTAATAGTTAAAAGAATTACAATTGCTCCAACAAAAGTAAAAATTGCTGAAAGAAAACTAATTGGTATTTGTTGTGCTTGGTCACCAATAGTAGCAGTATCAGCAATAACTTTAGTTAAAATTTCACCATTCTTTTTATTCGTATAAAATTGCATATCTAAATCAACTAAATTATTTAACACTTTATTTCGAATATCAATTTCAATCTTTTTAGCAATAATGCCCCCTAAAAAACTTTGAAAGAAATTAAAAACTCCGGAAGCAAGATAAAGAATAATGATAATAATTACATAACTAATTAACATGCCATAAGGTCCTTGCAAAACATCAGGACTAACTAATTTTTGCGTTATTTTTGGGGTGATAATGACACAAATCGACCCTAAGGCTGTAAAAATCATTATGATACAACATTGTCATAAATATCTTTTATAGTAAAAAGCAACTACTTTAAAAAAACCACCTTTAAATTTTTTAGAAGAATTATTTTTTTCATCATCTTTGTCTTTATTCATATAAATATATCCTTTCCTAAAAAAACCATTTTGAATTTATAATAATTATACAATAAAAAATATTTATCTGCTTTACTATTTGCAAAATATCTGATTAACAATTAGAAAAATAACTAAAACTTTTACTTTTACTTTTACTACTATTAATAGATAATAATATTAACGATAGTAAACGAGAGGTGGCAAATTATGACTAAAGAACAACTTAAAATATATGGTAATCCATCTCAAAAAATGAATACAATTATTGAAATTCACCAACAAATAAAAGAAATTTTTAAAAATTTTCAGTTTAATAACGAAAAAGATTGTAATATACCACAGACTTATGACAAGTACAAGAGGGTTTTAAAAGGGTCGCGTTTAGTTTTCTTAGGTATTGCTTTGAAGAAGTAAAACAATCAGCTAATTATATTATTTAATTACTAAACTAACCCTGCCTTTCTTGTTATTGTCATTTTTATTCACTACTATTTTATCATATTATTGAATTTTTACACAATGAAAAATTATTAATTTTATTAATAAATTATCACTAATTATCTAAATTTATGTTTTCTATATTTATTCGTATATACAATACTAACTTTATTAATTCAACTATCATCATTTTTCTTATTATATTTATTTCATAATGAAGTTTTATATATTTATTTTCTGATTTCTATTTATGAATTAATATTTTTATTAATATAATGTAATACATTTAATTTATTTAAATTTGCCATTCTTAAATGTAATAGATTATTTAAATTCTTATGATTATATATTTTCGCTCCATATCCTAATTGTTGTTTTACCAAATGCGATACATCACTCTCAATGCTACAACCGATATTTCATTCTAAATTTTGATTATGAATACCTTGTTTATTATTACTGAAATAATTACTCGCCTTTCTTAAATTTGTTTTAATATCTTTATTTAATTCATTTTTAGCAAAACTACTACGAATGTTTTTGATTAATTCTTGGTGATTGCCATCCTTATATAATTTAATTCAACTATTTATTGTTACTTTACGATTTTCAAAAATAATATTAAATGCAGTTTGTTTTAACTTTTTAATAGCATGACAACCATCTAAAATATATCTAACATTACCAAAACTATTGGCAATTTCTCTAATTCAAGTATCACCATCGCCACAAACAATTATTTTGTCATAATTAATATTCACATAATTTTTTTGTAATTCCTTAATTAATAAATCACGATAATCCATCGTATTTATTCGTTTGCCAACTTTTAACATTAGAAAATGAACTCGTTTGTTTTCTAATTCTCTACGAGCATTTTTGTATTTTTTTTCTTTATGTCCGGTATGAAAAGTAACTAAACGAATTCTTTGGTCTTTTTTAACCTTATGATCTAATGTTGCTAAAAAGGTCTCATCTAGTTGAATATATAAATCCTTATTTTTGACATCAATTCTAGTTTTAGTTTCTTTTTCTGCTAGTTGAAAATATTCGGCAATATCATATTTATTTAAAATATTTGAAATACTACCTTTTGAAATATAACAATGATTTAGAGCATCTAAAACATCGCGATAGCGTTTGCCATCACCCAGAAGACTTAAAACTTTAAATTGGACATCAAAATAAATGCGTTGTTTGGGCAATAAACCTATTTCTTTATCTAGTAAACATACATATTCAAATTTACCTGATTTTTGATTTCAATATTTATATCGGCGTCGTTTAAAAGTAACATTACCAAAAATTGTAATAATTGTTCTTAAAGCAAAATGAACTACTTTATAACCTTGTTTTAACCGATAATGATATTTATATAAGTATTCATCTAATTTCTCATATTTGTTAGCTAATTGTTTACATTTATTGGTGTACATATTTTTATGGGTTGTAAATAAACTAAATCAATGCTTATTTTCCGGGGCTTTTAAATTATTATTAATTTCTAACATAAAAATCGCCTTTCTTGGTAGTAATTTTAACAAAGTTAAATTTTGTTAGTTTATTTTTATTTTTTAAAGGTAAATATTTTCCTAGAAGTAGTATTTAATATTTTAGACTTGGTATATAACCTTTAATTTTATCTACTATTTTGATAATATTATTTCCTAGGTGAAGTATAAATGTTAGATAAATACAAAGATAAAAATGAATTTTATAGTTTAGTAGGCTAAAGTGTTATAGTTATGTACCAAGTCTTTTGAAAAAATGATAGAAATTCTTATTTGATGATTTATAATTAATTTGTATTAATTAAATTGTAAAAATTTAAGAAATAGTTGGGTGATCTATAAAAATTTATTAATTAGTAAAAATTCATGAAAGTAATTTGATTAATATGAAAAAATTACTTAGTTTATTAAGCATAATAACAATGGCCGGAAGCGGAATGTTAGGAATTGTCGGAAACGCTCCAACTTCAGAAAAAAGTGAAATCAGTTATTTAAAAACAAATAATTTAAAAAATTTAGATAAAAAAGTTTATTTGATTGAAGATAAACCAAACAATTATGATGCTATAGAAATTAGCGAAATAAAAGGTCAAGTTAATGATATTGCAATCCATGACAGAAATATTAAGTCTACAGTTGCCGGCGCTACTTATTTTGCAACAGATGATGGATTATATTTTAAATCAAGACCTTCATCAAACTTAATTAAAATTAATGGAATAAATGAAGCAGTTATTTGTATTATAATTGAACAAAAAAGTGGTAATGTATTTGCAATAACTAAAAATAAAATGCTTTTAAATATTATTCAAATAAATAATTTAAGGTTTAATAACATTATTAATGATGAAATTATTTTAAATGAATTAAATTATTTAAATCCTGATTTAGATATATCACAGTTAGAAATTATTAATAAAACAGAGACATCAGCCACAATTAAAATAAAAGACAATGGTAAATATTTTGGTGAAGTTACTGTTAATTATAAAATTAAAAATAAAGAAGAAATTAATGATATTAATTTAAATGAATTAATTAAAAAAGCATCATTTTTTAAATTTCGAGATGAAAATCCAAATTTAATATTTAAAGAAATAAATTATATTGATACTAATAATTTAAATTTTTCAGATATTGAAATAACAAAAAAAGAAAATTCATTTTCATGATCTAATGTTCCTAAAAATGTATGTCCCGATAGAGAAATTACCAATAAAATTCCAAATACAAGATCATTTAATGTACCTGCTTGTGAATATAATTCAAAATCAAAATTAGTATTTCAAATTACAACAGGATTAACTAAAACAAAACAAGAAAATAAATTAAATGGTTGAAACATAAATTCTGATGATGAAATGAAATTAACAGATTTTACAAATATAAATAATAAAAATTCTGAAATCATTAATGTATTATCAAATGAATTTGATTTATCAAACACAAATAAACAAGAACAAGAAATGATTTTAAGTATTGTTAAGGAACCCGCTGATAAATTTGAACTTAATCCTAATTAAAAATTACTTATCCAGTAAGAATAATTGAATCTGAAATTATATTAAATTTAAAACAAAAAATTACAGGAAATATTACTGCCAAAATAATTGATGATAACGATAAAGAACAAATAGTTACATTATCAATTACAGAAGTAATGCAAATTTTAAAAAAATATATTTTATTACCAAATGAAATTACTATAGATAAAAACAATGATAAAATAACATTTAACGGTGAAGCATTTTTTTCATCAGAAAGAGAAGGGCCAGTGAGAACAAATACAGTTACTACTATAGTATAAGGTTTTATAAAAACGATATTAGCTATTTAGAATAATAACTTTAATTGAAACAAGCACAACAAGTTTAAATTTCTTATAAAAACAAGAAAAATATTCAAACCAGTAATTAATTAAAATTACTGGTTTCTTATTTTGTTAAAATAGAAAAAATGAAAAAGTTGTTTAGTTATTTAAGGGTATTGTCATAATGAAAAACCATCTTTCTTATAAAGAAATCTTAACATTTTATATATTTTTATTAATTAAATAATGAATTAATTGTTGTCTTTTTTTGTATGAAATTTTTTAATATGAAATTTGTTTGAACCGGGATAACTATATTCTTGTATTGTTATTTTTACATCTTTAATTTTTTTAGCAGTATAAAAATATTCAATATTTGTTTTTTGAAAATCTTTATCAAAAAATTCTCTTTCTTCTGGGGTGCTGTTTTCTTTTTTATAATTATAAATTTCTTTAATTTCTTTAAATACTGGTTCATTGGTAAAGACAGCAAACCCTCTGGTATTTTCTCCATAATTTTTTATTTCCAAAGGTAATTGCTTTTTTACTGAGTCAATATTAATATATACTGGGTCACTGCCTTTTTTATACAATGATTGTAAATAACTGTTATTTATTTCTGAAAATTTTAAGTTATATGTTTTATATTGAACTTGTTGTGTTTCGCTTTCTTTTTTAGAACAGCCCACTATTGGTAATATTGTTAATGTCGAAAGAGCTATTATATTTAAAATTTTCATTATTCTAATTCCTTTATTGCTTTATTTTTTCAATATATATATATATATATATATATATTACACGAAAATCCTTAATATCATTAGAAAAATGGCAAAACCGATTAAAAATTGAAAGGTATAGTAAAAAGCTGGTACTGTGTTAAAAACTGGAAAAATGGCAGTTGAAAAGTTAACTGTTGCTTTTGCAATAATTGCTAACGGGCGTAAAATGGTAATGATTTGTGACGCTGTCAGCATTCAGTTTAGCATTTTAATACCAGCATTTTGAATGGCACAACCAATATCATTAAAAGTAGGTATTCACCGTCCTGAATATTTGCAATTTGGTGGCGGAATTAGGTCATCCCATTCTGAATTGGTGGAACCATCAGGAATAAAAGCCGTGGAATTAAGGACATTAAAGTCATAAATTTTAAAATTGTATTTAGAAGTATTATTTTTGTGATAAAGTGGAAAAGTTAAGGTAAAAATATTAATACCGTAACGAATATCAATATCGGTATTGAGATAATTAATACTGTTAACAGTTTTGTTGGTTGGTAAGACGATGAGTTTATTATCATAAGATTTAAGGACATTAAAATCAATTTGATAGATGCTGTTATTATTTTTAATAGCAGTATAATTTTCTTGGTGCGTTTTTTTATCAAAAGTAAAAAAATAACTTCTTAGTAATAATTCTGAATTACCAGTAACATTGATTAAATATTTTTTGGGATAAAAGGTAATTAACGAACGATAAAAGAAACCGATTTGAATAAAGTAATCTTTGTTGTAATTATCTACACCCTTAAAATCAATTTTGGTATGAGTTTTTTCGTCCATATCAAAAGTAGCATAAAATAAAATGGCAAAGAAGTTGCCAAGGATTTCATAGATTTCATCAAAAATATTTTTGTAATCGCTGTTATTATTAATACTAGGAATGTTGTTTTTAAAATAAAAGTAAATGTCATTTCGTAAATCGGGGTCATAGCGTAGAAAACTAAATTTAACATTAAGATAATTTAAGGTTCCAAAAAGATACTTAATTAGATAATAATCGTTAGTATTTTCGGTGTTATATTTTCAGATCTCACTTTCACTGTGTAATAATTGTAAATAGTTATTACCTGCGATTAAGGTTTTATTAAAAGCTTTAATTTTTAAAATATTATTATTAATTTCATCTTCACTACTAGAAGTCTTATGATAAAAATAACTTTCATTTTTAAAACCATGATTTTTAATCGTAAATTCTTTGTAATAACCTTTTTCTAAGGTGTCAATGAAATTAAATACGGGTGTTCAATAGAGATACGAGTAATTAAATTTATCAAAATCACCACGGTGAATCATTAAGTAATCAAGATTATCAACAACATCGTTATAGTTATGGTTGCCATCAAATTTGGTGGTTGTTTCTGGCAAATCAATGTCCGTACTTGGTTTGGTTTCTAATTTTGCTAAAAATTTTTTAACATGAAATTTGTTTGAACCCGGATAACTATACTCTTGTATTGTTATTTTTACATCTTTAATTTTTTTAGCAGTATAAAAATATTCAATATTTGTTTTTTGAAAATCTTTATCATAAAATTCTCTTTCTTCTGGAGTGCTGTTTTCTTTTTTATAATTATAAATTTCTTTAATTTCTTTAAATACTGGTTCATTGGTAAAGACAGCAAACCCTCTGGTATTTTTTCCATAATTTTTTATTTCCAAAGGTAATTGCTCTTTTACTGAGTCAATATTAATATATACTGGGTCACTGCCTTTTTAAAATATTTTATTTTTCATTGTTTTTTTAGTTTTGATTTTTTTAATAAGTCATTCAATACCACAATTTATAATTACAGCTATTGTCATGCATATATCTAAATATCCTAGTATCATAAGTGAAATTAATGCTTCAAATTTTTCATATAATAATTTCAAATCATTAATTTCCAATTTTAAAAATGAAATGAAAAAGATATTAATCATAAAAATGTAAGATACAATTCTCCATCAATATTTTTTTAAAGAATTAATTAGTTTGTTTGATTTCATTTTTCAAGGCTCTTTTTGCTTTAATTTTTTGAATAATAAAGCGGATTAATTTTTCAAATTTAATTGCAAAATATATTGCTCCGCCTCATCAAAAAACAAATATTCCTGCCAACATAATACCAATATTGAACTTGCCAAAGAATTTAACCATCTCTTCATTCATAAAATTATTAAATTCGTCGCTTGTTTCGGTTATTCATTTAGTATTGATTACTGTTAATGCTGCACAAGTTAATAAACTTATAAAGATGAAAATAATACTTAATGATACTTTTAACCACTGTTTTTTAAAATAATTTTTAATCCTTAATTTTAATGGCATTTTTTCTTTTGAATTATCTTTTTTAAATAATTTTATTAAAATTTTTTTTCATTTTAATTCTCCTTTCATATTTTTTATCGTCCTTTAATCACAATAAATAAGGCAATAATTACACAATTAACACCAAGAATGGTAAAAATTGGGTGTTGCGAAAATGTTCGTGCCATTGGTTTAAATAGTTCTAAAATTGTTAAATTACTAGTAATAAATTTTTGAAAATTGGTAAGGCCTTCGCTAATATAGTTTGTTAAAGTTTCAAAATGACTACCAGCCATCAATCCAAGAACAGTTATTAAGATAAAAATAATAATTAGTTTAAACATTTTTAGTTACCTTGTTTTGTTTTTATCGTTTTTACTTGTTTTTTAACTTTTCCTCAGGCACTTAAACGATCTTTATTTTTAACGGCATATTGGCGTTGTTTTTCTAAATTAACTTGTTGACTACCAAATCCAATAATAATTGCCATAAGAAATCCTGCAGCAAGCGTTAAGAATAAAGGAAATATTAGTTGAATTTTTGTTCCAGGTACTTCTAAACTTCAAATTAAGTCAAAGACTTTATAAAGCATTTGGGCGAGAAAGTCGGCCATTTTTGCGAGATTTTCCATTTTTTATTATTCCTTTTATTTTATTTTTCTTAAAAATTTGCTAAATTTATCCATTTTTAAGTTTTCTAAGTCTTCTAAATCAATTGCTGTGTCAGTATAGTATTTATCTTCATAGTCAGGATTTACTTTTAAATTTAAGTAATCTCTTAAAAACGCTAGGTAAAAAGAGTTGTAAGTGTTTAATATTGGTAGAGTAATTTTTAGTTTAAAAAAATAAATATCAAGTTCAGGAATATCACGATATTTAATACGGCGACCTTTTTTGCTATTTTTAGCATCAATTAAAGTGTTTCGTCAGCGTTCATACTCTTCAATGCTCGTAAAGGTACCATAGATGACTTTTAAGTAGGGACGAAAAATATTAACTGGTTTTTTACGAATTCCCACAATCACATTATTAGCAATATCAAGAACTTTAACTCAAATA
Organism: Spiroplasma endosymbiont of 'Nebria riversi'; assembly: GCF_018831625.1. Taxonomy (GTDB): domain Bacteria; phylum Bacillota_I; class Bacilli_A; order Mycoplasmatales; family Nriv7; genus Nriv7. The sequence goes on from NZ_CP065193.1 coordinate 1,104,276, forward strand.
TGTTTATCTCTTTGACTGCTAGCAAGCACAATATGACCAAAATGGCGCGCCAGAGCAAAATACTCTTGAATACTAGTTTCTTCATTTTTGGTATTATTTTTTTATCAATCAGTTACTTCTAAAAATAAGTTGGTTTCATCTCATAAAAGTAAGATTTTTTCTGGCAATACTGGATAATCAAAGTATAACAATCCCATATGCCCTAAACTTAATTTTTGGGTTTCTAGTAATGGAAATGTTGATGCGATATGATATTTTTTCTTTTTTAGTAATTTTGATGCGATATGATATTTTTTCTTTTTTAGTAATTTTGATGTGTATGCTAGAAAAGCGGTTTTTCCAGTTCCTAATGAACCAATAACAATATTTAATGGTGAGTTTTTTAAGAAGTTAATAACTTTGTTAATTTGTGTTAAATTACCGATTTTAAAAAGAAAAATTAAAATACAACCCGCTAAAAATAAATAGCTTACAATGTTTTTAAAATAACCGTTGTAAATATATCAAATTGCTCCGCAATGTCATAAAATTAAAAATAAGGCGCGATTCAATTCAATAAAATGGTTATTTTTTTTATTATTCATTTGCAAAATTTCATCTTGCACCTCACTTTATTTTTTTGTTAGCGGACCGCTCCAAGTAATTTTTCAAACATTTTAAAACAAATAAAGAATATTGCCAAAATAAATGGAAAAATGAATATTCAGTAATCAAGCAAAGAAGTTACCGACTTGTGGCATATTAACAGCAATAATTTCTCACATTTTAGTAAACGCTGTTATAATCGCATTTCATAATTTAGTCATCGCGTCACTAGCTGTTATCTTTGTTACTGCTGGTGCTTCTGTTAATAAAGTTCCAATCATATAATCACCCCCTTTCTTTTTAAAGCATTCATCATTTATATTCAAAGTTTTTCTTAAATTTGTTAAAACCACGATTAACCTTAACGTGGTTATATTTTTTTCTAATTTAATTTTGAATTTCTTTGGGAATGCATTACAATGTAACTTCTTGACATTAATTTTGCCTCTATCTAAATACTGATATGGTTTTTCAAAGTAGCATTAAAATAAATCACACCATAATCGCTGTTAGGAATCAAAAAGCAATGTTTGCTATTAAAAGTCAAAGTGGTGCTCCGGTTAATTTAATTTCTTTACCACCAGTAATGTGATGTGAGCCGGAATAGTTGTAATTTGAATAAATAAATCTCAGAAAGTTTGTTTAATTTGTTCTCAATTAAATTCTTTTAAGTTTATTGTCATTTTTTATCTCCCAAAAATCATTTTTATTGGTAAATACATAATTGAAATTAGTGTGAAAAGAAAAGTAATGATAATAATTAATCCGGCAATAAACGCAACTTGTGCAGGCGTTTTTTCTATCGGAACAAACAGTTCTAAGAATTCCATGATAATTTTTCAAAACATTATTTTTTATCCGCGTTATTGTTTTTTGAATTAGGAGCTTTAACTCATTCTTCAAAGCGAGCAATAAATACTTTTTCGTCTTTTGTAAAATTACCAGAATTATTTTTAATGGCATTTTTATATTTAATTCGCATTTTTATTTTGGCATAAATTTTATAAGCAAAATATGCCGATAGCATTATGCTGATAATAATAAATATTAGTCCAATTGCGATATTCATTTTTAAGCTCCTTTAAAATAGTTATAATTTATATCTTTTTTGTTGTTTTCTTTTTCGGCGATGAAGAAGCCTAATAATTATTGCCCCTTAATTAATTTGGTTTCATTTTCTTTTTCATTAATTGAGATTACTTGATATCTACTATCTTTAATTATTCCAATGCAAATTGAGTTCTCATATTTTCCTTTATAAACAAATCGCTTTGCAAACCAAATGCCGATTTGTTCATTAAATCACGGAATTTTTTGGGGCTTTAATAAACATTGCGTTTTGTGTTTCTTTTAAGAAATATTTTTTAGTATTTAAGAAAGTGTTTTAAATGTTTTTCATAGTAAATTACATTTCTTATAAATAAACTAAGTTATATTAACTAAGTTGTTAGTTAACTTAGTTTTTTAAACACTTATATATCGCAGATTTAAGTGTTTAACAAGCTTTGTTAGTAAATTTTGTTTTTTAATTAGATAAAAATTTTAATAATTTTAAACTTAGCATAACCCCTATATAGAAATTTATACACTTTAACATCCGCATCCTACCCTTGGAACTAATTTAATAGCGTGTATATTTTTAGGAAATCCACCCATTCATTTTTTTATTGCAAAACGAAACAAATTGCTATAGCTAATAGGGTGTTATCTATTAACTGGTAAACTTCTTTTGGTTATGGCGACCTCCCACAATTTATCGTGTTTTAATACATACCAACATTATTAACTCACTTGTATTCAATTTTCAAAGAACAAATTTTTAACACCTTATAAAATAAAAAGACAATCATTGCTGACTGCCTTAATACTTATTCAAACATTCTCCTATCTAACAAAACTTTATGCGTCCTTTAAAAAGGGACGATAAATTATCAAATAATGCAGAAAATTTTTAAAAATAGTTTATAATTAAATTCCAAGGCAAAGAAAGTGCAGATTAATTTTTTGGAGAAAGGTTGTTTGATTATCCAGTAAGTTTATCAATTATTAGGATTAATAGGAACAATGGCGGGACTTGTTGGAAACGCTCCAACCCCCAAAAAAATGAAATTAATTATTTACAAACAAATAATTTAGAAAAATTAAATCGAGTTAAAAGAGAAGAGGAAAATAGCTGTATTGGTTTTGTTGCACAAAGTATTGCCAAAGAATCATTAAAACAAGGAGGGGCAGGAATTTTAATGGGCTCTGCGCTGCTGGCGACGCAATTGTTGGGGGAATAGTTGTTCTGGGAACCGGAACTATTACAGGAATTATAGATGGGATTAGTAAGTGTTAATAAATAAATATAAATAATAATTTTAGTTAAACAATGAATAAAACATATAAATGAATGAAAAAATAATTTAAATAAATTAGATATTAATAGATAGATCAAGCAGTTATGTTTATAAAATTTTTTTAGATAAAAATAATAACATTTATTTTGAAACTAATTAAAAAATTTATAAAATAAAAAATAATTAAAAATTGAAAAGATTATTAATTAGCAGGCTAGAAGCAATCGCTCCATAACCAGAACAACAAATTAAATATTTTGTAAAAATAATTATTCAAACTTCTATAAATTACTTTGTTAAAAATTTTTGTAATATTTGAAATGGTGTTTTAGCCTTTAATGATGAATGACAGTGTTTAAAGTTATAAAAGTAATAATATTTGTTTAAATAATGTTGAAGTTCATTTTGATTTAATTTTTTATCCTTGGAATAAAATAATTTGGTATGGCAACCCTTTTTTGGACACTTTTTATGTAGACTGTCATTTTCTAAATTCAACATGCGTTAAATAATTTAAACTGCCATGTATTCTAAGATTATTGTATCAATTAACAAAATCAAATAATTCTTTTAATTTTGTAGAAAACTCTTGATATTTATTGAATATACTTAATTTTAGGTATATTTTTAATATGATAGAGGTGGATAATAATTATGGAAAAAATAATTCAAGAACTAGTAAATACTTTAACAGATGATCAATTTTTAGAATTTTATGAAAAAGTCAAACAACAAGCAGAATTAATAAAAAAACAAAAACGTTTAAATGAAATTGATCAAAAATTTAGGGCAAAAGGCATTAAATGCCCTAAATGTGAATCTTACCATCGCGTTAAAAATGGACATAATTCAGAAGGAAAACAAAAATATTTATGTAAAAAGTGCCGTGCAAGTTTTGACGCTTTTCGTAATCATTTTATTTATTGAAGTCATTTAAATTATGAACAATGAAATTTATTGATTCAAATTTCATTGCTGGGGCAATCTAGTAAAACAATTTCTCGTTTTATTAAAACTACATTAAAAACTTATTGATATAATCGTCAAAAATTAATGAAATCAAAACAATTAGAAAATACCCAATTAAAATTTAAAAAATTATCTGTTAAAATCCAAATCGATGAAACATTTATTAAAGAAATTCATAAAGGAAATTTCAAACATAAAACTGATCCACGAAGAATTCACCTTGACCCATTCGCAACTAATACTAAATGCTGTATTCAAATAGCAGTTGATAATAATAACAATATTTATGTTAAATCCACAAACACCAAACGTTTACAAAAACAATGAGTTATTGAAAATATGAACAAAGAATTAATTAACCAAAATTCAATTATTACTTCTGATATGCAAAAATTATATTTTTTAGTAGCGAAACAAACAAACTCTATTTTATGTTTAACTAAAACAACAATTAATCCTGAAGCTAGTTATCGTAACTTAAAATAAAATCAGTAAATTACAATCTATTCTTAAAGAAGCCTTAATTCATTATCATGGTTTAGGTTTTACTAATAGTTAAAATTATTTAAATCTCTGAAAATGAAAATACCAATATAAGAGTTTAACTCCGAACCAACAAACAGCGGTATTATATTTTAATGTATAAAAAATTAAAGTAAAAATAGTAATTTTACATAAAAGCCTTTTAAAATAGAATTTATCAAGGGTAAAAAATTTGAAAATTTAACACAATTAAAATGCGAATTATTTGATTTTGTTAATTGATACAATAATCTTAGAATACAGGGCAGTTTAAATTATTTAACGCCTGTTGAATTTAGGAAAATGACAGTCTACATAAAAAGTGTCCAAAAAAGGGTTGCCACACCATAGAGAAGTATTGCAAAGAATCATTATCAAATATGACAGCATTTATCTTCCTAACAATTTAATTGCCTTTTGAGAATTAGAAATTGACAATGAAGAACTTCAATATACTCTTGAACACTTACTAGAATACATTAACGAACATTATTCTGAAGAACACGCTTATGAAGAAATTTATGAAGAAGTACAAAACTTTGTTGAATATATGGAAAGTTTAGAACCAAAAGAAAAGAAACACTAAAAAACGACTTTATTTTCTAAATAAAGTCGTTTTCAAACCGTAAACATAACTTGGTAGCGAGAGAGAGACTTGAACTCTCGACCTTTCGGGTATGAACCGAACACTCTAACCAACTGAGCTATCTCGCCAAATATGGTCGGGAAGATAGGATTCGAACCTACGACCTCTCGGTCCCAAACCGAGCGCTCTACCAAGCTAAGCTACTTCCCGTATTAAAATAAAATGGCGCGCCCAACAGGAGTTGAACCCGCAACCTCTTGATCCGTAGTCAAGCACTCTGTCCAATTGAGCTATGGGCGCCTATGGTGTCATTAAATAACAAAATTATTATATATTATTACCGCTCTGTTAACAACAAAAATTTCTTTTAATTTTGTCGAAAACTCTTGATAAAATAAAAAAAATCATCAACTTGATAATTTTAAAAGGCTTTTATGTAAAATTACTATTTTTACTTTAATTTTTTATACATTAAAATATAATACCGCTGTTTGTTGGTTTGGAGTTAAACCCTTATATTAGTATTTTCATTTTCAGAGATTTAAATAATTTTGAATATTAGTAAAACCTAAACCATGATAATGAATTAAGGCTTCTTTAAGATTAGATTGTAATTTACTGATTTTATTTAAGTTACGATAACTAGCTTCAGGATTAATTGTTTTTTTAGTTACACATAAAGTAGAGTTTGTTTGTTTTGCTACTAAAAAATATAATTTTTGCATATCAGAAGTAATAATTTAATTTTGGTTAATTAATTCTTTGTTCATATTTTCAATAACTCATTGTTTTTGTAAATGTTTGGTGCTTGCGGATTTAACATAAATATTGTTATTATTATCAACTGCCATTTGAATACAGCATTTAGTATTAGTTGCGAATGGATCAAGGTGAATTCTTCGTGGATCAGTTTTATGTTTTAAATTTCCTTTATGAATTTCTTTAATAAATGTTTCATCAATTTGGATTTTACCAGATAATTTTTTAAATTTTAATTGGGTATTTTCTAATTGTTTTGATTTCATTAGTTTTTTACGATTATATCAAGCGGTTTTTAATGTGGTTTTAATAAAACGAGAAATTGTTTTACCAGATTACCCCAGCAATGAAATTTGAATCAATAAATTTCATTGTTCATAATTTAAATGACTTCAATAAATAAAATGATTACGAAAAGCGTCAAAACTTGCACGGCAATTTTTACATAAATATTTTTGTTTTCCTTCTGAATTATGTCCATTTTTAACGCAATGGTAAGATTCACATTTAGGGCATTTAATACCTCGTGCTCTAAATTTTTGATCAATTTCATTTAAACGTTTTTGTTTTTTTATTAATTCTGCTTGTTATTTGACTTTTTCATAAAATTCTAAAAATTTCATATTTCATAACTTTAATTAATAATATCACAAATTATTTCTTGTTACCTATTGGTTAATTAAAAAAATCACTTAACTGTGATTTTACTTAATATTTTATGGAGGCACTGATCGGATTCGAACCGATAATCAAGGAGTTGCAGTCCAATGCCTTAAACCAGTTTGGCCACAGTGCCATATATACAATAAATATTATTACACATTAATTATAAAACTACAATAATATTTTATTAAAAACTGTAGAAACCATATACATATGACAAGATTTTGGTTTCTACAAACCTGCTTTTAATTAATAAATAAATACGAGCTCATTTATTTATTACAAGAAATATAAGGTTAAATTAATATTTATTATTTTTAGTTATGCCTTGTATTTTTTTGTGCCTTGATAGCAATAAACTAAGTTAATTAGTAAACGAAGTTTACTAACAAATTTTGTTAAACACAAATGTTTAAAAAAATAAATATTTAGCTTAGTTAGATAACTAAGCTAAATATAACTTAGTTTAATATAACTAAATATATTTGTAAGGGAGGTATGTATGTGAGAAATATTGAAAATATTTTTTTAAATACTAAAAAATATCTTTTAAAAGAAACACAAAACGCAATGCTTATTAAAGCACCATAAATTCCTTGATTTAGTAATCCTATTGGTATTTGATTTTCAAAACAATTTGTTTATAAAGGCAAATATGAAAATTCTATTTGTATTGGAATAATTAGAAATGGTGAGTATCAGTTGATTTCAGTTAATAAAAAAGAGCAGGAGTCTAATTTGATTATAGGACAAGAATTGTTAAATTTTTTTATTGCCGAAAAAGAGAATGATAAAAAGGATGTAAGTTTTAATTATTTTAAAAATTAATTTTAAAGGTGTTTTAAGGCGCCTTAAGAATAGAGGTAAATAAATTATTTAAAAAAACTCCACAAAACATCTTGGTTGATGTTTATAGTGGTGAAGCGGTGCGGAAAGCGTATGCTCCGCCCGCTAGAGGGTTATGGATGAGTTGAGGTTATTTAACTAAGTTATTGCAATTTTTTTTTAATTTTGTAGAAAACTCTTGATATTTATTGAATATACTTAATTTTAGGTATATTTTTAATATGATAGAGGTGGATAATAATTATGGAAAAAATAATTCAAGAACTAGTAAATACTTTAACAGATGATCAATTTTTAGAATTTTATGAAAAAGTCAAACAACAAGCAGAATTAATAAAAAAACAAAAACGTTTAAATGAAATTAATCAAAAATTTAGAGCACACGGTATTAAACGCCCTAAATGTGAATCTTGCCATTGCTTTAAAAATGGACATAATTCAGAAGGAAAACAAAAATATTTATGTAAAAATTGCCGTGCAAGTTTTGACGCTTTTCGTAATCATTTTATTTATTGAAGTCATTTAAATTATGAACAATGAAATTTATTGATTCAAATTTCATTGCCGGGGCAATCTAGTAAAACAATTTCTCGTTTTATTAAAACTACATTAAAAAATGCTTGATATAATCGTCAAAAATTAATGAAATCAAAACAATTAGAAAATACCCAATTAAAATTTAAAAAATTATCTGGTAAAATCCAAATCGATGAAACATTTATTAAAGAAATTCATAAAGGAAATTTCGAACATAAAACTGATCCACGAAGAATTTACCTTGACATGATAATAATAACAATATTTATGTTAAATCCACAAACACCAAACGTTTACAAAAATAATGAGTTATTGAAAATATGAACAAAGAATTAATTAACCAAAATTCAATTATTACTTCTGATATGCAAAAATTATATTTTTTAGTAGCAAAACAAACAAACTCTACTTTATGTGTAACTAAAACAACAATTAATCCTGAAGCTAGTTATCGTAACTTAAATAAAATCAGTAAATTACAATCTAGTCTTAAAGAAGCATTAATTCATTATCATGGTTTAGGTTTTACTAATATTCAAAATTATTTAAATCTCTGAAAATTAAAATACCAACATAAGGGTTTAACTCCAAACCAACAAACAGCGGTATTATATTTTAATGTATAAAAAATTAAAGTAAAAATAGTAATTTTACATAAAAGCCTTTTAAAATTATCAAGTTGATGATTTTTTTTTATTTTATCAAGAGTTTTCGACAAAATTAAAACAATTTTTTGATTTGATGTAGTAAAAAAATAGTTTTGGAGTTTTAGAAATGAAAATGTGAGTTAGTGTGGATGAACCGCCTAAAAATTATTGTCGAAAGTTTATATATTCTATTAATAAAAAAACTGGATTAGAACAAAAAATTTGAGCGTCTAAATCTGCACTTGAATCTGTTAGAACTGATTTAGTCGGTGATAATTGACTTTGTGTTGATATTGCATATTAAAAGATTAAAAAATTAAGGAGAAAAGAAAGATGAGTATATTTGGATTAGTATTTTTTACGATTTTAACATTATTACTAGCATATTATATTGCAGTTAATATTTATCGGTTTTTTAAAGATAAAAAGAAATATGGTAGTGAAGCAAAGCGGTTGCCAAAAGATTTTACTTATTCACAACGAATATTTATTGCAAAGTTTAAACGAAATTTGTTAGAACAAGATGAAAAAGAAATTAAAAAGTAGGTTTAGAAAATGTTTAAAAAAATAATTATTGAGTTAATTGAATTAATTTATCCAACTGCCGATTACCACCCCAAGTTGTATTTTTTTTTCAATTTTAATAATTGTAATGCTATCTTCAGCCATTATTTTTCTACTCTTTTGACCTTTTAAGCGGTAATTATTATATTTTTAGTTGCTTGAAAAGATTTAGATTGAGAAATGACAAAATTGTATTTTTGAGATTTATTTATCCAAATTACAACTATTCCGGCTCATATTAGTGGTGGTAAAGAAATTGATTTAACACAAGAAACACTTTGACTTTTAATAGCGAACATCGCGTTTTGAATGGTATTAGTAATTATTGTCTTATTTATGGTTATTTTGTTTTATAAAGTTAAATCATATTTTGTTTAGAAAGGGGGTGATTATATGATCGGAACTTTCTTAGTAGATGCACCAGCTGTTACTGGTGAACAAGCGGTTACTAATTTATGAAAAGCATTAATTAAAGCATTTAGCAATATTTGAACTGATATTATTGGTGGTAATATGCCAAATGTCGTTAATTTCTTTGCTACATATTGATTTTTCTTGCTTGGTGTGATTATTGGTTTATTTTTAGTCGCTTTCAAAATGTTTGAAAAATTAATGCCCGGCAGATAGTAATAAAAATAAAGAAAGTGTGATTTAAGCGACGCTATTGTTTAAAAAAATAAATTTAATATTATATGATTTTGTTGCTTTAAATCGCACTTTATTTATTATTGCGTGATTTTATGGTGCGATTTTGCATTATTATAATCCCCAAAGTTAAAGAATGTTATTTGATATTATTTATTTATTAATTGCTTTGTATATTTTATATACTAAAATTTCTCATTTCTTTGCATGGCGTAGTTTTATTAATTTCTTATTAAATTTGCCTTAAATGGATAGGTTACAATAAGTTGGACCATATTTATGTGGACTTTCAAATAAAATAAAATTATTAAGAAAGTAGGAAGATAAAAATGGGGAAAAACTCATATTCAAATGAATTTAAAAAACAAATTGTCATGCTTTATCAAAACGGAAAAAGCATTGTTGAAATTATTAAAGAATACGGGATTTCAAAATCAGCCGTATAATCAGTGAATTAAAAATTTTAATAATTTTGGGTCATTTAAAGTACAAAATAATCGCACTGTCGAAGAAAATGAATTAATTTACTTGCGAAAAGAAAACCAACAATTACGAATGGAAAATGACATTTTAAAGCAAGCAGCACTGATAATTGGCAAAAAATAGGAGTTATTAACAATAATAAAGAAAAATATTCCGTGCTAAAAATGTGTCAAATATTAAAAATAGCAAAACCAACATATTATTATCAAACTAATAATTGTGTTAAGTATGATGTTAATAATTATGAAGAAGAAGTTATCAGTGCATTTAATAAAAGTCGTAAAATTTATGGTGCTCGTAAAATTAAAGCTGTTTTAATGAGAAAAGATATTATCTTATCACGTCGAAAAATCAGATTCCTTATGATCAAAAATAATTTGGTTTCTAAATACAACAAATTAAAATATCGTAATCATAAAACAATGGTTAATAATGAAAAAATTAGTAATGTTTTAAATCGTCAATTTAATAACAAAAAACCTAATGAAGTTGTTGTTAGTGATTTAACATATGTGCAAAAGTTGGATAGGTTACAATAAGTTAGACCATATTTATGTGGACTTTCAAATAAAATAAAATTATTGATGAAATTTTAAGCACTTTTAAAATTAAAAAATCATTGAGTGCGAAGGGTTGTCCTTATGACAACGCTGTGGCTGAAACAACTTACAAAACTTTTAAAACGGAATTTATTGAGGGTAAAAAATTTGAAAATTTAACATAATTAAAATACGAATTATTTGATTTTGTTAATTGATATAACAACATTCGAATTCACGGCAGCCTAAATTATTTAACGCCTGTTGAATTTAGAAAACAACAGTCTACATAAAAAGTGTCCTAAAAAGGGTTGCCATACCAAGTTGGAGGAAAATGACATTATATTTGTTTATTAATTGACTTGTTTAATCGAGAAATAATTGGCTATAGTGCCATACCAAACAAAACCGCTGAACTAGTTCAACAAGCTTTTCATAAAATAACACGACCATTAAATAAAATAACTTTATTTCATACTGATCGTGGTAATGAATTCAAAAATAAAATCATTGATGAAATTTTAATAACCTTTAATATTAAAAGATCATTGAGTGCGAAGGGTTGTCCTTATGACAATGCTGTGGCTGAAACAACTTACAAAACTTTTAAAACGGAATTTATCAAGGGTAAAAAATTTGAAAATTTAACACAATTAAAATGCGAATTATTTGATTTTGTTAATTGATACAATAATCGTAGAATACATGGCAGTTTAAATTATTTAATGCCTGTTGAATTTAGAAAATGACGGTCTACATAAAAAGTGTCCAAAAAACGGTTGCCAATAACCACCGTGTGCTCTAAATTTTTGATCAATTTCATTTAAACGTTTTCGTTTTTTTTATTAATTCTGCTTGTTGTTTGACTTTTTCATAAAATTCTAAAAATTTATCATCTGTTAAAGTATTTACTAGTTCTTGAATTATTTTTTCTATAATTATTATCCACCTCTGTCATATAAAAATATACCTAAAATTAAGTATATTCAATAAATATCAAGAGTTTTCTACAAAATTAAAAAATATATTTAGTTTATTACTATCAAGGCACAAAAAAATACAAGACATAACTAAAAATAATAAATATTAATTTAACCTTATATTTCTTGTAATAAATAAATGAGCTCATATTTATTTATCAATTTAACAGCAAACTTGTAAAAACCAAAATCTTGTCATATGTATATGGTTTCTACAAAATTAAAAAAAAAATAATATTTATATGGATTTTTAATTATGATATTATTAGCTTATTGATAGAATTATATTATGAGGTGTAATTAATGCAACAAAAGAAATTTACAATTGTTACTAATAAGGCCGATGAATCAATTGCAGGGGCTAAAAACTTATCTAGTAAATTATTGGCATTAAAGATGATATTTGATGAACAAAACCCAGAAATAGTATTTGCTATTGGTGGTGATGGTACTTTTTTATCGGCGGTTAATCGTTTTAATGAAAATATTGATAATATTCATTTTATAACTATTAATACGGGAAATATTGGTTTTAATGCTCTTTATCAAGTTAATGAAATTGATAAGTTAATTACTAATTTAAAAAATAATATTTTGAAAACAAAATCTCTTGATGCTTTAAAGATAACTATTAATAATAAAATTTTTTATAGTCTTAATGAGATTAAATTAATGAGTATTGCAAAAACAATATTTTTTACAGTTTATATTAATAATCAATTATTACAAAATTGTCAAAGTTCAGGATTTGTTTTAACTACTAAAACTGGTTCAACGGGCTATACTAAAAGTATTAATGGTGCCGTTATTTTAAGTGAAAAAAATTTAATGGAATTCTTAGAAATTGCTCCGGTTTCTCATAATAAACATAATTCTTTAAAGGCGCCATTAATTTTAGATAATACCCACACCGTTACTATTAAAGGTAATATGAAAGATGCTTTTTTAGTAATTGATAGTCAAAAACATGACTTTAATAGTGATAATTTAATTATTAATTTAATTGCTAATAAAATTAAAATTTTAGTAACTGATGTTAATGATTTAATAATGATTAATCAAATTCAAAAAACATTTATTCATAATTAAACAAAAGGAAGAGAAGCGATGGAATTATGACAGATACTGTTGTTAGATTTAGGGTTAATATTATTAGTTTTTATAATTGCTTGCTTAATAAATATGATATTTTTAAAAAATAAAAATTCATCAGAAAAACAATGACAAAAATTAATTCCTTTTAAAGTAGATGTTTTTATTGATTATTTAGGAACAATTAGTAATATTATTGAGGCACAAGCAACAAATACAAAGATTAAAATTATTATTAAAGATATTAAACAAGTTAATATTCAAAAGATTCGGAAGTTAAAACAGCAAGGAATAATTAAACAAAGTAATGCTATTAGTATTATTTTTGGTAAGTACGCGAAGGCATTATCAGAGATTATTAATGGTCGTTTAAAATAGCGAGGACGCATAAAGTTTTTTTAGGTAGGAAAAGGTTTGAATAAGTATTAAGACAGTCAGCAATGATTGTCTTTTTATTTTATAAGATGTTAAAATTTGTTTTTTGAAAATTAAATACAAGTGAGTTAATAACGTTGGTATGTATTAAAGCACGATAAATTGTGGGTGGTCGCCATAACCAAAAGAAGTTTACCAGTTAATAGATAACATCCTATTAGCTATAGCAATTTGTTTTGTTTTGCAATAAAAAAATGAATGGGCGGACCCCCTAAAAATGTACACGCTATTAAATTAGTTCCAAGGGTAGGGCGCGGACATTAAAGTGTAAAAATTTCTATATATGGATATATTAAGTTTAAAATTATTAAAATCTTTATCTAATTAAAAAAACAAAATTTATTAACAAAGCTTGTTAAACACTTAAATCTGTGATATTTAAGTGTTTAAAAAACTAAGTTAACTAAAACTTAGTTAATATAACTTATTTAATATAACTTATTTAATATAACTTAGTTTATTCATAAGAAAGGTAATTTATTATGAAAAAAATTGAAAATATTTTTTTAAATACTAAAAAATATCTTTTAAAAGAAACACAAAACGCAATTTTTATTAAAGCACCAGAAATTCCGTGATTTAATGAACAAATCGGTATTTGGTTTCCAAAACGATTTGTTTATAAAGGAAAATACGAAAATTAAATTTGCATTGGAATAATAAAAGATAGTAAATATCAAATAATTTCGATTAATCAAAAAGAAAAAGAAACCAAATTAATTAAGGGACAAGAATTATTAGGTTTTTTCATTGCCGAAAAAGAAAACAATAAAAAAGATATAAATTATAACTATTTTAAAGGAGTTTAAAAATGAATATTGCGATTGGAATAATATTTATTATCATTTGCATAATGCTATTGGCATATTTTGCTTATAAAATTTATGCCAAAATAAAAATTAGAATTAAATATAAAAATGTCATTAAAAATAATACTGGTAATTTCACAAAAGACGAAAAAGTATTTATTGCTCGCTTTGAAGAATGAGTTAAAGCTCCTAATTCAAAAGAAAATAATGAGAATAAAAAATAATGTTTTGAGAAATTATTATGGAATTTTTAAAACTATTTGTTCCGATAGAAAAAATGTCTGCACAGGTTGCGTTTATTGCCGGATTAATTATTATCATTACTTTTCTTTTCGCATTAATTTCAATTATATATTTACCTATAAAAATGATTTTTGGGAGATAAAAAATGACAATAAACTTAAAATAATTTAATTGAGAACAAATTAAACAAACTTTCTGAGATTTATTTATTCAAATTACAACTATTCCGTCTCATATTAGTGGTGATAAAGAAATTGATTTAACTCAAGAAACGCTTTGACTTTTAATAGCAAACATTGCTTTTTGATTCTTAACAGCGATTATGGTGTGATTTATTCTAATGCTACTTCGGAAAACCATATCAGTATTTAGATAGGGAAAAAATTAATGTCAAGAAGTTACATTGTGATGCATTCCCAAAGAAATTCAAAATTAATTAGGAAAAAATATAACCGTGTTAATGTTAATCTTGGTTTTAACAAATTTAAGAAAAACTTTGAATATAAATGATGAATGCTTTAAAAAGAAAGGGGGTGATTATATGATTGGAACTTTCTTAACAGAAGCACCAGCAGTAACAAAGATAACAGCTAGTGACGCGATGACTAAATTATGAAATGCGATTATAACAGCGTTTACTAAAATGTGAGAAATTATTGCTGTTAATATGCTACAAGTCGGTAACTTCTTTGCTTGATTACTGAATCTTCATTTTTCCATTTATTTTGGCAATATTCTTTATTTGCTTTAAAATGTTTGAAAAATTACTTGGAGCAGCACGCTAACAAAAAAATAAAGTGAGGTGCAAGATGAAATTTTGCAAATGAATAATAGAAAAAAATAACCATTTTATTGAATTAAATCGCACCTCATTTTTAATTTTATGACATTGAGGAGCAATTTGATACATTTACAACGGTTATTTAAAAAACATTGTGAGCTATTTATTTTTAGTGGGTTGTATTTTAATTTTCCTTTTAAAAATCGGTAATTTAACACAAATTAACAAAGTTATTAATTTCTTAAAAAATTCACCGTTAAATATTGTGATTGGTTCATTAGGAGCTGGAAAAACTGCTTTTCTAGTATACGCATCAAAATTACTAAAAAAGAAAAAATATCATATCGCATCAACGTTTCCATTATTATAAACCCAAAAATTAAGTTTAGGTCATATGAGATTGTTAGACTTTGATTATCTGGTATTACCAGACAAAACCTTACTTTTATGAGATGAAACCAATTTATTTCTTGAAGGTACTGATTGAGAAAAAAATAATACCAAAAACGAAGAAACCGGTATCCAAGAATATTTCGCTCTGGCACGCCATTTTGGTCATATTGTTCTCGCTAGCGGTCAAAGAGATAAACATATTTGAGTTAAAGTTCGTGATATTGCCAATAATGTGATTGTGGGAATTCGCAAAAAACCAGTTAATATTATTCGTCCCTACTTAAAAGTCATCTATGGTACCTTTACTAGCATTGAAGAATATGAACGCTGACGAAACACCTTAATTGATGCTAAAAATAGTAAAACAAGTTCGCCACATTAAATACCGTGATATTACTGAACTTGATATTTATTTTTTTAAACTAAAAACTCCTCTACCAATACTTAACACCTACAATTCTTTTTACTTAGCATTTTTAAGAGATTACTTAAATTCAAAAGTAAATCCTGACTATGAAGATAAATACTATGCCGACACGGCAATTGATTTAGAAGATTTGGAATACTTAAAAATGGATAAATTTAGCAAATTTTTAAGAAAAATGAAAGAAAAAGAACAATAAAAAATGGAAAATCTCGCAAAAATGGCCGACTTTCTCGCCCAAATGCTTTATAAAATTTTTGATTTAATTTGAAGTCTTGAAGTACCGGGAACAAAAATTCAACTAATATTTCCTTTATTATTAACGCTTGCCGTAGAATTTCTTATAGCAATTATTCTTGGATTTGGTAGTCAACAAGTTAATTTAGAAAAACAACGCCAATATGCTGTTAAAAATAAGGGTCATTTAAGTGAGTGAGTAAAAGCTAAAAAACAAATAAAACCAATAAAAACAAAACAAGGTAACTAAAAATGTTTAAACTAATTATTATTTTTATCTTAATAACTTTTCTTGGATTATTAGCCGGTAGTCATTTTGAAACTTTAACGAACTATATTAGCGAGGGACTTGCCAATTTCCAAAAGTTTATTACTAGCAATTTAACAATTTTAGAACTATTTAAACCAATGGCTCGGACATTTTCGCAACATCCAATCTTTACCATTCTTGGCGTTACTTGTGTACTTATTGCTTTATTTATTGTGATTAAAGGACGATAAAAAATATGAAAGGAGAATTAAAATGAAAAAACTTTTAGTAAAATTATTTAAAAAAGATAATTCAAAAGAAAAAATGCCATTAAAATTAAAAATTAAAAATTCTTTTAAAAAGCAGTGGTTAAAAATATTATTAAGTATCATTTTCATCTTTATAAGCTTATTAATTTGTGCATTAACAGCAATCGATAATAAATGAATAACCGGAACAAGTAACGAATTTAATGATTTTATGAATAAACATATGGTTGATTTTTTTGGTAAGTTCAATACTGGTATTATGCTAGCAGGAATATTTGTTTTTTGATGAGGCGGAGCAATATATTTTGCAATTAAATTTGAAAAATTAATCCGCTTTATTATTCAGAAAATTAAAGCAAAAAGAGTCTTAAAAAATGAAGCGAAACAAACTCATTAATTCTTTAAAAAAATATTGATGGAGAATTTTACCTTACATTTTTATGATTATTATCTTTTTCATTCCATTTTTAAAATTGGAAATTAATGATTTGAAATTATTATATGAAAAATTTGAAGCATTAATTTCACTTATGATACTAGGATATTTAGATATATGCATTACAATAGCAGTAATTATGAACTGTAGCATTGGGTGACTTATTAAAAAAATCAAAACTGAAAGAACAACGAAAAATAAAATATTTTAAAAAGGAGTGATAAAAATGTTTATGAAAATATTTACCGTGTTAATTATTAGTTTCAATAACATTTTTACCATTCCCCAAAATATTAATAATGACAAAATAATAACACAATCAATAATTAGAAACAAAAGACAAAGTAATCAAGTATCTGAAATTAACTTAACAGAAGCAGAATTTACAATATGAAAAAGTGAAGCCCCTTATAAGCCTGCACAAGCGCGAAAAACCGAAGTGCAATTTTCATTAAATGATATAGAGAAGCAATCAGGAATAAACCCAATAAATCCTGTAGAAGAGTTATGAGACAATAAAGGACGAATTCAAAGTTATATTAATCAAAATCAAATTAATATTATTAAAAAACTTAACGAATTACAAATAAATATAAAATGAACAGAAGTTGGAAAAGAAGAAAAACAAAATATCAAAATAAAAAAGATTAAAATAAAATTTGAATATCAAAAAGATACTTCTGCCGGCGTAAGATGAAACTGGTGAAAAATACTAGAATTTGAAGCACAACTAAAAAATAAACCCGCAACCGAAATTGAATTGCCAGAAACAATCACTGGCTTTGATGGAAACCATAACTATAACGATGTTATTGATAATCTTGACTATTTAATGATTCACTGTGGTGATTTTGATAAATTTAATTACTCTTATCTTTATTAAATACCGGTATTTAATTTCATTGATACTTTAGAAAAAGGTTATTACAAAGAATTTACGATTAAAAATTACGGCTTTAAAGATTAAAACTATTTTTATCATAAAACATCGACAGGTTTAAACAAAATTAATGAAAATATCCTTAAAATCAAGGCATTTAACAAAACCCTAATTGCCGGAAACAATTATTTACAATTATTACACGGCGAAAAGGAAATCTTAAAATATGATACTGCAAATGATAACGATTATTATCTAATTAAGCATCTTTTTGGAACCTTAAATTATCTTAATGTTAAATTTAGTTTTTTGAGATATGATCCTGAATTAAGGAACGATACTTACCTATATTTTAAAAATAACATTCCTAGTATTAACAACAGTGATTACAAAAATGTTTTTGATGAAATCTACGAAATCCTTGGAAACTTCTTTGCCGGCTTATTTTACGATACTTTTGACATGGACGAAAAAACTCATACCGAAATTAATTTCAAAGGATTAGAAAACTATAACAAAGATTATTTTATTCAAATTGGTTTCTTTTATCGCTCGTTAATTACTTTTTATCCAAAAAAATACTTAATTAATGTTGCTGGTAATTCAGAATTATTACTAAGAAGTTATTTTTTTACTTTTGATAAAAAAACGCACCAAGAAAATTATAATGCCATTAACAACAACAATAGTATCTACCAAATTGATTTTAATGTCTTAAAATCCTATGATAATAAAATGATTACCTTGCCAGCCAGTAAGAATGCTAACAGCATCAATTACCTTAATACGGACATTGATATTTGTTATGGTATTAATATTTTTACCTTAACTTTCCCACTTTATCATAAAGGAAACAACTCTAACTACAATTTTAAAATCTATGACTTTAATGTATTAAATTCCACGACCTTTATCCCCGATGGTTCCGCCAATTCAGAATGAGATGATTTAATTCCGCCAGCAAATTGCAAATATTCTGGACGATGAATACCTACTTTTAACGATATTGGTTGTGCCATTAAGAATGCTAGTATCAAAATGTTAAACTGAATGCTGACGGCATCACAAATCATTACGATTTTACGACCATTAGCAATTATTGCAAAAGCAACAGTTAATTTTTCAACTGCGATTTTTCCGGTTTTTAAAACAGTACCGGCCTTTTACTATACTTTTCAATTTTTAATTGGTTTTGCCATCTTTCTAATGATTTTAAGGATTTTCGTGTATTATATATATAATATTGAAAAAATAAAGTAATAAGGGAATTAAAATAATGAAAATTTTAAATATAATTGCTCTTTGAGAATTAACAATATTGCCAATAGTTGGATGTTCCAAAAAAACAAATGAAATAATAATACCTAAATTAAAAAAAGTAATCAAGTATCTGAAATTAACTTAACAGAAGCAAAATTTACAATATGAAAAAATGAAACCCCTTATAAGCCTGCACCAGCGTGAAAAACCGAAGTGCAATTTCCATTAAATGATATAGAGAAGCAATCAGGAATAAACCCAATAAATCCTGTAGAAGAGTTATGAGACAATAAAGGACGAATTCAAAGTTATATTAATCAAAATCAAATTAATTTTATTAAAAAACTTAACGAATTACAAATAAATACAAAATTAACAGAAGTTGGAAAAGAAGAAAAATAAAATATCAAAATAAAAAAGATTAAAATAAAATTTGAATATCAAAAAGATACTTTTTCCGGCGCAAGATGAAACTGGTGAAAAACACTAGAATTTAAAGCCGAATTAAAAAAATAATGGGACTGTAGTACAATTAACTGTGTCTCCAAGTAATTAACTTAAATTTACTCTGTGACGACCCCCCTAAAAAAAATTAATGTGAAATCGCACTACCACAATTTTGAATTGGCATCGTTCATTTCTTAACCATATTTTGAAATGCTAAATAGCATATTTTAAAAACTGTAAACACCTAAAGAAAGATGGCTTTTTACGATAACAACACCTTTGAACAACTAAGCAACTTTTCATTTTTTCTCCTTTTTATTTTAACAAAATAAAAAAGCAACAATATTAAATTGTTGCTTCTAAACTTTATTTATATTACAATTTCTTAATTTTTATTTTCACAAGCAACTAAAATAGTTGTACTTGTTCCAATTAAAGTTATTATTTTAAATAGCTAATATCGTTTTTATAAAACCTTATACTATAGTAGTAACTGTATTTGTTCTTACTGGCCCTTCTCTTTCTGATGAAAAAAATGCTTTCCCATTAAATGTTATGTTATCATTGTTTTTATATATAGTAATTTCATTGGATAATAAACTATATTTTTGTAAAATTTGCATTACGTCTGTAATTGATAATGTAACTATTTGTTCTTTATTGTTATCATCAATTATTTTGGCAGTAATATTCCCTGTAATTTTTTGTTTTAAATTTAATATAACTTTAGATGTAATTATTCTTACTGGATAAGTAATTTTTAATTTTTCATTGAGATTAAGTTCAAATTTATCATCGTGTTCCTTAAAAATACTTAAAATTATTTCTTGTTCTTGTTTATTTGTGTTTGATAAATCAAATTCATTTGATAATACATTAATAATTTCAGAATTTTTATTATTTATATTTGTAAAATCTGTTAATTTCATTTCATCATCAGAATTTATGTTTCAACCATTTAATTTATTTTCTTGTTTTAGTTAATCCTGTTGTAATTTGAAATACTAATTTTGATTTTGAATTATATTCACAAGCAGATACATTAAATGATCTTGTATTTGGAGTTTTATTTATAATTTCTCTATCAGAAAATACATTTTTAGGAACATTAGATCATGAAAATGAATTTTCTTGTTTTGTTATTTCAGTATTTGAAAAATTTAAATTATTAGTATCAATATATTTTATTTCTTTAAATTTTAAATTTGGATTTTCATCTTGAAATTTAAAAAATAATGCTTTTTTAAGAAATTCATTTAAATTAATAATTTTATTTTGTTGATTATCAATTGAATAATGTACTTTTATATTATTATCATTATTTAAATTATCTTTTATCTTTACTATAGCTAAATTATTTGTCTTGCTAATAATTTATAATTGTGAAATATCTAAATCAGGATTTAAATAATTTAATTCACTTAAAATTATATTATCAAAATTATTACTAATTTTTCCTAAATTAGAATTTAAATCATAATTACTGTATTCATAAACATTTTTATCTGATGAACCAATATATAATTTATTATTTAAAATAGCCCCCGAAGAAGCGGTTCACGCATTTGTTGTCATAACAATTTTTTGTTGTCCTGTTACCGGATTATATTCATAAACATTATTATCATCTGAACCAAAGTAAAGTTTATCATTAAAAACAATACCTGAAGAATAAATTATTCCATTTGTTTTAATAATAATTTTTGTTCTATTTATTTTATTATTTTGATCATTGCTTCGTGTTTGTCTTTTATAATTTATGTTTTCTAATTTAATTTGTTGTTCTTGTGTTGGATAAGGACTATTGGCAACAATCCCCGCTATTCCACTACTTGCTGTTGTTATTGTACTTAATAAACTAAGTAATTTTTTCATTTATTAAATCCTTTTTATGAATTTTTACTAATTAATAAATTTGTTGAACAATAAACATCCTTCCTTAAATTTTTAGAGTCTAATTAATATAAATTGATTATAAATCATCAAATAAGAATTTTTATCATTTTTTCAGAATATTGAATACTAATTCTAGACAAACATTTATCTTTAAAAAAAAAAAATAAGTTAACTAAATTTAACTTTGTTAAAAGTACTCTACCAAGAAAGGTTATTTTTTTATGTTAGAAATTAATAATAATGTAAAAACTGTAGAAAACAAGCATTGATTCAGTTTATTTATAACCCACAAAAATATGTACACCAACAAATGTGAACAATTAGCTAATGAATATGAAAAATTATATGAATACTTATATAAATATCATTATCGCTTAAAACAAGGTTATAAAGTAGTTCATTTTGCTACAAGAACAATTATTACAATTTTTGGTGAAGTTGTTTTTAAACGACGCCGATATAAATATTGAAATCAAAAATCAGGTAAATTTGAATATGTATGTTTGTTAGATAAAGAAATTGGTTTGTTGCCCAAACAACGCATTTATTTTGATGTTCAATTTAAAGTTTTAAGTCTTTTGGGCGATGGTAAGCGGTATCGCGATGTTTTAGATGCTCTAAATCATTGTTATATTTCAAAAGGTAGTATTTTCAAATATTTTAAATAAATACGATATTGCTGAATATTTTCAACTAGTAGAAAAAGAAACTAAAACTAGAACCGATGTCAAAAATAAGGATTTATATATTCAACTAGATGAGACATTTTTAGCGACATTAGATAAGAAAGTTAAACAAGACCAAAGAATTTGTTTAGTTACTTTTCATACCGGGCATAAAGAAAAAAAATACAAAATTGCTCGTAGAGCGTTAGAAAATAAACGAGGTCATTTTCTAATGTTAAAAGTTGGTAAACGAATAAATACGACGGATTATCGTGATTTATTAATTAGAGAATTACAAAAATATTATATGAATGTTAATTATGACAAAATAATTGTTTGTGGCGAAGGCACTACTTGAATTAGAGAAATTGCCAATATTTTTGGTAATGTTAGATATATTTTAGATGGTTATCACGCTATTAAAAAATTAAAACAAACCGCATTTAATATTATTTTTGAAAATCGCAAAGTAGCAATAAATAGTTGAATTAAATTATATAAGGATGGAAATTCATCAAGAATTAATCAAAAACATTCGTAATATTGCTAAAAATGAATTAAATAAAGACATTAAAACAAATTTAAGAAAGGCTAGTAATTATTTCAGTAATAATAAGCAAGGTATTCATAATCAAAATTTAGAATGAAATATTGGTTGTAGCATTGAGAGTGATGTATCTCATTTGGTAAAACAACAATTAGGATATGGGGCAAAAATATATAATCATAAGAATTTAAATAACCTATTACATTTAAGAATGGCAAATTTAAACAAATTAAATGTATTATATTACATTAATGAAAGTATTAATTCAGAAATAAAAATCAGAAAAGAAATGTATAAAAATTCATTATGAAATAAATATAATAATAAAAATGATGATAGTCGAATTAATTATAAAGGTAATGCTGTAACAAATAAATATAATAGATTTAAGTAAGTAAAAATATTAGTTAAAATTTAATAAAATTAATAATTTTTCATTGTGTAAAAATTCAATAATATGATAAAATGGTAATGAATAAAAATGACAACAACAAGAAAGGTGGGGTTAGTTTAATAATTAAATAATATAATTAGCTGATTGTTTTACTTTTTCAAAACAATACCTAAGAAAACTAAACGCGACCAAATAGCGATCATATTTTTTGTTGCTAAAACAATATGATAGAATAAGATGTGGAAAGATGAGAAGGGTAACAGCAAATGAATAAAGAACAAAGATTTACGAATAATTTTAATGGGAAGAAAATTGTTATTGAGTATGGTAGTTTAGCATTACTAGCAACAAGCTCAATTTTAGTGCGATATGAGAAAAGTACAGTATTAAGTATTGTTAGTTTTAATGAAGAGCCATCAACATTAGATTTCTTCCCCTTAACAGTTGTATTTCAAGAGAAATTATATTCTGTTGGAAAAATTCCTGGAGGCTTTTTTAAGCGTGAAGGTAAACCTAGTGAATATGCAACGTTAGCATCAAGGTTAATTGATCGTCCTTTGCGACCTTTATTTCCTAATAATATTAATCACGAAATTCAAGTAATTAATAATGTATGAGCGGTTGATTCTAATGCTGATGTCAGAATGGCAGCATTATTAGGTTCCTCATTAGCATTATGCATTTCAAAAATTCCTTTTAATGGTCCCGTGGCAGGAGTTATTATTGGAAAAATAAATGGGGAATTAATTTGTAATCCTACAAGTCAACAATTAGAACAATCATTGTTAGAATTAATTGTTGCGGGAACAAAAGCATCAATTAATATGGTTGAAGCTAGTGGTCAAGAAATTAGTGAAGAAGAAATGTTGGCAGCAATTGCGATGGCCCATATAGAAATTAAAAAGTTAGTTGCCTTTCAAGAAGAAATTATTAATATTATTGGTCAAGAAAAAATGCCTATTATTGAATTAGAATTTGATAATAAGTTAGTATCGAATATTACTAGTCAGTATGAACCACAAATTATTAGTGCTTTAAATATTAAAACGAAGCAAGAACAAAAAAAAGCTTTAAAAGATGTTTATAATGCTTTATTTGCTGTTTATGATAATCAACAATATGTTAATGAATTAGAAAAAAAAAGGTTATTAAACAGATTAGAGCTATTTATCAAACTTTATTAAAGAAACTTGTTCGTGATTTTATTATTAATAAGAAAATTCGTTTAGATGGTCGTGTGAACAATGAAATTCGACCGTTAACATCAATTATTGATGTTCTCCCAATTGTTCACGGTAGTGCTTTATTTACTCGTGGCGAAACGCAAGTATTATCAATTGTAACTTTAGGGGCTATGGGCGAACATCAAATTATTGATGGTTTAACAGAAGAGGAAAGTAAACGATTTATGCTTCATTATAATTTTCCATCATTTTCAGTTGGTGAAACTGGAAGATTTGGACCGCCCAATAGAAGAGAAATTGGTCATGGAGCATTAGCAGAAAAAGCATTGTTACAAGTATTGCCTAGTATTGATGATTTTCCTTATACGATTAGAGTTGTAACGGAAGTATTGGCATCTAATGGTTCAACCTCCCAAGCAGCAATTTGTGCTTCTTCATTAGCTTTGATGGCTAGTGGAGTACCATTGAAATCTGGTGTTGCCGGGATTGCAATGGGATTAATTAAAGAAGGTAATGATTATGTTATTTTAAGTGATATTCAAGGTAGTGAAGATCACTTTGGCGATATGGATTTTAAAGTTTCGGGAACAAACCAAGGAATTTGTGCTTTACAAATGGACATTAAAATTGATGGCATTACAATGGAAATTTTTAAAGAAGCATTATTACAAGCTAAAATTGGGAGAAAGCATATTTTAGATAATATGAAGCAAACAATTAATATTTCGCGTAATAAAGTAAATAAAAATGCCCCTAAAATTAAGCAATTACAAATTCCGATTAATCGCATTCGTGATGTTATTGGTGCTGGTGGTAAAGTAATTACTAATATTGTTGAGACTTCTAGCAATGTTAAAATTGATATTAATGACCAAGGGAAAGTGACTATTTATCACAAAGATGAAGCATCAATATTAATGGCAGAAAAATTAATTAAAGATATTATTGAACCAGTTATAATTGGAGAAATTATTACGGGAACTGTTGTTCGGATTGAAAAGTTTGGTTACTTCATTAATTTAAAAGAGAATATTGATGGATTATTACATAATTCAAAAATACCCAAAAATAAGCCGTTATTAAAATTAAAACAAGAAGTAACAGTAAAAGTAATTAGTATTGATGAAAAAAATCGTGTTAATTTAGAATTAATTAATGAAATTAAAATTAAATAGAAAAATAAAATGAACTCCTATTTTAAACTAATAAGAGTTCATTTTATTTTTTAAATTAATTTTCGTGCTCATTTTATTTTAATAACACAGATGGTAACAAGAGCAAATTGAATAATTTCACCAATAGTAGAAATAATAAAAATATATTTGTAATCAAAGTTAGGAAAATATTTAGTTACAATAATACTAACAATTAATGGCGTCATAACAATAATAATTCAAGTACAAAGAATATCTAAGGCAGTAGCTAACTTTACAAATCCGCCGGCGCGTAAAACACTAAAAAAGATAATTGAAAAAGATAAGAAGAAATAAGCTAGGGATTGTAATCCTAAATAAAATCTTGCTGTGCTAATGGCTTCATTACTAATTTTGTTAGTAAATAGAATATCAAAAATGAAAAATGAAAGACCGAAAATTATTATTGTGAAAGTAATCGCAATTAGAAATAGCAAACCAATAATTTTTTTAATATTGGCAACTGCTTGCGACAGTTTACCAACACCTAATTGTTTACCAATAAAGATTGGTACAATGGCACTATAACTATTAAATACGGCATAAAAAATATTCATAATATTCATTACAACAACGGTTGCTGATAGGATATCGGCTCCACCATAATATGAATAAATAACTGTTTGTGCTGTTAATGATAATACAAAAAGAATGTTAGCTAAAAATATTGGCAAAAGCGATTTAAGAATTTTTAATAATAAATCTTTAGTAACATATCAAAATTTTTTCATTGGGCGAAACATGGGTTTAGTAATTAAAAGAAATGTAATAACAATAGTTATTTCTAAAATTCTTGCTATTACAGTAGGAATAGCAACTCCCATAACTCCCATTTTTAAATAAAATAAAAAGATGAAGTTGAGAATGCCATTAGTCAATACCGGAAAAATTGTAAAAAGAAACGGTAAATATGTTTTATTACATTCGGTCATATTTTGATATAAGGTTGTTATAATGCTTAGAAGCGGATAAATTCAAATAACAGTTGTTAAATATAAACTGCCATTATCAATTGCGATTTGGGAATTAAAATTTAACATTGTTTTACTGCTTTCAGAAGCAATAATTATTTTAATTAAATCATTTCTTAATGTGAAGATAAAGATGGTAAATATTATTGACATTGTGACATTAATCATAATTCTAATGTTATTTACTTCTTGCATTTTTTTAAGATTATTATTACCAATATATTGAGAAGCATAAATGCTTCCGGCCATATTCGTGGCAAAAAAACCGAACATTGCCAGTAACAGAATGGTATTAGCAGCACCAACGCCATTAAGAACTTCTTGACTTAAAAAAGAACCAATCATAAAGACATCAATAACATTCATTAATGCAATTAGTAATGATTGACCGATTAGAGGAATCATAATGATAAGTGCTTGTTTCATAAACTTACTGTCAAAGTATGCTGATAATTTTCATTTTTGGTTGATATTAGTAAGTTTCATTATTTTAGTACCTCGGTTTCTTAAATATATAAGAACAATTATATTTTACTAATAAGATTAAGTCAATTGTGATTAAGTTAATTTGGTCGCGTTTAGTTTTCTTAGGTATTGTTTTGAAGAAGTAAAACAATCAGCTAATTATATTATTTAATTACTAAACTAACCCTGCCTTTTTTGTTATTGTCATTTTTATTCATTGCCATTCTATCATATTATTGAATTTTTACACAATAAAAATTATTTTTAATTTTGTAGAAAACTCTTGATATTTATTGAATATACTTAATTTTAGGTATATTTTTAATATGATAGAGGTGGATAATAATTATGGAAAAAATAATTCAAGAACTAGTAAATACTTTAACAGATGATCAATTTTTAGAATTTTATGAAAAAGTCAAACAACAAGCAGAATTAATAAAAAAAAACAAAAACGTTTAAATGAAATTGATCAAAAATTTAGAGCACAAGGTATTAAATGCCCTAAATGCGAATCTTACCATTGCGTTAAAAATGGACATAATTCAGAAGGAAAACAAAAATATTTATGTAAAAATTGCCGTGCAAGTTTTGACGCTTTTCGTAATCATTTTATTTATTGAAGTCATTTAAATTATGAACAATGAAATTTATTGATTCAAATTTCATTGCTGGGGCAATCTAGTAAAACAATTTCTCTTTTTATTAAAACTACATTAAAAACTGCTTGATATAATCGTCAAAAATTAATGAAATCAAAACAATTAGAAAATACCCAATTAAAATTTAAAAAATTATCTGGTAAAATACAAATCGATGAAACATTTATTAAAGAAATTCATAAAGGAAATTTCAAACATAAAACTGATCCACGAAGAATTCGCCTTGACCCATTCGCAACTAATACTAAATGCTGTATTCAAATGGCAGTTGATAATAATAACAATATTTATGTTAAATCTACAAACACCAAACGTTTACAAAAACAATGAGTTATTGAAAATATGAACAAAGAATTAATTAACCAAAATTCAATTATTACTTCTGATATGCAAAAATTATATTTTTTAGTAGCAAAACAAACAAATTATACTTTATGTGTAACTAAAACAACAATTAATCCCGAAGCTAGTTATCGTAACTTAAATAAAATCAGTAAATTACAATCTAGTCTTAAAGAAGCCTTAATTCATTATCATGGTTTATGTTTTACTAATATTCAAAATTATTTAAATCTCTGAAAATGAAAATACCAACATAAGGGTTTAACTCTAAACCAACAAACAGCGGTATTATATTTTAATGTATAAAAAATTAAAGTAAAAATAGTAATTTTACATAAAAGCCTTTTAAAATTATCAAGTTGATGATTTTTTTGAGTTTATCAATAGTTTTCGACAAAATTAAAAAAAAATTCTAATTTTACTATAGACTTGGTACATAACTATAACATTTTGCATCTACCAAACTATAAAATTCACTTTCATCTTTATATTTATCTAATATTTGCGCTTCATCTAGAAAATAATATTATCAAAATAGTAGATAAAATTGAGGGTTATGTGCCAACTTTTATATAGACTTCTTACAATACTATGATAGTAACTGAAAATTGTATTATTGAAGCAAATAAATTAAACTTTATTAAAATTACTACCAAGAAAGGTGATTTTTTATGTTAGAAATTAATAATAATTTAAAAACGATAGAAAACAAGCATTGATTAAGTTTATTTACAACGCATAAAAATATGTACACCAATAAATGTGAACAATTAGCTAACTAATATGAAAAATTAGATAAATACTTATATATAAATATCATTATTGTTTAAAACAAGGTTATAAAGTAGTTCGTTTTGCAATAAGAACAATTATTACAATTTTTGGTGAAGTTATTTTTAAACGAGGCCGATATAAATATTGAAATCAAAAATCAGGTAAATTTTAATATGTATGTTTACTAGATAAATAAATTGGTTTATTACCGAAACAACGCATTTATTTTGATGTTCAATTTAAAGTTTTAAGTCTTTTGGGCGATGGTAAACGCTATCGCGATGTTTTAGATGCTCTAAATCATTGTTATATTTCAAAAGCTAGTATTTCAAATATTTTAAATAAATATGATATTGCTGAATATTTTCAACTAGCAGAAAAAAAACCAAAACTAGAATTGATGTCAAAAATAAGGATTTATATATTCAACTAGATGAGACATTTTTAGCGGCATTAGATCAGAAAGTTAAACAAGACCAAAGAATTCGTTTAGTTACTTTTCATACCGGACATAAAGAAAAAAATTATAAAAATGCTCGTAGAGAATTAGAAAACAAACGAGGTCATTTTCTAATGTTAAAAGTTGGTAAACGAATAAATACAATGGATTATCGTGATTTATTAATTAAGGAATTACAAAAACATTATGTAAATATTAATTATGACAGAATAATTGTTTGTGGTGAAGGTGCTACTTGAATTAGAGAAATTGCCAATAGTTTTGGTAATGTTAGATATATTTTAGATGGTTATCATGCTATTAAAAAATTAAAACAAACTGCATTTAATATTATTTTTGAAAATCGTAAAGTAACACTAAATAGTTGAATTAAATTATATAAGGATGGAAATCATCAAGAATTAATCAAAAACATTCGTAATATTGCTAAAAATGAATTAAATAAAGATATTAAAATAAATTTAAGAAAGGCGAGTAATTATTTCAGTAATAATAAGCAAGGTATTCATAATCAAAATTTAGAATGAAATATTGGTTGTAGCATTGAAAGTGATGTGTCACATTTGGTAAAACAACAATTAGGATATGGGGCGAAAATATATAATCATAAGAATTTAAATAACCTATTACATTTAAGAATGGCAAATTTAAACAAATTAAATGTATTACATTACATTAATGAAAATATTAATTCAGAAATAGAAATCAGAAAAGAAATATATAAAAATTCATTATGAAATAAATATAATAATAAAAATGATGATAGTTGAATTAACTATAAAGGCAATGCCGTAACAAATAAATATAATAGATAAATATAATAGATTTAAGTAAGTAAAAATATAAAATTAATATATATTTAGTCAAAATTTAATAATAATTATAATGGGCGCATAAAGTTTTGTTAGGTAGGTAAATATTTGAATAAGTATTAAGGAAGTCAGCAATGATTGTCTTTTTATTTTATAAGGTGTTAAAAATTTGTTCTTTGAAAATGAAATACAAGTGAATTAATAATGTTGGTTTGTATTAAAGCACGATAAATTGTGGGTGGTCGCCATAACCAAAAGAAGTTTACCAGTTAATAGACAACACCCTATTAGCTATAGCAATTTGTTTAGTTTTGCAATAAAAAAATGAATGGGGGATTTCCTAAAAATATACACGCTATTAAATTAGTTCCAAGGTTAGGATGCGGACATTAAAGTGTAGAAATTTCTATTATAGGGGTATGCTAAGTTTAAAATTATTAAAATCTTTATCTAATAATTAAAAAACAAAATTTAATAACAAAGCTTGTTAAACACTTAAATCTGCGATATATAAGTGTTTAAAAAACTAAGTTAATTAACTTAGTTAATATAACTTAGTTTATCTATAAGAAAGGTAATTTATTATGAAAAACATTGAAAACATTTTCTTAAATACTAAGAAATATCTTTTAAAAGAAACACAAAACGCAATGTTTATTAAAGCCCCAAAAATTCCGTGATTTAATGAACAAATCGGCATTTGGTTTCCAAAGCGATTTGTTTATAAAGGAAAATATGAAAATTCGATTTGTGTCGGAATAATCAAGGATAGTAAATATCAAATAATTTCAATTAATCAAAAAGAAAAAGAAACCAAATTAATTAAGGGGCAAGAATTATTAGGTTTTTTCATTGCCGAAAAAGAAAACAACAAAAAAGATATAAATTATAACTATTTTAAAGGAGTTTAAAAATGAATATTGCGATTGGATTAATATTTATTATTATCAGCATCATGCTATTGGCATATTTTGCTTATAAAATTTATGCCAAAATAAAAATTAGAATTAAATATAAAAATGCCATTAAAAATAATACTGGTAATTTCACGAAAGACGAAAAAGTATTTATTGCCCGCTTTGAGGAATGAGTTAAAGCTCCTAATTCAAAAGAAAATAACGCGGATAAAAAATAATGTTTTGAAAAATTATCATGGAATTCTTAGAACTTTTTATTCAGATAGAAAAAATGCCTGCACAGGTTGCGTTTATTGCCGGATTAATTATTATCATCACGTTTCTTTTCGCATTAATTTCAATTATGTATTTACCAATAAAAATAATTTTTGGTAGATAAAAAATGACAGTAAATTTAAAATAATTTAATTGAGAACAAATTAAACAAAATTTCTGAGATTTATTTATTCAAATTACAACTATTCCGGCTCATATTAGTGGTGGTAAAGAAATTGATTTAACTCAAGAAACACTTTGACTTTTAATAGCAAACATTGCTTTTTGATTCTTAACAGCGATTATGGTGTGATTTATTCTAATGCTACTTTGAAAAACCATATCAGTATTTAGATAGGGAAAAAATTAATGTCAAGAAGTTACATTGTGATGCATTCCCAAAGAAATTCAAAATTAATTAGGAAAAAATATAATCGTGTTAAGGTTAATCGTGGTTTTAACAAATTTAAGAAAAACTTTGAATATAAATGATGAATGTTTTAAAAAGAAAGGGGGTGAGATTATATGTTTGGAACTTTCTTAGCGGGAGAAGCGCCAGCAACAGTAGAAAAAATAACAGCTAGTGACGCGATGACTAAATTATGAAATGCAATTATAACGGCTTTTACTAAAATGTGAGAAATTATTGCTGTTAATATGCCACAAGTCGGTAACTTCTTTGCTGACTACTGAATCTTCATTTTTCCATTTATTTTGGCAATATTCTTTATTTGCTTTAAAATGTTTGAAAAATTACTTGGAGCGGTATGCTAACAAAAAAATAAAGTGAGGTGCAAGATGAAATTTTGCAAATGAATAATAGAAAAAAATAACCATTTTATTGAATTGAATCGCACCTCATTTTTAATTTTATGACATTGCGGAGCAATTTGATATATTTACAACGGTTATTTTAAAAACATTGTAAGTTATTTATTTTTAGCAGGTTGTATTTTAATTTTCCTTTTTAAAATCAGTAATTTAACACAAATTAACAAAGTTATTAATTTTTTAAAAAATTCACCATTAAACATCGTTATTGGTTCATTAGGAACTGGAAAAACCGCCTTTCTAGTATACGCATCAAAATTACTAAAAAAGAAAAAATATCATATCGCATCAACATTTCCATTACTAGAAACCCAAAAATTAAGTTTAGGTCATATGGGGTTATTAGACTTTGATTATCCAGTATTGCCAGAAAAAACCTTACTTTTGTGAGATGAAACCAATTTATTTTTAGAAGGAACTGATTGAGAAAAAAATAACACCAAAAACGAAGAAACCGGTATTCAAGAATATTTCGCTCTGGCACGCCATTTCGGTCATATTGTGTTAGCTAGCGGGCAAAGAGATAAACATATATGAGTTAAAGTTCGTGATATTGCTAATAATGTGATTGTGGGGATTCGCAAAAAACCAGTTAATATTTTTCGCCCTTACTTAAAAGTCATCTATGGTACCTTTACTAGTATTGAAGAATATGAACGCTGACGAAACACCTTAATTGATGCTAAAAATAGCAAAAAGGGTCGTCGCATTAAATACCGTGATATCCCTGAACTTGATATTTATTTTTTTAAATTAAAAATTCCTTTACCAATACTTAACACTTACAATTCTTTTTACCTAGCGTTTTTAAGAGATTACTTAAATTCAAAAGTAAATCTTGACTATGAAGACAAATACTATACTGACACAGCAATTGATTTAGAAGACTTAGAATACTTAAAAATGGATAAATTTAGCAAATTTTTAAGAAAAATGGGTCGCGTTTAGTTTTCTTAGGTATTGCTTTGAAGAAATAAAACAATCAGCTAATTATATTATTTAATTACTAAACTAACCCCGCCTTTCTTGTTATTGTCATTTTTATTCTTTTTAATTTTATCATATTATTGAATTTTTACACAACAAAAATTATTAATTTTATTAAATTTTAACTAATATTTTTACTTACTTAAATTTATTATATTTATTTGTTACAGCATTACCTTTATAATTAATTCAACTATCATCATTTTTATTATTATATTTATTTCATAATGAATTTTTATATATTTCTTTTCTGATTTCTATTTCTGAATTAATATTTTCATTAATGTAATGTAGTACATTTAATTTGTTTAAATTTGACATTCTTAAATGTAATAGGTTATTTAAATTCTTATGATTATATATTTTTGCCCCATAGCCTAATTGTTGTTTTACTAAATGAGATACATCACTTTCAATGCTACAACCGATATTTTATTCTAAATTTTGATGATGAATGCCATGCTTATTATTACTGAAATAATTACTCGCTTCCCTTAAATTTGTTTTAATATCTTTATTTAATTCATTTTTAGCAACATTACGAATGGTTTTGATTAATTCTTGATGATTGCCATCCTTATATAATTTAATTCAACTATTTAGTGTTACTTTGCGATTTTCAAAAATAATATTAAATGCAGTTTGTTTTAATTTTTTAATAGCATGATAACCATCTAAAATATATCTAACATTACCAAAACTATTGGCAATTTCTCTAATTCAAGTATCACCATCACCACAAACAATTATTCTGTCGTAATTAATATTTACATAATGTTTTTGTAATTCCTTAATTAATAAATCATGATAATCCATTGTATTTATTCGTTTGCCAACTTTTAACATTAGAAAATGACCTCGTTTGTTTTCTAATTCTCTACGAGCATTTTTATAATTTTTTTCTTTATGTCCGGCATGAAAAGTAACCAAACGAATTCTCTGGTCTTGTTTAACTTTCTGATCTAATGTCGCTAAAAATGTTTCATCTAGTTGAATATATAAATCCTTATTTTTAACATCAATTCTAGTTTTAGTTTCTTTTTCTGCGAGTTGAAAATATTCAGCAATATCGTATTTATTTAAAATACTTGAAATACTAGCTTTTGAAATATAACAATGATTTAGAGCATCTAAAACATCACGATAGCGTTTACCATCACCTAAAAGACTTAAAACTTTAAATTGGACATCAAAATAAATGCGTTGTTTAGGTAATATAACAATTTCTTTATCTAATAAACATACATATTCAAATTTACCTGATTTTTGATTTCAATATTTATATTGGCGTCGTTTAAAAGTAACATCACCAAAAATTGTAATAATTGTTCTTGATGCAAAATGAACTACTTTATAACCTTGTTTTAACCGATAATGATATTTATATAAGTATTCATCTAATTTTTCATATTCATTAGCTAATTGTTCACATTTATTAGTGTACATATTTTTATGGGTTGTAAATAAACTAAATCAATGCTTGTCTTCTAAGGTTTTTACATTATTATTAATTTCTAACATAAAAAATCGCCTTTCTAGATAGTAATTTTAACAAAGTTAAATTTCGTTAGTTTATTTTTCTGTTTTAATGATAATTTTTTTTCTAGAATTATTATTCAATAACCTGAAAAAATGATAAAAATTCTTATTTAATAAGTTATAATCAATTTGTATTAATTAGACTTTAAAAATTTAAGGAAGGATGTTAATTGTTCAACAAATTTATTAATTAGTAAAAATTAATAAAAAGGATTTAATAAATGAAAAAATTACTTAGTTTATTAAGCACAATAACAATGGCCGGAAGCGGAATGTTAGGAATTGTTGCCAATAGTCCTTATCCAACACAAGAACAACAAATTAAATTAGAAAACATAAATTATAAAAGACAAAAACGAAGCAATAATGAAAATAATAAAATAAATGCAACAAAAATTGTTATTAAAGCAAAAAAACAGATCTGATCTTCTGGTATTGTTTTCAACAATAAAGTATTTTTTAGTTCATTTGATCATAATGTTTATGAATATGATCCTGCTACAGGACAACAAAAAATTATTATTATAACAAATGGTGAAACTTGATCTTCTGGTGTAGTTTTCAACAATAAATTGTATTTTGGTTCAGATGATCATAATGTATATGAATATGATCCAGTCACAAATCAACAAAAAATCGTTCTTAGAGCAACTTAATCTATAAGATCTTCTGGTGTAGTTTTAAACAATAAATTATATTTTGGTTCATTTGATCATAATGTTTATGAATATGATCCTGCTACAGAACAACAAAAAATTATTCTTAGAGCAACTGAATCTATAAGATCTTCTGGTATTGTTTTTGACAATAAATTGTACTTTGGTTCAACAGATAAAAATATGTATGAATATATGACCACGACCCTGTCGCCGAGCAACAAAAAATTATTATTAAAACAAATTGATGAATTGATTCATCTGGTGTAATTTTCAACAATAAATTATATATTGGTTCAGGAGAGGGCAATGTTTATGAATATAGTAATTATGATTTAAATTCAAATTTAGAACAAATTAGTAATAATTCTGATAATGTAATTTTAAGTGAATTAAATTATTTGAATCCAGATTTAGATATTTCACAATTAGAAATTATTAACAAGACAAAAAATTCAGCTATATTAAAAATAAAAAATAATTTAAATAATAATAATAATATAAAAATACATTATTCAATTGATAATGGGCAAAATAAAATTATTAATTTAAATGAATTGATTAAAAAAGCATTATTTTTTAAATTTCGAGATGAAAATTCTAATTTAAAATTTAAGGAAATAAATTATATTGATACTAATAATTTAAATTTTTCAAATACTGAAATAACAAAACAAGAAAATTCATTTTTATGATCTAATGTTCCTAAAAATGTGTGTTCTGATAGAGAAATTACCAATAAAACTCCAAATATAAAATCATTTAATGTACCTGCTTGTGAATATAAATCAAAATCAAAATTAATATTTCAAATTACAACAGGATTAACTAAAACAAAACAAGAAAATAAATTAAATGGTTGAAACATAAATTCTGATGATGAAATGAAATTAACAGATTTTACAAATATAAATAATAAAAATTCTGAAATTATTAATGTATTATCAAATGAATTTGATTTATCAAACACAAATAAACAAGAACAAGAAATGATTTTAAGTATTTTTAAGGGACCTACTGATAAATTTGAACTTAATCCCAATGAAAAATTAAAAATTACTTATCCAGCAAGAATAATTACATCTAAAGTTATATTAAATTTAAAACAAAAAATTACAGGAAATATTACTGCCAAAATAATTGATGATAACAATAAAGAACAAATAGTTATATTATCAATTACAGAAGTAATGCAAATTTTACAAAATCATGGTTTATTACCCAATGAAATTACTATAGATAAAAACAATGATAACATAACATTTAATGGGGAAGCATTTTTCTCATCAGAAAGAGAAGGGTCAGTAAGAACAAATACAGTTACTACTATAGTATAAGGTTTTATAAAAACGATATTAGCTATTTAGAACAATAACTTTAATTGAAACAAGCACAACAAGTTTAAATTTCTTGTAAAAATAAAAAATATTCAAACCAGTAATTTTAATTAATTACTGGTTCCTTATTTTATTAAAATATAAAAAATGAGAAGTTGCTTAGTTGTTTAAGAGTATTGTCATCATAAAAAACCACCTTTTAAGGGGATGATTTTAACGATTTTTAAATTTAGTTATTTACGGATGATTTTCAATTTCAAAATCATTTGTACTTCTTAATATGTAATCTATTTTATTATCATCATAAGCAGGACTAATATTTCCTAAGCTATCATATTTGCAGTCATCTAAATTTGTACCTTGTGCTTTAATTGTTATTTTTTTATTAATTACTCATGTATTTCGCATGGCGGTTTCTTGTCCGTATGTAATTATTAATTGTCTAATCTTATTTTGTTTACTCTGATTATTTTGTAATTCTTGTGTAAATTTGAAACTAAGGTTGTTTAAATATCTTAATTCTGGTAATTTTTCATTTAGATTGTTATTATCTATTTTATTTATTTGAACTTGTGTAATATTATTTGTTGAATTCGAAATTCAAAACCTCACTTTTTCTAGATTTCTGATTTCAAAATCATAAACTTTATTACTTTGTCTTTTGTTTCTAATTAGTGATTGTGTTTTGCCATTTTTAATGTTTTGGGGAATGGTAAAAATGTTATTAAAACTAATAATTAACACGGTAAATATTTTCATAAACATTTTTATCACTCCTTTTTAAAATATTTTATTTTTCATTATTCTTTTTGCTTTAATTTTTTTAATAAGTCACTCAATGCTACAGTTTATAACTACCGCTATTGTAATGCATATATCTAAATATCCTAGTATCATAAGTGAAATTAATGCTTCAAATTTTTCATATAATAATTTCAAATCATTAATTTCCAATTTTAAAAATGGAATGAAAAAGATAGTAATCATAAAAATGTAAGGTAAAATTCTCCATCAATATTTTTTTAAAGAACTAATTAATTTGTTTCATTTCATTTTTCAAGGCTCTTTTTGCTTTAATTTTTTGAATAATAAAGCGGATTAATTTTTCAAATTTAATTGCAAAATATATTGCTCCGCCTCATCAAAAAACAAATATTCCTGCGAGCATAATACCACTATTGAACTTGCCAAAGAAATCAACCATCTGTTTATTCATAAAATCATTAAATTCAGCACTTGTTCTGGTTATTCATTTAGTATCGATTACTGTTAATGTACAAATTAATAAGCTTATAAATATGAAAATGATACTTAATGATACTTTTAACCACTGCTTTTTAAAAGAATTTTTAATTATTAATTTTAATGGCATTTTTTCTTTTGAATTATCTTTTTTGAATAATTTTGCTAAAAGTTTTTTCATTTTTATTTTCCTTTCGTGTTTAAAAATTTTTAATTTTTGGTTTTCAATTATTAAGTCTGATTTTTGATTAATATGAATAGTATTTCACTTTTCTAGTTTTAAAATTTATTTATTTTTTTCCATTATTATGTATTTAAGATTATTAACACTATTTTCTAATATGACATTAGCAATTTTTAATTTTTCATTCTCTATTTATAATTCTTGTTTTTTAGTTAATTTTTCCATTTTCTACCTACCTTTAATTACAATAAATAAAGCAATAAGTACACAATTAACGCCAAGAATGGTAAAGATTGGATGTTGCGAAAATGTCCGAGCCATTGGTTTAAATAGTTCTAAAATTGTTAAATTGCTAGTAATAAACTTTTGGAAATTGACAAGGCCCTCGCTAATATAGTTCGTTAAAGTTTCAAAATGACTACCAGCCAATAATCCAAGAACAGTTATTAAGATAAAAATAATAATTAGTTTAAACATTGTTAGTTACCTTGTTTTATTTTTTTGTTTTCAATTAATTTTATTTGGATTTATTGGTTGTATTTGTTTTTTAGCTTTTCCTCACGCACTTAAGCGACCTTTATTTTTAACAGCATATTGGCGTTGTTTTTCTAAATTAACTTGTTGACTACCAAAACCGAGGATAATTGCCATAAGAAATTCTACAGCCAGCGTTAAGAATAAAGGAAATATTAGTTGAATATTCGTTCCCGGTACTTCAAAACTTCAAATTAAATCAAAAACTTTATAAAGCATTTGAGCGAGAAAGTCGGCCATTTTTGCGAGATTTTCCATTTTTTATTATTCCTTTTCTTTCATTTTTCGGGCGCATAAAGTTTTGTTAGGTGGGAAAATATTTGAATAAGTATTAAGGCGGTCAGCAATGATTGTCTTTTTTATTTTATAAGGTGTTAAAAATTTGTTCTTTGAAAATTAAATACAAGTGAAATAAAGGAGTTAATTTTATGAAATTTTTAAATATAACCGCTATTTTAGGATTAATAACACTACCAATATTTGGCTGTTCTAAAAAGGAAAATAAAACAATATTACAAATTGAGAATGAAACATACGAATTTACTTTATTAAAAGCAAAAATTAATTGAATGTGAGACGGATTTAGACAAAATTTTAGTATAGCTTTAAGTGAATTTGATAAAAATGAAAGTGGATTAAATAAATTACCAATTGATTTTAAAAATACATTAGCTATGAAAAATAGTTATATTTATTTAGATGAAGAAGGAATAAGCACATTAAAAACTGATAATCTCGGAAGAAATGGCAACTTAAAAGTAACAAATATCAAAGGTAAAATAATTACAACACAGAATTTTTATAATTGATTAGAATTTAATTTTCAACATAATTAAAAAGAGATAGTTTTTTACTATACTATGACGCAATTCTTAAACAACTAAGCAATTTTTTTATTTTGTCAAAATAGAAAAGCAGTATTTAAATTTAAATACTGCTTTAGTAAAAATATTTTTAAATTATTCTGCATAACACATATAAAAAATATTTTTCTCTTTTAATTAATAATGTTAAATTTTATTCTATTCCTAGTCAATCGCCTTCAGTGTTGGTTATAATGACAAAACCATCATTTTCATTATCTAATATTTCAAAATAACCATTTATTTGTTCAAAATGAAGCAGTATTACTTTTACGAGAGTATTGAAATCTTCATTTGTGACACTTCCGCCTCAACCAGAATGGTCATTTATAACAAATTTATTTTTAATAATTTTAGTAATGTTTGCTTGTGAATTTTTATTTTGTTTGATTTCATTTCATGTGTTTTTGTTAATTTTAATTTTTAATTTATCATGGGCTAGAAATTTATATCATTTTTCAATGTTATCATAAACATTATGATGAATTAAAGTTGGCAACGCAATATCAGATGTTGAATGATGATGAAAAGCAAAATACATTCATGTTCCTGCAATTGCTAATCCGCCAATTACTAAGGATAATCCTAAAGTTTCCGGAGCCAGAGTGGCAACAGTACCAGCTTCTCCCACTATAATTCCGCCTTCAACTGCTGCTGTTTCAGCAACAGTAATTGTTTCTGCGGCGGCTAAGCTTTCTGTTGTGCTTGTTGATAAGAGCGGAGTCATTTCCATTGCTTCTGCATTTGTGACACTAGTAGTGGTGGCACCACTAACAGTCATTTTGGTTCCATAAGCTGTTGATGCCCCTCCACTTAAAGCTGCCAATCCAGTATTTGTTAATTTTTCTTTAAAAGCTTTTTTATCGTTTTCAGATAATGATTCATAATGACGATTAATTTCATTTAATCTTTTTAATTTTTCTTCTTTTGAAAGCGAATTATATTTATTTATCGCCTTTGTAGTTGCTTTTTGTGAATTGATAATATTATTACCATGATTAGAATCATCATCTTCATTATTGTTATACAAAATGGCGTGGTGTTGACCATGATCATCAACTGTTAATTTAATTGGGTTTGTATCTGGTTTTGGAGTTGTTGGTGGTAAATTATCTGGTCTTTTTGTTGTGTCAACTACAGGTATATTTCCCTGATTGTCATTAATAACAATGGCGTGATTTGCTTGATCTTCTTCTGGTGTTAAAGCAAAATTATAATGATTGTTAATACCAGAGCCTTTTGTAAGTTCAA
Organism: Spiroplasma endosymbiont of 'Nebria riversi'; assembly: GCF_018831625.1. GTDB lineage: Bacteria > Bacillota_I > Bacilli_A > Mycoplasmatales > Nriv7 > Nriv7. The sequence goes on from NZ_CP065193.1 coordinate 1,144,857, forward strand.
CATAAGATATCGCTATGTTATTATTATTTGCATTTTGATTAACTGGTTGATAAGAACCATTATTATTTACACTAATATTAGCATTTAAAACATTATTCATTGCTATTATTTCTGGTGTCCCCCTCATGTTGAAGGTTGTTGCATTATTTCTAAGTAATTAGTATCAATATCATTATTATCTTGAATAAGGTTTCTAAATGTTAATTCGCCATTGCGATTTGGAATTGTATCTAAATTTGATTGTATATAATCAACAACGCGATTACGAAAGACAATTCTTACTAATGTATGCGCGGTAGCATCTTGATATCATAATTGATTTAGATTTCTATTATCTTCTAAATCATATTGTTGTAGTAATTTTTGAATATGTAATAAATATTTTAAATTTTCTTCACCAAATAATTGGATAAATCGGTTTCTAAATTCTTCATTATTATTTCTCACTGGCAATAAGTAAGATGTTGATACCGACCAAAACAAACAACTATTATCCGCTGGTACATCATATGTTGGTTGTAATAATGTTTTTAATTCTTTTTTTGTGTTTTTAATTCTTTCTTTAATTCTTTTTTCTAATTCTTGTTTTTGCTCTGGTGTTAATTTTTCTGATAAGTTTTTTAGTAACTCTTTATCTTTTATTATTTTTTGATTTAATTCATTAAATTTTTTTAAAAGATTTTGTGCTTCTATATGACCATTATTTGTTGCAATATTTAAAGGTGTATTATTAACATACTTAGCATTAGTATTAGAACCACTAGCAAGTAGTAATTTAATAATTTCTGTATGACCAAAAAATGCTGCATAATGTAATGGCGACAAATCACCTTCAACCATTGAATTAACTTTAATTTTATTTTTACTATTTTTATTTGTTAATAATTCTTTAACAATCTCTATATTACCTAAATAGGATCCATAATGTAAGGGTGATAAATTGCCCCAATAACCATTTATTACTTCTAAATTTGAATTTAACATAAGTAATAATTTAGTAATATCTAAATTATTTTGAGTAATAGATGAACATAAAAGACTAGTGTTATTATTACTAATATTATTAATAATATTAGTAATTTCTGTTTTAACTTCTTGATCTGATTTTTCTACATCATTTTTGGTTTTGAAATTTTGATTTATTTCTGGAAAAATTTCTTGTTGTTTTTTAATTATAAGTTGTTCACTTGCGAAATTAGAAGATAAATTATTTAATATTTTTAAATCTAAAGGTTTAATTTGAACTTTTATGAAATTTTTTGCTTCATTTACAAAATCATCTTTTAATTCTTTTTCATCTTGCGTGGCATTTTTATCAAATCATGTTGCTAACTTGTTAGTTAATTCTTGTTCATTTTTGAAGTTTAAAAAATTATCTAAATTGTTTATAAGATCTTCTTTTTTATTAAAAATGAAATCATTTAATTTTTTAATTTTAATTAAATCTGCTCAAATTTCTATTCTAAATTCATTAATCTGTTTTGAATATTTGTCTCATTTATTTAATTGTTTTTTATAATCTGCTCAATTTATTTCTTCATTTTTCCCATCAATGGTGTCTTGAACAACCTTCAATATATTTTTTAAGTCGTTTTTTAGTTCATCAACATTTCGAATTTCTGCAAAAATTTCTAAAGTCTTTTCATCACATTGAAACCGCATCGCCCCACTAGTAATAAAAACTAATCGTGCTAAATGTTGTTTTATTTTATTATTATCTTTTATATTATGTTTTGATAATGCACTAATAGAATCGTCTATATTCGAGTAAGAAATACCGAAATTATCATTATTTAAATGACAATAATTACTATTATAACCTAAATTTATTGACTCTTGAATATTTAAGTCCTGTTTCTTAATTTCTTTTACTTGCGAATCTTTAAAATGAAAATATTGATTGCTATTGTTTATAAATCCTAGGACATAAAAATTTTTTAAATTAATTACTAATTTTATATTTTTATCATCACTGTTTTTTAAAGTTAATATTAGTATTTTTTCTTTCTTATTTTGTTGTTCGTTAATTCAATTAGCCATTTTGGGTTCTAATTCTTCTAATTTAGAAATAATTGTTTTATTATCAAGTTCTGTGCTTATAATTCCGCCCATATTGATGCTTCTTAATGGATCAAGATAATTTTCATCAATAAGTCCCTGTAACATTTTTTTAATCTCTTTAGCATAATTTTCATTTAAAGTAATTTCTTTTTCAATGAATTCAACTTGATCAGCTGTACTTGTTGAGGGTTGCGCATTTTGTGGTTGTTTGACTTTTTTATTTTTTCCTTTTTTCGGCGGCGCTTGTCTTTTTGGGCGAGTTAATGTTTTTGGACTGTTTTTAATTTTCGCTTTATTGTTATTAGACTTGTTGGCAACTAAGGGGCCGGCAGCATTACTGGTTAGCAAAATTATCCCTAGTAATTCTAAGAGTTTTTTTCATACTAATCAAATTCCTTTCGTGAATTTTTACTAATTAATAAAATTTATTAAATAATCAACACGCTTTTTCCAAATCTTAGTCTGGAATCTATTCACTTTGCAATTTCATTATGTACCGTCAAACAAAAAAATTCTAATTTTACTATATAGACTTCTTACAATACTATGATAGTAACTGAAAATTGTATTATTGAAGCAAATAAATTAAACTTTATTAAAATTACTACCAAGAAAGGTGATTTTTTATGTTAAAAATTAATAATAATTTAAAAACGATAGAAAACAAGCATTGATTAAGTTTATTTACAACGCATAAAAATATGTACACCAATAAATGTGAACAATTAGCTAACGAATATGAAAAATTAGATGAATACTTATATAAATATCATTATCGTTTAAAACAAGGTTATAAAGTAGTTCATTTTGCAACAAGAACAATTATTACAATTTTTGGTGAAGTTATTTTTAAACGACGCCGATATAAATATTGAAATCAAAAATCAGGTAAATTTGAATATGTATGTTTATTAGATAAAGAAATTGGTTTATTACCTAAACAACGCATTTATTTTGATGTTCAATTTAAAGTTTTAAGTCTTTTGGGCGATGGTAAACGCTATAGCGATGTTTTAGATGCTCTAAATCATTGTTATATTTCAAAAGCTAGTATTTCAAATATTTTAAATAAATATGATATTGCTGAATATTTTCAACTAGCAGAAAAAGAAACTAAAACTAGAATTGATGTCAAAAATAAGGATTTATATATTCAACTAGATGAGACATTTTTAGCGACATTAGATCAGAAAGTTAAACAAGACCAAAGAATTTGTTTAGTTGCTTTTCATACCGGATATAAAGAAAAAAATTACAAAAATGCTCGTAGAAAATTAGAAAACAAACGAGGTCATTTTTTAATGTTAAAAATTGGTAAGCGAATAAATACGATGGATTATCGTGATTTATTAATTAGAGAATTACAAAAATATTATGTGAGTATTAATTATGACAGAATAATTGTTTGCGGCGAAGGCGCTAATTGAATTAGAGAAATTTCCAATAGTTTTGGTAATGTTAGATATATTTTAGATGGTTATCACGCTATTAAAAAATTAAAACAAACGGCACTTAATATTATTTTTGAAAATCGTAAAGTATTATTAAATAGTTGAATTTAATTATATAAAAATGGAAATCATCAAGAATTAATCAAAACCATTCGTAATGTTGCTAAAAATGAATTAAATAAAGATATTAAAAAAAATTTAAGGAAAGCTAGTAATTATTTCAAAAACAATAAGCACGGTATTCATAATCAAAATTTAGAATGAAATATCGGTTGTAGCATTGAAAGTGATGTATCACATTTAGTAAAACAACAATTAGGATATGGAGCAAAAATATATAATCATAAGAATTTAAATAACTTATTACATTTAAGAATGGCAAATTTAAACAAATTAAATGTATAGTTGAATTAATTATAAAGGTAATGCTGTAACAAATAAATATAATAGATTTAAGTAAGTAAAAATATAAAATTAATATATATTAGTGAAAATTTAATAATATTAATAATTTTTAGTGTGTAAAAATTCAATAATATGGTAAAATAATCATGAATAAAAATGACAATAACAAGAAAGGTATGGTTATTTTAGTAATTAAATAATATAATTAGCTGATTGTTTTACTTCTTCAAAGCAACACCTAAGAAAACTAAACGCGACACCAGAGTTCGACAAAATTAAAAAAAATTGTAATATATGTTATAATTATTTGTGAAAAATATAAAATTAGAAAAGATAAATGGTGTTATGATGAAAATTAAGTTAGTTGCTTTAGATTTAGATAAAACATTATTGAAAAATCATTTTAAGTTACATCCAGAAAATATTGTTGCTGTGAAGCAAGCTCAAGAACTAGGTGTTAAAGTAATTATTGCTACAGGACGATCACCGCAATCTAGTTATAAGTTTGCTCGCGAATTAGGTTTATATGAAACTAGTGAGCATATGGTATTTTTTAATGGTGCCTATGTTATTAATTTAAGAACTGGTGAGTTATTAGTTGATAAAGAAATATCATCAGGTGCTATTAAGAAAATTATTAATTTAGCTAAAAATTATAAAGTTGCTTTTTGAGGTTATAGTGTTGATGGTAATATTGGTTATATTTTAAAGAAAACTTTTAAAATTTGATTAATTCAAAAGTTAAATCGTCGTAAAATTGTTAAAGTTAATGAAAATTCTGATGTTAGAATGTATAAAATTTTATTATTAGGTAAGAGTAAAAGAATTAATATTTTAGCATTAGAATTAGAAAAGTTACAAATTGCTGAAATTGCGATTTCTGAAAAGGGAAAATCTCGGATGATTGAGGTTAATGAATTAAATATTAGTAAAGCAAGTGGTATTAAGCATTTAGCTAAGATGTGAAATATTAATCGTGAAGAGGTTATGGCGATTGGTGATGGAATGAATGACTATAAAATGATTGAATGAGCTGGTTATGGAATTGCAATGAAAGATAGTGAAAAACCATTATTAGCAATTGCTAATGATATTACTGATACTTATAATAATGGTGGTGTTAGTAAAGCAATTCATAAATATATATTAGATATTAACTAAGATGTTATAAAAACTCTTAGTTTTTTTTAATAAAATAGTTGTTTTAATTTTGTCGAAAACTCTTGATAAAATAAAAAAAATCATCAATTTGATAAGTTTAAAAGGCTTTTATGTAAAATTACTATTTTTACTTTAATTTTTTATACATTAAAATATAATACCGCTGTTTGTTGGTTTGGAGTTAAACCCCTATGTTGGTATTTTCATTTTCAGAGATTTAAATAATTTTGAATATTAGTAAAACCTAAACCTTGATAATGAATTAAGGCTTCTTCAAGACTAGATTGTAATTTACTGATTTTATTTAAGTTACGATAAATAGCTTCAGGATTAATTGTTGTTTTAGCTACACATAAAGTAGAATTTTGTTTGTTTTGCTAATAAAAAATATAATTTTTGCATATCAGAAGTAATAATTGAATTTTGGTTAATTAATTCTTTGTTCATATTTTCAATAACTCATTGTTTTTGTAAACGTTTGGTGTTTGTGGATTTAACATAAATATTGTTATTATTATCAACTGCCATTTGAATACAGCATTTAGTATTAGTTGCGAATGGGTAAAGGTGAATTCTTCGTGGATCAGTTTTATGTTTGAAATTTCCTTTATGAATTTCTTTAATAAATGTTTCATCGATTTGGATTTTACCAGATAATTTTTTAAATTTTAATTGGGTATTTTCTAATTGTTTTGATTTCATTAATTTTTGACGATTATATCAAGCGGTTTTTAATGTAGTTTTAATAAAATGATAAATTGTTTTACTAGATTGCCCCAGCAATGAAATTTGAATCAATAAATTTCATTGTTCATAATTTAAATGACTTCAATAAATAAAATGATTACTAAAAGCGTCAAAACTTGCACGGCAATTTTTACATAAATATTTTTTTCCTTCTGAATTATGTCCATTTTTAACGCAATGGTAAGATTCGCATTTAGGGCATTTAATACCTTGTGCTCTAAATTTTTGATCAATTTCATTTAAACGTTTTTGTTTTTTTATTAATTCTGCTTGTTGTTTGACTTTTTCATAAAATTCTAAAAATTGATCATCTGTTAAAGTATTTACTAGTTATTGAATTATTTTCTCCATAATTATTATCTACCTCTATCATATTAAAAATATACCTAAAATTAAGTATATTCAATAAATATCAAGAGTTTTCGACAAAATTAAAATAATTTTTTATCCTTGGAATAAAATAATTTGTTATAATGTTGGTGGAATTGTTCAATCTTACCATTGGATTGAGGCGAACGAATTGGTGTGTTTTCACGAACAATTCTGTTCCTTGAAAGAAAGGTTGTAAAAGGCCTTTCTTTTTCTTTGTATGCTTTTTTATTACTTCAATTAGTAGTAGTAAATTCCGGAGCATTGTCAGTACGAAGGCGTTTAATGGTTATGCCAAGTTCGCCGAAATCTTTCATTGATCTTTGCGCGGCATTAAGGGCATTGTTAGTTCCTAAACTATCATAAACATAACCAAATACTATGCGTGTTATTTCGTCAATGAAATCATAAATATAATATTTTTTATCAACCGGAAAATTTGATGTGGTAATAATTTTGGCATCCATTTGTAAAAGACCAATTTCAGAAACTTCATAACGCTTAAAATGGTGTTTTGTTTGTTTGTTTTGCTGTTTTAATTCTTTTCAACGAGGGTCGGATTTAATTCAACAATAAAAAGTTTTAATATTTTTCGGAACTTCTGAATTTTTAACATCATGAAAACCGATTTTTAAATTGTTAAATAAAGACCACATTCCGCCGGCTTGAAGATTTTTATAATCAAAATATAAATCACATACTTTTTCACGAGAATTTAAACTATATTGATAATTAAGATTTTGTCATTTAGTGGTTTTGTAGTTTTAAACAATAACAAATCTAAATTGTCCGAATAATAAGCAGTTATAATTTTTTGTGCCCAACGATAAAAGGTTTTTGTTGCGTTCTTAAAATATTTTTTAATAAGTTTTGTTAAAGTAGTTTCTTTAATATAGAAATAAGTACATAAATTTAAATATGCAGTAATGCGATTTTTAGTTTTATAGTAATAAGGATTACGGCAATTAGCACTTAGTCAGCTTTGGATTTTTGCTTTTAAATCCGCTAAATCAGCTTGGGGAATAATATATTTCATTTTTTTAAACTCCTTAAATTAAGAAAACCGTATTACAAAAAATACGATTTTCAAACATATTTATTAAAATTGCTAATTAATTAGGTATTTTTGTTAAAAATGAACTTATAAAATATTGTGGTTTATTTAATTGATATCTATCTAAATAAACAAATGACACTTTAATACTTTCAAGTTTAGGAATTTCTCAGTCATAAGTAGTCAATATATCTTCAGATGGTTTTGGTTTATAAACACCTTCTCGTTTAAAAAAATCCCTTATAGGATTATTAATACTTTGATTTTCGATTAAAAAGCTTTTTTCAGAAACATTACTTCTACATCCAAAAATAAACATTACACATACTAAATTTAAAGCTGATAAAAATTTTCGCATAAAGAAAAATCCTCCTTTCAAAGGAATTATATTATAAAAAATATTGGCAATATTTAAGAGAACTTATTGTAACCTATCCATCCTAAAAAGGGTTGCCATACCAGTATGATTAGAAGGAATGAAGCAATTGCAAACAAAATATCCACAAATTATTAAATTATTTGATTTGAATGTTGTTTTTAATAAAAATTTAGATGAATTTCAAAAAAAGGCGGAATATTTAATAAGGGTTCTACTGATGTTAATTACAGTTGTATTTTATTTGGTTTGAATGTTAAACCTGAGTTTAATGAAGATTGTGATTTTTATAATATTAATGAGCATTTTTTCTTTGATTTTATTCATCCAACAATTTGGGTTCATGAACAATTAGGAGATATTATTTATGATTTAAGTCAAAGTAAATGGTAATAAATTTTTAAAAATATCGTTAAATATTTTAGATTCATTGCCAAATATTAAAAATTATTAATAAAATCTAATTGTCAAATTTGAATATATTTTTATCACTTTTGCCAAAAAGTTGAATTCTTACAATAAATGAGTTATTTAAAAAATCACAATGGATTATTAGTTCTGATGCCATTAGTGTTACTGCTAATGAGCATTTCTAAATTAACAATTTGGAATTTATTTTAATAAAATTAATATTATTTAAAAACTGTAAACTTAAAAAGTTTACAGTTTTTCTATGTTAGGGAATGATTAATTTAGTTCTTGTAATAGTAGTCAAAACACTATATAATTAACAAGTAATTAGGGCAGATGAAGGTGAGGAAATCCTCACCTTCATCTAATTTAAAAGTCATAATTAAAATGTTGACAATAATAGTGTTAGAAGGAGTAAAATAAGATGATTGATGGAATAGAAATTTTAAAAGCAATTGATCTTTTGGTGGAAGAAAAGAAAATTGATCGCAGTTTAATTATTGAGGCTATTAAAGAAGGAATAATAAAAGCTTATGAAAAATATTTAGACCCACAAGCTTTAATAAAAGTAGACTTTGATGAACAAACTGGTCAAATTAAAGTTTATCGCTTACTAAAGATTGTTAGTAAGATTGAAGATGAGTTTGCTGAAATTTTATTAGATGATGTTAAAAATTTAGAGAAAAATTTAACAATTGATAATATATATTATGAACCTGTTGATACTGATGAATTTTCTCGTTTAGCGGCATTACAAGTAGCACAAATTTTAAAGCAACATTTAAGAGAAGCAGAAAAAGAAGTTGTCTATGAAAAATATATTTCTAAGAAAGATGATATTTTAATTGGCACAATTGATAATATTGAAGAAAACTATTATTTATTAAAAATTGTTGACCGTACTTTTGCAATTTTACCTAAAAAAAATATTATTCCCACAGAGAAATTTTATTTAGGTGATAAAGTAAAATTTTATGTTGAGGATATTAATAAAACGAAAAATTTTGGACAAATTTTAGCTTCAAGAACTCATCCAGGATTTTTAAAAAGATTATTAGAAATTGAAGTTCCAGAAATTTATGAAGGAATAATTGAAATTAAAGTCATTGCAAGAATTGCAGGACAAAGATCAAAAGTTGCAGTATTTTGTAATGACCCAACTATTGATCCGATTGGTGCTTGTGTTGGTAATAAAGGAAAAAGAATTCAAAGTATTATGGATGAATTGAATAATGAAAAAATTGATCTTATTAAGTGAGATGCGGAAATAAAAACATTTATTATTAATGCTTTATCGCCAGCTAAAGCGATTTCTATTAGTTTAGATGAACAAACTAATGAAGCTAATATTATCGTTGCTGATGAGCATTATTCATTAACTATTGGTAAAAAAGGAATAACAGCAAAATTAACAGCAAAATTAACAAAATGAAAAATTAATATTATTTCTTTCAGTGATGCTTTAAATCAAAATATTATTTTTAAATGAAATGGTAATTTATCGAAACAGCAAATGCAAGAATTACAAAATAAACATCAATTTAAAATCAAGGAAGATAATTTGCTTGTAGAGTTAGAAACAAGTATTGAAGAAATAGATAATATTGTTAATGAAGAAAAAAAAATTCCGCAAGATAATGTTGATAATACTAATACTGAATTAGATAAAGATTAAATAAAGGAAAAAAATATTGGTGGCAAAACAAAAATTAGTATATCGGCAATGCATTGTTACAAAAGTTGTTGTTTTACGAAGTAAGTTAATAAGAGTTGTTAAAACAAAACAAGGACAAGTTTTGGTTGATTTAAATTATTGTCTTGCTGGTAAAGGTGCTTATGTTAAGCGAGAAGTTGCTATTATTGAAAAAATGCAAAAAAAAAATTATTAGAAAAGATTTTTAAAACACAAATTGTTGATAATATTTATTTATTATTAGTCAAAGTTGTAAAAGAACAGGAGCATAATAATTAATTAGGGGTGGTGATTGTATGAAAAAAAGTAATCAAAGAAAAAAACAAACAATAGTTATTAAAAATCAATTAAAAACAGGAAGTGATTCACATCTTGATAATGGGATTTTTATTTTTAGTGAACCGTTATCAATTATTGAGTTTTCTAAAAAAACAAATATTCCTGTTGTGAAAATTATTAAATATTTTTTTAATAAAGGACAAATGTTAACACAAAATAATTTTTTGAATGAAGAATTAATTGGTGAGTTATGTTTAGAATTTGGTTTAGATTTTAAAAAGGAAACTGTTATTACGCATCAAAATTTGTTAGAAAATTTAGATATTATTGATGATATTAATGATTTAAAAGAACGACCGCCAGTTGTTACTATTATGGGCCATGTTGACCATGGTAAAACAACTTTGTTAGATAATATTAGAAAATCTAAAATTACTGAAAAAGAATTTGGTGGTATAACGCAACATATTGGTGCTTATCAAATTAAAACAAAGGATAGTAAAATTATTACTTTTTTGGATACGCCAGGACATGAAACATTTACGCAAATGCGTGCCCGGGGCACTAAAGTTACTGATATTGTTGTATTAGTTGTTGCTAGTAATGATGGTGTTATGCCACAAACTAAAGAAGCAATTGATCACGCTAAAGCTGCTGATGTGCCAATTATTGTGTTTGTTAATAAGATGGATTTGCCGTCTGCTAATGTGGAATTAATTATGAAAAATTTAGCAACTTTAGATTTAATTTCGGAAGAGTGAAGCGGTGATACAATTTTTGTTAAAGGTAGTGCTTTAACTGGCGCAGGAATTGATGAATTATTAGATGTAATTTTATTATTAGCGGAAATGCAAGGTTTACAAGCTAATCCAAGTCGTTTTGCTAGTGGAACAGTTATTGAGGCGCATTTAGATCGTAATGTTGGTCCCGTTTGTACATTGTTAGTTCAAAATGGAACTTTAAAAATTAAAGATGCTTTGGTAGCAGGAGTTTCTTTTGGTCGGGTTCGTGATATGAAAAATGATCGTAATGTTGCTATTAAGGAAGCAACACCTTCAATGCCAATTGAAATTCATGGTTTAGATTTTGTTCCTAAGGCGGGTGATCCATTTATGGTGTTTGGTGATGATAAGTTAGCTCGTGAAGTAGCGTTATCAAGAAAAACACAAGATGAAATTAATGAGCGAAGAAAAACTAAAACTTTAAATTTAGAAAATTTATCTGATGAAATTGCAGCTGGTAATTTGAAACATATTGATATTATTTTAAAAACCGATACTCAGGGAAGTTTAGAAGCTTTAAAACAGTCATTAAGTAAAATTAAAATTGATGATATTAGTATTAGAATTATTCGTTCTTCAGTTGGACCAATTAGTGAATCAGATATTACCTTAGCTGTTGCTTCAAAAGCTTTAGTTTATGGTTTTAATGTGCGACCTAATTCTGTTGTGCGAAAATTGGCATTAGATGAAGGAATTGAGATTCATCTTCATAATATTATTTATAAAGTAATTGAAGAATTGCAACAAGCAGCAAGAGGTTTATTAGATCCGAAGTTTGAAGAGATTGTTTTAGGACAAGCTGCTGTGCGCCAATTATTTCATTATTCTAAGGTTGGTGTCATTGCGGGATGTATGGTTATTGAAGGTGTTATTAGTCGTCAAAGTAAAGTAAGGGTTTTACGAGATGGTATTGTTATTTATGATGGTGATTTATCATCTTTAAAACATCAAAAAGAAGATATTAAAGAATCACGACAAGGAACTGAATGTGGGTTAACTATTAAAAACTTTAATGATATAAAAGAAAATGATGTTATTGAATCTTATTTATTGAAGGAAATTAAGTAATGGTAAATGTTAAGTTTCAACGATTACAAACCACAATTCAACGCTTGCTAACAAATATTTTGCAAAAAGAAGTTAAAGATGAGAATGAAGTTTTGCAAAAATTAATAATTACGGAAGTAAAATTAAATAATGATCGCACAATTGCTAAAGTATATTATGATTCTTTGGTTTTCCAAGAACAAAAGCAGATTATTGAATTAGTGATAAAACAAAATTTGTGATTAATCCGAAAAAAATTAGGTCAACAGTTAACGATTTATAAAGTTCCGCAATTAATTTTTATTTATGATCAATCATTAAGTGAAAGTAGAAAAATTGAAGATATTTTAAATAAAATTAAAAAAGATTCTTCTAACTTTTAAACGGTAATTTTTAGGATGCATAAAGTTTTATTAGGTAGATAAAGATTTGAATAAATATTAAGGCAGTCAGCAATGATTGTCTTTTTATTTTATAAGGTGTTAAAAATTTGTTCTTTGAAAATTAAATAAAAGTGAATTAATAATGTTGGTATGTATTAAAGCACGATATATATGGATAGGTTACAATAAGTTGGACCATATTTATGTGGACTTTCAAATAAAATAAAATTATTGATGAAATTTTAAGCACTTTTAAAATTAAAAGATCATTAAGCAATAAGGGGTGTCCTTATGATAATGCTGTTGCTGAAACAACTTACAAAACCTTTAAAACGGAATTTATTGAGGGTAAAAAATTTGAAAATTTAACATAATTAAAATACGAATTATTTGATTTTGTTAATTGATATAACAACATTCGAATTCACGGCAGCCTAAATTATTTAACGCCTGTTGAATTTAGAAAACAACAGTCTACATAAAAAGTGTCCTAAAAAGCGTTGCCATACCACGCTTTCCACGCCGCCTCACCACTACTATAAACATCAACCAAGATGTTTTGTGGAGTTTTTTTAATTTAAAATCCAACACACATTTTACCGCCACTCTTAAGGCGTCTTAAAACACCTTTAAAATTAATTTTTAAAATAATTAAAAATTACATCCTTTTTATCATTCTCTTTTTCAGCAATAAAAAAATTTAACAATTCTTGTCATATAATCAAATTAGAATCCTGTTATTTCTTATTAACTGAAACCAATTGATACTCACCAGTTCTAATTATTCCAATACATATTGAATTTTCATATTTTCCTTTATAAACAAATCGTTTTGAAAATCAAATACCAATAGGATTAATAAATCACGGAATTTCTGGTGCTTTAATAAGAATTGCGTTTTGTGTTTCTTTTAAAAGATATTTTTTAGTATTTAAAAAAATATTTTCAATATTTCTCACATATATACCTTCCTTACAAATATATTTAGTTATATTAAACTAAGTTATATTTAACTTAGTTTATTACTATTAAGGCACAAAAAAATACAAGGCATAATTAAAAATAATAAGTTTTAATTTAACCTTATATTTCTTGCAATAAATAAATGAGCTCGTATTTATTTATTAATTAAAAGCAAGTTTGTAGAAACCAAAATCTTGTCATATGTATATGGTTTCTACAAAAAATTTTAAAATATGTACTATAGCGCGGACATATGTTGGTTTCAAGAGGTTTTTAAAAGTTTGTTTAAAAAATTGAATGGGGTGTCTTTTATTGTTCAATGATTCCTTTGGAAGTTATAAAAGTAATAATATTCATTTAAATATCTTTGTAATTCATTAGTATTAAATCTTTTGATATCATCTAACAATAATAAATTATTATAATTCTTATGAAATCTTTCTATCTTACCATTACTTTGTGGTGACCTTATTGGAGTAGTTTCGTGTATTATCTTATTATCTTTTAAATATTTACTAAAAGGTCTTTCTTTTATCTTATATTCATTTTTATTACTCCAATTAGTAGTAGTAAATTCTGGAGCATTATCAGTTCTAATTCGTTTAATTTCTATTCCAAACTTCTTAAAATCATATATTGCTCTTTGTACAGCATTAATCGCATTATTAGTTCCTAAGCTATCATAAAAATAACCAAATACTATTCTTGTCTTTTCATCAATAAAGTCATAAACATACATATTTTTTTCTACCGGATATTTTGACTTGGGAAAGTATTTAGCATCCATTTGTATTAATTCAATTTCTTTTACTTCATAACGATGATAATAACGCTTGTTTTCCTTAATTTTTTGTCTAATTTTATCATAGCGAGGGTTATTTTTAATTCAACGATAAAATGTTCTGATAATTCCTTGGTAAATAATATTTATGGGCGTCATGCTCGCCGCTAAGAAGATTATTATATAATGAACAAACACCACCAGCTTTGATATTTTTGTATTTGTAAAATAAATCACATACTTTTTTACGACTTTCAATATTAAATTGATAATGAGGATTTAATGGTTTTGTTGATTTAATTATTAAATTATCAAAATCATTTGCATAATAACCATTAATAATTTTTTTAGCTCAACGATAAAAAGTTATATCAATATTGTGAAAGTGTTTTTTAACTAATGATTTTAAAGTATTTTTTTCGGTATAAAATTGTTTGCATAGGTTTAAATAACTGTTAATTCGTTTTTTAGTTTTATGATAGTTTTTATCTCGATAAAAACTCTTTAATCAGCATTGTAAGCGTGCTTCTAAATCTGATAATTGATTTTCAACGATAATATATTTCATTGTTTATAACCCTGCTTTCTATTTAATTGTTTTTGTTAATTTAATTTGATTATAATCAACCGTTACTTGTAAATTTATCAAATTTTTTCATATTTAATGACCTAAAAAAGTAGAAATTTTTATTTGTTGGTATATAATGAAATTCCAATCCAAAGAGACTGTAGATTAATTTTTGGAGAAAGGTTGTTGATTATTCGGTAAATTTTATTAATTAGTAAAAATTCACGAAAAGGATTTGATTAATATGAAAAAACTTTTAGAATTACTAGGAACAATAACCATAGCGGGAAACGGGATATCAGGAATTGTTGGAAACGCTCCGGCTTCAGAAATTAAAAGTAAAATTAATTATTCACAAACAAATAATTTATAAAATTTAAATAGAGTACAAAGAAATATATGTAATAATTATTATATTGAAAAACTCACCAATATAGAATCTGATATTAGAAATATTGCCGTTGATAGTAAAGGAAATATTTATTTTAGTAAAAGTAAAAGTAATGATGTTAATTATAATATTTATGTTTTAAAGCAAGGCGAAACAACAGAAACTAAAATTATGGGAATACCAAATACAAATATTAAATCAATAGTTGTTGATAATAATGATAATATATATATTGCAACTGGTTTACTTTATAATTTTGATTGTAATGTTTATATTTTAAAAGAAGACGAAACAACCGCAACCAAAATAAATGGTATAAATGAAGAGCGTGTTACCTCAATTATAATAAACAATAATGATATTTATTTTGGAACAAGTAGTGGTCATATTTATGTATTGAAAAATGGAACAACCGTGCCTGAGCAAATAAATTTTAAACAAATTTTTACAAATTCTGATGATGTTAATACTCTAGCTATTAATAAAAAAGGTGATATTTATTTTGAAATATATCAAAATGGTGGTAATAATAATGGAATATATGTTTTAAAACAAGGAGCAAATGAAGTTCAAAAATTTACACAAATAGATAGACGAGATATTAAAGCAATAGTTGTTGATAACAATGATAATATGTACTTTGGTACAGATTATTTTACTTACTTATTAAAAAGTAATACAGAATTTACAAAAATATATAGAATACAAGGTAATAGAAATATATTAATTGATAATAAAAACAATGTTTATTTTATTAATTATAATAACATTTATTTATTGTCAAAAAATAAAATAAAATCTTTAACACCAACTGTTAGACAAATTGATACATTAGAAGGCATTGATATTTGAAATAGTTTTATTGATAAAATCACTAATAAAATTTATTTTGCAACTTCTAAGGGGCCATATATATTTAAAAAATAGATAAACATAATATGAAAAAATTATTATCAATTTTATGGAGCAATCAATTTAACAACAAGTATAAAAAGTTTAATTTCTTGATTTCTTGTAAAAATAAGAAAAATATTAAAATCAGTAATTAATTAAAATCACTGATTTTAATTTTTTCAAAATAGAAAGAAGAATTAAAATGAAAAAGTTGCTTAGTTGTTTAGGGGTATTGTCATCATAGAAAACTACCTTTATATATAGGTCAGTAATTTTAACAGTTTTTAAATTTAATTATTAAGGATTTTCAATTTCAATTTCAAAATCATTTATTTTTTCTAAAAAGTAATCTTTTGTGAGATTATTATTGGTTCAAACATTTAACTATGTGCCTTTTGCTTTGATTGTTATTTTTTTATTAATTATTCATTTATCATCTTCATTTTCTATTTTTGTTCCGTGTGTAGTTATTAATTTTCTAATTTTTTCTTGTTTATCTTGATTATTTTGAAATTTTTGTGTAAATAGGAAAGTAAAGTTGTTTAAATTTTTTAATTCTGGTATTTTCTCATTTAAATTGCTATTATCTTTTTTATATATTTGAACTCGTACAATTTTTGTATTTGAAATTCAAAATTCTACTTTTTCTAAGTCTTTGATTTTAAAATCATAAACTTTATTCTTTTGTTCTACTAATTCATTCGCTTTTTTAGAACAGCCCGCTATTGTCAATGCCGTTAGTCACGAAAGAGTTATTATGTTTAAAATTTTCATTATTTTAACTCCTTTATTGTTTTTTTTGAATATATATATATATATATTATACAAAAATTCTTAAAATCATTAGAAAAATGGCAAATCCAATTAAAAACTGAAAGGTATAATAAAAGGCGGGTACCGTTTTAAAAACCGGAAAAACAGTAGTTGAAAAGTTAATTGTTGCTTTCACAATGATTGCTAACGGGCGCAAAATTGTAATGATTTGTGACGCTGTTAGCATTCAGTTAATCATTTTAATACCAGAATTTTGAATGGCACAACCGATAGCATTAAATGTGGGTATTAACCGTCCGGAATATTTACAATTTGCTGGTGGAATTAAGTCGTCTCATTCCGAATTTGTCGAACCGTCCGGAATAAACGCGGTGAAATTCAGAACATTAAAATCATAGATTTTAAAATTGTAGTTATAGTTGTTTCCTTTGTGATAAAGCGGGAGTGTTAAGGTAAAAATATTAATACCATAACGAATATCAATGTCAGTATTGAGATAATTAATACTGTTAGCGGTTTTGTTGGCGGTTGGTAAGACAATGAGTTTATTATCATAGGATTTAAGGACATTAAAATCAATTTGGTAGATACTATATTGTTTTTTAACCGCATCGTAATTCTCTTGATGTGTTTTTTTATCAAAAGTAAAGAAATAACTTCTTAGTAGTAATTCTGAATTACCAGTAACGTTGATTAAATATTTTTTGGGATAAAAAGTAATTAACGAACGATAAAAGAAACCAATTTGAATAAAGTAATCTTTGTTGTAGTCATCTATGCCCTTAAAATCAATTTCGGTATATGTTTTTTCGTCCATATCAAAAATAGCATAAAATAAACTGGCAAAGAAGTTACCAAGAATTTCGTAGATTTCGTTAAAAACATTTTTGTAATCGTTATTGTTAATATTAGAAATGTTGTTTTTAAAATAAAGGTAAATGTCATTCCTTGATTCGGGGTCGTAGCGTAAAAAACTAAATTTAACATTAAGGTAATTTAAAGTACCAAAAAGATACTTAATTAAGTAATAATCATTAGTCTTTTCGGTGTCGTATTTTCAGATTTCACTTTCACCGTGTAATTTGTAAATAATTATTTCCAGCAATTAAGGTTTTATTAAAAGCTTTGATTTTTAAAATATTTGTATTAATTTCATCTTCACTACTAGAAGTTTTGTGATAAAAATAACTTTCGTTTTTAAAACCATGATTTTCAATTTAAATTTTTTAATTCTGGTAATTTCTCATTTAGATTGATGTTATCTTTTTTTTCTATTTGAACTCGTAAAATTTTTGTATTTGAAATTCAAAACTCTACTTTTTTTAAGCCTTTGATTTCAAAATTATAAGTTTTATCATTTTGTCTTTTATTTCTAATTAGTTGTGATGTTGGTTTGTCATTATTAATGTTTTGCGGAATGGTAAAAATGTTATTAAAACTAATAATTAACACTGTAAATATTTTCATAAACATTTTTATCACTCCTTTTTAAAATATTTTATTTTTTATTTTTTTGCTTTTGATTTTTTTAATAAGTCACTCAATGTAATTTTTCAAATTTAATTACAAAATATATTGCTCCGCCTCATCAAAAAACAAATATTCCTGCTAGCATAATCCCTCTATTGAACTTGCCAAAGAATTTAACCATCTCTTCATTCATAAAATTATTAAATTCGTCACTTGTTCCGGTTATTCATTTAGTATCGATTACTGTTAATGCACAAATTAATAAGCTTATAAAGATGAAAATGATACTTAATACTATTTTTAACCACTGCTTTTTAAAAGAATTTTTAATTCTTAATTTTAATGGCGTTTTTTCTTTTAAATTATCTTTTTTAAATAATTTGCCTAAAAGTTTTTTCATTTTTATTCTCCTTTCATATTTTTATCGTCCTTTAATCACAATAAATAAAGCAATAAGTACACAAGTAACACCAAGAATGGTGAAGATTGGATGTTGCGAAAATGTTCGAGCCATTGGTTTAAATCTACGCTAATATATTTTGTTAAAGTTTCAAAATGACTACCAGCTAATAATCCAAGAAAAGTTATTAAAATAAAAAAAATAATTAGTTTAAAAAATGTTATTTACCATGATTTGGTTTTATGGGATTTATAAGTTTTTTAACTATTCCTCATGCACTTAAACGGCCCTTATTTTTAACAGCATATTGGCGTTGTTTTTCTAAATTAACTTGTTGACTACCAAATCCAAGAATAATTGCCATAAGAAATTCTACAGCCGGTGTTAAGAATAAAGGAAATATTAATTGAATTTTTGTTCCTGGTACTTCTAAACTTCAAATTAAATCAAAAACTTTATAAAGCATTTGGGCGAGAAAGTCGGCCATTTTTGCGAGATTTTCCATTTTTTATTGTTCCTTTTCTTTCATTTTTCTTAAAAATTTGCTAAATTTATCCATTTTTAAGTATTCTAAGTCTTCTAAATCAATTGCTGTGTCATTATAGTATTTGTCTTCATAGTCAGGATTTACTTTTGAATTTAAGTAATCTCTTAAAAACGCTAGGTAAAAAGAATTATAAGTATTAAGTATTGGTAAAGGAATTTTTAGTTTAAAAAAATAAATATCAAGTTCAGGAATATCACGATATTTAATGCGACGGCCCTTTTTACTATTTTTAGCATCAATTAAGGTGTTTCGTCAGCGTTCATATTCTTCAATACTCGTAAAGGTACCATAGATGACTTTTAAGTAAGGGTGAAAAATATTAATGGGTTTTTTACGAATGCCGACAATTACATTATTAGCAATATCACGAACTTTAACTCAAATATGTTTATCTCTTCTTTGACCGCTAGCGAGAACAATATGGCCAAAATGCTGTGCCAGAGCGAAATATTCTTGGATACCGGTTTCTTCGTTTTTGGTATTATTTTTTTCTCAATCGGTCCCCTCTAAAAATAAATTGGTTTCATCTCATAAAAGTAAGGTTTTGTCTGGTAATACCAGATAATCAAAGTCTAACAATCTCATATGACCTAAACTTAATTTTTGGGTTTATAATAATGGAAACGTTGATGCGATATGATATTTCTTCTTTTTTAGTAATTTTGATGCGTATGCTAGAAAAGCAGTTTTTCCAGTTCCTAATGAACCAATCACAATATTTAATGGTGAATTTTTTAAGAAATTAATAACTTTGTTAATTTGTGTTAAATTACCGATTTTAAAAAGAAAAATTAAAATACAACCTGCTAAAAATAAATAGCTCACAATGTTTTTAAAATAACCATTGTAAATATATCAAATTGCTCCTCAATGTCATAAAATTAAAAATGAGGCGCGATTTAATTCAATAAAATGGTTATTTTTTTCTATTATTCATTTGCAAAATTTCATCTTGCACCTCACTTTATTTTTTTGTTAGCGTACTCCTCCAAATAATTTTTCAAACATTTTAAAGCAAATAAAGAATATTACCAAAATAAATGGAAAAATGAAGATTCAGTAGTCAGCAAAGAAGTTACCGACTTGCGGAATATTAACAGCAATAATATCTCACATTTTAGTAAACGCCGTTATAATTGCATTTCATTATTTAATCTTCGCGTCTCTAGCTGTTATTTTTTCTACTGTTGCTGTTGTATCGGCTAAGAAAGTTCCAATCATATAATCACCCCCCTTCTTTTTAAAACATTCATCATTTATATTCAAAGTTTTTCTTAAATTTGTTAAAACCACGATTAGTCTTAACACGACTGTATTTTTTCCTAATTAATTTTGAATTTCTTTGGGAATGCATCACAATGTAACTTCTTGACATTAATTTTGTCTCTACCTAAATACTACTGATATGGTTTTTCAAAATAACATTAGAATAAATCACACTATAATAGCTGTTAGTAATCAAAAGGCAATGTTTGCTATTAAAAGCCAAAGTGTTTCTTGGGTTAAATCAATTTCTTTGCCACCACTAATATGAGCCGGAATAGTTGTAATTTGAATAAATAAATCTCAGAAAGTTTGTTTAATTTGTTCTCAATCAAATTCTTTTAAGTTTATTGTCATTTTTTATCTCCTAAAAATCATTTTTATTGGTAAATATATAATTGAAATTAATGCGAAAAGAAAAATAATGATGATAATTAATCCGGCAATAAACGCAACTTGTACAGGCATTTTTTCTATCGGAATAAATAGTTTTAATAATTCCATAATAATTTCTCAAAACATTATTTTTTATTCTCATTATTTTCTTTTGAATTAGGGGTTTTAACTCATTCTTCAAAGCGAGCAATAAACACTTTTTCGTCTTTTGTAAAATTACCAGTATTATTTTTAATGGCATTTTTATATTTAATTCTAATTTTTATTTTGGCATAAATTTTATAAGCAAAATATGCCAGTAACATTATGCAGATGATAATAAATATTAGTCCAATCGCAATATTCATTTTTAAACTCCTTTAAAATAATTATAATTTGTATCTTTTTTGTTGTTTTCTTTTTCGGCAATGAAGAAACTTAATAATTCTTGTCCTTTAATTAACTTGGTTTCTTGCTCTTGTTTATTAATTGAGATTACTTGGTGTTCATTATTTTTGATTATTCCGATGCAAATGGAATTTTCATATTTTCCTTTATAAACAAATCGTTTTGGAAACCAAATACCGATTTGTTTATAAAATCACGGAATTTTTGGTGCTTTAATTAAAATTGCATTTTGTGTTTCTTTTAAGAGATATTTTTTAGTATTTAAGAAAATGTTTTCAATGTTTTTCATAATAAATTACCTTTCTTATTTGTTATAAACTAAGTTATTTAACTAAGTTTTTTAAACATTTATATATCGCAGATTTGAATGTTTAACAATTTTTGTTAGTAAACTTCGTTTACTAATTAACTTAGTTTGATTGAGCTCATATTTATTTATTGATTTTGTGTAAAACTAACATAAGTGTGTGCTTTACACAAAAAATTTTAAAATATGTAAGGTAACACAGACATTTTAGACCAGTAAGAATGCTCCTCTTAACAATAATTTTTTAAAGGAGTTAGGTATTTTAATTAATAAAATTAAACTAACTTTATTAATTTATTAACTTGTTCGAACAAAAACTAAATTCTATTAAATTCTATTTAAAAAGTTGTGTTGTAAATATGAGAACACTTTTTAGGTGTGCCAAAAAATGCTTTTTGGTAATTTCGAGCATTTCTCGCACCTAGTTAGCTAACATAACTTAGTTAACATAAGAGAGATAACATAGATTTGTTTAGATAGTTAACTATGTTAGCTAACTAGGAAATTGTATATAAGGAAGGATATATATTATCTTTTTACAAAAACCAAAAAATTATTGATATGAGGAGTTAAAAAATAATGACTAACTTAAAAAATTTGTTTTTGAATAAAAAATATATTGTTGCTGAAACAACAAATGTGATTTTACTATCAATTACCAATAGTGGTGGTGTTTCTTGAGTTCCTCGAAAACTAGTATACCCATCAATTAAATATGCAAATCAGATGGTGATCGGTATTTTTACAGAAAATGATTATTAAGTTATTAAGTATGATGCTAACGGTGCACAGAAAATTACAACCATTAAGGGGTAAGAAATTATTAATTTGTATGAAGAAGTGAAAATTAAAAATCGACAAAAATTTTTAGAAAATATTAAAAAATCTGAACTTGATAAAGATATTAATTTTAATTATATTATTCCCGAATGACTAAAAGAAACTGATTTAAATTAGATTAAATCTTGAACAAGTGCGAGATGTCTAAAAAATATTGTTATGTTATATATTCTTGCGAAACTAATGAGTTAGTCGGTGTTTATGATAATGTTGCTGAAATTGTAGAACGCTATTATGGGTTTTCGCGTAATGACCCTAATTTTAAAAGAAAAGTACACTCATTAGAAACTGTAATTTATTACAAGAAAAAAGCTATTCGTCCGCGAAAATGAATTATTTATAAAGAAATAATTTAGGAAGATTAATTAAAGGAAAATAAACATTTTTATTTACTTAAAGCATTACGCCAAAAATATTCTTATAAAGAATTAATTACAGCGTTAAAAGCAATTAATTGTCAATTGAAAGAAAAATCATTGCAATGTGAGTTTAAAAGAATAGAAAATTATTGTAAGCGGAAAACTAAAAAAAACTTATGATTATCAAAATTGCTTTGTGCCACAAGCAAAATGAACTAAAAAACAAGAATTAAAAATAGAGAATGACAAATTAAAAATAATTAAGAAAGGAATTGATAGTTAATTATGTTAAATTATAATTTATTAAATAAAATTAATGTTCATGATAAAAGATACACACAGAAATATGTTATAAAATCAATTTTAGAATTTTTAAAACCTAATAGTACTATTTTATGCCCTTTTGATAAAATTGATAGTGAATTTGTATGTGTTTTAGAAAAAAATGGGCATAAAGTTTGAAATAGTCATATTGAAGATGGAATTGACTTCTTTAATTACATTAAAAGTGATGTGGATAGATATGATTATATTATTTCTAACCCTCCATTTAGTAAAAGAAAGCAAGTAATAGAACATTTATTTAATTTAGGTAAACCGTTTGCGATGTTAATACCATTAGTAAGTATTGCATTAAAACCAATTAGAGAAAAAATAGATCAGTGTGAGTTATTAGTTTTTAATAAAAGAATAAAGTTTATTGCTTATAATGGTATAGTTTGCAAAAATCCACCAAGTGAAACTGCTTATATTTGTCATAATGTTTTGCCTAAACAAATTGTTTATAGAAAATTAAAGGAATTAAAAAATGAAAACATGATTTAATGTGGATGAATCAGATAAAGATTATTGTCAAAAGTTTATATATTCTATTAATAAAAAAACTGAATTAGAACAAAAAATGTAGTTGTCATAGGGTAATTATTTAGTTTATGAATTATATAATTGGTATTGATCCCGCAGGAATCGGTTCTACTGGTATTGTTGTTTGGAATTTTGAAAATTCATGCATTGAATTTAACGAAACAATAATTTCTGAAAGCGTTGAACAAGCAATTTTTAAAATTAAAAAATTATTTGATAATTTTAAAAGAATAGAAAATTTTAAGCCATTGTTTATTATTGAAAATTTTTTCTTAACTAAAGGTAGAACGATTACCAATCCTTTAGCAACCTCAGAACTTATTGGAGCAATAAGCAGTCTTTTAAGGTTTAAATATCATTGGCACTTTCTTAGACAAGAGCCTTCTAAAAAGAAAGGATTTTTTTACAAAGGAAACTTAAAACTTACCAAACACGAGCACGATGCGTGAAAGCATATTCAATACTTTTTGGGTAATGAGGTAAAACAAAATGTTAAAAGCACTAAAAATTAAAAAAGAAAATGAAGTAATTAATTATGTTAATTTTGTGAATTTGACAGTTATTTTAAAAGATATTCCCAAAATCACAGAATTTAAGCAAAAAATAGCTATTAGTAGTGTTGTTGTTAAAGTTGTTAATGTTCAAGTTATTTGGGTGGGTCTTAACTACACAACGCTCTCTATTTATGAAGAAAAGTTGCAAAAAGAATTCTTAAAATTAAAAGAACACGATATTATTTTAATTGAGGGAAAATTACACAATCGTTATTATCCAAATAAGACCACCCACAAAACATTTTTTAGCATTGAGGTTGAAAAATTTAAAAAAATTGGAAAAAAAAGAAAAAATAAATAGCTAAAAACTCAATAATTAGAAAAACTCAATAATTAGAATATCAAATGAGTTTTTTATTTGAAAAAGGAGTACACACCAAATGAAAATTAGAGATAAAAAAATCGTCTTTATTGGTGAAGACGGACAACCCGAAAAAAATGCTGATGGAACTTTTAAGGTGAAAAATTTATATCGTGGCTTCACTGAGCAAAATGACTATATTGCTAATTTTCAGGAAAAAGCAAAAAATCTGTTACAAAGAGAAACGGATGCACCAAAAAAACTTGCCTACAAAGAAAAAGAATATTTAACTTTTAAAAAAGAACAAGAAATTAATAAATTAATTCAAGATGCTAATATTGATAATCAATTTATTAATTTTGTGAAAAACTCAATTAATTTTGAAAATGATATTGAAGTAATTAAAAATGATATTAATAATTTTGTGGCCACGATGCCAAAAATTAAACACACATTAGACACAGGAGGCGTTCCAAATAAGGCTGATGATAAAAATACTAACCCTTCTAACTCAGAAGAAATAATTTTTTCATCAGATGCTTTAACGCCTCAGTAGTTAATGTTTAAAAGAAAGGAAGATAAATAATAATGGCATTTTTTATTAATGTTGACCAATTAAGAACATTGGTTTCAAGCAAATGAAGACCCGAATTTCCACGAACAGGAAGTTTAATTCACCAACTTTTTGCAAATGAAATAGCTTTTACCGAATTTGAATATGGTGAGAAAGTAGTTATTCCACTTGCGACGGACGGAGTTATTAATAAAACATGAGACCCAAATACTGGTTCCAAATCTAACTATGCAACGAGAAAAAAATAGAAGCTACTTTGGACAAGGTAATTGATATTCAAGAACGCATAGGGCGTTTAGAGAATAAAGCAGTAGGTCCCAAATTCATTGAAAGTAAGATTATTCGTCTTCGCCAACAAATGGCTGAAATTTATGACAAATACGACGCTGAACAATTAGTGGCTGGCGGTGGCGGTACAGCAATTGCGACCGCAAAACCGATTACTAAAAACACAATTCTTGAAGAAATGGCAAAAATGAGAATTGCTGTTGTCAATTCTGAAAATGAGTGGACAAGTGGTTTCTTGCTCGCTACGGCTGATGTAGTGACCGAAGCTACTTATGCGAAATTGGTAACCGCTTCTCCTGATGGCGTGCTAGGCATGGTCAACGGAGTTGTTGGTGTTGTTAATGGTTGTATAACTATTGAAGTGCCTAAATCTCGCTTGCCCGAGAATATTGATATGATATGAGTTAATACTTTGGCATATGCGACATTTACGGGTATTGATTTGCCTATGGATGTAGGTATGTATACAGACGAAAAATATATGGGGCAAGTTTATATCGCTGAACGAGAATTTTTTACTGGTAAAGTTGCTGTAGCCAAAATGGTTCATTATCACAAATCAACACCAGACCCAGGCGGAGACCAAGGTCAAAAAGATGATTAAAAAGGAAATTAGGCTATAGATAGGTAGCCTTTTTTAGATTATGCCCATTGGAACTAATATAACTGCTTTGCAGTTGAGAGTTATTAAAACTACGCGAATGTGAATGCCCCAAAAACAAGAAAATGATTTTTTACTGGAATTATTAAAATTTGTAGGTGTGCAAGTCATTGGTATTTTATTAGCAAAATTTACTGCTGGTTCGTCGCTAAAATTCTCTCTAAGTGCTGGATTATCAAATTTAACATCCCAATTAATTGCTTCAAGTGTGCGTGTTGTAACTGATTTTACAATTAATCAAGTATATGATATTTATAAAGAACAAAGTAATACAATAAGCACTTTACTTAATTTAACGCCAGCTATTGGTGAAATTAGTAAGATATCAAGAGCTTATAAAACAACAAAGTTTTTTAATCTAGCGAAAGAAAATAAAATTATTAATCACTTAGGAATAACAACAGCTAATAATTTAGAGCAGGTTATTTCGCAGGTTTATAATAAAAAAATTATTCTTGACAAATATAAAACTTGATTTGACTATACTAAAAAACCAACTAAAGAAACTATGCTTAATCATTTAGGATTTTTGGCACGAAAACAATTTGTTAAGAATTATAAAAGTGAAAATTTAACAACTTTAGTTCATCTTTTAGAAAAGTAAACATTACTAAGAAAAATTAATCCTAATCTTGTAACTAAAACAAGGATATTTAAAGAAAAATGAGGTAATCAATTTTTAAATCGTTACGGAACAAACATTAATGAAATTTCAAAAATGCCAACGGAAAACTGATTTAATTTAATTACCCAAATGCAAAAATCAGGAATTCGTCAACGTACATTATTATCACTAAATACTTTACGAGCAGAAAATGTTTTTCGTTCCCAATTTCTTAAAAAATTTAATAAAATTATGGAAAAATCAAAAAAATTGAAAAAATTGTCGCCAACATATCAAATTCAAAAAGGTTTAAATAAAGTGTTTGAGCCTGTAAGAGAAACGATTAAAGAGATAGAATTAAAGACTACAACCAAAATTCAAGAATATACAAATTTTAAGAACATTGTTTCAAGAGTGCAAAAGAAAATAATTGCCGATGGCACTTTATTGCCATTAATATCTGATGTCTTTTTTGCAGTCAAAGTTAAAAAAACAGGAATACTAACAGATATTGCAATTACAATTTACTACCAAAATCCTGAATATCAACCAATAGGACCAATAATTACTACTCCCTTAAAATTACAACAATTAATAACTGCGTCTAGTCCTTTTAAATTTTATATGTATGAAAGTGGTTGATCAATTGGCTGGGGTAAAACTAAAGGTAACATATTGTCTTTAATGCCGTTTTTACCAGCAAATGTTCAAGAATTTTACATCAACAGCATAAAGTTATATCGAGTTTTAACTCCGCTTTTAAAAATAACTTATGATCGTTATAAAGAAGGAAATTTATTTAAAGTTAAAGAAAATTTTAATCAAGTTTTTAATAAAGACAATTATGTTAATTGAGCCGTTGATAGTGTTTTGGGTAAGGTAATTGTTGGACGAAATATTAAAAACCGCATTGTTAGAACACTTGTTAAAAATAAAAATATTAATTTGAAAATTAATGCTAAAAATATGATCCAAAAACAAATAACTAAAAAAATTACTACTATCAATAAAAAACTAAATCGGAAGTGATAAAAAATGCTCTTAAAAGAACTTTGACCAAATATAACCATTAATGGTTATCATACTATCAAACCACTTACTGGAATCTTAGATGGTATAGCATCTAAATATAAAGATTTAAATTTTGCTAATTTTGATGATTGATTTAAAACTTTCACTTTAAGAGCTTAAAATGATTGCAACATGTATCTTGACTTTATCTTTAACAAGTGAGAATTTACTACTTTTCCTGATGAAATTAAAGAAACCGTAATGGACATGATTTATATTTTGATTGAGCATTGAGTGTTTAACAGAGTACCAGTTGAATTATTTGTTGATGCAACAAATAATTTGAATACTTCTAATACAAGTTATATCGCCTCTACTCTAGCAAATAACACTCAAGATATGATCCCACAAAGAGTTAAAGCATTAGCTAATTTTACAGAATTAAAAAATTTCTTAATTCCTTATAATGATGAAAATACAGTTGATGCTAATATGATTGATTTAGGTTTGTATTACAGTAAATTTGTTGTTGATAAGTTATTAGAAAAAGAAAAAAATGAACGAATTGATGCTGATAATAAAGAAAAAAATGAACGAAATGATGCTGATAATAAACTGCTAAATCACCTCCTACTTGTTCAAGAAAGTAATAATCGTTTTACTTTACAAAAACAATTAAAATTTTTTCAAAGTCGCTGCCAGGATTACACATGCCCCCAAAATCCTAATCTTAGAGGTCCTGTAACTAATTTAGTTATTGAAGAATATGCAAATTCTGATTATGAACATGAAACAGAAACTTTAACGGTGTCTTTCCCAAAGCAGATTGGTACTTTACCACCAAATGTTTTACAACCTAATCCTCAAGAGGGCGATTATACGCATGCTACAACTGCTGATTTTTCGGCAAAATTACAAAAACAAATTAATATACTAACAAATAATTTTAAATTATTGCAAAATTCTTTTATTGGTACAATTGTTTGATTTAGCAGTAAAAAGAAAATTGAAAACGGTTGATTTGCTCTTCAAGATAAAGCATATACAATCATTCTTGCTGGTGGGGATGAACTTGTAACTCCATCTTTAGGTGAAGGAGATTTTATTAGACATAATCCCAATAAATTACTTCAACAACAAAAAGCTTCTGTTGAGAGGCATCGCCATAAAATTTGAGTAGATAGTTATATGGCGAACATTAAAAATTATAACTTTTATCACAATATCAAATTTAAAACTGCAAAAGAGATGACAGCTATTCTTGATTTACAATGGATTAATGTGACAACCCGCAATGAACCTGCCAATTTAAATGATAATAATCCCGGATATGCAGCTTTTAAATTTCAAAGATATTTTGCGGAAGATGGAGATTGAGCTCCTGGTTATTCTTTGAATTTTAATTTTGACGCCAAAACACAAGAATATGGTGAAAATGAAACTCGCCCACGAAATACTAGTTTAATGGCACATATTTATGTTGGGTTAGGTGCAAGAGTTAAATAAATTAGATATTAAAAAAGGAGAAAGTATTATATGAATTCAGAAACAGTAGCAAGTATTTTTACAGCAATTATTGGTGGTTTGGGTGGAACGGCCGGCATTACAGGAATAATCTCAGCTTTAAAAACAAAAAAGGAGGCGAAAAAAATGGAGCAAGAAAATAAAGAAGCGTTAAATAAAATTGATACCAAATTAATGATTATAAATAATAAGATTGATATGGTTATTGCTATCAAAAATAATAACGCTAATAAAAAAGAAATTAATATTAATAAACCAAAACGAGGAGTTAAAAATAATGCCTAAAAAATTATTTTGATTAAAAATGTTAATTTACTTTTTAAACTTTATTACTTTAGGGCTTGTACCTTTGGGAAAATTAATTTCTGAAAAAATTGAAATTTTAAAAAAACGAGTTAAATAATTGGAAAATAAATAATGCCATTATGGTTTACTAAAAAAATGATTTAGTGATAAAGCTGATAATTTATTAGTTAAAAAACGCGAAATGGAAAAATCAATTTTGCGAATGTATGGTTTTGCCCCTTTTGGTCATGAAGATTATTATAAATCGTATGTGTCCGACACTATAGCTAATGCATTAACTCCTAAGAAATTGGAAATTAATATTAGTCAACAAGATTTATCACCAAAAATAATGGCATGACTTTATAAAAATGACTTTCAAAGTAAAAACTGGATTAATGAGAAACGAGCTAGCGATATTGGTATTTTGGTATTTCTAATTTTTTTAAATCAAGGAATTATGAACTTTCAACCCATACGAGTAGCAGAGCGAGAATATGATGTGTTGGGAAATTTAATTCAATGTACAATTTTTTACGACGACTATAAGAAAAATAATCTTAATTTACGCATGTACGAAACTTACCAATTAGAAAACAGCAAAATAAAAATTACGCGTGAAATTTATGAACTAAGCACTAAAAAAACTGTTGACAATAATGGCACTTCCAAATTGGAACAAACAATAATAAAAGTTAATGATTTTGAAAAACAACTCAATAATGAAAAATTAAATATTAACCAAGTTTTAGAATTAACTACATACCAATTGCAATTTTTTCTAATTTACCAAGTTAGCGTGCTGACATCGCTGGTGTTGAAGATAAATTAAAAGCTTTAGATATTTTTTATGAACAAAGCATTCTAGATGCTATTTTAAACGCCACAAGATTTCTTATTAATACAAATTCACTTGTTGGCAATGTTCAAAAAAATGTGAATAAGATTATTGATGATTTTATTAAAAATCATGTTTTAGTC
The DNA here is from genome assembly GCF_018831625.1 of Spiroplasma endosymbiont of 'Nebria riversi'. Classification (GTDB taxonomy): domain Bacteria; phylum Bacillota_I; class Bacilli_A; order Mycoplasmatales; family Nriv7; genus Nriv7. The sequence goes on from NZ_CP065193.1 coordinate 1,175,063, forward strand.
ATGAATTATGATCAAGCACAAAATCCAATACCCTTTTCTACTATTAATGGTCAATTTAGAGGAAAAGAATTAACTTATTTATATGATTGAAATGTGACCGAGATTAATAAACGGATTGGGATGCACGTACCTGCAATTCATAAAGGGGCTCAACAAACTCACCAAGAAAGTTCGGCCGTTAATATTCAAACTAACAATATGCTTGAGCAAAAAATATTATTACGAGAAGAAACCCATGCAAACTTTATTTACTTACTACTTAAATTTGGCCGCGACTTGAATGGTAACGGTTTTATTTCGAAAGAACTTGAAAAAATGACAATCAAAGTCAATTTGAATGTAACAACCACAATTGGTAAAGAAATTAATAATATTGATATGAAAGGACAATAAAATTGCGGATTGAAAGACTAAACCAAGTCAAGAAAATGAAACAAAATATCGTGATTATGCAATTGATAATACTCCACTGGACTTTGCAAATTACACCGAACAATCAGACCCTGACTTACATACAATTTATAACGAAACAAGAAAACGCGAATTATATATTTATCCTTTAAACAACCTTATTAAAAACGCAAATAAACCTAATTTATACACTTTTCTCCCAATGTTGTTAAAATTGGCTTTATTGACCCTTTAGAAGTTAAAAAAACGATTGCTTATGAAGTTTAGTGACTTTAATTTAGAATTAGATGCTCGCAATGCTACTAATATTCAAGATAACAGTGTTGAATATACTATGGTCGATGCTAAGACTATAATTTTTCAAGATGAAAGTTTATACGGCAAATTTAATCTTCATGTTGTTTCTATTGGTGAACCGGCAAACGAAAATAATTTGGATGAATTGTATATTATAAATTCTTACACCGAACGCTATGCCCCAAAATCAATTAAGGTAACCAAGGAAACGGTTTTGTTGCGGGTGCAAGATTTTAAAGTTCGTGGTTCTAATCCCATTATCGTGCGTATTCAAAAACAATTGCCTGAAGATACAAAGGTTAAAGCAATTACTATTAAATTTCCACGGCAAGCTTTATTCGGAAATATTAAATTAATTGGAGAAGTAAACGGCGTTGAGGGTTATCCGCGATTATTTATAGAAAATGACAAGGTTATGTTACCAATGCTATCAATGCCGATTGAAACTGAACCAAAAGTTAGAATATTACAACAATGAATGTCTAGCCAAGTTTTAGCATGAGAAAAAGCAAAAATGTTTTTTAATGAGAAAAGTGCTTTAGATTTGATTACGGTTGGTGGCGGAACAGAATCAAGAAAAAAAGTTTTTATTGATGCAAGAGTAACATCAATGCATTTTACTAGAAATACACAAAAATATCAAAGTGTACCTCTTGGTTGTCTACCGGTAGATTTATTAAAAGAAAATATTATTTTAAATGAAACAATCACTTTACCCGGTGCTATTGGCGGGCTTGAGCCAAGTTGTCTAGATTCTACCTCATATAATTTAACTAAAGATTATGATAGAGTGGAATTAGAATTTAAAGAAATTTTTAAAATTGATAGCTTACAAAAAGTATTATTAGACATGTTAGATTATACTTATAACTATCGCACTAATTTTGAACATGCAACATATATTAAAGATACTAATCAACCTGATAATGATATTGCAAAATTGAAAGAAAATAAATTTGTTGGTCAAAAACCCGAAGTAGTTATTACTAATCTTTTTGAGTACTGAAAATTTGAAAATCCAAAATTATTAAAGCACCCATCGGCACAAATATTTAAACAAATTATTATGATGCTTTCTGAATATATACTTTCTGAATTGTCAATAAATATGGGCTTAAATGATGATTATAAACTATTATTGCCTTATTATTTTGAACTTATTTCGGTTCCATTACTTGAAGATGGGTATTATAAGTTTAAGGATGTGGAAGTTATTTTAAAATCAGAGTACTTTAATTTTTATAAAAATAACATTAAATTAGTTAATAATGATATCTCGCAAAATCAATTATTTAAATTGAATAGTAATCAGTTTAATTGACTGCCATTAATTAATAATTTGGAACCAAACGACATCCCTAGTTTACTGCCAAAAGATATAAAACTTGCAGATGGTAATTATGGTAAAAATTTTGTAAATTGCATTGTTGAAAAAACAAAGTTAAATAGTGTTATGAGCATTTATGGAAAAGGAAAATATAATTTCGAAATTGAAACAAATCACACATTAATTAAAATGGATAATATATGCTTATTTAATGATAAAATGACTTCTTATGTTAATTTAGAATTATAAAATAAAGAAAAGAGATTAATTAAATTAGTCTCTTTTTTGATTATTGAAATATCCCTTTTCATAATTTCCGTCTCATATCACCACATCTTTTCACAAAGGACCTCTGAGTATTTTATCATGCTTCTTTTTTTCATCTTCATTTGAACAAATTAAATTCATTATTATTCTATCTTTATCTTCACCTGGACCTTGACCTGGACCTTGACCTTTACGTATCTGTTTTCATATGGTACTTCCGCAATAGACTATCTCACCATTAGATTTTAGAAAGTATTTGTTGCTTCTGATATAAGCTACTATTCCTAAAATTATTCCTACAAAAGTAAATACTATTAAAGTGATTAATATACCTATATGTAGTAATTCATTTTTTTTGACATTTAAATAACTCCTCCAAAAATTAATTAATTGGGCTAAAAAGAGACCTTGTAAAAAGGTCTCTTTTTGTTTTTGCAATTTAAAGAATATATAAATTTTTGACAATTATCGACTGGTCGGGTTGCTTCCACAAACGAAGCGTCAATATACTAGGATTTTATTAAGCTTACAAAAAATCTCGGCACCGCTTTTCAACCTGTTAGGGGTCCGCGTTTTAGCAGGACCTTGGGGACCCTGACTTTATTGAAAGAACTTCCTTAATTTTTTTAAATTATACACGCAGATTTTGTAAAAGTCAACCCTCCCAGAGTTTTTATTTTTAAAAATAGTGTATAATTAAGTTATAATAATTGTGAATTAAGTTTAAGGAGGGAAATTAAAATGAAAAGAAAAATAATTAGTTACAGTGATGAAATGATTAAAAGTGGTGTAGAGTTAAATAAGAGAGATAAGTTTATGAAAGCAATTTCTAAATTATTGGTTAAAGATTAAAATAATTAAAAATATGTTTACGCAGGGTTGGATTTTTAATTTTGTTTTACCAATGGATAGTAAAAATAATAAATAAAAAGCATCCTTATAAAATATGTTATATTCATAATTATAGATAACTGATTGCCCCCAGAGTTTTTTAAAAAATAGTGTATAATTAAGTTAATAATGATAGGAGAGGGGCGTCGTAATTGTGGAAAATAATAATGTTATGGATATGGCAAAATATTTAATTCGTAAAAATCCAGATTTATTTAACTCAAAACAACTTTTTAAAAAAAATTGCTTAAAAATGTATAAGGGGGAATTTATGCTTCATAAATTGCTTCATTTAGCACAAGTTTTTCATTTATTAATTAAGAATAAACCTTTATTTAGTGTAAATGAAGAAGTGGCTTATAACAATGGACCTGTTATTAGAAGTATTCGCAAACAACATAATAAACCTTTAATTTTTAATACAAAAAGCGAAATTAATTTAAGTAAAGAAATTAAAAGTTTTATTGATAATATTTATTTATTTTTTGAAGACGCAAACCCTGATGAATTATTTGAAATAACACATTATGATCAATGCTGAAAGGAAGCATTTCAAAAAAGTGAAAAAAATATTGACGACGGTAAAATGGATGTTAGAAATTATATTGATTTTTATAAAAAAAAATATAAGATTGCAATAGATCATTTCTCTGAGTTGTATTTGTAGATTTATATTTAGAAAGATTAAAATAATTAATATGTTTAAGTTGGGTTCAATTTTTAATTTGGTTTTACCAATGGATAGTAAAGATAATAAAAAGCATCCTCATATTTTAATTTGTTATATAAATAATAATAGTTTTTGTTTACTTTCAAAAATAGTATCTTATAAAAAAATAAAAACAGTAGCACCTTTTAATTGTATTCCTATTTTTAAAAAGGATTTCCCGTGCTTGAAAAATGATAGCACGATAAGCGGAAACACATTAATAAAGTTAGAATTTGATAAAAATAGTTTAAACAGTTATATTTTAAAGTGTTCTTTAAATTTTAATTGTAAATATTGCCCATTTAAATCGCACCTCATTTTGGATATGGAACATAAGGCATTTAAAAAACATGTTAAGAATTGTTTTAAAAATGTTAAAGAAAATAAAAATTTCCGTTACAAGACTTTTTACTTGAAGACTTAAAATATTATAATTAAATTATATAAAATAAATTTTTATTTTGTTTTCCACGAATAAACTGTCTTACAGCATATAACGCATAAAAGTCTGCATCATAAGGATCAAGATACATTTTTGGATCAGGAACATTCGTGCGTTTTTCATCATATCGTAATTCTTCGTAGCATTTGGCAGTAAAAGGATTATTCTGTAAATTTATATTACAATTACCAAATCCAAACAAATTACGCATTCAAATAACGCGGTCTGTTAAACCAGATTCTTTGGTTAATGGTGTTGTGTGTTTAATGGCTGTGCTGGTACGAATGTTAAAACTATAATCTTCGATTAATTTTGTTTTAATTCATTCCATAGCGGTTTTTGCTTTGTCGTCGTAATTAAAAATAACATCAGCAAAATTATAAAAATTTGCTCTTAAAGTCATGATTTCTTCTACAAGATAACTAATTTTTTCGTTTTCAGAAAAATTATCTCAGGGGGTTACAACAATCTCACATATTAAATATGGATCGTAAAGTTCAGTTTTTTTATATTCTTGAAATCCCCAAAATTTTAGCACAGTATGATCGATTGGTCCAGTTGTTCAATAAATCCCGATACTATAAAAATCAAATTTATACATATCAATAGTGGCAACATAAAAATCTTTTAAATCGTATTTTTGTGTATATTTTAAATGTTTTCGAAACGGAAAGATAGTACTATCAATGTCTGAGTACTCAAAACCATATTTTACAATAGCATATTCATCGGGGTTATCTTTTTTAAGTTGGTTTACTTTTTTTCTTGAAATTTCTGGCAATTTATTTCAAGTGGAGTCTAATGTTAGTCTTAAAACAAAAATTCCTAAACCCTCAAATTCTTTTTCATTTTCATATCAAACTTTACCAGTTTTTTTTAATAAATTCATTATCTTGTCGTTTAATGGTAAAAAAGGCGTACAGTATTTTTCATAAAATGGGTGATATTTATCATAGGGGTTGCAAGTGAACGCGACAAAAAAACTTTTTCATAAGTAACGAGTTTCTTGTTGTCCTGTCATTTTATCAACAAAGGTTCAAGAAAGTTCTTTTATGGGTTTGTCAGAAACTTTAATCCGATTGCTACGAAACATTGACATTTGTAAAAGCTCATATCTATAAATTAATTGTTTATCACTCAAAGTTTCTTTTTCTTCTGCCGTAATTATTTCGTCAGTTCGTGAACACAAAAAACTAGAACCTTTTACAGCTGTTCCAAAAATTCTATTACCGTTGGCATAACCAATAAAAGTTATTCGTTGATTGGAAGGAAAAATTATTTCTCCGCCCTCTTTATTCAATTTTCAAACTATTTCGGTCACCTTAGAGTGCTCAGGTCCAATTTGAACGCCATACTTTTCTTCTAAATATTGACATAAATTATGTAAATCAGCAATTGTTGTTTCAGGATGTGTATTTTCATAGCGTCATACTTCTTGAGCGGATGTATCTGTAAAGTTACAACAAATTCATAAATCCCAAGCTAAACAGTTTCAAGTTTTAAAGGTCATTCTAGCAGTAGGCACAAATCTATAAAAACACCTCGTTGTAAAATATTCTGCCCAATCATCGCCAACTAGTTCCTTAAAGATTTCTCAAGTAAAACCAAAATTATTGTCACTAAAATTTAAGTCATATTTTTTATTTAATTGTGAGTAATTAGTTATTTTTTTTCATTATACTAATATTATCTATGAATATTAACTGTTTTATGTGTTTGATATAGAAAAAATAAAAAAGGAAATAGAAAATGAAGTATATTGTACCTAAAAATGATTTAGCAGATTTAAAAGCTAAATTACAATCTTGAATGACTACTATTTATAATGAAAAATATTATCATAAAGTAAAAAAATGAGTAAGTAAATATCTCAATTTATGTACCAACTTATATATGAATAATACAGATAACATATCTGTAAATAAATTGATTAAAAAATATTTTCGTGGTAGTAAAATGACATTTTATATTTGAGCTAAAAAAATTATTAATGGTTATTATCAAGACAACTTTTATGAATTGCAATTCAAATCAACAACACCAAAAAATATTGGCGGGCGGTGTATTATCGCTTTATCATAATATTCATCAAAAAAATGTGCATGATATCGATACAAATAATGTCCCCAAATCAATTAATACTTTTTATCGTTGAATTAAACAAGACAAACGCTATGGAGAAATAAAAACGCAAATTAAAAAAGCAAAACGCCATTTTAAGCGTTATGAAGTTTCAGGTATTGGACTACTGCAAATGGATGCCAAAGTGTTTACTGATAAAAATTTTCCTATTGCTAAGCATAGATTATATGTTTATGATTTCATTGACGAAATAACAAGAATTGCTTTTGGATATGTGTATGATAGTTTAGGAACTAACAATGCTATTAACGCTGTGCAAAGAGCAATGAAAGATTTTAGCGAACTTGGCATAACAATTAAACGCATTCGCACTGATAATGCTCCGGAATTCACTACTACTAATTGAAGTAATAAAAAAACATACAAAGTAAAAGAAAGGCATTTTACAACCTTTCTTTCAAAAAATGGAATTATCCATGAAACCACACCAATCCGTTCTCCTCAGAGCAACGGAAAGATTGAACGGTTTCACCGTAATTATATTAGTTTATTTTGGTTTAAAAAATGTGGTTTTGAAACAAAATTTGATGTTAAACAATTACAAATTCATTTGAATGAGTGGTCCGCATTTTATAATTTCAAGCGAAAACATAAAAGTTTGAATTACAAAACTCCATTTGAAACTTTAAATAAATTTATTATTGCAAAATAATTATTTAAAAAATAATATAAACTCGTGAAAAATGTTTTAATTTGGTTAATTTTGAATTAAATATTTTTTATTGTGGATAAAATTAACTTTTTTAATTTTAATAATACAAAATATGGTATGATGAAATCAATTAAGAGAAGCATAGTCTAATAACTATTTGTGATTTACAAAAAATTTTAAAATAAGTATTGCATTTGTGTTAAAAACATATTATTATTATCTTATGATATCAATAGTCTATAGACAGCAACAGGGAAACCTTAATTATGTTGCCGAGGATTAAAAGGTATAGGATTTTGGATTACAAAAACTCTTTTAAACTCGGTATGTAATACCGAGTTTTTTTATGTAAGATAGATATTGATTTCAGAATTAAACGGTTATGTTTAAGAAATTAGGAGGGGGCGAATGAATGCGAACAGCAATAGAAACTAAAAATAATATTGTTCAAGAGATTAAAACAAAGATTGCATCGTCAAAGTCAACAACTATTATTCATTATCATGGATTTCCTGTTCAAGATTTAACTAATTTAAAGTTACAGTTAAGAAGTGAGAATATTAGTTTAAAAATTTATAAAAATACATTAGTAAGAAGAGCATTACAAGAGTTAAGTATTAATAATTTAGATGATGTCTTATTAGGTCCTAATGCATTAGTGTTTTCGGCAACTGATGAAATTGTGGCGCCAAGATTATTAGCTAATTTTGCTAAGGAACATAAAAATTTAGTATTAAAAAGCGCTATTTTGGATGGTAAAGTAGTGTTATATGATGAATTACAAGTATTAGCCACATTGCCTTCAAAAAACAGCCTTATTTCAATGTTTGCTTCAGCAATTATTAGTCCATTAATTAATGTTGCTTTAGCAATTAAAGCCATTGCTTATAAACAACTAACAGAATAAACTAATATATAAAAATAAAAGGAGAGAATTATATTATGGCAGAAAATAATCCAATAAAAAAAGATACCCAAGAAGAAATAGAAAATAAAATTAACGAAGAAAAAACTGGTAGTGCTAAAAAAGATAATAAAATAACAAAACAAGATATTATCGCTTCGCTAGCAGAGATGAAATTAATTGAACTAAATGAATTAGTAAAAGCAATTGAAGAACATTTTAATGTTACTGCTAGTGCACCAGTGATGATGCAAGCAGCTTCACAGGGTGATAATAATGTTGCACCGACAGAAGTAAATGTTATTTTAACTAAACTTGGTGATTCTAAAATTGCAGTTATTAAAGCAGTAGCAGAGATTACCGAAAAACCTTTAATGGAAGCTAAAAAATTAGTTGAGGGTGAAAATCCAGTAATTAAAGAAAAAGTTAAACCAGAAGAAGCCGAAAAAATTAAGGAAAAACTTGTTGCTGCTGGTGCTGGGGTTGAAATTAAATAAATTTTAAAAATAACTAAAAATGTAATATACCACAGATGTTTTGCACAATCAAGAAAAATCTTAAAAAAGGTCGCATTTAGTTTTCTTAGGTATTGTTTTGAAGAAGTAAAACAATCAGCTAATTATATTATTTAATTACTAAACTAACCATACCTTTCTTGTTATTGTCATGTTTATTCACTACCATTTTATCATATTATTGAATTTTTACACAATTAAAAATTTTTAATTGTGTAGAAAACTCTTGATATTTATTGAATATACCTAATTTTAGGTATATTTTTAATATGATAGAGGTGGATAATAATTATGGAAAAAATAATTCAAGAACTAGTAAATACTTTAACAGATGATCAATTTTTAGAATTTTATGAAAAAGTCAAATAACAAGCAAAATTAATAAAAAAACAAAAACGTTTAAATGAAATTGATCAAAAATTTAGAGCACAAGATATTAAATGCCCTAAATGCGAATCTTACCATCGCGTTAAAAATGGACATAATTCAGAAGGAAAACAAAAATATTTATGTAAAAATTGCCGTGCAAGTTTTGACGCTTTTCGTAATCATTTTATTTATTGAAGTCATTTAAATTATGAACAATGAAATTTATTGATTCAAATTTCATTGCTGGGGCAATCTAGCAAAACAATTTCTCGTTTTATTAAAACTACATTAAAAACTTATTGATATAATCGTCAAAAATTAATGAAATCAAAACAATTAGAAAATACCCAATTAAAATTTAAAAAATTATCTGGTAAAATCCAAATCGATGAAACATTTATTAAAGAAATTCATAAAGGAAATTTCAAACATAAAACTGATCCACGAAGAATTCACCTTGACCCATTCGCAAATAATACTAAATGCTGTATTCAAATGGCAGTTGATAATAATAACAATATTTATGTTAAATCCACAAACACCAAACGTTTACAAAAACAATGAGTTATTGAAAATACGAACAAAGAATTAATTAACCAAAATTCAATTATTACTTCTGATATGCAAAAATTATATTTTTTAGTAGCAAAACAAACAAATTATACTTTATGTGTAACTAAAACAACAATTAATCCTGAAGCTAGTTATCGTAACTTAAATAAAATCAGTAAATTACAATCTAGTCTTAAAGAATCCTTAACTCATTATCATGGTTTAGGTTTTACTAATATTCAAAATTATTTAAATCTCTGAAAATGAAAATACCAACATAAGGGTTTAACTCCAAACCAACAAACAGCGGTATTATATTTTAATATATAAAAAATTAAAGTAAAAATAGTAATTTTACATAAAAGCCTTTTAAAATTATCAAGTTGATGATTTTTTTTATTTTATCAAGAGTTTTCGACAAAATTAAAATAAAAAATTATTAATTTTATTAATAAATTATCACTAATTATCTAAATTTATGTTTTCTATATTTATTTGTATATACAATACTACCCTTATTAATTCAACTATCATCATTTTTATTATTATATTTATTTCATAATGAATTTTTATATATTTCTTTTCTGATTTCTATTTCTGAATTAATATTTTCATTAATGTAATGTAATACATTCAATTTGTTTAAATTTGCCATTCTTAAATGTAATAAGTTATTTAAATTCTTATGATTATATATTTTTGCTCCATAGCCTAATTGTTGTTTTACCAAATGCGATATGTCACTTTCAATGCTACAACCAATATTTCATTCTAAATTTTGATGATGAATACCGTGCTTATTGTTTTTGAAATAATTACTAGACTTTCTTAAATTTGTTTTAATATCTTTATTTAATTCATTTTTAGCAACACTACTACGAATTTTTTTGATTAATTCTCGATAGATTTCCATCCTTATATAATTTAATTCAACTATTTAGTGTTACTTTACGATTTTCAAAAATAATATTAAATGCAGTTTGTTTTAATTTTTTAACAGCATGATAACCACCCAAAATATATCTAACATTACCAAAACTATTGGCAATTTCTCTAATTCAAGTAGCACCATCGCCACAAACAATTATTTTGTCAGAATTAATATTCGCATAATATTTTTGCAATTCTTTAATTAACAAATCACGATAATTCATCGTATTTATTCGTTTACTAACTTTTAACATTAAAAAATGACCTCGTTTGTTTTCTAATTCTCTACGAGCATTTTTATAATTTTTTTCTTTATGTCCGGTATGAAAAGTAACCAAACGAATTCTTTGGTCTTGTTTAACTTTATGGTCTAATGTTGCTAAAAATGTCTCATCTAGTTGAATATATAAATCCTTATTTTTGACATCAATTCTAGTTTTAGTTTCTTTTTCTGCTAGTTGAAAATATTGGGCAATATCGTATTTATTTAAAATATTTGAAATACTACCTTTTGAAATATAACAATGATTTAGAGCATCTAAAACATCACGATAGCTTTTGCCATCGCCCAAAAGACTTAAAACTTTAAATTGAACATCAAAATAAATGCGTTGTTTGGGCAATAAACCAATTTCTTTATCTGGCAAACATACATATTCAAATTTACCTGATTTTTGATTTCAATATTTATATCGGCGTCGTTTAAAAGTAACTTCACCAAAAATTATAATAATTATTCTTAAAGCAAAATGAACTACTTTATAACCTTGTTTTAACCGATAATTATATTTATATAAGTATTCATCTAATTTTTCATATTCATTAGCTAATTGTTTACATTTGTTAGTGTACATATTTTTATGGGTTGTAAATAAACTAAATCAATGCTTGTTTGCTAAGGTTTTTACATTATTATTAATTTCTAACATAAAAAATCGCCTTTCTAGATAGTAATTTTAACAAAGTTAAATTTCGTTAGTTTATTTTTCTGTTTTAATGATAATTTTTTTTCTAGAATTATTATTCAATAACCTGAAAAAATGATAAAAATTCTTATTTAATAAGTTATAATCAATTTGTATTAATTAGACTCTAAAAATTTAAGGAAAGATGTTAATTGTTCAACAAATTTATTAATTAGTAAAAATTCATAAAAAGGATTTAATAAATGAAAAAATTACTTAGTTTATTAAGTACAATAACAATAGCAAGTAGTGGAATAGCAGGAATTGTTGCCAATAGTCCTTATCCAACACAAGAACAACAAATTAAATTAGAAAACATAAATTATAAAAGACAAAAACGAAGCAATAATGAAAATAATAAAATAAATGTAACAAAAATTGTTATTAAAGCAAAAAAACAGATCTGATCTTCTGGTGTAGTTTTAAACAGTAAACTATATTTTGGTTCACTAGATCATAATGTTTATGAATATGATCCTGCTACAGGACAACAAAAAATTATCATTATAACAAATAATGAAATTAAATCTTCTGGTGTAGTTTTCAACAATAAATTGTATTTTGGTTCAGATGATCATAATGTTTATGAATATGATCCTGCTACAGAACAACAAAAAATTATTCTTAGAGCAACTGAATCTATAAGATCTTCTGGTATTGTTTTTAACAATAAATTGTACTTTGGTTCAACAGATAAAAATGTGTATGAATATATGACCCTGTCGCCGAGCAACAAAAAATTATTATTAAAACAAATTGATGAATTGATTCATCTGGTGTAATTTTCAACAATAAATTATATATTGGTTCAGGAGATGGCAATGTTTATGAATATAGTGAATACTATTTAAATTCAAATTTAGGAAAAATTAGTAATAATTCTGATAATGTAATTTTAAGTGAATTAAATTATTTGAATCCAGATTTAGATATTTCACAATTAGAAATTATTAACAAGACAAAAAATTCAGCTATATTAAAAATAAAAAATAATTTAAATAATAATAATATAAAAATACATTATTCAATTGATAATGGGCAAAATAAAATTATTAATTTAAATGAATTGATTAAAAAAGCATTATTTTTTAAATTTCTAGATGAAAATTCTAATTTAAAATTTAAGGAAATAAATTATATTGATACTAATAATTTAAATTTTTCAAATACTGAAATAACAAAACAAGAAAATTCATTTTTATGATCTAATGTTCCTAAAAATGTGTGTTCTGATAGAAAAATTACCAATAAAACTCCAAATATAAAATCATTTAATATACCTGATTGTGAATATAACTCAAAATCAAAATTAATATTTCAAATTACAACAGGATTAACTAAAACAAAACAAGAAAATAAATTAAATGGTTGAAACATAAATTCTGATGATGAAATGAAATTAACAGATTTTACAAATATAAATAATAAAAATTCTGAAATTATTAATGTATTATCAAATGAATTTGATTTATCAAACACAAATAAACAAGAACAAGAAATGATTTTAAGTATTTTTAAGGGACCCGCTGATAAATTTGAACTTAATCCCAATGAAAAATTAAAAATTACTTATCCAGTAAGAATAATTACATCTAAAGTTATATTAAATTTAAAACAAAAAATTACAGGAAATATTACTGCCAAAATAATTGATGATAACAATAAAGAACAAATAGTTATATTATCAATTACAGAAGTAATGCAAATTTTACAAAATCATGTTTTATTACCCAATGAAATTACTATAGATAAAAACAATGATAACATAACATTTAATGGGGAAGCATTTTTCTCATCAGAAAGAGAAGGGTCAGTAAGAACAAATACAGTTACTACTATAGTATAAGGTTTTATAAAAACGATATTAGCTATTTAGAACAATAACTTTAATTGAAACAAGCACAACAAGTTTAAATTTCTTGTAAAAATAAAAAATATTCAAACCAGTAATTTTAATTAATTACTGGTTCCTTATTTTATTAAAATATAAAAAATGAGAAGTTGCTTAGTTGTTTAAGAGTATTGTCATCATAAAAAACCACCTTTTAAGGGGATGATTTTAACGGTTTTTAAATTTAGTTATTACGGATGATTTTCAATTTCAATTTCAAAATCATTTGTACTTCTTAATATGTAATCTATTTTATTATCATCATAAGCAGGACTAATATTTCCTAAGCTATCATATTTGCAGTCATCTAAATTTGTACCTTGTGCTTTAATTGTTATTTTTTTATTAATTACTAATGTATTTCGCATGGCGGTTTCTTGGCCGTCTGTATTTATTAGTTGTCTAATCTTATCTTGTTTGCTCTGATTATTTTGTAATTTTTGTGTAAATAAGAAACTAAGGTTTTCTAAATTTCTTAATTCTGGTAATTTTTCATTTAGATTGTTATTATCTATTTTATTTATTTGAACTTGTGTAATATTATTTGTTGAATTCGAAATTTAAAACCTCACTTTTTATAAGTTTCTGATTTCAAAATCATAAACTTTGTTTTCGTTATCTTTATTTTTTTTCTACTACTGATTTATTTTCTTTTTTAGAACAGCCAACTATTGGTAATATTATTAATGTCGAAAGAGCTATTATATTTAAAATTTTCATTATTTTAACTCCTTTATTACTTTATTTTTTCAATTATATATATATATATATATATATTACACGAAAATCCTTAATATCATTAGAAAAATGGCAAAACTAATTAAAAATTGAAAGGTATAGTAAAAAGCTGGTACCGTTTTAAAAACTGGAAAAATGGCTGTTGAAAAGTTAACTGTTGCTTTCGCAATAATTGCTAACGGGCGTAAAATTGTAATGATTTGTGATGCCGTCAGCATTCAGTTTAGCATTTTAATACCAGCATTTTTAATGACACAACTAATATCATTAAATGTTGGTATTCATCGTCCGGAATATTTGCAATTTGGTGGCGGAATTAGGTCATCTCATTCTGAATTGGTGGAACCATCAGGGATAAATGCCGTGGAATTAAGGACATTAAAGTCATAAATTTTAAAATTATATTTAGAAGTATTATCTTTGTGATAAAGTGGAAAAGTTAAGGTAAAAATATTAATACCATAACGAATATCAATGTCGGTGTTAAGATAATTAATATTATTATCAGTGTTGCTGGCTGACAATTTAATCATTTTATTGTCATAAGATTTAAGAACATTAAAATCAATTTGATAAATGCTATTGTTGTTTTTAATGGCATTATAATTATCTTGGTGCGTTTTTTTGTCAAAAGTAAAAAAATAACTTCTTAGTAGTAATTCTGAATTACCAGTAACATTGATTAAATATTTTTTTGGATAAAAGGTAATTAACGAGCGGTAAAAGAAACCAATTTGAATAAAGTGGTTCTTTTTATAGTTATCTACGCCTTTAAAATCAATTTCGGTATATGTTTTTTCGTCCATATCAAAAGTAGCATAAAATAAACTGGCAAAGAAGTTACCAATGATTTCGTAGATTTCATCAAAAACATTTTTGTAATCGCTGTTGTTAATGCTAGGAATGTTGTTTTTAAAATAAAGGTAAATGTCATTTCGTAATTCAGGGTCGTATCTCAAAAAACTAAATTTAACATTAAGATAATTTAAGGTACCAAAAAGGTACTTAATTAGGTAATAATCGTTACTATTTGCTGCAGTATCATATTTTCAGATTTCACTTTCACCATGTAATAATTGTAAATAATTATTTCCAGCAATTAGAGTTTTGTTAAATGCTTTAATTTTAAGGACATTATCCTTGGTATCCTCTTGTTTCGGAATGACCATTTTAATCGTATTTGTTCCTTGCAATTGTGTACTTGTTTCAATTGCAATAAATTTAACGGTAAATGTTCTGTCGGCGACATTGTCTGTTGTTAAATTAAAAGTAGCCCTATCATCTAAGTAATTGTTGTCGTTATCTTTAATTTCTGTATTATAGTCGATGCCTTCAATTGCATTATTTACACCAGCAAGATTGTTAATTGTTTCATTAAGTCTTTTTTTAATTTTTTTTATAACTTCAATTTTGGTTGCATTTGTAGGGTCGATTATTTCTGAGTTTGGTAAAATAGTTGAATTTTTGTGATAAAAATAGCTTTCGTTTTTAAAACCGTGATTTTTAATGGTAAATTCTTTATAATAACCTTTTTCTAAGGTGTCAATGAAATTAAATACTGGTGTTCAATAAAGATAAGAATAATTAAATTTATCAAAATCACCACGATGAATCATTAAATAGTCAAGATTATCAATAACATCGTCGTATTTATGGTTACCGTCAAAATTAGTGGTTGTTGCTGGTAAGTTAATGTTGGTACTATCTTTTTCAATTTCAATTTCAAAATTATTTGTTTTATTTAATCTATAATTGTTAGTATTACCATGTTCAAAAGTTAGTAATTCTGTTCCTTGTACTTTAATTCTTATTGTTTTATTGGGTATTTTAATCATTCAGGTATAAAAATTTAAACCCGAAGTATCTATTTTTGTTCCATAAGTATTTGTTATTTTTTGAAAGTCTTTTTGTTTAATTCTGTTATTTACAAGCTCTGCATTAAACTCTAAACTAAAAATTTTTACATTTTTTAAATTTGATAATTGTTTATCTATATTTGCTTTTATATTATCTTCTGTTGTTATCTCAACTTTTAAAAGGTCGTGTTCTTGCCTTTCCGTTAAAAATCTTATTTTTTCTAAGTTTCTGATTTCAAAATCATAAACTTTATTGTTTTGTCTTTTATTTATAATTAGTGATTGGACTGTTGTTTTGTCATTGTTAATGTTTTGGGGAATGGTAAAAATGTTATTGAAACCAATAATTAAAACGGTAAATATTTTCATAAACATTTTTACCACTCCTTTTTAAAATATTTTATTTTTCGTTGTTCTTTCAGTTTTGATTTTTTTAATAATTCATTCAATGATACAGTTTATAACTACTGATATTGTAATGCATATATCTAAATATACTAGTATCATAAGTGAAATTAATGCTTCAAATTTTTCATATAATAATTTCAAATCATTAATTTCCAATTTTAAAAATGGGATGAAAAAGATAGTAATCATAAAAATGTAAGGTAAAATTTTCCATCAATATTTTTTTAAAGAATTAATGAGTTTGTTTGATTTCATTTTTTAAGGCTCTTTTTGCTTTAATTTTCTGAATAATAAAGCGGACTAATTTTTCAAATTTAATTGCAAAATATATTGATCCGCCTCATCAAAAAACAAATATTCCTGCCATCATAATATCGCTATTGAACTTGCCGAAGAAATCAACCATCTGTTTATTCATAAAATTATTAAATTCGTTACTTGTTCCAGTTATTCATTTAGTATCGAGTGCTGTTAATGCACAAATTAATAAGCTTATAAGGATGGAAATGATACTTAATGATACTTTTAACCACTGCTTTTTAAAAGAATTTTTAATTCTTAATCTTAATGGTGTTTTTTCTTTTGAATTATCTTTTTTGAATAATTTTCCTAAAAGTTTTTTCATTTTAATTTTCCTTTCGTGTTTAAAAATTTTTAATTTTTTATTTTTAATTATTAAGTCTGATATTTGATTAACATGAATAATATTTTACTTTTCTAGTTTTAAAATTTCTTTATTTTTTTCCATTATTATGTATTTAAGATTATTAACACTATCTTCTAATATGACATTAGCAATTTTTAATTTGTTATTTTCTATTTCTAATTCTTGGTTTTTAGTTCGTTTTTCCATTTTTTACCTACCTTTAATCACAATAAATAAAGCAATAAGTACACAAGTTACACCAAGAATGGTAAAAATTGGGTGTTGTGAAAATGTTCGTGCCATTGGTTTAAAAAGTTCTAAAATTGTTAAATTGCTAGTAATAAACTTTTTAAAATTGGCAAGACCCTCGCTAATATAGTTCGTTAAAGTTTCAAAATGACTACTAGCTAAAAGTCCAAGAACAGCTATTAAGATAAAAATAATAATTAGTTTAAACATTTTTAGTTACCTTGTTTTGTTTTTATTGGTTTTATTTGTTTTTTAGCTTTTCCTCACGCACTTAACCGCCCTTTATTTTTAACCGCATATTGGCGTTGTTTTTCTAAATTAACTTGTTGACTACCAAATCCAAGAATAATTGCCATAATAAATTCTACAGCCAGCGTTAAGAATAAAGGAAATATTAATTGAATATTCGTTCCAGGCACTTCTAAAACTTCAAATTAAGTCAAAAACTTTATAAAGCATTTGATCGAGAAAGTCGGCCATTTTTGCGAGATTTTCCATTTTTTATTATTCCTTTTCTTTCGTTTTTCTTAAAAATTTGCTAAATTTATCAATTTTTAAGTATTCTAAGTCTTCTAAATCAATTGCGGTGTCAGTATAGTATTTGTCTTCATAGTCAGGATTTACTTTTGAATTTAAGTAATCTCTTAAAAATGCTAGGTAAAAAGAATTGTAAGTGTTTAATATTGGTAGAGGAATTTTTAGTTTAAAAAAATAAATATCAAGTTCAGGAATATCACGGTATTTAATGCGACGACCCTTTTTACTATTTTTAGCATCAATTAAAATGTTTCGTCAGCGTTCATATTCTTCAATGCTCGTAAAGGTACCATAGATGACTTTTAAGTAAGGGCGAAAAATATTAACTGGTTTTTTGCGAATTCCCACAATCACATTATTGGCAATATCAAGAACTTTAACTCATATATGTTTATCTCTTTGCCCACTAGCGAGAACAATATGACCAAAATGGCGTGCCAGAGCGAAATATTCTTGGATACCGGTTTCTTCGTTTTTGGTATTATTTTTTTATCAATAAGTTCATTCTAAAAATAAATTGGTTTCATCTCATAAAAGTAAGATTTTTTCTGGCAATACTGGATAATCAAAGTATAACAATCCCATATGCCCTAAACTTAATTTTTGGGTTTCTAGCAATGGAAATGTTGAGTTTAATGGTGAATTTTTTAAAAAATTAATAACTTTGCTAATTTGTGTTAAATTAATGATTTTAAAAAGGAAAATTAAAATACAACCCGCTAAAAATAAATAACTTACAATGTTTTTAAAATAACCGTTGTAAATATATCAAATTGCTTTGCAATGTCATAAAATTAAAAATGAGGTGCGATTCAATTCAATAAAATGGTTATTTTTTTCTATTATTCATTTGCAAAATTTCATCTTGCACCTCACTTTATTTTTTTGTTAGCGTACCGCTCCAAGTAATTTTTCAAACATTTTAAAGCAAATAAAGAATATTGCCAAAATAAATGGAAAAATGAAGATTCAGTAATCAGCAAAGAAGTTACCGACTTGTGGCATATTAACAGCAATAATTTCTCATATTTTAGTAAAAGCCGTTATAATTGCATTTCATAATTTAGTCATCGCGTCACTAGCTGTTATTTTTTCTACTGTTGCTGGTGCTTCTCCCACTAAGAAAGTTCCAAACATATAATCTCACCTCCTTTCTTTTTAAAACATTCATCATTTATATTCAAAGTTTTTCTTAAATTTGTTAAAACCACGATTAACCTTAACACGATTATATTTTTTCCTAATTAATTTTGAATTTCTTTGGGAATGCATCACAATGTAACTTCTTGACATTAATTTTTTCCCTATCTAAATACTGATATGGTTTTTCAAAGGAGCATTAGAATAAATCGCACCATAGTAGCTGTTAAGAATCAAAAAGCAATATTTGCTATTAAAAGCCAAAGTGTTTCTTGAGTTAAATCAATTTCTTTGCCACCACTAATATGAGCCGGAATAGTTGTAATTTGAATAAATAAATCTCAGAAATTTTGTTTAATTTGTTCTCAATTAAATTCTTTTAAATTTACTGTCATTTTTTATCTACCAAAAATTATTTTTATTGGTAAATACATAATTGAAATTAATGCGAAAAGAAACGTGATGATAATAATTAATCCGGCAATAAACGCAACTTGTGCAGGCATTTTTTCTATCGGAATAAACAATTCTAAGAATTCCATGATAATTTTTCAAAACATTATTTTTTATCCGCGTTATTTTCTTTTGAATTAGGAGCTTTAACTCATTCCTCAAAGCGGGCAATAAATACTTTTTCGTCTTTCGTGAAATTACCAGTATTATTTTTAATGGCATTTTTATATTTAATTCTAATTTTTATTTTGGCATAAATTTTATAAGCAAAATATGCCAATAGCATGATGCTGATAATAATAAATATTAATCCAATCGCAATATTCATTTTTAAACTCCTTTAAAATAGTTATAATTTATATCTTTTTTGTTTTCTTCTTTTTTGGCAATGAAGAAGCTTAATAATTCTTGTTCTTTAATTAATTTGGTTTCATTTTCTTTTTGATTAATTGAAATTACTTGATATTTACTATCCTTGATTATTCTGACACAAATCTAATTTTCATATTTTCCTTTATGAACAAATCGCTTTGGAAACCAAATACCGATTTGTTCATTAAATCACGGAATTTTTGGTGCTTTAATAAGCATTGCGTTTTATGTTTCTTTTAAAAGATATTTCTTAGTATTTAAGGAAATGTTTTCAATATTTTTCATAATAAATTACCTTTCTTATAGATAAACTAAGTTATATTAACTAAGTTAATTAACTTAGTTTTTTAAACACTTATATATCGCAGATTTAAGTGTTTAACAAGCTTTGTTAGTAAATTTTGTTTTTTTATTATTATTAGATAAAGATTTTAATAATTTTAAACTTAGCATACCCCTATAATAGAAATTTCTACACTTTAATGTCCGCATCCTACCCTTGGAACTAATTTAATAGCGTGTACATTTTTAGGAAATCCACCCATTCATTTTTTTATTGCAAAACGAAACAAATTGCTATAGCTAATAGGGTATTGTCTATTAACTGGTAAACTTCTTTTGGTTATGGCGACCACCCACAATTTATCGTGCTTTAATACATACCAACATTATTAATTCACTTGTATTTCATTTTCAAAGAACAAATTTTTAACACCTTATAAAATAAAAAGACAATCATTGCTGATGGTCTTAATACTTATTCAAATCCTTACCTACCTAACAAAACTTTATGCGTCCCTTAAAAGGGACGATAAATTATCAAATAATGCTGGAATTTCTTAAAAATAGTTTATAATAAAATTCCAAAGTAAGTAGATTCCAGACTAAGATTTGGAGAAAGGAAAAGGTTCTATAAAT
The DNA here is from genome assembly GCF_018831625.1 of Spiroplasma endosymbiont of 'Nebria riversi'. Taxonomy (GTDB): domain Bacteria; phylum Bacillota_I; class Bacilli_A; order Mycoplasmatales; family Nriv7; genus Nriv7. The sequence goes on from NZ_CP065193.1 coordinate 1,195,644, forward strand.
TTTATTAATTAGTAAAAATTCACGAAAGGGATTTAATTAATATGAAAAAATTACTAGGTGGTGTGGCAACCCTTTTTTGGACACTTTTTATGTAGACTGTCATTTTCTAAATTCAACAGGCGTTAAATAATTTAAACTGCCATGTATTCTAAGATTATTGTATCAATTAAAAAAATCAAATAATTCGCATTTTAATTGTATTAAATTTTCAAATTTTTTACCCTTGATAAATTCCGTTTTAAAAGTTTCGTAAGTTGTTTCAACCACCACAGCATTGTCATAAGGACAACCCTTCGCACTCAATGATCTTTTAATATTAAAGGTTATTAAAATTTCATCAATGATTTTATTTTTGAACTCATTACCACGATCAGTATGAAATAAAGTTATTTTATTTAATGGTCGTGTTATTTTATGAAAAGCTTGTTGAACTAGTTCAGCGGTTTTGTTTGGTCTGGCACTATAGCCAATTATTTCTCGATTAAACAAGTCAATTAATAAACAAATATAATGTCATTTTCCTCCAACTTGCACATATGTTAAATCACTAACAACAACTTCATTAGGTTTTTTGTTATTAAATTGACGATTTAAAACATTACTAATTTGTTCATTATTAACCATTGTTTTATGATTACGATATTTTAATTTGGTGTATTTAGAAACCAAATTATTTTTTATCATAAGGAATCTGATTTTTCGACGTGATAAGATGATATCTTTTCTCATTAAAACAGCTTTAATTTTACGAGCACCATAAATTTTACGACTTTTATTAAATGCACTGATAACTTCTTCTTCATAATTATTAACATCATACTTAACACAATTATTAGTTTGATAATAATATGTTGATTTTGCTATTTTTAATATTTGACACATTTTTAGTACGGAATATTTTTCTTTATTATTGTTAATAATAATCCCTATTTTTTGCCAATTATCATTGCTGCTTGCTTTAAAATGTCATTCTCCATTCGTAATTATTGGTTTTCTTTTCGCAAGTAAATTAATTCATTTTCTTCGACAGTACGATTATCTTGCACTTTAAATGACCCAAAATTATTAAAATTTTCAATTCACTGATATACGGCTGATTTTGAAATTCCGTATTCTTTAATAATTTCAACAATGCTTTTTCCATTTTGATAAAGCATGACAATTTGTTTTTTAAATTCATTTGAATATGAGTTTTTCTCCATTTTTATCCTCCTGCTTTCTTAATAATTTTATTTTATTTGAAAGTCCACATAAATATGGTCCAACTTATTGTAAACTTATCCATTTTAGCTTTAAATAGTAAAAAGACTTAGAGGATTATCACTCTAAGTCTTTTTACTTATCTTTAATTATACTTAATTTAATATTAAATAATACGGTTATATCATTCAACAATTAAAGATTCATTAATTTCCAAATTTAATTCATTTCTTTCAGAATAACGAAGGTAAGTGCCAACAATATTTTTGCGATCAAAACTAACAAATTCCAATGTTCCAGCATTTAATTCAATTGCTTCTAACAGTTTTGGATTGTTCTTATAATTTTCTTTAATTGTAATCTTATCATTAGGTGATACACGATAAGAAGGGATATTAACTTTCTTATCATTTACTAATATATGACTATGATTAACTAATTGGCGAGCTGCCCTTCTTGTTCGTGCTAAACCTAAACGATAAACAATGTTGTCTAAACGAGATTCTAATAAAATTAAAAAGTTAGTTCCCGTAACACCACTCATTTTTTTGGCTTTTAAAAATGTATTTCGAAATTGTTTTTCATTTAAACCATACATATGTCTTACTTTTTGTTTTTCTTGTTGTTGTAAACCATAGTTAGATAATTTTCTTCTTCTTGCTCCGTGTTGTCCTGGAGCAGTTGTGCGTTTTTTTCCTTTAGCAAATTCTTTTCCAGTTTCTAGAATTGAAAATCCAACTCTTCTTGAAATTCTAAAAATACCTCTTTTATATTTTGACATAATAAAAAATCCCTTATTAATATATTTGACATTATAAAATCAGTGAGTTTAAATTAAACTCTAATTAAGATAGATTACTATTCGCCATTGCAGCAAAGGCTACTTAAAGTAAAAAATTAAGCAATCTATTTGCAACTTAATTATGTTTAAAAGCTGTGATTTAATTGTCTTTAAGTATTATATAAATTACTTTATTAAATGTCAATACAAGTTTATTTAAAGGTGTAGAAACCATATACATATGACAAGATTTTGGTTTTTACAATCTTGCTGTTAATTAATAAATAAATACGATCTCATTTATTTATTACAAAAAATATAAGGTTAAATTAATATTTATTATTTTTAGTTATGCCTTGTATTTTTTTGTGCCTTGATAGTAATAAACTAAGTTAATTAGTAAACTTCGTTTACCAACAAATTTTGTTAAACATAAATGTTTAACAAAATAAATATTTAACTTAGTTAGATAACTAAGTTAAATATAACTTATTTTAATATAACTAAATATATTTGTAAGGACGGTATGTATGTGAGAAATATTGAAAATATTTTTTTAAATACTAAAAAATATCTTTTAAAAGAAACACAAAACGCAATTTTTATTAAAGCACCAGAAATTCCGTGATTTAGTAATCCTATTGGTATTTGATTTTCAAAGCGATTTGTTTATAAAGGAAAATATGAAAATTCTATTTGTATTGGAATAATTAGAAATGGTGAGTATCAGTTGGTTTCAGTTAATAAGAAAGAGCAGGAGTCTAATTTGATTATAGGGCAAGAATTGTTAAATTTTTTTATTGCCGAAAAATAGAATGATAAAAAGGATGTAAGTTTTAATTATTTTAAAAATTAATTTTAAAGGTGTTTTAAGGTGCCTTAAGAATAAAGGTAAATAAAAAAACATCTTGGTTGATATTTATAATGGCGAAGCAGTGCGGAAAGCGTATGTTCCGCCTGCTAGTTATGGATGAGTGAGTTATTTAACTAAGTTACTACAATTTTTTTTAATTTTGTAGAAAACTCTTGATATTTATTGAATATTGGATGGGTTACAATAAGTTGGACCATATTTATGTGGACTTTCAAATAAAATAAAATTATTAAAAAAGTAGGAAAATAAAAATGGAGGAAAACTCATATTCAAATGAATTTAAAAAACAAATTGTCATGTTTTATCAAAACGGAAAAAGCATTGTTGAAATTATTAAAGAATACGGAATTTCAAAATCAGCCGTATAATCAGTGAATTGAAAATTTTAATAATTTTGGGTCATTTAAAGTGCAAGATAATCGCACTGTCGAAGAAAATGAATTAATTTACTTGCGAAAAGAAAACCAACAATTACGAATGGAAAATGACATTTTAAAGCAAGCAGCACTGATAATTGGCAAAAAATAGGAATTATTAACAATAATAAAGAAAAATATCCCGTGCTAAAAATGTGTCAAATATTAAAAATAGCAAAATCAACATATTATTATCAAACTAATAATTGTGTTAAGTATGATGTTAATAATTATGAAGAAGAAGTTATCAGTGCATTTAATAAAAGTCGTAAAATTAAAGCTGTTTTAATGAGAAAAGATATTATCTTATCACGTCGAAAAATCAGATTCCTTATGATCAAAAATAATTTGGTTTCTAAATACACCAAATTAAAATATCGTAATCATAAAACAATGGTTAATAATGACCAAATTAGTAATGTTTTAAATCGTCAATTTAATAACAAAAAACCTAATGAAGTTGTTGTTAGTGATTTAACATATGTGCAATTTGGAGGAAAATGACATTATATTTGTTTATTAATTGACTTGTTTAATCGAGAAATAATTGGCTATAGTGCCGGACCAAACAAAACCGCTGAACTAGTTCAACAAGCTTTTCATAAAATAACACGACCATTAAATAAAATAACTTTATTTTATACTGATCGTGGTAATGAGTTTAAAAATAAAATCATTGATGAAATTTTAATAACCTTTAATATTAAAAGATCATTGAGTGCGAAGGGTTGTCCTTATGACAATACTGTTGCTGAAACAACTTACAAAACTTTTAAAACGGAATTTGTCAAGGGTAAAAAATTTGAAAATTTAACACAATTAAAATGCGAATTATTTGATTTTGTTAATTGATACAATAATCGTAGAATACAGGGCAGTTTAAATTATTTAACGCCTGTTGAATTTATAAAATGACAGTCTACATAAAAAGTGTCCAAAAAAGGGCTGCCATACCACCTAGTAATTTTTTCATATTAATTAAATCCCTTTCGTGAATTTTTACTAATTAATAAAATTTATAGAACCTTATCCTTTTTCCGAATCTTAGTCTGGAATCTACTTACTTTGGAATTTCATTATAAACTATTTTTAAAAAATTCCAGCATTATTTGATAATTTATGCGTCCCTTAAAGGGGTCGCGTTTAGTTTTCTTAGGTATTGCTTTGAATAAATAAAACAATCAGCTAATTATATTATTTAATTACTAAACTAACCCTGCCTTTCTTGTTATTGTCATTTTTATTCTTTTTCATTTTATCATATTATTGAATTTTTACACAACAAAAATTATTAATTTTATTAAATTTTAACTAATATTTTTACTTACTTAAATTTATTATATTTATTTGTTACAGCATTACCTTTATAATTAATTCAACTATCATCATTTTTATTATTATATTTATTTCATAATGAATTTTTATATATTTCTTTTCTGATTTCTATTTCTGAATTAATATTTTCATTAATGTAATGTAGTACATTTAATTTGTTTAAATTTGCCATTCTTAAATGTAATAGGTTATTTAAATTCTTATGATTATATATTTTTGCTCCACATCCTAATTGTTGTTTTACCAAATGCGATACATCACTTTCAATGCTACAACCAATATTTTATTCTAAATTTTGATGATGAATGCCATGCTTATTATTACTGAAATAATTACTCGCTTTCCTTAAATTTGTTTTAATATCTTTATTTAATTCATTTTTAGCAACATTACGAATGGTTTTGATTAATTCTTGATGAATGCCATCATTATATAATTTAATTCAACTATTTAGTGTTACTTTGCGATTTTCAAAAATAATATTAAATGCAGTTTGTTTTAATTTTTTAATAGCGTGATAACCAACTAAAATATATCTAACATTACCAAAACTATTGGCAATTTCTCTAATTCAAGTATCACCATCACCACAAACAATTATTCTGTCGTAATTAATATTTACATAATGTTTTTGTAATTCCTTAATTAATAAATCATGATAATCCATTGTATTTATTCGTTTACCAACTTTTAACATTAGAAAATGACCTCGTTTGTTTTCTAATTCTCTACGAGCATTTTTATAATTTTTTTCTTTATGTCCGGTATGAAAAGTAACCAAACGAATTCTCTGGTCTTGTTTAACTTTCTGATCTAATGTCGCTAAAAATGTCTCATCTAGTTGAATATATAAATCCTTATTTTTAACATCAATTCTAGTTTTAGTTTCTTTTTCTGCGAGTTGAAAATATTCAGCAATATCGTATTTATTTAAAATACTTGAAATACTAGCTTTTGAAATATAACAATGATTTAGAGCATCTAAAACATCACGATAGCGTTTACCATCACCTAAAAGACTTAAAACTTTAAATTGGACATCAAAATAAATGCGTTGTTTAGGTAACATACCAATTTCTTTATCTAATAAACATACATATTCAAATTTACCTGATTTTTGATTTCAATATTTATATCGGCGTCGTTTAAAAGTAACATCACCAAAAATTGTAATAATTGTTCTTGATGCAAAATGAACTACTTTATAACCTTGTTTTAACCGATAATGATATTTATATAAGTATTCATCTAATTTTTCATATTCATTAGCTAATTGTTCACATTTGTTAGTATACATATTTTTATGGGTTGTAAATAAACTGAATCAATGCTTGTTTTCTAGGGTTTTTACATTATTATTAATTTCTAACATAAAAAATCGCCTTTCTAGATAGTAATTTTAACAAAATTAAATTTCGTTAGTTTATTTTTCTGTTTTAATGATAATTTTTTTTTCTAGAATTATTATTCAATAACCTGAAAAAATGATAAAAATTCTTATTTAATAAGTTATAATCAATTTGTATTAATTAGACTTTAAAAATTTAAGGAAGGATGTTAATTGTTCAACAAATTTATTAATTAGTAAAAATTAATAAAAAGGATTTAATAAATGAAAAAATTACTTAGTTTATTAAGCACAATAACAATGACAGGAAGCGGAATGTTAGGAATTGTTGCCAATAGTCCTTTCCTTATCCAACACAAGAACAACAAATTAAATTAGAAAACATAAATTATAAAAGACAAAAACGAAGCAATAATGAAAATAATAAAATAAATATAACAAAGATTGTAATTACAACAAATGGAATAGTTCGATCTGATGGGATAATATTAAATAATAAAGTATATTTTGATTCAGCAGACAACAAAGTATACGAATATGATCCGGCCACAGGACAACAAAAAATTGTTATTATAACAGAAGGAGAAGTTTGATCTTCTGGTGTAATTTTTAACAATAAATTATATTTTAGTTCTGATGATAATAAAGTCTATGAATATGATCCCGCTACAGGACAACAAAAAATTGTTATTAAAACAAATAATTCTCAAAGTATAAGATCCTCGGTTGTAATTTTCAACAATAAAATATATTTTGGTTCAGGAGATAAAAATGTTTATGAATATGATCCATCCACAGAACAACAAAGAGTTATCCTTACAACAGGTTCATGAAATGAATCTTCTGGTGTGGTGTTAAATAACAAATTATATTTTGGATCGGCAGATGGTAATATTTATGAATATAGTGAGTACTATTTAAATTCAAATTTAGGGCAAATTAATGCTAATTCTGATAATGCAATTTTAAATGAATTAAATTATTTAAATCCTGATTTAGATATTTCACAATTAGAAATTATTAGTAAAACAAATAATTCCGCTATAGTAAAGATAAAAGATAATTTAAATGATGATATTATAAATATATATTATTTAATTAAAAATGAACAAAATAAAATTATTAATTTAAATGAATTAATTAAAAATGCAATATTTTTTAAGTTTAGAGATGAAAATCCTAATTTAAAATTTAAGGAAATAAATTATATTGATACTAATAATTTAAATTTTTCAAATACTGAAATAACAAAACAAGAAAATTCATTTTTATGATCTAATGTTCCTAAAAATGTATGTTCCGATAGAGAAATTATCAATAAAACCCCAAATACAAGATCATTTAATGTAAATGCTTGTGAATATAATTCAAAATCAAAATTAGTATTTCAAATTACAACAGGATTAACTAAAACAAAACAAGAAAATAAATTAAATGGTTGAAACATAAATTCTGATGATGAAATGAAATTAACAGATTTTACAAATATAAATAATAAAAATTCTGAAATCATTAATGTATTATCAAATGAATTTGATTTATCAAACACAAATAAACAAGAACAAGAAATGATTTTAAGTATTTTTAAGGAACCCGCTGATAAATTTGAACTTAATCCTAATGAAAAATTAAAAATTACTTATCCAGTAAGAATAATTGAATCTGAAATTATATTAAATTTAAAACAAAAAATTACAGGAAATATTACTGCCAAAATAATTGATGACAACAATAAAGAACAAATAGTTACATTATCAATTACAGAAGTAATGCAAATTTTAAAAAAATATATTTTATTACCCAATGAAATTACTATAGATAAAAACAATGATAAAATAATATTTAACGGTGAAGCATTTTTTTCGTCAGAAAGAGAAGGGCCGGTAAAAACAAATACAGTTACTACTATAGTATAAGGTTTTATAAAAACGATATTAGCTATTTAGAACAATAACTTTAATTGAAACAAGCACAACAAGTTTAAATTTCTTGTGAAAAATAAAAAAATATTTTAATTTTGTAGAAAACTCTTGATAAAATAAAAAAAATCATCAACTTGATAATTTTAAAAGGCTTTTATGTAAAATTACTATTTTTACTTTAATTTTTTATACATTAAAATATAATACCGCTGTTTGTTGGTTTGGAGTTAAACCCTTATGTTGGTATTTTCATTTTCAGAGATTTAAATAATTTTGAATATTAGTAAAACCTAAACCATGATAATGAATTAAGGCTTCTTTAAGACTAGATTGTAATTTACTGATTTTATTTAAGTTACGATAACTACTAGCTTCAGAATTAATTGTTGTTTTAGTTACACATAAAGTAGAATTTGTTTGATTTGCTACTAAAAAATATAATTTTTGCATATCAGAAGTAATAATTGAATTTTGGTTAATTAATTCTTTGTTCATATTTTCAATAACTCATTGTTTTTGTAAACGTTTGGTGTTTGTGGATTTAACATAAATATTGTTATTATTATCAACTGCCATTTGAATACAGCATTTAGTATTAGTTGCGAATGGGTCAAGGTGAATTCTTCGTGGATCAGTTTTATGTTTTAAATTTCCTTTATGAATTTCTTTAATAAATGTTTCATCGATTTGGATTTTACCAGATAATTTTTTAAATTTTAATTGGGTATTTTCTAATTGTTTTGATTTCATTAATTTTTGACGATTATATCAAGCAGTTTTTAATGTAGTTTTAATAAAACGAGAAATTGTTTTACTAGATTGCCCCAACAATGAAATTTGAATCAATAAATTTCATTGTTCATAATTTAAATGACTTCAATAAATAAAATGATTACGGGAAGCGTCAAAACTTGCACGGCAATTTTTACATAAATATTTTTGTTTTCCTTCTGAATTATGTCCATTTTTAACACAATGGTAAGATTCACATTTAGGGCATTTAATACCTTGTGCTCTAAATTTTTGATCAATTTCATTTAAACGTTTTTGTTTTTTTATTAATTCTGCTTGTTGTTTGACTTTTTCATAAAATTCTAAAAATTGATCATCTGTTAAAGTATTTACTAGTTCTTGAATTATTTTTTCCATAATTATTATCCACCTCTATCATATTAAAAATATACCTAAAATTAAGTATATTCAATAAATATCAAGAGTTTTCTACAAAATTAAAAAAAATATTCAAACCAGTAATTTTAATTAATTACTGGTTTTTATTTTATCAAAATATAAAAAATGAAAAAGTTGCTTAGTTGTTTAAAGGTGTTGTTATCGTAAAAAGCCATCTTTCTTGGAAAGAAAGAAATGAGGCTGTCCAATTAACTGTGTCTCTAAGTAATTAACTTAAATTCACTCTGCTCTGTCCTCAAATTTTATCATTAAATGTGAGATCGTGCTATCCCAATTTTGAATTTAGTTATTACGGATTTTCAATTTCAATTTCAAAATTATTTGTTTTATTTAATCTATAATTGTTAGTATTACCATGTTCAAAAGTTAGTAATTCTGTTCCTTGTGCTTTAATTCTTATTGTTTTATTGGGTATTTTAATCATTCAGGTATAAAAATTTAAACCCGAAGTATCTATTTTTGTTCCATAAGTATTTGTTATTTTTTGAAAGTCTTTTTGTTTAATTCTGTTATTTACAAGCTCTGCATTAAACTCTAAACTAAAAATTTTTACATTTTTTAAATTTGATAATTGTTTATCTATATTTGCTTTTATATTATCTTCTGTTGTTATCTCAACTTTTAAAAGTTCATGGTCTTGCCTTTCCGTTAAAAATCTTATTTTTTCTAAGTTTCTGATTTCAAAATCATAAACTTTGTTTTCGTTATCTTTATTTTTTTGTTCTACTACTGATTTATTTTCTTTTTTAGAACAGCCAACTATTGGTAATATTGTTAATGTCGAAAGAGCTATTATATTTAAAATTTTCATTATTTTAACTCCTTTATTACTTTATTTTTTCAATTATATATATATATATATATTACATGAAAATCCTTAATATTATTAAAAAAATGGCAAAACCGATTAAAAATTGAAAGGTATAGTAAAAAGCTGGTACCGTTTTAAAAACTGGAAAAATGGCGGTTGAAAAGTTAACTGTTGCTTTCGCAATAATTGCTAACGGGCGTAAAATGGTAATGACTTGTGAAGTGGTCAGCATTCAGTTTAGCATTTTTAATGGCACAACCAATATCATTAAATGTCGGTATTCATCGTCCGGAATATTTGCAATTTGGTGGCGGAATTAGGTCATCTCATTCTGAATTGGTGGAACCATCAGGAATAAATGCCGTTGAATTAAGCACATTAAAGTCATAAATTTTAAAATTATATTTAGAATTATTATCTTTGTGATAAAGCGGAAAAGTTAAGGTAAAAATATTAATACCATAACGAATATCAATGTCGGTGTTAAGATAATTAATATTATTATCAGTGTTGCTGGCTGAGAATTTAATCAGTTTATTGTCATAAGATTTAAGAACATTAAAATCAATTTGATAAATGCTATTGTTGTTTTTAATGGCATTATAATTATCTTGGTGCGTTTTTTTGTCAAAAGTAAAAAAATAACTTCTTAGTAGTAATTATGAATTACCAGTAACATTGATTAAATATTTTTTTGGATAAAAGGTAATTAACGAGTGGTAAAAGAAACCAATTTGAATAAAGTGATTCTTTTTATAGTTATCTACGCCTTTAAAATCGATTTAGGTATGATTTTTTTCATCCATATCAAAAGTGGCATAAAATAAACTGGCAAAGAAGTTACCAAAGATTTCATAGATTTCGTCAAAAACATTTTTGTAATCGCTGTTGTTAATATTAGAAATTTTGTTTTTAAAATAAAGGTAAATGTCGTTTTTTAATTCAGGATCGTATCTTAAAAAACTAAATTTAACATTAAGATAATTTAAGGTACCAAAAAGGTACTTAATTAGGTAATAATCGTTACTATTTGCTGCAGTATCATATTTTCAGATTTCACTTTCACCATGTAATAATTGTAAATAATTATTTCCAGCAATTAGAGTTTTGTTAAATGCTTTAATTTTAAGGACATTATCCTTGGTATCCCCTTGTTTCGGAATGACCATTTTAATCGTATTTGTTCCTTGCAATTGTGTACTTGTTTCAATTGCAATAAATTTAACGGTAAATGTTCTGTCGGCGACATTGTCTGTTGTTAAATTAAAAGTAGCCCTATCATCTAAGTAATTGTTATCGTTATCTTTAATTTCTGTATTATAGTCGATGCCTTCAATTGCATTATTTACACCAGCAAGATTGTTAATTGTTTCATTAAGTCTTTTTTTTAATTTTTTTTATAACTTCAATTTTGGTTGCATTTGTAGGGTCGATTATTTCTGAGTTTGGTAAAATAGTTGAATTTTTGTGATAAAAATAGCTTTCATTTTTAAAACCATAATTTTTAATCGTAAATTCTTTGTAATAACCTTTTTCTAAGGTGTCAATGAAATTAAATACTGGTGTTCAATAAAGATAAGAGTAATTGAATTTGTCAAAATCACCACGATGAATCATTAAATAGTCAAGATTATCAATAACATCACTGTATTTATAGTTACCGACAAAATTAGTTGTTGTTGTCGGTAATTCAATATCAGTGCTTTCTTTTTTAGTTTCAATTTCAAAATCATTTGTACTATTTAATGTGTAATTGTCAGTATTATCATGTTCAAAAGTTAGTAATTCTGTTCCTTGTGCTTTAATTCTTATTGTTTTATTGGGTATTTTAATCATTCAGGTATAAAAATTTAAACCCGAAGTATCTATTTTTGTTCCATAAGTATTTGTTATTTTTTGAAAGTCTTTTTGTTTAATTCTGTTATTTACAAGCTCTGCATTAAACTCTAAACTAAAAATTTTTACATTTTTTAAATTTGATAATTGTTTATCTATATTTGCTTTTATATTATCTTCTGTTGTTATCTCAACTTTTAAAAGGTTATGGTCTTGCCTTTCCGTTAAAAATCTTATTTTTTCTAAGTTTCTGATTTCAAAATAATAAACTTTATTGTTTTGTCTTTTATTTCTAATTAGTGATTGTACTGTTGTTTTGTCATTGTTAATGTTTGAGGGAATAGTAAAAATGTTATTGAAACTAATAGTTAGCACGGTAAATATTTTCATAAACATTTTTATCACTCCTTTTTAAAATATTTTATTTTTCATTGTTCTTTCAGTTTTGATTTTTTTAATAAGTCATTCAATGATACAGTTTATAACTGCCGCTATTGTAGTGCATATATCTAAATATCCTAGTATCATAAGTGAAATTAATGCTTCAAATTTTTCATATAATAATTTCAAATCATTAATTTCCAATTTTAAAAATGGGATGAAAAAAATAGTAATCATAAAAATGTAAGGTAAAATTTTCCATCAATATTTTTTTAAAGAATTAATGAGTTTTTTTGATTTCATTTTTTAAGGCTCTTTTTGCTTTAATTTTCTGAATAATAAAGCGGACTAATTTTTCAAATTTAATTGCAAAATATATTGCTCCGCCTCATCAAAAAACAAATATTCCTGCCAGCATAATATCGCTACTGAACTTGCCGAAGAAATCAACCATCTGTTTATTCATAAAATTATTAAATTCGTTACTTGTTCCAGTTATTCATTTAGTATCGATTGCTGTTAATGCACAAATTAATAAGCTTATAAAGATGAAAATGATACTTAATGATACTTTTAACCACTGCTTTTTAAAAGAATTTTTAATTTTTAATCTTAATGGTGTTTTTTCTTTTGAATTATCTTTTTTGAATAATTTCCCTAAAAGTTTTTTCATTTTAATTTTCCTTTCGTGTTTAAAAATTTTTAATTTTTTATTTTTAATTATTAAGTCTGATATTTGATTAACATGAATAATATTTTACTTTTCTAGTTTTAAAATTTCTTTATTTTTTTCCATTATTATGTATTTAAGATTATTAACACTATCTTCTAATATGACATTAGCAATTTTTAATTTGTTATTTTCTATTTCTAATTCTTGGTTTTTAGTTCGTTTTTCCATTTTTTACCTACCTTTAATCACAATAAATAAAGCAATAAGTACACAAGTTAAACCAAGAATGTTAAAAATTGGGTGTTGTGAAAATGTTCGGGCCATTGGTTTAAAAAGTTCTAAAATTGTTAAATTGCTAGTAATAAAATTTTTAAAATTGGCAAGACCCTCGCTAATATAGTTCGTTAAAGTTTCAAAATGACTACCAGCTAAAAGTTCAAGAACAGCTATTAAGATAAAAATAATAATTAGTTTAAACATTTTTATTTACCTTGTTTTGTTTTTATTGGTTTTATTTGTTTTTTAGCTTTTCCTCACGCACTTTACCGCCCTTTATTTTTAACCGCATATTGGCGTTGTTTTTCTAAATTAACTTGTTGACTACCAAATCCAAGAATAATTGCCATAATAAATTCTACAGCCAGCGTTAAGAATAAAGGAAATATTAATTGAATATTCGTTCTGGGTACTTCAAGACTTCAAATTAAATCAAAAACCTTATAAAGCGTTTGAGCCAGAAAGTCGGCCATTTTTGCAAGATTTTCCATTTTTTATTATTCCTTTTCTTTCATTTTTCTTAAAAATTTGCTAAATTTATCCATTTTTAAGTATTCTAAGTCAATTGCTGTGTCAGCATAGTATTTATATTCATAGTCAGGATTTACTTTTGAATTTAAGTAATCTCTTAAAAATGCTAGGTAAAAAGAATTGTAAGTGTTTAATATTGGTAGAGGGATTTTTAGTTTAAAAAAATAAATATCAAGTTCAGGAATATCACGATATTTAATGCGACGGCCCTTTTTACTATTTTTAGCATCAATTAAGGTGTTTCGTCAGCGTTCATATTCTTCAATACTCGTAAAGGTGCCATAGACGACTTTTAAGTAGGGATGAGAAATATTAACTGGTTTTTTGCGAATGCCCACAATCACATTATTGGCAATATCACGAACTTTAACTCAAATATGTTTATCTCTTTGGCCACTAGCTAACACAATATGACCGAAATGGCGTGCCAGAGCGAAATATTCTTGAATACCGGTTTCTTCGTTTTTGGTGTTATTTTTTTCTCAATCAGTCCCCTCTAAGAATAAATTGGTTTCATCTCACAAAAGTAAGGTTTTATCTGGTAATACCAGATAATCAAAGTCTAATAATCTCATATGACCTAAACTTAATTTTTGGCTTTCTAGTAATAGAAAGGTTGAGGCTATATGATATTTTTTCTTTTTTAGTAATTTTGATGTGTACACTAGAAAAGCAGTTTTTCCAGTTCCTAATGAACCAATCACAATATTTAATGGTGAATTTTTTAAGAAATTAATAACTTTGTTAATTTGTGTTAAATTACCGATTTTAAAAAGAAAAATTAAAATACAACCTGCTAAAAATAAATAGCTTACAATGTTTTTAAAATAACCGTTGTAAATGTATCAAATTGCTCCTCAATGTCATAAAATTAAAAATGAGGCGCGATTTAATTCAATAAAATGGTTATTTTTTTCTATTATTCATTTGCAAAATTTCATCTTGCACCTCACTTTATTTTTTTGTTAGCGTATTGCTCCAAGTAATTTTTCAAACATTTTAAAGCAAATAAAGAATATTGCCAAAATAAATGGAAAAATAAAGATTCAGTAGTCAGCAAAGAAGTTACCGACTTGTGGCATATTAACAGCAATAATTTCTCACATTTTAGTAAACGCCGTTATAATTGCATTTCATAATTTAGTCATTGTGTTACCAGCTGTTATTTTTTCTACTGTTGCAGGTGCGTTGGCCAAGAAAGTTCCAAACATATAATCACCCCCTTTCTTTTTAAAACATTCATCATTTATATTCAAAGTTTTTCTTAAATTTGTTAAAACCACGATTAACGTTAACACGATTATATTTTTTCCTAATTAATTTTGAATTTCTTTGGGAATGTATCACAATGTAACTTCTTGACATTAATTTTGTTTCTATCTAAATACCGATATGGTTTTTCAAAGGAGCATTAGAATAAATCACACCATAATCGCTATTAAGAATCAAAAAGCAATGTTTGCTATTAAAAGTCATAGTGTTTCTTGTGTTAAATTTATTTCTTTTCCACCAGTAATATGAGCCGGAATAGTTGTAATTTGAATAAATAAATCTCAGAAAGTTTGTTTAATTTGTTCTCAATTAAATTATTTTAAGTTTATTGTCATTTTTTATCTCCCAAAAATCATTTTTATTGGTAAATACATAATTGAAATTAATGCGAAAATAAAAGTGATGATAATAATTAATCCGGCAATAAACGCAACTTGTGCAGGCATTTTTTCTATCGGAATAAACAGTTCTAAGAATTCCATGATAATTTTTCAAAACATTATTTTTTATCCGCGTTATTTTCTTTTGAATTAGGAGCTTTAACTCATTCCTCAAAGCGGGCAATAAATACTTTTTCGTCTTTCGTGAAATTACCAGTATTATTTTTAATGGCGTTTTTATATTTAATTCGCATTTTTATTTTGGCATAAATTTTATAAGCAAAATATGTTAATAGCATGATGCAAATAATAATAAATATTATTCCAATTGCAAGGGCGCATAAATTTTTGTTAGGTAGGTAAAGATTTGAATAAGTATTAAGACAGTCAGCAATGATTGTCTTTTTATTTTATAAGGTGTTAAAAATTTGTTCTTTGAAAATGAAATACAAGTGAATTAATAATGTTGGTTTGTATTAAAGCACGATAAATTGTGGGTGGTCGCCATAACCAAAAGAAGTTTACCAGTTAATAGACAACACCCTATTAGCTATAGCAATTTGTTTAGTTTTGCAATAAAAAAATGAATGGGGGATTTCCTAAAAATATACACGCTATTAAATTAGTTCCAAGGTTAGGATGCGGACATTAAAGTGTAGAAATTTCTATTATAGGGGTATGCTAAGTTTAAAATTATTAAAATCTTTATCTAATAATAATAAAAAAACAAAATTTACTAACAAAGATTGTTAAACACTTAAATCTGCGATATTTAAGTGTTTAAAAAACTAAGTTAATTAACTTAGTTAATATAACTTAGTTTATCCATAAGAAAGGTAATTTATTATGAAAAACATTGAAAACATTTTCTTAAATACTAAAAAATATCTTTTAAAAGAAACACAAAACGCAATGTTTATTAAAGCCCCAAAAATTCCTTGATTTAATGAACAAATCGGCATTTGGTTTCCAAAGCGATTTGTTTATAAAGGAAAATATGAAAATTCGATTTGTGTCGGAATAATCAAGGATAGTAAATATCAAATAATTTCAATTAATCAAAAAGAAAATGAAACCAAATTAATTAAAGGACAAGAATTATTAAGCTTCTTCATTGCCGAAAAAGAAAACAACAAAAAAGATATAAATTATAACTATTTTAAAGGAGTTTAAAAATGAATATTGCGATTGGATTAATATTTATTATTATCAGCATCATGCTATTGGCATATTTTGCTTATAAAATTTATGCCAAAATAAAAATGCGAATTAAATATAAAAATGCCATTAAAAATAATACTGGTAATTTCACGAAAGACGAAAAAGTATTTATTGCCCGCTTTGAGGAATGAGTTAAAGCTCCTAATTCAAAAGAAAATAACGCGGATAAAAAATAATGTTTTGAAAAATTATCATGGAATTCTTAGAATTGTTTATTCCGATAGAAAAAATGCCTGCACAAGTTGCGTTTATTGCCGGATTAATTATTATCATCACTTTTATTTTCGCATTAATTTCAATTATGTATTTACCAATAAAAATGATTTTTGGGAGATAAAAAATGACAATAAACTTAAAATAATTTAATTGAGAACAAATTAAACAAACTTTCTGAGATTTATTTATTCAAATTACAACTATTCCGGCTCATATTACTGGTGGTAAAGAAATTAAATTAACCGAAGCACCACTTTGACTTTTAATAGCAAACATTGCTTTTTGATTCTTAACAGCGATTATGGTGTGATTTATTCTCATGCTACTTTGAAAAACCATATCAGTATTTAGATAGGGAAAAAATTAATGTCAAGAAGTTACATTGTGATACATTCCCAAAGAAATTCAAAATTAATTAGGAAAAAATATAATCGTGTTAACGTTAATCGTGGTTTTAACAAATTTAAGAAAAACTTTGAATATAAATGATGAATGTTTTAAAAAGAAAGGGGGTGATTATATGTTTGGAACTTTCTTAGCCGATGCACCAGCAACAGCAGAAAAAATAACAGCTGGTGATACAATGACTAAATTATGAAATGCAATTATGACAGCATTTACTAAAATGTGAGAAATTATTGCTGTTAATATGCCACAAGTCGGTAACTTCTTTGCTTGATTACTGAATATTCATTTTTCCATTTATTTTGGCAATATTCTTTATTTGTTTTAAAATGTTTGAAAAATTACTTGGAGCAGTATGCCAATAAAAAAATAAAGTGAGGTGCAAGATGAAATTTTGCAAATGAATAATAGAAAAAAATAACCATTTTATTGAATTAAATCGCACCTCATTTTTAATTTTATGACATTGGGGAGCAACTTGATATGTTTACAACGGTTATTTTAAAAACATTGTAAGCTATTTATTTTTAGCAGGTTGTATTTTAATTTTCCTTTTTAAAATCGGTAATTTAACACAAATTAACAAAGTTATTAATTTTTTAAAAAATTCACCATTAAATATTGTGATTGGTTCATTAGGAGCTGGAAAAACTGCTTTTCTAGTATACGCATCAAAATTACTAAAAAAGAAAAAATATCACATCGCCTCAACATTTCCATTACTAGAAACCCAAAAATTAAGTTTAGGTCATATGGGTTTGTTAGACTTTGATTATCTGGTATTACCAGACAAAACCTTACTTTTATGAGATGAAACCAATTTATTTTTAGAGGGTACCGATTGAGAAAAAAATAATACCAAAAACGAAGAAACCGGTATCCAAGAATATTTCGCTCTCGCACGCCATTTTGGTCATATTGTTCTCGCTAGCGGTCAAAGAGATAAACATATTTGAGTTAAAGTTCGTGATATTGCCAATAATGTAATTGTGGGCATTCGCAAAAAACCAGTTAATATTTTTCGTCCCTACTTAAAAGTCATCTATGGCGCCTTTACGAGTATTGAAGAATATGAACGCTGACGAAACACCTTAATTGATGCTAAAAATAGTAAAAAGGGCCGCCGCATTAAATATCGTGATATTCCTGAACTTGATATTTATTTTTTTAAACTAAAAATCCCTCTACCAATATTAAACACTTACAATTCTTTTTACCTAGCATTTTTAAGAGATTACTTAAATTCAAAAGTAAATCCTGACTATGAATATAAATACTATGCTGACACAGCAATTGACTTAGAATACTTAAAAATTGATAAATTTAGCAAATTTTTAAGAAAAACGAAAGAAAAGGAATAATAAAAAATGGAAAATCTCGCAAAAATGGCCGACTTTCTCGCTCAAATGCTTTATAAAGTTTTTGACTTAATTTGAAGTTTAGAAGTGCCGGGAACAAATATTCAACTAATATTTCCTTTATTCTTAACGCGGGCTGTAGAATTTCTTATGGCAATTATTCTTGGATTTGGTAGTCAACAAGTTAATTTAGAAAAACAACGCCAATATGCTGTTAAAAATAAGGGGCATTTAAGTGCGTGAGGAAAAGCTAAAAAACAAATAAAACCAATAAAAACAAAACAAGGTAACTAACAATGTTTAAACTAATTATTATTTTTATCTTAATAACTGTTCTTGGATTATTAGCTGGTAGTCATTTTGAAACTTTAACAAAATATATTAGCGGAGGCCTTACCAATTTCCAAAAGTTTATTACTAGCAATTTAACAATTTTAGAGCTTTTTAAACCAATGGCTCGGACATTTTCGCAACATCCAATCTTTACCATTCTTGGTGTCGCTTCTGTACTTATTGCTTTATTTATTGTGATTAAAGGACGATAAAAATATGAAAGGAGAATTAAAATGAAAAAACTTTTAGGAAAATTATTTAAAAAAGATAATTCAAAAGAAAAAATGCCATTAAAATTAAAAATTAAAAATTCTTTTAAAAAGCAGTGGTTAAAAGTATTATTAAGTATCATTTTCATCTTTATAAGCTTATTAATTTGTGCATTAACAGTAATAGATACTAAATGAATAACTGGAACAAGTTACGAATTTAATGATTTTATGAATAAAGAAATGGTTAATTTCTTCGGCAAGTTCAATAGTGGTATTATTCTGGCAGGAATATTTGTTTTTTGATGAGGCGGAGCAATATATTTTGCACTTAAATTTGAAAAATTAATCCGCTTTATTATTCAAAAAATTAAAGAAAAAAGAGCCTTGAAAAATGAAATCAAACAAACTCATTAATTCTTTAAAAAAATATTGATGGAGAATTTTACCTTACATTTTTATGATTGCTATCTTTTTCATTCCATTTTTAAAATTGGAAATTAATGATTTGAAATTATTATATGAAAAATTTGAAGCATTAATTTCACTTATGATAATAGGTTATTTAGATATATACATTACAATAGCGATAATTATGAACTGTAGCGTTGAGTGACTTATTGAAAAAATCAAAGCTAAAAGAATAATAAAAAATAAAATATTTTAAAAAGGAGTGATAAAAATGTTTATGAAAATATTTACCATGTTAATTATTAGTTTCAATAACATTTTTATCACTCCTCAAAACATTAACAATGACAAAACAACAGTACAATCACTAATTAGAAATAAAAGAGAAAGTGAAAAAACTTATGTGTTAAATTTATCAAATGTTAAAATTCAAATTACATATAACTATAACGATAAATATGAAATAGATTTTTATAACACCAAAAAAGAAGAAATTATTAATGTTCCAAAGTGATTAAAATATGATGGAACTAGTAGTTGCGAAGAAAATTGAAGACCTAATTGTGGTTTAAAAAGTTTACATTTTGAGAAAAATGATATAGTATGAAACGAGCTTAAAAGATTAAAAATTACAATAAAAAATGACAAAATGTTTGATAAAACAGAATTTATTGCCTCAAATATTCATGTTAAAATTGCTAATGAAACAATTGCTACTCCAATAAAAATATTATCTTTTAAAGCAGAAACACAAACCAAACCGACAACTGATATTGATTTACCAGAAGCAACCACCAGATTTGATGGAACCCATAACTATACAGATATCATTGATAATCTTGACTATTTAATGATTCACCGTGGTGATTTTGACAAATTTAATTATTCTTATCTTTATTGAACGCCGGTATTCAATTTCATTGACACTTTAGAAAAAGGTTACTATAAAGAATTCGCCATTAAAAATCACGGCTTTAAAGATGAGAGCTATTTTTATCATAAAACTTCTAGTGATAAAAATGTAGTAAATGAGAATATTTTAAAAATTAAGGCATTTAACAAAACCCTAATTGCTGGAAACAATTATTTACAATTACTACACGGTGAGGCTGAGATCTGAAAATATAACACCAAAAGCACTAACGATTATTACCTAATTAAGTACCTTTTTGGAACCTTAAATTATCTCAATGTTAAATTTAGTTTTTTACGCTACGATCCCGAATTAAGGAACGACATTTACCTTTATTTTAAAAACAAAATTTCTAGTATTAACAATAGCGATTACAAAAATGTTTTTAACGAAATCTACGAGATTCTTGGTAATTTATTTGCTAGTTTATTTTATGCGACTTTTGATATGGACAAAAAAACTCATACCAAAATTGATTTTAAGGGAGTAGATAATTACAACAAAGATTACTTTATTCAAATTGGTTTCTTTTACCGCTCGTTAATTACCTTTTATCCCAAAAAATATTTAATTAATGTTACTGGTAATTCGGAATTATTACTAAGAAGTTATTTCTTTACTTTTGATAAAAAAACGCACCAAGATAATTTTAATGCTATTAAAAATAATAACAGTATCTATCAAATTGAATTTAATGTCCTTAAATCTTATGATAACAAACTCATTGCCGTACCAACCAAAAAAACCGCTAACAGTATTAATTATCTCAATACTGACATTGATATTCGTTATGGTATTAATATTTTTACCTTAACTTTTCCACTTTATCACAAAGGTAATACCTATAACTACAATTTTAAAATTTATGACTTTAATGTTTTAAATTTCACAGCGTTTATTCCTGATGGTTCAAATAACAGTGAATGAGACGACTTAATTCCGCCGGCAAATGGCAAATATTCAGGGCGATGAATACCAACATTTAATGATATTGGTTGTGCAATTCAAAATGCTAGTATTAAAATGCTAAATTGAATGCTGACCGCTTCACAAGTCATTACCATTTTACGACCGCTAGCAATTATTGCAAAAGCAACAGTTAACTTTTCAACTGCTATTTTTCCAGTTTTTAAAACAGTACCAGCTTTTTATTACACATTTCAATTTTTAATCGGTTTTGCCATTTTTCTAATGATATTAAGAATTTTTGTATAATTATATATATGTATATATATTGAAAAAATAAAATAAAGTTTTAATTTTATAGAAGACTCTTGATATTTATTGAATATACCTAATTTTAGGTATATTTTTAATATGATAGAGGTGGATAATAATTATGGAAAAAATAATTCAAGAACTAGTAAATACTTTAACAGATGATCAATTTTTAGAATTTTATGAAAAAGTCAAACAACAAGCAGAATTAATAAAAAAACAAAAACGTTTAAATGAAATTGATCAAAAATTTAGAGCACAAGGTATTAAATTCCCTAAACGGGAATCTTACCATTGCGTTAAAAATGGACATAATTAAGAAGGAAAACAAAAATATTTATGTAAAAATTGCCGTGCAAGTTTTGACGCTTTTCGTAATCATTTTATTTATTGAAGTCATTTAAATTATGAACAATGAAATTTATTGATTCAAATTTCATTGCTGGGGCAATCTAGTAAAACAATTTCTCGTTTTATTAAAACTACATTAAAAACTGCTTGATATAATCGTCAAAAATTAATGAAATCAAAACAATTAGAAAATACCCAATTAAAATTTAAAAAATTATCTGGTAAAATCCAAATCGATGAAACATTTATTAAAGAAATTCATAAAGGAAATTTCAAACATAAAACTGATCCACGAAGAATTCACCTTGACCCATTCGCAACTAATACTAAATGCTGTATTCAAATGGCGGTTGATAATAATAACAATATTTATGTTAAATCCACAAACACCAAACGTTTACAAAAACAATGAGTTATTGAAAATATGAACAAAGAATTAATTAACCAAAATTCAATTATTACTTCTGATATGCAAAAATTATATTTTTTAGTAGCAAAATAAACAAATTCTACTTTATGTGTAACTAAAACAACAATTAATCCTGGAGCTAGTTATCGTAACTTAAATAAAATCAGTAAATTACAATCTAGTCTTAAAGAAGCCTTAATTCATTATCATGGTTTAGGTTTTACTAATATTCAAAATTATTTAAATCTCTGGAAATGAAAATACCAACATAAGGGTTTAACTCCAAACCAACAAACAGCGGTATTATATTTTAATGTATAAAAAATTAAAGTAAAAATAGTAATTTTACATAAAAGCCTTTTAAAATTATCAAGTTAATGATTTTTTTTATTTTATCAAGAGTTTTTGACAAAATTAAAATGTGATTTTGGGAATATCTTTTAAAATAACTATCAAATTTACAAAATTAACATAGTCAATTACTTCATTTTATTTTTTAGTTTTTAGTGCTTTTAAAATTTTGTTTTACCTCATTACCCAAAAAGTATTGAATATGCTTTCACGCATCGTGCTCGTGTTTGGTAAGTTTTAATTTTCCTTTGTAAAAAAATCCTTTCTTTTTAGAAGGCTCTTGTCTAATAAAGTGCCAATGATATTTAAACCTTAAAATAATGCTTATTGCTCCAATAAGTTCTGAGGTTGCTAAAGGATTGGCAATCGTTCTACCTTTAGTTAAGAAAAAATTTTCAATAATAAACACTGGCTTAAAATTTTCTATTCTTTTAAAATTATCAAATAATTTTTTAATTTTAAAAATTGCTTGTTCAACGCTTTCAGAAATTATTGTTTCGTTAAATTCAATGCATGAATTTTCAAAATCCCAAACAACAATACCAATAGAACCGATTACTGCGAGGTCGATACCAATTATATAATTCATAAACTAAATACTTACCTTATGACAACAACATTTTTTGTTGAGTAATCGGAATCGATGAATCACTCCCTGAATAAAGATTTAGACATATTATATTTTTCTCCTTATGTGTTGTCAGCAAAGAAAATGAGTACATTTTTCTTGTGGCACACAGCAATTTTGATAATCATAAGTTTTTTTAGTTTTTCGCTTACAATAATTTTCTATTCTTTTAAACTCACATTGCAATGATTTTTCTTTCAATTGACAATTAATTGCTTTTAACGCTGTAATTAATTCTTTATAAGAATATTTTTGGCGTAACGCTTTAAGTCAATAAAAATGTTTGTTTTCCATTAATTAATCTTCCTCAATTATTTCTTTATAAATAATTCATTTCCGCGGACGAATGGCTTTTTTCTTGTAATAAATTACAGTTTATAATGAGTGTACTTTTCTTTTAAAATTAAGATCATTACGCGAAAACCCATAATAGCGTTCTACAATTTCAGCAACACTATCATAAACACCGACTAACTCATTGGTTTCGCAAGAATATATAACATAACAATATTTTTTAGCCATTTCGTACTTGTTCAAGATTTAATCTAATTTAAATCAGTTTCTTTTAGTCATTCGGGAATAATATAATTAAAATTAATATCTTTATCAGCTTCAGATTTTTTAATATTTTCTAAAAAGTTTTGTTGATTTTTAATTTTAACTTCTTCATACAAATTAATAATTTCTTGCCCCTTAATGGTTGTGATTTTCTGTGCACCGTTGGCATCATAATTAATAACTTCATAATCATTTTCTGTAAAAATACCAAGCACCATCTAATTTGCATATTTAATTGATGGATATACTAGTTTTCGAGGAACTCAAGAACCACCGCCACTATTGGTAATTGATAGTAAAATCAAATTTGTTGTTTCAGCAACAATATATTTTTTATTTAAAAATAAATTTTTTAAGTTAGTCATTATTTATTAACTCCTCATATCAATAATTTTTTATTTTTTGTAAAAAGATAATATATAGCCCCCCATATATTCAATTTCCTAGTTAGCTAACATAGTTAACTATCTAAGAAATCTATGTTATCTCTCTTATGTTAACTAAGTTATGTTAGCTAACTAGGTGCGAGAAATGCTCGAAATTATCAAAAAGCATTTTTAGGCACACCTAAAAAGTGTTCTCATATTTACAACACAATTTTTAGATAGAATTTAATTTTTTGTTCGAACAAGTTAATAAAGTTGGTTTAATTTTATTAATTAAAATACCCACTTCCTCTTAAAAATAATTTTTAAAAGGAAGGCGTATTCTTGCTGGTCTAAAATGGTTATCTTACACACATAATATAAACCAACCTCCAATATTTATACGAAGTGCATATTTTTTTTACAAAAGAACAAAAAAGACGATAATTATCGTCTTTTTCTTATTTTTCTACATCTTTGTTATACGCCCTGTCGTTGACTAGAACTTAAATTGCTAGCATCATTAATAGGAAACGAGGGAAATAATTTCATTATGAGCAAGAAATCGCATATCTTGATTATTTAACAAAATAATTCCTTGATAGTTATCATACATTCCACCAATAAGTTTTAATAAAGTAGATTTTCCACTACCAGAAACGCCACTAATAAAATTAGTTTTTTTTAAATTGATAATTAATTTTTTGAAAAATAATTTGATCACAATATTTAAAAGACACATTTTGCAATGAGATCGTTGAAATAGTTGCTTCGCACAAAGAATTATGCTTAATTTCCTTTTTAAAAAATAACAGCGGTTTTACACGATTAATCGCTTGTTTCAGTTTTTTTCTCGTAATAATTAGCTGACCAATTTCTTGAAAAAAGTTTGTTACATAGCCTGTTAATGAACTAGCAAATATTATTTGTCCTAAAGATATCATATTACTAGCAAGTAAGTTACTTGCTAAATATAATATTAATAAATTACAAAGACTAATAATCAACTGTTCATAGTGGTTAACTTTAACTTCAGCATTAGATAAACTAATACTAGTTTTTTGTAATTGGTCATAACTTTGTTGAATTTTAAATAAAACAACATCATTAATATCACAGCCTATTCTTTGCGTTGCTGATTGAATTAGTTGTAAATATTGTTGATAATGAAAAATCGTTTCTTGTTTTTGTTTAATTTTTTGATGATAACAAAAATTATGAAATAACAAATTAATACATAACAAAATTAATGACTGCAATCCAATGGCTAGTAAAAATCATCAATGAATAAAAAATAACAATATAGCACTAATAATTGCCATAATAAAAATAGGAATACCTTGGGTAATAACTTTGTTGTTAATAAAATACAAACAATAGTTAAATCCTCAACTCTTTGCAATCAATCACTATCTTGATATTGTTCCATTATTATAAAATTACTTTCACTAATAGCAAAATAATATCGATGTGTCATATTAGTAATAAAATTATGAGTTAACATTAAAATTATTTTTTGTTGACAAAAACTAACAATCATTTTCATTAAAATAATAATTATAAAACCTAATAAAATCTTTAATCAAATATTATTTAAAATAAAAAGATGACGACTATTAACAAATACCTTTACTAACATATTTGCTAAAAAATTAATTACCATTAATAATAAATTAATAACCAATAGTCCCGAAATTACCATTAAATATGGTTGTAATAAATAAAATAATGAACAAGTAACAAGATTTTTTTGTTTACTAGCAAGGATTATTGTTTTAGCACTAATAATTAAAGTATCCAAATAAATATTTTGTAAATATTCATTTGTTACTCATTGTAATTTTTAATTGCTGATCATAGCAATTAAAAATTTTTTTCGATGTTTTTTATAAACAACAATAAAATGATCTTCACCATTGTCATTATTAACATATAAAATTCAAGGCGTTTTTAACGATAACTTTTGAAGTTGCTCAAAATTACAATGATATGGCGTTAATAACACTCCCTGTGAATAGGCTACCGCTTTCAATGTTTTAATACTTCAATATTTTCATTGAAATGATGCTTCTTGTTTTAAAGTTTCTAATGAAATTTGTTTCTTGCGATAATACGTAATTAACATTGCTAAACAAGCAACAGCACAATCATTTTTTTGCTCTTGTCATATTAATGGATACAACATTTAATCCCCATTACTACTTTTACTTATCTAATATTTTTTTCCTTGTAAAACATAAAAAAATCTCGTTAATAATTAACGAGAAAATTTACGATTTTGTGCTTTTTTAAATAAACGTTTTTCTCTGGGAGAAAGGAAGTGTTTACGCTTTTCTAATTCTCTTTTAATTGGAGAAGCAGCTTTTTTAAATCTGCGTAAAGCTTGATCAATATCTTCTCCATCCTTTTTTACAACAACTGTGGCCATTTAATTTTTAACTCCATTTTCCTATATTTTTTTATATATGAATATTTTATAGCTAGACCCTATAATTATAATTTTTTTTGCTATAAAATGCAAATGATTTAATAAATAGGGTCGCGTTTAGTTTTATTAGGTATTACTTTGAAGAAGTAAAACAATCAGCTAATTATATTATTTAATTACTAAACTAACCCTGCCTTTCTTGTTATTGTCATTTTTATTCGTTTTCATTTTATCATATTATTGAATTTTTACACAACAAAAATTTTTTAATTTTGTAGAAAACTCTTGATAAAATAAAAAAAATCATCAACTTGATAATTTTAAAAGGCTTTTATGTAAAATTACTATTTTTACTTTAATTTTTTATACATTAAAATATAATACCACTGTTTGTTGGTTTGGAGTTAAACCCTTATGTTGGTATTTTCATTTTCAGAGATTTAAATAATTTTGAATATTAGTAAAACCTAAACCATGATAATGAATTAAGGCTTCTTTAAGACTAGATTTTAATTTACTGATTTTATTTAAGTTACGATAACTATCTTCAGGATTAATTGTTGTTTTAGTTACACATAAAGTGGAATTTGTTTGTTTTGCTACTAAAAAATATAATTTTTGCATATCAGAAGTAATAATTGAATTTTGGTTAATTAATTCTTTGTTCATATTTTCAATAACTCATTGTTTTTGTAAACGTTTGGTGTTTGTGGATTTAACATAAATATTGTTATTATTATCAACTGCCATTTGAATACAGCATTTAGTATTAGTTGCGAATGGGTCAAGGTGAATTCTTCGTGGATCAGTTTTATGTTTGAAATTTCCTTTATGAATTTCTTTAATAAATGTTTCATCGATTTGGATTTTGCCAGATAATTTTTTAAATTTTAATTGGGTATTTTCTTCGACAGTGCGATTATCTTGCACTTTAAATGACCCAAAATTATTAAAATTTTCAATTCACCGAATATACGGCTGATTTTGAAATTTCGTATTATTTAATAATTTCAACAATGCTTTTTCCGTTTTGATAAAGCATGACAATTTGTTTTTTAAATTCATTTGAATATGAGTTTTTCCCCATTTTTATCTTCCTACTTTCTTAATAATTTTATTTTATTTGAAAGTCCACATAAATATGGTCCAACTTATTGTAACCCATCCATATAGCATGAAACGAGCTTAAAAGATTAAAAATTACAATAAAAAATGACAAAACGTTTGATAAAACAGAATTTATTGCCTCAAATACTCATGTTAAAATTGCTAATGAAACAATTACTATTCCAATAAAAATACTATCTTTTAAAGCAGAATTAAAAAATAATTAAACTGTAAAATGGGAGGGATTGGGAACTGTGCAATTAACTGTGTCTCTAAGTGATTAACTTAAATTCACTCTGCTCTGTCTTCAAATTTTATCATTAAATGTGAAATTGCACTACCCCAATTTTGAATTGGCATCGTTCATTTCTTAACCATATTTTGAAATGCTAAATAAAATATTTTAAAAACTGATGCGTCATTAGGAAAAATCTTTTTATTTGTAGAAACCATATACATATGACAAGATTTCGGTTTCTACAAACTTGCTGTTAATTAATAAATAAATACGAGCTCATTTATTTATTGCAAAAAATATAAGGCTAAATTAATATTTATTATTTTTAGTTATGCCTTGTATTTTTTTGTGCCTTTATAGTAATAAACTAAGTTAATTAGTAAACGAAGTTTACTAACAAATTTTGTTAAACATAAATGTTTAAAAAAATAAATATTTAACTTAGTTTAATATAACTTAGTTTAATATAACTTAGTTTAATATAACTAAATATATTTGTAAGGAAGGTATGTGTATGCGAAATATTGAAAATATTTTTTTAAATACTAAAAAATATCTTTTAAAAGAAACGCAAAGTGCAGTACTTATTAAAGCACCAGAAATTCCGTGATTTAATCAACCTATTGGTATTTGATTTTCAAAGCGGTTTGTTTATAAGGGTAAATATGAAAATTCTATTTGTATTGGAATAATTAAAGATAGTGATTATAGAGTAGTATCGATTAATCGAACAGACCGAGAAACAAATTTAATTGGAGGACAAGAATTATTAAATTTTTTTATTTCGGAAAAAGAGAACGATAAAAAGGATGTAAGTTTTAATTATTTTAAAAATTCATTTTAAAGATTAAGGTAATTAAAAAATATCTTGGTTGATGTTTATGGTGGTGAAGCGGTGCGGAAAGCGTATGCTCCGCCCGCTAGTTATGGATGAGTTGAGTTATTTAACTAAGTTATTGCAATTTTTTTGATTTGGTGTAGTAAAAAAATAGTTTTGGAGTTTTAGAAATGAAAATGTGAGTTAGTGTGGGTTAACCACCTAAAAATTATTGTCGAAAGTTTATATATTCTATTAATAAAAAAACTGGATTAGAACAAAAATTTTGAGCGTCTAAATCTGCAGTTGAATCTGTTAGAACTTATTTAGTCGGTGATAATTGACTTTGTGTTGATATTGCATATTAAAAGATTAGAAAATTAAGGAGAAAAGAAAGATGAGTATTTTTGGATTAGTATTTTTCACGATTTTAACATTATTACTAGCATATTATATTGCGGTTAATATTTATCGGTTTTTTAAAGATAAAAAGAAATATGGTAGCGAAGCAAAGCGGTTGCCAAAAGATTTTACTTATTCACAACGAATATTTATTGCAAAGTTTAAGCGAAATTTATTAGAACAAGATGAAAAAGAAATTAAAAAGTAGGTTTTAGAAAATGTTTAAAAAAGTAATTATTGAGTTAATTGAATTAATTTATCCAACTGCCGATTTACCGCCTCAAGTTGTATTTTTGTTTTCAATTTTAATAATTGTAATGCTCTTCTCGGCAATTATTTTTCTACTCTTTTGACCTTTTAAGCGGTAATTATTATGTTTTTAGTTGCTTGAAAAGATTTATATTGAGAAATGACAAAATTGTATTTTTGAGATTTATTTATTCAAATTAAAGTTATTCCGGCATGAGTTTCCGGCAAAGAAATTGATTTAACCAAAGAACTACTTTGACTTTTAATAGCAAATATTGCCTTTTGAATGGTATTAGTATTCATCGTCTTATTTATGGTTATTTTATTTTATAAGGTTAAATCATATTTTGTTTAGAAAGGGGGTGATTGTATGATTAGAACTTTCTTAACAGAAGTGACTACGCCAGTGGCTGTTACTGGCGAGCAAGCGGTTACTAACTTATGAAAAGCATTAATTAAAGCGTTTGGTAATATTTGAACTGATATTATTGGTGGTAATATGCCAAATGTTGTTAATTTCTTTGCTACATATTGAATTTTCTTGCTTGACGTGATTATTGGTTTATTTTTAATCGCTTTCAAAATGTTTGAAAAATTAATGCCCGGCAGATAGTAATAAAAATAAATAAAGTGTGATTTAAGTGACACTACTGTTTAAAAAAATAAATTTAAGATTATATGATTTTGTCGCTTTAAATCGCACTTTATTTATTATTGCGTGATTCTATGGTGCGATTTTGCATTATTATAATCCTCAGAGTTGACGAATGTTAGTTGATATTATTTATTTATTAATTGCTTTGTATATTTTATATACTAAAATTTCTCATTTCTTTGCTCGTCGTAGTTTTATTAATTTCCTATTAAATTCGCCCTTAAATTTAGTAATTGGTGCCTTAGGGAATGGAAAAACCGCTTTAATGGTTTTAGCTTCTTACTTATTAAGTGGTTGAAAAACGATTTCTAATTTTCCGATTACGGATAAACAAATGCTTTCATTAGGGCATATGTCTTTATTAGATTATAATTATCCGATATTATAAGAAAAGCATTTGCTGTTATGATATGAAACTAACTTATTTTTAGAAGGAACTGACTATAAAGAAAATGATAGAGTAACCCAAGGTTTACAAGAATATTTTGCTTCAGCACGGCAATTTACTCATATCGTATTAGCAAGCGGACAACGAGCCGAACATATATGAGTTAAAGTTCGTGATATTGCGAATTCAATAATTTTTGGTATTAGAAAAAAACCAGTTAGTATCTTTCGTCCTTATTTACAAGTTATTTATGGCACTTTTAAATCGGTAAGTGAATACGAACAATGACGATTAACTCTGATTAATGCAAAAAATGATAAAAAAGGTCGCAAAATCAAGTATTGTAGCATTCCGGAATTAGACATTTATTTCTTTAAATTGAAAATTCCGATGTCAATTTTAAATCTTTATGATAATAAATATTTATCATTCTTGCGTGAATTAAGTAATCGTGCTTTGAACGATAATTATCAACATAAATTTTGAAATGATAATGTAATGGATATTGAAGCATTAGAATATTTAAAAATGGAAAAATTCAGTAAGATACTTACTAAGTTAAAAAATAATCTGAAGAAGAAAAACAAGTAAAGGAGTTTAAAAAATGGAAAACTTAGAAAAAATGGCTAGTTTGATTGGCGATATGTTTTATAAAGTTTTTGATTTAATTTGAACTTTAACCATTCCCGGAACAGATATTCGTATTATTATTTTTCCGCTAATTATGCTTGTGATAAATCTTGTAATTGGTGGCATTTTAGGTATTCATATTGAACGACCAAAAGTTGGTTTTCGTAAAAAATATCGAAAATCAGTTGCTAATTGAGGAGCTAAGAAAAAATCATCTAGTGGTCCAATTAAGAAATTTAGTGGGCATAATTCTAAAAACAGACCGTGAGTTAACCAACACGGACGGCGAATAAAAAGGTAGGTTTTAGAAAATGTTTAAATTGATAATATTATTTATTCTTGTCGCTGTTTTTTCTATTTTTGCTTTAAATGACTTTTTAGGTTTATGAGCCTATGTGCGTGAGGGTTTAGAATATTTTAATAAAGTTCTATCAAATAATATTAAAATTTTAGAACTATTTAAACCAATGATAAGGTTATTTTCCCAACATCCGATTTTCCAAATTTTAGGAACGATTTGTATTTTATCAACAATATATTTAATTTTAAGGAGTTAAAAAATGAAAAAGTTAAAAAAAATATTAGGTATTAAATGATTTAAAAGTGTTTTAGGTTTTATACATTTTTTTATTATATTTCATAGTGTTATTATTATAATTTGAATATTTTTAACAATTCTTCAAATTAAAGGGGATGAATTTTTTAAAGATTTTATACCATTAAATTTTCAAAGTGTATTTTTTAATGTTTATCTTTGATTATTAATTATTTATTTCTTAATAACTGGTATTAAGTTAATTATTAGGGGTTATTACTTTAATAAAGTTTTTAGAAAGCATCAAATGCAAGTTGCTAATTGTGAATGCCCACAACATCAACAGTATAAATTTTCTGATGCTTTTAAAGCGATAAAAAATAGTTTTAAAGCTTGAGGAGATGGATAAAATTATTTCTTGATTTTATTTTATAATGTTTATTAGTTAGGGGCGTTTTTTGATACAAAACAACCACGAAAACCTAATAGGGAACAATTATTTATGAAACGACAAAAACGAGCCCTAAATCCTAGTCAATGTGGTGAAAGTTGCGAATTAGAGTTTGCTAATGTTAAGAATAGTGGTTTAATTTTAATCCCTAAAAATTATGATATGCTTGATTTTACGAAAAGTAATATTTTATTACCTAATTTTCCGGCACCACAAAAACAATTTTATGTCTATAATTCAGAATTTACTAATCTTTATAACAAAAATGGTGTTTATAAAAAAATAAATGGTTATTGGGTTGATGGTTCTACTTACGATGTCCGTAGTTATTGGCTTGACGAAATTGTTAATGTGAAAATTTCATTTAAAAAAGTTTCAGGTGTTTAGCGTATAATTTCCTTTTTTGCTGAAATGCCTCCTCTACCTGAAAAAGATAACGAGCAACCATTACCAACAACAATAACTAAAAATGATGGTGAATATCAGTATAATCAGTTTCAAGATAAACTTGATTATTTAATGATACAACGCCGAGATTTTGATAAATTTAATTATAGCTATTTATATTGAGTGCCAATTTTTAATTTCTTTGATGATAATTTTAAATATATGAATGAAATATCAATTAAGTTAAATGGTTTTAAACAAAATAGTAAATTTAATTTAAGTCGCAAAAATTCATATCCTGAAGCTGATATGATGGAAAAAATTATTTTTAGAGAACTTTCCTTTTCTAGTTTTGGTGATGTTATTACTATAAAAACGGAGCATGGTAGCATTGTTGGCAATAATGATTTTTTAGAAAATGGTAAATCGCTTTGAAAATCTGGCTCGCGAACAAGTTTTGGAGGAGATTTTATTAATACCTTTTTTGGACAAGTTAATTATTATGGTAATACTTTCCATTTTTTACGCTATGATGACAAATTAAAGGCTGATTTTAAAGATTTTATACTTTATTATCAAAAAGATTTAACTATTGATTTTATTAATGGGTTATTTAATAAACTGTATAAAATTTTAGGTGGTTTTTTTACACAATTCTTTTATGCGAGTTTTGATATGGATGTTTCTACTTATGTAGAATTAGATTACAAGGGAATGCAACAAATTCCTAAAAATGTTTTACAAATGGGTTTTTTCTATCGTTCCTTAATTACTTTTTATCCCAAACAGTATTTAATTAATTTTAATTCCACAATGCAAAATAGTAAGAATATGATTGGTCGTTCCTATTTTTTTGTTAAAGACAAACAAATTGCTAGTGGTTTTAACGCCGGTAAAAGTTCTTATCAAATAGATTTTAATGTTTTAAAAGCGTATGATAACCAATTATGAAACGATACTAGTAATAAACTGCATTTTTACAATGCCAAAGTTGATGTAATGTATGGAATTAATATTCTTACACTAACTTTTCGACTATATAAAAAGAAAAATGAAAGTACTGAATATCATTATTCTTTATACGATTTTAACATTTTGAATTCAACGGCTTTTATTGGCGGTGGCATAAGTGGTAATATGGATGACTTAATTCCGACGCCCAACTGTTCTTATTGGGGTTTATTTAGTGCGATATCCTGTGGCATTCAGCACGCTTCTGTTAGTATGTTAAATTGATTGCTTGGTCTTTCAGGGATTAATCTTTTAATTCGCCCCCTCGCGGATATTGCCAAAATAACGATTAATTTTACCAAAACCGCCTTCCCGGTGTTTGAGGTTATTCCGACATTTCAGATGTTATTTGAATTTGTAGTGCCTTTGGCAATCTTGCTAATGATATTAAAAAAGTTTTCTTAAGTATTTAAAGTATTTTTATATAAAATATAATTCCTTTGAAAGGAGGATTTTCCTTTATGTGAAAATTTTTATTAGCTTTAAATTTAGTTGGGGTAATATTTATCTCTGCGTGTAGTAATAGTAATAATTTTAAAGAATATAATTTGCAGTTTGCTAGTGTTAAAAATAGTGGTTTAATTTTAATCCCTAAAAATTATGATATGCTTGATTTTACAAAAAGTAATATTTTATTACCTAATTTTCTAGCACTACAAAAACAATTTTATGTTTATAATTCAGAATTTACTAATCTTTATAACAAAAATGGTGTTTATAAGAAAATAAATGGTTATCAGATTGATGGCTCTACTTACGATGTCCGTAGTTATTGGCTTGACGAAATTATTAATGTTAAAATTTCATTTAAAAAAGTTTCAAGTGTTTATCGTATAGTTTTATTCTCTGCCGAAATGCCTTATTAACTTTAGTAATTTAATAACCATTCTTGAAAATCGTATTACAAAAAATACGATTTTCTTAATTTAAGGAGTTTAAAAAATGAAATATATTATTTACCAAGATGATTTAGCAGATTTAAAAGCAAAAGTACAAAGTTGACTAAGTGCTAATTGTCGTAATCCTTATTACTATAAAACTAAAAAACGCATTACTGCTTATTTAAATTTATGAACTTATTTCTATATTGAAGAAACTACTTTAACAAAACTTATTAAAAAATATTTTAAGAATGCAACGAAAACCTTTTATCGTTGGGCACAAAAAATTATGACTGCCTATTATTCTGACAATTTAGATTTGTTATTGATTAAAACTACAAAACCACAAAATCTTAATTATCAATATAGTTTAAATTATCGTGAAAAAGTATGTGATTTATATTTTGATTACAAAAATCTTCAAGTCGGTGGAATGTGGTCTTTATTTAATAATTTAAAAATCGGTTTTCACGATATTAAAAATTCAGAAGTTCCTAAAAACATCAAAACTTTTTATCGCTGAATTAAATCTGACCCTCGCTGAAAAGAATTAAAACAACAAATTAAACAAACGAAACGCCATTTTAAGCGTTATGAAGTTTCCGAGATTGGTCTTTTACAAATGGATGCCAAAATCATTACCACATCAAATTTTCCGGTTGATAAAAAATATTACATTTATGATTTCATTGACGAAATGACACGCATAGTATTTGGTTATGTTTATGATAGTTTAGGAACTGACAATGCTATTAATGCTGTACAAAGAGCAATAAAAGATTTTAGTGAACTTGGCATAACTATTAAACGCCTTCGCACTGATAATGCTCCAGAATTTACAACTACTAACTGAAGTAATAAAAAAGCATACAAAGTAAAAGAAAGGCTTTTTACAACCTTTCTTTCAAAAAATGGAATTGTTCATGAAACCACCACACCAATAAGCCCGCCTCAGAGCAACGGAAAGATTGAACGATTCCACCAACATTATACCAAATTATTTTACGCTACGGATAAAAAATTAAATCAAAATGAACTCCAACATTATTTAAACAAATATTATTACTTTTATAATTTTTAACGCTCTCATTCACCATTAAACACTAAAACTCCATTTCAAACATTACAAAAATTTTTAAAAATATAATTTTTTTATTTTAATATTTTGTTTTTGTTCTTTTTCAACTTCTGTTAATTTTGTATTAATTTACTATAAATAAAATACTATTGAAAATTATTTTAATATTTTAAACGGGTTAACTTAGTTTCAACTAATTTAGAAGATAATACATCAAATTTCTGAATCATTTTGAGTTTTTTCATTATTTTACTCTTTATTATTTCAATTCAAATGTTAATTTTCCAAATGCCACTTTTGTAGGCGGGCCACCCCAGTGTTTATTATATCCAAATAAAACATAATATTCATTTTTTTTAATTTTGTAGAAAACTCTTGATAAAATAAAAAAAATCATCAACTTGATAATTTTAAAAGGCTTTTATGTAAAATTACTATTTTTACTTTAATTTTTTATACATTAAAATATAATACCGCTGTTTGTTGGTTTGGAGTTAAACCCTTATGTTGGTATTTTCATTTTCAGAGATTTAAATAATTTTGAATATTATTAAAACCTAAACCATGATAATGAATTAAGGCTTCTTTAAGACTAGATTGTAATTTACTGATTTTATTTAAGTTACGATAACTAGCTTCAGGATTAATTGTTGTTTTAGTTACACATAAAGTAGAATTTGTTTGTTTTGCTAATAAAAAATATAATTTTTGCATATCAGAAGTAATAATTGAATTTTGGTTAATTAATTCTTTGTTCATATTTTCAATAACTCATTGTTTTTGTAAACGTTTGGTGTTTGTGGATTTAACATAAATATTGTTGTTGTTATCAACAGCCATTTAAATACAGCATTTAGTATTAGTTGCGAATGGGTCAAGGCGAATTCTTCGTGGATCAGTTTTATGTTTGAAATTTCCTTTATGAATTTCTTTAATAAATGTTTCATCGATTTGGATTTTACCAGATAATTTTTTAAATACAGAAATTGTTTTACTAGATTGCCCCAGCAATGAAATTTGAATCAATAAATTTCATTG
Source organism: Spiroplasma endosymbiont of 'Nebria riversi' (assembly GCF_018831625.1). Lineage (GTDB taxonomy): Bacteria > Bacillota_I > Bacilli_A > Mycoplasmatales > Nriv7 > Nriv7. Next base: position 1,232,112 of record NZ_CP065193.1, read on the forward strand.
TTCATAATTTAAATGACTTCAATAAATAAAATGATTACGAAAAGCGTCAAAACTTGCACGGCAATTTTTACATAAATATTTTTGTTTTCCTTCTGAATTATGTCCATTTTTAACGCGATGGTAAGATTCACATTTAGGGCATTTAATACCATGTGCTCTAAATTTTTGATCAATTTCATTTAAACGTTTTTGTTTTTTTATTAATTATGCTTGTTGTTTGACTTTTTCATAAAATTCTAAAAATTGATCATCTGTTAAAGTATTTACTAGTTCTTGAATTATTTTTTCCATAATTATTATCCACCTCTATCATATAAAAATATACCTAAAATTAAGTATATTTTTTAATTTTGTAGAAAACTCTTGATAAAATAAAAAAAATCATCAACTTGATAATTTTAAAAGGCTTTTATGTAAAATTACTATTTTTACTTTAATTTTTTATACATTAAAATATAATACCGCTGTTTGTTTTTTTGGAGTTAAACCCTTATGTTGGTATTTTCATTTTCAGAGATTTAAATAATTTTGAATATTAGTAAAACCTAAACCATGATAATGAATTAAGGCTTCTTTAAGACTAGATTGTAATTTACTGATTTTATTTAAGTTACGATAAATAGCTTCAGGATTAATTGTTGTTTTAGTTACACATAAAGTAGAATTTGTTTGTTTCGCTACTAAAAAATATAATTTTTGCATATCAGAAGTAATAATTGAATTTTGGTTAATTAATTCTTTGTTCATATTTTCAATAACTCATTGTTTTTGTAAACGTTTGGTGTTTGTGGATTTAACATAAATATTGTTATTATTATCAACTGCCATTTGAATACAGCATTTAGTATTAGTTGCTAATGGGTCAAGGTGAATTCTTCGTGGATCAGTTTTATGTTTGAAATTTCCTTTATGAATTTCTTTAATAAATGTTTCATCGATTTGGATTTTACCAGATAATTTTTTAAATTTTAATTGGGTATTTTCTAATTGTTTTGATTTCATTAATTTTTGACGATTATATCAAGCAGTTTTTAATGTAGTTTTAATAAAACGAGAAATTGTTTTACTATATTGACCCAGCAATGAAATTTGAATCAATAAATTTCATTGTTCATAATTTAAATGACTTCAATAAATAAAATGATTACGAAAAGCGTCAAAACTTGCACGGCAATTTTTACATAAATATTTTTGTTTTCCTTCTGAATTATGTCCATTTTTAACGCAATGGCAAGATTCACATTTAGGGCATTTAATACCTCGTGCTCTAAATTTTTGATCAATTTCATTTAAACGTTTTTGTTTTTTTATTAATTCTGCTTGTTGTTTGACTTTTTCATAAAATTCTAAAAATTGATCATCTGTTAAAGTATTTACTAGTTCTTGAATTATTTTTTCCATAATTATTTATTATCCACCTCTATCACATTAAAAATATACCTAAAATTAAGTATATTCAATAAATATCAAGAGTTTTCGACAAAATTAAAAAGTATATTCAATAAATATCAATAGTTTTCGACAAAATTAAAAAGTATATTCAATAAATATCAATAGTTTTCGACAAAATTAAAATTCATTTTTAATATTTGTAGAAATAATATTCATAATACAATAATTATTAATTAAATTAAGACCTTTTTTATAATCAAAATTTTTATCAACAAAACGTCCATTTGCAACATAGTCTGATACTACATAGTTATTATCATCTAAAACAATAAGCTTTGATAAATTATTTCCAAATAGAGAATTATTTTTCACCTTATAATAATAATCTAACTTATCATTAATTAATAAAATTCCATCTAAAGAGGTAAATCCAATCTTCCCATTATAATCTTCAAACAACGAAATATAATATTTACTTCCTAGGTCACCTGATTTTAGTTTAATTTCTTTAGATTTATATATATTTAATTCATTATCTAAAAAATAAATTATTAAATTATTTACGACATAAGATACAAGTGCTGGTTCCCCATTTAAATTCATAATGCCATTAGTTGCACTAGATGAGAGCCCGCTATATTTTTTTATTTCAATAATTTTTCCTTCTTTTGAAATTTGATAACGATTTCCACTAGTATCAAAATAATAGAAAAATCCATTTTTTTCCATTGAATAACAATATCAAGATATTATTTTTTTATCATCATCTTGTTTTATTAATTTAAATTGCTCGTTTGACTTCTTTAATGATGATTTATAAATATTTCCCATATAAGTAAACAAAGCATATTCATTGTTTACTGTTCCAATTATTCCACCACTGTAATTTCCGTTTGTATTAAATTATTCATTTTGAAAATATTCCTGTGTAAGGGCTCGTTCATTAATATCAATTTCAAATTTTATTTTCATAGTTTCATCATGAAAATAAATTTGTGAATTCTATTTAATATTTAAAATAGCACTATTTTCCGTAATATTGGTTAAAAATACCTCAGTTAAAACTAATTCTTCATTTTTGTCTTTTAATTTATTTAAAATATCATCTTTATTGTTGGTTATAATTTTACCTAAATCAGTATTTTTTACTACATCTTTAATACTTATTTGTTTATTAGGACCGTCATAGTTTTTTAAAGTTACTTCAAAACGAAATGCACCTTTAAACTTTTCATTATCTTTTGTTGATAATAAAGTAGCATCTTTATAAGTGTTTTTTCATATCAATCAAATTCCTTTCGTGAATTTTTGCTAATTAATAAAATTTATAACACCTTTTCCTTTCTCCAAATGTTAGTCTGGAATCTACTTATTTTGGAATTTCATTATAAACTATTTTTAAGAAATTCCTGCTTTATTTTATAATTTATCATTCCTTTTTTAAAAAAATGCTTGTACTTGTCATAAGTCTGTGGTATATTACAAAAATCTTTTTATTCTTAATAACTAAAAAATTTTTTCATTTTTTCAAAATAGAAAGGATGATAAAAAATGAAAAATGACAATTTAATTAAATTGTCATTTTAAATATTTATTTATATTACAAATTTTTTATTCTATTTCTCCTGCAACATTTCCGGCAAGGCCACTATAAAGTACCGCCTTTAGCAAGTACTTTAGAAGAATTTGCTAAATTATTTATTCTGTTTTCTAAATCATTAAGTTTTAATTCTATATTTTTAATTTCTAACTTATAAATTTTATTTGAATCACGCCACCAAACCAAAAATAATGTATCTGACATTTTATAAAATGAGAATACTTTTATATCTCCGCTTAAATTTGTTCAAATTGGATTTTTTGGATTTGAAAAATCTAAATGTCAAATAGTTGAAGGCCCTAAATCGGGGATCCATTCTAAAAACATAAATTTATTATTAGATAAAAATCAACTTAATGATCCTTGTTTACCTAAATCATTTCATATTGGATTTTTTGGATTTGAAAAATCTAAATATCAAAGTTTATTCGTATTATATTCCATAATAAAACTTGTAGTATTGGTTGTTTTAGTTACACCACTATCAGAAACCTTTATTACTTCTTCTAAATTAGTTCAAACAGGATTATATGGATTTGAAAAATCTAAATATCAAAGTTTTTGAGTATTTTTTTCAACAAAAAGAGCTGTTGTGGTTGTAAACTTAATTACATAACCTAATGATCCTTGTTTACCTAAATCATTTCATATTGGATTTTTTGGATTTGAAAAATCTAAATATCAAAGTTTATTCGTATTATATTCCAGAATGAAAGCCGTTGTGCTTGAAATAATAGTAATTGCATTGTTTGCATTTTTATCCAGGTCAGTTCAAACAGGGTTATATGGATTTGAAAAATCTAAATATCAAAGTTTTTGAGTATTTTTTTCCATAATAAAAGTTATAGCACTAGAAACATGACCATATCAAGGAGGATTCATAATATTTTTTCCTAAGTCAACCCATCTTTCGCTAGCTGGCTTTGTTACATCCAAATAATAAAGCTCATTGGTATCTTTTTCTAAAATAATAAAAACTGTATTTGACATTTGAGTAGGACCAAAAGTTACTTTTTTACCTAAGTCAGTTCAAACAGGGCTATATGGATTTGAAAAATCTAAATATCAAAGTTCATCAGTTTTAAATTCTTGAACAATAACACTTGTATTTGAAACTTTAATATTTGACCCACTTTGTTTTCCTAAGTCAACCCATCTTTCTCTAGCTGGCTTTGTTACATCCAAATAATAAAGTTGTTGATTATTTGTGGAAACAATACTAATTGTATTTGATATTACTGTTGTTAAACCCCCGAATGTTTTTTCTAGATCAGTTCAAATTGGTGTAATTTCAATTTTATTTTGATAACTATCAATTATTATTGGTTTATTTTTGCTTCTTTTATATCTTTGTAAATAATTAATTTCATTTTTTGTTAAAACTGGAGCATTTCCAACAACCCCTGTCATTCCGCTTCCTGTTATTGTTATAGTTCCTAAGATTCCTAATATTTTTTTCATTAATATCAAATCCTTTTCACAAATTTTTACTAATTAATAAAAATTTAATAAACAATCAACATCCTTTCTCTAAATCTGAGCCTAGAATCTTTCTTACTTTGGAATTTCCTTATACACCAACAAACAAAAATTTCTACTTTTTCAGGTCATTAAATATGAAAAAATTTAATAACAATTTTATATTTAATTCTTGATATCCTTATTTTTTATCATAAGGTTAAGATTATTTTATTATAGCAAATTTTATTAAATAAATATGAATAAAATTTTTTTTTTAATTTTGTAGAAAACTCTTGATAAAATAAAAAAAATCATCAACTTGATAATTTTAAAAGGCTTTTATATAAAATTAATATTTTTACTTTAATTTTTTATACATTAAAATATAATACCGCTGTTTGTTGGTTTGGAGTTAAACCCTTATGTTGGTATTTTCATTTTCAGAGATTTAAATAATTTTTAATATTAGTAAAACCTAAACCATGATAATGAATTAAGGCTTCTTTAAGACTAGATTGTAATTTACTGATTTTATTTAAGTTACGATAACTAGCTTCAGGATTAATTGTTGTTTTAGTTACACATAAAGTAGAATTTGTTTTTTTTGCTACTAAAAAATATAATTTTTGCATATCAGAAGTAATAATTGAATTTTGGTTAATTAATTCTTTGTTCATATTTTCAATAACTCATTGTTTTTGTAAACGTTTGGTGTTTGTGGATTTAACATAAATATTGTTATTATTATCAACTGTCATTTGAACACAGCATTTAGTATTAGTTGCGAATGGGTCAAGGTGAATTCTTCGTGGATCAGTTTTATGTTTGAAATTTCCTTTATGAATTTCTTTAATAAATGTTTCATCGATTTGGATTTTACCAGATAATTTTTTAAATTTTAATTGGGTATTTTCTAATTGTTTTGATTTCATTAATTTTTGACGATTATATCAAGCAGTTTTTAATGTAGTTTTAATAAACCGAGAAATTGTTTTACTAGATTGCCCCAGCAATGAAATTTGAATCAATAAATTTCATTGTTCATAATTTAAATGAATTCAATAAATAAAATAATTACGACAAGCATCAAAACTTGCACGGCAATTTTTACATAAATATTTTTGTTTTCCTTCTGAATTATGTCCATTTTTAACGCAATGGTAAGATTCACATTTAGGTCATTTAATACCTTGTGCTCTAAATTTTTGATCAATTTCATTTAAACGTTTTTTTTTATTAATTCTGCTTGTTGTTTGACTTTTTCATAAAATTCTAAAAGTTGATCATCTGTTAAAGTGTTTACTAGTTCTTGAATTATTCTCCCCATAATTATTATCCACCTCTATCATATTAAAAATATACCTAAAATTAAGTATATTCAATAAATATCAAGAGTTTTCTACAAAATTAAAATTTAATTTTAATAAGGATTTTTGTTTTTATTTCAATATCAATATATCAAGAAAAAAATCAACCCCAAATAATTGAAAGAAATAACAATTCTTTTAAATTATCATCCATTATTGTCAATGCTAATCTAGGTGAATTTATAACTGAGGAATTAAAAAATCCAACAGAACAACAAATCAAAGAAAAAGTAAAACAATTAAATCCGTAGTTAAATATTAATAAAATCAAAATTGAAAATATTACTAATAACAGTGTAAAAATTATTTCACTTGATTCAGCTGTTTATACTGGCACAGTAACAGTTAATTATAGTGTTTTAATAAACTCACTTAATTGATAATTATCAACCAAATATTTTAAAACTAAGAAAAAGACTGAATTTTATTTCAGTCTTTTTTTAAATTAGATTAAAATTATCGTTAACCTTGCTTAGTTTAAGAAAATCACAGCAACAACAACTAAATAAAAATCTTCTACTAGGAACATCATAAAAAACCAAGCAAGCGAGGATAAATCTTTAATCTGCAATTTTTTTACTTTGAAATTTAATTAATAAGCTATTTTTAAAAAATAAATAAAGGAATGACAAATTTGTTAATTGTCATTCCTGATAATCTAATAACCACCTAAACCAGCACTTATTACCCGTGTATAGGAATCAGTAATTTCCTTAATAAATTTATTTTGAAAACCAGCATAAGCAGTTTGAATATCAGTAACTCACTGACCATTAATAAAATTAGCAACTGGTAAATAAATACTAGCAACAGATTTATACTCATCATTAACAATATCTTGTGTATCTTTAAACAAAGGCGTATTATAACCAAATTCTAATGATAACTCTGTTTGTACTTTATCTTGTAAAACAAATTGTAAAAACTTATATGCTAAATCCTTATTAGAACTATGTTTAGTAATCATCGCCACATCAGCTCAAACATTTGTTCCTTGTGGTGTTAAAACATCTAGATTAGATATTCCTGTTGTCGAATCAATCTTTGGAATTGCTTTTCGTGGTCGCACACTTTTAAAATTACGATCACGAATATTTTGATTTTTATCATAAAACGAAGCAACAGCATCACCATTATACATTACGGCAATATCAAATAAACGACTAGAATCTGGATTATATGGCGCTGAAAGACTATTAACAATTTCATCACTTTGTAAAGTAACATTATTCTTGTAATCAACAATTAATTCCTTTAATAATTTTGTTGCAAATTCAACATCTTCTTTTCTTTCGGGGTTAACTGTTTGATTAATTCTTTGAAATGCTAAACCATATAAACTACGAAAATCACTTAATGCAAAAACATTTTTACCTTCTCGGGCAGCTTGTCATATTAATTCTCATGATACTGTTGTCGGATTTAAATATTCTTCTTTTTTTTCATCATTAGTAATTAAAATTTCAACACCTTTTTCAATTAATCAATTTTTAGTTTCTGGTTTTTCAAAGTTCAATAATATTGTTAAATCACCTCAAAAATAAGGTACAGCATAATCACTTAATAATCACTTTTCTGTTTTATAACCAGCAACAGAAATTACTTTTTTAATACCACAATCAAGATAAGTTCATAAACTATCTACTGGCTTTGTACCATCTAAATCTGAACAACTATTCCCACTAGAAACCTGATCATTACCAATTGGCATTAAGCGACTTCAATCCAATTTTTCAACCTTATTTTCAGCAATAAGTCTTGAAGCCATATAATCAGAAGGAACAATAACATCATAATCAGTAGTAAACATTTTATTATATAAAACTTCATTCTTATCATAAGTTTCTACTTTCATCTTAATATTATGTGCCGTTTCAAATTTTTCCACAACCGAACTATTAATATATTCTCCTCAAATTCCTAATTTAAAATCATAAAGATTATTTTGCACATAAACAAATGTTAAAGCTCCTAATGAGGTAAAACTTAATGCCACAATAATAATTGCTCGCCAAGGTCAACGAACTAATCAATAATATTTCTCTCTTCTTTTCTCACTAATTCGTTCTTGTCGTTTATCGCGACGAATAATTTGTACTTTTTTTGATTTAATTCATAACTTTTCTTTATCTACTTTAATTTCTAAATGAAAAATTTTTCGTTTTAATTTTAAAATATTAAGATTTTTTACAAGATTAAGATTATTTAACTGCAAATATAACTGCAATAGTTTTCTTTCACTATTAATAATAATTTTAGCCCGATATTTTTCTGTTAAAATTTTATGATTTCGTGACTTAATCTGCGTACTAATAATAGTATAACAATTTCAACTTAAAACTAAAATCGCCACAATTGAAATTAATATTGTGCCAAAAGCATTAACAACCGGCGTTAGTCGTTTTAAAGTATAAATATATGTAGCAACATTAGTTACATTGCCACCTGTAAAATAAGAAATAATAAAATCATCAAAAGACATCGCAAAAGAAATAACACTAGCAGCAACAATAGCGGGTCAAATTAAAGGTAAAATAACTTTTCTTAAAGTATATCTCGGACTAGCACCTAAATCCAATGATGCTTCAATAATTGATGGGTGAACTCTTCTTAATCGTGGTAAAACCGTAATAATTACATAAGGAATATTAAAAGAAATATGTCCTAAAATTAAACTAAAAAGACCAAAGTTAAAACCTAAAGCCATAAATAACATCATTAACGATACCGCAGTAACAACATCAGCATTAATTAAAGGAATATTAGAAATATTTAATGTTAACGATTGCGTTACTTTTTTAGCTTTACTAATACCAATGGCAGCTAAAGTTCCAATAATAACTGAAACAATTGTTGCAATAACCGCTACTAACAAACTAGAAATAATTGATTCAAGAAACAACCGATCTTGAAAAAACTTTTCATATCAAGTTAACGAAAAATTACCATTAAAATGTGTTAAACTTCGCTCATCATTAAAAGAATAAAAAATTAAAATACTAATGGGCACATAAATAAATAATAATACTAAAAGTAAATAAGAACTTTTAAAGATTTTTTTAATCATTATCTCGTTCCTACCTTACCATAAATTCTTTTCCCTAATAAGCGCAACACAATAACTAATAATAAAATTATAAATCCTAAAAATACTGAAATTGCAGCTGCTAAACCAAAATTAGCACCTTGAAAAAAATATGCTTCAATAACAGAAGATATTAAAGTAATTTTTTCTTGTCCCATATACTTAACAACAATTAAACTTGTTGCCGCTTGTAATAGCATAAAAATAATTCCGGTAATAATTCCTGGCATTGAATAACGAAAAGTAATTCTTCAAAATGTTTGATAAGGACTAGCACCTAAATCTTTGCTCGCTTCAATTCAACTACGATCCATTTTATCCAAACTATTAAATATAGGAATAATAACAAAAGGAATAAACATATAAATCATTCCAATAACGATTGCTATTGGTGTTCCTGATAAATGCACATTAGTTATTCTTTCAATTAAATCAAACATTGTTTTTAAACCAATAGTTTTTACTAACATATTAATTCAAATTGGTAATGTTACTAATATTCAAATATTTTTTGATACTAATTTTGACTTTGAAAAGACCATTAAATATGCTACGGGATAACCAATAAGAATGGCAAAAAATGTCGCAACAGTTGCATATAATAATGAACGACCTAATGATGCTAAAAATGATTGCTCATAAAAAAAACTTTTAAAATTATTTATTGTAAAATCAAAAATTAAAACATCATTAGTAGGACTAATTAGGGAATATAGTAAGAGAATAAAAAGTGGTGCAACAATTAATAATATCATTAAAATAACATAAGGAATCATTAATGGCACTCAACTATTATTACTTTTTTTAATAAAACGATTTTCCTTAATATTTTGTAAATTCTTTTTAAAATTTTCTTGTAGTCATTGAAACCGAATTTTGACATTATGTGTTATCCGGCTAAAAAAGTTATTTTTATCTTTATCTTTTTTCACCTTATTCAACCTCTTTTCACATTACATGAATGTCTTCTACTGACCACCTAACACCAACTTTTTTACCAACAATAACTGTATCTGTTGAATGCACCAAAAAATTTCGTTTTCGCGTTGCAATAACAATTTCTCAATAAACACCTTTAAAAGTTACACTCTTAACGGTACCACGAAAATATCCACTCTTTTCACCAACAATATCAATATCTTCCGGACGAATTACAATATCAATATTAGTTTCATTAGTACCATATCCTTTATCTAAACAACGAAAATCGCGACCATCAAAATGAACTAAATTATCGTGAACAAATACTGCATTCTCAATAATATTTGATGCCCCAACAAATTTAGCTGTTCATTTATTTTCTGGTTCATTATAAATATTTTCAGGACTTCCTACTTGTTGAATTTGTCCTTCATTCATCACAACAATCCGATCAGACATTGTAAATGCTTCTTCTTGATCATGCGTTACTAAAATAAAAGTAATATCTAAATCATTTTGTAATCGTTTTAATTCTAACTGCATTTGTTGTCTTAATTTTAAATCTAAAGCTGCTAATGGTTCATCTAATAATAAAACTTTAGGTTTATTAACTAATGCTCTTGCAATTGCTACGCGTTGTTTTTGACCCCCAGATAATTCATCAATATCCTTATCTTGAAAACCAACTAAATTAACTAATTCCAATGCTTCTAAAACTGCTTTTTTAATAACATCAATTTTTAATTTTTTAATTTTTAAACCATAAGCAACATTTTCATAAACATTCAAATGCGGAAATAACGCATAATTTTGAAAAATTGTATTAATTTTGCGTTTATGAATTGGCACCCGAAGCATATTTTGACTTTCAAAAAGAATTTCGCCACTATTAGGGTCATCAAAACCACCAATAATTCTTAAAGTAGTAGTTTTTCCACAACCACTCGGTCCCAATAAAGTAATAAATTCACCAGCTTTAATATTTAAACTAATTCCCTTTAAAACCACTTCACCAGAAAAATCTTTCGTAATATTTCGTAATTCTAAAATATTAGGTTTAATTACTGTATCAATCATTTTTTCATCACTCCTAAATAGTAAATATCTTTTTAAAACCTTGGTGGTGTTGTAATTCAAAGAACTTTACTGTCACCATTTAACATATTATTTTTTAAATAATGTTCTTCATTAACTTCTAAATGAAAAGCATCGCCCGTATTGGCAGTAATCTTTTTATTGCCAACAATGACAACAACCCGACCAGTCAAAACTAATCCAAACACTTCCCCAATAAAAGGATTAACTTTTGGTGAACTTTTTCCTGCTTTTAATGTTATTAAAATTGGTTCCATACTATGAGCTTGACTCGTAGCAATAAGTCACTTAATATGATAATCCGTTTCTTCTAAAATTGACATCGCATCACTAGAAAATACATAACTTTTATTTTTTTCATCATCTTTAAAAAAATCACTTAAAGAACAATTCAATACCGAAATAATATCTTGTAATGTTTCAATACTTGGTGATGTTAAATCTCGTTCCAATTGACTAATAAACCCCTTAGTTAATTCACATCGTTGTGCTAATTCATCAATTGTTAAATCTTGTTTTAACCGTAATGCTTTAATTTTCTTGCCAATATCCATAAAACACCACCATTCTTTGTTTAGTATTAGTAAACATTAAGTTTAATTACAAAACGATTATATACGATTTTATCGTGATGTCAATTAAATTAACAAAGAAAAACTAAGAATTTTTTTTAATTTTGTCGAAAACTCTTGATAAAATAAAAAAAATCATCAACTTGATAATTTTAAAAGGCTTTTATGTAAAATGGACGCATAAAGTTTTGTTAGGCAGGAGAAGATTTGAATAATTTTGAAAGAAAAGTAACTAAAAATTGATTACCTTTTTATTTGAAAAATAAGTAATGAAATAAAATATTTAATATTAACAAACATAATCTTAATAGAATGTTATAAAAACTAAGTAAAATGCTTATAAAAAAAACATTAAAATAATTTTTTATTTTAATTTTGTCGAAAACTCTTGATAAAATAAAAAAAATCATCAAGTTGATGATTTTAAAAGACTTTTATGTAAAATTACTATTTTTACTTTAATTTTTTATACATTAAAATATAATACCGCTGTTTGTTGGTTCGGAGTTAAACCCTTATGTTGGTATTTTTATTTTCAGAGATTTAAATAATTTTGAATATTAGTAAAACCTAAACCGTGATAATAAATTAAGGCTTCTTTAAGACTAGATTGTAATTTACTGATTTTATTTAAGTTACGATAACTAGCTTCAGGATTAATTGTTGTTTTAGTTACACATAAAGTAGAATTTGTTTGTTTTGCTACTAAAAAATATAATTTTTGCATATCAGAAGTAATAATTGAATTTTGGTTAATTAATTCTTTGTTCATATTTTCAATAACTCATTGTTTTTGTAAACGTTTGGTGTTTGTGGATTTAACATAAATATTGTTATTATTATCAACTGCCATTTGAATATAGCATTTAGTATTAGTTGCGAATGGGTCAAGGTGAATTCTTCGTGGATCAGTTTTATGTTTGAAATTTCCTTTATGAATTTCTTTAATAAATGTTTCATCGATTTGGATTTTACCAGATAATTTTTTAAATTTTAATTGGGTATTTTCTAATTGTTTTGATTTCATTAATTTTTGACGATTATATCAAGCAGTTTTTAATGTAGTTTTAATAAAACGAGAAATTGTTTTATTAAATTGCCCCAGCAATGAAATTTGAATTAATAAATTTCATTGTTCATAATTTAAATGACTTCAATAAATAAAATGATTACGAAAAGCGTCAAAACTTGCACGGCAATTTTTACATAAATATTTTTTTTCCTTCTGAATTATGTCCATTTTTAACGCAATGGTAAGATTCATATTTAGGGCATTTAATACCTCGTGCTCTAAATTTTTGATCAATTTCATTTAAACGTTTTTGTTTTTTTATTAATTCTGCTTGTTGTTTGACTTTTTCATAAAATTCTACAAATTGATCATCTGTTAAAATATTTACTAGTTCTTGAATTATTTTTTCCATAATTATTATCCACCTCTATCATATTAAAAATATACCTAAAATTAAGTATATTCAATAAACATCAAGAGTTTTTTACAAAATTAAAATTTATTTTCTGCAAATAACACATACTCTTATAATGTAAGGTAACACAGAGATATTACACACCCTTATAATAGGTTGACAAAATATACGGTATATTCTATACTTGTTTGGTGCATTAGATATTGCTATTGCATATATAAAAATAAATAAAAATTTAAACATACAATTATTGTTGAAGAACTCGGGTTTTATTTAAGTAGTATTTAAATGAATAATGTCTTGAGTCTTTGTTTTTTAGAGCGGGGTTACTATGGCGGATATTAATAAGAGAATGGAATTGTTAGTTAATCATTTGAAGGAGTATGGCTTTGTTTTTCAGGGTTCGCAAATTTATGGTGGGTTAAGTAATAGTTGGGATTATGGCCCGTTGGGAACACAGTTGAAAAATCGTTTGCAACATTTGTGATGGGAACGGTTTGTGACGAAGCATCCTTTGAATGTTGGACTGGATAGTGCCATTGTTATGAACAGTAGTGTTTGGAAGGCTTCGGGGCATCTTGATAATTTTTACGATTTATTTGTGGATTGTAAAAGTTGTATTAAGCGGTTTCGAGTGGATCATTTGTTAAGCAATGTGACTGTTGATTTTCAAAAATTGCGTGCTGATGAATTGCAAGCCTTATTAAAAGAACATCAAGTTGTGTGCCCTAATTGTAAGAATAATAATTTTACAGCGGTTCGTTCATTTGATTTGATGTTCAAAACTCAACAAGGGGTTTTAGCAAATGATCAAGGTGTTGTTTATTTGCGCCCAGAAACAGCGCAAGGAATTTTTGTAAATTTCAAAAATATTCAACGAAGTTTAAGAAAGAAATTGCCCTTTGGGGTTGGTCAAATTGGAAAAGCTTTTCGTAATGAAATTACTCCGGGACACTTTATTTTTCGGACAAGAGAATTTGAGCAAATGGAATTGGAATTTTTTTTTAATCCTAATGATCAAACTGAGTGATTTGATTATTGATTAAGTTATTGTCAGCAATTTTTACTAGATGTTGGTATTAAACAGTGTAATTTTAGTTTAAATGAACACGAAGATAGTGTTTTAGCTCATTATGCGAAGCGAACTGTGGATATTGAATATAATTTTCCTTTTGGTAAGCAAGAGTTATGGGGTATTAGTAATCGTTCTTCTTTTGATTTAAAAACGCATAGTAAACATAGTGGTGAAGATTTAAGTTATTTAGATTCAGAATTAAATGCGAAGATATTTGCTAATGTTATTGAACCGTCAGTCGGTGTTGGCAGATTAATGTTGGCCATTTTAAATGATGCTTATGATGTTGAGATTTTTCCAGATAATAGTAAACGCACGATATTGCGATTAAATCATAATTTGGCTCCTTATTATGTTGCTATTTTACCTTTAAGTAAGCAATTAAATGAAGAAGCGTATAAATTATATGAAGAGTTAGCTAACGATTTTTTAGCAACTTATGATGAAACGCAAAATATTGGGAAAAGATATCGTCGTCAAGATGGTATTGGAACGCCTTATTGTATTACGGTTGATTTTAAAAGCTTAAGACGGTGAAGAAGAAGTATAACGGTGCGTTTTCGCGACACGATGGTGCAAAAACGAGTAAAAGTTAGAAAATTAAGAAAATACCTTAAACACTTGCAAAAACAAAATTAAAGTGTAAGGAGAAATAAAGCTAGTATGGTTAATCCTGAAAAAATTTCTCTCATTAGAACGAGAACTAATATTACTAAAATTATTGGTCAATATTTAAAATTGCAAAAAAAAGGTCGTAACTATTGAACAGCTTGTCCTTTTCACGAAGACAATGCGCCTTCAATGAGTGTTTCTCCTGAAAAACAAATTTATCGGTGTTTTTCTTGTCAAGCTTCCGGGAATGTCTTTACTTTTTTGCAAAAATATAAAAAAATTTCCTTTTTAGAAGCTTTAAAAGAAGTAGCAGTACTTGTAAATATTGATTTACAAGAATTAGAGCAATGAACAAAAAATAAATATGATAGTGAAACTTTGAAAATATTTGCGATTAATGCTTTAGCTTGTGAATACTTTATGTATCATTTAGATAGCAAAATTGATATTCAAACAAAAAAATATTTAGAAGAGCGAAATATTGATAATAAGTTAAGAGAACAATTTAGTATTGGATTGGCGCCTAGTGAAGATTGACTAGTAGCATATTTACAACAAAAAGGTTATAAACCTAGTGAATTAGTTATTTCTGGTTTAGTTGTTTATCAAAATAATCATTTTAATGATTATTTTAGAAATCGGATTATGTTTCCGATTCGTGATATAGAACATAATATCATTGGTTTTTCGAGCCGTTCATATTTGGAAAATCAACAACCAAAATATATGAATACCTTAGAAACTAATATTTTTAAAAAAAATCAATTATTGTATAACTTAAGTTTTGCAAAAAATTATTTGCATCAAGATAAGTATTTATTAATTTGTGAAGGATTTATGGATATTATTGCTTTAAGCAAAATTGGCATTAACAATGCCGTTGCCATTATGGGAACAAGTTTAAGTGCACAACATTGTTCAATATTAAAAAAGGTTACTAATGAAATTATTTTATTTTTGGATGGTGATGATGCCGGAATTATAGCTGCGTTTAAAATGATTAGTGAATTATGATATCACAAATTTAATGTTAAAGTAGTAAACAATCCAACAACATTGGATCCCGATGATTTAATTAAAAAAGAAGGCGCAGTAGCAGTTCGTGCTTTAATTAAAAATAGTATTCATCCTTTAGACTTTGTTTTAAATTATTTTGAAAATAATTTAGATTTAAAGAAAATTGATAATGTGACTGAACTTTTAAAAAAAGTTACTCCATTTTTTCAGTTATTACACCGTGCTGTTGAAGTAAATTTTTATTTAAATAAGTTGGAAACAATAACTAATTTGAATAAAAAAATCCTTGAACAAACATTGTTTGCTAAGCAAACAATAGAAACTACTGATAAAATAAATCCTAAAAATGCTGGGGCTAATAAGAATTTATATTTAAATCCGATTGAGAAATCGGAAAATATTATTATATTTTCGTTACTTTATACAAAAGAAACATTAACTAATAGCGAATTAAATAATTTTTCCTTAATTGATCCCATTAAAAAAGTTTTATTATCAGAAATTATTAGTTGATATGATAAAAATCCGCAAGCAGGAAAAGTAAATTATGAAGATTTTCTAAAATCATTACAACAAGAACAAGTAAAAAAGTCGTTAGAAATGATTTATAGTCTTTATAATAAACAAGAATTTGTTTATCGCCCTAAGTTAATTAATGATTGTCAAGAAACTATTTATAATTACTTAATTAAATTAGAAAAAGATAAATGAGCAAAAAAATGATTAGCAACTAATAATGTTAATGAAAAAATAGCAATTGGGCAAAAAATTATTAGTTTGTCAAAAAATATTAAAAGAGAAAAGAGTGGTCAATAGATGCGAAAAAGAATATTTAAAAAAAAACTTTTGATGAGATTAAGTATGACTTATTAAAAAAGATTAAAAAAAATGATAATCATATTAGTCAAGAAGAGGTTTTAAAAGCAGTTGAAATGTTAGATATTGAAGTTGGACTCTTAGAATCTTTTATTAATGAACTACAAAATGATGGTGTTGTTTGAACTGATTTAGTTGATGATGATGAAGTTGATATTGATTTAGAACATTCTGATTTTGAATATGATGATATTGTTAAAGAGCGAGCTATTTTTGATGAAGATGATGATATTGTTATTAACTTTAAAAATAATGGTCCAAGTATTTCTAATGAAACTAAAATTCATGACATTATTAAAGCCTACTTTAATCGTTTAGGTTCAAGTAAAATTTTAACAAAAGAAGAAGAAGTGAAATATGCAAGAATGTTGGATTCATCTGATCTTGAAATTAAACAATATGGACGAAATAAGTTAATTATTTCTAACTTAAAGTTAGTTGTTTCAGTAGCTAGAAGGCATACTAATCGTGGTTTAGATTTTTCAGATTTAATTGAAGAAGGAAATATTGGTTTAATGAAAGCAGTTGATCGTTTTGATTATCGCCGAGGATTTAAATTTTCTACTTATGCAACTTGATGAATTCGTCAAGCAATTACAAGAGCGATTGCCGATCAAGCAAGAACGATTCGAATACCGGTTCATATGGTGGAAACTATTAATAAATTAACAAGAATTGAACGCCAATTAACCCAAGAATTAGGTCGGGAACCAACCCACACTGAAGTTGCAGAAAAAATTGGTTTGGGAATGACTGCTGAAAAAGTTCGTGAAATTAAACGATTATCAATGGAACCAGTTTCTTTAGAAAAGCCAATTGGCGAAGAAGATGATACACACTTTGCTGATTTTGTTGAAGACAAAGATATTTTTTCACCAGATGATTATGCTGAACGAGAATCATTACGAGAACAATTAGATAAGGTTTTTGAAGAAATCTTAAATAAACGCGAGGAAAAGGTTATTCGGATGCGTTTTGGTTTACTACCGACTAAAATTCGATCGCTAGTTAATTTAGCAGAAGAGGGAAGCGAAAAAGATGAATTAATTAGTGAAATAATGAATTTAGATTTTAAGTTTGATACGTCAATTGAAAAGGTAATTAATTTAAATGATTATGTTATTGATAAACATTTAACTAAGTATGATTCACCAAAAACATTAGAAGAAGTTGGTAGTGAATTTGGTGTTACCAGAGAAAGAATTCGTCAAATTGAAGCTAAAGCTTGTCGCAAATTAAGAAGTCCTTCAAGGTC
The DNA here is from genome assembly GCF_018831625.1 of Spiroplasma endosymbiont of 'Nebria riversi'. Classification (GTDB taxonomy): domain Bacteria; phylum Bacillota_I; class Bacilli_A; order Mycoplasmatales; family Nriv7; genus Nriv7. The sequence goes on from NZ_CP065193.1 coordinate 1,249,867, forward strand.
AAGAGTTTTGAAAGATTTTTATAAAGGTTAATAATGAAACTATCTCATCGTTTAGCAACAATTGCTAATTTAGTTAATACTAATGATATTGTTGCTGATATTGCTTGTGACCACGGTTTAGTTTCTATTTATTTAGTAAAGAAAAAAGGAATGAATAATATTTTTGTTAGTGATATTAACCCTAAAGCATTAGCACAAGCTCAGAAAAATATTATTCGAAATCAATTACAAAATAATATTTTTCCAATTTTAGGAGATGGCATTAAATGAATTAATGCTAGTGATAACATTAATTGTGTTATTATTGCGGGATTAGGCGCCAAGACAATTATTAATATTTTAACTAATGATTATCAATCAATTAATCGTTATATAATTCAAACAAATAATGAAATGTCTAAAATTCGTAAATGAGCACAAGACCATAATTATTTTATTGAAGACGAATTATTAATTAAAGATAATAATTTTATTTATGAGATTATTGTTATTAATAAAACGCACGGTTGTTTAATTGTTAGTGATGAACAAATTATGTTTGGACTAAATTTAGAAAATAAATATGAGTTATTATTTAAGAAAATGTGAACCGACAAAATTTTTCATTATGAAAATATTATCAATAAATTAACCCCAAATCAAATTAATGCCATAATGAATTTACAAGTTTTGTTAATTAGAAATAAATTGCAAAAGCAAAAGAAGAAATAAAGATGATTAATGTTAATGATTTACGCAATGGCATGACTTTTATACATAGTGGTAATCTATTTTTAGTCTTAGATACTGGTCGTGCTCAATCCGGAAGAGGCCAAGCAAATGTTAAAGCTAAAGTTAAAAATTTGCGAAGCAATGCAATTATTAATTTAACTTTTACTAGTGGTGATAAATTTGAACGGGCGCATCTTGATAAACGCGTGATGCAATATTTATATAGTGATGGCAATAACTTGATTTTTATGGATAATGAAAGTTATGAACAAGTTGAAATTAATAAAACAAAAATGGCATGAGAATTAAAGTTTTTAACTTCTAATTTACCAGTTCAAGTATTACAATATGATAATGAAATTTTAACGATTTCGTTACCATATAAAGTAACTTTAAAAATTATTGAAGCTGAACAGGCTGTTAAAGGTGATAGTGGTTCTTCGCCAAGCAAAAGAGCAGTTGCTGAAACTGGATTAGCATTACAAGTACCATTATTTATTAATACAGATGATTATATTGTTGTTTCCACAGTTGATGGTAAATATCAGCATCGATCTTAAAATAACCTAAAAGGTTATTTTTTTTATGTCATAATTATTACAAACATATAAAGGAGTTAATTAAAGTGAAAATTGGATTTTTAGGTGCTGGCAATATGTGGAAAGCAATTATTGATGGGTTATATTAAATACTAATGATTTTACTAACGAAAATATTAAAGTTGTTATTAATAGTGATAAAAGTTTTCAATATTGAAATAATCGTCATATTAGTGCAAGTAAACAATGAGAATTTTTAAGCGATTGTGAAATAATTATCTTAGCATTAACCCCACAAGATATTTTAAAATTAAAAGAGCAATTAACAAATTTATTTACTCAGAAGATAATAATTTCTGTGGCATCAGGAATTAATATGACATTGTTAAAAACAATATTTAAAGATTGTGGGGTTACAAGAGTAATGCCCAATATTTCTTGTCAGTTTAATAATTCAATGACAATGATTTGTGAAGAGGGTAATGTTGAAGCTAATGAGCAAGCATTAAACATTTTTAATTATTGTGGTCAAACCATTTCATTAAGTGAAAAACAAATTCATTTGTTTATTGCTATTTGCGGTAGTGCTAGTGGTTATTTATATCATTGATTACAACCGTTAATAGAAATTGCTGAAAATAATAATCTTAGTAAAGATGAAGCCAAAACAATTGTTGGTGGTTTATTACTTGGTGTTGCGATAAATATTTTAAATAGTGATTTAGCGCTAAAAAAATTGCAAGAAAATGCAACACCGCCTGATGGTACAACAATGGCAGCAATTAAAGTTTTTGAAAATAATAACTTGCAAAATATTATTAGTGATGCTGTAAATGCTTGTATGTTAAGGAGTAAACAACTAGAAGATAGTATCTAAAATTAAAATTATCAAAAAAATATTTTAATTTTGTAGAAAACTCTTGATATTTATTGAATATACTTAATTTTAGGTATATTTTTAATATGATAGAGGTGGATAATAATTATGGAAAAAATAATTCAAGAACTAGTAAATACTTTAACAGATGATCAATTTTTAGAATTTTATGAAAAAGTCAAACAACAAGCAGAATTAATAAAAAAACAAAAACGTTTAAATGAAATTGATAAAAAATTTAGAGCACAAGGTATTAAATGCCCTAAATGTGAATCTTACCATTGCGTTAAAAATGGACATAATTCAGAAGGAAAACAAAAATATTTATGTAAAAATTGCCGTGCAAGTTTTGACGCTTTTCGTAATCATTTTATTTATTGAAGTCATTTAAATTATGAACAATGAAATTTATTAATTCAAATTTCATTGCTGGGGCAATTTAATAAAACAATTTCTCGTTTTATTAAAACTACATTAAAAACTGCTTGATATAATCGTCAAAAATTAATGAAATCAAAACAATTAGAAAATACCCAATTAAAATTTAAAAAATTATCTGGTAAAATCTAAATCGATGAAACATTTATTAAAGAAATTCATAAAGGGAATTTCAAACATAAAACTGATCCACGAAGAATTCACCTTGACCCATTCGCAACTAATACTAAATGCTGTATTCAAATGGCAGTTGATAATAATAATAATAATATTTATGTTAAATCCACAAACACCAAACGTTTACAAAAACAATGAGTTATTGAAAATATGAACAAAGAATTAATTAACCAAAATTCAATTATTACTTCTGATATGCAAAAATTATATTTTTTAGTAGCAAAACAAACAAATTCTACTTTATGTGTAACTAAAACAACAATTAATCCTGAAATTAGTTATCGTAACTTAAATAAAATCAGTAAATTACAATCTAGTCTTAAAGAAGCCTTAATTCATTATCATGGTTTAGGTTTTACTAATATTCAAAATTATTTAAATCTCTGAAAATGAAAATACCAACATAAGGGTTTAACTCCAAACCAACAAACAGCGGTATTATATTTTAATGTATAAAAAATTAAAGTAAAAATAGTAATTTGGTCGCGTTTAGTTTTCTTAGGTATTGCTTTGAAGAAGTAAAACAATCAGCTAATTATATTATTTAATTACTAAACTAACCCTGCCTTTCTTGTTATTGTTATTTTATTCGTTATGATTTTATCATATTATTGAATTTTTACTAATTATATAAATTTATGTTTTCTATATTTATTCGTATATATAATACCACCTTTATTAATTCAACTATCATCATTTTTCTTATTATATTTATTTCATAATGAAGTTTTATATATTTCTTTTCTGATTTCTATTTCTTAATTAATATTTTCATTAATATAATGTAATACATTTAATTTGTTTAAATTTGCCATTCTTAAATGTAATAGATTATTTAAATTCTTATGATTATATATTTTTGCTCCATATCCTAATTGTTGTTTTACCTAATGCGATACATCACTTTCAATGCTACAACCGATATTTCATTCTAAATTTTGATTATGAATACCTTGTTTATTATTACTGAAATAATTACTCGCCTTTCTTAAATTTGTTTTAATATCTTTATTTAATTCATTTTTAGCAACACTACTACGAATGTTTTTGATTAATTCTTGACGATTTCCATCCTTATATAATTTAATTCAACTATTTAGTGTTACTTTACGATTTTCAAAAATAATATTAAATGCAGTTTGTTTTAACTTTTTAATATCATGATAACCATCTAAAATATATCTAATATTACCAAAACTATTGGCAATTTCTCTAATTCAAGTATCACCATCGCCACAAACAATTATTTTGTCATAATTAATATTTACATAATTTTTTTGTAATTCCTTAATTAATAAATCACGATAATCCATCGTATTTATTCGTTTGCCAACTTTTAACATTAGAAAATGACCTCGTTTGTTTTCTAATTCTCTACGAGCATTTTTGTATTTTTTTTCTTTATGTCCGGTATGAAAAGTAACTAAACGAATTCTTTGGTCTTGTTTAACTTTATGATCTAATGCCGCTAAAAAGGTCTCATCTAGTTGAATATATAAATCCTTATTTTTGACATCAATTCTAGTTTTAGTTTCTTTTTCTGCTAGTTGAAAATATTCAGCAATATCATATTTATTTAAAATACTTGAAATACTAGCTTTTGAAATATAACAATGATTTAGAGCATCTAAAACATCGCAATAGCGTTTACCATCACCTAAAAGACTTAAAACTTTAAATTTGACATCAAAATAAATGCGTTGTTCCGGTAATAAACCAATTTCTTTATCTAATAAACATACATATTCAAATTTACCTGATTTTTGATTTCAATATTTATATCGGCGTCGTTTAAAAATAACTTCACCAAAAATTGTAATAATTGTTCTTCAAGCAAAATGAACTACTTTATAACCTTGTTTTAAAAGATAATGATCTAAATATAGGTATTCATCTAATTTTTCATATTTATTAGCTAATTGTTTGCATTTATTGGTGTACATGTTTTTATGGGTTGCAAATAAACTGAATCAATGCTTATTTTCTAAGGTTTTTACATTATTATTAATTTCTAACATAAAAAAACCACCTTTCTTGGTAAATCATATTTATGGGCGTCATGTTCACCTCTTAGGATATTGTTATATAATAATCAAAAACCACCAGCTTTAATGTTTTTGTATTTGTAAAATAAATCACATACTTTTTTACGACTTTCAATGTTAAATTGATAATGAGGACTTAATGGTTTTGTTGATTTAATTATTAAATTACTAAAATCATTTGCATAATAACCATTAATAATTTTTTTAGCTCAACGATAAAAAGTTATATCAATATTATGAAAGTGTTTTTTAATTAATGATTTTAAAGTATTTTTTTCGGTATGAAATTGTTTGCATAGGTTTAAATAACTGTTAATTCGTTTTTTAGTTTTATGATAGTTTTTACCGAGATAAAAACTCTTTAATCAGCATTGTAAGCGTGCTTCTAGGTTTGATAACTGATTCTCGGCGATAATATATTTCATTGTTTATAAACCTGCTTTCTATTTAATTGTTTTTGTTAATTTAATTTTATTATAACTAGTTGTGTTGTTGCTTGTAAAATTATTAAATAACTATAAACAATTTTTGTAACATCAATACACATTAACATCATTTAAAACTATCAAATGTCTAAATAATAAATTTTTAAAATTATTTTAATTACATTTATAGTACAATTTTACTTGTCTTAAAAATAATTTAAGAACAAGAAACAAAGGCACGCAAAAAAATGAAAAAGCTTTTATAATTATTAGGAACTGTTACAATTGCTAGTAGTGCTATGTTAACTGTAGCCACGACAAGCATTGTTTCAATACAAGAAAAAGAAATAAAAGACAAACTCCACCATCGTTAAAAAATATAATTGCAACAATCAATATCGGTGAAATAAAAAAAGTTAGTGAGAATAGTGTTATAAAAAGATTAAATGAAATTAATCACTCAATCTTGTCTCGATAAGATTTTTTAGAAAATATTGATTTTGAAGAGATTACCGCTAATTCAGCAATAATACATGCAAGACAAAATATAAGGGGCTCCGGGTGAAGCAAATTCAATTCCTAGTAGTATTAAGATTTAATATTAATTTTAATTCTGACATAGTTGATTTTAATGAAATTTTAGGTATAACAAATGAAGATGCTATTTTGAATTTAAATAAAATTCAAAATAATAGTATTGAAATAATTGCAAGACAATTTATATTAAGAAATAATTTAAGCAATTTATTAACAGTTGATGACTTAAGAATTACAAACATAACAGATTCGTCAGCATTAATAGAAAGTTTAACTATTAATTTTATACTTTCAATAAGAGTAACCTTTGTTCCTTTAAATTGTGTTTATTCTTATTCACAAGATGAAGGAAGAACTGTGGTATGAAATAGATCAGGACTAAGTAGTGATAGTTCGCCGGATGAAACAAGAATTTTTTATAGAGACAATTCATGAAATAGTTCACCAGATGAAACAAGAATTGTTTATAGAGACAATTCACGAAATAGTTCACCAAATAATAAAAAAAATTGTAATACGACATAAAAAAACTATTTTATCATCTGTTATTGAAAATACTAATTTAAAAGCAATATCAGATAATAGACCTGAAACAATTATAGAATAAATTTTAAGAAGAAATCCAAATTCTGACTTAACAACTCGTGATTTAATAGTTACAAGAGTTTCTACAAATTCAGCAACAATTATAAGCAATAACTATAGAGGACATGTAGAAGTAACTTTTAGTATTGTTAATAATAAAAGATCACAAAATTTTAATGATGATCAAAAAGATGATAAATCTAATAAACAACGAAAAATAAATCATAGCACTACTCCAAGGACAGATGGAAATAATGGAGTTACAGGGACAAACAATCAACAAAAAATAACAGAAAATGATCATGATCAATATTATGAAATTTTTTCTAGAAAATTTTTAAATTCAAATGTTAATAACGGTAAATTAAATTTAAATCCATTACAATTAAAAAATAATGAATATCATTTTTCAGATCAACAAATAGAACAAATTAGTTTAAAAGATATTGAAAATTTAAAAATTTATCTAATTATAATAATAAACATAAAATAGTAAATAAATACAACGTTCTTTCAAAAGAAGAAAAATTAAAAAGATTAAATGAAATTAATCGTTATTATAAAACATTATCTGAAAATGATAAAAAAACTTTTAAAGAAAAATTAACAAATACTGGATTAGCAGCTTTAAGTGGGGGCGCATTAACAGCTTATGGAACAAAAATGACTGTTAGTAGTACCGCCACTACTAGTGTCACAAATGCAGAAGCAATGGAAATGACCTCACTCTTATCGACAAGTACAACAGAAAGTTTAGCCGCCGCGGAAACAATTACTGTTGCTGAAACAGCAGCGGTTGAAGGCGGAATTATAGCTGGGGAAACCGGTACTGCTGCCGCTCTGGCTCCAGAAACTCTAGGGTTATCCTTAGTGATTGGAGGATTGGCAATTGCAGGAACATGAATGTATTTTGCTTTTCATCATCATTCGACATCTGATATTACGTTGCCAGCTTCAATTCATCATAATGTTTATGATAAAATTGAAAAATGATATAAATTTCTAGCCCGTGATAAATTAAAAATTAAAATTAACAAAAACACATGAAAAGAAATTAAACAAAATAAAAATTCACAAGCACACATTATTAAAATTATTAAAAATAAATTTGTTATAAATGACCATTCTGGCTGAGGCGGAGGTGTCACAAATGAAGATTTCAAAACTTTTGTAAAAGTAATAGTACTTCATTTCGAACAAATAAATGGTTATTTTGAAATATTAGATAATGAAAATGATGGTTTTGTCATTATAACCAACACCGAAGGCGATTGACTAGGGGTAGAATCAAATTTAACATTATTAATTAAAAGAGAAAAATATTTATTATACACACTGACTTCAAATTTTAATATATTTGTTAATTATCTAATTTAAATTAAGATTAAAAATATTTTTACTAAATCAGTATTTAAATTTAAATACTTATTTTTTATTTTGTCAAAATAAAAAAATAAAAAAGTTTTTTAATAGATAGCAGTATCGTCATATAAAGCCACAACTTTTGGGGTAGTGATTTTAACAGTTTTTGAATTTAGTTATTTAAGGAGTTTCAATTTGAAAATTATTTGTTTCATTTAATCTGTAATTTGTTTTATCGAAAAAATCTTTGAAATTATATAAATCTGTGCCTTGTGCTTTAATTGTTATTTTTTTATTAATTACTCATGTTTTATAAGTGCTATTTTCTTTTATTTTTTGTCCATATGTTGTTATTAAGTTTCTAATTTTTTCTTGTTTATCCTGATTATTTTGCAATTCTTTTGTAAATTGGAAAGTAAAATCGTTTAAGTTTTTTAATTCTGGTAATTTTTCATTTATATTGCTATTATTTTTTTTATATATGTTAACCTCTGCAATACTATTTGTTGAATTCGAAACCCAAAAATTCACTTTTTCTAGGTCTCTAATTTCAAAATCATAAGTTTTATTTTCGTTATTTTTTTGTTCTACTGATTCATTTGCTTTTTTAGAACAGCCAATAATTGGCAGTGTTATTAATCCTAAAATAGCGGTTATGTTTAAAAATTTCATAAAATTAACTCCTTCATTTTGTTTTTTCGATATATATATATATATATATATATATATATTATATGAAAATCCTTAAAATCATTAGAAAAATGGCAAAACCGATTAAAAACTGAAAGGTATAGTAAAAAGCTGGTACGGTTTTAAAAACTGGAAAAATGGAGGCTGAAAAGTTAACTGTTGCTTTTGCAATGATTGCTAACAATCGTAAAATCGTAATGATTTTTGACGCTGTCAATATTCAGTTAATCATTTTAATGCCAGCATTCTGAATGGCACAACCAATATCATTAAAGGTTGGTATTCATCGCCCTGAATATTTGCAATTTGCCGGCGGAATTAAATCATCTCATTCTGAGTTGGTTGAACCGTAAGGAATAAAGGCCATGGAATTTAAGACATTAAAGTCATAAATTTTAAAATTGTAGTTATAGGCATTACCTTTGTGATAAAGTGTAAAAGTTAAGGTAAAAATATTAATACCGTAACGAATATCAATATCGGTATTGAGATAATTAATACTATTAACAGTCTTGTTGGTTGGCAAGGTAATGACTTTGTTATCATAAGATTTAAGGACATTAATGGTATGGCAACCCTTTTTTGGACACTTTTTATGTAGACTGTCATTTTCTAAATTCAACAGGCGTTAAATAATTTAAACTGCCATGTACTCTAAGATTATTGTATCAATTAACAAAATAAAAATTAACATTTTAATTGTGTTAAATTTTCAAATTTTTTACCCTTGATAAATTCCGTTTTAAAAGTTTTGTAAGTTGTTTCAGCCACAGCATTGTCATAAGGACAACCCTTCGCACTCAATGATCTTTTAATATTAAAGGTTATTAAAATTTCATCAATGATTTTATTTTTGAACGCATTACCACGATCAGTATGAAATAAAGTTATTTTATTTAATGGTCGTGTTATTTTATGAAAAGCTTGTTGAACTAGTTCAGCTGTTTTGTTTGGTCTGGCACTATAGCCAATTATTTCTCGATTAAACAAGTCAATTAATAAACAAATATAATGTCGTTTTCCTCCGACTTGCACATATGTTAAATCACTAACAACAACTTCATTAGGTTTTTTGTTATTAAATTGACGATTTAAAACATTACTAATTTGGTCATTATTAACCATTGTTTTATGATTACGATATTTTAATTTGGTGTATTTAGAAACCAAATTATTTTTGATCATAAGGAATCTGATTTTTCGACGTGATAAGATAATATCTTTTCTCATTAAAACAACTTTAATTTTACGAGCACCATAAATTTTACGACTTTTATTAAATGCACTGATAACTTCTTCTTCATAATTATTAACATCATACTTAACACAATTATTAGTTTGATAATAATATGTTGATTTTGCTATTTTTAATATTTGACACATTTTTAGCACGGAATATTTTTCTTTATTATTGTTAATAATTCCTATTTTTTGCCAATTATAAGTGCTGCTTGCTTTAAAATGTCATTTTCCATTCGTAATTGTTGGTTTTCTTTTCGCAAGTAAATTAATTAATTTTCTTCGACAGTGCGATTATCTTGCACTTTAAATGACCCAAAATTATTAAAATTTTCAATTCACTGATATACGGCTGATTTTGAAATTCCGTATTCTTTAATAATTTCAACAATGCTTTTTCCGTTTTGATAAAGCATGACAATTTGTTTTTTAAATTTATTTGAATATGAGTTTTTTCCCATTTTTATCTTCCTACTTTCTTAATAATTTTATTTTATTTGAAATTCCACATAAATATGGTTCAACTTATTGTAACCTATCCATTAAATTCAATTTGATAAATGCTGTTATTATTTTTAATCGCATTATAATTTTCTTGATGCGTTTTTTTATCAAAAGTAAAGAAATAACTTCTTAGTAATAATTCCAAATTACCAGTAACATTGATTAAATATTTTTTGGGATAAAAAGTAATTAACGAACGATAAAAGAAACCGATTTGAATAAAGTAATCTTTGTTGTAATTATCTACACCCTTAAAATCAATTTTGGTATGAGTTTTTTCGTCCATATCAAAAGTAGCATAAAATAAACTAGCAAAGAAGTTGCCAAGTATTTCATAGATTTCATCAAAAATATTTTTGTAATTGCTGTTATTAATACTAGGAATGTTATTTTTAAAATAAAAGTAAATGTCATTTCGTAAATCGGGGCCATAGCGTAGAAAACTAAATTTAACATTAAGATAATTTAATGTTCCGAAAAGATACTTAATTAGATAATAATCGTTAGTATTTTCGGTGTTATATTTTCAGATTTCACTTTCACCGTGTAATAATTGTAAATAGTTATTACCTGCGATTAAGGTTTTATTAAAAGCTTTAATTTTTAAAATATTATTATTAATTTCATCTTCACCACTAGAAGTCTTATGATAAAAATAGCTTTCGTTTTTAAAACCATTATTTTTAATGATAAATTCTTTGTAATAACCCTTTTCTAAAGTGTCAATGAAATTGAATATTGGCGTTTAATAGAGATAAGAGTAATTAAATTTATCAAAATCACCACGATGAATCATTAAGTAATCAAGGTTCTCAATGACATCATTATAGTTATGGTTGTCATCAAATTTAATAGTTGTTGTTGGTAAGTCAATATCAGTACTATCTTTTTCAATTTCAATTTCAAAATTATTTGTTTTATTTAATTTATAATTGTTAGTATTAACATGTTCAAAAGTTAGTAATTCTGTTCCTTGTGCTTTAATTTTTATTGTTTTATTGGGTATATTAATCATTCAGGTATAAAAATTTAAATTGGAAGTATCTATTTTTGTTCCATAAGTATTTGTTATTTTTTGAAAGTCTTTTTGTTTAATTCTGTTATTTACAAGCTCTGCATTAAACTCTAAACTAAAAATTTTTATATTTTTTAAATTTGATAGTTGTTTATCTATATTTGCTTTTATATTATATTCTGTTGTTATCTCAACTTTTAAAAGGTCGCGGTCTCGTCTTTCCGTTAAAAATCTTATTTTTTCTAGATTTATGATTTCAAAATTATAAACTTTATTACCTTGTCTTTTATTTCTAATTAGTGATTGTGCTGTTGATTTGTTATTGTTAATGTTTTGTGGAATGGTAAAAATGTTATTGAAAATAATAATTAACACGGTAAATATTTTCATAAACATTTTTATCACTCCTTTTTAAAAAATTTTATTTTTCATTGTTCTTTTTTCTTTAATTTTTTTAATAAGTTACTCAATACCACAATTTATAATTACAGCTATTGTAATGCATATATCTAAATATCCTAATATCATAAGTGAAATTAATGCTTCAAATTTTTCATATAATAATTTCAAATCATTAATTTCCAATTTTAAAAATGGAATGAAAAAGATAATAATCATAAAAATGTAAGGCAAAATTCTCCGTCAATATTTTTTTAAAGAATTAATTAGTTTGTTTGATTTCATTTTTAAAGGCTCTTTTTACTTTAATTTTTTGAACAATAAAGCGGATTAATTTTTCAAATTTAATTGCAAAATATATTGCTCCACCTCATCAAAAAACAAATATTCCTGCCAGCATAATACCACTATTGAACTTGCCAAAGAAATTAACCATCTCTTGATTCATAAAATCATTAAATTCTTTATTTGTTCCAGTTATTCATTTAGTATCACTTACTGTTAATGCACAAATTAATAAGCTTATAAAGATGAAAATGATACTTAACACTATTTTTAACCACTGCTTTTTAAAAGAATTTTTAATTCTTAATTTTAATGGCAGTTTTTCTTTTGAATTATCTTTTTTAAATAATTTTCCTAAAAGTTTTTTAATTTTTATTTTCCTTTCATATTTTTATTGTCCTTTAATCACAATAAATAAAGCAATAAGTACACAAGTGACATCAAGAATGGTAAAGATTGGGTGTTGCGAAAATGTCCGAGCCATTGGTTTAAATAGTTCTAAAATTGTTAAATTGCTAGTAATAAACTTTTGAAAATTTGTAAGGCCTTCGCTAATATAGTTCGTTAAAGTTTCAAAATGACTACCAGCTAATAGTCCAAGCACAGTTATTAAGATAAAAATAATAATTAGTTTAAACATCGTTAGTTACCTTATTTTGTTTTTTATTTTTTTGTTTTCAATTAATTTTATTTGAATTTATTGGTTGTATTTGTTTTTTAACTTTTCCTCACGCACTTAACCGTCCTTTATTTTTAACAGCATATTGTCGTTGTTTTTATAAATTAACTTGTTGACTACCAAAACCGAGAATAATTGCCATAAGAAATTCTACAGCCGGCGTTAAGAATAAAGGAAATATTATTTGAATATTCGTTTCTGGTACTTCTAAACTTCAAATTAAGTCAAAAACTTTATAAAGCATTTGGGCGAGAAAGTCGGCCATTTTTGCGAGATTTTCCATTTTTTATTGTTCCTTTTCTTTCATTTTTCTTAAAAATTTGCTAAATTTATCCATTTTTAAGTATTCCAAATCTTCTAAATCAATTGCTGTGTCGGCATAGTATTTATCTTCATAGTCAGGATTTACTTTTGAATTTAAGTAATCTCTTAAAAATGCTAGGTAAAAAGAATTATAAGTATTAAGTATTGGTAGAGGGATTTTTAGTTTAAAAAAATAGATGTCAAGTTCAGGAATATCACGATATTTAATGCGACGCCCTTTTTTACTATTTTTAGCATCAATTAAGGTGTTTCGTCAGCGTTCATATTCTTCAATGCTCGTAAATGTGCCATAGATGACTTTTAAGTAGGGACGCAAAATATTAACGGGTTTTTTACGAATTCCCACAATCACATTATTAGCAATATCAAGAACTTTAACTCAAATATGTTTATCTCTTTGACCGCTAGCGAGCACAATATGACCAAAATGGCGCGCCAGAGCAAAATACTCTTGAATATCGGTTTCTTCGTTTTTGGTATTATTTTTTTCTCAATCAGTTCCTTCTAAAAATAAATTGGTTTCATCTCATAACAGTAAGGTTTTGTCTGGCAATATCGGATAATCAAAGTCTAATAATCCCGTATGGCCTAAACTTAATTTTTGGGTTTCTAGTAATGGAAAGGTTGAAGCGATGTGATATTTTTTCTTTTTTAGTAATTTTGATGCGTATACTAGAAAAGCAGTTTTTCCAGCTCCTAATGAACCAATCACAATATTTAATGGTGAATTTTTTAAGAAATTAATAACTTTGTTAATTTGTGTTAAATTACCGATTTTAAAAAGGAAAATTAAAATACAACCTGCTAAAAATAAATAGCTCACAATGTTTTTAAAATAACCGTTGTAAATGTATCAAATTGCTCCTCAATGTCATAAAATTAAAAATGAGGTGCGATTTAATTCAATAAAATGGTTATTTTTTTCTATTATTCATTTGCAAAATTTCATCTTGCACCTCACTTTATTTTTTTGTTAGCGCACAGCTCCAAGTAATTTTTCAAACATTTTAAAGCAAATAAAGAATATTGCCAAAATAAATGGAAAAATGAAGATTCAGTAGTCAGCAAAGAAGTTACCGACTTGTGGCATATTAACAGCAATAATTTCTCACATTTTAGTAAACGCTGTTATAATCGCATTTCACAATTTAGTCATCGCACCGCTAGCTGTTATTTTTTCTACCGTTGCTGGTGCATCAGCCAAGAAAGTTCCAATCATATAATCACCCCCTTTCTTTAAAGTAACTTCTTGACATTAATTTAGTTTCTAGCTAAATACTGATATGGTTTTTCAAAGTATCATTAGAATAAATCACACTATAATTGCTGTTAAAAATCAAAAAGCAATGTTTGCTATTAAAAGCCAAAGTGGCGCTTTGGTTAAATTAATTTCTTTACCACCAGCAATATGAGCGGGAATGGCTGTAATTTGAATAAATAAATCTCAGAAAGTTTGTTTAATTTGTTCTCAATTAAATTCTTTTAAGTTTATTGTCATTTTCTATCTCCCAAAAATCATTTTTATTGGTAAATACATAATTGAAATTAATGCGAAAAGAAAAGTAACGACAATAATTAATACGGCAATAAATGCAACTTGTGCAGGCATTTTTTCTATCGGAATAAACAGTTTTAAAAACTCCATAATAATTTCTTAAAACATTATTTTTTATCCTCGTTATTTTCTTTCGAATTAAGGACTTTAACTCATTCTTCAAAGCGAGCAATAAATACTTTATCGTCTTTTGTGAAATTACCAGTATTATTTTTAATGGCATTTTTATATTTAATTCTAATTTTTATTTTGGCATAAATTTTATAAGCAAAATATGCCAATAACATTATGCAAATAATAATAAATATTATTCCAATCGCAATATTCATTTTTAAGCTCCTTTAAAATAGTTATAATTTATATCTTTTTTGTTGTTTTCTTTTTCGGCAATGAAGAAACCCAACAATTCTTGCCCTTTAATTAACTTAGTTTCTTGCTCTTGTTGATTAATTGAAATTACTTGATATTTACTATCTTTTATTATTCCAATGCAAATTGAATTTTCGTATTTTCCTTTATAAACAAATCGCTTTGGAAACCAAATGCCGATTTGTTCATTAAATCATGGAATTTTTGGGGCTTTAATAAGCATTACGTTTCGTGTTTCTTTTAAGAGACATTTTTTAGTATTTAAGAAAATGTTTTCAATGTTTTTTATAATAAATTACCTTTCTTATGAATAAACTAAGTTATATTAAATAAGTTAGTTAACTTAGTTTTTTAAACACTTATATATCGCAGATTTAAGTGTTTAACAAGCTTTGTTAGTAAATTTTGTTTTTTTTTATTATTATTAGATAAAGATTTTAATAATTTTAAACTTAACATACCCCTATATAGAAATTTCTACACTTTAATATCCGCACCCTACCCTTGGAACCAATTTAATAGCGTGTATATTTTTAGGAAATCCACCCATTCATTTTTTTATTGCAAAACAAAACAAATTGCTATAGCTAATAGGGTGTTATCTATCAACTGGTAAACTTCTTTTGGTTATGGCGACCACCCACAATTTATCGTGCTTTAATACATACCAACATTATTAATTCACTTGTATTTAATTTTCAAAGAACAAATTTTTAACACCTTATAAAATAAAAAGACAATCATTGCTGACTGTCTTAATACTTATTTAAACCTTTTCCTACCTAACAAAACTTTATGCGCCCAAAAATAAACTAACGAAATTTAACTTTGTTAAAATTACTATCAAGAAAGGCGATTTTTTATGTTAGAAACTAATAATAATGTAAAAACCTTAGAAAACAAGCATTGATTAAGTTTATTTACAACCCATAAAAATATGTACACCAATAAATGCGAGCAATTAGCTAATGAATATGAAAAATTAGATGAATACTTATATAAATATTATTATCGCTTAAAACAAGGTTATAAAGTAGTTCATTTTTATTCAAGAACAATTATTACAATTTTTGGTGATGTTACTTTTAAACGACGCCGATATAAATATTGAAATCAAAAATTAGGTAAATTTGAATATGTATGTTTGTTAGATAAAGAAATTAGTCTATTACCAAAACAACGCATTTATTTTGATGTCCAATTTAAAGTTTTAAGTCTTTTAGGTGACGGTAAACGGTATCGCGATGTTTTAGATGCTCTAAATCATTGTTATATTTCAAAAGGTAGTATTTCAAATATTTTAAATAAATACGATATTGCTGAATATTTTCAACTAGCAGAAAAAGAAACTAAAAATAGAATTGATGTCAAAAATAAGGATTTATATATTCAGCCAGATGAAACATTTTTAGCAACATTAGATCATAAAGTTAAACAAGATCAAAGAATTCGTTTAGTTACTTTTCATGCCGGACATAAAGAAAAAAATTACAAAAATGCTCGTAGAGAATTAGAAAACAAACGAGGTCATTTTCTAATGTTAAAAGTTGGTAAACGAATAAATACGATGGATTATCGTGATTTATTAATTAGAGAATTACAAAAACATTATGTGAATATTAATTATGACAAAATAATTGTTTGTGGCGATGGTGCTACTTGAATTAGAGAAATTGCCAATAGTTTTGGTAATGTTAGATATATTTTAGATGGTTATCACGCTATTAAAAAATTAAAACAAATGGCATTTAATATTATTTTTGAAAATCGTAAAGTAACATTAAATAGTTGAATTAAATTATATAAGGATGGCAATCATCAAGAATTAATCAAAACCATTCGTAATATTGCTAAAAATGAATTAAATAAAGATATTAAAACAAATTTAAGGAAGGCAAGTAGTTATTTCAGTAATAATAAGCATGGCATTCATCATCAAAATTTAGAATGAAATATTGGTTGTAGCATTGAAAGTGATGTATCGCATTTAGTAAAACAACAATTAGGATATGGGGCAAAAATATATAATCATAATAATTTAAATAATCTACTACATTTAAAAATGGCAAATTTAAACAAATTAAATGTATTACATTATATTAATGAAAATATTAATTCAGAAATAGAAATCAGAAAAGAAATATATAAAAATTCATTATGAAATAAATATAATAGAAATGATGATAGTTGAATTAATTATAAAGGTAATGCTGTAACAAATAAATATAATAGATTTAAGTAAGTGAAAATATTAGTTAAAATTAATAAAATTAATAATTTTTCATTGTGTAAAAATTCAATAATATGATAAAATAGTAAAGAATAAAAATGACAATAACAAGAAAGGTGGGGTTAGTTTAATAATTAAATAATATAATTAGCTGATTGTTTTACTTCTTCAAAGCAATACCTAAGAAAACTAAACGCGACCAAATTAAAAAAATAATTGACAATGAGAATGTTTTTTTATATTATTATAAAGTCATAAATTAAATGGGTTGTTAGCTCAGCTGGGAGAGCACTCGCCTTACAAGCGAGCGGTCGGCGGTTCAATCCCGTCACAACCCACCATTTGCTGGCTTAGCTCAGCAGGCAGAGCAACCGCCTTGTAAGCGGTAGGTCGTAGGTTCAATTCCTATAGCCAGCACCATTAATTATTTGGAGGGGTAGTGAAGTGGCTAAACACGGTTGGCTGTAAACCAACTCCTTAGGGTTCGGGGGTTCGAATCCCTCTCCCTCCACCATAATGTTGGGGTGTAGCCAAGTGGTAAGGCAAAGGACTTTGACTCCTTGATGCGGTGGTTCAAATCCGCCCTCCCCAGCCAAATTTAATATGCTCCGTTAGCTCAGTTGGTAGAGCATCTGGCTTTTAACCAGAGGGTCGCAAGTTCGATCCTTGCACGGGGTACCATTAATGCCTAAGTGGTGGAATTGGTAGACACGCTGGATTTAAGCTCCAGTAAATGTTAAAGTTTGTGTCGGTTCGAGTCCGACCTTAGGTACCATAAAGAAATTTAAAGCAGAATATTCTTTTAATTTTGTCGAAAACTCTTGATAAAATAAAAAAAATCATCAACTTGATAATTTTAAAAGGCTTTTATGTAAAATTACTATTTTTACTTTAATTTTTTATACATTAAAATATAATACCGCTGTTTGTTGGTTTGGAGTTAAACCCTTATGTTGGTATTTTCATTTTCAGATATTTAAATAATTTTGAATATTTGTAAAACCTAAACCATGATAATGAATTAAGGTTTCTTTAAGACTAGATTGTAATTTACTGATTTTATTTAAGTTGCGATAATTAGCTTCAGGATTAATTGTTGTTTTAGTTACACATAAAGTAGAATTTGTTTTTTTTGCTACTAAAAAATATAATTTTTGCATATCAGAAGTAATAATTGAATTTTGGTTAATTAATTCTTTGTTCATATTTTCAATAACTCATTGTTTTTGTAAACGTTTGGTGTTTGTGGATTTAACATAAATATTGTTATTATTATCAACTGCCATTTGAATACAGCATTTAGTATTAGTTGCGAATGGGTCAAGGTGAATTCTTCGTGGATCAGTTTTATGTTCGAAATTTCCTTTATGAATTTCTTTAATAAATGTTTCATCGATTTGGATTTTACCAGATAATTTTTTAAATTTTAATTGGGTATTTTCTAATTGTTTTGATTTCATTAATTTTTGACGATTATATCAAGCAGTTTTTAATGTATTTTTAATAAAACGAGAAATTGTTTTACTAGATTGCCCCAGCAATGAAATTTGAATCAATAAATTTCATTGTTCATAATTTAAATGACTTCAATAAATAAAATGATTACGGAAAGCGTCGAAACTTGCATGACAATTTTTACATAAATATTTTTGTTTTCCTTCTGAATTATGTCCATTTTTAACGCAATGGCAAGATTCACATTTAGGGCATTTAATACCTTGTGCTCTAAATTTTTGATCAATTTCATTTAAACGTTTTTGTTTTTTTATTAATTCTGCTTGTTGTTTTACTTTTTCATAAAATTCTAAAAATTGATCATCTGTTAAAGTATTTACTAGTTCTTGAATTATTTTTTCCATAATTATTATCCGCCCCTATCATATTAAAAATATACCTAAAATTAAGTATATTCAATAAATATGAAGATTTTTCTACAAAATTAAAAGAATATTCTGCTTTTTTTATTTTGTTTTTCTTGTAATTTTTAATCATTTATTACATAATATAAATAATTGAAAATATTTATTTATTTTTTAATATGAGCTTCAAAGGAGATTAATAAATGAGTTCAAAAGAAAAACAATTACATAGTTTTGATGATAGTAATGCCGTCCTTATTAAAGATCATATTTCACATGAAGAGACATTTGTTGAAGTATTTGAATATGCTTTTCAAAAATTACGCGATCCGTGATATAAGACATTTCTATTTGGCATTATGGCAGGTTTTTTTGTGGCAATTGCTTATGTTATTGTTATTGTTGCTTTATCAGGATTTATTATTAAAGACGGTAATGGAAATTTAAAACCTAATGGGATGCCTTCTGGTATGATTGCTTTAATTACAGGACTAACTTTTACGCCAGCAATATTAATGGTTATTTTTATTGGGGGGACATTGTTTACTTCTAATTCATTGACATTATTACCAATAGTTAAAAGAGAAGCAAAACTGCGTCGCATGCTTGTAAATTTATCTTTAGTATTAGTTGGTAATTGTTTAGGAGCATTAATTGTTGCGATATCAACTTATTTAATGGGACATATGAAAGTTGATTCTGAGTTTTATAATGCTTTTAAGTATATTTATGATAAGAAAATCGGTTCTAGTCCGAGTAATCTTAATTGGACAGTTTTTTTAAAAAATTTTGTTAGTGGCATTTATTGTAATATTTTAATTGTGGGGTTGTTCTGAATGAATATGTCTGTTAAAAATTCAGCAACTAAGGTATTATTATGCTTCTTTGTAATTTTAGCATTTGGAATTTCTGGTTTTCAACATATTGTTGCTAATGCTTATGTTTGAATGACTGGTTTATTTTTAAATAATGGTATGGTTGGTCAAGATTTTGGAACATTTTCAATAATGAATATGCTACCAACATTGTTAGGTAATTTTATTGGTGGTAGTGTGGTATTACCAATGGTTTATTTATTAGTATTTAAAAAACGAATTAATGCAGAAATCGCTGCTGGAAAATTTAAAGGAACTAAATTATAGTATTAATTAAGTAGAATGAAAATGAACCACGGATTACTCCGTGGTTCATTTTATTATTATATGATACCATCACCTGCACATTGATGTGGTATGGCGACCCTTTTTAGGACACTTTTTATGTAGACTGTCATTTTCTAAATTCAACAGGCGTTAAATAATTTAGGCTGCCGTGAATTCGAATGTTGTTATATCAATTAACAAAATCAAATAATTCGTATTTTAATTATGTTAAATTTTCAAATTTTTTACCCTCAATAAATTCCGTTTTAAAGGTTTTGTAAGTTGTTTCAGCAACAGCATTATCATAAGGACACCCCTTATTGCTTAATGATCTTTTAATTTTAAAAGTGCTTAAAATTTCATCAATAATTTTATTTTATTTGAAAGTCCACATAAATATGGTCCAACTTATTGTAACCTATCCAATGGGTTTGTAAAAGTTTATTTTCGTGCATGGTCGCGTTTAGTTTTCTTAGATATTGTTTTGAAGAAGTAAAACAATCAGCTAATTATATTATTTAATTACTAAACTAACCCTGCCTTTCTTGTTATTGTCATTTTTATTCTTTTTAATTTTATCATATTATTGAATTTTTACACAACAAAAATTATTAATTTTATTAAATTTTAACTAATATTTTTACTTACTTAAATTTATTATATTTATTTGTTACAGCATTACCTTTATAATTAATTCAACTATCATCATTTTTATTATTATATTTATTTCATAATGAATTTTTATATATTTCTTTTCTGATTTCTATTTCTGAATTAATATTTTCATTAATGTAATGTAATACATTTAATTTGTTTAAATTTGCCATTCTTAAATGTAATAGGTTATTTAAATTATTATGATTATATATTTTTGCTCCATATCCTAATTGTTGTTTTACTAAATGTGATACATCACTTTCAATGCTACAACCAATATTTCATTCTAAATTTTGATTATGAATACCTTGCTTATTATTACTGAAATAATTACTAGCCTTTCTTAAATTTATTTTAATATCTTTATTTAATTCATTTTTAGCAACATTATGAATGTTTTTGATTAATTCTTGATGATTTCCATTCTTATATAATTTAATTCAAATATTTAGTGTGCTACTTTACGATTTTCGAAAATAATATTAAATGCCGTTTGTTTTAATTTTTTGATAGCATGATAACCATCTAAAATATATCTAACATTACCAAAACTATTGGCAATTTCTCTAATTCAAGTATCACCATCGCCACAAACAATTATTCTGTCATAATTAATATTCACATAATGTTTTTGTAATTCCTTAATTAATAAATCACGATAACCCATGGTATTTATTCGTTTACCAACTTTTAACATTAGAAAATGACCTCGTTTGTTTTCTAATTCTCTACGAGCATTTTTGTAATTTTTTTCTTTATGTCCGGTATGAAAAGTAACTAAACGAATTCTTTGGTCTTGTTTAACTTTATTATTCAATGTCGCTAAAAATGTTTCATCTAGCTGAATATATAAATTCTTATTTTTGACATCAATTCTAGTTTTAGTCTCTTTTTCTGCTAGTTGGAAATATTCAGCAATATCGTATTTATTTAAAATACGCGAAATACTAGCTTTTGAAATATAACAATGATTTAGAGCATCTAAAACATCGCGATAGCGTTTGCCATCACCTAAAAGACTTAAAACTTTAAATTGGACATCAAAATAAATGCGTTGTTTGGGCAATAAACCAATTTCTTTATCTAACAAACATACATATTCAAATTTACCTGATTTTTGATTTCAATATTTATATCGGCGTCGTTTAAAAATAACTTCACCAAAAATTGTAATAATTGTTCTTGTTGCAAAATGAACTACTTTATAACCTTGTTTTAATCGATAATGATATTTATATAAGTATTCATCTAATTTTTCATATTCATTAGCTAATTGTTCACATTTATTGGTGTACATATTTTTATGGGTTGTAAATAGACTTAATCAATGCTTGTTTTCTAAGGTTTTTACATTATTATTAATTTTTAACATAAAAAATCACCTTTCTTGGTAGAATAATTTTAACAAAGTTAAATTTAGTCATGCTTATTTTTTCTTTTTTAAAGATAAATGTCTTTCTAAAATTAGTATTCAATATTTTGAAAAAATAATAGAAATTATTATTTGATAGTTTATAATTAATTTGTATTAATTAGACTGTAAAAATTTGAGAAGGGATGTTGATTGTTTGGTAAATTTTATTAATTTATTAAAAATTCACGAAAATGATTTGATTAACATGAAAAAGTTGCTTAGTTTATTAAGTACAATAACAATAGCGGGAAGCGGAATGTCAGGAATTGTTGCCAATAGTCCTTATCAAAAACAAGAGCAATTAGAAAATATAAATTATAAAAGACAAAAACGAAGCAATAATGAAAATAATAAAATAAATATAACAAAGATTGTAATTACAACAAATGGAATAGTTCGATCTGATGGGATAATATTAAATAATAAAGTATATTTTGGTTCAGCAGACAACAAAGTATACGAATATGATCCGGCCACAGGACAACAAAAAATTGTTATTATAACAGAAGTAGAAGTTTGATCTTCTGGAGTAATATTAAATAATAAAGTATATTTCGGTTCATCAGACAACAAAGTATACGAATATGATCCGGCCACAGGACAACAAAAAATTGTCATTACAACAAATAATTCTCAAAGTATAAGATCCTCGGGTGTAATTTTCAACAATAAAATATATTTTGGTTCAGGAGATAAAAATGTTTATGAATATGATCCATCCACAGAACAACAAAAAATCGTTATTAAATCAAAATGAAGGTTAGTTTCTTCTGGTGTGGTGTTAAATAACAAATTATATTTTGGATCGGCAGATGGTAATATTTATGAATATAGTGAGTACTATTTAGATTCAAATTTAGGGCGAATTAATGATAATTCTGATAATGCAATTTTAAATGAATTAAATTATTTAAATCCTGATTTAGATATTTCACAATTAGAAATTATTAGTAAAACAAATAATTCCGCTATAGTAAAGATAAAAGATAATTTAAATGATGATATTATAAATATATATTATTTAATTAAAAATGAACAAAATAAAATTATTAATTTAAATGAATTAATTAAAAATGCAATATTTTTTAAGTTTAGAGATGAAAATCTAATTTAAAATTTAAGGAAATAAATTATATTGATACTAATAATTTAAATTTTTCAAATACTGAAATAACAAAACAAGAAAATTCATTTTTATGATCTAATGTTCCTAAAAATGTATGTTCCGATAGAGAAATTATCAATAAAACCCCAAATACAAGATCATTTAATGTACCTGCTTGTGAATATAATTAAAAATCAAAATTAGTATTTCAAATTACAACAGGATTAACTAAAAAAAAACAAGAAAATAAATTAAATGTTTGAAACATAAATTCTGATGATGAAATGAAATTAACAGATTTTACAAATATAAATAATAAAAATTCTGAAATCATTAATGTATTATCAAATGAATTTGATTTATCAAACACAAATAAACAAGAACAAGAAATGATTTTAAGTATTTTTAAGGAACCCACTTATAAATTTGAACTCAATCCTAATGAAAAATTAAAAATTACTTATCCAGTAAGAATAATTGAATCTGAAATTATATTAAATTTAAAACAAAAAATTACAGGAAATATTACTGCCAAAATAATTGATGACAACAATAAAGAACAAATAGTTACATTATCAATTACAGAAGTAATGCAAATTTTAAAAAAATATAGTTTATTACCCAATGAAATTACTATAGATAAAAACAATGATAAAATAACATTTAACGGTGAAGCATTTTTTTCATCAGAAAGAGAAGGGCCGGTAAGAACAAACACAGTTACTACTATAGTATAAGGTTTTATAAAAACGATATTAGCTATTTAGAACAATAATTTTAATTGAAACAAACACAATAAATTTATTGTGATAAAATAAGAATAATATTCACACTAGTAATTTTAATTAATTACTGGTTTTTTATTTTGACAAAATAAAAAAAATGAAAAAGTTTTTTAGTTATTTAAGGGGCTTGTCATCATAGACAACCACCTTTCTTGGGTAATAATTATAACAGTTTTTAAATTTGGTTATTAAAGGTTTTGACCTTCAATCTTTGTTATTATTTGTGTTCAAGTAGAATTTTTTAATATTGTCACTTTTAGATTAACGATTTCCTTTTTTTGAATATTACCGTTTTCAATTTCTTCATACTTGATATTAAAGTTGAGTTTTGTAAGTTCATCAAGAATATTTTCGTTTTTTGCGTGGTAATTATCTATTATGCTATGTATTGTCTTTTCGTTAATTGGAGATATTTTATCAATTTTTATTCAGTTTGGCATATTTATTGGTCATTGTTGTGTATGTATATATAAATCTCATTTTATATCAGTATTAGGTTTTTTTCATCTATTTTTTACTAAGTAAACAAATCCTTTTTTTAAGTTTAATTCATAAGTTTCTTCACTTTCTCTTTTATTTCTAATTAGTGATTGTGTTGTTATTTCATCATTGTTAATGTTTTGGGAAATAGTAAAAATGTTATTGAAACTAATAATTAACACGGTAAATATTTTCATAAACATTTTTATCACTCCTTTTTAAAATATTTTATTTTTCATTGTTCTTTTTAGTTTTAATCTTTTTTAATATAAAACGAATTAAGAAGTTTGCTATTTCTATTATGGTTACTCACACTAACGAATAACCTATAATCATTAACCTACCAATTGCTCCAAAATTTTTAATAAATTGTTGCAAATTTTCAATATCTGTATGTAATAATAAAACTATAATTAAAGATATGAATATAATGTAATTAAGTATTATTCGTCAATATTTTTTTAAAAAATTAATGAGTTTGTTTGATTTCATTTTTCAAGGCTCTTTTTGCTTTAATTTTCTGAATAATCAAGCGGATTAATTTTTCAAATTTAATTGCAAAATATATTGCTCCGCCTCATCAAAAAACAAATATTCCTGCGAGCATAATACCGCTATTGAACTTGCCAAAGAAATCAACCATCTGTTTATTCATAAAATTATTAAATTCGTCGCTTGTTCCAGTTATTCATTTAGTATCGATTACTGTTAATGCACAAATTAATAAGCTTATAAAAATGAAAATGATACTTAATACTATTTTTAACCACTGCTTTTTAAAAGAATTTTTAATTCTTAATTTTAATGGCATTTTTTCTTTTGAATTATCTTTTTTAAATAATTTGCCTAAAAGTTTTTTCATTTTAACTCTCCTTTCATGTTTTTTTATCGTCCTTTAATCACAATAAATAAAGCAATAAGTACACAAGTGACGCCAAGAATGGTAAAGATTGGATGTTGAGAAAATGTCTGAGCCATTGGTTTAAATAGTTCTAAAATTGTTAAATTGCTAGTAATAAACTTTTGGAAATTGGCAAGCCCTTCGCTAATATAGTTTGTTAAAGTTTCAAAATGACTACCAGCTAATAATCCAAGAACAGTTATTAAGATAAAAATAATAATTAATTTAAACATTTTTAGTTACCTTGTTTTGTTTTTATTGGTTTTATTTGTTTTTTAGCTTTTCCTCACGCACTTAAACGACCTTTATTTTTAACCGCATATTGGCGTTGTTTTTCTAAATTAACTTGTTGACTACCAAATCCAAGAATAATTGCCATAAGAAATTCTACAGCAAGCGTTAAGAATAAAGGAAATATTAGTTTAATTTTTGTTCCCGGTACTTCAAGACTTCAAATTAAATCAAAAATTTTATAAAGCATTTGGGCGAGAAAGTCGGCCATTTTTATGTTTCGTCAGCGTTCATATTCTTCAATGCTCGTAAAGGTACCATAGATGACTTTTAAGTAAGGGCGAAAAATATTAACTGGTTTTTTGCGAATTCCCACAATCACATTATTGGCAATATCACGAACTTTAACTCAAATATGTTTATCTCTTTGACCGCCGGCCAGCACAATATGACCAAAATGGCGTGCCAGAGCAAAATATTCTTGGATACCGGTTTCTTCGTTTTTGGTATTATTTTTTTCTCAATCAGTACCTTCAAGAAATAAATTGGTTTCATCTCATAAAAGTAAGGTTTTGTCTGGTAATACCGGATAATCAAAGTCTAATAATCCCGTATGACCTAAACTTAATTTTTGGGTTTCTAGTAACGGAAAGGTTGAGGCGATATGATATTTCTTCTTTTTTAGTAATTTTGATGCGTATACTAGAAAGGCAGTTTTTCCAGGTCCTAATGAACCAATAACGATGTTTAATGGTGAGTTTTTTAAGAAGTTAATAACTTTGTTAATTTGTGTTAAATTACCGATTTTAAAAAGAAAAATTAAAATACAACCCACTAAAAATAAATAGCTCACAATGTTTTTAAAATAACCGTTGTAAATATATCAAATTGCTCCGCAATGTCATAAAATTAAAAATGAGGTGCGATTTAATTCAATAAAATGGTTATTTTTTTCTATTATTCATTTGCAAAATTTCATCTTGCACATCACTTTATTTTTTTATTAGCGTGCCGCTCCAAGTAATTTTTCAAACATTTTAAAACAAATAAAGAATATTGCTAAAATAAATGGAAAAATGAAGATTCAGTAGTCAGCAAAGAAGTTACCGACTTATGGCATATTAACAGCAATAATTTCTCACATTTTAGTAAACGCCGTTATAATTGCATTTCATAATTTAGTCATCGCGTCACTAGCTGTTATTTTTTCTACTGTTGCTGGCGCATCGGCCAAGAAAGTTCCAATCATATAATCACCCCCTTTCTTTTTAAAACATTCATCATTTATATTCAAAGTTTTTCTTAAATTTGTTAAAACCACGATTAACCTTAACACGATTGTATTTTTTTCTAATTAATTTTGAATTTCTTTGTGAGTGCATCACAATGTAGCTTCGCGACATTACTTTTGCTTCTATCTAAATACTGATATCGTTTTTCAAAGTAGCATTATAATAAATCACACCATAATCGCTGTTAAGAATAAAAAAGCAATGTTTGCTATTAAAAGTCAAAGTGGTTTTTCGATTAAATTAATTTCTTCGCCACCAGTAATATGAACTGGAATAGTTGTAATTTGAATAAATAAATCTCAGAAAGTTTGTTTAATTTGTTCTCAATTAAATTCTTTTAAGTTTATTGTCATTTTTTATCTCCCAAAAATCATTTTTATTGGTAAATACATAATTGAAATTAAGGCGAAAAGAAAAATAATGATAATAATTAATCCGGCAATAAACGCAACTTGTGCAGGCATTTTTTCTATCGGAATAAACAGTTCTAAGAATTCCATGATAATTTTTCAAAACATTATTTTTTATCCGCGTTATTGTCTTTTGAATTAGGAGCTTTAACTCATTCTTCAAAGCGAGCAATAAATACTTTTTCGTCTTTTGTAAAATTACCAGTATTATTTTTAATGGCATTTTTATATTTAATTCGCATTTTTATTTTGGCATAAATTTTATAAGTAAAATATGCCAATAGCATGATGCTGATAATAATAAATATTATTCCAATCGCAATATTCATTTTTAAACTCCTTTAAAATAGTTATAATTTATATCTTTTTTGTTGTTTTCTTTTTCGGCAATGAAAAAGCCTAATAATTCTTGTCCTTTAATTAACTTGGTTTCATTTTCTTTTTTATTAATTGAAATTATTTGATATTTACTATCTTTTATTATTCCGATGCAAATAGAATTTTCATATTTTCCTTTATAAACAAATCGCTTTGGAAACCAAATACCGATTTGTTTATTAAATCACGGAATTTTTGGCGCTTTAATAAGCATTGCGTTTTGTGTTTCTTTTAAAAGATATTTCTTAGTATTTAAGAAAATGTTTTCAATGTTTTTCATAATAAATTACCTTTCTTATGAATAAACTAAGTTATATTAACTAAGTTGTTAGTTAACTTAGTTTTTTAAACACTTAAATATCGCAGATTTAAGTGTTTAACAAGCTTTGTTATTAAATTTTATTTTTTAATTAGATAAAGATTTTAATAATTTTAAACTTAGCACATCCCCTATATAGAAATTTCTACACTTTAATATCCGCATCCTACCCTTGGAACTAATTTAATAGCGTGTATTTTCGTGCATTTGTATTAAGTGATGATTTTTTTTATTTTATCAAGAGTTTTCTACAAAATTAAAACAAAAAATTTGTTTTAATTTTGTAGAAAACTCTTGATATTTATTGAATATACTTAATTTTAGGTATATTTTTAATATGATAGAGGTGGGTAATAATTATGGAAAAAATAATTCAAGAACTAGTAAATACTTTAACAGATGATCAATTTTTAGAATTTTATGAAAAAGTCAAACAACAAGCAGAATTAATAAAAAAACAAAAACGTTTAAATGAAATTGATCAAAAATTTAAAGCACAAGG
The DNA here is from genome assembly GCF_018831625.1 of Spiroplasma endosymbiont of 'Nebria riversi'. Classification (GTDB taxonomy): domain Bacteria; phylum Bacillota_I; class Bacilli_A; order Mycoplasmatales; family Nriv7; genus Nriv7. The sequence goes on from NZ_CP065193.1 coordinate 1,278,327, forward strand.
TATTAAATGACCTAAATGTGAATCTTACCATTGCGTTAAAAATGGACATAATTCAGAAGGAAAACAAAAATATTTATGTAAAAATTGCCGTGCAAGTTTTGACGTTTTTCGTAATCATTTTATTTATTGAAGTCATTTAAATTATGAACAATGAAATTTATTGATTCAAATTTCATTGCTGGGGCAATCTAGTAAAACAATTTCTCGTTTTATTAAAACTACATTAAAAACTGCTTGATATAATCGTCAAAAATTAATGAAATCAAAACAATTAGAAAATACCCAATTAAAATTTAAAAAATTATCTGGTAAAATCCAAATCGATGAAACATTTATTAAAGAAATTCATAAAGGAAATTTCAAACATAAAACTGATCCACGAAGAATTCGCCTTGACCCATTCGCAACTAATACTAAATGCTGTATTCAAATAGCAGTTGATAATAATAACAATATTTATGTTAAATCCACAAGCACCAAACGTTTACAAAAACAATGAGTTATTGAAAATATGAACAAAGAATTAATTAACCAAAATTCAATTATTACTTATGATATGCAAAAATTATATTTTTTAGTAGCAAAACAAACAAATTCTACTTTATGTGTAACTAAAACAACAATTAATCCTGAAGCTAGTTATCGTAACTTAAATAAAATCAGTAAATTACAATCTAGTCTTAAAGAAGCCTTAATTCATTATCATGGTTTAGGTTTTACTAATATTCAAAATTATTTAAATCTCTAAAAATGAAAATACCAACATAAGGGTTTAACTCCAAACCAACAAACAGCGGTATTATATTTTAATGTATAAAAAATTAAAGTAAAAATAGTAATTTTACATAAAAGCCTTTTAAAATTATCAAGTTGATGATTTTTTTTTATTTTATCAAGATTTTTCGACAAAATTAAAAGATATTTTATTTTTCTTTTTTAAACAAGATAGGATATAATTAAATGAAGGAGGTTTTTTATAATGAGAAATTCTAATTTTGCATTTCGCCGTTTTTTTATAATTTTTGCTAATGTTTTTGTGTTTATTGGCGCGTTCTTTGTGTTAACGATGATTACTTTTTATACAATTGCAGCATTAAGAAATGAGATTACGGAGTTAACAGCCTATGATAATGATTTCCGTACGGTAATTACTGATATTATAAATAAGGGTTATTTTCCAGTTATGGCATTAATTATTTATATTGGAGCAATGCAATTAATTTATAGTGCTTTAATTATTAAATGAGCAATATCACTTAATGATGAGCAATTTATTAAACATCGTTGATTAATTTTAGTTTATAGTTTCTTTAATATGACATTTTTTACTGAATTTATGTTGCTTTCATTAGATCAAAAAAGAATTGAGACGGGTATTAAAGCGAAAAGAAAAATGGCACTACATGAATCAAGTGTTTTTGCTTTATCGGGTGCGATGTTAATAATTTTTACTGCTGTTTTATTATTGACAAAAAATCTTAATAGTGAAATTGTCAATATAAAACAACCCTTTGTTATTACTTTAAGTGTTGCTGGGGTATTCTTATTATTTGGGGTAGCGGGCTTATTGTCAATTAGTAAATTAAAAAATGTTAATTTACCAGATAGTAATTCTTTACAAAATGTGCCAGTAAAGTCGTTTAATGATCAGTTTGCTAAGTTAATGATTGGTTTTAGTATTATTTTTATATTACTTAAAATGCTTATTGTTCTTGTAATTAATACTATTGGTTATTTAAGTCAAATGTTTAGTCGTGAAAATCGTGGATTTTTTAGTAATATTGGAGCAACGATAAATTTAATTTTTATGTATACTATTGTTTATCAAGTATTTCAAGCATTACTTCAAAAAGATGATCAACCGCTAGTCATTGATTTATCAAATGTTGATACTAAAAGACAACACCAACGGTTTTAAGTAATTTATTATTTAATAATTTTCAAAACTGCTTCTTATTTTTATTAAGAAGCAGTTTTTATTTGGGTATGGGATAATATTATTAATTTTTAATTTTCTTTCATTTTTTTTGCGTTATAATAGCAACTAGATAGAAGGAATAAGACTTTTAATGCTCTATCAAAAAACTAAGAGGATCGTTAAACCACGAACAAATATTATTTTAATAGTTCTTGCAGGGTTAACAACTAAAATTAATAGTTTAAAGCAAACATTACCAAAAGAAAATATGATTTATTTTCAACAGCATCGCGCCATTGGATTTTTACGGGGTTACTAATTGAGAAAACAATCGTTTGGTTACGGCGGTTTTGAATACTAAGGATAATATGTATACAATAATTTTTTATAGTATTAAAAAGCAAAAGCCTGATTATAAATTAAGTGTAATTACTAATTTTCATATGATTGAAAATATGTTGGAAAAATTTTTGTTAGATGAGTTTATTTTTAAGGACACCATTAATTATGTTGATGTTAATATTAATGAATATCAACTATTAACTATTTACGATGATGAAATGTATGATATTGGTATTAAACAAGGTTTTAATACTAATTAGTATGCTTCATTATTGCAAGAAAAAGTTATTGCTATTAATGAAATGATTTTGAAAAATCTCCAATCAACAGTTATTATTACTTCAACATCTGGTGGATATCATCAAGGAGTTGAGAATCAAGGCGGATTAGATTCGCGTGAATTAGTTATTCCTTTAAATATAATTGATAGTCATTTACAAGGAAAAACTCATAAAATTGTTAGACCAACTAGTAATGTTGATATTGCATCAATAATTGCTTATTTAATTGGTGTTGATTTAGTTCAAGCTTCAACGACTAATATTTATGAGGTTTTGCATAAGGTAGGAATAAAATATGTTGAATAATATTAAGTATATTGTTATTTTTGGGTTGGATGCTTATGGATCATATTTACTAGAAGATGATGCCGGAAGTACTTTTAAAATGTTAATGGAAAAAGGCGCATATTAGTTAAATAGTCGGAGTATTGTTCCGATTATGTCTAGTGTTAACTGAACATAATTATTATGTGGGACCGCACCTAATTTTCATGGGCGTACGCAATGAGATTCCGAAACGGGTGACACAAAAAGTGTTTATGATTATGTTAATAATAAAAATGTCCCTAGTATTTTTACATTATTTAAAAAGCAAATTAATTTGAAAACAGCAGCATTTTTTCGATGATTGCAATTCCAATATATTTTAGATGTTAATTCATTAGATTATTGAATTAATGTGATGGTTAAAGATATTGATTCTTGAAAACCAACTAAGAAAACTATTTGAATTAGTAGTAATGATAACATCAAACCTAATCAGATGATTATTGTCAATATTTAATTGCTAAAAAACCAGAATTATCTTTTGTTTATGTTAATGAACCAGATACTGTTGGACATAAGATTGGTCATCAAACAATAGAAATTAAAGCAATGGCGATGCAAGTTGATTTGTGATTTAAACAGGTTTTAGAAACGATTAGTCATATTCCCGAAATGAAAGATAATATATTTGTTTTTATTGCTGATCATGGTAGTAAAGGTCAAGGTGATGATTGTCACGGTAATTTTAATGATTATGAGATTAAAGTACCAGTGTTCTTTTATGGTGCTGGTGTTAAAAATACAGGGCATTTTTTAGAACAAACTATTCAATATGATATTATACAGCCACATTGGCGTGATTAATGGAGTTGGATAGGCCTGATTATTGACAAGGAAGAGTTATTTATTCACCATTTATTAGTTATCAAGAATATTATGAGGATATGATATCGGAATGTTAATTATTGAACAAAAAGACTTAAATTTATTTCGAATTATGCATAATGATAAATGATTGTATAAGGTTTTTTCTTTGCCCAAAGCATTGCAAATTGCTAAAGAATATCAAAAGAAAATTAATAAAGCGTTAACAATTAAAATAATTTTACAAAATTAATAATTAGAAAGTAATTGATTAAAAGCTGATAGAAAATTTTGGTAATAGTACTCTTAGTAAAGAATACTATTTTATTTGCTTTTAATTAATTTATATATATTGGATAGGTTGCAATAATTTGGACCATATTTATGTGGACTTTCAAATAAAATAAAATTATTAAGAAGGTGTAGGAAGATAAAAATGGGGAAAAACTCATATTCAAATGAATTTAGAAAATGACATTCTACATAAAAAGTGTCCTAAAAAGGGTTGCCATACCACATTTTTAACGCAATGGTAAGATTCGCATTTAGGGCGTTTAATACCTTGTGCTCTAAATTTTTGATCAATTTAATTTAAACGTTTTTGTTTTTTTATTAATTCTGCTTGTTGTTTGACTTTTTCATAAAATTCTACAAATTGATCATCTGTTAAAATATTTACTAGTTCTTGAATTATTTTTTCCATAATTATTATCCACCTCTATCATATTAAAAATATACCTAAAATTAAGTATATTCAATAAATATCAAGATTTTTCTACAAAATTAAAAAAAAATTATTAATTATTATTAAATTTTAAATAAATATATATTAATTTTATATTTTTACTTACTTAAATCTATTATATTTATTTGTTACAATATTACCTTTATAATTAATTCAACTATCATCATTTTTATTATTATATTTATTTCATAATGAATTTTTATATATTTCTTTTCTGATTTCTATTTCTGAATTAATACTTTCATTAATGTAATGTAATACATTTAATTTGTTTAAATTTGCCATTCTTAAATGTAATAGGTTATTTAAATTCTTATGATTATATATTTTTGCTCCATATCCTAATTGTTGTTTTATTAAATGTGATACATCACTTTCAATGCTACAACCGATATTTCATTATAAATTTTGATTATGAATACCTTGCTTATTATTACTGAAATAATTACTCGCCTTTCTTAAATTTTTTTTAATATCTTTATTTAATTCATTTTCTAGCAATATTACGAATGTTTTTGATTAATTATTGATGATTTCCATCCTTATATAATTTAATTTAACTATTTAGTGTTACTTTGCGATTTTCAAAAATAATATTAAATGCGGTTTGTTTTAATTTTTTAATAGCATGATAACCATCTAAAATATATCTAACATTACCAAAACTATTGGCAATTTCTCTAATTCAAGCATCACCACCCCCACAAACAATTATTTTGTCATAATTAATATTTACATAATGTTTTTGTAATTCCTTAATTAATAAATCACGATAATCCATCGTATTTATTCGTTTACCAACTTTTAACATTAGAAAATGACAGTCTACATAAAAAGTGTCCAAAAAAGGGTTGCCATACCATATGAAAAAATAATTACTGATCTTAATAAAAAACTTAAAGAAAATTCAGGTAAGTATGAGAAAGTAACTAATATCGGAAAAAATGAATTTATTAACTATTGATATGATGAAAACGAAAAACAAATATATTATAAAAGTAACAACGAAAAAAGAATCATTGATATCAATATCCCTCAATTAAAAGCACCAAATATCAAAATAGATTCAATTAAAATTAAAGAAGTAAATGTTGGTTATAATACCAATAAAGATTCTATCCATTATGAAAATATTTGAAGTCAAGAAACTAGTCAAGGTATTAAACAACTAAACATCATTAAAAATCATTTTCAACAACAAAAAGCTTTTACAGTAACATGAAATGCTAGCCTTAATTATGAGGATACTGGTTATGTTTGAACTAACGCCTATTCTGGCGATTTAGACTGAGGCAAAGGTCAATCGATAGATGAATTCTTTTCTGCCGGGAATGTTAACCATAAAGAATATTTCTATCAAAAAAGCTTTTGATTTAACATTACCTATGAGGTAGAAACATTAATTGATGATGAAAATATCAATACACAAATAAAAGATTACGAAAAATTCATTAATGAAATTAATAAAGAGATTAAAAGTCTTAAAAATATCATTAAATCTTAATATTTAAATAATGTTGTCACATTACGCTAAGAATATAATTCTTAGCGTAATTTTTAATTACTCAATAATAAAATATATAGATTAATTAAAAAATTAACTAAAACTTCTTTATAATTAGAATATAACATTGAGGGTATAGTTCAATGGTAGAACGTTAGTCTCCAAAACTAAATGTTGTGGGTTCGAGCCCTACTACCCTCGCCAATTATTAAATTACACCAATTTTGATTGACAATACATATTATCCAATTTATAATTATTATAAATAATTAGTACTAAAAATTATTATCAATTAAGATTATGGAGAAAAATATGCTCAAAGAAAAACATATTATATTTAAAATTACCATTTCATCAATGGCATTAGGGTTAGCACTAGCATTATCAATGCTAGAAATTCCTATTCCCTTACCTAACTTACCAGCAGCCAACTTTGAAATTGGTGATACCCTAATTTTATTAGTTATTCCATTAATTGGTCCTTGATTTGCAATGCTAATTGGTGCAATTAAACCTTGATTACATATGATAATTCCCCACCACATTGCTCACGGTAATATTGTTGTTAGTGCCGCAATGGGAATGATGTTAAATGCCCTCGTTATTGGACTATATTTTCTATTAAACTGAATATGGAAAAGATTATTTCACAAAGAAAACATTTATGCTAAATGCACCAGTATTCTTATTTGTTGTTTAGCAACTGCATTATTTGCTGCTGTAAATGCTCAATTGTGAGCTGCTGATGCTTTAGGTTTTCATACACATACTCATCCAATAATAATAATTAATAAATGTAAGAATTTTTCTCTTCATGACCCAATCAAAGAAATACCCAAGCAACCACTAAAAACACAAATGCTAATTTTTTATGGCATTTATGGGGGGTTCATTTTTGTAAAATATCTCATCACCTTTGGTGTAATATTAATTCTGGAAAAGCCAATCTTACGATATGCTGAATCAGCTCACTATTCTTATCACCAAAGAGAAAAAGAAAAAGCAGAAGAAAAGAAACACAAGAAAGTAAATAAATAAAAAATATAGAATTATGTATGTTGATGTTCATAATTCTATATTTTGGTATGGCAACCCTTTTTTGGACACTTTTTATGTAGACTGTCATTTTCTAAATTCAACAGGCGTTAAATAATTTAGGCTGCCGTGAATTCGAATGTTGTTATATCAATTAATAAAATCAAATAATTCGTATTTTAATTATGTTAAATTTTCAAATTTTTTACCCTCAATAAATTCCGTTTTAAAGGTTTTGTAAGTTGTTTCAGCCACAGCATTGTCATAAGGACAACCCTTCGCGCTCAATGATCTTTTAATATTAAAAGTGCTTAAAATTTCATCAATGATTTTATTTTTGAAATCATTACCACGACCAGTATGAAATAAAGTTATTTTATTTAATGGTCGTGTTATTTTATGAAAAGATTGTTGAACTAGTTCAGCGGTTTTGTTTGGTCCGGCACTATAGCCAATTATTTCTCGATTAAACAAGTCAATCAATAAACAAATATAATATTATTTGCCTCCAACTTGCACATATGTTAAATCACTAACAACAACTTCATTAGGTTTTTTGTTATTAAATTGACGATTTAAAACATTACTAATTTGGTCATTATTAACCATTTTTTTATGATTATGATATTTTAATTTGGTGTATTTAGAAACCAAATTATTTTTGATCATAAGGAATCTGATTTTTCGACGTGATAAGATAATATCTTTTCTCATTAAAACAGCTTTAATTTTACGACTTTTATTAAATGCACTGATAACTTCTTCTTCATAATTATTAACATTATACTTAAAACAATTATTAGTTTGATAATAATATGTTGATTTTGCCATTTTTAATATTTGACACATTTTTAGCACGGAATATTTTTCTTTATTATTGTTAATAATTCCTATTTTTTTGGATAGGTTACAATAAGTTGGACCATATTTATGTGGACTTTCAAATAAAATAAAATTATTGATGAAATTTTAAGCACTTTTAATATTAAAAGATCATTGAGTGCGAAGGGTTGTCCTTATGACAATGCTGTGGCTGAAACAACTTACAAAACTTTTAAAACGGAATTTATTGAGGGTAAAAAATTTGAAAATTTAACATAATTAAAATACGAATTATTTGATTTTGTTAATTGATATAACAACATTCGAATTCACGGCAGCCCAAATTATTTAACGCCTGTTGAATTTAGAAAACAACAGTCTACATAAAAAGTGTCCAAAAAAGCGTTGCCATACCAAATTTTTTCATATTAATTAAATCCCTTTCGTGAATTTTTACTAATTAATAAAATTTATAACACCTTTTCTTTTCTCCAAAAATTAATTACTGGACAGATTACAATAAGTTGGACCATATTTATGTGGACTTTCAAATAAAATAAAATTATTAAGAAAGTAGGAAGATAAAAATGGGAAAAACTCATATTCAAATGAATTTAAAAAACAAATTGTCATGCTTTATCAAAACGGAAAAAGCATTGTTGAAATTATTAAAGAATACGGAATTTCAAAATCAGCCATATATCAGTGAATTGAAAATTTTAATAATTTTGGGTCATTTAAAGTGCAAGATAATCGCACTGTCGAAGAAAATGAATTAATTTACTTGCGAAAAGAAAACCAACAATTACGAATGGAAAATGACATTTTAAAGCAAGCAGCACTGATAATTGGCAAAAAATAGGAATTATTAACAATAATAAAGAAAAATATTCCGCGCTAAAAATGTGTCAAATATTAAAAATAGCAAAATCAACATATTATTTTAATTTTGTAAAAAACTCTTGATATTTATTGAATATACTTAATTTTAGGTATATTTTTAATATGATAGAGGTGGGTAATAATTATGGAAAAAATAATTCAAGAACTAGTAAATACTTTAACAGATGATCAATTTTTAGAATTTTATGAAAAAGTCAAACAACAAGCAGAATTAATAAAAAAACAAAAACGTTTAAATGAAATTAATCAAAAATTTAGAGCACACGGTATTAAATGCCCTAAATGTGAATCTTACCATTGCGTTAAAAATGGACATAATTCAGAATGAAAACAAAAATATTTATGTAAAAATTGCCGTGCAAGTTTTGACGCTTTCCGTAATCATTTTTATTTATTGAAGTCATTTAAATTATGAACAATGAAATTTATTGATTCAAATTTCATTGCTGGGGCAATCTAGTAAAACAATTTCTAGTTTTATTAAAACTACATTAAAAACTGCTTGATATAATCGTCAAAAATTAATGAAATCAAAAAAATTAGAAAATACCCAATTAAAATTTAAAAAATTATCTGGTAAAATCCAAATCGATGAAACATTTATTAAAGAAATTCATAAAGGAAATTTCAAACATAAAACTGATCCACGAAGAATTCACCTTGACCCATTCGCAACTAATACTAAATGCTGTATTCAAATGGCAGTTGATAATAATAACAATATTTATGTTAAATCCACAAACACCAAACGTTTACAAAAACAATGAGTTATTGAAAATATGAACAAAGAATTAATTAACCAAAATTCAATTATTACTTCTGATATGAAAAAATTATATTTTTTAGTAGCAAAACAAACAAATTCTACTTTATGTGTAACTAAAACAACAATTAATCCTGAAGCTAGTTATCGTAACTTAAATAAAATCAGTAAATTACAATCTAGTCTTAAAGAAGCCTTAATTCATTATCATGGTTTAGGTTTTACTAATATTCAAAATTATTTAAATCTCTGAAAATGAAAATACCAACATAAGGGTTTAACTCCAAACCAACAAACAGCGGTATTATATTTTAATGTATAAAAAATTAAAGTAAAAATAGTAATTTTACATAAAAGCCTTTTAAAATTATCAAGTTGATGATTTTTTTTTATTTTATCAAGAGTTTTCTACAAAATTAAAATAATTTTTATTGTGTAAAAATTCAATAATATGATAGAATGGTAATGAATAAAAATGACAATAACAAGAAAGGCAGGGTTAGTTTAGTAATTAAATAATATAATTAGCTGATTGTTTTACTTCTTCAAAACAATACCTAAGAAAACTAAACGCGACCCTAAATTATAAAAAGATGTAATTTGTTGTAAAATTAATAGGAAAAGTTAATAAATTTGAGAAGGTGAAATTGATGAAAGGACGAGTTGTTATTGGTGTGAGTGGGGGAGTGGATTCTTCCATTGCGGCATATTTATTAAAACAACAAGGATATGATGTTATTGGATTATTTATGCGTAATTGAGATTCATTAGTAAATAATGATATTTTAGGAAATAAATCTATTAATGATGCTATTTGTCCAATGCAAGTTGATTATTTAGATGCTAAAAAAGTTGCTGAACAATTAAATATTGATTTATATCGTATTAATTTTGTTGAGGAATATTGACAATATGTGTTTACTTATTTTTTAGAAGAATATAAAAAAGGGCGCACCCCTAATCCTGATATTTTATGTAATAAATATATTAAATTTTCTGCTTTTTTAAATTATGCATTGGAAAAGTTAAATGCTGATTATATTGCTATGGGACATTATGCTAAAGTTAAATATAATGATGAAACAAAAAAATATGAATTATTAAAAGCAAAAGATGAAACAAAAGATCAAACTTATTTTTTATCACAATTAAATCAAGAACAGTTAGCAAAAACTATTTTTCCTTTAGGTGATATTAAAAAAGTAGAAGTTAGGCAATTAGCTAAGAAATTAAATTTAGTAACAGCTAATAAAAAAGATTCAACAGGAATTTGTTTTATTGGTAAAAGAAATTTTAAACAATTTTTACAAAATTATATTCCTGCCCAAGTTGGTAATATTGTTAATATTAAAAGTAATAAAGTTATTGGAACGCATCAAGGGATTATGTATTATACGATTGGTCAAAGAAAAGGCATTGATTTATCAGGAATGAATAATCGTTATTTTGTTGTAGGTAAAGATTATCATCAAAAAATTCTTTTTGTTGCTAGTGGCAGCGATAAGGAATGATTATGAGCTAATGGTTGTTTAGTTACTGATGTTAACTGAATTAATAATTCTTTACCATTATTAAATTTACCGATTACAGCAAAGTTTCGTTATCAACAAATTTCTTATGATGTCAAATTATTATTATTAGATAATAATTGTGTTAATGTTGTTATTGCAAATAAGGTAAGAGCTCTTACTCCGGGGCAAGTTGCAGTATTTTATCAAGGCGATGTTTGTTTAGGTAGTGGAGTAATTGATCAAGTGTTTAATGATAATAAATTATTAAATTATTTATAAGTTATTCATATTAGGAGGATTTAATGTTAAAAAAATTAAAAGATAAAATCTTATCTAAAAGCTCTTTAAAATATAAAAAAGGGTTGAATAAATCCCGAAAATCTTTTTTACAAAAATTACAGATTTTAGTTACTAAGCATCGTGTTATTGATGAAACATATTTTGAAGAATTAGAAAATACATTAATTTTAGCTGATGTTGGCGTTAAAATGGCATTGCAAATTGTTAATGAAATTAAAAATGAAGTTAGAATTAATAATATTAAGGATCCTGAAATAATTAATGAACTTATTATTGATAAGATGTTTGCTATTTATGCTAGTAATTCGTTTATTACAACGACTTTAAATGTTTTGGATAATCAATTAAATGTTATTTTGGTTGTTGGTGTTAATGGTGCTGGTAAAACAACATCAATTGCTAAATTAGCTTATTTGCTATTACAACAAAATAAAAAAGTTTTATTAGTAGCAGGGGATACTTTTAGAGCTGGTGCTGTTGAACAATTATCGCAATGAGCAAAACGCTTGCAAGTGCCAATTGTGGTGCCTAGTAAAGAACAACAAGATCCTGCTAGTGTTATTTATACGGGTATTAAAAAAGGTCAAGAATTAGAAGTTGATGTTGTTCTTTGTGATAGTGCAGGCAGATTACAAACTAAAACTAATTTAATGAATGAATTAAATAAAATATATAAAGTTATTCAAAAGGTAATCATTGATGCCCCCCACGAAACATTATTAGTAGTTGATGCCACAACGGGACAAAATGGCGTTTCCCAAGCACAAAATTTTACCGAAGTAGCCCCAGTTACGGGAATTATTTTAACCAAGATGGATGGTTCTTCTAAGGGAGGAATTATTTTAGCGATTAAAGAAAGTTTAAATATTCCTGTAAAATATATTGGTCTTGGCGAAAAACTTGATGACTTGGAAGAATTTGATTTAGAACAATATATTCAAGGATTAACAACAAAAGAAGTTACGAGTAGATAGGATAAGGATGAAAATGTGAGATCTTAGTAAGACTAATGAATTAAATTTATTATATGATTTATATGGTAAGTTATTAACACCGAAACAACAAAAATATTTTTCGCTTTATTTAATGGAAAATTTTTCATTACAAGAGATTGCTAATGATTTAAATGTTTCGCGTAGTGCTGTTCACGATGCGATTAGTAAGATAATTAATATCCTAAATACTTATGAAGAAAAGATGCAGTTATTAGCAAAAGATATTCGTCGAAAAACATTATATGCATATTATGAAAATGAAACGGAAGCAAATGTAGAAATGTTAATTGCTGAGTTAAGAAAAATTGATTAGAAAGAAGGAAAAATATGAATATTTTAGTTATTGGTGATATTTATGGTCAAGTTGGTCGTAATATTTTAGAAGAATATTTAGCATCATTAAGAAAAGATTATCAAATTGATTTTGTCATTGTTAATGGAGAAAATATTAGTCATGGAAAATCAATGATTAAAGAGCATTATCATTTTTTAAAGCGAATTAATGTTGATGTGATTACAGGTGGTAATCATACATTTGATAATCCAGATATGTTAGATTTAATCGTTGATAATGATGATATTTTACGACCATTAAATAGTAATCCCTACCATTCAGGTAAAGGTTCTTCAATATTTACTGTTAAAGATAAGAAAATTCGCGTTACCAATTTAATTGGTAGTGCTTTTATGGGTTCTTCACAAAATGCATATTTTGAAATGGATACGCTCTTAAAAGAAGATGACAGTGATATTCACTTAGTTGATTGCCACGCTGAAGCAAGTGCTGAAAAAATTGCTTTAGCTTGAAATTATGATGGCAAGATTACAGCATTATGAGGAACGCATACGCATGTACAGACTAATGATGCGAGAATTTTGCCAAAAGGAACGGGATTTATTACTGATATTGGAATGACGGGAGCTTATTATTCAATTATTGGCGCTAATCCAACAGAAGTTATTTATCGTCAGAAAAATAATTTGCCAATTAAATTTAAACCAGCAATTGGTGAGGGGCAAATTAATGGTATTGTTTTATTTATTGATGATATTACTAATAAAGTTATAAAAATTGAAAATATTAATATTAATCCACACTAAAGAATATCATAAGGTTATTAAATAATTATGATTTTTATTAATTTTTTACGAAATTATTGAATGTGATTTTTACTAGCATTTACCGTTGTTTTTGTTTTATTTTCCGTCGAATTTATAATTTATTAAGAATTGGTGTTAGCGAAGTTTTATCAATTCAAAAACCCGAAATTAGAAAGCATTCATTAATAATGAGTGATTGCTTTTCCTTGTTGGCTAACTATCAAGTTGATATTAATAAAAACAAATTAATTATTTTTTTTCATGACTTTTTCAATAGTAAAGCTGATTTTAAGGGATGCATAAAGTTTTGTTAGGTGGGAGCATATTTGAATAAGTATTAAGGCAATCAGTAATGATTGTCTTTTTATTTTATAAGGTGTTAAAATTTGTTCTTTGAAAATTAAATACAAGTTGTTAAGGTCGCGTTTATTTTTCTTAGGTATTTTTAAAAAAAGAAAAAATAATCATTTATTATAAATAATTTATAAATTATTTCAATATGCAAATTAAGTATATATATCCTATGTATGATTTTTGTTGTAAAAAATTATTTTAATGTTGTTTTTATAACCTTTTATTAAAATTATGTTTGTTAATATTAAATATTTTGTTTTATTACTTATTTTTAAAATAAAATGATAATTAAATTGTAATTACTTTTCTTTTAAAATTATTCAAATCTTTACCCACCTAACAAAACTTTATGCGTCCGTTAATTCAACCGCCATTTTGGTATCGCAACCATTTTTTGGACACTTTTTATGTAGACTGTCATTTTCTAAATTCAACAGGCGTTAAATAATTTAGGCTGCCATGTATTCTAAGATTATTGTATCAATTAACAAAATCAAATAATTCGCATTTTAATTATGTTGAATTTTCAAATTTTTTACCCTTGACAAATTCCGTTTTAAAAGTTTTGTAAGTTGTTTCAGCCACAGCATTGTCATAAGTACAACCCTTCGCACTCAATGATCTTTTAATATTAAAGGTTATTAAAATTTCATCAATGATTTTATTTTTGAACTCATTACCACGATCAGTATGAAATAAAGTTATTTTATTTAATGGTCGTGTTATTTTATGAAAAGCTTGTTGAACTAGTTCAGCGGTTTTGTTTGGTCCTGAACTATAGCCAATTGTTTCTCGATTAAACAAGTCAATTAATAAACAAATATAATGTCATTTTCCTCCAACTTGCACATATTTTATTTCAATAACATCAACTTAATTAGGTTTTTTGTTATTAAATTGACTATTTAAAACATTACTAATTTGGTCAGTATTAACCATTGTTTTATGATTACGATATTTTAATTTGGTGTATTTAGAAACCAAATTATTTTTGATCATAAGGAATCTGATTTTTCGACGTGATAAGATAATATCTTTTCTCATTAAAACAGCTTTAATTTTACGAGCACCATAAATTTTACGACTTTTATTAAATGCACTGATAACTTCTTCTTCATAATTATTAACATCATACTTAACACAATTATTAGTTTGATAATAATATGTTGATTTTGCTATTTTTAATATTTGACACATTTTTAGCACGGAATATTTTTGTTAATAATTATTGTTAATAATTCCTATTTTTTGCCAATTATCAGTGCTGCTTGCTTTAAAATGTCATTTTCCATTCGTAATTGTTGGTTTTCTTTTCGCAAGTAAATTAATTCATTTTCTTCGATAGTGCGATTATCTCGCACTTTAAATGACCCAAAATTATTAAAATTTTCAATTTACTGATATACGGCTGATTTTGAAATTCCGTATTCTTTAATAATTTCAACAATGCTTTTTCCGTTTTGATAAAGCATGACAATTTGTTTTTTAAATTCATTTGAATATGAGTTTTTCCCCATTTTTATCTTCCTACTTTCTTAATAATTTTATTTTATTTGAAAGTCCACATAAATATGGTCCAACTTATTGTAACCTATCCATTTCATGAACTTTCAAGTAAAAAAGTTTCTGGTAAAAATAAATGATTGCATCCTGATATTGTTGGCGTTCATTTTCCATTTAATGATTTTAGTAAAAAAACTTTAAAGTTACAAAAAGAATATTTAGTAGCTTTGAAAACAAAGTTTTATTCATTTGAATTAAAAAAAGAATTAAGTTTTGCTAATCTTCGTGAATCTTATTTCCGAGCAGTATCAAATTCATCTTGAGCCAATGAAGGGTATTTAGTAGCCTTAAAAATTTATGAAAGTAATGGACTTTATTAATGAATTAAAAAGACTTAATGATGCTTTTAATATTGGTGTTATTAAGCTAAATCCTAATAATATTAAGCAAAGTATTATTTTATTTCCAGCAAAAGAAAAAGAAACTCTTGATTGAGCAACAATTGACCGCTTAGTTACTGAAAATTCTGATTTTAAAGATTTTGTTAGAATTGTTATTCAATCATTACAAGCAAATACCATTGTTGGTAATTTTGATAAGGCACTAACAGATGTCGAATATGAAAATTATATTAATGAAAAACATATTAAAGAATAATAAAATATTTGAATTAAGCATATTTTCTATTAAATAGAAAATATGCTTTCTTTTATGCTAAAATTAGTAATAACGGTGGTTAAAATATGGAAAAAAATTCACAGCACAATATAAGAGAAAGCATAATTTTTTTTATCTATCAACAACAATTATTAAATTATGACTTAGAAACAATTATTAAAGAAATTAAAGAAAATGAAGAAGATTTTAATGCGGAAATTATTAATAATTTAATCCATCTTTTCGAACAACGAAAAATTATAATTAAAATTATTAATAAGTACTTAAAAGTAGGGTGACATTTTTCTAAATTATCTAATTTAGAGCAAGGAATTTTATTGTGAGCAACTTATGAATTACTGATTTTAAAGGAAAATTCAGCAATTATTATTAATGAAGCAGTTCTTATTACTAAAAAGTATTTCATCAATACTGAATATAAATATATTAATGGCATTTTGCAAAGTATTGCTGATAATGAGAAGAAAAAAACTAACAAGGATGACAACTATGGGAAATGAATTATTGAAGAAATCTATTAAATTAGCAAAGAAAACATTAATTAAAACCATAAAACAAACCAATAATCCAGAAATTATCCAAGATGGTTTGTATATTTTAAATGTTGTTACTAAACATAGTATTTTTATGCAAGCATTAGGTCTATTAATTGTTAATGAAAAATTAAGTCCCGAGTTATTTATTCGTCATTTAATTTCTTGCAAAGCTATAGTTTGTAGTCAAATTTATCTTTTTGATTTAGAAATTAAAAAAATTAAAAATCTGAAAGTAATTAATGAATTTTTTCAAAACTTAGCAGTTAGTTCTGCAATTAAATCACCAATTGAATTACAATTACAAGATACCTATAATAGTAAAATTAAAAATATTGACGAGTTAAAAGGTTTAGAATTAGTAAGAAATAAAAAATTTTATCTTCTCGCCCATCTGATTGGTAATTCATTTGAATCGGTAGCAATTTTTAATCACAAAGAAAATAACAAAACTTATTATTATAATTTTGGTTTTTATTTAGCATTATATTTTTTATTACATCGTGAAACCTTGGCCCGAAAAGCTAAAATTCCTTCTTTATTAGACCAATTGACAACACAAAATCTTTTAATTGTAAAGCTTAATATTATGGAAAAATATATTAATGCTATTGCTACAATATATCCTTTAGAATTTAACGAATTTATTATCCTCAATAACAAATCAATAAACAAAATGAAAAATTTATCGTAAGTGAAGAACAACAATGAAAAAAATCCGATTAGATATGTTATTAGTTCAAAAAGAATTATTTCATTCCCGAACCGAAGCTCAAAGTGCCATTATTAATCATCAAGTACTTGTAAATGATGAATTAATTATTAAGTCAGGAACTTTATTTGCCCTTAACAGTATTATTAGAATAAAAAAACAAAATAATCAATTTGTTTCTCGTGGGGGATATAAATTAAGTAAAGCTCTTAAAGCGTTTAATATCAATTTAGAAAATCTTGTATGTTTAGATATTGGTTCTTCTACGGGTGGTTTTACTGATTGTATGTTACAAAATCAAGCAAAATTGGTTTATAGTTTAGATGTCGGTACTAATCAATTAGCTTGAAAATTACGAATTCACCCTCAAGTAATTGTTATGGAAAATACTAATTTTCGTTATGTCAAGAAAGAAATGTTTAAAGATAATATTAGTTTTTGTGCTATTGATGTTGCCTTTATTTCATTAACAAAAATTATTCCGGTTTTAACAGAAATTTTAATGCCCCTAGGTCAATTAGTTTGTTTAATTAAACCACAATTTGAAAGTAGTAGAACGCAAATTGAAAAAGGGGGCGTTGTTAAAAACCCCATAGTGCATTATCAAGTATTAAATAATTTAATTGCTTTTTTTAAAGAATATGGTTTTTCTTTACAAGGTTTAATTTATAGTCCAATCGTTGGCCATAAGAAAGGAAATATTGAATATTTAGCTCATTTATTTTTCAATAACCTTTTACAAAGCAAAGAAATTGATGTTATAAAATTAGTAGATGATGCTTTTAATACCCTTACAAATACCACCAAATAGATTTTATATTAACTAAAAAGGATAAGTTAAAAGATGAAATTGATATTTTATATTGATATGAATGCTTTTTTTGCTAGTTGTCATCAAGTTATTGATCCAAGGATTGTTTCCAAACCTATTGTTGTTAGTAGTCAATCCAGAAGAGCAATTGTTGCTTCAAATAACTATGAAGCGAGAAAATATAATATTAAAACCGCCATGCCCTTATATCAAGCAAAAGTGTTATGCCCGACATTAATTTGTATTAACGTCAATCGTGAACTTTATATTGAGTATTCACATAAAATTTTCAATTTATTAGTAAATAATTTTACCAATAAAGTAGAAATAACTTCGATTGATGAATACTGTTTAGACGCAACTAATATTTATCTTCAATATAATAATGCATTTGAATGCGCTAAAGCAATCCAAAACAATATTTTAAATTCATTAAATTTACCTTGTAGTATTGGAATTTCTTATAACAAATTTTTAGCTAAAATGGCATCAAAAGTTAATAAACCATTAGGAATATTTATTTTTAAACCTCATAATATCAAAACTAAACTATGACCATTAGATATTAAAGAACTACCCGGTATCGGCAAAAAAACAACTGAAAAATTAAAAAATATTAATATTAATACTATTGGCGACTTCGAAACTAGCACTAATAACTGAGATTTACAATAAATAATAGGAAAAGGTTATTTTGTTCTTAAACAAATAACTCTCGGAAAAACATCAAACATTAATGATCAGATTAATTTTCAAGAACAAAAATCAATTAGTCATGATTTAACATTTGAATATGATACTTAAAATATTGATGAAATTAAACAATATTTATTGGATTTAACTTGCAAAGTTGTTAGTCGTGCTAAGAGTAATTCATTAGTGGGGAAGACAATTACTTTCGTTTTCAAAACTAATCGTACTCAGTGAACATCTAAACGAATTTCATTAACTGATTATACTAATGATATTGATACCATTTATTCCTCGGTTTTATATTTATTTGAAACCATTTGAAACTATCATTCAATTCGTGCCATTAGAATTAATTTAGGAAAAACAGTTAATCAATATGACTTAAATATCCAACTTGAATTATTTAATCCCGCATTATCTATCATCGGAGAAAAAATCACAAATGACCGTACAAGAGACAATAATTAAAAAAATAAATAGGCGATGAAAACAAGAAATTAGTATGACTGGTAAAAAATATTTAGACAAAATTTATTCTAAAAATAATAATAGCTATGCTACTAAAAATAAAACTAAAAAATATAAATAATAATATAATAAATAAAAATGTCTTAAAATTTTAAGACATTTTTTTAATTTTGTAGAAAACTCTTGATATTTATTGAATATACCTAATTTTAGGTATATTTTTAATATGATAGAGTTAGATAATAATTATGGAAAAAATAATTCAAGAACTAGTAAATACTTTAACAGATGATCAATTTTTAGAATTTTATGAAAAAGTCAAACAACAAGCAGAATTAATAAAAAAACAAAAACGTTTAAATGAAATTGATCAAAAATTTAGAGCACGAGGTATTAAATGCCCTAAATGTGAATCTTACCATTGCGTTAAAAATGGAAATAATTCAGAAGGAAAACAAAAATATTTATGTAAAAATTGCCGTGCAAGTTTTGACGCTTTTTGTAATCATTTTATTTATTGAATTCATTTAAATTATGAACAATGAAATTTATTGATTCAAATTTCATTGCTGGGGCAATCTAGTAAAACAATTTCTCGTTTTATTTAAACTACATTAAAAACTTCTTGATATAATCGTCAAAAATTAATGAAATAAAAACAATTAGAAAATACCCAATTAAAATTTAAAAAATTATCTGGTAAAATACAAATCGATGAAACATTTATTAAAGAAATTCAGAAAAGAAATTTCAAACATAAAACTGATCCACGAAGAATTCACCTTGACCCATTCGCGACTAATACTAAATGCTGTATTAAAATGGCAGTTGATAATAATAACAATATTTATGTTAAATCCACAAACACCAAACGTTTACAAAAAAAAATGAGTTATTGAAAATATGAACAAAGAATTAATTAACCAAAATTCAATTATTACTTCTGATATGCAAAAATTATATTTTTTAGTAGCAAAACAAACAAATTATACTTTATGTGTAACTAAAACAACAATTAATCCTGAAGCTAGTTATCGTAACTTAAATAAAATCAGTAAATTACAATCTAGTCTTAAAGAAGCCTTAATTCATTATCATGGTTTAGGTTTTACTAATATTCAAAATTATTTAAATCTCTGAAAATGAAAATACCAACATAAGGGTTTAACTCCAAACCAACAAACAGCGGTATTATATTTTAATGTATAAAAAATTAAAGTAAAAATAGTAATTTTACATAAAAGCCTTTTAAAATTATCAAGTTGATGATTTTTTTATTTTATCAAGAGTTTTCGACAAAATTAAAATGAATTTTTACTAATTAATAAAATCTATAGCACCTTTTACTTTCTCCAAAAATTAATCTACAGTTTCTTTGCCTTGGAATTTAATTATATATCATTAAATAATAATTTTTATCATTTTTTCATAATGTTGAATACTAGTTATAAAAAACATTTATCTTTAAAAAAGAAAAATAAATTAACTAAATTAAACTTTATTGAAATTACTATCAAGAAAGGTAATTTATTATGTTAAAAATTAATAATAATTTAAAAACCCCAGAAAATAAACATTGATTAAACTTATTTACAACCCATAAAAATATGTACACAAATAAATGTTAACAACTGGCCAACGAATATGAAAAATTATATGAATATTTATATAAATATCATTTTCGCTTAAAACAAGGTTATAAAGTAGTTCATTTTGCTTCAAGAACAATTATTACAATTTTTGGTGAAGTTATTTTTAAACGACGCCGATATAAATATTGAAATCAAAAATCAGGTAAATTTGAATATGTATGTTTGTTAGATAAAGAAATTGGTTTGTTGCCCAAACAACGCATTTATTTTGATGTCCAATTTAAAGTTTTAAGTCTTTTAGGCGATGGCAAACGCTGTCGAGATGTTTTAGATGCTCTAAATCATTGTTATATTTCAAAAGCTAGTATTTCAAGTATTTTAAATAAATATGATATTGCCGAATATTTTCAACTAGCAGAAAAAGAAACTAAAACTAGAATTGATGTCAAAAATAAGGATTTATATATTCAGCTAGATGAGACATTTTTAGCGACATTAGATCATAAAGTTAAACAAGACCAAAGAATTCGTTTAGTTACTTTTCATACCGGACATAAAGAAAAAAATTATAAAAATGCTCGTAGAGAATTAGAAAACAAACGAGGTCATTTTCTAATGTTAAAAGTTGGTAAACGAATAAATACGATGGATTATCGTGATTTATTAATTAAAGAATTATAAAAACATTATATAAATATTAATTATGACAAAATAATTGTTTGTGGTGATGGTGCTACTTGAATTAGAGAAATTGCCAATAGTTTTGGTAATGTTAGATATATTTTAGATGGCTATCACGCTATTAAAAAATTAAAACAAACGGCATTTAATATTATTTTCGAAAATCGTAAAGTAGCACTAAATATTTGAATTAAATTATATAAGAATGGAAATCATCAAGAATTAATCAAAAACATTCATAATGTTGCTAAAAATGAATTAAATAAAGATATTAAAATAAATTTAAGAAAGGCTAGTAATTATTTCAGTAATAATAAGCAAGGTATTCATAACCAAAATTTAGAATGAAATATTGGTTGTAGCATCGGAAGTGATGTATCACATTTAGTAAAACAACAATTAGGCTACGGGGCGAAAATATATAATCATAAGAATTTAAATAACTTATTGCATTTAAGAATGGCAAATTTAAACAATTTAAATGTATTACATTACTTTAATGAAAGTATTAATTCAGAAATAGAAATCAGAAAAGAAATATATAAAAATTCATTATGAAATAAATATAATAATAAAAATGATGATAGTTGAATTAATTATAAAGGTAATATTGTAACAAATAAATATAATAGATTTAAGTAAGTAAAAATATAAATTAATATATATTAGTGAAAATTTAATAAGGACGCATAAAGTTTTGAATAATTTTAAAAGAAAAGTAATTACAATTTAATTATCATTTTATTTTAAAAATAAGTAATAAAACAAAATATTTAATATTAACAAACATAATTTTAATAAAAGGTTATAAAAACAACATTAAAATAATTTTTTTACAACAAAAATCATACATAGGATATATATACTTAATGGTCGCGTTTAGTTTTCTTAGGTATTGCTTTGAAGAAGTAAAACAATCAGCTAATTATATTATTTAATTACTAAACTAACCCTGCCTTTCTTATTATTGTCATTTTTATTCATCATCATTCTATCATATTATTTAATTTTTACACAATAAAAAATTATTAATTTTATATAAATTTTTTTTAATTTTAACTAATATTTTTACTTACTTAAATCTATTATATTTATTTGTGAATTTACAATATTACCTTTACTAATTCAACTATCATCATTTTTATTATTATATTTATTTCATAATGAATTTTTATATATTTCTTTTCTGATTTCTATTTCTGAATTAATACTTTCATTAAAGTAATGTAATACATTTAAATTGTTTAAATTTGCCATTCTTAAATGCAATAAGTTATTTAAATTCTTATGATTATATATTTTCGCCCCGTAGCCTAATTGTTGTTTTACTAAATGTGATACATCACTTCCGATGCTACAACCAATATTTCATTCTAAATTTTGGTTATGAATACCTTGCTTATTATTACTGAAATAATTACTAGCCTTTCTTAAATTTATTTTAATATCTTTATTTAATTCATTTTTAGCAACATTATGAATGTTTTTGATTAATTCTTGATGATTTCCATTCTTATATAATTTAATTCAAATATTTAGTGCTACTTTACGATTTTCGAAAATAATATTAAATGCCGTTTGTTTTAATTTTTTAATAGCGTGATAGCCATCTAAAATATATCTAACATTACCAAAACTATTGGCAATTTCTCTAATTCAAGTAGCACCATCACCACAAACAATTATTTTGTCATAATTAATATTCACATAATGTTTTTGCGATTCTTTAATTAATAAATCACGATAATCCATTGTATGGATAGGTTACAATAAGTTGGACCATATTTATGCGGACTTTCAAATAAGAAAAAATTTGGTATGGCAACCCTTTTTTGGACAGTTTTTATGTAGACTGTCATTTTCTAAATTCAACAGGCGTTAAATAATTTAAACTGCCGCGAATTCGAATGTTGTTATATCAATTAACAAAATCAAATAATTCGTATTTTAATTATGTTAAATTTTCAAATTTTTTACCCTCAATAAATTCCGTTTTAAAGGTTTTGTAAGTTGTTTCAGCAACAGCATTATCATAAGGACACCCCTTATTGTTTAATGATCTTTTAATTTTAAAAGTGTTTAAAATTTCATCAATAATTTTATTTTATTTGAAAATCCACATAAATATGGCCCAACTTATTGTAACCTATCCAATTTTAATAAAGCGTAGGGAGATAAAAATGGGGAAAAACTCATATTCAAATGAATTTAAAAAACAAATTGTTATGCTTTATCAAAACGGAAAAAGCATTGTTGAAATTATTAAAGAATACGGGGTTTCAAAATCAGCCGCATATCAGTGAATTGAAAATTTTAATAATTTTGGATCATTTAAAGTGTAAGATAATCGCGCTGTCGAAGAAAATGAATTAATTTACTTGCGAAAAGAAAACCAACAATTACGAATGGAAAATGACATTTTAAAGCAAGCAGCACTGATAATTGGCAAAAAATAGGAATTATTAACAATAATAAAGAAAAATATTCCGTACTAAAAATGTGTCAAATATTAAAAATAGCAAAATCAACATATTATTATCAAACTAATAATTGTGTTAAGTATGATGTTAATAATTATGAAGAAGAAGTTATCAGTGCATTTAATAAAAGTCGTAAAATTTATGGTGCTCGTAAAATTAAAGCTGTTTTAATGAGAAAAGATATTATCTTATCACGTCGAAAAATCAGATTCCTTATGATCAAAAATAATTTGGTTTCTAAATACACCAAATTAAAATATCATAATCATAAAAAAATGGTTAATAATGACCAAATTAGTAATGTTTTAAATCGTCAATTTAATAACAAAAAACCTAATGAAGTTGTTGTTAGTGATTTAACATATGTGCAAGTTGGAGGAAAATGACATTATATTTGTTTATTAATTGACTTGTTTAATCGAGAAATAATTGGCTATAGCGCCAGACCAAACAAGACCGCCGAACTAGTTCAACAAGCTTTTCATAAAATAACACGACCATTAAATAAAATAACTTTATTTCATACTGATCGTGGTAATGAGTTCAAAAATAAAATCATTGATGAAATTTTAATAACCTTTAATATTAAAAGATCATTGAGTGCGAAGGGTTGTCCTTATGACAATGCTGTGGCTGAAACAACTTACAAAACTTTTAAAACGGAATTTATCAAGGGTAAAAAATTTGAAAATTTAACACAATTAAAATGCGAATTATTTGATTTTGTTAATTGATACAATAATCTTAGAATACATGGCAGTTTAAATTATTTAACGCCTGTTGAATTTAGAAAATGACAGTCTACATAAAAACTGTCCAAAAAAGGGTTGTCATACCAAAAATTATGAAATAACAAATTAATACATAACAAAATTAATGACTGCAATCCAATCGCTAGTAAAAATCATCAATGAATAAAAAATAACAATATAGCACTAATAATTGCCATAACAAAAATATGAATACCTTGTGTAATAACTTTGTTGTTAATAAACTACAAACAATAGTTAAATCCTCAATTCTTTGCAATCAATCACTATCTTGATATTGTTCCATTATTATAAAATTACTTTCACTAATAGCAAAATAATATCGATGTGTCATACTAGTAATAAAATTATGAGTTAACATTAAAATTATTTTTTGTTGACAAAAACTAACAATCATTTTCATTAAAATAATAATTATAAAACCTAATAAAATCTTTAATCAAATATTATTTAAAATAAAAAGATGATGACTATCAACAAATACTTTTACTAACATATTTGCTAAAAAATTAATTACCGTTAATAATAAATTAATAACCAATAGTCCCGAAATTACCATTAAACATGGTTGTAATAAATAAAATAATGAACAAGTAACAAGATTTTTTTGTTTACTAGCAAGGATTATTGTTTTAGCACTAATAATTAAAGTATCAGAATAAATATTTTGTAAATATTCATTTGTTACTCATTGTAATTTCTCCTTGCTAGGATCAGCAATTAAAAATTTTTTTCGATGTTTTTTATAAACAACAATAAAATGAGCTTCACCATTGTCATTATTAACATATAAAATTCAAGGCGTTTTTAACGATAACTTTTGAAGTTGCTCAAAATTACAATGATATGGCGTTAATAACACTCCCTGTGAATAGGCTACCGCTTTCAATGTTTTAATACTTCAATATTCTCATTGAAATGATGCTTCTTGTTTTAAAGTTTCTAACGAAATTCGTTGCTTGTGATAATATTTAATTAACATTGCTAAACAAGCAACAGCACAATCATTTTTTTGCTCTTGTCATATTAATGGATACAACATTTAATCCCCATTACTACTTTTACTTATCTAATATTTTTTTTCCTTGTAAAACATAAAAAAATCTCGTTAATTATTAACGAGAAAATTTACGATTTTGTGCTTGTTTAAATAAACGTTTTTCTCTGGGAGAACGGAAGTGTTTACGCTTTTCTAATTCTCTTTTAATTGGAGAAGCAGCTTTTTTAAATCTGCGTAAAGCTTGATCAATATCTTCTCCATCCTTTTTTACAACAACTGTGGCCATTTAATTTTCAACTCCATTTTCCTATATTTTTTTATAGCTAGACCCTATAATTATAATTTGTTTTTGCTATAAAATGCAAATGATTTAATAAATATGATATAAAATTGCAAATAATGAAACAAAATTCACAAAAAATTAAAACCATTTTTATAACTAAAATTAATTAGCAACTAAACCATCAATAACGCTGCTTTACTAATCCCCAGCCGGTCTGCTCCACCTTTAATAAGTTTTATTGCCTGTGCTTTATTTTTAATTTTCCCTGACGCTTTAATATACATTTTATCCTTAACAATACTACGAATTAATTTAATATCTTTAACTTTAGCACCACTTTTAGCAAATCCTGTTGAAGTTTTAATAAAATCTGCTTGTGCTTGCAAAGCTAATTTACAAACTTGAATTTTTTCTTCTTTCGTTAATAATGCAGTTTCAATAATAACTTTTAAAATTTGTTTTGGACATACAGCGCGAACATGCTTAATATCATTTAATACTACCGTATATGCCCCTTCTTTTAAAGCTCCAACATTAATAACCATATCAATCTCATCGGCACCATCACGAACAGCTTGTTCTGTTTCCAACACTTTAATATTTGTAGGCACCGAACCCAATGGAAAACCAACAACAGTACACACATTAACCTTTGTCTTTTTTAACAAATTTTTAGCATGACTAACATAAATAGGATTAACACATACACTAGCAAATTTGTGCTTTTCAGCATCCACACAAATTTTTTGAATGTCATGACTCGTAGCATGTGAACTTAATAAAGTATAATCAATAAATTCATTCAGTTTCATAAAACAAGCAGACCTCCTACTAATTATTTATTTTTAATTATTAATTCATCATTTAGGGTAGAAATTTAACTTTTTGATAACGCCTCTCATTTTAACCTTTGAATAAAAAACTTAATATCAAAGATAATTGTTACTAAACCAAATATTCCAGAAATTCCAATTGATAAACCAAATGCTAAAATAGCATTTTGTTGATTTTTAGCAATTAAAATTAATAAATTAGCTAAAATTGACATCACTGCCATCAATACGATTAATATTAAGTATTTATATGCTTTAAATTGATATTTAATATCAAAATTCTTAATTGATACATAAGTTAATCAAACATAAACCATTATTAAACATAAAGTTATTAATGGAATTAAATAACTAGCAATTTCAAAGCCACCACTTAAAGGTAAATTTGATTTTTGAAGGCTAATAAATACCATTGTTAAAAACAATCAATTAATTGCAAATAATAAATTTAAAATTGCACCCATTCGCTTTGAACTTAAAGACATTCTTATTGCTCCTTTAACTTTTCATGTTCATAACCGATATTAGCAAGAAATGCTAAAACAGCTGTTTCTGATCTTAAAAATCTTTTTCCTAAATTAATTGCATGAAAACCTTCAAAATTAAAAAATTCTAATTCTTTATCACTAAAACCACCCTCAGGTCCACAAATAAAAGTAATACTTGTTGACTTGGATAATGGTAACATTAGTGCCGGCAATGAACGGGTTGCTAATGCTAATTCATTAGCAATTAAATTTAACGCGCTCTTGTAAGGAATAATAGCAGTAAAATCAGTAATAATATCAACAATTTTTGGAATTTGATTACGATTCGAATGTTGTGCTGCTTCTTTAGCAAACTTTTGTCAACGCATCATCTTTTTTTCTTATCATCATTTCGTTTAATGTTAGTAATACTTCGTTCTAAAGCAATACCAATAATTCGTGTCACACCTAATTCGGTTGCTTTTTGAATAATTCAATCATTACGATCTTGTTTAAGCAATGGCATTAATAATATTACAACTATTTATAATTCGGTATTTTCCAATAAATTTTTTTGAATTTCAACTTTTAATTGTGGTTTCTTTTCAATTATCTTCGTTTGATATTTTTTGCCATTATATACAGCAATTAACAAGTCATTAATTTGAAATCTTAAAAAATTAACTAAATGATGAGTATCAATATCATTAAAAATTAAATTGCCGAATTCATCTTGAAAATGATCAAAACAACATTGCATTATATCACCTACTCCAATATTAATTATATCATTTTTAAATCATTACCCAAACCGTCCTGCAATATAATCTTCAGTTTTCTTTTGTTGTGGTGATAAAAATAATTTTCTTGTTCTTGCCACTTCAACAATTTTACCAATTAAAAAAAATGTTGTTTGATCAGAAATTCTTGCTGCTTGTTGCATTGAATGGGTCACAATAATAATTGTAAAATCTTTTTTTAATTGCAATATTAACTCC
This sequence comes from Spiroplasma endosymbiont of 'Nebria riversi', assembly GCF_018831625.1. Classification (GTDB taxonomy): domain Bacteria; phylum Bacillota_I; class Bacilli_A; order Mycoplasmatales; family Nriv7; genus Nriv7. Next base: position 1,306,534 of record NZ_CP065193.1, read on the forward strand.
TCAATTTTACCAGTAGCAATCGGATCTAATGCTGAAGTTGGTTCATCCATTAATAGCACTTCTGGTTTAATAGCAATTGATCGAGCAATACATAATCGTTGTTGTTGACCACCGCTTAAACTTAAAGCTGGACTTTTTAAATCATTTTTAACTTCATCTCATAATGCCGCTTTTTTTAATGAATCTTCAATTATTTCATCTAATTTTTTTCGATTTCTAATCCCTAACCTTCTTGGTCCATAAGCAACATTATCATAAATTGATTTTGGAAAAGGATTAGGTTTTTGAAAAACCATACCTATCGTAGTTCTTAAAGCAATAATATCTTGTTTATTATCATAAATATTTTTTTGTTGATAAATAATTTCTCCCGTAATTTTAGTTCCTTCAATTAAATCATTCATCTGATTAATTGACCGCAATAATGTTAATTTACCACAACCCGAAGGACCAATAAGGGCCATAATCTTATTTCTTTTAATATTCAAATTAATATTAAATAGTGCTTGTTTCTTACCAAAATTATAATAAAAATTAAAATCAGAAATAGCAATACTATATTTCTTATCAACAATTTTAACTTTAACCTTATCGCAAGAATGTTTTTGTGGTATGGCAACCCAAATTATTTAACGCCTGTTGAATTTATAAAATGACAGTCTACATAAAAATTGTCCAAAAAAGGGTTACCATACCATAATTCAGAAGGAAAACAAAAATGTTTATGTAAAAATTACCGTGCAAGTTTTAACGCTTTTCGTAATCATTTTATTTATTGAAGTCATTTAAATTATGAACAATGAAATTTATTGATTCAAATTTCATTGTTGGGGCAATCTAGTAAAACAATTTCTCGTTTTATTAAAACTACATTAAAAACTGCTTGATATAATCGTCAAAAATTAATGAAATCAAAACAATTAGAAAATACCCAATTAAAATTTAAAAAATTATCTGGTGAAATCCAAATTGATGAAACATTTATTATATAAATTCATAACGTAAATTTCAAAAATAAAACTGATTCACGAAGAATTTACCTTGACCCATTCGCAACTAATACTAAATGCTGTATTCAAATGGCGGTTGATAATAATAACAATATTTATGTTAAATCCACAAACACCAAACGTTTACAAAAACAATGAGTTATTGAAAATATGAACAAAGAATTAATTAACCAAAATTCAATTATTACTTCTGATATGCAAAAATTATATTTTTTAGTAGCAAAACAAACAAATTCTACTTTATGTGTAACTAAAACAACAATTAATCCTGAAGCTAGTTATCGTAACTTAAATAAAATCAGTAAATTACAATCTAGCCTTAAAGAAGCCTTAATTCATTATCATGGTTTAGGTTTTACTAATATTCAAAATTATTTAAATCTCTGAAAATGAAAATACCAACATAAGGGTTTAACTCCAAACCAACAAACAGCGGTATTATATTTTAATGTATAAAAAATTAAAGTAAAAATAGTAATTTTACATAAAAGCCTTTTAAAATTATCAAGTTGATGATTTTTTTTATTTTATCAAGAGTTTTCTACAAAATTAAAAAACTTTTCTTAAATATTCAGCCGTATATGAATTTTTATTACTATTAATTACTTGCTCTGGTGTTCCTGTAACAATTACTTCCCCACCATACTTCCCACCGTTAGGTCCTAAGTCAATAATGTAATCACCTAACTTAATAACATCTAAATTATGTTCAATAACAAGAACGGTGTCACCATTATTAACAATACGATTAAGAACTGATAATAATCTTTTAACATCATCAATATGTAATCCTGTTGTTGGTTCATCTAAAATAAATAGTGTTTTTCCAGTTGCTCTTTTTTGTAAGTAAGTCGCTAATTTAACTCTTTGCGCTTCCCCACCAGATAATTGAGTTGTTGGTTGTTCTAACTTAATATATCCCATACCAACATCAAGTAAGGTTTGCAATTTAACATTAATTTTTGGAATATTTGCAAAAAACACTTGCGCTTCAATAACTGACATATTTAAAACATCATAAATATTTTTCCCTTTATATTTAACTTGTAAAGTTTCATCATTATACCGCATTCCTTCACATATTTCACAAGTAACAAAAACATCTGGTAAAAAATGCATCGCAATTTTAATAATTCCTGCTCCCTGACAGCGTTCACATCTGCCACCACGAACATTAAAAGAAAACCTTCCTTTAAGATAACCTTGAGTTTTAGCTAATGGCGCCGCAGCAAATAAATCACGAATATCATCAAAAACTGAAGTATAAGTTGCTGGATTACTATGCGGTGTCCTTCCAATCGGTTCTTGCGAAATATTAACAACTTTATCAATATTATCCATTCCCTTAATATTTTGATGTTTACCCGGGCGATTAACCTTTTGTCCTAAATTTCGTAACAGATTTTTATATAAAACTTCATTTACTAAAGTTGATTTTCCACTGCCAGAAACCCCTGTAACAACAATAAGTTTTCCTAAAGGAATAGTAACATCAATATTTTTTAAATTATTTTCTCTTGCTCCAATAATAGTAATTTTCTTACCATTGCCACTTCGGCGCTTTTTTGGAATTGTAATCGTTTCTTGATGTGATAAATATCTCCCTGTAATTGACCTTTCATTAGCGATAATATCAGCCATTGTTCCCACAGCAATAATTTCACCACCAAACTTACCAGCTTTAGGTCCAATATCAACAAGGCAATCAGCTTGATACATCATATCTTCATCATGTTCAACAACAATAACGGTATTTCCTAAATCTCGTAACGATTTTAAAGTCTTAATTAAGCGGTTATTATCTTTTTGATGTAAACCAATTGAAGGTTCATCTAATACATATAATACTCCTGTCAATTTTGAACCAATTTGCGTTGCTAAACGAATTCGTTGCGCTTCGCCGCCAGATAATGATTGAGCTGCTCTTGATAAATTTAAATATCTTAAACCAACATCATTTAAAAAACTTAAACGATTAACTAATTCATTAATAACTAACTTAGCAATTTCTTGTTGTTGTTCTGATAGTTTCAAACTAAGAATATAATCTAAACTTTCATCAATATCTAAATTAGTAAATTCATTAATATTTATCGTTCCTACTTTAACACATAATGCTTTAAGATTTAATCGTGCCCCTTTACAAGACCAACAAGTTTTATCACTCATAAATTTCCGATAATATTCACGACGCATTTCATTAACAGTTTCAACAAAGCGTCGTTCAATAATACTGGCAACACCTTCAATATAGTCATAACTTTTATAAGTATTATTACTATTAGATACTAAAGTATAATTTAATTGTTCATCACTACCATACATTAAATAATTAATTTGTTCATCACTAAGATTTTTAATCGGTTGATCTAAGTCAATACCATATTCTTTACAAATAATTTTTAATTTCTGTCATTCTAAAGTATCACCACCAATAAAATTTTTATAAAATTCAATCCCACCTTGATTAATTGAAAGATTACGATTAGGAAATAATAAATCTTCATCAACTTCCAAGCGAATCCCAATACCTTTACATTCAGAACAAGCTCCCATAGGCGCATTAAAGGAAAATAAACGGGGTTCTAACTCCGGAATTGTAAAACTACAATGATTACACGCATGATTTTGCGAAAATAATAATTGTTCTTTACTATTAAAAAGAATAACTTTTGCTAATCCTTTACTATATTTTAATGATTTTTCTAAACTATCATGAATATTAGATCAAACATTATCGTCATCACTTAATTTAATGCGATCAACAACAATATCAATATTATGCCGTTTATTTTTATCTAATTGAATATCATCATCTAACGAATAAGTGTGGTCATTAACCTTAACCCGTAAAAATCCTTCATGTCGCAAAGTTAAAAACAACTCATAATGCGCCCCTTTTTTATCAATAACTACTGGCGACAAAATTTCAATGCGTTCTTCCGTTGTTACTTGTTTTAATCGTTTAATCATTTCCTTAATTGTCATTGCTTTAATTAAACCATGACCATTAATACAATACGGTAGTCCCACACGAGCATATAATAATCGTAAATAATCATATATTTCCGTCACCGTTCCCACAGTACTGCGAGGATTATTACTAGTAGTTTTTTGATCAATAGAAATTGCTGGTGATAATCCTTCAATAGAATCAACATCAGGTTTTTCACTATTACCTAAAAATTGTCGGGCATACGCCGACAATGACTCCATATATCTTCTTTGTCCTTCAGCATAAATCGTATTAAAGGCTAATGATGACTTTCCACTACCAGAAACGCCAGTAAAAACAATTAATTTATTTTTAGGAATTGTTAAATCAACATTTTTTAAATTATGTTCTCTAGCTCCTTTAACAATAATATATTTTGTTGCATCATCCATCAAATCACCTCCAATATTTAATTAGCATTTGCTAATTAATTTGATCATTATATTTTTCTTTTCACGGCATTAATAATCTAAATAATAATGGCAATGATAATATCATTAAAGGATACACAAAAACAAAAACATAAATTAAATTATATATTAATGCATAACCTCAAACAGTAAAACCATCTCACGCATAATTACCAAAATATAATACCCCCGATAATACATTGCACATATATATAATAATACAAATAACTGTTATTATAAAGGAAATTTTAATGTTAGCATTAAACCGCTTTTTAAAATTAATATTCACTATTCCTATTAAAGAAGGCATATTCATAGGAATAAAATAATCTAGTAAATATTGTCAAGGATTAATAATTGATCCTTGGGGAATAATAATTAATGAAATTAAAGCACTAATACCACCGGTTACAATTCCGTGTCAAAAACTAACAACGAAAGCAATTAAAAATACGGGTCAATATTTTAAACCAATACTGCCCCCCATTGGTAATTTAGGGAAAAATATCATCAGATAATCTAAAATTAATGATAAACTAACAAAAAAAGCGATTAATACTAAATCAAATGTTTTTCAATGATAAATTTTAAAGCATTGTTTTTTAATCACTTTAAAATCAACATTAGATTTTATTATTTTTTGCCAACTTAATAACCAAATTAATATTAAACTAGCAACTAAAAATAATAATAAAATCACAATAACTGCAATTTTAATAAATAAGACAATTTTATTATTAATTAATTGTGTATTCTTAACATTAGAAGAAAAAGCCTTAAAAATTTTTCTTCCGAACTTATTGTAACCTATCCACATTATTACTCCAACAATTAAGAAACAAAAAATTCCATTAATTAACATTAAAATTCAACGATAAATTTGATTAGTCTTATTTACTTCTTGCACCATTTCTAGCCTCCTTAATGATAGTAAGAAATCTAATATATTTTGAAATATACAAGACTTCTCCCGCTAGTATTATCTAGTTCAAGTTCCAAGAGTATCTCTCAGGCAAAATGCCGCCTCTGTCTTATATCAATTGATATATCCATATATATTATAGTGAATTTACGATAAAATATAAAGTACTATTATATTTCCATAAAATCAATTATAATGTAAATTGTAAAGTTAAAAATTAAACTAAGGGGAACAAAATGCTAATTATTGCCATCACAGGAAAAATGGGTAGCGGAAAAAGTATTGTTAGTAAATATTTGCAAAAAAAAAGTGCCTATTGTATTGATATGGACATTCTAAGCCAAGAAATAAGAACCCTTCCCAAAGTAATAAAAACTATCAAAAAACGCTTTGGAAGTGTTGCGTTTACTGATAATGAATTAGACACTAAAAAACTCCGAGCAATAATTTTTAATGACCCCAAAGAACGCCTAAAACTTAATAACATTATGTGACCATTACTAAAAAAAAGTCTTCAACAACAAATTAAAAATCATAATGATAAAACCCTAATTATTGTTGAAGCCGCAGTCATCTTACAAGCCAAATGAAACAAACTCGTTAATAAAATTATTTTTGTTAATAGCGATTGAGAAACCCGCGTTAAACGAATTATTGAACGCGATAACCTCACTGTTGAAGAAATTATGAAGATTAGTCAACAACAAGATGATTACGAAACTTATAAAGATGTTATTGATTATCAAATCATCAATAATGACTCCACAAAAAAACTTTATCGTCAAATTGATGAAATCTTTGAAAAAGAACAATGAAATATTTAATCTTATTCGGTTTCCAATTCCAAAATTAAATCTCGTAACTGTGCTGCTCGTTCAAACTGTAAATCTTTTGCTGCCACTAACATTTCCTTTCGCAAATCATTAATGATTTGCGTTTTTGTTGCGACATAATCTTTAGACTTTCTTTTATTAACAATATTAAATTCTTGCAATAATTTATTAGCAAATAACGAATCATCAATCTTTTTCTTTATTGTTTGAGGAATAATATTATGTTCTTTATTATAAGCAATTTGCACATTTCTTCGGCGTAGTGTTTCAACCATCGCCTTTTGCATCGCATCCGATATTGTATCAGCATACATAATAACATTACCATTAACATTTCTTGCTGTCCGACCAATAGTTTGAATTAATGACCGCGCATCGCGTAAAAATCCTTGCTTATTAGCTTCTAAAATACAAATTAACGACACCTCAGGAATATCTAATCCTTCGCGTAATAAATTAATTCCCACCACAGCATCATAAACCCCTTTTCTTAGTTCTAACAAAATCTTTGAACGATCCAGAGTTTTTAATTCACTATGTAAGTATGCTACTTGAATATTTCGTTCCTGCAAATAACTAGTTAAATCTTCAGCTTGTCGAATTGTTAAAGTAGTAATTAATACTCTTTCACAATTTTCTTTTCGCATTAAAATATTTTCAACAATATCATCAATCTGATTAATCGTTGGTTTAACAACAATCGTTGGATCCACTAAACCTGTCGGCCGAATAATTTGTTCCGTCACTTGATAATTAACTTGATTTAATTCAAAATCGCCCGGAGTTGCTGATGTATATATCACCGTTTTTAATTTATTCATAAATTCTGTAAAATTTAATGGCCGATTATCTAAGGCACTCGGTAAGCGAAAACCATAATTAACTAATGTTTGTTTTCTACTCTGATCAGTATTAAACATTCCTCTAACTTGTGGTAAATAAATATGGGATTCATCAATAATAGTTACAAAATCATCACCAAAATAATCAATTAAAGTATATGGTGGTACATCTTTATCTCTTAAATCTAAATGTCGTGAATAGTTTTCAATACCACTACAAATACCAAACTCTTGCAATGCTTCTAAATCATGATTAGTTCTTTGCTCAATCCTTTGATACTCTAATAATTGATTATTAGCCTTTAAAACTTCTAAATATTTTATTAATTCTGCTTCAATTCTAGTAATTGCCTTTGCTAATCTTTCTTTAGAAGTAATATAGTCCTGAGCAGGAAAAATTGTAAAAGATTGATATCTTTCAATTACTTTACCAGTTAAAACATCAATCTTAGCAATTTCATTAATATCATCATCAAATAAATCAATGCGTAAATAAAATTCATCCGTTCAACTCGGTGCTAATTTAATAACATCACCTTTCGCCGTAAACATTCCTGGACGAATTTCTAAATCATTACGAGTGTAACCAGAATTAACAAGAAAATATAATAATGCTTTTCTTTCAACTTTTTGACCATTACGAATTTTAAAAAAAGATTTTTTATATTCGTCAGGATCTTGTGCACCATAAATCGCAGCAACTGATGCTACAACAATAACATCCTTTCTAGTAACTAAAGCATTCATCGCACTTAACCGCATCATCTCAATATCACTATTAGATTTTGCTGTCTTATCAATATATGTATCTGTTTTTGGCATATATGCTTCTGGTTGATAAAAATCAAAGTTAGAAACAAAATATTCTACCAGATTTTCAGGAAACATGCCTTTTAATTCACCATATAATTGCATTGCCAAGGTTTTATTATGTGACAAAATTAAAGTTGGTTTATTAATTTTAGCAATAACATTAGCAATCGTATAAGTTTTTCCTGTACCCGTCGCTCCTAATAATACTTGAAATTGTTGATTTTCTTTTATTCCTTGGATTAAACTCGCAATTGCTTTTGGTTGATCACCTGCTGGCTTAAAATCAGCAACTAATTTAAACATAAAAATTTTTCCTAACCACCTTACTTTGCCTTCGTCCTCTCAATAGCCTCCATTACCTCCTCGGATATACCATCATCAATATCAGAACCAATTTCTAAACTACACAAACTAATAACTACTTGATGAGCAATATTAATTCGCATCCGATTAAATAATTGAGCTGATTCATCAATATATGCATGTAATGGATTTGACTGTCCATAGCCTCGTAAATAAATTCCTGTTCTTAATTTACTAGAACCATCAATATGTTCTGTCCAATGATGATCAAAAGCTTGTAAAATAATTTGATTTTCAATTTTTCATAACATCGCTTCTGGAATATTTTCAATAGTTTTCTCATAGTGATTAAAAATTACCCGACCAATTGTTAAAACAGTATCATGCCGTGTCATTGATCGTAATTCTTTAGCATCTAATTCATGATTACTATTAATTAACTTTGTTTCTAAACTTTTTACTAAACTAACAAAATCAATCATAATTTCTTTATTAATCTCTTTTGTAAAAATATCCAATAAATCACCACTAACAGTAAAAATCATTCTTTCAACTAATGGAGCATAAACCTTAGTTTGTAAAATTGCATCGCGTTGTTCATACATTACTTCTCTTTGCTGAGCTAAAATATTATCATAATCCAACAAATTCTTTCTAGTATCAAAGTTTAATCCTTCAACTTTTTTCTGAGCATTAGTAATACTTCGTGATAACAATTTTGATTGAATATGGTCATCGCCTAAACAACTAAATAATCCTTGTAATTTTTTACTACCAAAACGAAGCATTAATTCATCCTCTACTGAAAGATAAAATCGTGAATAACCCGGGTCTCCTTGACGCCCCGATCTACCTCGTAACTGATTATCAATTCTTCTCGTTTCATTTCGTTCCGTACCTAAAACAGCCAAACCACGTAAGGCAATAACGCCATCACCTAATTTAATATCAGTACCTCTTCCGGCCATATTGGTAGCGATTGTAACAGCCCCAATTTGTCCCGCACCAGCAATAATTTCTGCTTCTTGAACATGATTTCGCGCATTCAAAACATTATGAGCTATTTTAGCTTCTTTTAAAATGTTTGATACTTCCTCAGATGTTGTAATTGATGCTGTTCCAATTAATATTGGTTGCCCTTTGGTATGTCGTTCTTTAACTTCTTTAAGTAAAGCCTTATATTTAGAACTTTGTGATGCAAAAACTAAATCCGTATCATCTTTTCTCACAATCGGAAGATTAGTAGGAATTTCCATTACTCGCATATTATAAATCTTAATAAACTCTTCTTCTTCTGTTTTTGCTGTTCCTGTCATCCCGCTCAATTTATTATATAAGCGAAAGAAATTTTGATAAGTAATCGTTGCAAGCGTCGTTGTTTCATGTTCAATAGTAACTGCTTCTTTAGCTTGTAATGCTTGTTGTAAACCATCACTATAAGCTCTTCCTGGCATTAACCGCCCCGTAAATTGATCAACTAAAATTATTTCATCATTTTGAGTAACATATTCAATCCCATTCGTAAAAACATGAACAGCTTTTAAAGCATTTAAAATATGATGGAATAATTCTGATTGCTCCAAACTAAACAATTTTTTAACACCAAAATGTTTTTCTGCCTTTTTAACACCAGATATTGTCAGAGCCACCTGCTTAGTTTCTAAATCAATTTTAATATCTGCCTTTTTATCCAAACTCTTAGCAAACCGGTCAGCATTTTCATATAAAGGTTCACGACTTTTAGAACCACCAGAAATAATCAACGGTGTTCTTGATTCATCAATTAAAACTGAATCCGCCTCATCAACAATTGCAAAATTCAACCCGCGTTGGACTTTTTCACCATAAGTATGCACCATATTATCTCTTAAATAATCAAATCCTAATTCCGAGTTAGTAGTATATGTAACATCACACAAATAAGCTTTTCGCTTTTGATCATTACTTAAATCTCTTAAATTAACACCAACTGTTAAACCCAAAAATCCTAACACCGCTCCATTAATTTCAGCATCACGCTGTGCTAAATATTCATTAACAGTAACAATATGAACGCCATTACCAAGTAAAGCATTCAAATACATTGGCATAATCGCTGTTAAAGTTTTTCCTTCCCCGGTTCGCATTTCCGCAACATCGCCATTATGTAAAACAATACCACCTTCTAACTGAACAGCAAAAGCATATAATCCCGAAACTCTTCTCGTTGCTTCGCGCGCCACAGCAAAAGCTTCAATTAAAATATCATCTATAGTGGCACCCGCTTCCAATCGCTTTTTAAATTCATTAGTTTTATTTTTTAAACTATCAGCGGATAATTCTTGCATTTCTAAATCTAGATTTAAAATTTCTTGAACATCAGCTCTAATGCTTTTTAAAACACTTTTATATTTATTAAAAAACTTCATATATATCGCTCCAGTTTCTAATTTCTCGCATATAACATTATTAATTTTATCATACTTTAAAATACTAATAAAATCTTTAATAAACAAAAAAATTGATTAATTTCAGTTTTTTATAAAATATGTTAATTTAATTAATATTATTTAATAACCGATATGTCTCTTCACAAATCATTAATTCCTCATTAGTTCGAATCGCATAAATCGCCACCGAACTCAAATCATTAGATATTTGTAAATAATCATCATATGATTGGTTATTCTTACCACGATTATAATCTAACGCCATAGTTTTAATATTTTTAATAATCATTTCTCGAATTAAAGCACTATTTTCACCAACACCAGCCGTAAAAACAATCGCATCAACCTTATTATCCAAATCATTTTGATACTGACTAATATAATCAACAACTCTTTTAGCATATAATTCCAAGGTAAATTGTGCTTGACTATTACCATCCTTAGCAGCCTGACTAACTTCTCTCGTATCAGAAGAAATTTGACTAACTCCCAATAAACCAGATTCATTATTTAGTTTATTAACAACACCAACAATATCTAAATTTAATTGTTCAGCAATATATTGATGAATCGCTGAATCAATATCACCACTACGAGAACCCATCATTAAACCTGCTAAGGGTGTAAATCCCATTGATGTATTATATGATTTCCCATTTTTAATTGCACAAATACTAGCGCCATTTCCTAAATGACAAACAATCGCATTAATATTACTAACAGGTTTATTAATAATCAAACTTAGTTTATTAATAATATAATGATAACTAATACCGTGAAATCCATATCTTCGAACATTATAATCAGTATATCAATTATATGGTACGGGATAAATATAGTTTATTTTTGGCATTGTGGTATGAAATGTTGTATCAAAAACAGCAATATGCGGACAGTTAGCAACCGCTTGAAATGCTTTTAAAGCACTTAACCCCGCAGAATTATGTAACGGTGCCAACTTAATATTTTCAGCAATTATCTTTGTAATGTCATCATTAACAAGGGCACTTTCTTTGATTTTTTCACCGCCATGAACAATGCGATGCCCCACAGCAATAATTTCATTAAAATTTTGAATCACATTTTGTGATTTTAAAAGTTCTAAAATAACTTCTGCGGCCACATTATGATTTGATAACGGGGTATCGCTAACAAATTCATTATTATTATATTTAATCGTCGTTTTACCATCAACAAAAATTCTTTCTGCTAACCCCTTACAAATTGTATTAAATTCTTTATTTGTTGTTATTTCATATAACTGAAACTTAATTGAACTTGAACCAGCATTAATAACTAAAATTTTTTTCTTTAAATTAGATAGCATCATTTTATTTCCCTTCATTAATATTTTAAATTGATCTTCAAGCTGTTAAAATCGCTGTCAAATAAATATCTTTCACTGTTGACCCGCGTGATAAATCACTAACAACTTGATTTAAACCTAAAATCATTGGTCCAACAGCATGATATTGCCCTAATCGTTCAGCAATTTTATAACCAATATTACCAGCATCTAAATTAGGAAATACAAAAATATCCGCACTACCTTTCATCTTTGAATAAGGCATTTTTTTCATTCGTACTTCTTCTAACAAAGCACTATCAAACTGCATCTCACCCTCAATTAAAGCATCTAAATTTTCTTTTTGTAATATCTTTGTTGCTTCTTGAACTTTAATAACCGAATCACTAGTAGCGCTATTAGCAGTAGAAAAAGATAACATTGCTACTTGTGGCGATGTTATGCCCAATTTATGAGCTAAATTAATTGCTGATTTTGTAATACTTACTAATTGTTCAGTAGTAGGGTCAATATTTAAAGAAATATCAGTAAATACATACCGTTGATTATCTTTAACTAGTAAATTAGCACTTGATGCAATGGCTACATCTTTTGTTGTTTTAATAATTTGTAATGCAGGGACTAAAATATTTTTTGTTGCATACTCAATCCCCCCTAACAAACAATCAGCATTATTATTCTTTAATTGCATTGTTGCAAAATAGTTAGTTTCTTGAACTAATTCGTGAGCTTTTTCTAAAGTAATTTTATTTTTACGCATTGTAAACAACTGTTGGGCTAATTCATCAGTTAAACTATCATCAATCGCAATCGTTTTAATACCTGCTCCTAACAAACTTTTAGGAATATCTATCTTATTTTCAAAACATAAAATTGGTTCAATATAATTATCACTTTTTAATTTGAGTGCTACTTCTTGAATTTTTGAATTGGTACCCTCAGAAAAAATTAACCGGCGTTTATTATCCAATGATTGTAATTCGATTTTCGCTTTTTCTAATAATTCTTGTAACATCTCTAGTCTCCTCTATATGTATTTTCCACCATTAATGCTATCATAACACTAAACAAAATAAAAATTAAAACGAAATAACGGTGAAAAACAATGAAAGTTATTGATGATGCCCTTCACAAAATTGAATATACAATTAAAAATTCGCGTTTTATTTGTCTTATTAAATATGTTGCCACCAAAAAAGACGCCCAACAATTCATTAATCAATATTTAGACCCTAAAGCGACACGCAATCGTTATTGCTATATTACCAATATCGTTGTTTTAAACATTCGCTATTTTGGAAAAATCCTTTTAGGAAAATCACGATTAGTTCACGCCTATAAATTTGGATTACAAAAATTATTTTTAAACCTTAAACTATATGCCCTAGAAATAATTTATGAATATACAATTTCTTTCCCATACAAACACCAAAAACTAATTAATAAAATTATTAAAGAAATATCAAGGCAATATTATTAAACAATTATATATTGAACTAATTATGATTACTTTTACTAGTAATAAAAATACTTGACAACACCTATTACCTACCAATACAAAATTTGTTAAACAAACAATTATTCAAAAAAGAAAATTAAAAAATGATTAAAAAAACTACTAAAATAAACAAAAAAACGGTAAAATATTAGCATACCTAAAAAATAAGGAGCTTATTAATGGAAAAACATCCTGCGGTTAAAGAAATTTTATTTACCCATCAACAAATAATTGAACGAACTAAAGCTTTAGCATTAGAAATTAGTAAATACTATCAAGCTAACGACTCAACAATTATTCTTTTAGGAATTCTTAAAGGATGTATTCCCTTTTTAGCTGAATTTATTAGTCACTTAACAATTGAATGTGAAATTGACTTTATGGCGATTGCTTCTTTCCGCGGCGGAACCGAAGCTAGTAGCACACCACAAATTATTATGGACATTAACCAAGATATTACTAATCGTGATATTTTAATTATTGAAGATATCATTGAAAGTGGTGCCAGTTTACTAACCATCAAAGAATATTTATTTCTAAAAGGAGCTAAAACCGTAAAAATGGTAACATTACTAGACAAAACTAAAGGAAGAAAGGTAGAACTTAACGCTGATTGAACCGGTTTTAAAGCCCCCCAAGAATTTCTTATTGGTTATGGTCTTGATTATCAAGAAAAACTCCGTAACTTACCTTATGTTGCCATTGCTGATATGGAAAAAATAGCCCTCCTAGAAAAACAATAATTTCTTTTAATTTTGTAGAAAACTCTTGATATTTATTGAATATACTTAATTTTAGGTATATTTTTAATATGATAGAGTGGATAGGTTACAATAAGTTGGACCATATTTATGTGGACTTTCAAATAAAATAAAATTATTAAGAAAGTAGGGGGTAAAAATGGGGAAAAACTCATATTCAAATGAATTTAAAAAACAAATTGTCATGCTTTATCAAAACGGAAAAAGCGTTGTTGAAATTATTAAAGAATACGGGATTTCAAAATCAGCCGTATATCAGTGAATTGAAAATTTTAATAATTTTGGGTCATTTAAAGTGCAAGATAATCACACTGTTGAAGAAAATGAATTAATTTACTTGCGAAAAGAAAACCAACAATTACGAATGGAAAATGACATTTTAAAGCAAGTAGCGCTGATAATTGGCAAAAAATAGGAATTATTAACAATAATAAAGAAAAATATTCCGTGCTAAAAATGTGTCAAATATTAAAAATAGCAAAATCAACATATTTTTATCAAACTAATAATTGTGTTAAGTATGATTTTAATAATTATGAAGAAGAAGTTATCAGTGCATTTAATAAAAGTCGTAAAATTTATGATGCTCGTAAAATTAAAGCTGTTTTAATGAGAAAAGATATTATCTTATCACGTCGAAAAATCAGATTACTTATGATCAAAAATAATTTGGTTTCTAAATACACCAAATTAAAATATCGTAATCATAAAACAATGGTTAATAATGATCAAATTAGTAATGTTTTAAATCGTCAATTTAATAACAAAAAACCTAATGAAGTTGTTGTTAGTTATTTAACATATGTGCAAGTTGGAGGAAAATGACATTATATTTGTTTATTAATTGACTTGTTTAATCGAAAAATAATTGGCTATAGTGCCAGACCAAACAAAACCGCTGAACTAGTTCAACAAGCTTTTCATAAAATAACACGACCATTAAATAAAATAACTTTATTTCATACTGATCGTGGTAATGAGTTCAAAAATAAAATCATTGATGAAATTTTAATAACCTTTAATATTAAAAGATCATTGAGTGCGAAGGGTTGTCCTTATGACAATGCTGTGGCTGAAACAACTTACAAAACCTTTAAAACGGAATTTATTGAGGGTAAAAAATTTGAAAATTTAACATAATTAAAATACGAATTATTTGATTTTGTTAATTGATACAATAATCTTAGAATACATGGCAGTTTAAATTATTTAACGCCTGTTGAGTTTAGAAAATGACAGTCTACATAAAAAGTGTCCAAAAAAGGGTTGCCATACCATAATTAAGAAGGAAAACAAAAATATTTTTTAATTTTGTAGAAAACTCTTGATATTTATTGAATATACTTAATTTTAGGTATATTTTTAATATGATAGGGGTGGATAATAATTATGGAAAAAATAATTCAAGAACTAGTAAATATTTTAACAGATGATCAATTTTTAGAATTTTATGAAAAAGTCAAACAACAAGCAGAATTAATAAAAAAAAACAAAAACGTTTAAATGAAATTGATCAAAAATTTAGAGCACATGGTATTAAATGCCCTAAATGTGAATCTTACCATCGCGTTAAAAATGGACATAATTCAGAAGGAAAACAAAAATATTTATGTAAAAATTGCCGTGCAAGTTTTGATGCTTGTCGTAATTATTTTATTTATTGAAGTCATTTAAATTATGAACAATGAAATTTATTGATTCAAATTTCATTGCTGGGGCAATCTAGTAAAACAATTTCTCGTTTTATTAAAACTACATTAAAAACTTCTTGATATAATAGTCAAAAATTAATGAAATCAAAACAATTAGAAAATACCCAATTAAAATTTAAAAAATTATCTGGTAAAATCCAAATCGATGAAACATTTATTAAAGAAATTCATAAAGGAAATTTCAAACATAAAACTGATCCACGAAGAATTCACCTTGACCCATTCGCAACTAATACTAAATGCTGTATTCAAATGGCTGTTGATAACAACAACAATATTTATGTTAAATCCACAAACACCAAACGTTTACAAAAACAATGAGTTATTGAAAATATGAACAAAGAATTAATTAACCAAAATTCAATTATTACTTCTGATATGCAAAAATTATATTTTTTAGTAGCAAAACAAACAAATTCTACTTTATGTGTAACTAAAACAACAATTAATCCTGAAGCTAGTTATCGTAACTTAAATAAAATCAGTAAATTACAATCTAGCCTTAAAGAAGCCTTAATTCATTATCATGGTTTAGGTTTTACTAATATTCAAAATTATTTAAATCTCTGAAAATGAAAATACCAACATAAGGGTTTAACTCCAAACCAACAAACAGCGGTATTATATTTTAATGTATAAAAAATTAAAGTAAAAATAGTAATTTTACATAAAATCCTTTTAAAATTATCAAGTTGATGATTTTTTTTTATTTTATCAAGATTTTTCGACAAAATTAAAAATAATTTCTCTAAACAAAAATACCTAACATTGTACAATGTTAGGTATTTTAATTAAATTATTACTTTATTCACAATTCAATCCCTAAAAAAGCAATAAACAAACTACCTACCAAATATGTTAACGCCAGGGTAACAAGAAAATAAAATAGCAACGCCTCATGAGGTTTTTTAGGATTCAAAATGTTATTTCATAACACAGCACTAGTTCCCAAACTAGAAAACAAAAAAGTAATTAAATAAATCGCAATTTTAATTAAATGAATTGATAACGCCATATTCACAAATAAACTCCCTCCTGCTAAAAATTAGTCATCTTAGTATGCCGATCTTTTGCTAACTGTAATAAATGATCTTTCGCTTTATCATCATATTCAATATAATCAGTTAAAATTTTAACTTCTTTCTTTGTTGAATATAATATTCCCGAAGAAATAAGTAACTTATAAGTTTTTTTATGTTGTTTAACAAACATTTGTGCTATTTCTAAATTAGCAACAATAGGGGTATGTTGTTCTAAAATTCCAATATAACCTTCAGTAGTTTTAACAGTTACAATTTCAACATCATCATCAAAGAAAATTCCTAATGGTGTTATAATTTTTAGTTTTATCGCCATTATTTTAACCCTCTGCTAATTCTTTAGCCTTAGCGCTCGCCTCTTCAATGCTACCAACAAACAAAAACGCTTGTTCTGGTAATTTATCGTGTTTACCAGCTAATATTTCTTTAAAACCTTGAATCGTTTCTGCTATTGGAACATAACTACCTTTCATTCCCGTAAATTTTTCAGCAACCGAAAATGACTGGGATAAAAAATTCCGAATCTTTCTAGCACGATTAACAAGCAATTTATCTTCATCTGATAATTCTTCCATTCCCAAAATTGCAATAATATCTTGTAATTCTTTAAATCTTTGTAAAATTTGTTGCACTTTTCTAGCAACTTGATAATGTTCTTGTCCAACAACTTCTGGATCTAATAACCGCGAAGAAGAACTTAAAGGGTCAATCGCTGGATAAATTCCTAAAGCCGCAATACTACGATCTAATACCGTTCTAGCATCTAAATGACTAAAAGTAGTTGCTGGCGCCGGATCGGTTAAATCATCAGCGGGAACATAAATTGCTTGCACCGATGTAATTGAACCTTTTTTTGTTGAAGTAATTCTTTCTTGTAAAGCCCCCATTTCTGTTGCTAAAGTTGGCTGATAGCCTACTGCTGAAGGCATTCTTCCTAATAAAGCCGAAACTTCACTTCCAGCCTGCGTAAAACGAAAAATATTATCAATAAACAATAACACATCTTGATTTTGCTCATCACGAAAATACTCAGCCATTGTTAATCCTGTTAATGCCACTCGCATTCTTGCGCCCGGAGGTTCATTCATTTGCCCAAAAACTAATGCCGTTTTATTAATAACATTAGCTTCAATCATTTCATAATATAAATCATTCCCTTCACGAGTTCGTTCACCAACACCAGCAAAAACAGAAATTCCACCATGTTCTTTAGCAATGTTATTAATTAATTCTTGCACCAAAACCGTTTTACCAACACCAGCTCCACCAAAAAGACCAATCTTACCACCACGAGCATATGGAACTAACAAATCAATCACTTTTATTCCCGTCTCTAAAATTTCTGCTGTTGTGCTTTGTTCTTCATAACTCGGAGCAATACGATGAATCGGCATTCTTCTTGTTCCTTTGGGAATTATTGAGCCATCTAACGGTTCACCTAAAACATTAAAAATTCTTCCTAAAGTTTCTTTTCCTACGGGAACCATAATTGCTTTTCCGGTATCCACCGCTTTTAAACCTCTAGTTAATCCTTCTGTTGGCCCCATTGAAATTGTTCTCACAATATCATCGCCTAATGATTGCATTACTTCAACAACTAACTTTTCACCATTATTATCAATTTCCACAGCATTATACAAATTAGGTAAATTGTTATGCGAAAAACGAATATCAATAACTGGTCCTAAAATTTGAATAACTTTACCTTCATTATGCTTTTGTTTTTCAACTTTTTTCATAATTGTCCCCTTTCCTAATTTGTACTATCAGCCGCAGCAATAATTTCCGCAATCTCTTGCGTTATTTTAGCTTGACGAGAACGATTATATTGCAATGTTAAATTATCTTTCAACTCATTAGCATTATTAGTAGCATTTTCCATTGCTAACCTTCTTGATGCTTGTTCCGATACTTGCGATTCACTAATGGCACTATAAATAATAGTATTTAAATATAATAAAATTGTTGTTTCTAATACCGTTTGGGCATCCGGTTCAAACTCAAACAATGAATTTTGCTGAGTATTAATTTTAGCAATCGGTAACACTTGCAATGTCCTTGGTTGAAACAAAATATTATTAATAAATTTTGTATAAACTAATTTAATCCGTTCAATTTCTTTATTATTAAACATACTTAAAACTTGAAAGCCAATTTCTTGTGCTTGATGATATTCAAAATTTAAATCTAAATTAGAATAACTACTAATGACATTATAACCACGATTTTGATAATAACTAATCCCTTTCGCACCAATTACAATTAATAAATCACTTTTTTTAATTTCTGGGATGACTAATTTATGAATATTATAGTTATAACCAGCACAAAGACCAATATTAGAATTAATAATAATTCATACTGTTCGAAAATGGGAACCAGCATCTTTTTGTAAATACATAGAATCATTAGTATTACTAATAATATGATGAAAAACATCATACATTTCTTCACTATAAGGTCTAATCTCTTGAATTCTTTTACTAGCTTTTTTCAATTTTGCTGTCGATACTAATTGTAAAGCACGAGAAATTTTACCAATCGTATTAATTGTTTGAATACGATTTTTAATCCGAAAATCTTGTGGCATAACTATTAATGACGACCTTTTTTAACTTTAATTTTACCTTGAATCAATAACAATTCTCATTGCTCTTTTGTCCCAAAACTAGTAATTTCATATTTATCAATTTTACTAACTAAATGATAAACTACTTTAATAATTTCCGTGTCAACTTTACTTTTTAATTCTTTAGAAAAGGCTTTAACCTTTTTTAATTCTTGATATATCTTATGAGCTTCTTTATTTTTTTTAAAATAATTAATAATATTTTCTTTAAACAATAAAATCTTATTCAAAGGAACCCATTGAATTCTTCGTAAATTAATTGCTAATAACAAAATTGCTTGATTAGTTTGTGATAATGGGCTATATTGTGTTTGTTTTAAAATATCAATTGCTCGTTGTCCATGTTCTAAAACTCTTTTTGTCATCTCATCTAAGTCCGGACCAAATTGGGCAAAAGCTTGTAATTCATTATATTGTGCTAATTCTAACTTTAATGTTCCCACAACCTGCTTAATGGCCTTAATTTGCGCAGCACTACCAACTCGCGAAACCGAAAGTCCAAGGTCAACAGCGGGACGAATCCCTGCATTAAATAATTGACTAGTTAAAAAAATTTGACCATCCGTAATAGAAATAACATTTGTCGGAATATAAGCTGAAATATCACCAGCTTGCGTTTCAATAATTGGTAACGCTGTAATTGAACCATTACCATTATCTTTATTTAATCTTGCTGCTCGTTCTAATAATCGTGAATGCAAGTAAAAAACATCACCCGGATATGCTTCTCGTCCTGGTGGTCTTCGTAACAACAAGGCTATTGTCCGATATGCAACCGCATGCTTACTTAAATCATCATAAACAATTAAAACATCTTTCCCTTGTTCCATTCACTCCTCAGCAATAGTAACACCCGTATATGGTGCTAAATATTGTAATGGTGCTAATTCACTGGCCCCGGCAGCAACAATTGTCGTATAACTCATTGCTCCCGTTTGTTTTAATCGTTCCACAATTTGGGCAACAGTAGAAGATTTTTGACCAATGGCAACATAAACACAATTAACATCTTTCCCTTTTTGATTCAAAATCGTATCAATCGCAATGGCGGTTTTACCAGTTTGGCGATCACCAATAATTAATTCTCGTTGTCCTTTACCAATAGGAATCATCGCATCAATTGCTAAAATACCTGTTTGTAATGATTCATCAACTGATTGTCGCTTCATAACCCCCGGGGCAATTCTTTCAACAGGGCGTTTCTTTTTACTTTTAATCGCTCCTTTACCATCAATCGGTTGTCCTAAGGCATTAACAACTCTTCCTAGTAACTCATCACCAACAACAGTTTCAACAACTTGTTTCGTGCGTTTAACAGCATCGCCTTCCTTAATATAAGTATCATCACCCATTAAAACAACACCGACAGCATCTTCTTCTAAGTTTAAAACCATTCCATAAACATCATTATCAAAAAGTAATAATTCACCGAGCATCGCTTTATCTAAACCATGAAGCACAGCAATTCCATCACCGACGCTAATAACACTCCCTTCTTCACTTAATTCCATCTTTTTACCATAATGTTTAATTTGACTTTTAATTACATCAGCAATTTCATTTACCTTAAATGACATCAATATCACCTGCCTTACTTATTTTCAATATCTCGTTTCATTGCTAATAATCGTCCTTTTATTGAACCATCAAAAATTTGATCTTGAACTTTTACTTTTATACCCGCAATTAAACTAAGATCAATTTTATTAATTAATTCCACTTTTTGTTGTAAAATTTTTCCAATTTTCTTCTCAATTTTATCAATAATTTCTTCTTGCAATTTTATCGTTGAAAAAACAATCCCATAAAAAACATTTGCTCTTTCATTGCACAGATTACGAAACACTTTAAGAATTAATCTTACTTGCCGAAAATTATTGCGATCAATTAATAATTTAAAAAAATTAACAAAAATATCATTAGCTTTATCTTTAAAAATTTTATCAATAATCTTTTTTTGCTTTTGTTTTTCTAAATTATGTGTTGACAAAATATCAATAATTCGTGGATATTCAAAAAATAATTTAATTAAATGAATTGATTGCCTTAACATAATGTCAAGTTGTTTTTCTTCCTGTCCCAGCTTTAGTAGTGCTAATGCTCAATTTTGGGTCATTAAACTAACTCCTAATCTAATTGTTTAATAAAATCATCAATCAAAACTTCATTTTGTTTACGATCAATCTCTCTTTCCAAAATATTTTGTGCCATATTAAAAGCAACATCAATAATCTCTTGACGAATGTTTTCTTCCGCTTTAATCCGCTCTTTTAAAATATCTCTTTGCGACTGTTCATCTATTAACTTCGCCTCAATGCTCGCTTGATTAATAATTTCTTGTCTTTGCGTTAAAGCTTCCGCTTTAGCATCATCAATAATTTGTTGTGATTGCATTTTAGAATCCTTTAATAACGAATTAGCTTCTGTTTCATACTTTGTTGCTTGTGTTTGTTTCCTAATCGCATCATCAATTAAATCTTTAATAATACTTCTTCGTTTTCGCATTAATTGTTTAAAAGGTTTATAAAGAAAAAAACCTAAAACAACTAATAAAACAACAGTTGCTAAAATATGAGCAATGAATACCCACACATTAGGAAATAATTGATTAATAATATTTTCTTGTTCAATTTTATAAAAAATTGCTAAATTACTTAACAACATCTAATCTTATTCCTTACGTAACAAATATTAAAATTAAAGCAATAACAAGACTATAAATAGCACCAGTTTCTGCAATGGCACAACCGATAATTAACATTGTTCTAATCTTACCATTAGCTTCTGGATTTCTTCCTACCGCCTCAGCAGCTTTACCTGCAGCATAACCTTGACCAATCCCCGCACCAAAACAACCTAAAACAGCAATCCCTGCTCCAATAAATTTGCCTCATGAAGCATCACCACTAGCCAAAATTGTTCCAACAGTATTAATACTATTTATTATTTCCACACTCATCATCTATTTATCCTCCTTCTAGATATTATTGGTATGGCTACCCTTTTTTGGACACTTTTTATGTAAACTGTCATTTTCTAAATTCAACAGGCGTTAAATAATTTAAACTGCCATGTATTCTAAGATTATTGTATCAATTAACAAAATCAAATAATTCGCATTTTAATTGTGTTAAATTTTCAAATTTTTTACCCTTGATAAATTCCGTTTTAAAAGTTTTGTAAGTTGTTTCAGCCACAGCATTGTCATACTTTTAATATTAAAGGTTATTAAAATTTCATCAATGATTTTATTTTTGAACTCATTACCACGATCAGTATGAAATAAAGTTATTTTATTTAATGGTCCTGTTATTTTATGAAAAGCTTGTTGAACTAGTTCAGCGGTTTTGTTTGGTCCAGCACTATAGCCAATTATTTCTCGATTAAACAAGTCAATTAATAAACAAATATAATGTCATTTTCCTCCAACTTGCACATATGTTAAATCACTAACAACAACTTCATTAGGTTTTTTGTTATTAAATTGACGATTTAAAACATTACTAATTTGGTCATTATTAACCATTGTTTTATGATTACGATATTTTAATTTGGTGTATTTAGAAACCAAATTATTTTTGATCATAAGGAATATGATTTTTCGACGTGATAATATAATATCTTTTCTCATTAAAAAAGCTTTAATTTTACGAGCGCCATAAATTTTACGAATTTTATTAAATGCGCTGATAACTTCTTCTTCATAATTATTAACATCATACTTAACACAATTATTAGTTTGATAATAATATGTTGATTTTGCTATTTTTAATATTTGACACATTTTTAGCGCGGAATATTTTTCTTTATTATTGTTAATAATTCCTATTTTTTGCCAATTATCAGTGCTGCTTGCTTTAAAATGTCATTTTCCATTCGTAATTGTTGGTTTTCTTTTCGCAAGTAAATTAATTTATTTTCTTCGACAGTGCAATTATTTTGCACTTTAAATGACCCAAAATTATTAAAATTTTCAATTCACTGATATACGGCTGATTTTGAAATTCCGTATTCTTTAATAATTTAAACAATGCTTTTTCCGTTTTGATAAAGCATGACAATTTGTTTTTTAAATTCATTTGAATATGAGTTTTTCCCCATTTTTATCTTTCTACTTTCTTAATAATTTTATTTTATTTGAAAGTCCATATAAATATGGTCCAACTTATTGTAACCTATCCATATTAAATATTTTGTGAACTAAATGAAACAATTATCCATCAGCCCCACGCGTATTAATAGCGCCTTCTTTACTAACGGGTTTTTCATCACCAATTTCTAATTTTCAATAAACTAATGTTAAAATTGAAAAAATAACCGCTTGAATAATACCAAAAAAGATATCAAAGTAAAAATGAAAAAATGGTGCTAAAAATCCTGCTAAAAAATTCACTTGACCAATAATTGGGACTTGTCGGGAAATTAAATCACTAAATTGATATAACAACGCCATAATAATAGTGCCACCTAAAATATTTCCAAAAAGTCGAAATGAAATGGAAACTAATGGCACAAATTGCGTTAACAATTCTAATGGATTTAAATATCGTTTAAAAAAAGCTAATCTTTGAAATTTAATGCCAAAAATATAAATCCCCACAAATGTTACTAATCCCATCGCAAATGTTGTTGTATATGATGTCACCTGCGATTCAAAGCCAACAATTGATAACAAATTACCAACAATAATATATGACAACAAATATAAAAAATATAATGTTAATCATTTAAAACTTGGTCCTAAAATACTAATAACTAAATTTTCAACACTTTTAACACAAAGTTCCACAATTAATACTAATCCTCGTGGTTCATCTTTAGGATCAAGTTTTTTTACTTTAAAAAAGTATATTAAAGTAATCATAGTAATTATTAAAGTTGTTAAAATAATCGTTGTTATTTGCGGAACAAGTTTTCACGGATCTCATAATTCAAAACTTGCATACATCTTAAGATTCATCCTTCAAGTTCCTCTTTTCTATCAAAGCATTATACATATTAACAATTAAAGTTGCAAGAAAAGCAAGTATTAAACCAAAAATACTACTAAAAATATTAAAATATTCATTAAATAGCATAATAATCAAAACAGGAATTAAATATAATAATACTCGAAATAAAAAAAGTAGCTTTATTCCTAATTTATTAATTGATTGACCGCTTTGGATCGTATACGAAGTTAAAAAAATTAATAACAAATAATTTAATAAACTAAAAATACTTGTTGTAACAAAACCAGTAATCAAATTTCAAGACAAATAATTAATTATAGTAAAAATTGTTGTTACTAATAGTCCAATAAAAATTAACAACCCAAAAACAATCATTATTTTTTTTTCATATTTCCAATTAATATTTTTCATTATAACTATCTACTGTGTATCAAAATAGCGGTCTCCTGCATCACCAAGACCCGGAACAATATAACCATTTTCATTAAGCTTCTCATCAACTGCTGCTGTATAAATATTAATATCAGGATGGGCTTTTTCCAGTTTTGCAATTCCTTCTGGGGCAGCTAATAAACAAATAAACTTAATATTATGTGATACTTTCCATTGTTTAACAATATCAATTGCAGCTATTGCCGTGCCACCCGTTGCTAACATTGGATCTAAAATTACTGTATAACTATTTTTCACATTATTAGGTTTTTTTTCTAAATACTTCTTAGGTTGCAAAGACTTTTCATCACGATAAATACCAATATGACCAATTTTAGCATTAGGAACCAATCCTAAGATTCCATCAACCATTCCTAAACCCGCCCTTAAAACCGGAACAAGAATAATATCTTGAGCAACTTTTTTACCAGTAGTGGCCGCCATTGGTGTTTCAATTGAAATTTCTTGTAACTTCAAATCCTGAAAAACTTCATAAGCCATTAACCGCGTAATTTCATTAACATTTTCTTTAAAAATCTTACTATCGGTATCTTTTTTTCGTAACCTTGTTAACTTATCATCAATTAAAGGATGTTTAATAATAAATAGTGCCATATTGTTTCACTCCTATTAAGAATTATACTACTTTCTTATATTTTTAGTAATAAAAAATAATTTTAATTTTGTCGAAAGCTCTTGATAAAATAAAAAAAATCATCAACTTGATAATTTTAAAAGGCTTTTATGTAAAATTACTATTTTTACTTTAATTTTTTATACATTAAAATATAATACCGCTGTTTGTTGGCTTGGAGTTAAACCCTTATGTTGGTATTTTAATTTTCAGAGATTTAAATAATTTTGAATATTAGTAAAACCTAAACCATGATAATGAATTAAGGCTTCTTTAAGACTAGATTGTAATTTACTGATTTTATTTAAGTTACGATAATTAGCTTCAGGATTAATTGTTGTTTTAGTTACACATAAAGTAGAATTTGTTTGTTTTGCTACTAAAAAATATAATTTTTGCATATCAGAAGTAATAATTGAATTTTGGTTAATTAATTCTTTGTTCATATTTTCAATAACTCATTGTTTTTGTAAACGTTTGGTGTTTGTGGATTTAACATAAATATTGTTATTATTATCAACCGCCATTTGAATACAGCATTTAGTATTAGTTGCTAATGGGTCAAGGTGAATTCTTCGTGGATCAGTTTTATGTTTGAAATTTCCTTTATGAATTTCTTTAATAAATGTTTCATCGATTTGGATTTTACCAGATAATTTTTTAAATTTTAATTGGGTATTTTCTAATTGTTTTGATTTCATTAATTTTTGACGATTATATCAAGCAGTTTTTAATGTAGTTTTAATAAAACGAGAAATTGTTTTACTAGATTGCCCCAGCAATGAAATTTGAATCAATAAATTTCATTGTTCATAATTTAAATGACTTCAATAAATAAAATGATTACGAAAAGCGTCAAAAATTGCATGGCAATTTTTACATAAATATTTTTGTTTTCCTTCTGAATTATGTCCATTTTTAACGCAATGGTAAGATTCACATTTAGAGCATTTAAAGTACCTTGTGCTCTAAATTTTTGATCAATTTCATTTAAACGTTTTTGTTTTTTTATTAATTCTGCTTGTTGTTTGACTTTTTCATAAAATTCTAAAAATTGATCATCTGTTAAAGTATTTACTAGTTCTTGAATTATTTTTTCCATAATTATTACCCACCTCTGTCATATAAAAATATACCTAAAATTAAGTATATTCAATAAATATCAAGAGTTTTCTACAAAATTAAAATTTTTTTCCAATAACAAAAAAATATTCAAATTAAACCGAAAATCTTATTCCATTTAAAAATATTGAATATTCTAAAAAACTCTTATTATGAAAAGAAGCACAAGTAATTTTAACACTTATTCCTAAAATATAATCTTCTTCTCGCGCTCAAAATGATAAATCAACGGACTGTTTTGATTTACTAATGTCATCATAAGAACCAATATATTCAGTATGTACTTTATTAGGTTCATTTTTTGTTGTTTTAAATCATAATGAAGTTGGCCACTGTAAATCTATTGCCGGAACAGTTTTTCGATTATTAAAAGTTCATAACTTAATATATGAACTTTTACCAAACGAAATTAGCAGGTAATCATTACTAAATTCAAGTAGTGATTGTGCATAATTATGCCAATTTTGCAATACAAAACTTTCTTCAATTTTTAAAAATAGCCATTATTACTTTTACTCCGATTAGTAACTCGTCAACTAAAATCAGTATTAATTGCTTGCAAAGATTGGTTTAACCTCGTAATGCTAGCAACACTAGAAACGCTTAACAGAGTTGTTGAATACAATAGTAAAAATTCCCTGAAAATACATACCACCTCTTAAATTACTAAATATTATAAATTAAACTTATAATTGGTAATTTTCATATATTGGAAAATCTTTTAATAAAATACCAATTTGGTGTTTATGCTTAGCAACATTGTCTTCAGTATTACCATTTTTTTTAAGAACACTAATAATTATATTTGCTAATTGTTCAAATTCCTTTTCTTTTCAACCTCTAGTGGTCATCGCTGCTGTTCCAATCCGAATGCCACTAGTAGTCATTGGTTTTTCTTTATCAAATGGAATCATATTTTTATTACAAATAACATCAATTTGATGCAAAATATTTTCACATTCCTGCCCCGTACGATTAAATGATGTTTTAACATCAATAATCATTAAATGATTATCAGTACCACCACTAATCAATTTAACATCATGTTTTCTAAAAATATTTTCTAAAACTTTGCAATTAGCCATAATTTGCTGTTGATATGCTTTAAATTCTGGTGTTGCCGCCTCATAAAATGCTTGTGCTTTAGCAGCAATAATATGTTCTAAAGGGCCTCCTTGTTGACCTGGGAATACTGCTCGATCAATCGCTTTTGCTAATTCTTTTTTACATAAAATTGCACCGCTTCTTGGACCGCGTAATGTTTTATGTGTTGTTGTTGTTACAATATCTGCTACTACTACAGGATTTGGATGTAATCCAGCAGCAATTAAACCAGCAATATGAGCCATATCAACCATTAATAATGCTCCAACTTCATCAGCAATTTCACGAAACTTAGTAAAATCAATCGTTCTTGAATATGCACTAGCTCCCGCAACAATTAATTTTGGTTTAAGTTCTAATGCTTGTTGTCTAATTGCTTCATAATCTAATTGTTGAGTCTTTTCATCAACACCATAACCATGAAATTGATAAACAATTCCTGAGAAATTCAATTTATGTCCATGGGTTAAATGACCCCCTGCGTCTAAACTCATTGCCAAAACAATATCATTCGGCTTTAAAATCGCTTGATATGCAGCAGCATTAGCTTGACTACCAGAATGCGGTTGTACATTAGCATGCTCAGCATTAAATAAAGCCTTTAATCTTTCAATCGCTAAATTTTCACTTTTATCAACAAATTCACAACCACCATAATATCTTCTTCCCGGATATCCTTCAGCATATTTATTAGTTAATATTGAACCTGCTAATCTTAGTACAGGAAGCGAAACATAATTTTCCGAAGCAATTAATTCCACATGGCGTTGTTGTCTAATAAGTTCTTCTTTAACAACTGCTTTTAGTTCGGGATCAATATCATTTGTTTTGCGATTAATATTTTGTATTTCTGAATCAATATCAGTTATTAATGAATCAATATCCTTTTCTTCTAAACTAACATCATTTATTTGCGTATCATCTTTAAACATCTTTAATATCTCCTAATTCAATTTTTTCAACTCGTTGTTGATGACGGTTTGAAAATTTAGTATTTAAAAATTCTTCTAAAATTCAAATCGCTTTTTGAGGCGCAATAATTCTCCCTCCTAAAACTAAAATATTAGCATCATTATGTTCGCGAGCTAAGGCCGCTAACTTTGTTTCATAACATAATGCCGCTCTAATTTTCGGCATGCGATTAGCACTAATACTTATTCCAATACCTGTACCACAAATTAAAATTCCATACTTAGCATTACCATTTCCTACTTCTTTACCAACCAATTTGGCATAATCAGGATAATCCACTTGTTCTTCTTCACTATTAGTTCCTAAATCAATAACCTCATATTCATTATTTTTTAAATATTCAATAAGAGCAGTTTTTAATACATATCCAGCGTGATCACATCCAATAGCAATTTTATCTTTCATATTTATAATTCCCTCCTTCCAATATCCTTTTATTTAATTGTATAGTATAAAAGAAAGAAATTAATTATTTTGAACAAATATTAATTTATTTTAAAAGTAACAACTCCTTCATTAATTTTATTATTAGTTAAATTTTTAACTTTATTTATCTCTTCCTAAAAAAATGTTTTATAATTATAACTACAAGAAAGTAGGTAAAGTTATGAATAAATTTGATATTCTAAAAGAAATCCTCTTAGCCCGTCATTCTTGACGAGAATATGATCCCCAAAAAATTAATGAACAAGATATTAATGAAATCTTAGAAGTAGCCCGTCATTCACCATCAGCATTTGGATCAGAACCATGACATCTTATTGTTGTTAGTAATAACAAAGTAAAACAAGAATTACATCCTTTAATATGAAAACAAAAACAAGTCCTTAACGCTTCACATCTATTTTTAATTTTAACTAATAAAAAAAATGCCTTTACAAAAAATAGTGCCTTTCTTCGTTTAAGATATCAAACGCGTTATCAGAATTCTGATGAAAAATTTGAACAATTACAAAATAAATTAATAAATTATTTAAAAAAATATATTAATGACCCAGAAGAATGAGCTAAACGACAAGCATATATTTTATTAGAAAACATTATTCTTTGTGCTTTTGCTAAAGGCATTGGTACTAGTCCAATGGAAGGTTTTGATGGTGCTGACATCATTAATTATTTAGAAACAAATAAATATATCGCTCCCAACGAATACAATCTTGCCGTTGTTCTCACTGCCGGATATTTACCTAAAAATAAAGAATTACCAATAAAACCACAATCCTTAACTTACGAACAATTAGTTACTAAAATTGAATAAAACAAAAACGCCATTATTGTAAAGATAATGGCGTTTCTTTTATATTTAAAAAATATCTAATAATTTAAATTTTAATATTCCTCTTCATAAGCAATTTTTCCTCTAGCAATGATATCTTCGGAATCTAATAATCCTGTTCCCGCAGGAATTAAATTACCTAAAATAACATTTTCTTTTAATCCTTCTAAAGTATCAATTTTACCTTTAATAATTGCTTTTGTTAATACGCGTGTAGTATCTTGAAATGATGCTGCCGATAAGAAAGAATTAGATTCCAATGGTGCTTTTTTAATACCAAACATAATTGGAAATCCATAAGGCGGACGACGATCTTCTGATAATAACTTACCAACAATATCTTTAAATTCTTTAATCGTAACTGTTTCCCCAACTAATAAGTCACTATCCCCACCATCAATAATTTGAATTTTATTTAACATTTGTTTAATAATAATTTCAATATATTTATCAGAAATTTGAATCCCTTGCAAACGATATACTTTTTGAACTTCTTTTAAAATATATTCTTGAACTTCTTTAATCCCGGCAATTTCTAATAAATGTTTAACATTAATTGCTCCTTCAGTTAATTTTTGACCAGCTTTAACTAGCGAACCAACTTTAACACGAATATTGGAGTTATAAGGAGTTTTATATTTTCTTTCATTATGTTCAGATACAACAGTAATAATATTAATACCATTTTCTTCATTTATTTCTTGAACGGTACCATCAATTTCAGAAATAATGGCAACCGCCCCCTTAGGAATTGTATTATCTAATAATTCTTTAATTCTTGGTAACCCCTGAGTAATATCTAGACCACCAGCAACACCACCTGTATGGAAAGTACGCATTGTTAATTGTGTCCCTGGTTCACCAATTGATTGGGCTGCGACAATCCCAACAGTTTCACCAATATCAACAATTGCACCCGTTGCTAAATTAAGTCCATAACATTTTTTACATACTCCTTTAGAAGCATCACAAGTTAAAACGGAACGAATTTCAAATTCCGTAATATTATTTTTGACAATTTTATTATTAATATCTTCAGTAATTAAAGTATTAGCAGGAACAATTTCCTTACCATTTTTGTTAATTATCGCTGACTTTGTAAATCGTCCAAAAGCACGATCTTGTAAGGGTACAATAATAATATAATTTTTAGTATCAACAATATCTTTAATTAAGAATCCTTTTTCTGTTTGACAATCTTCTATCACAATAATAATTTCTTGAGCAACATCTACTAATCTTCTTGTTAAATAACCAGAATCAGCTGTTTTTAAAGCCATATCAGCCATTCCTTTTCTAGCCCCATGCGTAGAAATATAGAATTCAAGAACCGTTAATCCTTGTATAAAAGAAGAAAGAATCGGTAATTCAATAACTTCTCCCTTAGGATTATTCATTAATCCTCGCATCCCTACTAACTGTGTAAAGTTAGAAAGATTACTCCGCGCACCCGAATCAGTCATAATCGTAATCGGATTATTAATATCTTGCTTTAACACTACTTCTAATTTCTTTTGAATTAAATCTTTAACATCCGATCATTTTTCAATAATTAATTTATGTTTTTCGCGTTCAGTTATCATTCCTAAACGATAAAATTCTTGAACTTGAGCAATATATTTATCAGCTTCAACAAAGTTTTCCTTTTTACCATCATATGCTTGCATATCTTGTGCCGAAATCGTAACACCAGAAATTGTTGAAAATTTAAATCCTAAATTTTTCATATTATCTAACATTTCAGCAGTTTTTTGTGTTCCATATTTCTTAAAAAACTTAGTAATAATATTTGATAAACTACTTTTCTTAAATGGAGCAATTGCTTTTCGTGATGCAATAAATTTTCGGATATCTTCAGTAATTAAAATAATATGACGGTCATCTAAATAATCAAGATTTTCTGATGTTGGTTCATTAAAATAATGAAAATCAACAGGAAAAATTTTATTAAAAATTAACTTTCCAATCGTTGTTATTAATACCTTATTTTTACTATCATTAACCTTAATCTTATCATCCATAGCATTAACCGGAATAGCAATTATCGCATGTAAATGTAATTGTTTATTATCATAAGCTAAAACAGCATCATCAAAATTCCGATAAATATTTCCTTCACCAATTTTACCTTTACTTTCAAAAGTTAAGTAATAATTTCCTAAAACCATATCCTGAGTTGGCGTTACAATTGGTTTTCCATCTTTCGGTCCTAAAATGTTTTTTGAACCTAACATTAAATATCGCGCTTCAGCAACAGCTTCTGCTGTTATCGGCACATGAACTGCCATTTGGTCACCATCAAAATCAGCATTAAATGCTGGTGTTACTAATGGGTGCAAACGAATTGCTTTCCCTTTTACTAACTTCGGTTCAAAAGCTTGAATTCCTAAACGATGCAGTGTTGGTGCCCGATTTAATAATATTGGACGCTCTTTAATAACTACTTCTAAATAATCTCATACGCGTTCATCGCGTTGATCAATCATCTTTTCTGCCATCTTATAAGTTAAATTACTATTACTTTCTTTAGCATCTCTTAATAATTCAGCAATAATAAATGGTTTAAAAAGAACAATTGCCATATCGCGTGGTAAACCACACTGATACATTTTTAATTCTGGACCAACAGCAATAACACTTCTTCCAGAATAATCAACTCGTTTTCCTAACAAGTTTTGACGAAAACGCCCTTGTTTTCCTTTTAAAATTGCTGTTAATGATTTTAACGGTCGCTTATCTCTTCCGGTTACAGGACGCGCTTTACGATCATTATCAATTAAGGCATCAACGGCTTCTTGTAACATCCTTTTTTCATTATTAATAATAATTGAAGGGGCCCCCATTTGTTTAACGCGTTTTAATCGTTCATTTCTAATAATAATCTTACGATATAAATCATTCAATTCTGATGCTGTAAATCTGCCCCCATCTAATTGAATAATTGGTCTAATATCTGGTGGTAACACCGGAATAGCATGTAAAATCATTCACTCAGGCTTATTTCCTGAACGCAAAAAATCATTTAAAGTTTTCAAAGAACGCATTAATTTCAATTTATCCGTTTGCGATTTTTTACCTTGAATTTTTCTTTTAATTTTCTTAATTTCTTCTTTTAAATCTAAATTTTTAAGTAAATGTTCAATTGCCTCAGCACCAATACCAAATTTAGCATTAGTATATTTATTAATAAATTGAGCACATTCATCCATTGAAAAAGGAATATTAGTAGTTTTTAAATCTTCAATCATTCCTTGTGCTCTTTCAAAAGCAATTGATTCCACAGTTAAATCTTTTTTAATATTTTCTAAAGTTTTAATTAATCGTTCACGAGTTTCTTGTGAAGTTTTAGCATTACCTAAATCTAAAACCATTTTATTCCTTAAATTTTTAGCATCACCAGCATCTAAAACAATATAAGAAACAAAATAAATCACTTCCTCTAAATCCTTAGTACGCATATTTAATGCCAAAGCAATTTGGGAAGGTGATGCCTTTAACATTCAAATGTGTGATACAGGATCTTCTAATTCGATATGTCCCATTCTTTTTCTTCTAACAATTGATTCTGTTAATTGCACCCCACAGCGTTCACAGATTTTACCACGATTATTTTCTTTTTTATATTTTCCACATTCACATTCATAGTTTTTAATCGGCCCAAAAATTCGCTGATCAAAAAGACCACCCTTTTCTGGTTTTAATGATTTATAATTAATAGTTTCTGGTTTTATTACTTCACCATACGACCAAGAACGAATATCTTCTGGAGAAGCTAAACTAATTTTAATTTCTTTAAAGTTTTTGTGATCATTAAACATTTATCATTTCTTCCTCTCTAGAATTTACTTTCTTCATCTTCTTCATAATTTAACATCTTATGTTCTTTACCATCTTTAGTTTTTAAAACAACATTGATTGATAAACCTTGTAATTCTTTAATTAGAACATTAAATGACTCAGGAATTCCTGACAATGGCAATTTTTCACCCTTAGCGATTTTAGTATATAACTTCGTTCTTCCAATAATATCATCAGATTTAATTGTTAAGATTTCTCTTAAAGTATGAGCCGCTCCATAAGCTTCCAAAGCTCATACTTCCATTTCCCCAAATCTTTGACCCCCATTTTGTGCTTTTCCACCTAATGGTTGTTGAGTGATTAAAGAATATGGCCCAACATTCCGAGCATGAATTTTATCTTCCACCATATGTGATAGTTTTAACATATACATTACACCAACAGATATTTTATTACCAAATGTTTCACCTGTTTGACCATCAATTAAAGTTTCTTTTCCAAAATTATCCATCTTAGCTTCTGCCATAATAGCAATTAATTCTTCATTACTTACGCCTTCAAAAACTGGGGTAGCTACTTTTAACCCTAACTTTTTAGCAGCCATTCCCAAATGTAATTCTAATACTTGACCAATATTCATTCGCGAAGGAACTCCTAACGGATTTAACATAATATCTACCGGTGTCCCATCAACAAGATGAGGCATATCTTCAATCGGTAAAACTTTAGAAATAACACCCTTATTACCGTGTCTTCCCGCCATTTTATCCCCTTCTTGAATTTTTCGTTTTTGAACAACATAGATTTTAACAATTTCTAATACCGAAACTGGTAAATCATGCCCATCTTTACGAGAAAATCTTTTCACTGCTTGAATAATTCCCGCACCACCATTCGGAATAATTAAAGAATTATCTTTAACATTACGAGATTTTTCACCAAAAATAGCTTGCAATAATTTATCTTCTGCTGACAATTCGGCTTGTCCTTTAGGCGTTACTTTCCCAACAAGAATGTCGCCTTCTTTAACTTCGGCACCAACCATTACAATCCCGTCAACATCTAAATAACGACGCATATTATCTGGAATATTGGGAATTTCACGAGTTATTTCTTCTTCACCTTGTTTTGTTTGTCGGCGTTCAATAGTATATTCTTCAATATGAATTGATGTAAAAACATCATCATATACTAAGCGTTCACTAATAATAATCGCATCTTCATAGTTATAACCATTTCAAGTTGTAAATGCCACCATAACATTTTGACCTAACGCTAATTCACCTTTTTCCATTGAAGCACCATCAGCTAAAATTTGTCCTTTGCTAACAATATCACCAAGTTTTACCAATGGAGAATGAATTAAAGCCGTACCACTATTACTGCGATCAAAACTATTTAATTCATACACTTTAACTCGGTCTTTATGTTTAACGGTAATTTTTTTACTATCAACATAATCAACCATTCCATCATCTAAAGAAATAATTGCTAATCCTGAATCTCTAGCAGCTGCATGTTCCACACCCGTACCTACTAACGGTGATTGTGGTTTAATTAAAGGAATTGCTTGGCGTTGCATATTAGCACCCATCAAAGCACGGTTAGCATCATCATTTTCTAAAAAAGGAATACAAGATGTCGCAATGGAAACAATTTGTCGTGGTGAAACATCAATATAATCAACTTCATTGTTAGTGGCGATAATATTTTCACCACTAAAACGAGCAGCAACTTGCTTTTCAATAATCTTTCCTTGATCATCAATTGCAATATTTGCTTGACTAATAACATAATTTTTTTCTTGATCTGCCGTTAAATAATGATTAATTTCAGTTACAATACCATTATTTACTTTCCGATATGGCGTTTCAATAAAACCATATTTATTAATATGAGCATAAGTTGATAAATTATTAATTAAACCAATATTTGGTCCTTCAGGAGTTTCAATCGGACAAATTCTGCCATAATGCGAGTAATGCACATCACGAACTTCTAAACCAGCTCGTTCACGAGATAATCCCCCCGGACCTAAAGCAGTAATTCTTCTTTTATTAGTTAATTCTGATAACGGATTAGTTTGATCCATAAACTGTGATAACTGTGATAAGTTAAAAAACTCACCAATAACAGCTGTTAACGGTTTATTATTAATAATATTTGATGGCTTAATAACAGAACTATCAGCAGTTGACATCTTTTCTTTAACATTTTTTTCAATTCTTGCCATCCCAATCCGAAATTGATTTTGTAATAACTCACCAACTGTTCGCACACGACGATTACCTAAATGATCAATATCATCAATATTTCCCAAACCTTTAGTAATATTTAATAAATATGAAAAAGAAGCAATAATATCTGGAATCGTAATATATTCTATTTTATTACTTGGATCAACACCTAAAATTGCAATACTATCATCAGGATTAATCATTTCATTATTAGCATAAACTAAAACTCTTTGAATTTTATTATGACTTTTAATATCCGGAT
The DNA here is from genome assembly GCF_018831625.1 of Spiroplasma endosymbiont of 'Nebria riversi'. Lineage (GTDB taxonomy): Bacteria > Bacillota_I > Bacilli_A > Mycoplasmatales > Nriv7 > Nriv7. The sequence continues at coordinate 1,342,826 of NZ_CP065193.1, forward strand.
GAAAATTAATTTCTTGCAACATTGCCCCAGCATTTAAAATTGTATGCAATAATTCTAAATCTTTTTTAGTAATTAAATATCCCTTTTTAAAAACAACATTACCTTTAACATCTTTAATATCTTCAGCCAAAATCCGATTTAATAATCGATCAACAATTAATAGCTTTTGAATCAATTTAAATCGGCCAGCTTTAGTTAAATCATATTTTCTTTTATCAAATAATAATCCAAAAAGAAACTTACTAGCACCATCAACAGTCGCCGTTTCCCCTGATCGAATTTTTTTATAAATTTCTTGAACTGCAAATTCTCAACTGTCATTTTCTAAACCACTAATATAATCACTTTCATAAGTGTCAAATAATAACTGATCATAATTATACAATGCTAATAAATCATCTTTTTTTAAACCTAATGCTGTAAACAAAACAGTAGCGTTAGTTTTTCGTGACTTATCAATTTTTACTTGAAAAATATGTTTATATAAATTATTTTGTTTAGTTTTAACCTTTTTAATATGACTTTCAAACTCTAATCATGTCCCCCGCGAAGGGATAATATCATTAAAATAAATAATTTTTCCTGTTTTCGGATCAATATTCTTTTTGTAATAACTTCCTGGTGACCTTACTAATTGAGAAACAACAACCTTTTCACTACCATTAATAATGAAAGTTCCTTTATCGGTCATTAACGGAAAATCACCTAAAAAAACTTCACCTGCTCTTCAAAGGGTATAATCAACTAACATTTCTTCTTCATCTTGCTTTTTAATAATAATTTCAATAGCAATTTTATCTTCAGCATTAATATCTTCAAAATAAAAAACATTATCATCTTGTTTTGATAATACTGGATTTTTAAAGCCAAATTCTTCTCTTACTCATAATAACATTGCTTGATCTGGCGTTTTAGCAATTTGACTATTAATTCTTTCATCATCTTTAATAACAGTTAATTGCAATTTAGCATAAATTGGTACTTCATAAATCTTTGATTCTTCTTGTGCTTGTTTTAAGTTGCGTCGTGGTTTTTTTACTTCTCAACTTAACAATGATAATGTTGTCTTCCCTTCAGGATCAGTTATTGGAAATATTTCATCAAAAACCTCCTGAATGCCATCTTTCATAAATCATTGATAATTATCAGTTTGTACTTCAATCAAATTGGGTAATTCTAATTTCCCTGAAACCTTGGAATAATCTCTTCTTTGAACATAATCTCCAAAATGTTTCATCTTAAATGCCATTAACAAATCCCCCTTGTTTTTCATAACTAAAACTATATAATTTTATACTAATTATACCCTTAAATCAATACATACTTTTTTTAATTTTGTAGAAACCATATACATATGACAAGATTTTGGTTTCTACAAACTTGCTGTTAATTAATAAATAAATACGAGCTCATTTATTTATTACAAGAAATATAAGGTTAAATTAATATTTATTATTTTTAGTTATGCCTTGTATTTTTTTGTGCCTTGATAGTAATAAACTAAGTTAATTAGTAAACGAAGTTTACTAACAAATTTTGTTAAACATAAATGTTTAAAAAAATAAATATTTAACTTAGTTAGATAACTAAGCTAAATATAACTTAGTTTAATATAACTAAATATATTTGTAAGGAAGGTATGTATGTGAGAAATATTGAAAATATTTTTTTAAATACTAAAAAATATCTTTTAAAAGAAACACAAAACGCAATTCTTATTAAAGCACCAGAAATTCCGTGATTTAGTAATCCTATTGGTATTTGATTTTCAAAGCGATTTGTTTATAAAGGCAAATATGAAAATTCTATTTGTATTGGAATAATTAGAAATGGTGAGTATCAGTTGGTTTCAGTTAATAAGAAAGAGCAGGAGTCTAATTTGATTATAGGGCAGGAATTGTTAAATTTTTTTATTGCTGAAAAAGAGAACTATAAAAAGGATGTAAGTTTTAATTATTTTAAAAATTAATTTTAAAGGTTTTTTAAGGCGCCTTAAGAATAGAGGTAAATAAAAAAAACATCTTGGTTGATGTTTATAGTGGCGAAGCGGTGCGGAAAGCGTATGCTCCGCCCGCTAGTTATGGATGAGTTGAGTTATTTAACTAAGTTATTGCATTTTTTTGATTTCGTGTAGTAAAAAATAGTTTTGGAGTTTTAGAAATGAAAATGTGAGTTAGTGTGGATGAACCTGGCAAAGATTATTGTCAAGAGTTTATATATTCTATTAATAAAAAAACCGGATTAGAACAAAAAATTTGAGCGTCTAAATTTGCAGTTGATTCTGTTAGAACTGATTTAGTTGGTGATAATTGACTTTGTGTTGATTTTGTTGAACATAATTATTTAAAACAATAAATTAATTAAAAAATTAAGGAGAAAAGGAAGATGAATATATTTGGATTAGTGTTTTTTACGATTTTAACATTATTACTAGCATATTATATTGCGGTTAATATTTATCGGTTTTTTAAAGATAAAAAGAAATATGGTAGCGAAGCAAAGCGGTTGCCAAAAGATTTTACTTATTCACAACGAATATTTATTGCAAAGTTTAAGCGAAATTTATTAGAACAAGATGAAAAAGAAATTAAAAAGTAGGTTTTAGAAAATGTTTAAAAAAATAATTATTGAGTTAATTGAATTAATTTATCCAACTGCCGATTTACCACCCCAAGTTGTATTTTTGTTTTCAATTTTAATAATTGTAATGCTGTTCTCTGCCATTATTTTTCTACTCTTTTGACCTTTTGAGCGGTAATTATTATGTTTTTAGTTGCTTGAAAAGATTTAGATTGAGAAATGACAAAATTGTATTTTTGAGATTTATTTATCCAAATTACAACTATTCCGGCGTGTATTACTGGTGGTAAAGAAATTGATTTAATGAAAGAACCACTTTGACTTTTAGTAGCAAATATTGCCTTTTGAATGGTGTTAGTATTCATTGTTTTATTTATGGTTATTTTATTTTATAAGGTTAAATCATATTTTGTTTAGAAAGGGGGTGATTATATGTTAATAAATTTCTTAGTAGAAGGAAATACATCAGGAGCAATTACTGGTGAACAAGCGGTTACTAACTTATGAAAAGCATTAATTAAAGCATTTGGTAATATTTGAACTGATATTATTGGTGGTAATATGCCAAATGTCGTTAATTTCTTTGCTACATATTGAGTTTTCTTGCTTGGTGTGATTATTGGTTTATTTTTAATCGCTTTCAAAATGTTTGAAAAATTAATGCCCGGTAGATAATAATAAAAATAAAGAAAGTGTGATTTACGGATGTTATTGTTTAAGAAAATAAATTTAAGATTATATGATTTTGTTGCTTTAAATCGCACTTTATTTATTATTGCGTGATTCTATGGTGCGATTTTGCATTATTATAATCCTCAGAGTTGGCGAATGCTATTTGATATTATTTATTTATTAATTGCTTTGTATATTTTATATACTAAAATTTCTCATTTCTTTGCTCGTCGTAGTTTTATTAATTTCTTATTAAATTCACCTTTAAATTTAGTAATTGGCGCTTTAGGGACTGGAAAAACCGCTTTAATGGTTTTAGCTTCTTACTTATTAAGTGGTTGAAAAACGATTTCTACTTTTCCGATTACAGATAAACAAATGCTTTCATTAGGGCATATGTCACTTTTAGATTATAATTATCCAATTTTAGATGAAAAACATTTACTGTTATGAGATGAAACTAACTTATTTTTAGAAGGAACTGATTATAAAGAAAATGATAGAGTAACCCAAGGTTTACAAGAATATTTCGCTTCGGCTCGGCAATTTACCCATATCGTATTAGCAAGCGGACAACGAGCTGAACATATATGAGTTAAAGTTCGTGATATTGCGAATTCAATAATTGTTGGTATTAGAAAAAAACCAGTTAGTATTTTTCGACCCTATTTACAAGTTATTTACGGCACTTTTAAATCGGTAAGCGAATACGAACAATGACGATTAACTCTAATTAATGCTAAAAATGATAAAAAAGGTCGCAAAATCAAGTATCGTAGTATTCCAGAATTAGACATTTATTTCTTTAAATTGAAAATTCCGATGTCAATTTTAAACCTTTACGATAATAAATATTTATCATTCTTGCGTGAATTAAGTAATCGTGCTTTGAATGATAATTATCAACATAAATTTTGAAATGATAATGTAATGGATATTGAAGCATTAGAATATTTAAAGATGGAAAAATTCAGTAAAATACTTACTAAGTTAAAAAATAATCTGAAGAAGAAAAACAAGTAAAGGAGTTTAAAAAATGGAAAACTTAGAAAAAATGGCTAGTTTAATTGGCGATATGTTTTATAAAGTTTTTGATTTAATTTGAACTTTAACCATTCCCGGAACAGATATTCGCATTATTATTTTTCCGCTAATTATGCTTGTGATAAATCTTGTAATTGGTGGCATTTTAGGTATTCATATTGAACGACCAAAAGTTGGTTTTCGTAAAAAATACCAAAAATCAGTTGCTAATTGAGGAACTAAGAAAAAATCATCTAGTGGTCCGATTAAGAAATTTAGTGGTAATAGCCCTAAAAACAGACCGTGAGTTAACCAACACGGACGGCAAATAAAAAGGTAGGTTTAGAAAATGTTTAAATTAATAATGTTATTTATTCTTGTTTCTGTTTTTTCTATTTTTGCTTTAAATGACTTTTTAGGTTTATGATCCTATGTGCGTGAGGGTTTAGAATATTTTAATAAAGTTCTATCAAGTAATATTAAAATTTTAGATTTTTTTAAACCAATGATAAGGTTATTTTCTCAACATCCGATTTTCCAAATTTTAGGAACGATTTGTATTTTATCAACAATATATTTAATTTTAAAGATTTAAAAAATGAAAAAGTTAAAAAAAATATTAGGTATTAAATGATTTAAAAGCGTTTTAGGTTTTATACATTTTTTTATTATATTTCATAGATTTATTACTCTAATTTAAATATTTTTAACAAAAATTCGAACTAACACAGATGAGTTTTTTAAAGATTTTATATTGTTTGATTTTCAAAATGTAGTTCTTAAGATGTATTTTTGATTATTAATCGTTTATTTGTTAATAACTGGTATTAAGTTAATTATTAGAGGTTATTACTTTAATAAAGTTTTTAGAAAGCATCAAATGCAAGTTACTAATTGTGAATGTCCGCAACATAGTCAATATAAATTTTCTGATGCTTTTAAAGCAATAAACGAGAGTTTTAAGGCGTGATGAAATGCATAAGATTATTTCTTGATTTATTATAATTTTTATTAGTTTGGTACCGCTAGGAGCGTTCTTTGATACAAAACAACCACCAAAACCTAATATAGAACAATTTTTTATGAAACGAGAAAAACGAGCTACAAACCCCAGTCAATGTGGTGAAAGTTGTGAGTTGAAATTTCAGGAAATTTCAAATAGCTATTTAACGATTATTAGTAATTTTGATAGTGTGACTGGTATAGATATTAGTGATGTTAAAAATCAATTACCATCTGATATTGTTGTTCCTAATTCTGATTTTGAAAATTTTGAATATGGTTTTAAATATTATGATTATAATGATTTTTCAACCAGAATAAAAGTTAGAGATTTTTATAAATCTAATGCGACAAGAGTTGTTAAAGATAACTTTCCTATTGTTTCTTATTATGAGAAATATTTTATTGATAAACTTGTTGATGTTAAAATTACATTTTCTAATCAAAATTATTATCAGAACTGAGTTATAACATCTTTTTCTGCAAAAGTATATGTTGCTCCGCCTCCCCCTGTAATTCAAGTACCTGAAAAAGATGATGAACAATTATTACCAACTGCAATAACTAAAAATGATGGTGAATATCAGTATAATCAGTTTCGAGATAAACTAGATTATTTGATGATACAACGCCGAGATTTTGATAAATTTAATTATAGTTATTTATATTGAGTGCCAATTTTTAATTTCTTTGATGAGAATTTTAAATATATGAGTGAAATATCAATTAAATTAAATGGTTTTAAACAAAATAGTAAACTTAGTTTAAGTCGCAAAAATTCATATCCTTATCCTGATATGATTGAAAAAGTTATTTTTAGATAACTTTCCTTTTCTAGTTTTGGTGATGTTATTACTATAAAAACTGAGCATGGTAGCATTGTGAGTTATAATGAGTTTTTAGAAAATGGTAAATCGCTTTGAAAATCTGGGTCTCGAACAAGTTTTGGAGGAGATTTTATTAATACCTTTTTTGGACAAGTTAATTATTATGGTAATACTTTCCATTTTTTACGCTATGATGACAAATTAAAATTTGATTTTAAAGATTTTATGCTCCATTATCAAAAAGATTTAACTATTGATTTTATTAATGGGTTATTTAATAAACTTTATAAAGTTTTAGGTGAGTTTTTTGTGCAATTCTTTTATGCGAGTTTTGATACAGATGCCTCTACTTATGTAGAATTAGATTACAAAGGAATGCAACAAATTCCTAAAAATGTTTTACAAATGGGTTTTTTCTATCGTTCCTTAATTACCTTTTATCCCAAACAGTATTTAATTAACTTTGGTTCAACAATCGAAAATAGTAAGAATATGATTTTTCGTTCGTATTTTTTTGTGAAAGATAAACAAATTGCTAATGATTTTAAAACTGGTAAAAGTTCTTATCAAATAGATTTTAATGTGTTAAAAGCATATGATAACCAATTATGGAATGTTACTAGCAATAAATTGCATTTTTACAACGCTAAAGTTGATGTCATGTATGGGATTAATATTTTTACGCTAACTTTTCCACTATATAAAAAGAAAAATGAAAGTACTGAATATCATTATTCTTTATACGATTTTAACATTTTGAATTCAACGGCTTTTATTGGTGGCGGCATAAGCGGTAATGTGGATGATTTAATTCCAACACCCAACTGTTCTTATTGAGGTTTATTTAGTGCCATATCTTGTGTCATTCAGCACGCTTCTGTTAGTGTCTTAAATTGATTACTTGGTCTTTCTGGGATTAATCTTTTAATTCGCCCCATTGCTGATATTGCTAAAACAACGATTAATTTTACCAAAACTGCCTTTCCGGTATTTGAAGTTATTCCGGCGTTTCAGATGTTATTTGAATTTGTAGTACCATTAGCAATTTTGTTAATGATATTAAAAAAGTTTTCTTAAATGTTTCTAATATTTTTTATAATATAATTCCTTTGAAAGGAGGATTTTTCTTTATGCGAAAATTTTTATCAGCTTTAAATTTAATGTGTGTAGTGTTTATTTCTGGATGTAGTAAAAATATCAGTAATTTTAAAAAATATGATTTATCATTTCCTGAAATTTCAAATAGCTATTTAACGATTATTCGTAATTTTGATAGTGTGACTGGTATAGATATTAGTGATGTTAAAAATCAATTACCCTCCGATATTGTTGTTCCTAATTCTGATTTTGAAGATTTTGAATATGGTTTTAAATATTATGATTATAATGATTTTTCAACCAGAATAAAAGTTAGAGATTTTTATAAATCTAATGCGACAAGAGTTGTTAAAGATAGCTTTCCTATTGTTTCTTATTATGAGAAATATTTTATTGATAAACTTGTTGATGTTAAAATTACATTTTCTAATCAAAATTATTATCAGAACTGAGTTATAACATCTTTTTATGCCAAAATGCTTTAGTAATTTAATAACCATTCTTGAAACTCGTATTACAAAAAATACGATTTTCTTAATTTAAGGAGTTTAAAAATGAAATATATTATTTCCCAAGCTGATTTAGCAGATTTAAAAGCAAAAATCCAAAGTTGATTAAGTGCTAATTGCCGTAATCCTTATTACTATAAAAATAAAAAACGCATTACTGCCTATTTAAATTTATGTACTTATTTTTATATTGAAGAAACTACTTTAACAAAACTTATTAAAAAATATTTTAAGGGTGCAACGAAAACCCTTTATCGTTGGGCAGAAAAAATTATGACGGCTTATTATTCTGACAATTTAGATTTATTATTGTTTAAAAGTACAAAACCACAAAATCTTAATTATCAATATAGTTTAAATTCTCGTGAAAAAGTATGTGATTTATATTTTGATTACAAAAATCTTCAAGCCGGTGGAATGTGGTCTTTATTTAATAATTTAAAAATCGGTTTTCACGATGTTGAAAATTCAAAAATTCCAAAAAATATCAAAACTTTTTATCGCTGAATTAAATCTGACCCTCGTTGAAAAGAATTAAAACAGCAAATTAAACAAACAAAATGCCATTTTAAGCGGTATGAAGTCTCCGAGATTGGTCTTTTACAAATGGATGCTAAAATAATTACTACATCAAATTTTATGGTTGATAAAAAATATTACATTTATGATTTCATTGACGAAATGACACGAATAGTATTTGGTTATGTTTATGATAGTTTAGGAACTAACAATGCTATTAACGCTGTGCAAAGAGCAATGAAAGATTTTAGCGAACTTGGCATAACAATTAAACGCCTTCGTACTGATAACGCCCCCGAATTCACTACCACTAACTGAAGTAATAAAAAACCATACAAAGTAAAAGAAAGGCCTTTTACAACCTTTCTTTCTAGGAACGGAATTGTTCACGAAATCACACCAATCCGTTCTCCTCAGAGCAATGGAAAGATTGAACGATTCCACCAACATTATAGCAAATTATTTTATGCTAAGGACAAAAAATTAAATCAAAATGAACTTCAACATTATTTAAACAAATATTATTACTTTTACAATTTTGAACGCCGTCATTCGTCGCTAAAAATGACAACCCCCTTTCAAGCACTACAAAAATTTTTAACAAAGTAATTTCTAGAAGTTTGAATAATTATTTTTCATAAAAAATTTAAACTTGTTGTACTTGTTCCAATTAAAGTGATTTCTACTAAAAAACTTAATATTTTCTTATTTTTATTTTACTTCACGAAATTCAATATTACCATCAAATCCTTTGTTTAATGACCTATTTGCACTTCCGTTAAAAGTTATGCTTTCATCATTATTTATAGTAATTTCTTGTGGCAAAAGATTGTATTGTTTTAATTTTTCCATAATTTCTTTAATTAAAATTTTAAATGATTTTTCTTCATTACTTGTGTTTGTTATTTGTGAAATAATTTCACCATAAATATTTTGTTTTAAATTTAATGTTACTTGTGCCGAAACTTCTTCTAATGAAGCAATAACTTTAATTTTTTTATTTGGTTCAACCGCAATTTCTTGCGACGGCAATTCTACTTCTAAAGATGTTTTATGTTATTGCGTTTTACTATTTGAAAAATCAAATGTATTACTTAAAGTTTTTGTTTCTGAAGATGTATTTGCTTTGGAAGAACCATAATTGCCTCCAACTCCGGCAGTAGCAGAAACTTCTGCAAAAGGTCATATTTCTCCACTTGCACTTAATTCAATACTTCAATTATGTTCCATACTTGAAGTAGAAGTTTGTTCCGTTCTTTTTTCTTCACTGTTTGTTTTACTTAGACCTGTAGTAATTTGAGAATTTATAGTTGTTTCTTTTGTATATTTACAACTTGGTGTTTTCATATTCTGTTTTGCAGATAAATTATGAAATAATGTGGTTGTTCCAAAACAAATACTTTTACTATTTTTAGTATATGTTGGTTCAATATTTTTTGTTGCTGTTACATTTGAATATATTAGATTATTTGTATTAATATCTTTAATTTCTTTTATAGTAATTCCTTGATTTTTATCTCTAAAACTTAAAAATATTCCTTTTTTAATTAATTCATCTAAATTAATAATTTTATTTTGTTTATTATCTATTACATAGTAAATTTTCTTTTTATCAAAATATTTATTACTATTATTTTTTGCTTTTATTGTAGCTGATGTATTTTTTTTATTAATTACTTCTAATTGCAAAATATCTAAATTAGGATTTAAAAAATTTAATTCATTCAAAATAGCTGTATCACTATTTTTATTAATATTTCCTAAATTACTTTTTTTAATTAATTTATTTAAATCTTGTCTGATTGAAAAAGAAACTTTTTTATTGCCATAATAAGAAGAGCTATCATTTTTTGCTTTAATTGTGGCTGATGTATTTGTTTTATTAGTTATTTCTAATTGTGATATATTTAAATTATTATTTTTGGATTTTACTGCTATTAGAATTGTATTTTGATTATTATCATTTAAAGCCCCTAAACTAGTATTTTTAATAAATTCTTCAATATTTTCAAATTTATTGCTAGGGCAACTATTAAAACATTGTAATGCTACACTATTTTTGTTTAATTGCCCATCATCCCAAATTTCCATGTAAAGTCCATAATTTATTTTTGAAGACATATATTTATTATTAATCACCGAAAAATCATTCCATATAGCTTTAGCAATTTTCCAATATTCACCTCTAGAACATTCATTTTCATTAAAAGCTATATTGTCAATTATATTAATAAACTTAGGTTTAAATATATCATAATTACTACTTTCGTTATATATTTTTTGAATTTTTATTCAATTTTCTCTAGAAAATCAAGGTCAATAGTTACATTTGCCACTTCAAAAACACTGTCTATTTATTCTGTTTTCATTACGCGATTGACTGTTTCAGCTTCTTTTACTTCTATTTAAATTTTCTAAATTATTTGTTTGTAAATAATTAACTTCATTTTTTGCTGGAGTTGGTGCATTTCCAAGAATTCCCGACATTCCGCTTCCTGCTATTGTGATTGTTCCTAAGAATCCTAGTAATTTTTTCATATTAATTAACTTCCTTTTCGTGAATTTTTACTAATTAATAAAATTTACCAAATAATCAACAACTTTTCTCCAAAAAATTAATCTGTAATTTCTTTACCTTGAAATTTAATTATAAACTATTTTTAAAAATTTTCTGCATTATTTTATAATGGGCGCGTTTAGTTTTCTTAGGTATTTTTAAAAAAAGAAAAAATAATCATTTACTATAAATTATTTTAATATTCAAATTAAGTATATATTTCTTATGTATGATTTTTGTTGTAAAAAATTATTTTAATGTTGTTTTTATAAGCATTTTACTTAGTTTTTATAACCTTTTTATTAAGATTATGTTTGTTAATATTAAATATTTTGTTTTATTACTTATTTTTCAAATAAAAAGGTAATAAATTTTCATTTACTTTTCTTTCAAAATTATTTAAACCTTTTTCTACCCAAGAAAACTTTACGCGTCTATAATTTATTATTCCTTTTTTAAAAAAATGCTTGTACTTGTCATAAGTCTGTGGTATATTACAAGTTTATTTAAAGGGGTAGAAACCATATACATATGACAAGATTTTGGTTTCTACAAACTTGCTTTTAATTAATAAATAAATACGAGCTCATTTATTTATTACAAGAAATATAAGGTTAAATTAATATTTATTATTTTTAGTTATGCCTTGTATTTTTTTGTGCCTTGATAGTAATAAACTAAGTTAATTAGTAAACGAAGTTTACTAACAAATTTTGTTAAACATAAATGTTTAAAAAAATAAATATTTAACTTAGTTAGATAACTAAGCTAAATATAACTTATTTTAATATAACTAAATATAGTTGTAAGGAAGGTATGTATGTGAGAAATATTGAAAATATTTTTTTAAATACTAAAAAATATCTTTTAAAAGAAACACAAAACGCAATTCTTATTAAAGAACCAGAAATTCCGTGATTTAGTAATCCTATTGGTATTTGATTTTCAAAGCGATTTGTTTATAAAGGCAAATATGAAAATTCTATTTGTATTGGAATAATTAGAAATGGTGAGTATCAGTTGGTTTCAGTTAATAAAAAAGAGCAGGAGTCTAATTTGATTATAGGACAAGAATTGTTAAATTTTTTTATTGCTGAAAAAGAGAACGATAAAAAGGATGTAAGTTTTAATTATTTTAAAAATTAATTTTAAAGGTGTTTTAAGGCGCCTTAAGAATAGAGGTAAATAAAAAAAACATCTTGGTTGATGTTTATAGTGGCGAAGCGGTGCGGAAAGCGTATGCTCCGCCCGCTAGTTATGGATGAGTTGAGTTATTTAACTAAGTTATTGCATTTTTTTGATTTCGTGTAGTAAAAAATAGTTTTGGAGTTTTAGAAATGAAAATGTGAGTTAGTGTGGATGATCCTGGCAAAGATTATTGTCAAGAGTTTATATATTCTATTAATAAAAAAACCGGATTAGAACAAAAAATTTGAGCGTCTAAATTTGCAGTTGATTCTGTTAGAACTGATTTAGTTGGTGATAATTGACTTTGTGTTGATTTTGTTGAACATAATTATTTAAAACAATAAATTAATTAAAAAATTAAGGAGAAAAGGAAGATGAATATATTTGGATTAGTGTTTTTTACGATTTTAACATTATTACTAGCATATTATATTGCGGTTAATATTTATCGGTTTTTTAAAGATAAAAAGAAATATGGTAGCGAAGCAAAGCGGTTGCCAAAAGATTTTACTTATTCACAACGAATATTTATTGCAAAGTTTAAGCGAAATTTATTAGAACAAGATGAAAAAGAAATTAAAAAGTAGGTTTTAGAAAATGTTTAAAAAAATAATTATTGAGTTAATTGAATTAATTTATCCAACTGCCGATTTACCACCCCAAGTTGTATTTTTGTTTTCAATTTTAATAATTGTAATGCTGTTCTCTGCCATTATTTTTCTACTCTTTTGACCTTTTAAGCGGTAATTATTATGTTTTTATTTGCTTGAAAAGATTTAGATTGAGAACAAATAAAATTGTATTTTCGGGATTTATTTATTCAAATTACAACTATCCCGGCTCGTATTACTGGTGGTAAAGAAATTAATTTAACTCAAAAAACACTTTGACTTTTAGTAGCAAATATTGCCTTTTGAATGGTGTTAGTATTCATTGTTTTATTTATGGTTATTTTATTTTATAAGGTTAAATCATATTTTGTTTAGAAAGGGGGTGATTATATGTTAATAAATTTCTTAGTAGAAGGAAATACATCAGGAGCAATTACTGGTGAACAAGCGGTTACTAACTTATGAAAAGCATTAATTAAAGCATTTGGTAATATTTGAACTGATATTATTGGTGGTAATATGCCAAATGTCGTTAATTTCTTTGCTACATATTGAGTTTTCTTGCTTGGTGTGATTATTGGTTTATTTTTAATCGCTTTCAAAATGTTTGAAAAATTAATGCCCGGTAGATAATAATAAAAATAAAGAAAGTGTGATTTACGGATGTTATTGTTTAAGAAAATAAATTTAAGATTATATGATTTTGTTGCTTTAAATCGCACTTTATTTATTATTGCGTGATTCTATGGTGCGATTTTGCATTATTATAATCCTCAGAGTTGACGAATGCTATTTGATATTATTTATTTATTAATTGCTTTGTATATTTTATATACTAAAATTTCTCATTTCTTTGCTCGTCGAAGTTTTATTAATTTCTTATTAAATTCACCCTTAAATTTAGTCATTGGTGCCTTAGGGACTGGAAAAACTGCTTTAATGGTTTTAGCTTCTTACTTATTAAGTGGTTGAAAAACGATTTCTACTTTTCCGATTACAGATAAACAAATGCTTTCATTAGGGCATATGTCACTTTTAGATTATAATTATCCAATTTTAGATGAAAAACATTTACTGTTATGAGATGAAACTAACTTATTTTTAGAAGGAACTGATTATAAAGAAAATGATAGAGTAACCCAAGGTTTACAAGAATATTTCGCTTCGGCTCGGCAATTTACCCATATCGTATTAGCAAGCGGACAACGAGCTGAACATATATGAGTTAAAGTTCGTGATATTGCGAATTCAATAATTGTTGGTATTAGAAAAAAACCAGTTAGTATTTTTCGACCCTATTTACAAGTTATTTACGGCACTTTTAAATCGGTAAGCGAATACGAACAATGACGATTAACTCTAATTAATGCTAAAAATGATAAAAAAGGTCGCAAAATCAAGTATCGTAGTATTCCAGAATTAGACATTTATTTCTTTAAATTGAAAATTCCGATGTCAATTTTAAACCTTTACGATAATAAATATTTATCATTCTTGCGTGAATTAAGTAATCGTGCTTTGAATGATAATTATCAACATAAATTTTGAAATGATAATGTAATGGATATTGAAGCATTAGAATATTTAAAGATGGAAAAATTCAGTAAAATACTTACTAAGTTAAAAAATAATCTGAAGAAGAAAAACAAGTAAAGGAGTTTAAAAAATGGAAAACTTAGAAAAAATGGCTAGTTTAATTGGCGATATGTTTTATAAAGTTTTTGATTTAATTTGAACTTTAACCATTCCCGGAACAGATATTCGCATTATTATTTTTCCGCTAATTATGCTTGTGATAAATCTTGTAATTGGCGGCATTTTAGGTATTCATATTGAACGACCAAAAGTTGGTTTTCGTAAAAAATACCAAAAATCAGTTGCTAATTGAGGAACTAAGAAAAAATCATCTAGTGGTCCGATTAAGAAATTTAGTGGTAATAGCCCTAAAAACAGACCGTGAGTTAACCAACACGGACGGCGAATAAAAAGGTAGGTTTTTAGAATGTTTAAATTAATAATATTATTTATTCTTGTTGCTGTTTTTTCTATTTTTGCTTTAAATGACTTTTTAGGTTTATGAGCCTATGTGCGTGAGGGTTTAGAATATTTTAATAAAGTTCTATCAAGTAATATTAAAATTTTAGATTTGTTTAAACCAAGGATAAGGTTATTTTCTCAACATCCGATTTTCCAAATTTTAGGAACGATTTGTATCTTATCAACAATATATTTAATTTTAAAGATTTAAAAAATGAAAAAGTTAAAAAAAATATTAGGTATTAAATGATTTAAAAGCGTTTTAGGTTTTATACATTTTTTTATTATATTTCATAGATTTATTACTCTAATTTAAATATTTTTAACAAAAATTCGAACTAACACAGATGAGTTTTTTAAAGATTTTATATTGTTTGATTTTCAAAATGTAGTTCTTAAGATGTATTTTTGATTATTAATCGTTTATTTGTTAATAACTGGTATTAAGTTAATTATTAGAGGTTATTACTTTAATAAAGTTTTTAGAAAGCATCAAATGCAAGTTACTAATTGTGAATGTCCGCAACATAGTCAATATAAATTTTCTGATGCTTTTAAAGCAATAAAAAAGAATTTTAAAGCGTGATGAGATGGATAAGATTATTTCTTGATTTATTATAATGTTTATTAGTTTGGTGCCGTTAGGGGCGTTTTTTGATACAAAACAACCACCAAAACCTAATATCGAACAATTCTTTATGAAACGACAAAAATGAGCTATAAACCCCAATCAATGTGGTGAAAGTTGTGAATTGAAATTTCAGGAAATCAGTATAATCAGTTTCAAGATAAACTTGATTATTTAATGATACAACGCCGAGATTTTGATAAATTTAATTATAGTTATTTATATTGAGTGCCAATTTTTAATTTCTTTGATGAGAATTTTAAATATATGAGTGAAATATCAATTAAATTAAATGGTTTTAAACAAAATAGTAAACTTAGTTTAAGTCGCAAAAATTCATATCCTTATCCTGATATGATTGAAAAAGTTATTTTTAGATAACTTTCCTTTTCTAGTTTTGGTGATGTTATTACTATAAAAACTGAGCATGGTAGCATTGTGAGTTATAATGAGTTTTTAGAAAATGGTAAATCGCTTTGAAAATCTGGGTCTCGAACAAGTTTTGGAGGAGATTTTATTAATACCTTTTTTGGACAAGTTAATTATTATGGTAATACTTTCCATTTTTTACGCTATGATGACAAATTAAAATTTGATTTTAAAGATTTTATGCTCCATTATCAAAAAGATTTAACTATTGATTTTATTAATGGGTTATTTAATAAACTTTATAAAGTTTTAGGTGAGTTTTTTGTGCAATTCTTTTATGCGAGTTTTGATACAGATGCCTCTACTTATGTAGAATTAGATTACAAAGGAATGCAACAAATTCCTAAAAATGTTTTACAAATGGGTTTTTTCTATCGTTCCTTAATTACCTTTTATCCCAAACAGTATTTAATTAATTTTGATTCAACAATAGAAAATAGTAAGAATATGATTTTTCGTTCGTATTTTTTTGTGAAAGATAAACAAATTGCTAATGATTTTAAAACTGGTAAAAGTTCTTATCAAATAGATTTTAATGTGTTAAAAGCATATGATAACCAATTATGGAATGTTACTAGCAATAAATTGCATTTTTACAACGCTAAAGTTGATGTCATGTATGGGATTAATATTTTTACGCTAACTTTTCCACTATATAAAAAGAAAAATGAAAGTACTGAATATCATTATTCTTTATACGATTTTAACATTTTGAATTCAACAGCTTTTATTGGTGGCGGAATAAGCGGGTAATATGGATGACTTAATTCCAACACCTAATTGTTCTTATTGAGGCTTATTTAGTGCCATATCTTGTGTCATTCAGCACGCTTCTGTTAGTATGTTGAACTGATTACTTGGTCTTTCTGGGATTAATTTTTTAATTCGCCCCCTTGGGGATATTGCCAAAACAACGATTAATTTTACCAAAATCGCCTTTCCAGTATTTGAAGTCATTCCGGCGTTTCAGATGTTATTTGAATTTGTAGTACCATTAGCAATTTTGTTAATGATATTAAAAAAGTTTTCTTAAATGTTTCTGGATTTTTCTTTATGCGAAAATTTTTATCAGCTTTAAATTTAATGTGTGTAGTGTTTATTTCTGGATGTAGTAAAAATATCAGTAATTTTAAAAAATATGATTTATCATTTCCTGAAATTTCAAATAGCTATTTAACGATTATTCGTAATTTTGATAGTGTGACTGGTATAGATATTAGTGATGTTAAAAATCAATTACCCTCTGATATTGTTGTTCCTAATTCTGATTTTGAAGATTTACTTTAGTAATTTAATAACCATTCTTGAAAATCGTATTACAAAAAATACGATTTTCTTAATTTAAGGAGTTTAAAAATGAAATATATTATTTCCCAAGCTGATTTAGCAGATTTAAAAGCAAAAATCCAAAGTTGATTAAGTGCTAATTGCCGTAATCCTTATTACTATAAAACTAAAAAACGCATTACTGCCTATTTAAATTTATGCACTTATTTTTATATGGAAGAAACTACTTTAACAAAACTTATTAAAAAATATTTTAAGAATGCAACGAGAACCTTTTATCGGTGGGCAGAAAAAATTATGACCGCTTATTATTCTGACAATTTAGATTTGTTATTGTTTAAAACTACAAAACCACAAAATCTTAATTATCAATATAGTTTAAATTCTCGTGAAAAAGTATGTGATTTATATTTTGATTACAAAAATCTTCAAGCCGGTGGAATGTGGTCTTTATTTAATAATTTAAAAATCGGTTTTCACGATATTAAAAATTCAGAAGTTCCAAAAAATATCAAAACTTTTTATCGTTGAATTAAATCCGACCCTCGTTGAAAAGAATTAAAGCAGCAAAACAAACAAACAAAACTCCATTTTAAGCGTTATGAAGTCTCCGAGATTGGTCTTTTACAAATGGATGCTAAAATAATTACTACATCAAATTTTATGGTTGATAAAAAATATTATATTTATGATTTCATTGACGAAATGACACGAATAGTATCTGGTTATGTTTATGATAGTTTAGGAACTAACAATGCTATTAATGCCGTGCAAAGAGCAATGAAAGATTTCGGCGAACTTGGTATAACAATTAAACGCCTTCGTACTGATAACGCCCCCGAATTCACTACCACTAACTGAAGTAATAAAAAACCATACAAAGTAAAAGAAAGGCCTTTTACGACCTTTCTTTCAAAACGGAATTGTTCACGAAATCACACCAATCCGTTCTCCTCAGAGCAATGGAAAGATTGAACGATTCCACCAACATTATAGCAAATTATTTTATGCTAAGGACAAAAAATTAAATCAAAATGAACTTCAACATTATATAAACAAATATTATTATTTTATAATTCAACGCCATCATATTGTCGTTCCTAATTCAATTTTGAAGATTTTGAATATGGTTTTAAATAATTATGATTATAATGATTTTTCATAAAAAATTTAAACTTGTTGTACTTGTTCCAATTAAAGTGATTGTACTAAAAAACTTAACTTTCCTATTTTTCTTATTACTTCACGAAATTCAATATTACCATCAAATCCTTGTTGATGACCTATTTGCATTTCCGTTAAAAGTTATTTTCATCATTATTTATAGTAATTTCTTGTGGCAAAAGATTGTTTGTTTTAATTTTTCCATAATTTCAAGTACCTAAAAAGATGATGAACAATTATTACCAACTGCAATAACTAAAAATGATGGTGAATATCAGTATAATCAGTTTCGAGTAAACTAAATTATTTGATGAACAACGCCTTTATTTTGATAAATTTAATTACAGTTACTTATATTGAGTGCCAATTTTTAATTTCTTTGATGATAATTTTAAAATCATGAGTTAAATTTAAATTATATTAAATGTTTTTTAACAAAATTGTACAATTAGTTTATGTCTCAAAAATTCATATCCTTATCCTGTTATGATTGATAAAGTTATTTTTATTTAACTTTCCTTTTCTAGTTTTGGTGATGTTATTACTATAAAAACTGAGCACGGTAGTATTGTGGGTAATAATGAGTTTTTAGAAAATGGTAAATCGCTTTGAAAATCTGGCTCACGAACAAGTTTTGGAGGAGATTTTATTAATACCTTTTTTGGACAAGTTAATTATTATGGTAATACTTTCCATTTTTTACGCTATGATGATAAATTAAAAACTGATTTTAAAGATTTTATGCTTTATTATCAAAAGATTTAACTATTGATTTTATTAATTTTATTTAACAAAATTTATAAAGTTTTAGGTGAGTTTTTTGTGCAATTCTTTTATGCGAGTTTTGATACAGATGCCTCTACTTATGTAGAATTAGATTACAAAGGAATGCAACAAATTCCTAAAAATGTTTTACAAATGGGTTTTTTCTATCGTTCCTTAATTACCTTTTATCCCAAACAGTATTTAATTAATTTTGATTCAACAATAGAAAATAGTAAGAATATGATTTTTCGTTCGTATTTTTTTGTGAAAGATAAACAAATTGCTAATGATTTTAAAACTGGTAAAAGTTCTTATCAAATAGATTTTAATGTGTTAAAAGCATATGATAACCAATTATGGAATGTTACTAGCAATAAATTGCATTTTTACAACGCTAAAGTTGATGTCATGTATGGGATTAATATTTTTACGCTAACTTTTCCACTATATAAAAAGAAAAATGAAAGTACTGAATATCATTATTCTTTATACGATTTTAACATTTTGAATTCAACGGCTTTTATTGGTGGCGGCATAAGCGGTAATGTGGATGATTTAATTCCAACACCCAACTCTGTTCTTATTGAGGTTTATTTAGTGCCGTATCTTGTGGTATTCAGCACGCTTCTGTTAGTATCTTAAATTGATTACTTGGTCTTTCTGGGATTAATCTTTTAATTCGCCCCATTGCTGATATTGCTAAAACAACGATTAATTTTACCAAAACTGCCTTTCCGGTATTTGAAGTTATTCCGGCGTTTCAGATGTTATTTGAATTTGTAGTACCATTAGCAATTTTGTTAATGATATTAAAAAAGTTTTCTTAAATGTTTCTAATATTTTTATATAAAATATAATTCCTTTGAAAGGAGGATTTTTATTTATGTGAAAATTTTTATCAGCTTTAAATTTAATGTGTGTAGTGTTTATTTCTGGATGTAGTAAAAATATCAGTAATTTTAAAAAATATGATTTATCATTTCCTGAAATTTCAAATAGCTATTTAACGATTATTCGTAATTTTGATAGTGTGACTGGTATAAATATTAGTGATGTTAAAAATCAATTACCCTCTGATATTGTTGTTCCTAATTCTGATTTTGAAGATTTTGAATATGGTTTTAAATATTATGATTATAATGATTTTTCAACCAGAATAAAAGTTAGAGATTTTTATAAATCTAATGCGACAAGAGTTGTTAAAGATAGCTTTCCTATTGTTTCTTATTATGAGAAATATTTTATTGATAAACTTGTTGATGTTAAAATTACATTTTCTAATCAAAATTATTATCAGAACTGAGTTATAACATCTTTTTCTGCCAAAATGCTTTAGTAATTTAATAACCATTCTTGAAAATCGTATTATAAAAAATACGATTTTCTTAATTTAAGGAGTTTAAAAATGAAATATATTATTTCCCAAGCTGATTTAGCAGATTTAAAAGCAAAAATCCAAAGTTGATTAAGTGCTAATTGCCGTAATCCTTATTACTATAAAACTAAAAAACGCATTACTGCCTATTTAAATTTATGCACTTATTTTTATATGGAAGAAACTACTTTAACAAAACTTATTAAAAAATATTTTAAGAATGCAACGAGAACCTTTTATCGGTGGGCAGAAAAAATTATGACCGCTTATTATTCTGACAATTTAGATTTGTTATTGTTTAAAACTACAAAACCACAAAATCTTAATTATCAATATAGTTTAAATTCTCGTGAAAAAGTATGTGATTTATATTTTGATTACAAAAATCTTCAAGCCGGTGGAATGTGGTCTTTATTTAATAATTTAAAAATCGGTTTTCACGATGTTGAAAATTCAAAAATTCCAAAAAATATCAAAACTTTTTATCGCTGAATTAAATCTGACCCTCGTTGAAAAGAATTAAAACAGCAAATTAAACAAACAAAATGCCATTTTAAGCGTTATGAAGTCTCCGAGATTGGTCTTTTACAAATGGATGCTAAAATTATTACTACATCAAATTTTATGGTTGATAAAAAATATTATATTTATGATTTCATTGACGAAATGACACGAATAGTATCTGGTTATGTTTATGATAGTTTAGGAACTAACAATGCTATTAATGCCGTGCAAAGAGCAATGAAAGATT
Organism: Spiroplasma endosymbiont of 'Nebria riversi'; assembly: GCF_018831625.1. Lineage (GTDB taxonomy): Bacteria > Bacillota_I > Bacilli_A > Mycoplasmatales > Nriv7 > Nriv7. Next base: position 1,363,848 of record NZ_CP065193.1, read on the forward strand.
TCGGCGAACTTGGTATAACAATTAAACGCCTTCGTACTGATAACGCCCCCGAATTCACTACCACTAACTGAAGTAATAAAAAACCATACAAAGTAAAAGAAAGGCCTTTTATGACCTTTCTTTCTAGGAACGGAATTGTTCACGAAATCACACCAATCCGTTCTCCTCAGAGCAATGGAAAGATTGAACGATTCCACCAACATTATAGCAAATTATTTTATGCTAAGGACAAAAAATTAAATCAAAATGAACTTCAACATTATTTAAACAAATATTATTACTTTTACAATTTTGAACGCCGTCATTCACCAATATTACCATCAAATCCTTTGTTTAATGACCTATTTGCACTTCCGTTAAAAGTTATGCTTTCATCATTATTTATAGTAATTTCTTGTGGCAAAAGATTGTATTGTTTTAATTTTTCCATAATTTCTTTAATTAAAATTTTAAATGATTTTTCTTCATTACTTGTGTTTGTTATTTGTGAAATAATTTCACCATAAATATTTTGTTTTAAATTTAATGTTACTTGTGCCGAAACTTCTTCTAATGAAGCAATAACTTTAATTTTTTTATTTGGTTCAACCGCAATTTCTTGCGACGGCAATTCTACTTCTAAAGATGTTTTATGTTCTTGCGTTTTACTATTTGAAAAATCAAATGTATTACTTAAAGTTTTTGTTTCTGAAGATGTATTTGCTTTGGAAGAACCATAATTGCCTCCAACTCCGGCAGTAGCAGAAACTTCTGCAAAAGGTCATATTTCTCCACTTGCACTTAATTCAATACTTCAATTATGTTCCATACTTGAAGTAGAAGTTTGTTCCGTTCTTTTTTCTTCACTGTTTGTTTTACTTAAACCTGTAGTAATTTGAGAATTTATAGTTGTTTCTTTTGTATATTTACAACTTGGTGTTTTCATATTCTGTTTTGCAGATAAATTATGAAATAATGTGGTTGTTACAAAACAAATACTTTTACTATTTTTATTGTATGTTGTTTAAATACTTTTTGTTACTGTTACATTTGAATATATTAGATTATTTGTATTAATATCTTTAATTTCTTTTATAGTAATTCCTTGATTTTTATCTCTAAAACTTAAAAATATTCCTTTTTTAATTAATTCATCTAAATTAATAATTTTATTTTGTTTATTATCTATTACATAGTAAATTTTCTTTTTATCAAAATATTTATTACTATTATTTTTTGCTTTTATTGTAGCTGATGTATTTTTTTTATTAATTACTTCTAATTGCAAAATATCTAAATTAGGATTTAAAAATTTAATTCATTCAAAATAGCTGTATCACTATTTTTATTAATATTTTCTAAATTAATTATTTTAATTAATTTATTTAAATCTTGTCTGATTGAAAAAGAAACTTTTTTATTGCCGCAATAAGAAGAGCTATTATTTTTTGCTTTAATTGTAGCTGATGTATTTGTTTTATTAATTACTTCTAATTGTGAAGTATCTAAATTAGAATTTTTGAATTTTACTACTGTTAGAATTGTATTTTGATTATTATCATTTAAAGCCCCTAAACTAGTATTTTTAATAAATTCTTCAATATTTTCAAATTTATTGCTAGGGCAACTATTAAAACATTGTAATGCTACACTATTTTTGTTTAATTGCCCATCATCCCAAATTTCCATGTAAAGTCCATAATTTATTTTTGAAGACATATATTTATTATTAATCACCGAAAAATCATTCCATATAGCTTTAGCAATTTTCCAATATTCACCTCTAGAACATTCATTTTCATTAAAAGCTATATTGTCAATTATATTAATAAACTTAGGTTTAAATATATCATAATTACTACTTTCGTTATATATTTTTTGAATTTTTATTCAATTTTCTCTAGAAAATCAAGGTCAATAGTTACATTTGCCACTTCAAAAACACTGTCTATTTATTCTGTTTTCATTACGCGATTGACTGTTTCAGCTTCTTTTACTTCTATTTAAATTTTCTAAATTATTTGTTTGTAAATAATTAACTTCATTTTTTGCTGGAGTTGGTGCATTTCCAAGAATTCCCGACATTCCGCTTCCTGCTATTGTGATTGTTCCTAAGAATCCTAGTAATTTTTTCATATTAATTAACTTCCTTTTCGTGAATTTTTACTAATTAATAAAATTTACCAAATAATCAACAACTTTTCTCCAAAAAATTAATCTGTAATTTCTTTACCTTGAATTTTATAATTTATCATTCCTTTTTTAAAAAAATGCTTGTACTTGTCATAAGTCTGTGGTATATTACAAGTTTATTTAAAGGCTTGTAGAAACCATATACATATGACAAGATTTTGGTTTCTACAAACTTGCTGTTAATTAATAAATAAATACGAGCTCATTTATTTATTACAAGAAATATAAGGTTAAATTAATATTTATTATTTTTAGTTATGCCTTGTATTTTTTTTGTGCCTTGATAGTAATAAACTAAGTTAATTAGTAAACGAAGTTTACTAACAAATTTTGTTAAACATAAATGTTTAAAAAAATAAATATTTAACTTAGTTAGATAACTAAGCTAAATATAACTTAGTTTAATATAACTAAATATATTTGTAAGGAAGGTATGTATGTGAGAAATATTGAAAATATTTTTTTAAATACTAAAAAATATCTTTTAAAAGAAACACAAAACGCAATTCTTATTAAAGCACCAGAAATTCCGTGATTTAGTAATCCTATTGGTATTTGATTTTCAAAACGATTTGTTTATAAAGGCAAATATGAAAATTCTATTTGTATTGGAATAATTAGAAATGGTGAATATCAGTTGGTTTCAGTTAATAAAAAAGAGCAGGAGTCTAATTTGATTATAGGACAAGAATTGTTAAATTTTTTTATTGCTGAAAAAGAGAACGATAAAAAGGATGTAAGTTTTAATTATTTTAAAAATTAATTTTAAAGGTTTTTTAAGGCGCCTTAAGAATAGAGGTAAAAAAAATACAACACACCACACCATCTTGGTTGATGTTTATGGTGGCAAAGCGGCGCGGAAAGCGTATGCTCCGCCCGCTAGTTATGGATGAGTTGAGTTATTTAACTAAGTTATTGCATTTTTTTGATTTGATGTAGTAAAAAAATAGTTTTGGAGTTTTAGAAATGAAAATGTGAGTTAGTGTGGATGAACCACCTAAAAATTATTGTCGAAAGTTTATATATTCTATTAATAAAAAAACTGGATTAGAACAAAAATTTTGAGCGTCTAAATCTGCAGTTGAATCTGTTAGAACTGATTTAGTCGGTGATAATTGACTTTGTGTTGATATTGCATATTAAAAAGATTAGAAAATTAAGGAGAAAAGAAAGATGAGTATATTTGGATTAGTATTTTTTACGATTTTAACATTATTACTAGCATATTATATTGCGGTTAATATTTATCGGTTTTTTAAAGATAAAAAGAAATATGGTAGTGAAGCAAAACAGCTACCAAAAGATTTTACTTATGCACAACGAATATTTATTGCAAAGTTTAAGCGAAATTTATTAGAACAAGATGAAAAAGAAATTAAAAAGTAGGTTTAGAAAATGTTTAAAAAAATAATTATTGAGTTAATTGAATTAATTTATCCGACTGCCGATTTACCACCCCAAGTTGTATTTTTGTTTTCAATTTTAATAATTGTAATGCTCTTCTCCACAATTATTTTTCTACTCTTTTGACCTTTTAAGCGGTAATTATTATGTTTTTAGTTGCTTGAAAAGATTTAGATTGAGAAATGACAAAATTGTATTTTTGAGATTTATTTATCCAAATTACAACTATTCCGGCGTGAGTTTCTGGTAAAGAAATTGATTTAATGAAAGAACCACTTTGACTTTTAATAGCAAATATTGCGTTTTGAATGGTATTAGTATTCATCGTCTTATTTATGTTTATTTTATTTTATAAGGTTAAATCATATTTTGTTTAGAAAGGGGGTGATTATATGTTTAGAATTTTTCTTGATGGAGCAACAACACCACCAGTAGCAATTACTGGTGAACAAGCGGTTACTAACTTATGAAAAGCATTAATTAAAGCATTTGGTAATATTTGAACTGATATTATTGGTGGTAATATGCCAAATGTCGTTAATTTCTTTGCTACATATTGAGTTTTCTTGCTTGGTGTGATTATTGGTTTATTTTTAATCGCTTTCAAAATGTTTGAAAAATTAATGCCCGGCAGATAGTAATAAAAATAAAGAAAGTGTGATTTAAGTGATGCTATTGTTTAAAAAAATAAATTTAAGATTATATGATTTTGTCGCTTTAAATCGCACTTTATTTATTTTTGCGTGATTTTATGGTGCGATTTTGCATTATTATAATCCGCAAAGTTGACGAATGTTATTTGATATTATTTATTTATTAATTGCTTTGTATATTCTATATACTAAAATTTCTCATTTCTTTGCTCGTCGAAGTTTTATTAATTTCTTATTAAATTCGCCTCTAAATTTAGTAATTGGTGCCTTAGGGACTGGAAAAACCGCTTTAATGGTTTTAGCTTTTTACTTATTAAGTGGTTGAAAAACGATTTCTACTTTTCCAATTACGGATAAACAAATGCTTTCATTAGGGCATATGTCTTTATTGGATTATAATTATCCGATATTAGAAGAAAAGCATTTGCTGTTATGAGATGAAACTAACTTATTTTTAGAAGGAACTGACTATAAAGAAAATGATAGGGTAACCCAGGGTTTACAAGAATATTTCGCTTCGGCTCGCCAATTTACCCATATCGTATTAGCAAGCGGACAACGAGCCGAACATATATGAGTTAAAGTTCGTGATATTGCGAATTCAATAATTGTTGGCATTAGAAAAAAACCAGTTAGCATCTTTCGTCCTTATTTACAAGTTATTTATGGTACTTTTAAATCGGTAAGCGAATACGAACAATGACGTTTAACTCTGATTAATGCTAAAAATGATAAAAAAGGTCGCAAAATCAAGTATCGTAGCATTCCGGAATTAGATATTTATTTCTTTAAATTGAAAATTCCGATGTCAATTTTAAACCTTTACGATAATAAATATTTATCATTCTTGCGTGAATTAAGTAATCGTGCTTTGAATGATAATTATCAACATAAATTTTGAAATGATAATGTAATGGATATTGAAGCATTAGAATATTTAAAAATGGAAAAATTCAGTAAGATACTTACTAAGTTAAAAAATAATCTGAAGAAGAAAAACAAGTAAAGGAGTTTAAAAAATGGAAAACTTAGAAAAAATGGCTAGTTTGATTGGCGATATGTTTTATAAAGTTTTTGATTTAATTTGAACTTTAACCATTCCTGGAACAGATATTCGCATTATTATTTTTCCGCTAATTATGCTTGTGATAAATCTTGTAATTGGTGGCATTTTAGGTATTCATATTGAACGACCAAAAGTTGGTTTTCGTAAAAAATATCGAAAATCAGTTGCTAATTGAGGAGCTAAGAAAAAATCATCTAGTGGTTCAATTAAGAAATTCAGTGGTAATAGCCCTAAAAATAGACCGTGAGTTAATCAACATGGACGGCAAATAAAAAGGTAGGTTTAGAAAATGTTTAAATTAATAATATTATTTATTCTTGTTTCTGTTTTTTCTATTTTTGCTTTAGGTGATTTTTTAGGTTTATGAGCCTATGTGCGTGAGGGTTTAGAATATTTTAATAAAGTTTTATCAAAAAATATTAAAATTTTAGATTTGTTTAAACCAATGATAAGGTTATTTTCCCAACATCCGATTTTCCAAATTTTAGGAACGATTTGTATTTTATCAACAATATATTTAATTTTAAGAGGACCTACTGAATAAAAAAAATACTTTGAAAGGAGTTAAAAAATGAAAAAGTTAAATAAAATATTAAGTATTAAATGATTTAAAAGCATTTTAGGTTTTATACATTTTTTTATTATACTTCATAGTGTTGTTTTTGATACAAAACAACCACCAAAACCTAATATCGAACAATTCTTTATGAAACGACAAAAATGAGCTATAAACCCCAATCAATGTGGTGAAAGTTGTGAATTAGAGTTTTCCAAGATTGGTAAAAGTGCTTGAATAATTAGTCGTTATGGTCAGGATTCATATCATTTAGAAATTGATGCTACTGATTTAAAGCTTTCTAGTGATTTTGATATTCAAATAGGTAATGGCGATTTTGTTTAAAGACCAGCCCTTCAATTATTTGTTGACAAAGATAGTGCTGGTTATAATCAAATTAATAACTTTTATCGTTCTAATGGTTCTTATAAGTCCAAGACTTTTAAAGAATTTTATTTTATTGATAATTTAATTAATTTTAAAGTATTTCTTAATAAAAAAGTTCCACAAGGTCTTAACACGAAAATGTTTCATATCACTTCATTCTCAGCGGAAATGCCTCCTTTACCTGAAAAAGATAACGAGCAATTATTACCAACAGTAATAACTAAAAATGATGGTGAATATCAGTATAATCAGTTTCAAGATAAACTTAATTATTTAATGATACAACGCCGAGATTTTGATAAATTTAATTATAGTTATTTATATTGAGTGCCAATTTTTAATTTCTTTGATGATAATTTTAAATATATGAGTGAAATTTCAATTAAATTAAATGGTTTTAAACAAAATAGTAAATTTAGTTTAAATCGCAAAAATTCATATCCGTCTGGTTTTATTGAAGAAGTTATTTTTAGAGAACTTTCCTTTTCTAGTTTTGGTGATGTTATTACTATAAAAACTGAGCATGGTAGCATTGTGAGTTATAATGAGTTTTTAGAAAATGGTAAATCGCTTTGAAAATCTGGCTCGCGAACAAGTTTTGGAGAAGATTTTATTAATACCTTTTTTGGACAAGTTAATTATTATGATAATACTTTTCATTTTCTACGTTACGATGATAAATTAAAGATTAATTTTAAAGATTTTATGTTTTATTACCAAAAAGATTTAACTATTGATTTCATTAATGATTTATTTAATAAACTTTATAAATATTTAGGTGAGTATTTTGTACAATTATTTTATGCGAGTTTTGACACAGATGCTTCTACTTTTGTAGAATTAGATTACAAAGGAATGCAACAAATTCCTAAAAATGTTTTACAAATGGGTTTTTTCTATCGTTCCTTAATTACCTTTTATCCCAAACAGTATTTAATTAACTTTGGTTCAACAATCGAAAATAGTAAGAATATGATTTTTCGTTCCTATTTCTTTGTTAAAGATAAACAAATTGCCAATGGTTTTAATACTGGTAAAAGTTCTTATCAAATAGATTTTAATGTGTTAAAAGCATATGATAACCAATTATGAAACGCGACTAGTGATAAACTGCATTTTTATAATGCTAAAGTCGATGTAATGTATGGAATTAATATTTTTACACTGACTTTCCCGCTATATAAAAAGAAAAATGAAAGCACTGAATATCATTATTCTTTATACGATTTTAATATTTTGAATTCAACAGCTTTTATTGGTGGCGGAATAAGTGGTAATACGGATGATTTAATTCCTACACCCAACTGTTTTTATTGGGGTTTATTTAGTGCCATATCTTGTGGTATTCAGCACGCTTCTGTTAGTGTGTTGAATTGATTACTTGGTCTTTCAGGGATTAATCTTTTAATTCGCCCCCTTGCGGATATTGCCAAAACAACAATTAATTTTACCAAAACTGCCTTTCCGGTGTTTGAAGTTATTCCAGCATTTCAGATGTTATTTGAATTTGTAGTGCCCTTAGCAATTTTGCTAATGATATTAAAAAAGTTTTCTTAAATGTTTCCAATATTTTTATATAAAATATAATTCTTTTCGAAAGGAGTATTTTTGATATGTTAAAATTTTTGTCAGCTTTAAATTTAGTGTGTGTAATGTTTATTTCTGGATGTAGTAAAAATAGCAATGATTTAAAAACATATAAATTATAATTTTATAAAATTGGTAAAAGTGCTTGAGTAATTAGTGGTTATGGTCAGGGTTCATATCATTTAGAAATTGATGCTACTGATTTAAAGCTTTCTAGTGATTTTGATATTCAACTAGGTAATGGCGATTTTGTTCAAAGACCAGCCCTTCAATTATTTGTTGACAAAGATAGTGCTGGTTATAATCAAATTAATAACTTTTATCGTTCTAATGGTTCTTATAAGTCCAAGCCTTTTAAAGAATTTTATTTTATTGATAATTTAATTAATTTTAAAGTATTTCTTAATAAAAAAGTTCCACAAGGTCTTAACACGAAAATGTTTCATATCACTTCATTCTCAGCAGAAATATCTAATAAAAAAAATTAGTAATTTAATAAATATTTTTGAAAATCGTATTTTTTGTAATACGGTTTTCTTAATTTAAGGAGTTTAAAAAATGAAATATATTATTTCCCAAGCTGATTTAGCAGATTTAAAAGCAAAAGCACAAAGTTGATTAAGTGCTAATTGTCGTAATCCTTATTACTATAAAACTAAAAAACGCATTACTGCCTATTTAAATTTATGTACTTATTTCTATATTGAAGAAATTACTTTAACAAAACTTATTAAAAAATATTTTAAGAATGCAACGAAAACCTTTTATCGTTGGGCAGAAAAAATTATGACCGCTTATTATTCTGACAATTTAAATTTGTTATTGTTTAAAACTACAAAGCCACAAAATCTTAATTATCAATATAGTTTAAATTCTCGCAAAAAAGTATGTGATTTATATTTTGATTACAAAAATCTTCAAGCCGGCGGAATGTGGTCTTTATTTAATAATTTAAAAATTGGTTTTCACGATGTCAAAAATTCAGAAGTTCCGAAAAATATCAAAACTTTTTATCGCTGAATTAAATCTGACCCTCGTTGAAAAGAACGCAAAGATCAATGAAAGATTTCGGCGAACTTGGCATAACCATTAAACGCCTTCGTACTGACAATGCTCCGGAATTTACTACTACTAATTGAAGTAATAAAAAAGCATACAAAGTAAAAGAAAGGCCTTTTACAACCTTTCTTTCGAGAAACGGAATTGTCCACGAAACCACGACGATTCGTTCGCCACAGAGTAACGGTAAAATCGAGCGGTTTCATCAACATTATACCAAATTATTTTATTCCAAGGATAAAAAATTAAATCAAAATGAACTTCAACATTATTTAAACAAATATTATTACTTTTACAACTTTGAACGCTGTCATTCATCATTAAACACTAAAACGCCATTTCAAACATTACAAAAATTTTTAAGAAAATAATTTGTCTATATTTTAAATTGTTATTTTCTTTTTACAAGAAATTAAATTTGTTGTTCCAGTTGTTGTTGAACTGATTGGTTCTAAAATTAATAATATTTTTTAATTTTCTTTACACTACATTTTTTACTATTATGATATTTATCTGGTTAATTAATAATATTAATTAGGTATTCTACATCCATTGTAGATTTATAATTCGCTTCAGATACATATACTTTATTATTTTGATTACTAATTTTAATAATAAATACACTACTATTTATTTCATTAATTTTTCTTGGTATTTTTGTATTATTTTCAATTATATAAAGTCCAATGTTGTTTATACCAAAAAAAACATTATTATTATTATCAACTGCAATAATATCAATTCCATAATTAGTTCCTAATTCGCTAATTTGTATAGCCTTTGGTTTTTCTTTTGTTAATTCAACTGTAGATAAGAAAAAAGCTCCTTTATTATCTGTTCCAATATAGATATTATTGTTATTATCAACCGCAATTGAACGGACTTGTGTATTTATATTTTTAATTTTTGTTCCTCAATTTTCATTATTTTTTATAACATAAAGAGAATATCCATTTTTTTATTTGCTCCAATATATATATTATTGTTATTATCAACAAAAGTTAAAAATCCTCAAACTCGTTTTATTCCACATATTTTTATTGGTTTATCTTCACCGTTTTTTAATAAAAAAATTCCTTTATTTTCTATTCAATAAAATTTATTATCATTTTTATCAATAATAAAAGTTGAAACTTTACCTATTATATTAGGTATTTTTTCTGCGTTACTTTTATTATTAATTAATTTATAAATTCCATCATTATTGGAAACAAAATATACAATATTTTGACTATCAATTAGTGATAATCAAACATAATCTTTTATTCCTAAAATTTTTATTGCAGTTATTTCATTATTTTTTAATTTATATCCACCCGTAGATGTGGCAAAATAAACATTATCATTATTATCTATTGTTATTGATTCAATACGAGAATTATTTTCTGTACCATTAATTGTTGATACAATTACTTCATTATTTTTTAATTTATAAACAAGTCCGCTTTCAGTACCATAATATACATTACTTTGACTATCGATTGCCATAGAACTAATTCTTTGATTTATACCTAATATTTTTGTAATTATATATTCTTTTTTAATTTCATTTTTTGTTTGAGCTGGTGCATTTCCGACAATTCCGGTCATTCCGCTTCCCGCTATTGTTATTGTCCCAAATAATCCTAAAAGTTTTTTCATATCAATCAAATTCCTTTCGTGAATTTTTGCTAATTAATAAAATTTATAACACCTTTTCCTTTCTCCAAATTTTATAATTTATCATTCCTTTTTAAAGGACGCATAAAGTTTTGTTATGTGGGAAAATGTTTGAATAATTTCGAAAGAAAAGAAACTAAAAATTGAGCACCTTTTTATTTAAAAAATAAGTAATAAAACAAAATATTTAATATTAACAAACATAATCTCAATAAAAGGTTATAGAAACTAAGTAAAATGCTTATAAAAACAATATTAAAATAATTTTTTATAACAAAAATAAACAATACCTAAGAAAACTAAACGCGACCTTTTTTAAAAAATCACTTGTACTTGTCATAAGTCTGTGGTATATTACATACTTTTTTTAATTTTGTAGAAACCATATACATATGACAAGATTTTGGTTTCTACAAACTTGCTGTTAATTAATAAATAAATACGAGCTCATTTATTTATTACAAGAAATATAAGGTTAAATTAATATTTATTATTTTTAGTTATGCCTTGTATTTTTTGTGCCTTGTTGTTGATAAACTAAGTTTTTTAGTAAACGAAGTTTACTAACAAGTTATGTTAATTTAGTTTAAAGAAAGAATTTAAAGAGAAATATATTGAACTAAGTTAAAAGACTAAGTTAAATATAACTTAGTTTAATATAACTAAATATATTTGTAAGGAGTTATGTGTATGCGAAATATTGAAAATATTTTTTTAAATACTGAAAAATATCTTTTAAAAGAAACGCAAAATGCAGTACTTATTAAAGCACCAGCAATTCCGTGATTGTATGAATCTACTGGTATTTGGTTTTCGAAATGATTTGTTTATAAAGGAAAATATGAGAATTCTATTTGTATAGGAATAATTAAAGATGGTGAGTATCAGTTGGTTTTAGTTAATAATAAGAAAGGTCAAGAATCTAGTTTGATTTTAGGTCATGAGTTGTTAGGTTTTTTTGTTGCGGAGAAAGAGATTGCTAAAAAGGATGTAAGTTTTAATTATTTTAAAAATTCATTTTAAAGGTGTTTTAAGCCATTTTAAGAATAGAGGTAAATTATATTTTATAGTTTAAAAAAATTTAGGTTGATTTTTAAGGTGTTTAAACGGTGCTGAAAGCGTATGCTCCGCCCGTTAATTATCTATGTTAGTTGAGTTATTTAACTAAGTTATTGCAATTTTTTTGAGGAGTTTTAGAAATGAAAATGTGAGTTAGTGTGGATGAGCCTGGCAAAGATTATTGTCAAGAGTTTATATATTCTATTAATAAAAAAACTGGATTAGAACAAAAAATTTGAGCGTCTAAATCTGCAGTTGAATCTGTTAGAACTGATTTAGTCGGTGATAATTGACTTTGTGTTGATATTGCATATTAAAAGATTAGAAAATTAAGGAGAAAAGAAAGATGAGTATATTTGGATTAGTATTTTTTACGATTTTAACATTATTACTCGCATATTATATTGCGGTTAATATTTATCGGTTTTTTAAAGATAAAAAGAAATATGGTAGTGAAGCAAAACAGCTACCAAAAGATTTTACTTATTCACAACGAATATTTATTGCAAAGTTTAAACGAAATTTGTTAGAACAAGATGAAAAAGAAATTAAAAAGTAGTTTTAGAAAATGTTTAAAAAAATAATTATTGAGTTAATTGAATTAATTTATCCAACTGCCGATTTACCACCCCAAGTTGTATTTTTGTTTTCAATTTTAATAATTGTAATGCTGTTTTCAGCCATTATTTTTCTACTCTTTTGACCTTTTAAGCGGTAATTATTATGTTTTTAGTTGTTTAAAAAGATTTAGATTGAGAAATGACAAAATTGTATTTTTGAGATTTATTTATCCAAATTACAACTATTCCGGCGTGAGTTTCTGGTAAAGAAATTGATTTAACTCAAGAAACGCTTTGACTTTTAATGGCAAACATTGCTTTTTGAATGGTATTAGTATTCATTGTCTTATTTATGGTTATCCTATTTTATAAGGTTAAATCATATTTTGTTTAGAAAGTGGGTAATTATATGATTGGAACTTTTTTGGCCGAGGCACCAGCAAAAATTACTGGTGAACAAGCGGTTAATAACTTATGAAAAGCATTAATTACAGCGTTCGGTAATATTTGAACTGATATTATTGGTGGTAATATGCCAAATGTCGTTAATTTTTTTGCTACATATTGAGTTTTCTTGCTTGGCGTGATTATTGGTTTATTTTTAATCGCTTTCAAAATGTTTGAAAAATTAATGCCTGGCAGATAATAATAAAAATAAAGAAAGTGTGATTTACGGATGTTATTGTTTAAAAAAATAAATTTAAGATTATATGATTTTGTCGCTTTAAATCGCGCTTTATTTATTATTGCGTGATTCTATGGTGCGATTTTGCATTATTATAATCCTCAAAGTTGAAGAATGTTATTTGATATTATTTATTTATTAATTGCTTTGTATATTTTATATACTAAAATTTCTCATTTTTTTGCTCGTCGTAGTTTTATTAATTTCTTATTAAATTCACCCTTAAATTTAGTAATTGGTGCCTTAGGGACTGGGAAAAACGCTTTAATGGTTTTAGCTCCTTACTTATTAAGCGATTGAAAAATGATTTCTACTTCTCCGATTACCAATAAACAAATGCTTTCATTAGGACATATGTCTTTATTAGATTATAATTATCCAATTTTAGATGAAAAACATTTATTGTTATGAGATGAAACTAATTTATTTTTAGAAGGAACTGATTATAAAGAAAATGATAGAGTAACCCAAGGTTTACAAGAATATTTCGCTTCAGCACGGCAATTTACTCATATCGTATTAGCAAGCGGACAACGAGCCGAACATATATGAGTTAAAGTTCGTGATATTGCGAATTCAATAATTGTTGGCATTAGAAAAAAACCGGTTAGTATCTTTCGTCCTTATTTACAAGTTATTTATGGCACTTTTAAATTGGCGAGCGAATACGAACAATGACGATTAACTTTAATTAATGCTAAAAATGATAAAAAAGGTCGCAAAATTAAGTATCGTAGCATTCCGGAGTTAGACATTTATTTCTTTAAATTGAAAATTACGATGTCAATTTTAAACCTTTACGATAATAAATATTTATCATTCTTGCGCGAATTAAGTAATCGTGCTTTGAATGATAATTATCAACATAAATTTTGAAATGATAATGTAATGGATATTGAAGCATTAGAATATTTAAAAATGGAAAAATTCAGTAAGATACTTACTAAGTTAAAAAATAATCTAAAGAAGAAAAACAAGTAAAGGGATTTAAAAATGGAAAACTTAGAAAAAATGGCTAGTTTGACTGGCGATATGTTTTATAAAGTTTTTGATTTAATTTGAACTTTAACCATTCCTGGAACAGATATTCGCATTATTATTTTCCCACTAATTATGCTTGTGATAAATCTTGTAATTGGTGGCATTTTAGTTATTCATATTGAACGACCAAAAGTTGGTTTTCGTAAAAAATATCGAAAATCAGTTGCTAATTGAGGAGCTAAGAAAAAATCATCTAGTGGTCCAATTATGAAATTCAGTGGTAATAGCCCTAAAAATAGACCGTGAGTTAACCAACATGGACGGCGAATAAAAAGGTAGGTTTTTAAAATGTTTAAATTGATAATTTTATTTATTCTTGTTGCTGTTTTTTATATTTTTGCTTTAAATGACTTTTTAGGTTTATGAGCCCATGTGCGTGAGGGTTTAGAATATTTTAATAAAGTTCTATCAAATAATATTAAAATTTTAGATTTTTTTAAACCAATGATAAGGTTATTTTCTCAACATCCGATTTTCCAAATTTTAGGAACGATTTGTATTTTATCAACAATATATTTAATTTTAAGGAGTTAAAAAATGAAAAAGTTAAAGAGAATATTAGGTATTAAATGATTTAAAAGCATTTTAGGTTTTATGCATTTTTTTATTATATTTCATACTGTTATGGTTATGATTTGAGTATTTTTAACAAGAATTAGAACTAATATAGATGGATTTTTTAAAGATTTTATATTATTTGATTTTCAAAATGTATTTCTTAAAGTGTATTTTTGATTATTAATGGTTTATTTGTTAATAATTGGTATTAAGTTAATTATTAGGGGTTATTACTTTAATAAAGTTTTTAAAAAGCATCAAATGCAAGTTGCTAATTGTGAATGTCCACAACATAGTCAATATAAATTTTCTGATGCTATTAAAACAATGAAAAAGAATTTTAAAGCGTGATGAGATGGATAAGATTATTTCTTGATTTATTATAATGTTTATTAGTTTGGTGCCATTAGGGGCGTTTCTTTGATACAAAACAACCACCAAAACCTAATATGGAACAATCTTTTATAAAGCGAGAAAAACGAGCAACTAATCCTGGCCATTGTAGTGAAAGTTATGAGTTAAAATTTGCTAGTTTATTAAATATTACTCTTGTTGTTGATTCTGGTGCTTATTTTTATTTATCTAAATTTGATATTGAATTACCTAATGATGTCAAAAATCAAAATAAAAATTATCCCAATCGTTTGCCTTTTTTTATGGATAGTCAAGCTTTTCTGTCTATAAAAGATTTTTTTCAAAAATATGGAGCCTTTCAATCTATGGGTAGTAAAAAAATTTATACTATTCCAAAAGTAGTTGATGTTGTGATTAAATTAAGAAACTTAATTAAGTCCTTATTCCTTAATTTTTTTCTCGGCACAAATGCCCCCTTTACCAGAAAAAGAAGCAGAGCAACCATTACCTACTGAGATAACTAAAAGTGATGGCGAATATCAGTATAATCAGTTTCAAGATAAGCTAGATTATTTAATGATACAACGTCGAGATTTTGATAAATTTAATTATAGCTATTTATATTGAGTCCCAATTTTTAATTTCTTTGATGATAATTTTAAATATATGAGTGAAATGTCAATTAAGTTAAATGGCTTTAAAAAGAATAGTAAATTTAGTTTAAGTCGCAAAAATTTATATCCGCCTGGTTTCATTGAAAAAGTTATTTTTAGAGAACTTTCCTTTTCTAGTTTTGGTGATGTTATTACTATAAAAACTGAGCATGGTAGTATTGTGGGTTATAATGAGTTTTTAGAAAATGGTAAATCGCTTTGAAAATCTGGGTCTCGAACAAGTTTTGGAGGAGATTTTATTAATACCTTTTTTGGACAAGTTAATTATTATGGTAATACCTTCCATTTTTTACGATATGATGACAAATTAAAAACTGATTTTAAAGATTTTATGCTTTATTACCAAAAAGATTTAACTATTGATTTCATTAATGATTTATTTAATAAAATTTATAAAGTTTTAGGCGGTTTTTTTACACAATTCTTTTATGCGAGTTTTGATATGGATGCTTCTACTTATGTAGAATTAGATTACAAAGGAATGCAAGAAATTCCTAAAAATGTTTTACAAATGGGTTTTTTCTATCGTTCTTTAATTACTTTTTATCCCAAACAGTATTTAATTAACTTTGGTTCAACAACGGAAAATAGTAAGAATATGATTTTTCGTTCCTATTTCTTTGTTAAAGATAAACAAATTGCCAATGGTTTTAATACTGGTAAAAGTTCTTATCAAATAGATTTTAATGTTTTAAAAGCGTATGATAACCAATTATGGAACGCCACTAGTAATAAACTGCATTTTTACAATGCCAAAGTTGATGTGATATATGGAATTAATATTTTTACGCTAACTTTCCCACTATATAAAAAACAAAATTAAAGCACTGAATATCATTATTCTTTATATGATTTTAATATTTTGAATTCAACAGCTTTTATTCGCGGCAGAATAAGTGGTAATATGGATGACTTAATTCCTGCACCCAACTGTTCTTATTGGGGTTTATTTAGCGCCATATTATGTGGCATTCAGCACGCTTCTGTTAGTATGTTGAATTGATTACTTGGTCTTTCAGGGATTAATCTTTTAATTCGCCCCCTTGCGGATATTGCCAAAACAACAATTAATTTTACGAAAACTTCCTTTCCGGTGTTTGAAGTTATTCCGGCATTTCAGATGTTATTTGAATTTGTAGTGCCATTAGCAATCTTATTAATGATATTAAAAAAGTTCTCTTAAATATTACCATTATTTTTTATAATATAATTCCTTTGAAAGGAGGATTTTTCTTTATGCGAAAATTTTTATCAACTTTAAATTTAGTGTGTGTAATATTTATTTTTGGATGTAGTAAAGTGGCTGTTTCTAAACTAAAAAAAGATAGTATTTGCAATAATAGTTGTGAGTTAAAATTTGCTAGTTTATTAAATATTACTCTTGTTGTTGATTCTGGTGCTTATTTTGATTTATCTAAATTTGATATTGAATTACCTAATGATGTCAAAAATCAAAATAAAAATTATCCCAATCGTTTGCCTTTTTTTATGGATAGTCAAGCTTTTCTATCTATAAAAGATTTTTTTCAAAAATATGGAGCCTTTCAATCTATGGGTAGTAAAAAAATTTATACTATTCCAAAAGTAGTTGATGTTGTGATTAAATTAAGAAACTTAAGTCCTTATTCCTTAATTTTTTTCTCGGCAAAAAAGTTTAGTTAATTAGTAATTTAATAAATATTCTTGAAAATCGTATTTTTTGTAATACGGTTTTCTTAATTTAAGGAGTTTAAAAAATGAAATATATTATTTCCCAAGACGATTTAGCAGATTTAAAAGCAAAAATCCAAAGTTGATTAAGTGCTAATTGCCGTAATCCTTATTACTATAAAACTAAAAAACGCATTACTGCCTATTTAAATTTATGTACTTATTTCTATATTGAAGAAATTACTTTAACAAAACTTATTAAAAAATATTTTAAGAATGCAACGAAAACCTTTTATCGTTGGGCACAAAAAATTATGACCGCTTATTATTCTGACAATTTAGATTTGTTATTGTTTAAAACTACAAAACCACTAAATGACAAAATCTTAATTATCAATATAGTTTAAATTTTCGCAAAAAAGTATGTGATTTATATTTTGATTACAAAAATATCAAAGCCGGTGGAATGTTGTCTTTATTTAACAATTTAAAAATCGGTTTTCATGATATTAAAAATTCAGAAGTTCCAAAAAATATCAAAACTTTTTATCGTTGAATTAAATCCGACCCTCGTTGAAAAGAATTAAAGCAGCAAAACAAACAAACAAAACTCCATTTTAAGCGTTATGAAGTCTCCGAGATTGATATTTTACAAATGGATGCCAAAATCATTACCCCATCAAATTTTCCGGTTAATAAAAAATATTACATTTATGATTTCATTGACGAAATAACGCGGATAGTATTTGGTTATGTTTATGATAGTTTAGGAACTAATAATGCGGTTAATGCCGTACAAAGAGCAATGAAAGATTTTAACGAACTTGGAATAACAGTTAAACGCATTAGAACTGATAATGCTCCTGAATTTACTACTACTAACTGAAGTAATAAAAAATCGTACAAAGTAAAAGAAAGGCATTTTACAACCTTTCTTTCGAGGAACGGAATTGTCCACGAAACCACACCGATTCGTTCGCCACAATCAAATGGAAAGATTGAACGATTCCACCAACATTATAGCAAATTATTTTATGCTAAGGACAAAAAATTAAATCAAAATGAACTTCAACATTATTTAAACAAATATTATTACTTTTACAATTTTGAACGCCGTCATTCACCTTTAAACACTAAAACTCCATTTCAAACATTACAAAAACTTCTAACAAAGTAGTTTCTAGAAGTTTGAATAATTGTTTTTTATAAAATATTTAACTTATTGTTACAATCGCTATTAAATTAAATATTTCTAGAATTAAAAGTATTTTTTTAATTTTAATTATTTACAATTTTAGCAAAATTTACTCCTAAAACAGTTGTTAAGTGTCTATTGGTGGCTCCAGCACTATAAAGATAACTATAAACATAAATATTTAATTTTAATTCTTTATTATTTTCAATTCATAATCCTATTTCAACATCACAATCAACATCATATGAAGCAAATCAATATTGATTTGCTTTAACTAAAGTTCTTCAATATGCTTTATCACTATTATTGTTATGATTTATATCGATATTATTTAAATTAATTTTAATATCTCCAAATTTACCTTTTCCTACATCACCAAAAGTTTCTGGTGAATTTTCTTCTCCATAAGTGTTAATTATAATGTAAGGATATTTTTCTATAAATGAATTTCAATCAGAAGCATATTTAGTAAAATCTACTATATTTAATGTTTTCTTATCATTAAACCTTAAAGTATAACTTCAACTAGCATCTCCAGTTCCACCATAATAATAATCATATTTTACTATTATATCATTATTAGCTTCTACTAAAAAGGTGTAGAAACCATATACATATGACAAGATTTTGGTTTTTACAAACTTGCTGTTAATTAATAAATAAATATGAGCTCATTTATTTATTACAAGAAATATAAGGTTAAATTAACACTTATTATTTTTAATTATGCCTTATATTTTTCTGTGCCTTGATAATAATAAACTAAGTTAATTAGTAAACGAAGTTTACTAACAAATTTTGTTAAACATAAATGTTTAAAAAAATAAATATTTAACTTAGTTATATAACTTAGTTTAATATAACTTAGTTTAATATAACTAAATATTGTAAGGATGGTATGTATATGAGAAATATTGAAAATATTTTTTTAAATACTGAAAAATATCTTTTAAAAGAAACACAAAATGCAGTACTTATTAAAGCACCAGCAATTCCGTGATTGTATGAATCTACTGGTATTTGGTTTTCGAAACGATTTGTTTATAAAGGAAAATATGAGAATTCTATTTGTATAGGAATAATTAGAGATGGTGAATATCGGTTAGTTTTTATTAATGATAAAGGTCAAGAGTCTAGTTTGATTTTAGGTCATGAGTTGTTAGGTTTTTTTGTTGCCGAAAAAGAACATGATAAAAAGGTTGTAAGTTTTGATTATTTTAAAAATTCATTTTAAAAATGTTTTACGGTGTTTTAAGAATAGGGGTAAATAAAAAAAATATTTTAGTTAGTTTTTATGGTGTTTAAACGGTGTGGAAAGCGTATGCTCCGCCCGTTAATTATCGATGTTAGTTGAGTTATTTAACTAAGTTATTGCAATTTTTTTGAGGAGTTTTAGAAATGAAAATGTGAGTTAGTGTGGATGAGCCTGGCAAAGATTATTGTCAAGAGTTTATATATTCTATTAATAAAAAAACCGGATTAGAACAAAAAAATTGAGCGTCTAAATTTGCAGTTGAATCTGTTAGAACTGATTTAGTCGGTGATAATTGACTTTGTGTTGATATTCCATATTAAAGGATTAAAAAATTAAGGAGAAAAGAAAAATGAGTATTTTTGAATTAGTGTTTTTTACGATTTTAACATTATTACTAGCATACTATATTGCGGTTAATATTTATCGGTTTTTTAAAGATAAAAAGAAATATGGTAGTTAAGCAAAACAGTTGCCAAAAGATTTTACTTATTCACAACGAATATTTATTGCAAAGTTTAAGCGAAATTTATTAGAACAAGATGAAAAAGAAATTAAAAAGTAGGTTTAGAAAATGTTTAAAAAAATAATTATTGAGTTAATTGAATTAATTTATCCAACCGCTAATTTACCACCCCAAGTTGTATTTTTGTTTTCAATTTTGATAATTGTAATGCTCTTCTCGGCCATTATTTTTCTACTCTTTTGACCTTTTAAGCGGTAATTATTATGTTTTTAGTTGCTTGAAAAGATTTAGATTGAGAAATGACAAAATTGTATTTTTGGGATTTATTTATTCAAATTAAAGTTATTCCGGCGTGAGTTTCTGGTAAAGAAATTGACTTAACCAAAGAACTACTTTGACTTTTAATAGCGAATATTGCCTTTTGAATGGTATTAGTAATAGTTATCTTATTTATGGTTATTTTATTTTATAAGGTTAAATCATATTTTGTTTAGAAAGGAGGTGATTATATGATTGGAACTTTCTTGGCCGATGTACCAGTAAAAATTACTGGTGAACAAGCGGTTACTAACTTATGAAAAGCATTAATTACAGCGTTCGGTAATATTTGAACTGATATTATTGGTGGTAATATGCCAAATGTCGTTAATTTCTTTGCTACATATTGAGTTTTCTTGCTTGGTGTAATTATTGGTTTATTTTTAATTGCTTTCAAAATGTTTGAAAAATTAATGCCCGGCAGATAGTAATAAAAATAAGGAGAGTGTGATTTAAGTGATGCTATTGTTTAAAAAAATAAATTTAAGATTATATGATTTTGTCGCTTTAAATCGCACTTTATTTATTTTTGCGTGATTTTATGGTGCGATTCTATGGTGCGATTTTGCATTATTATAATCCTCAGAGTTGGCGAATGCTATTTGATATTATTTATTTATTAATTGCTTTGTATATTTTATATACTAAAATTTCTCATTTCTTTGCTCGTCGAAGTTTTATTAATTTCTTATTAAATTCACCCTTAAATTTAGTCATTGGTGCTTTAGGGATTGGAAAAACTGCTTTAATGGTTTTAGCTTCTTACTTATTAAGTGGTTGAAAAACGATTTCTACTTTTCCGATTACAGATAAACAAATGCTTTCATTAGGTCATATGTCTTTATTAGATTATAATTATCCGATATTAGAAGAAAAACATTTACTGTTATGAGATGAAACTAACTTATTTTTAGAAGGAACTGATTATAAATAAAATGATAGAGTAACCCAAGGTTTACAAGAATATTTCGCTTCGGCTCGACAATTTACCCATATCGTATTAGCAAGCGGACAACGAGCTGAACATATATGAGTTAAAGTTCGTGATATTGCGAATTCAATAATTGTTGGTATTAGAAAAAAACCGGTTAGTATTTTTCGTTCTTATTTGCAAGTTATTTACGGTACTTTTAAATCGGTAAGCGAATACGAACAATGACGATTAACTCTAATTAATGCAAAAAATGATAAAAAAGGTCGCAAAATCAAGTATCGTAGCATTCCAGAATTAGACATTTATTTCTTTAAATTGAAAATTCCGATGTCAATTTTAAACTTTTATGATAATAAATATTTATCATTCTTGCGTGAATTAAGTAATCGTGCTTTGAATGATAATTATCAGCATAAATTTTGAAATGATAACGTAATGGATATTGAAGCATTAGAATATTTAAAAATGGAAAAATTCAGTAAGATACTTACTAAGTTAAAAAATAATCTGAAGAAGAAAAACAAGTAAAGGAGTTTAAAAAATGGAAAACTTAGAAAAAATGGCTAGTTTGACTGGCGATATGTTTTATAAAGTTTTTGATTTAATTTGAACTTTAACCATTCCTGGAACAGATATTCGCATTATTATTTTCCCACTAATTATGCTTGTGATAAATCTTGTAATTGGTGGCATTTTAGGTATTAATATTGAACGACCAAAAGTTGGTTTTCGTAAAAAATATCGAAAATCAGTTGCTAATTGATGAGCTGGTAATAGCCCTAAAAATAGACCGTGAGTTAATCAACACTGACGGCGAATAAAAAGGTAGGTTTAGAAAATGTTTAAATTAATAATTTTATTTATTCTTGTTGCTGTTTTTTATATTTTTGCTTTAAATGATTTTTTAGGTTTATGAGCCTATGTGCGTGAGGGTTTAGAATATTTCAATAAAGTTCTATCAAAAAATATTAAAATTTTAGATTTGTTTAAACCAATGATAAGGTTATTTTCCCAACATCCGATTTTCCAAATTTTAGGAACGATTTGTATTTTATCAACAATATATTTAATTTTAAGGAGTTAAAAAATGAAAAAGTTAAATAAAATATTAAGTATTAAATGATTTAAAAGCATTTTAGGTTTTATACATTTTTTTATTATACTTCATAGTGTTGTTATTATAATTTGAATATTTTTAACAACTTAAAGTGTATTTTTGATTATTAATGGTTTATTTGTTAATGACTGTTATTAAGTTAATTATTAGGGGTTATTATTTTAATAAGGTTTTTAAAAAGCATCATATGCAAGTTGTTAATTGTGAATGTCCAAAACATAATCATTATAAATTTTCTGATGCTTTTAAAGCGATAAAAAATAGTTTTAAGACGTGATGAAATGCATAAGATTATTTCTTGATTTGTAATAATGTTTATTGGTTTGGTGCCGTTAGGAGCGTTTTTTGATACAAAACAACCATCCAAACCTAATATGGAACAATCCTTTATGAAACGAGAAAAACGAACTGTAAACTCTAATACTTGTGATAATGTTTGTGAAGTACAATTTTCTAAAATTGGTAAAAGTGCTTGAATTAGTAGTAATTTTTTGTATAGACCTTAATATTTAGAAATTGATGCCAATGATTTAAATATTCCTAATTATTTCAATGAACAAGTATCGCATAATGGTAAATTTACGATAAGAAATACCGATCAAAATAGTGTAATTGGATTTGCTTTTTATTTATTAGTTGATGTACGAAGTAATATTTATAACCAACTTGGTGATTTTTACCGTAATAATGGTGCTCGTAAATCTGCATTTTCTAAGGATTTTTATGTAATAGATACTTTGGTTGATGTCAGAATTTCTATTCATAAATTAGAAGACGGATTTTATTTAACTTCATTTTCTGCCGAAATGCCTCCTTTACCAGAAAAAGATAACGAGCAATCATTACCGACCACAATAACTAAAAATGATGGTGAGTATCAATATAATCAGTTTCAAGATAAACTTGATTATTTAATGATACAACGCCGAGATTTTGATAAATTTAATTATAGTTACTTATATTGAGTGCCAATTTTTAATTTCTTTGATGATAATTTTAAATATATGAGTGAAATTTCTATTAAATTAAATGGTTTTAAACAAAATAGTAAACTTAGTTTAAGTCGCAAAAATTCATATCCTTATCCTGATATGATTGAAAAAGTTATTTTTAGATAACTTTCCTTTTCTAGTTTTGGTGATGTTATTACTATAAAAACTGAGCGTGGTAGCATTGTGGGTGTTAATGAGTTTTTAGAAAATGGTAAATCGCTTTGAAAATATGGATCACGAACAAGTTTTTTAGGAGATTTTATTAATAAATTTTTTGGACAAGTTAATTATTATGGTAATACTTTCTATTTTTTACGCTATGATGACAAATTAAAATTTGATTTTAAAGATTTTATGCTTTATTACCAAAAAGATTTAACTGTTGATTTTATTAATGGTTTATTTAATAAAATTTATAAAGTTTTAGGTGGTTTTTTCGTACAATTCTTTTATGCAAGTTTTGATACAGACGCTTCTACTTATGTAGAATTAGATTACAAAGGAATGCAAGAAATTCCTAAAAATGTTTTACAAATGGGTTTTTTCTATCGTTCTTTAATTACTTTTTATCCTAAACAGTATTTAATTAACTTTGGTTCAACAGTAGAAAATAGTAAGAATATGATTTTTCGTTCCTATTTTTTTGTTAAAGATAAACAAATCGCCAATGGGTTTAACACCGGTAAAAATTCTTATCAAATAGATTTTAATGTTTTAAAAGCATATGATAACCAATTATGGAACGCCACTAGTAATAAACTGCATTTTTACAATGCCAAAGTTGATGTAATGTATGGAATTAATATTTTTACACTGACTTTCCCGCTATATAAAAAGAAAAATGAAAGCACTGAATATCATTATTCTTTATACGATTTTAATATTTTGAATTCAACAGCTTTTATTGGTGGTGGAATAAGTGGTAATACGGATGATTTAATTCCTACACCCAACTGTTCTTATTGGGGTTTATTTAGTGCCATATCTTGTGGTATTCAGCACGCTTCTATTAGTGTGTTGAATTGATTACTTGGTCTTTCAGGGATTAATCTTTTAATTCGCCCCCTTGCGGATATTGCCAAAACAACAATTAATTTTACCAAAACTGCCTTTCCATTGTTTGAAGTTATTCCAGCATTTCAGATGTTATTTGAATTTGTAGTGCCCTTGGCAATTTTGCTAATGATATTAAAAAAGTTTTCTTAAATGTTTCCAATATTTTTATATAAAATATAATTCCTTTGAAAGGAGGATTTTTCTTTATGCGAAAATTTTTATCAGCTTTAAATTTAATATGTATAATGCTTACTTTTGGTTGTAGTAAAAATAGTAATGTTTTAAAAACATATAAATTACAATTTTCTAAAATTAGTAAAAGTGCTTGAATTAGTAGTAATTTTTTGTATAGACCTCAATATTTAGAAATTGATGCCAGTGATTTAAATATTCCTAATTATCTCAATGAACAAGTATCGCATAATGGTAAATTTACGATAAGAAATACTGAACAAAATAGTGTCATTGGATTTGCTTTTTATTTATTAGTTGATGTGCGAAGTAATGTTTATAACCAACTTGGTGATTTTTACCTTAATAATAGTACTCGTAAATCTGCATTTTCTAAGGATTTTTATGTAATAGATACTTTGGTTGATGTTAAAATTTCTATTCATAAATTAGAAGACGGATTTTATTTAACTTCATTCTCTGCGGAAGTACCTAATAAAAAAAATTAGTAATTTAATAAATATTTTTGAAAATCGTATTTTTGTAATGCGATTTTCTTAATTTAAGGAGTTTAAAAAATGAAATATATTATTTCCCAAGCTGATTTAGCAGATTTAAAAGCAAAAGTACAAAGTTGACTAAGTGCTAATTGCCGTAATCCTTATTACTATAAAACTAAAAAACGCATTACTGCTTATTTAAATTTATGTACTTATTTCTATATTGAAGAAACTACTTTAACAAAACTTATTAAAAAATATTTTAAGAATGCAACAAAAACTTTTTATCGCTGGGCAGAAAAAATTATGACCGCTTATTATTCTGACAATTTAGATTTGTTATTGTTCAAAACTACAAAACCACAAAATCTTAATTATCAATATAGTTTAAATTCTCGTGAAAAATTATGTGATTTATATTTTGATTACAAAAATTTTCAAGCTGGCGGAATGTGGTCTTTATTTAACAATTTAAAAATTGGTTTTCGCGATGTCAAAAATTCAGAAGTTCATAAAAATATCAAAACTTTTTATCGTTGAATTAAAACTGACTCCCGTTGAAAATAATTAAAACAACAAATCAAACAAACTAAACGCAATTTTAAGCGTTATGAAGTATCCGAGATTGGTCTTTTACAAATGGATGCCAAAATAATTACTACATTAAATTTTCCGGTTGATAAAAAATATTACATTTATGATTTCATTGACGAAATAATACGCATAGTATTTGGTTATGTTTATGATAGTTTAGGAGCTAACAATGCTATTAACGCTGTGCAAAGAGCAATGAAAGATTTTAGCGAACTTGGCATAACAATTAAACGCCTTCGTACTGATAATGCTCCTGAATTTACTACTACTAACTGAAGTAATAAAAAATCGTACAAAGTAAAAGAAAGGCATTTTACAACCTTTCTTTCGAGGAACGGAATTGTCCACGAAACCACACCGATTCGTTCGCCACAGAGCAACGGTAAAATTGAACGGTTTCACCAACATTATAGCAAATTATTTTATGCTAAGGACAAAAAATTAAATCAAAATGAACTTCAACATTATTTAAACAAATATTATTACTTTTACAATTTTGAACGCTGTCACTCGTCATTAAATACTAAAACTCCATTTCAAATACTACAAAAACTTTTAACAAGGTAATTTTCTGTTAAATTTTTGAAGTGTAAAAATTTAATCCAGCATTATATATAACAATCACAAATTTATTTTTACTAAATTAAAAGATATTGAATAAATTTATTCAATATCTTTATATGATTTGTTTTATTTTAATTTTGTAGAATTTTATCTGAAGTTAAGTAAGTGATATATTTACTAATTTACATATAAAATTACTTTTTAAAAATAGTCCATTCCGCTTCCGGATATTGTTATTGTTCCTATGATTCCTAGTAATTTTTTAATATTAATTAAATCCCTTTCGTGAATTTTTACTAATTAATAAATTTTACCAAATAATCAACAACCTTTCTCCAAAAATTAATCTACAGTCTCTTTGCCTTGGAATCTAATTATAAACCATTTTAAAAAATTTCTTGCATTATTTGATAATTTATTATTCCTTTTTTAAAAAAATGCTTGTACTTGTCATAAGTCTGTGGTATATTACATACTTTTTTTAATTTTGTAAATCACACACAGTTATTAGACTATGATTCTCTTAATTGATTTCATAATACCATATTTTGTATTATTAAAATTAAAAAAGTTAATTTTATCCACAATAAAAAATATTTAATTCAAAATTAACCAAATTAAAACATTTTTCACGAGTTTCTATTATTTTTTAAATAATTATTTTGCAATAATAAATTTATTTAAAGTTTCAAATGGAGTTTTGTAATTCAAACTTTTATGTTTTCGCTTGAAATTATAAAATGCGTACCACTCATTCAAATGAATTTGTAATTGTTTAACATCAAATTTTGTTTCAAAACCACATTTTTTAAACCAAAATAAACTAATATAATTACGGTGAAACCGTTCAATCTTTCCGTTGCTCTGAGGAGAACGGATTGGTGTGGTTTCATGGATAATTCCGTTTTTTGAAAGAAAGGTTGTAAAATGCCTTTCTTTTACTTTGTATGTTTTTTTATTACTTCAATTAGTAGTAGTGAGTTCCGGAGCATTATCAGCGCGAATGCGTTTAATTGTTATGCCAAGTTCACTAAAATCTTTCATTGCTCTTTGCATGGCATTAATGGCATTATTGGTTCCTAAACTATCATACACATATCCAAAAGCAATTCTTGTTATTTCGTCAATGAAATCATAAACATATAATCTATGCTTAGCAATAGGATAATTTTTATCAGTAAACACTTTAGCATCCATTTGCAGTAGTCCAACATCTGAAACTTCATAACGCTTAAAATGGCGTTTTGCTTTTTTAATTTGCGTTTTTATTTCTCCATAGCGTTCGTCTTGTTTAATTCAACGATAAAAAGTATTAATTGATTTGGGGACATTATTTGTATCGATATCATGCACATTTTTTTGATGAATATTATGATAAAGCGATAATACAACGCCCGCACCTACAAATTTGTAATCAAAGTAATAATCACAAATTTTTTTTCTGGTTTCTAATGAAAATTGATATTTAATATTTTTTGGTGTTGTTTATTTGAATTGCAATTCATAAAAGTTGTCTCGATAATAACCATTAATAATTTTTTTAGCTCAAATATAAAATGTCATTTTACTACCACGAAAATATTTTTTAATCAATTTATTTACAGATATGTTATCTGTATTATTCATATATAAGTTGGTACATAAATTGAGATATTTACTTACTCATTTTTTTACTTTATGATAATATTTTTCATTATAAATCGTAGTCATTCAAGATTGTAATTTAGCTTTTAAATCTGCTAAATCATTTTTAGGTACAATATACTTCATTTTCTATTTCATTTTTTATTTTTTCTATATCAAACACATAAAACAGTTAACATTCATAGATAATATTAGTATAATGAAAAAAATAACTAATTACTCACAATTAAATAAAAAATATGACTTAAATTTTAGTGACAATAATTTTGGTTTTACTTGAGAAATCTTTAAGGAACTAGTTGGCGATGATTGGGCAGAATATTTTACAACGAGGTGTTTTTATAGATTTGTGCCTACTGCTAGAATGACCTTTAAAACTTGAAACTGTTTAGCTTGGGATTTATGAATTTGTTGTAACTTTACAGATACATCTGCTCAAGAAGTACGACGCTATGAAAATACACATCCTGAAACAACAATTGCTGATTTACATAATTTATGTCAATATTTAGAAGAAAAGTATGGCGTTCAAATTGGACCTGAGCACTCTAAGGTGACCGGAATAGTTTGAAAATTGAATAAAGAGGGCGGAGAAATAATTTTTCCTTCCAATCAACGAATAACTTTTATTGGTTATGCCAACGGTAATATAATTTTTGGAACAGCTGTAAAAGGTTCTAGTTTTTTGTGTTCACGAACTGACGAAATAATTACGGCAGAAGAAAAAGAAACTTTGAGTGATAAACAATTAATTTATAGATATGAGCTTTTACAAATGTCAATGTTTCGTAGCAATCGGATTAAAGTTTCTGACAAACCCATAAAAGAACTTTCTTGAACCTTTGTTGATAAAATGACAGGACAACAAGAAACTCGTTACTTATGAAAAAGTTTTTTTGTCACGTTCACTTGCAACCCCTATGATAAATATCACCCATTTTATGAAAAATACTGTATGCCATTTTTACCATTAAACGACAAGATAATGAATTTATTAAAAGAAACTGGTAAAGTTTGATACGAAAATGAAAAAGAATTTGAGGGTTTAGGAATTTTTGTTTTAAGACTAACATTAGACTCCACTTTAAATAAATTGCCAGAAATTTCAAGAAAAAAAGTAAACCAACTTAAAAAAGATAACCCCAATGAATATGCTATTGTAAAATATGGTTTTGAGTACTCAGACATTGATAGTACTATCTTTCCGTTTCGAAAACATTTAAAATATACACAAAAATATGATTTAAAAGATTTTTATGTTGCCGCTATTGATATGTATAAATTTGATTTTTATAGTATCGGGATTGATTGGGCGACCGGGCCAATCGATCATACTGTGCTAAAATTTTGGGGATTTCAAGAATATAAAAAAACTGAACTTTACGATCCATATTTAATATGTGAGATTGTTGTAACCCCCGAAGATAATTTTTCTGAAAATGAAAAAATTAGTTATCTTGTAGAAGAAATCATGACTTTAAGAGCAAATTTTTATAATTTTGCTGATGTTATTTTTAATTATGATGATAAAGCAAAAACCGCTATGGAATGAATTAAAACAAAATTAATCGAAGATTATAGTTTTAACATTCGTACCAGCACAGCCATTAAACACACAACACCATTAACCAAAGAATCTGGTTTAACAGACCGCGTTATTTGAATGCGTAATTTGTTTGGATTTGGTAATTGTAATATAAATTTACAGAATAATCCTTTTACTGCCAAATGCTACGAAGAATTACGATATGATGAAAAACGCACGAATGTTCCTGATCCAAAAATGTATCTTGATCCTTATGATGCAGACTTTTATGCGTTATATGCTGTAAGACAGTTTATTCGTGGAAAACAAAATAAAAATTTATTTTATATAATTTAATTATAATATTTTAAGTCTTCAAGTAAAAAGTCTTGTAACGGAAATTTTTATTTTCTTTAACATTTTTAAAACAATTCTTAACATGTTTTTTAAATGCCTTATGTTCCATATCCAAAATGAGGTGCGATTTAAATGGGCAATATTTACAATTAAAATTTAAAGAACACTTTAAAATATAACTGTTTAAACTATTTTTATCAAATTCTAACTTTATTAATGTGTTTCCGCTTAGCGTGCTATCATTTTTCAAGCACGGGAAATCCTTTTTAAAAATAGGAATACAATTAAAAGGTGCTACTGTTTTTATTTTTTTATAAGATACTATTTTTGAAAGTAAACAAAAACTATTATTATTTATATAACAAATTAAAATATGAGGATGATTTTTATTATCTTTACTATCCATTGGTAAAACCAAATTAAAAATTAAACCTAACTTAAACATATTTAATTATTATAATCTTTCTAAATATAAATCTACAAATACAACTCAGAGAAATGATCTATTGCAATCTTATATTTTTTTTTATAAAAATCAATATAATTTCTAACATCCATTTTACCGTCGTCAATATTTTTTTCACTTTTTTTAAATGCTTCCTTTCAGCATTGATCATAATGTGTTATTTCAAATAATTCATCAGGGTTTGCGTCTTCAAAAAATAAATAAATATTATCAATAAAACTTTTAATTTCTTTACTTAAATTAATTTCGCTTTTTGTATTAAAAATTAAAGGTTTATTATGTTGTTTGCGAATACTTATAATAACAGGTCCATTGTTATAAGCTACTTCTTCATTTACACTAAATAAAGGTTTATTCTTAATTAATAAATGAAAAACTTGTGCTAAATGAAGCAATTTATGAAGCATAAATTCCCCCTTATACATTTTTAAGCCATTTTTTTTAAAAAGTTGTTTTGAGTTAAATAAAGCTGGATTTTTATGAATTAAATATTTTGCCATATCCATAACATTATTATTTTCCATGATTAAGACACCCTCCTATCATTATTAACTTAATTATACACTATTTTTTAAAAAACTCTCGGGGCAATCAGTTATCTATAATTATGAATATAACATATTTTATAAGGATGCTTTTTATTTATTATTTTTACTATCCATTGGTAAAACCAAATTAAAAATCCAACCCTGCGTAAACATATTTTTAATTATTTTAATCTTTAACCAATAATTTAGAAATTGCTTTCATAAACTTATCTTTCTTATTTAACTCTACACCACTTTTAATCATTTCATCACTGTAACTAATTATTTTTCTTTTCATTTTAATTTCCCTCCTTAAACTTAATTCACAATTATTATAACTTAATTATACACTATTTTTAAAAATAAAAACTCTGGGAGGGTTGACTTTTACAAAATCTGCGTGTATAATAATTTAAAAAAATTAAGGAAGTTCTTTCAATAAAGTCAGGGTCCCCAAGGTCCTGCTAAAACGCGGACCCCCAACAGGTTGAAAAGCGGTGCCGAGATTTTTTGTAAGCTTAATAAAATCCCAGTATATTGACGCTTCGTTTGTGGAAGCAACCCGGCCGGTCGATAATTGTCAAAAATTTATATATTCATTAAATTTCAAAAACAAAACAAGAGACCTATAAAAAGGTCTCTTTTTAGTCCCAATTAATTAAATTTATTTTTGGAGGAACTATTCATGTCAAAAAATAAAATAAAATTATTACATGTAGGTATATTACTCACTTTAATAGTATTTATTTTTGTAGCATTAATTTTAGGAACAGTAGGTTACAGCAGAAGCAACGAATACTTTCTAAAATCTAATGGTGAGATAGTCTATTGTGGAAGTAACATATGAAAACAGATACTTAAAGGTCAAGGTCAAGGTCCAGGTGAAGATAAAGATAGAATAATAATGAATTTAATTTGTTCAAATGAAGATGAAAAAAAGAAGCATGATAAAATACTCAGAGGTCCTTTGTGAAAAGATGTGGTGATATGAGACGGAAATTATGAAAAGGGATATTTCAATAATCAAAAAAGAGACTAATTTAATTAATCTCTTTTCTTTATTTTATAATTCTAAATTAACATAAGAAGTCATTTTATCATTAAATAAGCATATATTATCCATTTTAATTAATGTGTGATTTGTTTCAATTTCGAAATTATATTTTCCTTTTCCAAAAATAGCAGACAATTCAAATCGCTTAAAATTACTTATTTCTTTTTCTAAAAAAAATTTACATTGCTTAGTAATCTCAAGTTTATTTATTTCTTCAAATCACCTAAAATTACTTAATAACGTCTCTAATCCTTTTCCATAAATGCTCATAACACTATTTAATTTTGTTTTTTCAACAATGCAATTTACAAAATTTTTACCGTAATTTCCATCTGCTAATTTTATATCTTTTGGCAGTAAACTAGGGGTGTCGTTTGGTTCTAAATTATTAATTAATGGTAGCCTATTAAACTGGTTACTATTCAATTTAAATAATTGATTTTGCGATATATCGTTATTAACTAATTGAATATTATTATTATCAAAATTAAAGTACTCTGATTTTAAAACAACTTCTACATCTTTGAATTTATAATATCCATCATCAAGCAACGGAACTGAAATAAGCTCAAAATAATAAGGTAATAATAGTTTGTAATCATCATTTAAGCCCATATTTATTGACAATTCAGAAAGTATATATTCAGAAAGCATCATAATAATTTGTTTAAATATTTGTGCCGATGGGTGCTTTAATAATTTTGGATTTTCAAATTTTCAGTACTCAAAAAGATTAGTAATAACTACTTCGGGTTTTTGACCAACAAATTTATTTTCTTTCAATTTTGCAATATCATTATCAGGTTGATTAGTATCTTTAATATATGTTGCATGTTCAAAATTAGTGCGGTAGTTATATGTATAATCTATCATATCTAACAATACTTTTTGTAAGCTATCAATTTTAAAAATTTCTTTAAATTCTAACTCGACTCTATAATAATCCTTGGTTAAATTATATTCGGTAGAGTCTAGACAACTTGGCTTAAGTCCGCCGATAGCGCCCGGCAGAGTGATTGTTTCATTTAAAATAATATTTTCTTTTAATAAATCCGCTGGTAGGCAACCAAGAGGTACACTCTGATATTTTTGCGTATTTCTAGTAATATGCATTGATGTTACTCTTGCATCAATAAAAACTTTTTTTCTTGATTCTGTTCCGCCACCAACCGTAATCAAATCTAAAGCACTTTTCTCATTAAAAAACAATTTTGCTTTTTCTCATGCTAAAACTTGGCTAGACATTCATTATTGCAAAATTCTAACTTTTGGTTCAGTTTCAATCGGCATTGATAGCATTGGTAACATAACCTTATCATTTTCTATAAATAATCGCGGATAACAAATAAAGCTTGCCGTGGAAATTTAATAGTAATTGCTTTAACCTTTGTATCTTCAGGCAATTGTTTTTGAATACGCACGATAACGGGATTAGAACCACGAACTTTAAAATCT
The DNA here is from genome assembly GCF_018831625.1 of Spiroplasma endosymbiont of 'Nebria riversi'. GTDB lineage: Bacteria > Bacillota_I > Bacilli_A > Mycoplasmatales > Nriv7 > Nriv7. The sequence continues at coordinate 1,397,159 of NZ_CP065193.1, forward strand.
TGCGCCCGTACCAAAACCGTTTCCTTGGTTACCTTAATTGATTTTGGGGCATAGCGTTCGGTGTAAGAATTTATAATATACAATTCATCCAAATTATTTTCGTTTGCCGGTTCACCAATAGAAACAACATGAAGATTAAATTTGCCGTATAAACTTTCATCTTGAAAAATTATAGTCTTAGCATCGACCATAGTATATTCAACACTGTTATCTTGAATATTAGTAGCGTTGCAAACATCTAATTCTAAATTAAAGTCACTAACTTCATAAGCAATCGTTTTTTTAACTTCTAACGGGTCAATAAAGCCAATTTTAACAACATTGGGAGAAAAAAGTATAAATTAGGTTTATTTGCGTTTTTAATAAGGTTGTTTAAAGGATAAATATATAATTCGCGTTTTCTTGTTTCGTTATAAATTGTATGTAAGTCAGGGTCTGATTGTTCGGTGTAATTTGCAAAGTCCAGTGGAGTATTATCAATTGCATAATCACGATATTTTGTTTCATTTTCTTGACTTGGTTTAGTCTTTCGATCCGCCATTTTATTGTCCTTTCATATCAATATTATTAATTTCTTTACCAATTGTGGTTGTTACATTCAAATTGACTTTGATTGTCATTTTTTCAAGTTCTTTCGAAATAAAACCGTTACCATTCAAGTCGCGGCCAAATTTAAGTAGTAAGTAAATAAAGTTTGCATGGGTTTCTTCTCGTAATAATATTTTTTGCTCAAGCATATTGTTAGTTTGAATATTAACCGCCGAACTTTCTTGGCGAGTTTGTTGGGCCTCTTTATGAATTGCGGGTACATGCATCCCGATCCGTTTATTAATCTCGGTCACATTTCAATCATATAAATAAGTTAATTCTTTCCCTCTAAATTGACCGTTAATAGTAGAAAAGGGTATTGGATTTTGGGCTTGATCATAATTCATGACTAAAACATGATTTTTAATAAAATCATCAATAATCTTATTTACATTTTTTTGAACATTACCAACAAGTGAATTTGTATTAATAAGAAACCTTGTGGCGTTTAAAATCGCATCTAGAATACTTTGTTCATAAAAAATATCTAAAGCTTTCAATTTATCTTCAACACCAGCGATGTCAGCACGCTCACTTGGTAAATTAGAAAAAATTGCAATTGGTATGTAGTTAATTTCTAAAACTTGTTTAATATTTAATTTTTCATTATTGCGTTGTTTTTCAAAATCATTAACTTTTATTATTGTTTGTTCCAATTTGGATGTGCCATTATTGTCAACAGTTTTTTTAGTGCTTAGTTCATAAATTTCACGCGTAATTTTTATTTTGCTGTTTTCTAATTGGTAAGTTTCGGACATGCGTAAATTAAGATTATTTTTCTTATAGTCGTCGTAAAAAATTGTACATTGAATTAAATTTCCCAACACATCATATTCCCGCTCTGCTACTCGTATGGGTTGAAAGTTCATAATTCCTTGATTTAAAAAAATTAGAAATACCAAAATACCAATATCGCTAGCTCGTTTCTCATTAATCCAGTTTTTACTTTGAAAGTCATTTTTATAAAGTCATGCCATTATTTTTGGTGATAAATCTTGTTGACTAATATTAATTTCCAATTTCTTAGGAGTTAATGCATTAGCCATAGTGTCGGACACATAAGATTTATAATAATCTTCATGACCAAAAGGGGCAAAACCATACATTCGTAAAATTGATTTTTCCATTTCGCGTTTTTTAACTAAAACATTATCATCTTTGTCACTAAATCATTTTTTAGTAAACCGTAATGGCATTATTTATTTTCCAATTCTTTAACTTGTTTTTTTAAAATTTCAATTTTTTCAGAAATTAATTTTCCCAAAGGTACAAGTCCTAAAGTAATAAAGTTTAAAAAGTAAATTAACATTTTTAATCAAAATAATTTTTTAGGCATTATTTTTAACTCCTCGTTTTGGTTTATTAATATTAATTTCTTTTTTATTAGCGTTATTATTTTTGATAGCAATAACCATATCAATCTTATTATTTATAATCATTAATTTGGTATCAATTTTATTTAACGCTTCTTTATTTTCTTGCTCCATTTTTTTCGCCTCCTTTTTTGTTTTTAAAGCTGAGATTATTCCTGTAATGCCGGCCGTTCCACCCAAACCACCAATAATTGCTGTAAAAATACTTGCTACTGTTTCTGAATTCATATAATACTTTCTCCTTTTTTAATATCTAATTTATTTAACTCTTGCACCTAACCCAACATAAATATGTGCCATTAAACTAGTATTTCGTGGGCGAGTTTCATTTTCACCATATTCTTTTGTTTTGGCGTCAAAATTAAAATTCAAAGAATAACCGGGAGCTCAATCTCCATCTTCCGCAAAATATCTTCGAACTTTAAAAGCTGCATATCCGAGATTATTATTATTTAAATTGGCAGGTTCATTACGGGTTGTCACATTAATCCATTGTAAATCAAGAATAGCTGTCATCTCTTTTGCAGTTTTAAATTTGATATTGTGATAAAAGTTATAATTTTTAATGTTCGCCATATAACTATCTACTCAAATTTTATGGCGATGCCTCTCAACAGAAGCTTTTTGTTGTTGAAGTAATTTATTGGGATTATGTCTAATAAAATCTCCTTTACCTAAAGATGGAGTTACAAGTTCATCCCCACCAGCAAGAATGATTGTATATGCTTTATCTTGAAGAGCAAATCAACCGTTTTCAATTTTCTTTTTACTGCTAAATCAAGCAATTGTACCAATAAAAGAATTTTGCAATAATTTAAAATTATTTGTTAGTATATTAATTTGTTTTTGTAATTTTGCCGAAAAATCAGCAGTTGTAGCATGCGTATAATCGCCCTCTTGAGGATTAGGTTGTAAAACATTTGGTGGTAAAGTACCAATCTGCTTTGGGAAAGACACCGTTAAAGTTTCTGTTTCATGTTCATAATCAGAATTTGCATATTCTTCAATAACTAAATTAGTTACAGGACCTCTAAGATTAGGATTTTGGGGGCATGTGTAATCCTGGCAGCGACTTTGAAAAAATTTTAATTGTTTTTGTAAAGTAAAACGATTATTACTTTCTTGAACAAGTAGGAGGTGATTTAGCAGTTTATTATCAGCATCATTTCGTTCATTTTTTTCTTTATTATCAGCATCAATTCGTTCATTTTTTTCTTTTTCTAATAACTTATCAACAACAAATTTACTGTAATACAAACCTAAATCAATCATATTAGCATCAACTGTATTTTCATCATTATAAGGAATTAAGAAATTTTTTAATTCTGTAAAATTAGCTAATGCTTTAACTCTTTGCAGGATCATATCTTGAGTGTTATTTGCTAGAGTAGAGTCGATATAACTTGTATTAGAAGTATTCAAATTATTTGTTGCATCAACAAATAATTCAACTGGTACTCTGTTAAACACTCAATGCTCAATCAAAATATAAATCATGTCCATTACGGTTTCTTTAATTTCATCAGGAAAAGTAGTAAATTCTCACTTGTTAAAGATAAAGTCAAGATACATGTTGCAATCATTTTAAGCTCTTAAAGTGAAAGTTTTAAATCAATCATCAAAATTAGCAAAATTTAAATCTTTATATTTAGATGGTATAGCATCTAAGGTTCCAGTAAGTGCTTTGATAGTATGATAACCATTAATGGTTATATTTGGTCAAAGTTCTTTTAAGAGCATTTTTTATCACTTCCGATTTAGTTTTTTATTGATAGTAGTAATTTTTTTAGTTATTTGTTTTTGGATTATATTTTTAGCATTAATTTTCAAATTAATATTTTTGTTTTTAACAAGTGGTCTAACAATGCGGTTTTTAACATTTCGTCCAACAATTCCCTTACCCAAAACACTATCAATGGCTCAATTAACATAGTTGTCTTTATTAAAAACTTGATTAAAATTTTCTTTAATTTTAAATAAATTTCCTTCTTTATAACGGTCATAAGTTATTTTTAAAAGCGGAGTTAAAACTCGATATAACTTTATGCTATTGATGTAAAATTCTTGAACATTTGCTGGTAAAAATGGCATTAAAGATAATATATTACCTTTAGTTTTACCTCAACCAATTGATCAACCACTTTCATACATATAAAATTTAAAAGGACTAGATGCAGTTATTAATTGTTGTAATTTTAAAGGGGTAGTAATTATTGGTCCTATTGGTCGATATTCAGGATTTTGGTAGTAAATTGTAATTGCAATATCTGTTAGTATTCCTGTTGGTTTAACTTTGACTGCAAAAAAGACATCAGATATTAATGGCAATAAAGTGCCATCGGCAATTATTTTCTTTTGCACTCTTGAAACAATGTTCTTAAAATTTGTATATTCTTGAATTTTGGTTGTAGTCTTTAATTCTATCTCTTTAATCGTTTTTCTTACAGGCTCAAACAGTTTATTTAAACCTTTTTAAATTTGATGTGTTGGCGACAATTTTTGTAATTTTTTTGATTTTTCCATAATTTTATTAAATCTTTTAAGAAATTGAGAACGAAAAAAATTTTCTGCTCGTAAAGTATTTAGTGATAATAATGTACCTTGACGCATTCCTGATTTTTGCATTTGGGTAATTAAATTAAATCAGTTTTCCGTTGGCATTTTTGAAATTTCATTAATGTTTGTTCCGTAACGATTTAAAAATTGATTACCTCATTTTTCTTTAAATATCCTTGTTTTAGTTACAAGATTAGGATTAATTTTTCTTAGTAATGTTTCCGTTTCTAAAAGTTGACCTAATGTTGTTACATTTGCACTTTTATAATTCTTAACAAATTGTTTTCGTGCCAAAAATCCTAAATGATTAAGCATAGTTTCTTTAGTTGGTTTTTTAGTATAGTCAAATCAAGTTTTATATTTGTCAAGAATAATTTTTTTATTATAAACCCGCGAAATAACCTGCTCTAAATTATTAGTCGTTGTTATTCCTAAGTGATTAATAATTTTATTTTCTTTCGCTAGATTAAAAAACTTTGTTGTTTTATAAGCTCTTGACATCTTACTAATTTCACCAATAGCTGGCGTTAAATTAAGTAAAGTGCTTATTGTATTACTTTGTTCTTTATAAATATCATATACTTGATTAATTGTAAAATCAGTTACAACACGCACACTTGAAGCAATTAATTGGGATGTTAAATTTGATAATCCAGCACTTAGAGAGAATTTTAGCGACAAACCGGCAGTAAATTTTGCTAATAAAATACCAATGACTTGCATACCTACAAATTTTAATAATTCCAGTAAAAAATCATTTTCTTGTTTTCGGGGCATTCGCGTAGTTTTAATAACTCTCAACTGCAAAGCAGTTATATTAGTTCCAATGGGCAAAATTTAAAAAAGGCTACCTATCTATAGCCTAATTTCCTTTTTAATCATCTTTTTGACCTTGGTCTCCATCTGGGTCTGGTGTTGATTTATGATAATGAACCATTTTGGCTAAAGCAACTTTACCAGTAAAAAATTCTCGTTCAGCGATATAAACTTGCCCCATATATTTTTCATCTGTATACATACCTACATCCATAGGCAAATTAATACCTGTAAATGTCGCATATGCCAAAGTATTAACTCATATCATATTAACATTCTCGGGCAAGCGAGATTTGGGTACTTCAATAGTTATACAACCATTAACAACAACGACAACTCCGTTAACCATGCCTAGCACGCCATCAGGAGAAGCGGTTACCAATTTCGCATAAGTAGCTTCGGTCACTACATCAGCCGTAGCGAGCAAGAAACCACTTGTCCACTCATTTTCAGAATTGACAACAGCAATTCGCATTTTTGCCATTTCTTCAAGAATTGTGTTTTTAGTAATCGGTTTTGCGGTTGCAATTGCTGTACCACCAGCCACTAATTGTTCAGCATCGTATTTGTCATAAATTTCAGCCATTTGTTGGCGAAGACGAATAATCTTACTTTCAATGAATTTGGGACCTGCTGCTTTACTCTCTAAACGCCCTATGCGTTCTTGAATATCAATTACCTTGTCCAAAGTAGCTTCTATTTTTTTTCTCGTTGCATAGTTAGATTTGGAACCAGTATTTGGGTCTCATGTTTTATTAATAACTCCGTCCGTCGCAAGTGGAATAACTACTTTCTCACCATATTCAAATTCGGTAAAAGCTATTTCATTTGCAAAAAGTTGGTGAATTAAACTTCCTGTTCGTGGAAATTCGGGTCTTCATTTGCTTGAAACCAATGTTCTTAATTGGTCAACATTAATAAAAAATGCCATTATTATTTATCTTCCTTTCTTTTAAACATTAACTCCTGAGGGGTTAAAGCATCTGATGAAAAAATTATTTCTTCTGAGTTAGAAGGGTTAGTATTTTTATCATCAGCCTTATTTGGAGCGCCTCCTGTGTCTAATGTGTGTTTAATTTTTGGCATCGTGGCCACAAAATTATTAATATCATTTTTAATTACTTCAATATCATTTTCAAAATTAATTGAGTTTTTCACAAAATTAATAAATTGATTATCAATATTAGCATCTTGAATTAATTTATTAATTTCTTGTTCTTTTTTAAAAGTTAAATATTCTTTTTCTTTGTCGGCAAGTTTTTTTAGTGCATCCGTTTCTCTTTGTAACAGATTTTTTGCTTTTTCCTGAAAATTAGCAGTATAGTCATTTTGCTCAGTGAAGCCACGATATAAATTTTTCACCTTAAAAGTTCCATCAGCATTTTTTTCGGGTTGTCCGTCTTCACCAATAAAGACGATTTTTTTATCTCTAATTTTCATTTGGTGTGTACTCCTTTTTCAAATAAAAAACTCATTTGATATTCTAATTATCTAATGAGTTTTTCTAATTATTGAGTTTTTAGCTATTTATTTTTTCTTTTTTTTCCAATTTTTTTAAATTTTTCAACCTCAATGCTAAAAAATGTTTTGTGGGTGGTCTTATTTGGATAATAACGATTGTGTAATTTTCCCTCAATTAAAATAATATCGTGTTCTTTTAATTTTAAGAATTCTTTTTGCAACTTTTCTTCATAAATAGAGAGCGTTGTGTAGTTAAGACTCTCCCAACTAACTTGAACATTAACAACTTTAATAACAACACTACTAATAGCTATTTTTTGCTTAAATTCTGTGATTTTGGGAATATCTTTTAAAATAACTGTCAAATTTACAAAATTAACATAATTAATTACTTCATTTTCTTTTTTAATTTTTAGTGCTTTTAACATTTTGTTTTACCTCATTACCCAAAAAGTATTGAATATGCTTTCACGCATCGTGCTCGTGTTTGGTAAGTTTTAAGTTTCCTTTGTAAAAAAATCCTTTCTTTTTAGAAGGCTCTTGTCTAAGAAAGTGCCAATGATATTTAAACCTTAAAAGACTGATTATTGCTCCAATAAGTTCTGAGGTTGCTAAAGGATTGTCAATCGTTCTACCTTTAGTTAAGAAAAAATTTTCAATAATAAACACTGGCTTAAAATTTTCTATTCTTTTAAAATTATCAAATAATTTTTTAATTTTAAAAATTGCTTGTTCAACGCTTTCAGAAATTATTGTTTCGTCAAATTCAATGCATGAATTTTCAAAATTCCAAACAACAATACCAGTAGAACCGATTCCTGCGGGATCAATACCAATTATATAATTCATAAACTAAATAATTACCCTATGACAACTACATTTTTTGTTCTAATTCAGTTTTTTTATTAATAGAATATATAAACTTTTGACAATAATCTTTATCTGATTCATCCACATTAAATCATGTTTTCATTTTTTAATTCCTTTAATTTTCTATAAACAATTTGTTTAGGCAAAACATTATGACAAATATAAGCAGTTTCACTTGGTGGATTTTTGCAAACTATACCATTATAAGCAATAAACTTTATTCTTTTATTAAAAACTAATAACTCACACTGATCTATTTTTTCTCTAATTGGTTTTAATGCAATACTTACTAATGGTATTAACATCGCAAACGGTTTACCTAAATTAAATAAATGTTCTATTACTTGCTTTCTTTTACTAAATGGAGGGTTAGAAATAATATAATCATATCTATCCACATCACTTTTAATGTAATTAAAGAAGTCAATTCCATCTTCAATATGACTATTTCAAACTTTATGCCCATTTTTTTCTAAAACACATACAAATTCACTATCAATTTTATCAAAAGGGCATAAAATAGTACTATTAGGTTTTAAAAATTCTAAAATTGATTTAATCACATATTTCTGTGTGTATCATTTATCATTAACATTAATTTTATTTAATAAATTAGAATTTAACATAATTAACTATCAATTCCTTTCTTAATTATTTTTAATTTGTCATTCTCTATTTTTAATTCTTGTTTTTTAGTTCATTTTGCTTGTGGCACAAAGCAATTTTGATAATCATAAGTTTTTTTTAGTTTTCCGCTTACAATAATTTTCTATTCTTTTAAACTCACATTGCAATGATTTTTCTTTCAATTGACAATTAATTGCTTTTAACGCTGTAATTAATTCTTTATAAGAATATTTTTGGCGTAATGCTTTAAGTCAATAAAAATGTTTGTTTTCCATTAATTAATCTTCCTCAATTATTTCTTTATAAATAATTCATTTCCGCGGACGGATGGCTTTTTTCTTGTAATAAATTACATTTTCTAATGAGTGTACTTTTCTTTTAAAATTAGGGTCATTACGCGAAAACCCATAATAGCGTTCTACAATTTCAGCAACATTATCATAAACACCGACTAACTCATTAGTTTCGCAAGAATATATAACATAACAATATTTTTTAGACATCTCGTACTTGTGCAAGATTTAATCTAATTTAAATCAGTTTCTTTTAGTCATTCGGGAATAATATAATTAAAATTAATATCTTTATCAAGTTCAGATTTTTTAATATTTTCTAAAAATTTTTGTCGATTTTTAATTTTAACTTCTTCATACAAATTAATAATTTCTTGCCCCTTAATGGTTGTAATTTTGTGTGCACCGTTGGCATCATAATTAATAACTTCATAATCATTTTCTGTAAAAATACCGATCACCATCTGATTTGCATATTTAATTGATGGGTATACTAGTTTTCGAGGAACTCAAGAAACACCACCACTATTGGTAATTGATAGTAAAATCACATTTGTTGTTTCAGCAACAATATATTTTTTATTCAAAAATAAATTTTTTAAGTTAGTCATTATTTATTAACTCCTCATATCAATAATTTTTTATTTTTTGTAAAAAGATAATATACATCCTTCCTTATATGCAATTTCCTAGTTAGCTAACATAGTTAACTATCTAAATAAATCTATGTTATCTCTTTTATGTTAACTAAGTTATGTTAGCTAACTAGGTGCGAGAAATGCTGGAAATTACCAAAAAGCATTTTTTGGCACACCTAAAAAGTGTTCTCATATTTACAACACAACTTTTTAAATAGAATTTAGTTTTTGTTCGAACAAGTTAATAAATTAATAAAGTTAGTTTAATTTTATTAATTAAAATACCTACCTCCTTTAAAAAATTATTGTTAAGAGGAGCATTCTTACTGGTCTAAAATGTCTGTGTTACCTTACATATAATTTTTTTAATTTTGTAGAAACCATATACATATGACAAGATTTTGGTTTCTACAAACTTGCTTTTAATTAATAAATAAATACGAGCTCATTTATTTATTACAAGAAATATAAGGTTAAATTAATATTTATTATTTTTAGTTATGCCTTGTATTTTTTTGTGCCTTGATAGTAATAAACTAAGTTAATTAGTAAACGAAGTTTACTAACAAATTTTGTTAAACATAAATGTTTAAAAAAATAAATATTTAACTTAGTTAGATAACTAACTATCAGTTGGTTTCAGTTAATAAGAAAGAGCAGGAGTCTAATTTGATTATAGGACAGGAATTGTTAAATTTTTTTATTGTTGAAAAAGAGAACTATAAAAAGGATGTAAGTTTTAATTATTTTAAAAATTAATTTTAAAGGTGTTTTAAGGTGCCTTAAGAATAGAGGTAAAAAAAACACAACAAACACACCACACCATCTTGGTTGATGTTTATGGCGGCAAAGCGGCGCGGAAAGCGTATGCTCCGCCCGCTAGTTATGGATTAGTTGAGTTATTTAACTAAGTTATTGCATTTTTTTTTATTTGGTGTAGTAAAAAATAGTTTTGGAGTTTTAGAAATGAAAATGTGAGTTAGTGTGGATGAGCCTGGCAAAGATTATTGTCAAGAGTTTATATATTCTATTAATAAAAAAACCGGATTAGAACAAAAAAATTGAGCGTCTAAATTTGCAGTTGATTCTGTTAGAACTGATTTAGTTGGTGATAATTGACTTTGTGTTGATTTTGTTGAACATAATTGTTTAAAAAAATAAATTAATTAGAAAATTAAGGAGAAAAGAAAGATGAGTATATTTGGATTAGTATTTTTTACGATTTTAACATTATTACTAGCATATTATATTGCAGTTAATATTTATCGGTTTTTTAAAGATAAAAAGAAATATGGTAGTGAAGCAAAACAGTTGCCAAAAGATTTTACTTATGCACAACGAATATTTATTGCAAAATTTAAGAAAAATTTATTAGAACAAGATGAAAAAGAAATTAAAAAGTAGGTTTAGAAAATGTTTAAAAAAATAATTATTGAGTTAATTGAATTAATTTATCCAACTGCCGATTTACCACCCCAAGTTGTATTTTTGTTTTCAATTTTAATAATTGTAATGCTCTTCTCAGCAATTATTTTTCTACTCTTTTGACCTTTTAAGCGGTAATTATTATGTTTTTAGTTGCTTGAAAAGATTTAGATTGAGAAATGACAAAATTGTATTTTTGAGATTTATTTATCCAAATTACAACTATTCCGGCGTGAGTTTCTGGTAAAGAAATTGATTTAACCAAAGAACTACCTTGACTTTTAATAGCAAATATTGCGTTTTGAATGGTATTAGTATTCATCGTCTTATTTATGGTTATTTTGTTTTATAAAGTTAAATCATATTTTGTTTAGAAAGGGGGTGATTATATGTTTAAAACTTTTCTTGATGTAACAACACCGCCAGTAGCAATTACTGGTGAGCAAGCGGTTACTAACTTATGAAAAGCATTAATTAAAGCATTTGGTAATATTTGAACTGATATTATTGGCGGTAATATGCCAAATGTTGTTAATTTCTTTGCTACATATTGATTTTTCTTGCTTAGTGTGATTATTGGTTTATTTTTAATTGCTTTCAAAATTTTTGAAAAATTAATGCCCGGCAGATAGCAATAAAAAAGAATGTTATTTGATATTATTTATTTATTAATTGCTTTGTATATTTTATATACTAAAATTTCTCATTTTTTTGCTCGTCGTAGTTTTATTAATTTCTTATTAAATTCGCCTTTAAATTTAGTAATTGGTGCCTTAGGGACTGGAAAAACTGCTTTAATGGTTTTAGCTTCTTACTTATTGAGCGGTTGAAAAACGATTTCTACTTTTCCGATTGCGGATAAACAAATGCTTTCATTAGGGCATATGTCTTTATTAGATTATAATTATCCGATATTAGAAGAAAAGCATTTGCTGTTATGAGATGAAACCAACTTATTTTTAGAAGGAACTGACTATAAAGAAAATGATAGGGCGGCCCAAGGTTTACAAGAATATTTCGCTTCAGCACGGCAGTTTACTCATATCGTATTAGCAAGCGGACAACGAGCCGAACATATATTAGTTAAAGTTCGTGATATTGCGAATTCAATAATTGTTGGCATTAGAAAAAAACCAGTTAGCATCTTTCGTCCTTATTTACAAGTTATTTATGGTACTTTTAAATCGGTAAGCGAATACGAACAATGACGTTTAACTCTAATTAATGCAAAAAATGATAAAAAAGGTCGCAAAATCAAGTATCGTAGCATTCCGGAATTAGACATTTATTTCTTTAAATTGAAAATTCCGATGTCAATTTTAAATCTTTACGATAATAAATATTTATCATTCTTGCGTGAATTAAGTAATCGTGCTTTGAATGATAATTATCAACATAAATTTTGAAATGATAATGTAATGGATGTTGAAGCATTAGAATATTTAAAAATGGAAAAATTTAGTAAGATACTTACCAAGTTAAAAAATAATCTGAAGAAGAAAAATAAATAAAGGATTTTAAAAAATGGAAAACTTAGAAAAAATGGCTAGTTTAATTGGCGATATGTTTTATAAAGTTTTTGATTTAATTTGAACTTTAACTATTCCCGGAACAGATATTCGCATTATTATTTTTCCGCTAATTATGCTTGTAATAAATCTTGTAATTGGTGGTATTTTAGGTATTCATATCGAACGACCAAAAGTTGGTTTTTGTAAAAAATATCGAAAATCAGTTGCTAATTGAGGAACTAAGAAAAAATCATCTAGTGGTCCGATTAAGAAATTTAGTGGTAATAACCCTAAAAGCAGACCGTGAGTCGACCAACATGGACGGCGAATAAAAAGGTAGGTTTTTAAAATGTTTAAATTGATAATATTATTTATTCTTGTTGCTGTTTTTTCTATTTTTGCTTTAAACGACTTTTTAGGTTTATGAGCCTATGTGCGTGAGGGTTTAGAATATTTTAATAAAGTTCTATCAAATAATATTAAAATTTTAGATTTTTTTAAACCAATGATAAGGTTATTTTCTCAACATCCGATTTTCCAAATTTTAGGAACGATTTGTATTTTATCAACAATATATTTAATTTTAAAGATTTAAAAAATGAAAAAGTTAAAGAAAATATTAAGTATTAAATGATTTAAAAGCCTTTTAGGTTTTATACATTTTTTTATTATATTTCATAGATTTATTACTCTAATTTAAATATTTTTAACAAAAATTCGAACTAACACAGATGAGTTTTTTAAAGATTTTATATTGTTTGATTTCCAAAATGTAGTTCTCAAGGTGTATTTTTGATTATTAATCGTTTATTTGTTAATAACTGGTATTAAGTTAATTATTAGGGGTTATTACTTTAATAAAGTTTTTAGAGAGCACCAAATGCAAGTTGTTAATTGCAAATGCCCACAACATAATTATTATAAATTTTCTGACGCTTTTAAAGCGATAAAAAAGAGTTTTAAGGTGTAGATGAGATGCACAAGATTGTTTCTTGATTTATTATAATGTTTATTAGTTTGGTACCGCTAGGAGCGTTCTTTGATACAAAACAACCACCAAAACCTAATATAGAACAATTTTTTATGAAACGAGAAAAACGAGCTACAAACCCCAGTCAATGTGGCAATAATTGTGAATTAGAGTTTGTTAGCATTAAAAATACTTTTTTTAATGTAGAGAGTTTTGGCTCTGCTGGAAGAATAACTTTTTATGATGAAAGTGTTCGTTTTCCAGATGATATGTCTGAAAAAAGCTTTTTAATCGAAAATCAAAGTATTAATAATCCTATAAAGGATCTTTTTAAACGAGAAGGTGTTTATAAACCAAAGCCATCTGAAGATATATTAACTACCTATGGCTGAGAAATTCCTAAACTTGAAAGTATTAAAGTGTCATTTGTTTATTTAGATAGATATCAATTAAATAAACACATATTTTATAAGTTCATTTTCAGCTAAAGTGCCACTACAACCAGAGAAAGATAACGAGCAACCGTTACCTACGGAAATAAATAAAAATGATGGTGAGTATGAGTATAATCAGTTTCAAGATAAGCTAGATTATTTAATGATACAACGTCGAGATTTTGATAAATTTAATTATAGCTATTTATATTGAGTCCCAATTTTTAATTTCTTTGATGATAATTTTAAATATATGAGTGAAATGTCAATTAAATTAAATGGTTTTAAACAAAATAGTAAATTTACTTTAAGTCGCAAATCTCATTGAAATGAGTCATTAACAGAGAACATTATTTTTACAGAACTTTCCTTTTCTAGTTTTGGTGATGTTATTACTATAAAAACTGACGGTACTGACCTTATGGGTTATAATGAGTTTTTAGAGAATGGTAAATCAATTTTAAAATTTGGGTCACGAGCAAGTTTTGGAAGAGACTTTTTCAATACCTTTTTTGGACAAGTTAATTATTATGGTAATACTTTCTATTTTTTACGCTATGATGACAAATTAAAATTTGATTTTAAAGATTTTATGCTTTATTACCAAAAAGATTTAACTGTTGATTTTATTAATGGTTTATTTAATAAAATTTATAAAGTTTTAGGTGGTTTTTTCGTACAATTCTTTTATGCAAGTTTTGATATGGATACTTCTACTTATGTAGAATTAGATTACAAAGGAATGCAACAATTCCTAAAAATGTTTTACAAATGGGGTTTTTCTATCGTTCCTTAATTACTTTTTATCCTAAACAATATTTAATTAATTTTGATTCAACAATAGAAAATAGTAAGAATATGATTTTTCGTTCGTATTTTTTTGTGAAAGATAAACAAATTGCTAATGATTTTAAAACTGGTAAAAGTTCTTATCAAATAGATTTTAATGTATTAAAAGCGTATGATAACCAATTGTGAAATGTTACTAGCAATAAATTGCATTTTTATAATGCTAAAGTTGATGTGATGTATGGAATTAATATTTTTACGCTAACTTTTCCGCTATATAAAAAACAAAGTGAAAGCACTGAATATCATTATTCTTTATACGATTTTAACATTTTGAATTCAACAGCTTTTATTGGTGGCGGAATAAGCGGGTAATATGGATGACTTAATTCCAACACCTAATTGTTCTTATTGAGGCTTATTTAGTGCCATATCTTGTGGGATTCAGCACGCTTCTGTTAGTGTGTTAAATTGATTACTTGGTCTTTCAGGGATTAATCTTTTAATTCGCCCCATTGCCGATATTGCTAAAACGACGATTAATTTTACCAAAACCGCTTTTCCAGTGTTTGAAGTTATTCCAGCATTTCAGATGTTATTTGAATTTGTAGTGTCATTAGCAATCTTATTAATGATATTAAAAAAGTTCTCTTAAATATTGCCAATATTTTTTATAATATAATTCCTTTGAAAGGAGGATTTTTCTTTATGCGAAAATTTTTATCAGCTTTAAATTTAGTATGTGTAATGTTTATTTTTGGATGTAGAAGTAATGTTTCTGAAAAAAAATTACAATTTTCTAGTTTAAATAATACATTTTTTAATGTAGAGAGTTTTGGCTCTGCTGGAAGAATAACTTTTTATGATGAAAGTGTTCGTTTCCAGATGATATGTCTGAAAAAAGCTTTTTAATCGAAAATCAAAGTATTAATAATCCTATAAAGGATTTTTTTAAACGAGAAGGTGTTTATAAACCAAAACCATCTGAAGATATATTGACTACTTATGGCTGAGAAATTCCTAAACTTGAAAGTATTAAAGTGTCATTTGTTTATTTAGATAGATATCAATTAAATAAACCACAATATTTTATAAGTTCATTTTTAGCAAAAATACCTAATTAATTAGCAATTTTAAATATAATGTTTGAAAATCGTATTTTTTGTAATACGGTTTTCTTAATTTAAGGAGTTTAAAAATGAAATATATTATTTCCCAAGCTGACTTAGCAGATTTAAAAGCAAAAGCACAAAGTTGATTAAGTGCCAATTGCCGTAATCTTATTACTATAAAACTAAAAAACGCATTACTGCCTATTTAAATTTATGTACTTATTTCTATATTAGACTTGGTACATAACCCTCAATTTTATCTACTATTTTGATAATATTATTTTCTGGGCGAAGTACAAATGTTAGATAAATACAAAGACGAAAATAAATTTTATAGTTTATCGGGCGTGAAATTAAAGGTTATGTACCAAGTCTATTGAAGAAACTACTTTAACAAAACTTATTAAAAAATATTTAAGAACGCAACGAAAACCTTTTATCGTTGGGCACAAAAAATTATGACCGCTTATTATTCTGACAATTTAGATTTGTTATTGTTTAAAACTACAAAGCCACAAAAATCTTAATTATCAATATAGTTTAAATTCTCGCAAAAAAATTATGCGATTTATATTTTGATTACAAAAATCTTCAAGCCGGTGGAATGTGGTCTTTATTTAACAATTTAAAAATTGTTTTTCGCGATGTCAAAAATTCAGAAGTTCATAAAAATATCAAAACTTTTTATCGTTGAATTAAAACTGACTCCCGTTGAAAAGAATTAAAACAACAAATCAAACAAACTAAACGCCATTTTAAGCGTTATGAAGTTTCCGGAATTGGTCTTTTACAAATGGGTGCCAAAATTATTACTACATCAAATTTTCCGGTTGATAAAAAATATTACATTTATGATTTCATTGACGAAATGACACGCATAGTATTTGGTTATGTTTATGATAGTTTAGGAACCAATAATCCCATTAACGCCGCGCAAAGAGCAATAAAAGATTTTAGTGAACTTGGCATAATAATTAAACGCCTCCGCACTGATAATGCTCCTGAATTTACTACTACTAATTGAAGCAATAAAAAAGCATATAAAGTAAAAGAAAGGCCTTTTACAACCTTTCTTTCAAAAAGCGGAATCGTTCACGAAACGACACCAATTCGTTCGCCTCAATCCAACGGAAGATTGAACGATTCCACCAACATTATAACAAATTATTTTATTCCAAGGATAAAAAATTAAATCAAGATGAACTTCAACATTATCTAAACAAATATTATTACTTTTATAACTTTGAACGCTGTCATTCATCATTAAACACTAAAACACCATTTCAAACGCTACAAAAATTTTTAAACAAAGTAATTTTTATAATTTTGAATAATTATTTTTTATATAATTATGTTTATTAAATTTTAAAAGATTTATTTTTTGCTCCTACATAGGTAAACCAAAATTAACTTGAATGCATACTGATTTCTAAATCAACAATTGTTGGTGGCGGAAGATTATAATTAAATATCATTGAACCAGAGAATAGTTTTTTTATATAAATATGATAATAAACAAAATAAAAACAGCAATTAAGGTTGCTGTTTTTAAGCTATATTACTTTTATTAATTTATTAATTTTCATTTAATTAAGTTAAAATATTCATATTTACTAAGTTAATTAATTAACACGTGCAATTTTCATAGTGTCATCCAGGACCTCTGTAATGAATCCCACAATCTGGGTGGTTTCCGTTATTTCCATACAATTTGCGGACTCAATTTCCATTGTTTCTCATTTGGCGATTTAAATCCGCCATTTTGCAAATAAATATCTGTTAAAACGCTCACTCCTATTCCGATTTGTCTTTTGTCTTCTTTTTAAAGTTTCTAATTATTTGTTTGTTGATAATTAATATTATTTTTTGCTAGTGTTGGTGCGTTTCCCGCAAGTCCAGCCATTCCGCCCCCTGCTATTGTTATTGTTCCTATTAATCCTAGTAATTTTTTCACAATTAATTAACTTCCTTTTCTTGAATTCTTAGTAATTAATAAAATTTACCAAATAATCACAGCCTTTCTCCATTTTACAGTCTATTTAATACAATTTAATTATACCATATTAGTAGATTTTACTGATTTTTTTAATTAGTACAAAACCCTCTTGTGTTTGTCAATAAGTCGTGGTATATTACATACTTTTTTTAATTTTGTAGAAACCATATAAATATGACAAGATTTTGTTTTCTACAAACTTTTAGGGGTATGTTTCTTTTGGCAGTAATATTTTGTATCGAATGCGATAGCGAAAGTTTATGTGTTGGTAATAAAAATCAAAGTTGGAATCTGTAATTCTTGTGACAAAAATGGCTT